>CAVQHY010000001.1:0-30486 GCA_963712465.1 uncultured Actinomycetes bacterium
TCGGCCCGCACGGTGATGTCCACGCCGCTGTCTCCCGCCACGATCCTCGCCGTTCCCGACTGGCCCGAGTCGTTCTCCTCGTGAAGCGACACGGTGATCGCTTGGCTGTCCACCGACCCGGTCGCCGAGACTGCATCAGACGTGCTGTCGGAGCCGCCGCACGCGGCTCCGACAGCGAGACACAGGACGACGGCGAAGGCGGGTGCGACAGGGCCCCCTCGATCCGGGTGCTTGTCCACATCTCGTCGCCCACTCAGGCCCCGCAGGTCGTCTGCGCCGACAGCGTCCGCGCGGCAGGCCCCATCGCCAGCGTGCCGGTGTAGGTCGTCTTCACCGTGTCGCCGACCGGCGTGTCCTTCATCACGATCACGCCCTTCGTGCTGGCGAAGCTCCCCGTCCCGCCGACCACGGGATGGACACACTGGCCGCGAATCAGCCCTCCGGTGGACGGATCGAACGTCGCCCAGTAGACGAACGTGAACTTCATCGTGCCGGACGGCTCGCCGGCGTCGCAGGCCGCATTCCCGTTCGAATCGAGGCAGCCGTCGAACGTCTCCTTCCCCGAGCCGACGAAGGTGGACGCGTTCTTGAAGCGCTCCGTGAACGCGGTGATGTACCACTTGCCGACGAGGCTCCCGTGCATGTCATAGATGCCGTTGGCCTCGTCGACCACCGTCTGCGTGCCCGAGACCTGGATCGTCTTGGCGCTCGCCGTCGTCGCGAGTTCGGGACACGTTTGGCAAGGGCTCCGGGATCTCCACCCTGGAGTCGATCCGCGGCGGGCCGCTCGTGCTGCGGCTCATCGCGTAGAAATGCCCCTCGACGAGGTCGACCTCGCTGAACCACACGCCTGCGGCTCCGGCGTCGATCGCGCACACGCACTCGAGGCCCTCGAGCACGTCGACCATCGCGCCCGTCCGTTCCTGGTAGCTGGCGACGCTCGACTTGGCTCCGCCCTGCCACGCGGCCACGTACACCAAGTCGCCGTCGGCGGCCAGCCCAGGAGGGATCCCCTGCGCGCTTAGCCGGTTGACCGCAAGCGTCTTCGAGTCGACCTGCCAGATCGAGGAGTCGTGTGCGGTCGTCGCCCAGACCGTCGTCCTCGCGACCGCGACGGCCGTCGGCTTGACGCCGATCGCAACCCGGTTCTCGACGCTGTTCGTCGCCGGGTCGATCTGAACGAGCTCCCCCGCCCCGGGAGCCGCGACGGCGGGCTCGCTTCCGCGCAGCAGGACAACCGCGAGGACGGCGGTCACTGCGGCCAGGAGGACGCCGATCGCGAGCGCTACCCAGCGTCGGCGCGTCGCCGTCGCGAGGGGCTCGACCGGAAGCGCCAGCGCGTCACCCGCGTCGGCTACGAGCTCGCGGCAGCTCGCGTAGCGCGCCGCCGGATCCTTTGCGAGCCCGCGTGCCAGGACGGCGTCGAGCGCCTGTGGCAGCCCGGGATCGCGTTCGCTGGCTGCCGGGGGATCGTTGTTCACATGGGCCCAGAGAACGGCCAGCAGCGAGTCGCCGCGATACGGCGGCGCCCCGGTCAGGCACTCGAAGAGAACGCACGCGAGCCCGTACTGATCCGCCCGGCCGTCGATCCCGTCGCCCGTGATCTGCTCGGGCGCCGAGTAGTCGGCGGTGCCGGAGAAGCGGGTCGTGTCGTCGGTCGCCGGCGCCGCGTTCTCCGTGGTCAGGCCGAAGTCCGAGAGGTAGACGTGCTCGGGCGGGTCGGCCTCGGGGTCGCGGGCCACGAGCAGGTTCCCCGGCTTGACGTCGCGGTGGACGAGCCCCCGGGCATGGGCGGCGTCGAGCGCGTCGGCGACGCGTCCGAGCAGCCCGAGCGCGCGCTCGGGGTCGAGTCGGCCCTCCTCGGAGAGGATCCCGCGCAGGTCGGTGCCCTCGACGTAGCGCATGGCGATGTAGAGGAGCCCGTCGGCCTCGCCCGCCTCGTAGATCGGCACGACGTTCGGATGGTCGAGGCTCGCAGCGATCTTCGACTCGCGCAGGAAGCGCTCCCGGAACCTGACGTCGGCAGCGATGTGCGGCGCCAGCAGCTTGAGCGCGACACGACGACCGAGTCGGGGGTCGAACGCGAGGTAGACGTCCGCGGTGGCGCCGCGACCGAGCAGCGCCTCGATCCGGTAGCCGGCGAGCTCGGTGCCCACCCGCGGGTCCGTGCGGATTGCCACGCGAGAGAGGATAGGACGTGGCCGCGGTCATGTCATCCACCCTCAGACCGGATCCTTCCTCGAGGCCAGATACACTCGCCGCATGAGCGTGATCTCGTTCGCGCGCGGGATTCCGTCCCCCGACATCCTCCCCGTCGACACGTTCGGCGAGGCCGCACGCGCCGCCGTCGAGCGCGACGGGCGCACGATCCTGAACTACGGCCCCGCGGCCGGCTATCCGCCGCTACGCGAGTGGATCGCCGGGCGGCATGGAGCCGACCCCGAGCGCGTCGTGATCACGAACGGCTCGCTCCAGGGCTTCGACTTCGTCGTCCGCCACCTCTTCGCGGGCGGCGGTCGCGTCATCGTGGACGCCCCCGCCTACGACCGCACGATCAAGACGCTCCTCAAGCTCGGCGCCGAGGTCGAGGGCATCCCGCTGACCGACGACGGGCTCGACGTCGACGCGCTCGAGGGCTCGCTTCGCGCCAGGGGCGCACCGACGCTTGTCTACACGATTCCGACGTTTCAGAACCCTGCGGGAATCACGATGTCGCTCGAGGGCCGTCGCAGGCTCGCCGCGCTCGTCGAGGAGTACGACCTGCTGGTCTACGAGGACGACCCCTATGGGCTCGTCCGCTTCGAGGGCGAGCCGCTTCCGTCGATCCACGAGCTCACCGGCGGCAAGATCGTCTTCTCGAGCTCGTTCTCGAAGACGATCGGCCCGGGCATTCGCACCGGCTACCTGATCCTGCCGGAGCAGCTCGTCAAGCCGATCATCGACCTCGCCACCGACACGTACGTCTCACCGTCGATCTTCGTCGAGGGCGCGCTCAACGAGTTCGTCCGCCGGGGGCTCTTCGAGCCCAACGTCGAACGGACGTGCCGCGAGCTCAAGGGCCGGAGGGACGCGATGCTCGGCGCGCTCGAGCGCGAGTTCCCCGAGGGCGCGCGCTGGAGCAGGCCCGAGGGTGGGTACTTCCTCTGGCTCGATCTCCCCGCCGGGGTCGACGCGGCCGAGCTCCTCGCGGCGTCGACCGAAGCGGGAGTGACTTTCATGAAGGGAAGCGACTTCTTCGCCGGGCCCGGCGGGGAGCAGTCGGCGCGGCTCGCATTCAGCTTCCCCTCGGTCGACGAGATCGAGCGGGGAGTCGCGATCCTGGCCGGCCTGGTCCGCGACGCGGCGGGCGTGCCGGTCTAGCCCTCAGTCACGCGGGCGCGAGGACCGGCTCGGGCCGCGGCACGAGCATCGGCTGCGGGGGAGGCTGGAGCGCCTCGCGCTTCGCGGCCCGAAATGTCGGGCACGGCCTGTTCCCGGGAATCGCGCACAGGTCGGCCTGCCGGAAGAAGCAGTCGTTGCAGGTTGTCTCGCGCCGCTCGCCCATTCCGGAACGGCGAATCCTACTGCTCCGGAACGCCCTCCCGGAAGGGTCGCGAAGGACGAAATTCCCGCAAAGAGCGGGGGTTGTCCACCACGACGACTACGATGTCTTCAGGTAGGACAACGCCTCGTCGAACGTCGACACGGGCACGATCTCGAGCCCGTCGGCCCACTTGCGGGCCTCGGCCGCGTTCTTGTCCGGTACGAGGAAGACGTCGGCTCCGGACTCGCGGGCTCCGAACGTCTTCTGCTTGACGCCTCCGATCGGCTCGACCGTGCCGTCCAGGTCGAGCGCGCCGGTGACCGCAACCCTGCGGCCCTTGTCGATGTCGGGGCCGAGCTCGTCGACGACGTCGAGCGCGAACGCGAGCCCGGCGGAGGGGCCGCCCACGTCGCGCGTGTCGATCTTGACGTCCACGGGGTAGTGGAACGCTGGTTCGACGGCGATCCCCATTACCGCGCGCCCAGGCTGCTGTCGGCTTGCCCGGGTGCCCACCCGCAGGTCCTTCGTCGTCCCGTTCCGGTCGACGGTGATCTCGACCTGCTCGCCCGGCTTCGTTCCCTGCATCGCCCGGTAGAGATCCTCGGGCGTGGAGATCGGCTTGCCCTGCGCTTCGGTGACGACGTCGCCGAGCTCGAAGGTCCCGTCTGCAGGGTAGCCCTGGGTGATCGCGATCACCTCGGCGCCCTCGTCGCGGACGTCGTAGCCGAGGCTTTCGAGCGCGACGGCGATCGCCGTCTTCTGCGATGCGGACATCGCGTCGAGCGAGATCTCCCGTCGCTCTCTGAAGCTGAGGTTCTCGGGGTTGTAGACCTTCTCCGGGACGAGCGAGGCACCCTTCCGCACGCCCGGGAAGAGCCGCTCGATCAAATTCGCCTTGCGGATCAGGACCTCGAGGTAGTAGATGCCGGCGCCGTCTCCGCTTGTCCTCTCGTCCGGGACGCTGACGACCTCGTCGGCCGGCTGCGCCGGATCGGGCAGGTAGATGTAGTGGTCGGACGGGACGACCCAGAGCACGGCGAACACCGCTGCGAGCACGAGCACGCCGACGGCGAGCGACCCTGTCCAGACGCGTCTGCCGGTCACTGACCGATCGTAACCGCGGGCCCGTTAACCCCGGATGAACCACCGTTAAGCTCTCGGGCGTGCGCGTTCTCGTGCTCCAGCACATCGCCTGCGAGCCTCCGGGCGCCTACGAGGACGTGCTGCGCGAGCACGATGCCGAGCTCGTCCGCATCGAGCTCGACGAGGGCGAGGAGCTTCCGGACTGGCGCGGGTTCGACGCGATCGTGGCCATGGGCGGCCCGATGAGCGTCAACGACGAGGACGAGCTCCCGTGGCTTCGCGACGAGAAGCGCCTGGTGGGCGAGGCGGTGCGCGCGGGCGTCCCGTACTGGGGCGCCTGCCTCGGCATCCAGCTGCTCGCCGCGAGCCTGGGCGCGCGTGTCTATCCGGGGCCGCAGCCGGAGGTGGGGTTGCTGCCGGTGACCCTCACGGAGGACGCGCTCCTGGATCCGGTGTTCGGAGGGCTGCCGCGCGAGCTCGTCACGCTGCAGTGGCACGGCGACACGTTCGACCTTCCCGACGGCGCCGTCCTGCTCGCGAGCTCGCCCGCCTACCGCAACCAGGCGTTCCGGCTCGGAGCCGCGTACGGTGTCCAGTTCCACCTCGAGGTCTCGCGTGAGCTGGCGGCCGAGTGGGCCAGAGTACCGGCGTACGCCGATGCGCTCGACCGCGTGCTCGGGCCCGGCTCGCTACCCGGCCTCCTGGCCGACTTCGACCGGCACGCCGACGCGATGTGCGGTCTCGCGCGGGGGATGTTCGACCGCTGGCTCGTCTCTCAGTGTGGGGTCGCGCCCGACAAGGCGGGGGTGGGGTGGGGGGAGAAACGTGTCTATCCGAGAACGGCGACGACCTCGCGCACGGCGTCCGCGGACGCCTGAAGCTCGGCCTGCTCGGCGTCGGAAAGATCGAGCTCGACGACCTCCTCGACGCCCGCAGCGCCGAGCTTGACCGGGACGCCCATGTAGAGGCCGTCGATCCCGTACTCGCCCTCGAGCAGGGCCGTACAGGGAAGCACTCGCTTCTGGTCGTGCACGATCGCGCCGATCATCTCGGCCACCGCCGCCCCCGGCGCATACCAGGCGGACGTGCCCAGGAGCTCGACCACCTCGCCGCCGCCCTTGCGCGTGCGCTCGACCAGCTCGCCGATCTTCTCGACGGGGAGGAGCTTGGTCAGGGGAATGCCGCCGACGCTCGTCGAGGAGACCACCGGGACCATCTGGTCGCCGTGCCCGCCGAGCACCATCGCCTGCACGTCCCGGTCCGACGAGCCCGTCGCCCAGGCGATGAAGGTCCGGAAGCGGGCCGTGTCCAGGATGCCGGCCATCCCGAAGACGCGCTCCTTGGGGAGGCCCGAGGCCGTCTTCGCCACGTGGCACATGGCGTCGAGCGGGTTCGTCACGACGACGACGATCGCATCGGGAGACCTGTCGACCGCCTGCTGGGTGACCGAGGCGACGATCGTCTGGTTCGTGGTCACGAGATCGTCCCGGCTCATTCCCGGCGCGCGCGGTCTGCCGGACGTGACGACGACGATGTCCGAGTCGGCCGTGTCGTCGTAGGAGTTCGTGCCTGCGATTCGCGCCTCGTAGCCGAGAACCGGGCCCGCCTCGTTCATGTCGAGCGCCTTGCCCTGCGGGAGCCCCTGGACGATGTCGACCAGGACGACGTCTGCGTAGTCCCCGCGCGCAACCTCCTGGGCCACGGTCGCGCCCACGTTCCCCGCTCCGATCACGGTGACCTTGGCTCTCACGTTCCCTCTCCTCGGTTTGCGGGCGAGGCCTGCCTCGCGCCTACACCCGAACGCCCATGGTTTCGATGATCGCGTCTGCGACCTCGCTCGTCCCGACGGCGGTCGGATCGTCGCGCGACGCCTTCATGTCGTACGTGACCGACCTTCCCTCGGAGATCACGGCGGCGATCGCGTCCTCGAGCCGGCCGGCCGCGTCCCACTCGCCGAGGTGTCTGAGCATCAGCACGCCCGAGAGCATCATCGCCATCGGGTTGACACGGTTCTGGCCGGTGTACTTGGGCGCCGAGCCGTGCGTCGGCTCGAACACCGCCGCCTGCGTGCCGAAGTTGCCGCCGGGAGCGAGCCCGAGCCCGCCGACGAGGCCCGCGGCGAGGTCCGAGACGACGTCCCCGTAGAGGTTCGGCAGCACGAGGACGTCGTACTCCTCCGGGCGCTGCACGAGCTGCATGCAGAGGTTGTCGACGATGCGGTCCTCGAACTCGACGTCAAGGTTTTCGGCCGCGACCTCGCGCGCGACGGACAGCCAGAGCCCGTCGGTGAACTTCATGATGTTTGCCTTGTGCACAGCCGTGATCTTGCGGCGGCCGTTGGCGCGTGCGTAGTCGAAGGCGAACTCGAAGATCCGTCTCGTCCCGCCCACCGAGATCGGCTTCACGGAGATTCCGGAGTCCGGGCGAATGCGCGCCTGACCGTGATCGGCGATCCAGTCGATCAGATCGGCGGTCTCGGGCCGGCCCTCCTCGAACTCGATCCCCGCATAGAGGTCCTCGGTGTTCTCGCGCACGACGATGAGGTCGACCCCCGCATAACGCGAGCGGACGCCGGGGTAGCTCTTGCAGGGCCTGACCTGGCCGTAGAGATCGAGGCTCTTGCGCAGACCGACGTTGACCGAGCGGAAACCGGTTCCGACGGGTGTGGTGATCGGCCCCTTGATCGCGACCCCGTTTCGCCTGATCGAGTCGAGGACGCTTTCCGGCAGCGGATTGCCGCCGTAGCGATCCATCACGTCGGCACCCGCGTCCTCCACGTCCCAGGTGAACTCGACGCCCGTAGCCTCGAGTACACGACGTGTGGCCTCGGCGATCTCGGGGCCTGTCCCGTCGCCCGGGATCAGGGTCACTCTGTGCGCCACGACGGCTGACTCTATCCCAACGGTGTCAGGTAGATTCCGCGGCAGCATGAGCGACTTCAAGCCTGGGCTCGAGGGTGTTGTCGCCTTCGAGACGGAGATCGCCGAGCCGGACCGGGAGGGCGGAGCGCTCCGCTACCGGGGCGTCGACATCGAGGAGCTCGTCGGCGGCGTTCACTTCGAGCAGGTGTGGGGGCTGCTCGTCGACGACGCCTTCGAGCCGGGCCTTCCGCTCGCCGAGCCGATCGCTGCCGGCGGCCTTACCGGCGAAGGCCCTGCCGACCTTCAGGCGGTCACCGCTCGACTCGGCGCCGAGTGGGGGCTCGAGAAGCTGATCGACATCTCCGACGAGCAGGCGACCGAGGACCTCCGCCGTCTGTCGGCGGCGATGATCTCGGTCGCCGCGCAGTCCGCGCGCCGTGCCGATGGGGATCAGCGGCCGGTCGATCGCTCGACGATCGAGCTCGGCGACACCACCGCGGAGCGCTTCCTCCTCGAATGGCGCGGCGAGGCCGACCCGAGGCACGCGACCGCGCTCGACACGTACTGGATCTGCACCGCCGAGCACGGGATGAACGCCTCGACGTTCACCGCCAGGGTGGTTGCGTCGACGGGCTCCGACTGCGCAGCGGTGCTCTCGTCCGCTGTTGGAGCGCTCTCGGGACCGCTCCACGGGGGCGCGCCTGCGCGCGTCCTGCCGATGCTCGACGCGGCCGCCGGGGCCGACGACGTCGGCCGGTACGTGAAGCAGGTGCTCGATTCGGGCGAGCGCCTGATGGGATTCGGGCACCGCGTGTACCGGGCCGAGGATCCACGCGCACGGCTCCTCCGGCGTGCAGCGATGGAGCTCGAGTCGCCGCGCTTCGCAGTCGCGGAGGAGCTCGAGCAGGCGGCCCTGGCCGAGCTCGCCGAGCGCCATCCCGAGCGCGTGCTCGCGACGAACGTCGAGTTCTGGTCGGCGGTCGTGCTCGACGTCGCCGAGATCCCGCCTCCGATGGCTCCGGCGATGTTCGCGTGCTCGCGCACCGCCGGCTGGTCGGCTCATATTCTCGAGCAGAAGCGAACCGGTCGCCTCATCCGCCCGTCTGCCGTCTACGTGGGGCCGGCGACGCGACCGCTCGCGTCGGTCTAGAGCTTCGTGCTTCTTCCCGACGCGGTCGCTCGAGCCTCGGAGCTGACGGACGAGAGGAAGCTCGCCGAGCTCCGGCACCTCGTCGCCGACGAGATCGAGGAGGGAGTTCGCGACCCCGACTTCCGCGTGCGTGCGATCGCGTACCGCGCCGTGGGCCAGCTTCGCTTCACGCAGAAGGCGGAGCTGATCAGACGGGGGCTCGAGGACGAGAGCCCGGCCTGCCGAGGTTCCGCGCTCCTCTCGCTCGAGCTCCTGTCGCGTGAGCACCCGGGCCCCGTCAACGGACTGCGCTCGCTCCTCCACGCGCTCGCAAACGATGACCCGAACCAAGCCGTGCGCCGCCTTGCCGTGCTGTGTCTCAAGAACGGCTCTCCGTCGAAGGACACGATCACGCTCCTCGACTTCATCGCCGAGAGCGACGAGGAGGAGCGCGAGCTTCGGAGCACGGCTGCCTCGGTCCGCGACGCGCTGAAGCGGAAGGCAGCGGCCCGCTAGACACGGCCGCGACGGACACCACCCGGACGGACACCACTGCCGGGGCCCCGCCGCGTACCTCCCTCCGCGTTCGAGCCTACTTCGCCGGGTCGCGCGCGTGTGTCACGAACTGCGCCGACCCCGTCGCGCCTTCGAGCTGAAATGAGCAAGGGGCTTGACATTGCACGCTTCATTCGGTGAAGTGTCGTGACTTCACTTCGAATAGCAAGGAGGAGCGATGACCGTCGTCGACGAGGTCCGGAACGCCAACGAGAGCTACGCCACCCGCTTCGACAAGGGTGATCTGCCGATGCCACCGGGCCGACGCTTCGCGATCGTGACGTGCATGGACGCGCGGATCGATCCCGCGAAGGCGTTCGGGCTCGAAGAGGGTGACGCCCACGTGATCCGAAACGCGGGCGGCCTCGCCACGGACGACGCGATCAGATCGCTCGTCATCTCCCACTGGCTGCTCGGCACCGAGGAGTTCCTGATCGCGGGGCACACGGACTGCGGGATGTTGACGTTCTCGAACGACGATCTCCGCGGAAAGCTCGCCGACGAGGCAGGGGCCGACGCTAGCGCGGTCGACTTCCATCCGTTCCCGGATCTCGAGGAGCGGGTTCGCGCCTCCGTGCGAACTGTGCGCGAGTCACCGTTCCTCCCCGACGACATTCCGGTCAGCGGCTGGGTCTACGACGTCAGGTCGGGCCGGCTGGATCCCGTCGAGGAGTAGCTCGACGTCTCAGCGTGGCAGGGAGCGGCCGGTTCGACTCGACTGCATCGCCGGCGGGCGCCGGCCGCAGCCCGGTCCGACGAGCGTGCGGGTGCGCCGCGAAGTACGTGTCCCGGCGCCGGCGCTCTGACACGTGGGTGTAGAGCTCGGTCGTCCCGAGGTCGGCGTGGCCGAGCATCTCCTGCACGCTCCGCAGGTCTGCACCGCCCTCGAGGAGATGCGTGGCGAACGAGTGGCGCAGCAGATGGGGGTGGACGCGGCCGGGCTCGAGTCCCGCCTTTGCCGCGAGTCGCCGGAGGATCAGGAAGGCACCCGCCCGCGTGAGCGCCCCGCCCTGGGCGTTGAGGAACAGCTCCGGCCGGTGGCGCCGATTCAGATACGGACGGCCGCGCGCGAGGTACCGTCGCAGTGCCTCGACTCCCTGGCGCCCGATCGGCACGATGCGCTCCTTGTCTCCCTTGCCGAGACAGCGAACGAGCCGGCCGTCGAGGTCGATGCGCCCAGCGTCCAGTCCCACTGCCTCGCTGACGCGAAGCCCCGCTCCGTAGAGGAGTTCCACCAGAGCACGATCGCGAAGATCGCGCGGCGTCGGCCCGTTAGCCGCGTCGATCAGCCTCTCCACGTCCCGGGGCGACAGCGTGCGCGGTAGCCGACGGCGCCGGCGCGGGAGATCCAGCTCGGCAGCTGGATTGTCGGACCGAAGACCCAGGAGGACGAGGTGGCGGTAGAAGGTTCGGGCCGCGGCGGCCCGCCGGGTGATCGAGGTCGGGGCATGTCCCGCAGCGCGCATGTCGGCGATCCAGCCCTCGAGCTCCTCTGTGCTCGCCCCAGCTGGGGAGCGGCCGAGCCGCCGCTCGAGGCTCGCGAGGTCGCGTCGATACGCGTCGACGGTACGCGGGGCGCGCCGCGCCGCGAGCAGGGCGAGAAAGCTCTGGACGACCGGGTCAGGCGCGGGGGTGGGCGCGGTCATAGACCTTTCGCAAGCGCTTGGCGTCGACGTGGCTGTAGATCTGTGTCGTTGAAAGTGACGTGTGGCCGAGCAGCTCCTGGATCGTGCGGAGGTCCGCACCGCCCTCGAGCAGGTCGGTTGCGAATGCATGGCGAAGCCGGTGCGGGTTCGGAAGGAGCCGTCTCAGCGTCGAGGTGTCCAGCGGCCGCCCTCGGGCCGAGAGGAACAGGTGGTTCTCGGCACCGCGGGCGAGCTCCGGCCGCCCGTCGGCGAGGTAGAGGCGAAGCCGGTACGCAGCCTCCTCACCGAGCGGGACGGATCGTTCCTTGTCTCCCTTGCCCCGGACGAGAATCCGCTCCTGCTCGAAGTCCACGTCGGCGAGCTCGAGGTCGACCGCCTCCTGAGAGCGGAGCCCGGCCGAGTAGACGAGCTCGAAGAGCGCGCGGTTGCGGAGGGCGAGCGGGCCGGTGTCTTCGAGGCTCGCGAGGAGACCGTCCGTCTCGGCGGGGCGAGGCGCATGAGGCAGCCGCCGCGGGCGCCGGCCACCCAGGGGCACCTCGGGGACGTGGCCCGGTCCCCGTGTCTGGCGAAGCAGGGAACGAACGGCGGCCAGCTTGCGGGCGAGCGTCGCGCTCGACAGCCTGCGCGGGACGCGACCCGGTCGATCGCCGCCTAGCTCGGCGGCGTAGCGAGCGAGGGCACCCGCATCGACTTCGCCGAGCTCGATGCGGTTGGCGTTGAGCCAGCGGACGAACTCCTCGAGATCCGTTCGGTACGCCCGCCGCGTGCGCTCCGAGAGGGACGGGCTGGCGAGAAAACGATCGACCGCTGCGTTCGGGCTCACGGGCGCCGGATTCCCCGGCGCGCCTAGGCTTCCTCCCCGTGAGGCTCTCGCTCGACATCCGTGACATGGTCGTCGCCAGCTGGGTCGTGGGCGCTGAGGACGTCGCCCGCGTCCTCTCACACGGGCTGGAGCCGGCCCCGGTCGGGGGCGAGCACCTCGTGTCGGCGGTTCTGTTCAGAGTCGCCGGCGGACGGAGCGGCCGCCTGCCGGTTCCCCGCTACAAGGAGATCAACGTTCGCGTCTACACATCGGTCGAGGGCGAGCCGGCTGCGTACTTCCTCGACGCGCGCGTGACGCTGCCGGGCAAGCTCGCCGCACCGCTTCTTCCCGTCCGGTCGACACACCTGCGGGTTGCCAAGGGCCGAGCCGAGGGCCTCGGTCTCCGGATCCGATACGGCGTCGACGGCGTCGTCGACCCGGGAGCTCTCGGTCGGCTCGAGCTCGGTCTCTTTCCCGGTGCGGGCCTGAAGGCCCTGCGGATTCGGCGAGGACCCGCGGAGTGGCGTCGCGCCGAGCTGCTCGAACCGCCCCGGATCGATCCGATCCTCGCGCTCGGGTTCGACGTCGCAGCACCGGACGACCTCCTCTACGTGGCCCAGACGACGATCGAGCTCGACCTGCCGCCCGAGCGCATCCGGCTCAGCGGGTGAGCCGCATCGCCTCGAGCAGAGCCTCCGGCTCGAGCGCGTGCGCCGTGTTGCCACTGAACCCCGTCATCGTCTCCGCGGCGACGAGAGCGTTGACGATCGCCTCCTCGGTGGCCTCGATCGCTGCGTAGAAGAGCGGGTCGAGCCCTCCGTTTCCGACCATCCTCACGCTCGTGATCTGTGTGCTCTCGTCGTCGAGCCCGCGGTTGCCGGTGGAGAAGCAGAGGAAGATGTCGCCGCTGCCGTTCTCGCCCGCTCCACCGAGCCTGCCGATGCCGAGCCCCGCCCGCTGTGCGAGCCGGGCGCACTGGCCGGGAAGGAGCGGGGCGTCGGTCGCCACCACTACGATGATCGAGCCCGAGCCCGGGGGCTGCGAGTACTCGAACGTCGGCACGCGCGATGCGGGGATGAGGCGGCCGACCGGGACGCCCTCGATCGCGAGCCGCTCGCGCGCACCCTGGTTTGCCTGCACGAGCACGGCGACCGTGTACCCGCCGTCGGCCTTCGCGAGGATGCGGGACGCCGTTCCCGTTCCGCCCTTGAAGCCATGGCAGATCATCCCGGTGCCCCCGCCGACGTTGCCCTCGGGAACCGGTCCGCCGCTCGCGGCCTCGTACGCGGCGACGACGTGCTCTGCTCTCACGTGCATCGCGTTGACTTCGTTCAGGTAGCCGTCCCACGTCTCGGCGACGACCGGGAGGCTCCAGACGTCCGGATCCTTGGGAGCGCAGCGAATCAGCGCGTCGCGGACGACTCCGACCGATTGCGTCGTGGTGATTCCGATCGGGGTCGTGAGCATCCCCGAGTCGCGCAGCCACTCGAGCCCCGTCATCTCGCCGTTGCCGTTCAGCGTGTGCGTGCCGGCGAAGAGCGGAGTCTCGGGAGGGACGATCACCGTGACCCCGGTCCGGACGGCCTCGCCCTCGATCAGGGTCGTCATGCCGACACGAACCCCCGCGACGTCCGTGATCGCGTTGAGCGGTCCGGGAGTGCCGGTCCCGATCGTCAGCCCGAGCTCACGCGCTCTCATCGCAGCAACTCTCTCATGCGCGCCGCCCGGAAGTCGAAGATCTCGTCCAGCCAGCGGCGCACGACCAGCCCGTTTGCAGCGCGCGCCAACAGCGGACCTCCCGGGACGCGGTAGCGGATGTGGTCGTGGATCTCCGTCTCCCGCGCGGCCAGGGAAGTCAGCCGATGCGTGTGCTCCCAAAGTGGATACGGGCCCTTCACCTGTAGGTCGACGAAGCTCCTCGGCGGGTGCCAGTCGGTGATCTCGGTCGTCCAGCGAATCGGCCAGCCGAAGACCCGAAGCGTATAGCGAAGGATTGACCTCCGCTCGAGCCGCTCGGGTGCGGCCACGATGCGAAAGCGAAGCCACGGTGGCGTGATCGCCTCGAGATTCAGCGGCTCCGCGAAGAACGCGAACGCCTCGTCCACGGGCACGGGAACGGCCTGCGTCCGCTCGAGCGTGAATTCGGGCCCCACGTCGGTCACTATTATCCGAGGGCTTCTGGCGACCGGAAGGGTGAACATGCTCGATCTCGGCTACCTCGGCTTCGCGAACGTCGGCGCGGTGCTGCACGACCTCGCTGCGCCCGCGCTCTACGAGGAGGCCGTCCGCCGCGGTGAGGGTCAGGTCGCGCACCTGGGCCCGCTCGTCGTCCAGACGGGGCAGTACACCGGGCGCTCGCCCCAGGACAAGTTCGTCGTCCGCGAGCCGTCGAGCGAGGACGTCGTCTGGTGGGGAACGGTGAACCGGCCGATCGAGGAGGAGGTCTTCGAGCGCGTGCTCGGCCGGCTCCAGGCCTATGTACAGGGGCGCGACCTCTTCGTCCAGGATCTGTACGCCGGCGCCGACCCCGACTACAGGATCGGCGTCCGCGTCGTCACCGAAGGCGCGTGGCAGAACCTCTTCGCCCGCAATCTGCTCCTGCGGCCGGCCGACCACGAGGCTCTCGGCCCTTTTTCGCCGGACCTGCACGTCATCGAGCTGCCGGGCTTCCATGCCATCCCCGAGCTCGACGGCACCCGCAGCGAGGTCTTCGTCCTCGTCCACTTCGGCCGCCGCCTCGTGCTCATCGGCGGCACGAGCTACGCGGGCGAGATCAAGAAGTCCGTCTTCACGTTCATGAACTACGTGCTTCCCGGGCGGGGCGTCCTGCCGATGCACGCATCGGCAAACCTGGGCTCCCGCGGGGACACGGCCGTATTCTTCGGGCTCTCCGGAACCGGCAAGACCACGCTCTCTGCCGACCCGGACCGGCGTCTGATCGGCGACGACGAGCACGGCTGGAGCCCGAACGGGATCTTCAACTTCGAGGGCGGCTGCTACGCGAAGACGATCCGTCTCTCGCCCGAGGCCGAGCCCGACATCCACGAGACGACTCGGCGCTTCGGCACCGTTCTCGAGAACGTCGTCATGGACGAGCAGACTCGCCGGCTCGACCTCGACGACGACTCGCTGACGGAGAACACGCGCGCCGCCTACCCGATCACGCACCTGCCCAACATCGTCGAGAGCGGCCTCGGCGGACACCCGCGCACGATCGTTTTCCTCACCGCCGACGCCTTCGGCGTGCTCCCGCCTGTCGCACGGCTGACGGCCGAGCAGGCGATGTACTGGTTCATCTCCGGCTACACGGCGAAGGTGGCGGGCACCGAGCGCGGAGTCACCGAGCCGGCGGCAACGTTCTCGACGCTCTTCGCGGCGCCGTTCATGCCGTTGCACCCCACCGTCTACGCCGAGATGCTCGGGCGCCTGGTCGAGGAGCACGGCTCGCGA
This sequence comes from uncultured Actinomycetes bacterium, assembly GCA_963712465.1. Classification (GTDB taxonomy): domain Bacteria; phylum Actinomycetota; class Thermoleophilia; order Gaiellales; family Gaiellaceae; genus CAVQHY01. The sequence goes on from CAVQHY010000001.1 coordinate 15,050, forward strand.
GTCTGGCTCGTCAACACCGGCTGGACGGGCGGCCCGCACGGCGTCGGCGAGCGGATCTCGATCGCGCACTCGCGCGCGGTCGTCCGGTCGGCGCTCGCCGGCGAGCTCGACGCAGTCGAGACCGTAGAGGATCCGGTGTTCGGCTTCGCTATCCCGACGAGCTGCCCGGGCGTGCCCGCCGAGGTGCTCCAGCCGCGACAGACGTGGGCGGATCCGGCCGCCTACGACGAGGCGGCACGCTCGCTCGCCCGGCTCTTCGCCGACAACTTCGAGCAGTTCGCGGACGCGACCCCCGAGTCGGTTCTTGCTGCGGGGCCAAGCGTGACCGCGCCCACGGCATGACCGCCGGCCCCAAGTAGCTCGAATCGGCGACTAACCAAGGCGTGTAGCGGCGGGGAGGTGCGCGAAAAGGGCTGCATGAAGGTGCTCGACGATCCGCTCGCCCGCGTGGCCGTCCCAGAGTTCGGGCAGCCGGACAGGGGCGTGAGGTGCTGCGAGCGCCCCGAGCGCTGCGTCGAGCAGCCGCGACGGCTCACGACCGACGACCGAGTTCGTGCCGGACGAGACAGTCACTGGTCGCTCGGTGCGGTCGCGGACGGTGAGACATGTGACGCCGAGGACGGTGGTTTCCTCCTGAACGCCGCCGGAGTCGGTGACGACGAGCCGCGCGTCAGCCGCTAGACCGACGAAGTCAAGGTACCCGAGCGGACTGCAAGCAATCAGCCCGTCCTTCTCCCGCAGCAATCCTTCCAGCCCCAGCGCGCTGATCCGGTCGCGAGTACGAGGGTGGAGCGGCAGGACAACAGGGACTCGTTGGCTGATCTCGCCCAGGGCTTCGAGGAGGCCGCGCAACGAATCGGGATCGTCGACGTTCTCGGGGCGATGGAGCGTCGCGACGACGTACTCACGCGGCGTCAGGCCAAGCGCGGCAGGGGTGCCGCGCGACTGCGCCACTTCGCGGAGCCGGAGCAGCGTGTCGATCATCGTGTTTCCGACGAAGACGATCCGCTCCTCGTCGATGTTCTCCCGCAGGAGGTTCTCGGATGCATCTCTGCTCGTCGTGTAGAGATAGGTCGAGAGGTGGTCGCAGAGCCGCCGGTTGATCTCCTCGGGCATCCAGGGGTCGTAGGTGCGCAGGCCCGCTTCCACATGTGCGACGGCGTAGCGCTCCTTGATCGCCACGAGCGAGCACGCCAGCGTCGAGTTGACGTCACCGACGACCACGACGAGCCCGGGGTCGACGCGCCGAAGCTCTGACTCGAACCTGAGCATGATGCGCGCCGTCTGCTCAGCGTGGCTCCCGGATCCCACGTCGAGGTAGATGTCGGGCTCCGGGAGACCCAGCTCGTTGAAGAACACCTCGGAGAGCTCGCGATCGTAATGCTGACCCGTGTGCACGAGCACGTGTCGCAACTCCGTCTCCCGAGCGGCCCGCACGACTGCATCGGCCTTCATGAAGTTTGGCCGCGCGCCGACGACGATGAGGAGATCAGTCACCGTCTTCCTCTCTGGCTGGAGAACGACGCGAGCTGCTCACGTTTCCCGCAGGGAATCATGCCGATTTCGGACCACCCAGGCCCGCCGAGGAAGTCGTCAACCGCGCCGAGTCAAGGGGCAGCGCACCGGGCTCGGCCCATGGTGTAGCGTCCTTCCGAGGTGGGTTCCGATCACGACGTCCTTGTAGTAGGCGCCGGCCTGGCGGGAATGCGCGCGGCGATCGAGGCCCATGACGCGGGCGCCGACGTCGCGCTGCTCTCGAAGATCCACCCGGTGAGAAGCCATTCGGGCGCCGCCGAGGGCGGCATCAACGCCGCGCTCGGGAACGCGTCCGAGGACAACCCCGAGCTCCACGCGTTCGACACGGTCAAGGGCTCCGACTACCTCGGCGACCAGGACGCGATCGAGATCCTCTGCGACGAGGCGCCGGGCGACGTGTACCAGCTCGAGCACTGGGGCGCAGTCTTCTCGCGCAACGACGAAGGCCGGATCGCGCAGCGGCCGTTCGGCGCCGCGGGAGCCCCTCGCACCGCCTACGCGGCCGACATCACGGGCCACGTGCTCGTGCACGTCCTCTACGAGCAGGTGATGCGGCGCGACATCCCGTGCTACGAGGAGTACTTCGCGTGGAGGCTCGTCGAGCACGAGGACCGCTGCCAGGGGGTGATCTGCTGGGACATCCTCAACGGCGGCTTGCAGGTGCTGCAAGCGAAGACGGTGATCATCGCCACGGGCGGGGCCGGCCGCCTGTACACAGGCACGACGAACGCGTACTCGTGCACGGGCGACGGGATGGCGATGGCTCTACGCCTGGGCGTCCCGCTCAAGGACATGGAGATGATGCAGTTCCATCCAACCACGCTCTCGCCGTCGGGCGTGCTGATCACCGAGGGATGCCGCGGCGAGGGCGCGTACCTCCTCAACTCCGAGGGTAGGCGCTTTCTGGAGGACTACGCGCCGAACGCGATGGAGCTCGCCAGCCGGGACGTGATCTCGCGCGCCGAGCAGACCGAGATCGACCAGGGCCGCGGAATCGACGGCAACGTGCTCCTCGACCTGCGCCACCTGGGCGCGGAGCGGATCCTCGAGCGGCTGCACGGGACGCGCGAGCTCTCGATGACGTTCGCCGGAGTCGATCCGATCCACGAGCCGATCCCCGTCCGCCCCGGCTCGCACTACCACATGGGCGGTGTCGCCACGGACCTCTGGGGAAAGACCTCGCTCGAGGGGCTCTACGCCGCGGGGGAGGTCGCCTGCGTCTCGGTCCACGGCGCAAACCGCCTCGGCGGCAATGCGCTGATGGAGACGATCACGTACGGCAAGCGCGCCGGCCTGGCGGCGGCCGAATGGGCGCTGTCGCACACGACCGTGACCGTTCCCGAGGGTGCGGTCTCCGATGCCGAGCGCGAGCTCGACGAGCTGCTCGGGCGCGAGGAGGGCGAGCGGCCGTGGGCGATCCGCGACGAGATGGCGTCGACGATGCACGAGAACTTCGGCGTCTTCCGCCGCGAGGAGCAGATGAAGGCGCAGGGCGAGCTCATCGAGTCGCTGCGCCAGCGGTACGACCGTGTCGTCGTCGACGACAAGGGCTCGGTGTTCAACAACGACGTCACGCAGGCGCTCGAGCTCGGCTTCCTGCTCGACCTCGCCGCGTGCATGGTCGAGGCCGGTCTCGCGCGCACCGAGAGTCGCGGCGCACACGCCCGCCCGTACGACTACCCCGATCGCGACGATGAGAATTTCATGAGGCACACGATGGTCACGTGGGTCGACGAGCGCCCGAAGCTCGGGTGGGCGCCGGTCCGGGTGACGAAATGGCAACCCCAGGAGCGCAAGTACTGATGGACGTCGCCCTGAAGATCTGGCGCTTCGACCCCCAGTCGGGCGAGCGGGCACTGAGAACCTACGAGGTCGAGGCGCCCGAGTGGGCGTGCCTGCTCGACGTCCTCGACCTGATCAAGGACCGAGTCGACGGCACGCTCGCCTACCGCAAGAGCTGCCGCATGATGATCTGCGGCTCGTGCGGGATGCGGATGGACGGGCGCGCCGTGCTCGCCTGCAAGGAGCGGATGAAGCCGATTGTCGACGCCGGCCACGTTCCCGTGATCTCTGCGATGGGGAACATGCCGATCCTCAAGGACCTCGTCGTCGACATGACGCCGTTTTGGTCGAAGATCCGCCAGATCAAGCCCTATCTCGAGCCCGGCTACGAGGAGTATCCGGAGAAGGAGTTCGTCATCTCGCCCGAGGCGATCAGGCCGATCGCCAAAGAGGCGCTCTGCATCATGTGCGGTTGCTGCGTCTCCGAGTGCAACTCGATGGAGTCCGACCCCGACTTCTTCGGCCCGGCGGCGCTCGCGAAGGGGTTCCGATTCGTCGGCGACCCTCGCGATCAGGCGAGTGTCGAGCGGCTCCAGGCCTACAACGACGAGCACGGGATCTGGGACTGCACGAGGTGCTACTTCTGCAACGAGCGCTGCCCGAAGGGTGTCGATCCACGCGACGCGATCGCCAAGCTCGGCGCCGAGTCGCTGAAGGAGGGCATCGACGGCGACATGGGCGCCAAGCACGCGAAGTGGTTCGTGGCCTCGGCGAAGACCACGGGCTGGCTGCGCGAGACCGAGCTCGTGCCGAAGACCCAGGGCGTTGTCAACGCGCTCAAGGAGACGAAGTTCGCGATCTCGCTCGCAAAGCGCGGCAAGGTGCCGCCCCCGGGCCCGGTACACGTCGCCAGGGACATCGAGGAGTCCCGCGCCCTCCACGACCTCGTCAAGGCGCAGGGGGTCGCGGGCGCCGCGGGCATCGTCCAGGGTGAGAAGGGCCTCGCCCGGGCGGCGTACGCGATGGAGGAGAGGCACGCTGCCGGCGGGGATGGCACATGAGGGTTGCCGGTGGGGTCGCGCTCGACAGGGCGTGGGGTGGGGTGGCGGGGTTCAGCCGTCGCGAAGCGACGGCGTCTGCTCCGAGCCGGCACGCAGAAGCCCAGGGGGCATCGCGATGAAGGTCGCCTACTACAAGGGGTGTCTCGCCTCGCTCTCCGCGAAGGAGCTCGACACCTCCACCCAGGCGCTTGCGCCAAAGCTCGGGATCGAGCTCGTCGAGCTCGAGTCGGTCACCTGCTGCGGCGCGGGTGACATCCACGAGGCGGAGCCCGACTACTACCTCCACCTGAACGCGCGCATCCTCGCCTACGCCGAGCAGACGGGCGCGGACACGCTGATGACGATCTGCAACGTCTGTACGCTCAACCTGCGCCAGGCAAACCACCAGCTCCAGCACGACGACGCGCTGCGGGCCCGCGTCAGCGAGAACCTCGAGCGCGTGGGCGCACCTCCGTACGCCGGGGGCGTCGACGTCAAGCATCTCCTGTGGCTGATCGCCGACGGCGAGGGCCTCGAGAGACTCGAGCAGGTCGCCCACAAGGGCCTGAAGGGGCTCAAGGTCGCGCCCTTCTACGGGTGCCAGATCCTGCGCCCCTCGAAGATCCTGGGCTTCGAGGATCCCGACAAGCCGTCGTCGCTCGAGGCGATCATCGCCGCCTGCGGCGGGGAGGCGATCGACTACCCGGCGAAGATCAAGTGCTGCGGGTTCCCGATCATCCAGGCGCGCGAAGAGGTCGCCCTCGGCGAGCTGATCCAGCCGATCGAGCAGTCGATCGAGGCGGGAGCCGACGCGATGGTGACCCCCTGCCCGCTCTGCCACCTGTCCCTCGACGCGTGGCAGCAGAAGCTCGAGAAGGCGACAGGGCGAAGCTACCAGCTGCCGATTCTCCACCTCTCGCAGCTGATCGGCGTTGCGGCCGGCCTCGAGGACTCGGCGCTCCGGTTCAAACGCCACGTCGTCCCCGTGACGCCGGTGCTCGAGAAGCTCGAGGTCGGCTCGGTCTGATCAGGCTGCTCGCGAGGGCCGGGGCGCTCGCCGCGGCGGCCGGGCTCGGCTGGGGCCTCCACGAGGCCCAGTGGGTGCGCTTCCGCCGGCTCGACGTGCCGATTCCCGGCCTGCCCGACGCGCTCGACGGGTTCCGCGTCCTCCACCTCAGCGATCTCCACCTCGGCACGCTGTCGCAGAACGCGCGCACGCTCGAGAAGGCGGTCTCCTGGGACGAGGCCCACGACGTCGACCTGCTCGCCTTGACCGGCGACCTGCTCGCCCGCACCCGCGGCGAAGCGCAGCTCGAGCACGCGCTCGGCCGGCTCGAGCCCCGCCACGGCGCCTTCGCCGTGCTCGGCAACCACGAGGTCGACGAAAGCCGGGACCCGTTCTCGCAGCCGGTTGGGTTGGACGGGCTCGAGCGGCAGGGCACCGTACTGCTCGAGGATTCGGCGCGCACGTTCCTCGTCGGCGGAGTTTCGGTGCAGGTCGTCGGCGCGTCGCCGTCAAGTCGCTGGTCGCCCCCAGTCGGGCTCGCGGACCCGGACGCGGACCTCCGCCTGCTCCTCGCTCACTTTCCCGACACGATCGAATACCTCCCGCCGGGCGCCTTCGACCTCGTCCTCGCCGGCCACATGCACGGCGGCCAGATCTGCGTCCCGCGCCCGGGCGGCAAGACGCGGCTGCTCAACGTCTTCGACCCGTACCTCGAGGGCCTGTTCACCGTCAACGGGACGACGATGTACGTGTCGCCCGGGCTGGGCACGACGCTCGTGCCGTTTCGCTTTCTCGCACGCCCGGAGGCGTCGCTTCTCGTTCTGAGACGTCCCGAGCCGACCATCTAGACTCGGACCGTGGCGAACCGGCTCCATCCGGTCACGGGGGCGTCGATCGCGCACGCGCCGCCACCCTGCGTCGGGTGCGTCTTCTGGCAGTCGAAGGGAGAACGGCCCGCACCGAAGGGACGATGGGCGGAGCGCGTCGAGGATGGGTGGGGCGCGTGGGGGACGCTCTACCACGGTGACGACGACCGTCTGCTCGGGTTCGTCCAGTACGGGCCGTCCGACCACTTCCCGCGCGCCGCAACCATGCCCGCAGGCCCGCCGTCGTCCGACGGTGTCCTGATCACGTGCGCCTACCTCGTCGATCCGTCGTCGCCGTGGGTGATGCAGAGCCTTTTCCTCTCGGTGATCGGGGAGGCGCGCGACCGCGGCGTGAAGGCGATCGAGGCGTTCGGCTACCGCTACCCCGAGGCGGACAGCGCGTACGAGCGGTTTCTCGTCCACCGGACGATCTTCCCGGCCGACTTCCTCGCCGACTTCGGCTTCTACCCGGTTCGCACCGACGGCCTCGTCGAGCTCGCCCGGCTCGAGCTCGGCGGCCTCGTCCCGGTCGAGGACGGCCTGACCTCCCGCGCCTGGCGGAAGGTGAAGGAGGCCCTGGTGCCCGCGCCCGTGCCGCACCGGCCGTAGCAGGCGACGTCAGGCGACCGAAACCGGGATCGCGAGCGTCACGACGTAGCCCGCATCGACGCTGCCCGTGACGCTGCCGAGCTGCTGAGCGCCTCCGTCGTCGCCGAACACGTTGTCGGTCTGGAGACTCGTCTGCTGCAGGTTGCCGAGGCTCTCGCTGTATCCGTCCGTTGCGTACACCGCGTTGCACGTCTCCTCGGGGAGGGCGATCTGTGACGTTGCGATCCTGTTCGCGTCGTCGGTCGCGGCCGCGAGGCTCGGGTACACCTCGAAGTGGATGTGCGGCCAGCGGCCCGAATAGCAGGCCGGGAAGATGCTCGTGAACGTCACGACGCCGTCGCTGCCGGCCTCCTGGACCCCGCGCAGGTAGTTCTGGTCGGCGATCTCCTCGGAGTAGAGCGAGTAGTGCCCGTCCCGGTTGCAGTGCCAGAGATAGACCGCCGCGCCCGCCAGCGCGGCACAGCCGTTCGATGCGTCCTGGATCGTAAGCTCGATCGTCAAGGGAACGCCCTCGGCGGTGCCCGTGAGCTCCCCGAAGCTCGAGCGGATGTCGCTTCGGACGACCCCGCTCTGGCCGAGGACGTCCGGACCGTTCGAGCCGTCGCCGGGGTACGGGCCGGCGGTCTCCTCCGGGATGGCCGTGCAGTCACCCGTCGTGTCGCCGGCTGCCGTTGCCGGCGTGGGAACGGCAGGTACGGAGTCGTCCACCGACGAGCCGCAGCCGACGAGCCCGAGCAGACCCACGCTGAGACCGGAGTACGCGATCAGCTTGAGCAGCTTCCGGCGGTCGAGCACGGTCTCGAGGTCGAATGTCAGGCCCTGGTCGAAGATGTCCTCGTCGGGGTTCGCGAGGGGTCGTCCGTCGTAGGTCGCCGTCGCCCCGCGTTCGCCGGGCCCCGCAGCTGGCCGATGTGCGTTCCGATGATCGGTCATGGCGCCACCGTAAGCGGCGTTTGTAAGAAGCGGGTCAGAGTCGTCGAAGGGTGGAACATCGGCGGCCTGAGGAGCACGGCCGGCGAGGTCATCTTGCAAGCCGCGCTCCGCTCGTTGCACGATCGGTGGATGTTCCGTCGACCGAAGGTCGAGCCGGCCGAGTAGGAGGACGTGCGTGCCCTGACGGTGTTCCTGATGGAGATGGACGCTAAGCTGGACGAGGTTCTCATGCTCCTTCGAGAGGACGACGATGCAGACGGGGAACTGGACGCCTGAAGAGGAAGCCGCGGTCGACGAGCAGATCCGCAACGCAAGGAGCGCGTTGCGCGAGCGCCTCCTCGTCCACGAGCGGCAGCGTCGCCAGCGCGAGGAGCACGAAGCGCGCCGCCGAGCCCGTCTCCGCCGACTCTCGTTCGGGCTGCTAGGCGGCGAGTAGGCGCCGGGCCGTCAGGGCCTCGGCGATCTGCACCGCGTTGAGCGCGGCGCCCTTGCGGAGGTTGTCGTTCACGATCCAGAGGGCGAGGCTCTGATCCTCCGTCGGGTCGCGGCGGATCCGGCCGACGAGCACCTCGTCCTCGCCCGAGGCGTCCCGTCGCGGCATCGGGAGGTCGGCGAGCCGGACGTTCGGCGCCTCGGCGAGCGCTTCCCGCGCCTCGTCGGGAGAGAGCGGCCGCTCCGTTTGCAGCCAGACCGCCTGCGCGTGCCCGACGAGCACGGGGACGCGGACGCAGGTCGCGTGGAGGGGAAGCTCCGGGAGCCCGAGGATCTTGCGGGTCTCCTCGCGCAGCTTCCACTCCTCGCTGAACTCGTCGCCGTCGAGCTCCCAGTCCATCGCCAGGTCGCCCTCCATCGGCTGCACCTCCCGCAGGCGCTCGATGCCCGCGTCGCCGGCCCCGGACATCGACTGGTAGGTCGCGAGGCGCACGCGCGCGAGCCCCGCCGCGTCGTGGAGTGGCTTCAGCGCGCAGGTGAGCTGCATCGCGGAGCAGTTCGGGTTGGCGATGATCGGGTGGGTGACCCCGTTGTGGGGTGGGGCGGGGGAGAAAATGTCTCCGAGGACGTCGTCGTTGACTCCGGCGACGACGAGCGGGATGCCGTCGGTGAGGCGAAAGGCGTCGGACTTGTCGATGCACACCACCCCCGTGCCGGCCACCGGCCCGACGAGCTCGCGGCTCGTGGCCGTTCCAACCGAGAAGAAGCACAGGTCGAGGTCGCCTGTGCCGAGCGCGTCGACGCTCGCCTCCTCGACCGCGAGCTCGCGGTCGCCGTACGCAACGGTCTTGCCGGCTGACCGCGACGACGCGAACGCGCGCACGTCCTCGTGTCCCCGGGCGGCGAGCAGCTCGAGCGTGACGGTGCCGACCGCGCCCGTGGCGCCCACGACGGCGAGGCTAGGCATCTGTCGGCTCCGTCTTCGCTCCACGCACTTGTTTCATGCCAACTCGGCAGAGCGTAGCGGGAGGACTTGCGCACCTGCCCGACAAAGCGTTGAGCCGACGAACCCGGGGGCCCATCGGCTCAACGCGGCGACTTTATCCGGCTGGGAAGGTCGGTTGCAAGCGATCGCCCGGCGAAATGTCCGCTCTTTGCGCACAATCGTTCTCGTGCCCAGCGTCCCGGCTCTCGCGCTCGCGGCCGCTCTCGTTCTCGCCGCCCCCGCGGCCGCCGCACGCACGATCACGCTCGACCCCGGGGAAGGGTTCCGCGTCGCCGAGACGGGCATCGTGTGCACGTTCGGCGGCCGCAAGGGGACGAGCGGCGGGCTCGCGTGTCGGGTCGCCGCCGGCGGGCGTCCCGTTCGGGGGAGCTACTACTTCGGGCTGAGCCAGGCCGAGCTTGCCGTGTCTCGCTTCGGCGTCGCCGAGGGGGAGCCCGAGCGCATCTTCGATCGCCGGCAGCCACGCTCCCGCACGACGCCGAAGCTCCGGCGCCATGCGTTCTCGGCGCGGATCGTCGCCGACCTCGGCGCGGGCGGGCGGGTGCGGGTGGCGGGCAGCGACGTGGAATGCAGGGTTGCCGAGGGCGCCGCGTTCGAAGGTTGGCTCGGCGTCTCGTGTCGGATTGCGCCGCACGGCCGTGGCCTCGCCGGCAGCCTCGCCCCGTCCCTGGACGAGAACGGCATCGTGGTGCGCAGACTTGGCCCGCGGGCGCGAATCGTCTTCCGTCGCGAGCATCGCTCCTGAGGCAGGCGGCTACATCTCGCGACGACCGGCGAGCGCGCGGCCGAGCGTGACCTCGTCGGCGTACTCGAGGTCGCCGCCGACCGGCAGGCCGCTGGCAAGCCGCGTGACGCGCGTCCGTCCCCGCAGCCGGTCGGCGATGTAGGAGGCGGTCGCCTCGCCGGTCATGTTGGGGTTCGTGGCGAGGACGACCTCCTCGACCGCCTCGCGCTCGACCCGCCCGACGAGCTCGTCGATCCTGAGGTGCCCGGGCTCGACCCCGTCCAGCGGGGAGAGCGCGCCGCCGAGGACGTGGTAGAGCCCCCGGAACTGGTGTGTGCGCTCGACAGAGACGAGGTCGGCCGGCTGCTCGACGACACAGACGACGGTACGGTCGCGGCGCGGGTCGACGCAGATCTCGCAGCGCTCGGACTCGGTCAGGTTGCCGCACTCGGTGCAGAAGCCGATCCGCTCCTTCACCTCGCGAATGGCGTCGGAGAGCGCGAACGCGTCCTCGGGCGAGGTCTGGAGCAGGTGGAACGCGAGCCGCTGGGCCGTTCGGGTGCCGACGCCCGGTAGCTTCGAGAGCTGGGCGATCAGGTTCTCGACGAGCGGGCTGAACACGGCGCGGTCATTCTGACCCGGGCGCCAGTCGTCGGGCCGCGGCTAGTTCTCAGCGCGCAGTCCAGCCTCCGTCGACATAGAGCTCCGAGCCGGTGACGTAGCTCGACGCGTCGGAGGCGAGGAACGCGATCGCCTCGGCGACCTCCTCCACGCGTCCGAGTCGCCCCATGGGCGTGCTCGCCACCGCCCGCGCGTCGAGGCCGTCCGCCTTCGTCTCCGCGATCATCGGCGAGTCGATGTAGCCCGGATGCACCGAGTTGACGCGGATGCCGTCGGGCGCCCAGCGCAGCGCGGCGTTCTTCGTCATCACCCGCACGGCGCCCTTGGAGGCGTGGTAGGCGTGCGACTCGCCGAAGCCGCCGACGGTTCCAAAGATCGACGAGAGGTTGACGATCGTCCCTCCGCCCGCCCGCTTGAGCGCCGGAGCGGCAGCCTGCATGCCGAGGAAGACACCGGTCTGGTTGATCGCGATCATCCGGTCCCACTCCTCCCGCGTCTCCGTCTCGACATCGGGTCTCGTCGCGATGCCCGCGTTGTTGACGAGCACGTGCAGCCCGCCGAGCTCCCGTTCCAAGCGTTCGACGGCCGCTCGCCAGTCGTCCTCCGACGTCACGTCGAGGTGGAGGTAGAACGCCGGCGCGCCGAGGTCGCGCGCGATCCGCTCACCTGCCTCGTCGGCCACGTCCGTGAGCGCCACCGCTCCGCCGTCCCGGGCGAGCGCTCGCGCGGTCGCGGCGCCGATCCCGCCCGACGCGCCGGTGACGAGGGCGACCTTGCCGTCGAAGCGGCCCATCCCTCGCCGGTCGGGCTAGAGCCCGGGCAGGCCGAGGCCGCCGAGCCCGCCGAGGGCCCCGCCCAGGCGGGACTGCACTAGGTCCTGCGAGCTCTTGAGCGCCTGATTGACGCCGGCGAGCACCAGATCCTCGAGCGTCTCGGGATCGTCCGGGTCGATCGCCTCCGGCGAGATCCTGATCTCGGTGATCTCGCCCGCGCCGGTCGCCTTGACCGTGACGAGGCCGCCGCCGACCGACGCCTCGACGGTCTCGCCGGCCAGCTCCTCCTGCGCCTTGGCCATCTCGGCCTGCATCTGCTGCACCTGCTGCATCATCTTGTTGACGTCCATCTTCATGGTGCGCTAGTCCTCCTCGATCGGGCGGGCGTCGAGCTCGTCGCGCAGGAGCGAGATGATCGCCTCCTCGCCAGCCGGCTCGGCGCTCTCGGCAGTATCGTCGTCGGCGCCCGGCTGGGGCTCGCCAACCGCGAACGCGAGCGCAAGCCGCCGTCCGGTGACCTCGAACAGCGCCTCGGACAGGAGAGCGGCGTTCTTCGGCTCCTCGGCGATCGAGCGGTGGAACGAGGCATGCGCCGGAAACTCGACCACGAGGCGGTCGTCCGCGAGCTCGATCGGGCGGGCCTCGCCCAGCATCGTGGCCGTCGGGATCGAGCGGCTCTGCAGCGCGGGGAGGACGGCCTGCCGCCACTGGCTCTGAAGCTGGTTCAGCTCGAGCGGGGGCAGGTCGCCGATCGTCACCGGGTCCTGGCTCTCCGGCGAGGGGAGAGCCGCCTCTGCGGATCCGGTCTCCACGGTGATCGCAGGAGACGGCGGGCTTCCCGGCCCGGGAGCGCGCGCTTCGAGGCGCTCGAGCCGGTAGGAGATCGACTCGCGGGAGAGGTCGCCCCCGGGGCGGGACACCTTGACGAGCGCGAGCTCGAGCGGCAGGCGGGGATCGCCGCCCTGGCGAGCGTCCTCGATTGCGACGGCGAGCAGGTCGATCAAACGGATCACCTCGGCCTCGCCGAGCTGGTTGGCCTGCTCGCGGAGCCGCGTCCGGGTCTCGTCGGTGACCGGGAGCGACTGCGGCACGTCGCCGATGTGCTGGACGAGGAGGAGGTGCCGCAGGTGCTCGAGCAGGTCGGCGACGAGGCGGTTGAGATCCTGCCCTTGCTCGGCGAGCTCCTCGACGAGCTCGAGCAGGCCCGACGTGTCTCGATCGACGACCAGGTCGCAGAGACGAAACAGCGCGTCCTCCTCGACGGTGCCGAGGAGCTGCAGGACATCCTGGACGACGATCGGCCCTTCGGTCGAGGCGGAGAGCTGATCGAGCGTCGAGACGGCATCGCGGAAGCTCCCGCGTGCGCTGCGCGCGACGATCGACAGCGCGGCGTCGGGCACGTCCATCCCCTCGCCGTCGGCGACTCGGCGCAGGAGCCGCGTGAGCTCGGGAAGCCGCGGCCGCGAGAAGAGGAACGTCTGGCAGCGTGACCGAACCGTCTCGAGCATCTTCAGGAGCTCGGTCGTGCAGAAGATGAAGACGAGGTGCGGGGGCGGCTCCTCGATCAGCTTGAGCAGCGAGTTGAACGCCTCCTTGGTGAGCTGATGCGCCTCGTCGAGGATGTAGACCTTCATCCGCCCCTCGACCGGCTGCAGCATCACGCGCTCGCGGATCTCGCGGATGTCGTCGATTCCGCGCTGGCTCGCCGCGTCCATCTCGACGACGTCGAGCGACGTCCCCGCCGCGATCGTCCGGCACGAGTTGCAAACGCCGCACGGCTTCGTCGTCGGCCCCTGCTCGCAGTTGAGGCACTTCGCGACGATGCGGGCCAGCGACGTCTTGCCCGTCCCGCGCGGGCCGGCAAAGAGGTACGCCTGCCGCACCTGCCCGCGCTCGATCGCGTTGCGAAGCGTGCGCGTCGCCCCCTCCTGGCCGACCACCTCGTCGAAGTCCTGCGGCCGGTACTTGCGGTAGAGCGCGGTCACGAGAGCCTCAGTCTAAGCCCGGTCGCGCACCTGCCGTCGTCGGCGTCCACCGGGGCGGTGCCCGCGTCGCTTGCTCGAGCCAGGCTGGTCCACGGCGCCTGGGAAACACTTCTTAGCGCTGCTTCCTCCCGGACCTGACGCGGTTCGAAGGCTCCCAGCGCGCGGAACCTGGCTGTCAACGCTCACGATCGCCGGCCCGTTCCTCGGGGCGAGCCCCCTCGGGCGGGAATTCGGCCCCGCTGTAGCGGATTGCGGGTTCAGGGAACCGCTAGCTCCCCGCCTAGCGCGACCGGGCAGGGGGATCCTAGCTCAGGAGACCTTCCGCGCGAAGGTGACCCGCGATCGTCGACCATCCGCGCGAACGCCCATCGATCCCCGAAGGATGGCGCCCGAGGTTCGCCGGGGCACCTGCCAGGAGCAGACCGCCTCACCGCCGCGGTAGACGTTACGGGTGACGCGGAGCCTGCGCCCACGCACCGAGGCCCGGCACGACACCTTCACTCCCGTGAGGCGCGAGGCGAGCGCGACACGCACCGAGAAGCGCCCGCCGGGGCGCGGCCTCGCCATCTTCATCGACGCGACGACAATGCCGCCTTCCCACGACTTCGCGGCAGAGGGCGGGGGTGGAGGAGGTGCGGGCGAAGTCGGCGGCGACGATTCGGCCGGTTCAGGACCGGGCGGAGACGGTGGGGTAGGCGGCTGCGGATCGGCCGGCGGCGGTTGGGGGGGAGGGCTTGCCGAGCCGCCCGCGGTGCCGAAGTCCTGGGCCCAGTAGATCGTCCCGTCGCCGGCGGCTGCGCCGACGCCGAGCGAGCGAAAGCTGGGGTTCTCGATGTTCGCCTTGTGGCCGGGCGAGCCGAGCCAGCCAGCCATGACCGCCGCCGCTGTCGGATAGCCGTAGGCGATGTTCTCGCCCCAGCCCCCGCCCGAGTAACCGCACGCAGCAATCCGCTCGGCGGCCGTGCGGGCGATCGGTGGCGCCGGGTCGTCGTGAGCCATGTACCCGTAGGCGGCCATGTGGCGCGCCTTCCAGACGGCCGCGTCCCCGAGCACCCCGCTCGAGGAGAGCTCGACGAGCCCGAGGCTCGCCCGGTGCTGATTCACGAGCGAGAAGACCTCGTCCGCGAGACCCGGCTTCGGCGTGCCCCAACCGGAGTCAGGGGTGCAGCTTCCCGTGCCTGCGCGCCCGAGCGAGGCCGCCAGCGTCGCCGACGCGACCAGCGCGAGCACGACCGGAATGAGTCTCGGTAGCCGATTGGACATCCGGGCCCCTCAGAGTCCCTCTCGGCCGCAGGAGCCCCAGGCTAGATGCCTCGTGTTAGGGGGCCGTAAAGGCGCCGGCCTCAGTCACCGGCGATCCGCCAGAGCTTTCCGGTGGCGAAGCTTCGCCGCTCGAGCTCGACGGCGTACTCGTCCGGATAGCCCAGGAGACGCACCAGCTCGGTGATCGCCGCGCGGGACTCGTCGCGCATCGCCAGAACCGCGTCGCGGCGTGCTCGCTGCCGGGCGCCGATCTCGATGGCGTCGAGCAGCGCTCCGACGATCTCCTCCTCGGCGAACGGCTTGACGACGTACGACGTCGCGCCGGCCTCCACGGCCCGCTCGGCGAGCCCATCGCGCGCGTAGCCCGTGAGCGCCACGATCGGAACGTCGCGGTGCTCGAGGATCCGTCGCGTCGCTTCGATCCCGTCGAGGCGCGGGAGCGCGAGGTCGAGCAGGACGACGTCCGGGCTCAGCTCGCGCGCGAGCTCGACCGCCTCGAGCCCGTCGCGGGCGTCGGCGCAGACCTCGAAACCAGCGCGTTCCAGCAACGCCCGGAGGTCGGCGCGGATGATCGGGTCGTCCTCCACGGCGAGGACGGCAGGTACAGCGGGCATCGTCATCACTTCCTTCCTGAGTCCTGGGAAACGAAAAGGCCCCGGGCTGGGCCCGAGGCCTGCATTGACCTCTGCGGTCGTCGTCTTCGACCACCGCGTTCCCAGAGTAGCTACCGCGCTGACGGTGCCGCAGCGCGACCGGGGCCGCTCGGGCCCCTGGGGTAAACTCCCCGACCCCGGGGCGCATAGCTCAGCGGGAGAGCGCCCGCTTCACACGCGGGAGGTCCCTGGTTCGATCCCAGGTGCG
>CAVQHY010000002.1:0-16010 GCA_963712465.1 uncultured Actinomycetes bacterium
GACTCGAACCCGCGACCTCCGGCGTGACAGGCCGGCGTTCTAACCAACTGAACTACGCCCCCGGGCGCCGGTCAATACTAGCCGCGCGCGGAACCGACCGATGAGTTCGCGAGCGCCCCGGCGTCGAAGACGGAGACCCGACGAGGAAGGAGGGAACGAGATGGGAAGGATCGTCGTCACCGAGTTCGTCTCCCTGGACGGCGTCATGGAGGACCCCGGCGGATCGGAGGGCTCGAAGCATGGAGCCTGGACGTTCCAGTTCTCGCGCGGCGAGGAGGGGGACACGTTCAAGCTGGACGAGACCATGGGCTCCGAGGCGCTCCTGCTCGGGCGGGTCACCTACGAGGGCTTCGCGGCCGCGTGGCCGTCGCGGGAGGGCGAGTTCGCGGACAAGTTCAACACGATGCCCAAGTACGTCGTGTCCTCGACGCTTCGCGACCCGGAGTGGGCCAACTCGACCGTCCTCGAAGGGGACGTCGTCGAGGCGGTCACGAAGCTGAAGCGGGAGCAGGACGGAGACATCGTCGTCCACGGGAGCGCCAGCCTCGCGCAGGCCCTGATCGACAACGACCTCGTCGACGAGCTGCGGCTCATGGTCTTCCCCGTCGTCCTCGGCAGCGGAAAGCGCCTCTTCGGCGACAGCGGTATGAAGCGCCTTCAGCTCGTCGACTCGAAGGCGGTCGGGGACGGCGTCATGATCCTCGTCTACAGGCCGGCGGAGGAGCCGGCGAGCTAGGCAAGGCGACCTGGAAAGGAGCGGGCAATGCTCGAAGACGCAGAGATCGTGGCGATCGTCCCCGTCTCGGACCTCGCAGCCTCGATCGAGTTCTACGAGGGGGCGCTGGGACTGCGCCTCGAGGAGCGGCGGGACGACCTGCCGACGAACAGGGAGGCGGAGCTCCGCGGCGGGAACGGCAAGCTCCTCCTCTACGAGAGCGTCGGGGCCGGGCAGAGCCGTCACACGGTGGCGGGCTTCCGGGTCGGCGACCTCCACGCCACGGTGCCGGCCCTGCGCGAGCGGGGCGTGACGTTCGAGGAGTACGACCTGCCCGACCTGAAGACCGTGGACGGGATCGCGACGGTCGGAGACGTCCGCGCGGCCTGGTGCAAGGACCCCGACGGCAACATCCTCGCGATCGAGTCCGTCGGGGCCTGATCGGTGCGCTACATGGTGATCGAGACGTACACGCAGGGCCCGGGGCCCGTGTACGCCCGCGCCGCGGAGCAGGGCCGCATGCTCCCGCCCGGGCTCGAGTACGTGGAGAGCTGGATCGACGAGCGGAGCCTCGACCGCTGCTTCCAGCTGATGGAGACGGAGGATCCGAGCCTGTTCGAGGAATGGATCGCGCGCTGGGCCGACCTCGCCGAGTTCGAGGTCGTCCCGGTCGTCGGCTCGGCCGAGGCCTCGGCCCGGGCGGCCGGCTAGGTCACGCCCGGTCTCGCACCTCGGCCTCGAAGAGCCCGGTCTCGTGGGCGAGCACGACTGCCTGCACGCGGTCGCGCAGCTCGAGCTTCTGGAGGATGTGGGTGACGTGCGTCTTGACGGTCGTCTCGCTGATGTAGAGCTCCTCGCCGATCTCTGCGTTGGAGAGGCCGCGAGCCATCAGGCGAAAGACCTCTCGCTCGCGCTCGCTGAGCTCCTCGAGCTCCTTCGGAGGAGCCGGGCGCGGCAGACGGGCGAACTTCTGGATGACGCGTTTCGTGATCGCGGGCGAGAGGAGCGCGTCGCCGCCGGCCACCGTGCGGATCGCCGCGATCAGCTGCTCGGGAGAGTCGTCCTTGAGGACGAAGCCGCTCGCGCCCGCTCTGAGCGCTTCGTAGACGTACTCGTCGAGGTCGAAGGTGGTGAGGATCAGGATCCGCGCCGTGTCGTCGGCCGCGAGGATGCGCCGGGTGGCCTGGAGCCCGTCGAGGTCGGGCATGCGGATGTCCATGAGGATGACCGTGGGATCGAACCGCGCGGCCTTGTCGACGGCCTCGAGCCCGTTGCTCGCCTCGGCGACGACTTCGATGTCCTCCTCGCCGGCGAGCAGCATGCGAAAGCCGGCGCGGACCATCGACTGGTCGTCGACGACGAGAACCCGAATCGTCATGGCGCCTGGTCGACGATCGGAAGCCGCGTCGTGAGGACGAACCCGCCCTCGGGTGCCGGCCTCGCGGTCATCTCCCCGCCGTAGATCTTGACGCGTTCGCGGATGCCGACGAGCCCGTGCCCGAGGCCGTCGCCCGTCGCGCCGCCCCGGCCGTTGTCGCGTACCTCGATCTTCAGCTCGTCCGGCCGGTAGCGGACGGTCACGTCCGCGTCGCTCGCGTGTGCGTGCTTGAGCGCGTTCGTCAGGCCCTCCTGGACGATGCGATAGGCGGACAGGTCGATCCCCCGCGGGAGCGGGAAGGGATTGCCGTCGACATGCAGCTCGACGGGGAGCCCGGCACGGCCGACCTCGTCCAGCAACGAATCGAGGCCGTCGAGACCGGGCTGGGGGACGAGCTCCGCCTCTTCGCCGTCGCTGCGCATGGCGGCGAGGAGCCGGCGCATCTCGGTGAGCGCAGTCCGCCCGGCCCGCTCGACTCCCCTCAGCGCGTCGCGGTCCTCTGCCAGCGCGTCGGGGAGCTTGTGCCTGACGGCCCCGACCTGGAGCACCATGACGCTGACGGCGTGCGCGACGATGTCGTGGAGCTCGCGCGCGATCCGCGAGCGCTCCTCGGCGACCGCGACGCGCGCAGCGGCCTCGCGGTCGCGCTCGGCCTGGGCCGCCCGCTCCTCCGCCGCTTCGGCCTGCTCGGAACGCTCGCGCAGGGCGTAGCCCGCGACCCAACCGGCCACGAACCGGAGGGGGATGAAGATGAGCCAGCTGCTCGGCTCCGGACCGGGGATGTTGTAGACGACGGTCACGATGGATCCGGTGACGATGGCGAGGCCGATGAACGCCTGCCTGCGGTCCCGCAGGTTTCCGAGGAGGAACGCCGTCGCGAGCCCGATGACGTTGAGGCTGCCGGGGAACGTGATCAGCAGCCCGTCGGCGAACGTGAGCACCGCGGCCAGAACCCAGTACGCCGCCGGAGCGGCGAAGGGAAACCGCCGACGAGCGAAGAGCGGCAGCACCAGAAGCGCCATCGCAGGCAGCGAGAACCACAGCGACGTGGTCGGCGCCCCCGGCGAGTCGCGTCCGACCACCAGCTCGAGCATGGCTGCGATCCCCATGGCCGCGATCAGCAGCTCGAACCAGTACGCGCGCGCGATGTGGTCGACTCGGCTCACGCGTTGAAGGTACTGCACGTCTCTGCTCGCCGCCTCCTACTTGGGTAGGAGTCGAGATCGTCGGCGGGTGGGAGCGCGAATCACGCCATCCGACGACGCGGTTGCGCTGCCGCCGTCCTAGCCTCGGTCTCGGAAATTGTCGAACGCGAGGAGGCAGGCAGATGTCCGCACCGAAGCCCAACAACCTGGCCGCCCGCATGGGCCGCTGGAGCGCCGACCACTGGAAGACCGCGACGTTCGGGTGGCTGGCATTCGTCCTCGTCGCCTTCGCCCTCGGCGGCGCCTTCGGGACGAAGTCGATCGACCCGAACACGGCCGGGCCCGGTGAGTCCGGTCGCATGGACCGGATCCTCGACGAGGGCTTCAAGCGGCCCGCGGACGAGAGCGTCCTCGTCCAGAGCGGCTCGCTCTCGGCGACCGATCCGGCCTTCACGGCCGCGGTCGAGGACGTCGTCGCGAGGATCTCGAAGCTCTCGGACGTCCAGAACGTCCGCTCGCCGCTCGACGAGGGCAACGAGAGCCAGATCTCCGAGAGCGGCCGCGCGGCGCTGGTCGAGTTCGAGATCCGCGGCGCCGCCGACGAGGCCGCGGACAAGATCGGCCCGGTCCTCGACGAGGTCGACGCCGCGCAGCAGGCGCATCCGCAGCTCTTCATCGGCGAGTTCGGCGATGCCAGCTCGGTGAAGGCGATCGAGACGGCGTACGGCGACGACCTCGGGAAGGCCGGCGTCCTCTCCCTTCCGGTGACGCTCGCCATCCTCGTCCTCACCTTCGGGGCACTCGTGGCCGCCGGCATTCCGCTCGTGCTCGCCTTGACGGCCGTCTTCGCGACCTTCGGCCTCGTCGCCGTCTCGAGCCACGTCCTGCCGATGGCCAACCAGGCCGGCGCGGTCGTGCTCCTGATCGGCCTCGCGGTCGGCGTCGACTACTCGCTCTTCTACCTGCGACGCGCGCGCGAGGAGCGGGCCGCAGGACGCAGCGAGCGCGCCGCGGTCGAGATCGCCGCTGCCACGTCCGGTCGCGCCGTCCTCGTCTCCGGCCTGACCGTGATGACGGCGATGGCCGGCATGTTCCTCACCGCGGACCAGATCTTCGCCTCGCTCGGCGTGGCGACGATCACGGTGGTCGCCGTGGCGGTTCTCGGATCGCTGACCGTGCTCCCGGCCCTCCTCTCGAGGTTCGGAGACAAGGTCGACCGCGGGCGGGTCCCCCTCGTCGGCCGCCTGCGCCGCAGCGACGGCGAGGGCCGGGTCTGGGGCGCGATCGTCGACCGCGTCCTGCGCCGCCCGGTGGTCTCGGTCGTCCTCGCCGGCGGGTTGCTGGTGGCGCTCGCGATTCCCGCCTTCCAGCTCCGCATGGTGCAGCCCGGCCCGGACACGTTCCCGCAGGACCTGCCCGTGGTGCAGACCTACAACCGCATGCAGCAGGCGTTCCCCGGCGCCGCGCTGCCGGCGAACGTCGTCGTCGAGGCCCCGGACGTGAACGCGCCGGCCATGCAGGCGGCGATTCAGAAGCTCGAGCAGCAGGCGCTCGCGAGCGGTCGCATGCACGAGCCGATCACCGTCGATGTCAACGACGCCGGCACGGTGGCGAACATCACGATCCCGATCGACGGCTCGGGCACCGACTCGGTCTCGAACGAGTCGTTGGCGACCCTGCGCGACGACATCGTGCCGACCACGGTGGGCGCCCTTCCGGACGTCGAGGCCGGCGTCACCGGGCTCACCGCCCAGTGGAAGGACAGCACCGACGAGATCACGTCGAAGCTGCCGCTCGTCGTCGCGTTCGTGCTGGTGTTCGCGTTCGTGTTGATGCTGGTGGCCTTCAGGTCGCCCGTCATCGCCGCCAAGGCCATCGTGCTCAACCTGCTCTCGGTGGCCGCGGCCTACGGCGTGCTGGTGCTCGTCTTCCAGCACGGCGTCGGCAAGGGCCTCCTCGGCTTCAGCTCCACGGCCGGGATCGACCCGGTCGTCCCGCTGCTCCTCTTCGTGATCCTCTTCGGCCTCTCGATGGACTACCACGTGTTCCTCCTGAGCCGGATCCGCGAGCTGGTCCAGCGGGGCGCGACCACCGACGAGGCGGTGACGCAGGGGATCAAGACGACCGCGGGCATCGTCACGAGCGCCGCGATCGTCATGGTCTTCGTCTTCGCGGTCTTCATCACGCTCTCGATGCTGTTCTTCAAGCAGTTCGGCGTCGGGCTCGCGGTCGCGATCCTGCTCGACGCGACGATCGTCCGCGGAGTGCTCCTGCCCGCCTCGATGAAGCTGCTCGGCGACTGGAACTGGTACCTGCCGAGCTGGCTCGAGTGGCTGCCCCGGTTCGACCTCGGCGAGGCCGAGGCCCCGGCCGAGACGCCGTCCGACACGAAGCCGACGCCCGTCTCCGCCTAGAACCGAACAGTCGACCCCCGGGCCCTTCCGAGGCCCGGGGGTCACCGCTCGACCGAGCGCGGAGAGGCTACGCGGTTAACCACAGCGCAGATGGGCGTGCTCCCCGATGTCGGCCTGCCGTGGGCGGTGAAGGGTGGCGGTGGAAGGGAGACGGCGTGAGCGTACGACCTCGAGATGCCCCTTCGCCTCGGCGTCGGAGCGCGGCAGGGGCGACGCCGGCTGTCGATCGCTCCTCCGCAAGGTTGGGGCTCGAGTTGATCGGTGCGACGAAGCGCTTCGACGCGATCGTGGCGCTCGACGACGTGAGCCTGGAGGTTCAGCCGGGCCGGGTGGTCGGTTTCCTCGGCCCGAACGGCGCGGGGAAGACAACGGCCATGCGCGCCGTCTTCGGGCTCGTCGAGCTCGACGGCGGCGAGCTGCTTTGGGGCGGGAGCCCGGTCGGATTCGAGGAGCGGCTGCGGTTCGGTTACATGCCCGAGGAGCGCGGCCTCTACCCGCGCATGCGCCTCGCCGACCAGCTCGCCTACTTCGCCTCCCTGCACGGGCTCACCGCCGCCGCGGCTCGTGCCGCGGCATCCGAGTGGCTCGAGCGACTTTCCCTCGCCGACCGCGCCGGCGCGAACGTCGAGGAGCTCTCGCACGGGAACCAGCAGCGAGCCCAGCTTGCGGCGGCGCTGCTGCACGCGCCGGAGCTGCTCGTGCTCGACGAGCCCTTCGCCGGGCTCGACCCCATCGCCGTGCGCACCCTCGCCGACGTGCTCCGCGGCGAGGCGGCTCGCGGCGCGGCGGTTCTCTTCTCGAGTCACCAGCTCGAGCTCGTCGAGGACGTCTGCGAGGACGTGGCGATCATCGACCGGGGTCGCGTCGTCGCCACGGGGCACATCGACGATCTGAGGAAGGCTTCGCACAGGCGGCGAATCGACCTCAGGCTCGAGGGGGCGCCGCCGGAGTGGCTGCCGCCGGTCTCCGGCGTCGAGCTCGTCGAGCGTCGAGACGGCAGGCTGCGGCTGCTCGCGCCCCGCGCCGTCGACCCGAAGCAGGTGCTGGCCGCCGCCGAGCGAACCGGGCGGGTCGTCGAGTTCGGCTACGGGCCGCCCTCCTTGACCGAGCTCTTCCTGGAGCTGGTCGGGCGATGAGCGGGTGGCGCGCGATCGGGCTCGTCGCCGGGCGCGAGATCCACGAGCGGCTGCGAAGCCGCGCCTTCCTCGTCTCGACGGTCGTCCTCCTCCTGCTCGTCGGCGGGTCGACCGCGCTCAACGGCGCCCTCTCGCGGGAGACGACCTACCACGTTGCGGTGACGGCACCAGCGCCGTCCGGGCTCGAGGCCGCCCTCGAGCGCGCCGCGGAGCCGTTCGACGCGAACGTGCAGCTGAAACCGCTCGCGTCGCCGGCAGCCGGACGCCAGGCGCTCGCGGCCGAGGACGTCGACGCGCTCCTGCTCCTGAACGACGACCGGCTCGTCTTCCGCGCGAACGTCGACACGGAGCTTGCGGCGGTCGCCGACACCGCCGTGCGCGCGCTCCGCCGACAGCTGCCACCCGCGCCGGAGCTGACGGTGTCGACGCTCGAGCCTGCGGACGCCGAGGCGACCGACGCCGAGACCCTCGTGGCCGTCGTCGGCTCCCTGCTCCTGTTCGTGTCCCTTGCCGTCTACGGAGAGTGGGTCGTCACCGGTGTCATCGAGGAGAGGAACAACCGCGTCGTCGAGCTGATCCTCTCGGCAGTGCGGCCGCGCCATCTCCTCGCCGGGAAGGTGATCGGGATCGGGCTGCTCGGACTCGGGCAGCTCGCGCTCGTCGCCGGTCTCGCCGCCGCCCTGCTCGCCGCCGGCGTGTTCGACGCCCCGGCGGCGCTCGGTGCCAGTCTCGCGCTGGTCGTGCCATGGTTCGCGCTCGGGTTCGCGCTCTACGCGGTCGCCTATGCCGCAGCCGGCGCGCTCGCATCCCGGCAGCAGAACGCGGAGACGGCCGGACAACCGGTGACCTACACGCTTACCGCCGCCTACTTCGTGGGCTACATCGCGGTCTCTGCCGATCCGAACGGCACTCTTGCCAACCTGCTGACCGTCTTCCCGCTGACCGCGCCGCTCGTTCTCCCGGCACGGAGCGCCCTCGTCGGCGTGCCGCTCTGGGAGCACGTGCTCGCGGTCGTCCTCGTCCTCGGCTCGACCTACGCGCTCGTCCGCTTCGCCGGCCGCGTCTACGCCCGCGGCCTTCTCCACGGCGGCTCGGGCCTCGGCCTCCGAGCGGCCTGGCGCCTCACCCGCCAGCAGTGAGCCAGCCGTCTCCGGCACCCGGACTTGTAACGGGCGTCGCTTACGGGTAGGTTCGCGCTCGGGACAGGACCCATCCCGGGAGGTGCGTCGTGCGAGTCTTGGCCATGTTCACCCGAGGAACGGTGCTCGTCGCGATGGTGGTTCTGCTCGCGGCGCTCGCCGCGGGGCCGGCTGTCGCGGGGGGCGGCGGCGGTGGACCGCGCGTGCCGGCGATCGACTGGCAGCCGTGCGGCGACGACTTCCCCGGCCTCGAGTGCGCAACGGCCCAGGTGCCGCTCGACTACAACCGGCCCCGGGGGAAGACCACCGAGCTCGCGCTGGCCCGCGTGCCGGCGAGCGACCCCGAGGGCAGGATCGGCAGCCTGTTCGTCAACCCCGGCGGACCGGGCGGCTCCGGCGTGGCCCTCGTCCTCGGCGGCTTCGGTGAGTTCCTGAGTGCGAACCTCGGAGGGCGCTTCGACGTCGTCGGCTTCGACCCGCGCGGCGTCGGCGCGTCGGATCCGCTGCACTGCTTCGACAGCGAGGACGACCTGAACGCGTTCTTCGACGCGGTGCCGCTCTTCCCTTACCAGCGCGGACAGTACAGGCCCTTCTACGATCAGTACTCGTCGCTCGCCGGGTTGTGCCTCAGCCGGGGCGAGCGGATCGCCGAGCACATGAGCACGGCGGACGTCGTCCGCGACCTCGACCTCCTGCGGACGGCGGTCGGCGACCGCAAGCTGAGCTACCTGGGGTTCTCCTACGGCAGCTACATCGGCAACACGTACGCCAACCTCTTCCCGAGGAATGTGCGTGCGCTGGTCATCGACGGCGTGCTCGACCCGCGTCTCTGGTCGAGCGGTCGCCAGATCGAGTCCGACCGGGTCGCGACGCAGGACGTGTTCGACGAATTCCTGCGCCTCTGCCAGGAGGCCGGCCCGGCCTGCGCGTTCTTCGATGGAAAGCGGACGGCGAAGCGCTGGGAGACGTTGGCCCGGACGCTCGAGGACGAGCCCGTCGACCTCGGCGACGGCTTCATCTACACCTACGACTTCCTGATCAACGACGCCACGGGCGCGATGTACTCGCCGGAGATCTGGGGCGGCCCCGAGGGCTACGCGGCGTTCCTCGACTTCGTCGCGGACGTCACTCTGGGGGACCAGTCGGCGAAGGCGAAGGCGCGGGCTGTGCGCAGACACCTCGTCCAGGCGCTGTCGCCGCCGCAGCCGGAGCCCGACTACGACAACGGGCTCGATGCGTACTTCGGCAACCAGTGCGCGGACACGGAGTATCCGGACACCTTCCGCGAGTTCCTGCTGATCGACCGGTTCGCGCGGGCGGGCTCGCGCTTCGGCCCTTACTGGTGGTGGTTCAACGCCCCGTGCGCCGAGTGGCCGGTCGCGAAGGACCGCTACGTCGGGCCGTGGACGGCGCGCACGTCGGCTCCCGTCCTCGTCGTCGGCAACTTCCACGATCCCGCCACCGACTACGCGGGGGCACAAGCCTCGAACAGGCTGCTCAAGAACAGCCGTCTGCTGAGCTACGCGGGCTGGGGCCACGTCGCCTACCCGCGAAACCTGTGCACGCAGGAGTACGTCGACGCTTACCTCCTCGCGGGCAGCCTGCCGCCCGTCGGCACGGTCTGTCCGGCGAACCCGAACCCGTTCCTCGACGTGCCCGAGGAGCCCCTGGCGGAGAGCACGCACCTGGTCGGCCTGCCGCCGGACGGGATCCCGCCGTCGCCGTAGTAGGCCGAGGACACGCCGTTCCCGCCTCGGTGCGCTCTATCGTCCGGATGCGGTAGCTCGTTCGGTGCCGGTGATCCGCGGTGAGGGACGCAGGACCACTCGGCGTTCCTCGGGGACGACGCGCTCGATCTCGGCCACGGGGACGATCAGCAGCACGTCGCCCGAGCGCCCTGCGTGCACGGCCAGCGCGGTCGGACGATCCCAGCGCGTGCTCGGCGCATAGCGCAACGTGTCGACGAGGCCGACATGGCACTCAGCCGAGTCGACCATGAACCCCTCGCAGAGGGCGAGGCCCTCGAGGGACGAGGCTTCGGCGTCTCGAGAGCGAGACCTCACCGTCTGAGCGCTGTTCATCGTCGACCCCCCTCGGCGTGGTGCGAAAGAGTCGGGGGGCGGCGCTCCGATCCCGGTTCCACGGCCGCGTGGTCCCTTCACGAGCGCCGCCCTCCCAAACACGTCGAGACTAGCAGGTGTGCTGAGAAAATGAGTAGCTCTCGCTGATATATTGGAGCGAAAAGTACAGCAAAGAGCGAAAACATCCTCTCCACGAGTTTCGTATTCTCCCCGACGATGCCTCAAGACTCACGTCCGATCTACAGCATCGGAGTCGTCGCGCGCCTGCTCGGCACCAGCCCGGCGACGATCCGGACCTGGGAGGACCGCTACGGCGTCGTCTCGCCGCAGCGAAGCTCAGGCGGTCGACGACTCTACTCACGCGACGAGGTCGAGCGGCTTCGCTTCGTCAAGATGAAGATCGACGAGGGCATCCAGCCGGCGGACGCGCACCGTCTGCTCGCCGAGCGAATCGAGGCGGAAGCTCCGGCACGGCGAACGAGGGGGCGCGTGAGGCCCCGGGTCGGCTCATCCTGCTGGCGGAGCGCGATCTCCATTCGGCCGACCTCACCGAGTACTTCCTCCGCAGCGAAGGGTACGAGGTAAGCGTCGCGACCGACCCGGCCGATGCCGAGAGGAAGTTCGCGGAGCTCTCTCCGCAACTCGTGATCGTCGACCTTCTCCTCTCCGGGGGAACCGGAGCGGATCTTTGCCGCCGCCTCAAGGAGCGGCGCTCCTCCGTACCGGTGCTGGCAGTGTCGAGTCTCGATGCTCGCGAGGCTGCTGCGGTGGCCGGTGCGGATGCCTTCATGCAGAAGCCGCTCGAGCCGCCTGAGCTCGTTTCCGTCGTGACGGAGTTGCTCGGCTCGGAGGCCTCCCTCGATTCGGACGTCGGAGCCCGAGTGTGATCAATCGCGTTCCGAGCGGCGATCCCAAGCTCGACCAGGTGCTCGGGGGCGGGCTCCCCGAGCACTCGATCGCGCTGGTCGCAGGCGCCCCCGGGAGCGGCAAGACGATTCTCGCCCACCAGTACGTCTTCCAGAACGCGACAAGCGGGAAGCCGGCCCTCTACATCACGACGGCGTCGGAGCCCTTCGACAAGGTCCTGCGGTACGGGCAGGGCCTCACATTCTTCGACCGTCAGGCCGTGGGCCAGAGGGTCTTCTTCGAGGACGTCGGAACCGTGCTCGCGTCGCGAGGGCTCACTGCGGCCCTCGATCGAATCGACGCGCTCCTGAAGGAGCGGCGTCCGGGCATGATCGTGATCGACAGCTTCACGGCGTTTCGCGACTTTGCGGCGGACGACGGTGAGTTTCGGAGGTTCCTGCACGCTCTCGCCGGCCGGCTCTCCGTGTTTCCGGCCACGACCTTCTGGATCGGGGAGTACGACGGCGACGAGGCTGCGCAGAGCCCTGAGTTCACGGTCGCCGACGCGATTCTGCATCTGTCCGCGAAGTGGATCTCGGAACGCGAGCTCCGGGAGTTCGAGGTTCGCAAGCTCCGCGGCTCCGACTTCCTCATGGGAAGGCATGCGTACCGGCTCTCGCAGGAGGGCTTCGACGTCTTCCCTCGTCTTGCCGATCCGGCGCAGGAAGCGCGCTATGACTCGCAGGGGGGCGGCGGTCGCATCTCCTCGGGGATCAAGGCGCTCGACGAGATGCTGGCCGACGGGTATTGGCCCGGTTCGTCGACGTTGATCGCGGGCCCATCGGGCTGTGGCAAGACTCTCCTGGGCCTTCACTTCGTCTTCAGCGGCGCCCAGCAGGGGGAGCCCGGCCTCATCGCCACGCTTCAGGAGAACCCCACGCAGCTCGAGCGCGTCGTCCAGAGCTTCGGCTGGTCGCTCGACGAGGACAGCGTCGAGGTCATGTATCGGTCGCCCGTCGATATCTACATCGACGAGTGGTTCTACGAGCTCTTTCAGAGGATCGAGAGCGGCGGCGTCCGCCGGGTCCTGCTCGACAGCCTCGACGATCTCGGTTTCACCACGCAGGACGAGGTGCGCTTTCGCGAGTACATGTACTCACTCGTTCAGCGCTGCGCGCGAGCGCGCGTCAGCCTCATGATGACCCTCGAGGTTCCGGACATCTCCCGCGTCACGCATCTGTCCGACTTCAGCATCTCGCACCTTGCCGACAACGTGGTCCTTCTCCAGTACGTCTGGGCCGGGTCCGAGGTGAAGCGCGCGCTCACGGTCCTGAAGGCCCGTGCGAGCGCGCTCGAGCCGACCGTCCGCGAGTTCAGGATCCTCCCCGACGGCATCGTTCTCGGCGACACGATCGACCTCGCCCACGACAAGGGCTGACTGCGGCCCGGCTCCGCGGTCGCTGTTGTCTTGCACCCCGTACCGACAGCGAACGGGACGAGGGGAGCTGGATGACCAAGGAGATCAAGCGGACGGCATTCAACCGCCGGCAACGAGCGCTGGGGGTCGTCCAGCACCTAGACCGTGAAGGCTGGTACTGGCCCAAGCACTTCGGCGATCCCGTGGCCGAGCACCACGCGATCCGCAACGACGTCGGAGTCTGGGACGTCTCGCCGCTGCGCAAGCTGGCGTTGAGCGGCCCAGACGTCGTGAAAGCGGTCGACCGGATCTTCGCGAACGACATGCAGACGCTCGAGATCGGGCAGGTGCGGTACACGCCGTTCTGCGACGAGAACGGGAAGCTGGTCGGCGAATGCACGGTCCTGAGGATGGCCCACGACCGGTGCATGGCGGTCACCGCGCTCGACTCCGACCTCGACCACTTCAAGACCGTGGTCGACGGGCTCTCGGTCGAAATCGAGCCGATGACGAGGTCGATCCCGCAGCTCGGGATCAGCGGCCCCCGCTCACGCGAGCTGCTCCAGAGTCTCACGGACGTCGACGTCGCGGGGCTCCGCTACTTCCGCTTCTGGCCCGAGCAGGTGAAGGTCGGCGGCGTTCCGTGCTGGGTGTCACGCACCGGCTACTCGGGCGAGCTCGGGTACGAGCTGTTCTGCTCGCCCGAGGGGGCCGAGCAGCTCTGGGACGCGGTCGTCGACGCCGGCGCGAGGCCGTATGGGCTGGCCGCAGTCGAAACGATCAGGATCGAGTCCGGGCTGATCTTCATCGGGCGCGACTACTTCCAGCACGAGACGAGCCCGTACGACGTAGGCCTCGACAAGCTCGTCCGGCTCGACAAGGCCGAGTTCCACGGCAAGAAGGCGCTCGCCGCCGAGGCCGCGAGTCCGCCCAACCGGTTCGTTACCCTCGTCGTGGACGGACCGGTCCCCGAATACGGCGCCGCCGTGACGAAGAACGGTGAGCGGGTCGGCACGGTGACGAGCCCTTGTGCCAGCCCCACGCTCGGGAAGGTCATCGGCCTGACCGTGCTGAGGGCCGACGTCGCCCGCGACGGTGACACCGTGGAGGTCGCCGTGGAGAACGGAAGCGTCCCCGCCACGGTCGCCCCCACGCCCCTCTACGACACCGAGAAGAAGCGCCCGCGAGCCTAGAGATCGCTCCCGGGAGCGATGTACGATGCGCTCCCTTTCGCATGAGTGGGACAACGCCAACCGTCGTCTTCTTCCCCGAGGCCGCCTTCGGCCCGACGAACAACTGCATCGGGATCGGCGACGTGCTTCGCAGGCGCGGCTACCGCGTCGTCTTCATCATCGAGGAGTCGTTCGCGGGCAGCCTCGAGGCGAAGGGCTTCGAGGAGCGGCTGATGCGGCTCGGCCCGCCGCCCGAGGTCGAGGAGATACCCGGCCAGTTCTGGAAGGAGCTGGTCCGGGAGATGGCGCCGGTGTTCCGCAAGCCCACGATCGAGCAGCTCGACGAGTTCCTCCGGCCTGGCATGCAGGCGCTGATCGACGGGTCGAAGTACGTGGACGAGAAGCTCGTCGAGATCTTCGAGGAGCTCCGGCCGGACGCCATCGTGGAGGACAACGTCGTCGCGTACCCGGCGATCGAGGCGTCGGGGAGGCCATGGGTGCGGATCGTGTCGTGCAACCCGCTCGAGCTGAAGGATCCGGCGCTACCTCCCGTGTTCTCCGGGTACTCCGCCGACGACACCTCCGGATGGGACGAGTTTCGCGCCGAGCACCGGCGGACGCATCTCCCCATGTGGGAGGACTTCGACGAGTTCGTGCGGACGAGGGGAGCGCCGGGGCTCCCGGACCTCGAGTTCATTCACGAATCGGCGTACCTCAACCTCTACGTCTTTCCAGCCGAGGTCGACTACGCGCGCTCGGTGCCGCTGGCGCCGACCTGGCATCGGCTCGAGTGCTCGGTCAGGGAGACCGAGGCCGAGTGGGAGGTGCCCGAGCAGCTCGCCGACGGGCCGGGGCGTCTCCTCTACCTCAGCCTCGGAAGCCTGGGCTCGGCCGACGTCGAGCTGCTGCAGCGGCTCGTCGACATCTTCGCCGCCACGCCGTACCGGCTGATCGTCAGCAAGGGCCCGCAGCACGAGCTGCTGCAGCTGGCCGACAACATGGTCGGCGAGGAGTTCCTCCCGCAGACGAAGGTGCTGCCGCAGATCGAGCTCGTGATCACGCACGGCGGCAACAACACGACGACGGAGAGCCTCTACTTCGGCAAGCCGATGGTCGTCCTCCCGCTGTTCTGGGACCAGTACGACAATGCCCAGAGGGTCGACGAGCTCGGCTTCGGATGCCGACTTGCCCCGTACACCTGCACCGCGGAAGAGCTGACCGGTGCGATCGACGCACTGCTCGCCGACCGTGCTCTGGCGGCTCGGCTCGAGACGGTCTCGGCCAGGGTGCGCTCGGAGCCCGGCACGGTGAGAGCCGCCGACCTGATCGACCAGCTGGCGACGACCGGGCGCCCCGTCACCCGGTGACGGGAGGGGAGCCCGCGGGCCTCTCCGCGTCGCTCGACCCCTCGTGGCTCGCCGCCCAGCGCTGGTTCGCCGGCAAGGGGCAGCGGGTCGGGGAGATCAGACAGGTGGCCGCGATCGCCCCCTTCCTCGCGGTCGTCGAGGTGGACGTCGGCGACGAGGTGCAGCGATACGTCCATACCGGCCGGTCAGGCCTGGTCGGGCCTGCTGGCGGCGGTGCGCGCGCGGCCGCAGGGCGGTTTCGAGCTCGACTGGCACGGCGGCGAGATGCCTGGCAGCGAGCGTGGGCTGGAGAGCGACCAGTCGAACACCTCATCCGTGCTCGACGAGCGCCTCGTGCTGAAGTGCTACCGGCGCCTCTGGCCGGGAGCGCACCCCGAGGCTGAGCTCGTCGAGCAGCTCACGCGACGCACGCCTGTCGTGCCCGCCTTCCGCGGGTCGCTCTCGCTGCGGGACCCGGACGGCACGGTGTGGCCGGTCGCGCTCGTCCAGGACTACATCGCCGGCGCGCGGGACGGCTGGGAATGGTCCCAGGAGCTGCTCGGCCGTGCACTCGCAGGCGCGCCGCTCGAGGAGACGACCGCGTTCGCGCGGCCGCTCGGTCGGGCGATCGCGCAGCTCCACGCGGCGCTTGCACAGTTGGGCGACCGTCCGGCCACGGTCGACGACGCCCGTCGCTGGCACGCCGAGTCGCTCGCCCAGCTCGAGCGAGCGCTCGCAGCGGTCGATGCCGACACCGCGAAGGCGGTGCGACGCGTCGAGAGCCGGATCCGCGCAGATCTCGGTCTCTTCGCGGGGATCGGGACGCTCACACGGGTCCACGGCGACCTCCACGTCGGCCAGGTGCTCTTCTCGCCGGCCGGGCTGCACGTGATCGACTTCGAGGGCGAGCCGACCCGACCGCCGGCCGAGCGGCGGGCGCTGCAGTCCCCCGTACGCGACGTCGCCTCGATGCTGCGCTCGTTCGATCACGTACCCCGCTGGGTTCTGCGGGACGTGGTGGACGCGGACGATCGCCTTGTGGGCGAAGCTTGGGCCGCGCGGGTGCGTGCCGACTTCCTCGACGGCTACGGGGAGCTCGCGCTCCCCCTCGACCCGACGCTGCTCCGGGCGTTCGAGGTCGAGAAGGAGACGTACGAGCTCGTCTACGCGGCGAGCTTCCTGCCCGAATGGATGCCGATCGCCTTGGCCTCGCTGGTCGAG
>CAVQHY010000003.1:0-96951 GCA_963712465.1 uncultured Actinomycetes bacterium
GCCAGGGCCCGGACCGAACGAAGCAACGGGAGACGGCGATGTGATGGACTGGGCCGTCGCCCGCAGAACGTACCGCCTGCTGCGTACGTCGTCGGCGACGACGCCGAGAACGTCGACGCCGAGCACCGATGCGACCTCGGCGGCGGCAGCGCCTGCTTCTCCCACGAGGACGAGGCGCACCGCTCCCTCGTCGTTCAAGGCCGTGATCCGCTCGGCGACGGCGTTGATGTCCTCCAAGTGAGGCCGCAGGACGACCAGCACGAGGCTGGCCTCGAGCCACGGGCATGGCAGGTGAACCGGCGCAGCCGGCCAACGTCGGCGACGACATCGTGGGCCGGGAGCGACTCGAGGAGCGCGCCGAGGCGGACGACTGTGCGCAGCGCCGCCTGGCACTGATCAGCCGAGGAGTGCGCCACGACAACAGGAACGGGGTCGTTGGCGCCCGGCGCCGCCAGGGCCTGTGCCGCCGGCCGAGATCGTCGGCGCAGAGCGCTTCCGGCCCCCACGCCGAGCTCCGTGAGCGACGGCCGGTGCCCGAGTCCGAACCGGGCGGCCAGCACGCCGCCGTCGGGATCGGCCTCGACGAGGAACGGCGAACGGCCCGGCCGAGCCCACGTCGCCGCCAACGCCACCGCCAGCGTCGTGGCCCCGGGCCGCGCGCACCGATCCGACGGCGACGAGGCTCATGCCGCCCCCGGGACGAGCGCCCAGTGCCAGCGCCTTGGCGGCCGCCGCCGATGCCACGGGCGCGGCGGCGGCGTCGGGGACGAGGAGCGACACGATCCAGGTGCCCGTCGCGCTCGTCCAGCGGGCGGACCTCGAAGACGGTGGCCGCGTGAGCACCGAACCCTCGGCGTCGGCGTCGCCGGCCGACGGTGCCGTGGTGCGGATGGCGTCGACGACCTGGCCCGGCCGGAGGCCGAACGTGGCGAACTGGCCGGGGACGAGCGCCGCCGCCACGACCGTCGAGCCCGGCGGGACGGCCGGCCGGGCCACGAAGAGGCCGGGTGACACGAGCGTGCCAGCCGCCAGGTCGGCGGTGGCGACCCGGCCCACGACACGGTCGGTGTCCGTGGCGGGGACGTGGGCCACCGACGACCCCACCTGCACGGGGCCAGCCGTCAGGGCATCGGCCGGGACGACCTCCCGCGCGGACCGACCGGGCCAGCACCAGCGCCAGCTCCGTGCGGGTCGTCGATGCGTGCCACAGCACGACGCCCAGGCCGAACACCAGCACGACCACGACACCGATCACGAGCTCTGACACCCGTGACCGCCGCTTCACCCTGCCTGTCTCGACCCGCACGACGGGTCTGGCCCCCGTGTCGCGCCGGCCGCCCACCGAGGGTCGATCGATCCTCGCCGCCATCACATCCTCCGCCGTCTCCGTCCATGTCCGCCCGGACAAGAGGCCGGCGACGCTAGGTCGGCGACGCGAACGTCGCCAAGCGGTTCCCCGCGAATGGGCCGGATGGCCGCACCCCGGTGGCGGCGGCCCGCAGGTGGCCGCAGGTGGCCCGCCGGTGGCCCGCCGGCGGCCGATCGGCCGTAGCCTGGGGCCCGTGACCTCGATGGCGACCACCCTGCGGTCGAACGACCTGTGCTGGTGCGCGCAGTGGCCGGAAGCTACAAGCGGTGCCACAAGCCG
Organism: uncultured Actinomycetes bacterium; assembly: GCA_963712465.1. Classification (GTDB taxonomy): domain Bacteria; phylum Actinomycetota; class Thermoleophilia; order Gaiellales; family Gaiellaceae; genus CAVQHY01. The sequence continues at coordinate 1,649 of CAVQHY010000003.1, forward strand.
CTCGAGGGGCGCTCTGCCCGGCGAGGTCAGCCCGATGCGCACCGTACCGGCGTCGATCGCGCCCGCCCTACGCCGACGACGGCATCCCTGTCCGCCGCCCCGAGCCCGCGGGTGAAATCGCCCGAGACCATCGAACGGATGCGCCACGCCGGCCATGTCGCCGCCGAGGTGTTGCGCCTCGCCGGCGAGGCGGTCCGACCCGGCATCACCACCGACGAGATCGACGCCTACGTCCACGAGCTCTGTATCGAGCGAGGCGCCTACCCCAGCCCGCTCAACTACAACCACTTCCCCAAGAGCGTGTGCACCTCGGTGAACGAGATCATCTGCCACGGCATCCCCGACAGCCGAGCGCTCCAGGACGGGGAGATCGTCAACCTCGACGTCACCACCTACATCGGCGGCGTGCACGGTGACACCAACGCCACGTTCCTCGTCGGCGACGTCGACCGGGAGAGCCGCCAGCTCGTCCGGGTCACCGAGGAGTGCATGTGGAAGGGCATCGAGGCCGTCCGCGTCGGCCGGCGTGTCCGACATCGGTCGGGCCATCGAGGACCACGCCAAGAAGCACCACTACGGCGTGGTGCGGGCGTTCATCGGCCACGGCATCGGTGAGCAGTTCCACACCGACCTGCAGATCCTCCACTACTACGACGCGCGGGCGAGCGACATCATGCGGCCGGGCATGACGTTCACCATCGAGCCGATGATCACGCTCGGCTCGTGGAAGCACGTCATGTGGCCCGACGGCTGGACGGCCGTCACCTCCGACGGCCGGCGCACGGCGCAGTTCGAGCACACGGTGCTCGTCACCGACGACGGCGCCGACGTGCTGACGGGCGGCGACGGTGCCGTGTCGCCGAGGGCGCCGTGGGCCTGAGCCGCGAGCAGAAGCAGGAGTTCGTCCGACAGAACCATCGGGCCGTCCTGGTCACGCGACGCGCCGACGGGCGGCTGCAGACGTCGCCGATCGTGTGCGGCCTCCACGAGGACGGTCGGGTGGCGATCAGCGTCACGGAGGACAGAGCCAAGACGAAGAACCTGCGGCGCGACCCGCGCGCCACCTGTGCGTGATGAACGACGGCTTCTTCGGCCCGTGGGTGCAGATCGACGGCACCACCGAGGTCGTGCCCACGGCCGACGCCATCGAGGGCCTCGTCGCGCTGTACCGGCAGGTCGGCGGTGAGCATCCCGACTGGGACGACTACCGGGCCGCCATGGAGCGCGACCGCGCGGTCTGTTGCTCATCTCGATCGACGAGTGAGCCGGGCGCGCCACCAGCCGTAGAGGTCCGTGCCGTAGGCGACGTCCATGAGTCGGGCGCACGCATCGACGTCACCGGTCGCCAAGGCGGCGGCGGCGTCGTCCCAGGGGCGAGGCGGGAGCGGCAGCGTGAGCACCTGTGCCGCGCTGAGCTTGATGGCGGTGGCGGTGAGACCGGCGCCCAGATAGGTGGCGGCGGCCCAGGCCGACGCGACCGGCGCGGTCAGCACGGCGCCGATCCGCCGCACAGGTCGTCGGGTGCGCGGGCACGACCGTGACCCACCGGTACCGACGGGAGCCACGCACCGTCGGCGTCGACGGCGGCTTCGAGCACCGGCGTCTGCGTGGCGAGGAGCACCTTGGGCACGAGCCGGGCGTCGGCCGCACGCCCGCAGGCTCGGTGGAAGGGCGGCGAGGTCGACGCGGGGGAGCGGCAAAACGCCGGCGGGCGAAGCGAGCCGGGCGCTCGCCCCACGCCGAGCGGCCGGGATCGATCAAGCCGGACGTCACGAGCGCCGGGCCGTCCCGGTCGTCGCCGACGTGGGGGACGAGGCCGTAGTACTGGTCACGGAAGTCGGCGGTGGCGGTCGCCAGGTCGGCCAGCGTGTTGCGGGCGTCGGTGCCACCGGGGACGCCGGCGACGTCGGCCACGAGGTGGCCCCACGTCGGGCGGGAGGCCAGGTCGCGGCCGTCACGCTCGGGCGAGTTGTCTACGTCAAACGGCACACCCGCGAGGCCAAGGTCGGGTTCTGAGCCTCGAGGTCGGGATCGTCGGCCTTCCGAACGCCGGTAAGACTACGCTGTTCAACGCGCTCACCCGTGCGGGCGCCGAGATCACGGCGTACGCGACGGTTTCCGACAAGGCGAACGTCGGGATGGCCCCGATCGCGGACGAGCGGCTCGACCAGGTCGCCGCGGTCGTGCAGGCGAAGAAGACCACCCCGGCCGCGATCCGCGTGGTCGACGTACCCGGGACCGGGGCCGCCCTGCTCGGGAACCTGCGGCAGACGGACGCGATCCTCGCCGTCCTCGACGGCTTCTCGCCCCAGGCCGATCCCGCCGGCGACCTCGAGCGGCTCCGCCTCGAGCTGCTCGTCGCAGACGCCGATCACGTCGAGCGCCGGCTCGAGCGCGTGGCCAAGGAGGCCAAGTCGGGCGACCAGAGGAAGAAGGCGGAGCTGGCCGAGGTGGAGGCGATCCGTACCCACGTCGACGCGGGGCACTTGCTCGCCGACTGGCCAGGCGAGCTCCCGGCCGAGCTGGAGCCGCTGACGACGAAGCCGCTCCTCGCGGTCGAGAACGGCCCGGGCGGGATCGACCTGAAGCTCGAAGCCGAGCTCGCCGAGCTCGACCCCGACGAAGGCGCGCAGTTTCGCGACGGGCCGTCGGCGCTCGACGACGTGGTGCGACGTCTCTTCGACGAGCTCGACCTCGTCCAGTTCTTCACCGCCGGGGAGAAGGAGACGCGCTCGTGGACGCTTCGTCGGGGCAAGACGGCGCTCGACGCGGCGGAGACGATCCACTCCGACATCGCGCGCGGCTTCATCCGGTGCGAGGTGATCCGCTGGGACGACCTCGTGCGCGCCGGCTCCCACGCCGAGGCGGCGAGACAGGGACTTCAGCGGCTCGAGGGAAAGACGTACGCCGTCGAGGACGGGGACGTGCTGAACGTCCGCTTCAACATCTGACCCTACTGTCAGAGCTCCGCCGGCGAGACCACGTATCCGAGGCGATCGGCGCGGCGGCGCAGGAGCGGCGGCCTAGGGCTCCGGCTGCGGTTCCTGCAGCGCCGCGACATGCTGGAGAAGCTTCCAGGCGATCTCGCCGTCGCCCTGGACGAACGCCCGGAACTCCCAGATCGTCATCACGAGCGTGTGCAGGTCGGTCTCCGCCGTGACTGTGGCGGTCCTGACGCGGTCGCCCATGAGGGCGATCTCGCCGAAGTGGTCGCCGGCCCCGAGCACGCCGACGTCCTTGCCGTCGACCGAGATTTGCGCCTTGCCGTCGGTGATGACGAAAAACCCGATCCCGCGTTCGTCGCCCTGCTTGACGACGACGGTTCCCGCCGGGAAGACGCGCTCGGTGAAGTCCTTCGCGAGCCGCTGGAGGTCCTTCCGCTCGAGTCCCGAGAGCAGCGGGACGCGTTCGAGGGCTTCGACGGCGTCGACTGGCATGGGCGCGATCCTACTCCGAACGGCCGTTTTTGCCAACGAGCCGGTAGTACCGCACGCTCCTGAGGATGACGCGCGGCTCGAGGACGAGCAGCCGCTTCACGGCGCGCTGGCTGTGGAGCGCCTTGCGTCCGCTTGCTCCACGGGGCGAGTGGCCGCCGTCGCGTCGAGCTGGTTCGCGTGGTAGAGCACCGCGGCCTCGGCCGTCCTGGCTGCCCGCACGTCGTGGTGGGAGGCAATCGCGTGCAAAAGCTCCGCGAGCACCTCCGGCTCGAGATCCCCCGCGCGCTCCTCGAGCAGGCGCAAGCCGAGGTGGACATGGCCGAGGAGCCTCCCTTCCGGGGTCGGCTGAAAGAGCGGGCCGCGGTCGAGCTCGCGCGTACGGCCGACGTCGTGGAGGAGCGCTGCCGCCAACAGAAGGTCGGCGCGGAGGCGCGGATGAAGCTGTGCGGTCTCGCGGCAGATCGTCGCGACGCCGACGGTGTGCTCGAGCAGGCCGCCGGCATACGAGTGATGGCCGTCGGGAGTGGCCGGCAGGAGGCGCAGACGAGCCCGGAGCGCCTCGTCGGCGACCACTCTTCCGACCATTGCGGCGAGGCCCGGGTGCGTGAGCTCGGCCGCGAGGAACTCGAGGAAGCCGTCGAGCTCGTCGAGGTCGCGACGCGACGCCGGCGCGAGCGTCGCCGGGTCGACCTCGGCCGCCTCGAGCGAGCGCACCTCGAGCTGGAGCCTGTCGCGGAAGCGCTCGACCCGCCCGAGCACGCGCACCGCGTCGCCCTCGCCGAAGCGGCTGTCGAGGAGGTCGACGTCGCTCCAGACCCGCGCGTCGATTTTCCCGCTTCGGTCGACGAGCTCGAGAGCGAGGTACGGGCTTCCGCCCCGCGTCCTCAGCCGCTGCTTGCGGGCGACCGCGTAGACGCCCTCGATGACCCGGTCCTCCTGGAGCTCGGCGATGGAGAGGACGGCCGCCACAGCAGAAGTCTAGGCTCAGAGGGCGATGGTACGCTGGCTCCCGATGCCGCTCGTCAAGCCGTTTCGCGCGCTCCGGTACGACCCTGCCGTCACCGGGCCGCTCGACGCTATCGTGTCGCCTCCCTATGACGTGATCGACCCCGATGGCCTGGCCGCTCTCGCACGGCGCAGCCCGTACAACGTCGTCAAGCTGATCCGGCCCCACGAGCCGGAGCTGGCCGCCGAGCGCCTCGCCGCCTGGAAACACGAGGGGGCGTTGGTGCGCGAAGAGCGTCCGGCGGTCTGGATTCTCGAGGAGGACTTCACCGGCCCGGACGGCGTCGATCGAACCCGTCGCGGGCTCGTCGCGCGGGTGCGGCTCGAGCGCTCCACGGCGGGGCGGATCCTGCCGCACGAGCGGACGTTCTCCGAGCCCAAGGAGGCCCGTCTGCGGCTCCTCGGCGCGCTCGAGACGAAGCCGTCGCCGATCTTCATGCTGCACGAGGGCGAGGCGCCTCCACCGCATCACGATCGCGCTCCCGACCTCGAGGCCACGCTCGACGGCGTCCGCTCGCGGCTCTGGCGGATCGACGACCCGGCTGCGATCGAGCGCGCGATCGCCGGAGTGCACGGCGTCCTCATCATCGCCGACGGACATCACCGCTACGAGGCCGCGCTTGAGCTCCACGAGGAGCGGGGGACGGAGGAGACCGGCTTCGTGCTCGCGGTGCTCGTCTCGACCCGCGATCCGGGCCTGCAGGTGTTCCCGACCCATCGAGTCGTCTCGGGCGCGGCACCGTCCGTGAACGGCGGGCTGACGCTGACGAGCCTCGAGGGCGATGCGACCGCCGTCATCGGTCGGCTCGAGCGGGTTCCGCGCGATCAGCCCGCCTTCGTCTTGCTCACGCGCGACGGCGCCGTCCTCGCGGTCGCGCCGGCAACCGGGGCGCAGCTCGACTCGCTCGACACCGAGCTCGTCGATCGGCTCGGGCTGACGGGGGTGACGTTCACGCCGAGCGCGATCGAGGCCGCGGATGCGGTCGCCCAGGGCAGAGCGGCCGCCGCTCTGCTCGTGCGGGCGCCGACCATGGAGCAGATCGAGGCGTTCGCCGCCGCGGGCCGCACGATGCCGCAGAAGTCGACGTACTTCTACCCCAAGCTCACGAGCGGCCTGCTCTTCTCGCCGCTCGACGAATGATCGACTGGCTCGGAGTGTGCCGCGACGCCTCGGCCGGCGTGGTGCGTGCGCTCGAGGGCCTGCCGACGCGGCTCGAACGTGAGCCGGGGGTCGGCGCCGGCGAGGGGGGCGACGAGACGACCGCGGTCGACGAGGCGGCCGAGCGGGCGGTGATCGAGCGCCTCGAGCGCCTCGCGGACGACGGACACGGTTTCACCCTCGTGTCGGAGGAGGTCGGCGAGCGCGTGTACGGGGACGGCGCGAGCTCTCTTCGCGTCGTGGTCGACCCGATCGACGGCAGCGTCAACGCGAAGCGCGTGATCCCGTTCTTCGCGCTGTCGATCGCGGTCGCTGAAGGCCCGACCATGGACGATGTCTTCTTCGGGTACGTGCGCGACCTGGGCTCGGGTGAGGAGTGGACGGCGGAGCGCGGCGGCGGCGCCAGCTTGAACGGGAAGCTCGTCGGCGGGCCGGGGCCGAAGGAGCGGATCGAGCTGCTCTCGCTCGAGGCGACCCTGACCGACTACGTTGCGGCGTGCGTCGGCGAGTTCGCCGGGCTCGCGGAGCGCCTCCGGATCGTGGGCTCTCTCGCCCTGTCGCTCTGTCATCTCGCCGCCGGTCGCTTCGACGCGGTCGTGTCGCTCAAGCCGGCGCGGTCGGTCGACATCGCGGCGGCCCAGCTTCTCGTTCGCGAGCAGGGCATCCCGATCGGGCTGCCGGAGGACGGTCCGTTCGGCGAGGCGCTGCTGGATCTCGCCGGCCGCTCGCGGGTCGTCTCGGCCGCGACGGAGGAGCTCTGCGACGAGCTCTTCGAAGCGCTCAGGGCCGGGCTGCCACTCGAGCGAGTAGCGCGGTCTTGACCGCCGGCCACTCGGCGTCGATCACGCTGTAGTACGCGGAGTCGCGAAGCTCGCCGTCGCGCACGAGCATGTGCCGTCGGAAGATGCCCTCGAACTGGGCGGGAATCGCCGCGAGTGCGGCGCGCGACCGGGTGTTGAGGGCGTCGGTCTTGAACTCGACCCGCATGCAGCCGAGCCGCTCGAACGCGTGCTCGAGCAGCAGGAGCTTCGCCTCGGTGTTCGCGCCCGTTCCCCAGCTCTCGCGCGACATCCAGGTGTAGCCGATCTCGAGACCGCGGTGCTCCGGGCGCAGCGTGAGGTAGCTCGACGATCCGATCGGCCGACCGCTGCCGGCGTCCAGCACCGCGAAGGGCACGCGCGTGCCGGCTTCCGCCTCTCGCAGCGCGGTCGCCAGCCACGCATGAAAGGCTTCGGTGCTTTCGCCCGAGCGAGCGTGCATCCACTGCCAGACCTCAGGATCGCGTGCCGCTTCCCAGAGCCCCGGCTCATGGCTCCGGTCGAGCGGCTCGAGGACGACGAGCCGTCCCTCGAGGCGCGCCCCGAAGCGGCCCCTGTCGTTCACGTCCACGCACTCGACGCCGCGTTTATCATCGACCCGTTGAAGCGGCGGTTCTTCAAGAACGAGCAGTTCGACTTCGAGCTCCGGCTCTTGCTGGGGGGAATCTACTACCAGTCGGGTGACGTCGGCGAGATCCTCTCCACGGCGGCCCGGATCGCCGACGGCGACCACGAGAGCTGGTTTCGCGAGTGGCAGGCGACGGGCGGGCGCCTGCTCGCGATCGCCGAGTCGTGCGAGGCGTCCGGGCGTCTCGTGAGCGCTCGGCTCGCCTATCTGCGCGCATCGGCCTATCTCTTCGCCTCGACGACTTCGCTCGACGGGACGAGGAAGCCGGGCCGGCTGCTCGACGCCTGGCGCGCCCACCGCCGAGCCTGGGACCGATACTGCGAGCTCGCCGACCCGCCGATCGAGCGCGTGGCGATCCCGTACGAGGACGCCGAGCTGGTCGGCTACGTCTTCCGGCCTCCCCGCGCGCGGGGGCGCCTGCCGGCGCTGATCCTCAACAACGGCAGCGACGGCCCTGTGCACGCCATGTGGGGGCAGGGTGGCGCGGCAGCGACCGCACGCGGTTACCTGGCGCTCACCTTCGACGGGCCCGGCCAGGGGCACGCGCTCTTCGAGCAGGGCCTCTTCTTCCGACCCGACTGGGAGGCCGTGGCCACGCCGGTCGTGGACTTCCTGCTCGCCCGGAAGGACGTCGACTCCGAGCGCATTGCGCTCCACGGTGTCAGCCAGGCCGGCTACTGGGTACCCCGGGCCCTCGCGTACGAGAAGCGCATCGCCGCCGCCGTCGCCGATCCCGGGGTAATGGACGTCTCGACCTCCTGGACCGATCATCTCGCGAAGTCGATGCTGAAAGCGCTCGACCAGGGCAAACGCAAGAAGTTCAATCGCGACATCGACCTTGGCCTGCGATTCATGAAGGGCGCGCGCCAGACCCTCGCGTTCCGCATGCGGCCGTACGGGACGGACGATCCCTTCGAGGTCTACAGCCGCTTGCGCGAGTACCACCTGCGCGATGTCGCCGGGCTGATCGAGTGTCCGCTCCTCATCGCCGATCCGGAGAACGAGCAGTTCTGGCCGGGACAGTCGCAGCAGCTCTACGACGCGCTGTCGGGACCGAAGGAGCTCGTGCGGTTCACCGTCGCGGAGGGGGCCGGCGGCCACTGCGAGCCGGCAGCGCTCGGCCTGCGCGACCAGCGCGTATTCGACTGGCTCGACCAGACGCTCGGCCGCTGACGACCGCGTTCGCGCTCAGCGCTGCGCGAGCTCTCGAAGGTCGGATACGGCCCCGGTGAGACCCGGCTCGCCGAAGCCGACTCCGCCCCGAACGACCGTCAGCCCGGTGAACTCGCTCTCGAGCGTATCGAGCTCGTCCCCGGCGGACTCGGCGTGCTCGCGCATCGTCGCCGAGACGCACAGAACCTGCGCCCCCAAGTCCCGGGCAAACTCCGCGGCGCTCTCGAGCGGGGTGTCCGGGCCGAGGTAGATCGTGCGCCAGCCGTCGGCAGCGAGCAGGACGGTGAGCGAGAGCAGGCCTACCTCGTGACGCTCGCCCGGAACGCAGCAGAGGACGGCGGTTCCTCTCGGGCCGGCGATGGTTCCGTTGAGGAGCGCCCGCAGCTTCCCGAGCACCTGAGCGGTGAGGTGGTGCTCCTCGGCCACCTCGAGCGAACCCGCCTGCCAGAGCTCGCCGACGCGCCTGAGGGTGGGCGAGACGACTTCCTCGATCGCCTTCGGCGCCCCGTGCAACGTGAAGGCGAGATCGAGCACGCGGCTGATTCGCCCCGGGTCGGGAGCAACCGCGGCTGCGAGCAGCTCGCCGACGAGGTCGTCCGTCTTCGACGTGGCGGTGAGCTCCTGCTCGCCGCCGAGAAGGCCGGCAGCCTCACCGATGCGGTAGCCCTCGTCGAGACGCGCCTTCAGCCACTCGACGCGCAGCACGTCGCGCTCCGAGTAGCGGCGATGGTGTCCCGGGGTTCGCTCGGGCTTGAGGACGCCGTAGCGCTGCTCCCACTTTCTCAGCGTCGCCGGGGGAACACCGGTTCGGCGGGAGACGGCCTGGATATTCACCTGAACAGTGTAGACGAGTCTGGACACAGTTTCGACAGAGCGGCCCGCTGGTACCGTTAGCCCCGTGAGCGAGGTGACCCGCGAAGCCGTGCTGAAGGCGCTCGAGAGCGTGATCGACCCGGAGCTGGGCCGGTCGGTGACCGAGCTCGACATGGTGCGCGATGTGGAGGTAACCGGACGTAGCGCCCGGCTCACGATCGTCCTGACCGTCCCGGGCTGCCCGCTCAGGGCGAGCTTCGAGGAACAGGTCGAGCGGGCGCTCTCCGCGGTCGGCGTCGAGTCGATCGACCTCTCGTTCGACGTGATGACGCCCGAGCAGAAGGCCGCGCTGACCACGAAGCTCCGGGGCGGCGTCGCCGAGCGCTCGCCCGGGATCTCCGTCGACGCGAAGACGCGCGTGATCGCGCTCGCGAGCGGGAAGGGCGGCGTGGGCAAGTCGTCGCTCTCGGCCAACCTCGCCGGCGCGTTCGCAGGCCTCGGCAAGCAGGCCGGCATCCTCGATGCGGACGTCTACGGCTACTCGATCCCGCACATGCTCGGCATCCGGCAGCGGCCGGTCGCGGTCGACCAGATGATCGTCCCCCCCGTGCGGGGTGACCTCAAGGTGATGTCGATCGGGTTCTTCCTCGACGAGAACTCGCCCGTGATGTGGCGCGGGCCGATGCTGCATCGAGCTCTCGAGCAGTTTCTGTCGGACGTCCACTGGGGCGACCTCGACGTGCTCGTCGTCGACATGCCCCCCGGCACCGGAGACGTCGCGATCTCGCTCGGCCAGCTGCTGCCTCGCGCCGAGGCCGTGGTCGTGACCACGCCGCATCGCGCTGCGCAGCAGGTTGCAGTACGGGCCGCTCAGATGTGCCGGAAGACGAACATGCGCGTCCTCGGTGCCGTGGAGAACATGTCCTATCTCGCGCGCGAGGACGGTACCCGCGAGAAGCTCTTCGGCGCCGGCGGCGGCGACGAGCTCGCCAGGGAGGTCGACGTCCCGCTGCTCGCACGCATCCCGTTCGACCCGCGCCTCGGCGCCTACGCCGACGCCGGCAAGATGGTCGTCGAGGAGGAGCCCGAGCTCGAGGTCTCGCGCGCGATCGTCGGCCTCGCCGAGGCGGTGGCCGCCACGGAGCGCGAGCGGGGCGTCGGCATCACCAAGCCGCTACCGCTCGTCTCGGCGTAAGACGGAGGGCGCCTGTGCCGGCGCCCTCCGCTGGAACCCGGGTGCGGGTTGCCCCTATTCCTTCCGGGTGTTGGTGATCACGCAGACGATGTCCTGACCCTCGGCGACGGACAGCGAAAGCGGGGATCCGTCGCTGTTGGCGGCGACGACGGAGCCTGAGCCGTTGTCGCTCTTGCAGCTGATCGCGCGGTCGTAGTCGGCGAGGTTGGTGGCGCCGCCGCCGACCTTCTCGTCGGCCGTCTCGGACACCTGGTAGGTGCCGGTCGGGACGGTGTTCTCGCCGGTCGAGTCGTTGTCGCCCGCGTCGGAGCGCGAGTCGATCGTCGTCGATCCCTGCTTGATGAACAGCTTGAACCGGCCCGGATCGTCGGACGGGCTCAGATCCTTCTTCACCTCGAGCTTGCCGGTCTTCGGGGTCTTGCGCGCGTTCGTGACCACGCAGACCACGTCCGCTCCCGACGCGACCGTGACGTTCAACGGCGCGCCGTCGGTGTTCGACGCGACGACGGAGCCTGAGCCGTTGTCGCTCTTGCAGCTGATCGCGCGGTCGTAGTCGGCGAGGTTGGTGGCGCCGCCGCCGACCTTCTCGTCGGCCGTCTCGGACACCTGGTAGGTGCCGGTCGGGACGGTGTTCTCGCCGGTCGAGTCGTTGTCGCCCGCGTCGGAGCGCGAGTCGATCGTCGTCGATCCCTGCTTGATGAACAGCTTGAACCGGCCCGGATCGTCGGACGGGCTCAGATCCTTCTTCACTTCGAGCTTGCCCGTGGTCGTGACGCTCTTGCGCGTGTTGGTGATCACGCAGACGACGTCGGCATCCTTGCCCACGTTCACGCTCAGCGAGGGACTGTTACCGGAGGCGACAGTTCCGCCGCCGCCGTTGCCGTCCTTGCAGACGATGCTCGTCGTGTAGTTGGAGAGGCTCGTCCCGGACTTGGCGGCTTCGGCGACCGTGTGCGAGCCCGCCTTGACGCTCTGCTCGCCGGTCGTGCCGTTGTTGCCCGCGCCCGAGGCGAGCGTCTTTCCGTCGATCTGAAGGTCGAAGCGCCCCGGGTCGTCCGCCGGGCTGAGGGACTTCTTCACCTCGAGCTTGCCGGTCTTCGACTCGCCGTTCCCGTGCCCGTTGCCCTTTCCTCTGCAGCGACGGTCGAAGCGCGACTGGATGACAGCGGCGTTCGCGGCGTCGCCCTGACCCAGCGCGCCGGTCAGCGTGGTGCCGTCCCAGGAGGCGGAGAAGTTCGCCGCCAGCCAGCCGCCGCGCCAGACGCGGCCGTCGATCAGGCCGGTGATGCCGCCGTTGGCGATCACGCCGACGATCCGGGCGTAGCCCTTGCCGCGGATCCACATGCGGCCCTCGGCCGTGCCGAGGCCGGCGGTCGTGTCCTCGCGGATCCGAAGCCGGAAGACGACGTCACCGTCGAGCCGGGAGTCGCTCGAGTTGATCTCACCCGTGAGGTACGCCTTCGCGTCTCGGAAGCCGTGTCCGTCCGAGGTCGTGCAGGTCCGTTCCTTCCACGCCGTCCGCGCCGCGGAAAAGTCGGCGGCGACCGGGTCGGTCTTGAACGCGCCGCCCCCCCAGGCGATTGCGACTCCGGTCGCCGCCAGGGCGAGGACGGCGGCGGCGAGGAACGTGAGTCGTCGTCGCATCGTCGTTCTCCTCTCGTCGATGGATCGCATTACTCCACGGCGACGTAAAGGGGCCTGGGAGGCGGGGTAAGGTTTTCGTTAAGTGTCGTCGCTCCCTCCCGACGAGGCCCGCCGTCGGCTCGAGGCCCTCGGCTTTGCGGAAGCCGCGCTCGATGTCCTGCTCGACCATTTCCTCGAGGCCGACCGGCGGGGTAAGGTCAGTCACGGGACCGCGCGCATCGCCTGGCTGGAGAGGCAGGTTGTCGACGCCGGCGCGCAGCCGCGGCGTCTCGTCACGGAGCCGGCGTACGAGCGCTGGGACGGCGGCGGCGCGCTCGGCTACCTGACGCTCGCGGCCGTCTGTCGAGCCCAGATCGAGTCGTCACCCGAGCGCGCGCGGGTCGTCGTCGCCGAGCGGTGTTTCCCGACAGGCGTTCTCGGCTACTGGGTCAGGATGCTCGCGGACGCCGGGCTGGTCGCCGTGCTGACCGCGACGTCACCGCGGCGCCTCGGACCGCCGAGCGGCGGCCCCCCGCTCGCCGGGACGAACCCGATCGCCATCGGCGTCCCGAGCTCGGACGGCGCTCCGCTGGTCGCCGACGTGTCGATGGGCAAGGCGACCCACGGCGACGTGCTGCTCGGCCTTGCCCGCGAGGACGAGCTCGTCCCGTTCGGCGGCGAGCAAGCCCACAAGGCCTTCGCGCTCGCGGTCGGCGTCGAGGCTCTCGTCGGCGCACTCGCCGGTCCCGAGCACGGCGCCCTGCTGATCGTGGCGCGTCCCGACCACGACCCGGTACCGGCGCTCCGCACGATCGCCGACGGGACCCGGCTCCCGGGCGATCGATGACGAAGCCGTTCGTGCCCGAGGGCTTCCGCGTGCCTGCCGGTCTCGTCACGGACGCGTTCGTGCTCGAGCCGCTCGAGCCGGGCCACAACGAGCGGGACTACGCTGCCTGGTCGTCGAGCATCGACCACATCCGGTCGACGCCGGGGTTCCCTTTCGGGGACGGGTGGCCGTACCCGATGACGCCCGGCACGAACCTGGGCGACCTCGAAGGACACGCGGCCGACTTCGCCCAGCGGCGAGGCTTCACGTACACGGTTCTCGATCCGGCGGATGGGGACGTGATCGGATGCGTCTACATCTATCCGTCCGACGCCGCAGAGCACGACGCGGACGTCCGCTCCTGGGTGCGCGCTACCCGGGCCGACCTCGACGTCGAGCTGTGGCGGACGGTGTCGGAGTGGCTTGCCCACGAGTGGCCGTTCGAGCGCGTCGCGTACGACGCCCGCGCGTAGGCTCAGCTCCGGCGCAGCGCGGCGAGGACGACCGGGTCGACGCGCTCGATTCCGCGCACGCGCTCCTCGAGGTTCTCGATCCCGGCCCAGGTCTCGAGGTCGGCGGCGAGATCTCCGCTCGCATGGCCGCGGCGGCCGAGCAGGTCTCGCAGCTCGGCCTCGAGCTCGCCGTCCACGGCGATCCATTCGTCCTCGGGCGTCGTCCCGAAATAGAGGCGGTGCAGGCCGTACAGGCGCTCGAGCTCGTCGATCGGCCGAGGGTGGTCGTCGACCCTGAGGTCGACGGCGACGTCCGAGGAGTCGTAGCCCGCTCCGCGCTGGACGACGTAGAGCGCGGAGGACTGCTGCCCACGGCGGTCCCCTCCCGCCGCCTGCGCTGCGGCGAGGCAGGCCAGCAGCCGCTCCGCGAGCGGCCGGCCCGCGGTCGCCTCGAACGTCTCTGCCAGCGCCTCCACCGTCGCCGCCGAGACGAGGATGTTTCCCTGGGCCGCGAATCCTGGACCGGTGAGCCCACCCGCCCAGTCGAGACACCGGGTGCCCGTGTAGGTGGCCGCGCGCCCGATTCGGTCGACGACGCCGAGCTGCCGGTCCTCCCGCCCGCCGTCGGCGCCGACGAGCCGCTGGACGACCTCGTCCGCGGCATAGCCGTCGCGCAGGAGGGCGAGCCCGTCCGGCCCGTAGCTCACCTTCGCCCAGGCCTGGGTGACGACTGCGCCGACCTCGGGCTCCGCCCAGGTGACGAGCGAGCCGACGGCGAGAAACTTCGACTGGACCGCACACCCCCAGGCGCGCGCGTCCGGATCGCAGGCGACGATCGAGTAGGTCGACGGGCGCATCAACTAGGCGAGAATGATGCTCTCCCCCGGCCCGGGCGAGATCACCTCGACCCCGGGCGGCGCGAGCTCGCGCAGCTGGTCGGGCGTGCCCGTGAGGAGCGGGAAAGTGCCGTAGTGGCACGGGATGCAACGGGGAACGTCGAGGAGCTCGAGCGCGACGGCGGCCTCCCGCGGGCCCATCGTGAAGTGGTCGCCGATCGGCAGGACGGCCACGTCCGGCCCGTAGATCCGCCCGATCAGCTCCATGTCGCCGAAGACATTCGTGTCACCGGCGAAGTAGAGGGTGAAGCTGTTTTCCAGCTCGATCACGAGCCCGGCCGGCTCGCCCAGGTATTCGAGGTTCGGACCGCTCGAGGAGTGGTTCGCGTCAGTCAGCGTGATGCGGATGCCGTCGATCGAGACCGTCCCGCCCTTGTTCGGCGCGTGCACCAGGCCCTCGGTCGGGACGCCCTGGTTCCCGAGCCAGGCGCGCAGCTCGAGGAGCGCCACCACCGGGCAGCCGAACTGCTGGGCCAGCGCGACCGTCTCGCCGACATGGTCGGAGTGACCGTGGGTGAGCGCGATCAGGTCGATGCGCTCGGGTGCTCGCTCGCTCTCGGGACACGTCGGGCCGGAGAGCCACGGGTCGACGTAGATGCGCTTGCCGCCGGCGCTGTCGAGCCGAAACGACGCGTGGCCGAGCCACGTGAGCGACGCGTTCACTATCGAGCCTCCTTGTTGCGGTGGGCGGCGAGCGTAGCGCAGCAGTTGCGCCGCACGTCGAGGCCGAGGGCAGACTGATAGCGTCTGTTGCCAGGTCGGTCGATCCAGGGGCGATCGGTCGTGCGGCCCGGCTGGCCGCTCCGCTTCCGGAGGTGATGGACGTGGCACGGGCCCGGCGGGCGGCAAAGAGCACCAAACGCGAAATCGAGCCGTGGGTCGACGACCCGCAGCACCGCTGGCGCGAGCTCACGCACCAGAGCGAGAAGTCGCGCGGGCTCGAGGGGCTCGCGGGGAAGCGACGCCGCGGCCTCGAGGCTGGCCGCAAGCTGAGCCCGGACGAGACGCCGCTGGCGCCGGTGCGGCCGGGCGAGTCGAACTGGGTCGAGCTCGGCCCGACGGCGATCATGCGTGGGCAGACGTGGAGCAGCGCCCGCGTGCTGGTGACCGGTCGAGTGACCGACATCGCCCAGCATCCTTCCGACGCGAACACGATCTACGTGGCGTCGTCACGAGGCGGCGTCTGGAAGACGAGCGACGGCGGCGTCACCTGGACGCCCAAGTCCGACCACGAGCTGTCGCTCGCGATCGGCGCTCTCGCGATCGCGCCGTCCAATCCCGCTGTGCTCTACGCGGGCACGGGAGAGGGCGACATCTTCTTCTACCGGACGAAGTTCGCCGAGTCCTCGATCAACGCGTCCTTCAACGGCGTCGGCATTCTGAAGACCGCGGACGGCGGGAACACGTGGACGCTCGGCGGCTACATAACGTTTCTGGGCGCCTGCTTCTACCGCATCGCCGTCGATCCCACGAACGCGAACATCGCCTACGCGGCCTCGAACCTCGGGCTGTTCCGGACGAGAAACGGAGGCACGAGCTGGCAGCAGATCACGAGCGGCCTCCCCGCGATCGGCTCGACGGTGCTCTCGTGCTGCGACGTCGTCGTCGACCCGACGAATCGAAACGTCATCTACGCCGCGTTCTGGGCCGACGGTGTCTACAAGACGACGAACGCGGCCACTGTTACTCCGACCTGGACGAAGCTGGCCGGTGGCTTCCCGACGACCGACCTCACGAGGATCTCGCTCGCCGTCGCTCCGACCGCGACCTCGAACGTCTACGCGCTGGTTGCGTCCGGCTCGGACGGGCTGAAGGGCTTCTTCCGATCGGCGGACAGCGGTGCGACCTGGGCCAAGGTGACCGAGGCAGACCCGGTCGTCAGCGTCTACGGCGCCTACACGTCGAACGTCGCGGTCGACATCTCCCAGCCGAGCGTCGTCTACCTCTCGGGCACGAGCCTCTACAAGGCCACCCGCACCGGAACGACCTGGACCGTCACCAAAGTCGGGGACAACATCCATCCCGACAACCACGCGTTCGCCTGCCACCCGAGCAATCACCTCACCGTTTATGCGGGCAACGACGGCGGCATCTACAAGTCGACCGACGGGGGCACGACCTGGGACGACCGCATCAACGAGGGGCTCGCGATCACCCAGTTCGAGTTCATCGACCAGCACCCCACGTCGGACGCTTACGTGATCGGCGGCACCCAGGACAACGGCACGGAGATCTTCCGCAACCACCCGGTCTTCTACCACTCGGCCGACGGCGACGGCGGTGCCGCCGGAGTCGACGCGGAGAACCCGCGCAACGTCATCCACACGTACTTCAGCGCCACGCCCGAGCGCTCGACGCAGGGCGGGAAGTTCGGCTCGTACACGAGCATCGCCACGGGCCTGGGCGGAAGCTCGCTCTTCTACCCACCGTTCACGTACGACGCGACGAACTCGCAGAACATCGCGTTCGGCACCTCGATGGTGTTCCTGAGCTCGGCGCAGGGTGTCGGTGGGTTCACGACCTCCGTCTCGCTTCCGGGGACGTCAGGCCGCGTCTCCGCGCTGTGCTATCCGCGCTCGGATCTGATCTACGCGGGTACGTCGAACGGCCGCGTCTACCGGCTCGTGCGGTCGGGAGGCTCGTGGACGGCGACGGCGATCGACGTCGCGCCGCTGCCGGACGTGTGGATCTGGGACATCGTCGAGAAGCCGGGAGATCCGAGCAAGATCTTCGTCGGACTGGGAGGGTTCGGTACGGGGCACGTCTGGCGCGGTGAGATCAACGCCGCCGGGACGGCAGCGACCTGGACCGATGTCAGCGGATCCTTCCCCTGGCGGCTTCCGGATGCGCCGGTCAACTCGCTGGCGGTCGATCCGAACTTCCCCGACCACATCTACGCAGGAACTGACATCGGCGTGTTCCGCACCACCGGCGGGGGCTCGCAGTGGGACGGGTTCTCCGGCGGGCTTCCCAACACCGCGGTCTACGACCTGCGGCTCCACGCGCCGACGCGGCTCCTGCGGGCTGCGACCCACGGGCGCGGTCTGTGGGAGCGGAGGCTCGACATCGCCACCGCCCCGGACGTAGAGCTCTACCTACGCGACCATCCGATGTCCACGGGCCGGATCGTCCCGGCGCCGGCTCCCGTCGAGGCGACGCTCGAGGACCCGCTCCAGCACGTGGCCCTCGGCGACGAGCTCTGGTGGTGGATGTGCGCGGACGTCAAGGTCGACGCACCGGACGGTGCGTCCCACGCGTACCAGCTGCCGGTCGCCGACGTCGACTACCTGGCGTTCGAGACGCGGCTCGTCCACGACAACCCCCGTCGCGGCTACACGAACCGTCTCTACGTCCAGGTGCACAATCGCGGAATCGCCGACGCAGTCGGCGTGACCGTGAAGGTGCTCTACGCCGACGCGGGGCCCGGGCTGCCGAATCTCCCATCGAACTTCTGGAGCGCGTTTCCCGGCGACGGAGACACGACGGTCTGGAAGCCGATCGGTACGGCGCACACGATCGCAAGGCTCTCGCCCAAGCGGCCCGAGGTGGTCGAATTTGACTGGGTCCCTCCATACGACACCGCGTCCCACACGTGCCTGCTCGTGGTCGTCGACTGCGCGAGCGATCCGATCCCGGCCGCGAGCAAGGTGCTGAACGTGCCCAACCTCGTCCGGAACGAGCGTCGGGTCGGGCTCAAGAACGTCCATCCGGTGGGAGTTCTCCCGGACCCGCGGTGGACCGACTTCCGCCTGTATCTGCGCGGCCGCGACGAGCTGCGGTTCCGCGGCTGGCCGCCGGGGTGGCAGATCGGGCTCCTCCTGCCGCCGAAGGCGCTCGAGCGCGCCGAGTTCGTGGGCGGGAGGCGCGGCAAGCTGACGAAGGCACAGCGCGACGCCCTCGAGCAGTTCCTGCGACGCGCGCCGACGGCGGACGAGCTTCGCGGCTTCGTCTCGCTCGGGGACGGCAAGGAGGGCGCGACGATCACGGGCCTGTCCGCGAGCAAGCGAGGGCATCGCGTCCTGCTCATGTGCCAGGCGGGAAGCGGCGCTCGGGGCGGGAAGATGACGCTCGTGCAGTACGTCGGCAAGGCGCTCATCGGCGGCAACACCTTCGTGCTGCAGCGGCAGAAGGCGTAGCTACCGGTCGAGCTCGAGCAGCGCGAACGCCCGCACCGGCTGTTCTTTGCCTTTCACCTGGACCCCCCCGAGATCGGTCACGCGCGCGGCGTCGCCGAGCGCCTCACGGGTGGCCTCGCCGATCACGACTCCGCCGGCCTCGGCCGTTCCCTCGAGGCGCGCCGCGAGGTTGACCGTGTCGCCAACGACCGTGTAGGAGCGGTGCCCCTTCGCGCCCACGAGGCCGACCATCGCCCGGCCCGTGTTGACCCCGGCGCGAAACCGCGGCCACCCTGGTCGGGCCACCTCGGCTGCTGCCTCCTGCAACGCTAGGGCGCACCGCGCCGCGAGGAGCGCGTGGTCGGGCTGGTCGCCGCGGGCGTTGAACGTGACCATGATCGCGTCGCCGATCAGCTTGTCGACGGTGCCGCCGCAGCCGTCGGCGACGACGGGAAGCGTCTCCGCGAAGTACGTGTTGAGCATGAGGAAGCACTCCTCCGGGCTCGAGCGCTCGGTGAACGCGGTGAAGCCCTCGAGGTCGGCGAAGAGGACGCTGATGTCGCGGACGGACGCCCGCGTCTCCTCGAGGTAGATGTCGGCCAGCGCGTCGGCGGGCCCGCTCGCGCGCCACTCGGCGCGTACGGCGAGAGCGACGAGCACGAACGCCGCCAGCATCAGCAGGTGCCACTCCCACCAGGTTGCGTGCCAGCTGCGTGAGAAGGCGACGGCGAGCATCGCCTCGGCGAGCAGCACGAGCGCCGTCAGCACGGCGAGCAGGAGGAAGGCGCGCCGGCGCCGATACAGCGCCGCGTAGCGGATCACCGCGATCGCGTAGAGGACGAAGCCGGCGGCCCCGAGCCCGATCAGTACGGCGTCGTCGTCCTTGAGCGGCCGGTCGAGCGGCGGCGCCTCGGCGAGCACCACGACGGCCCACGCGACCATTAGCGCCAGCACCGCACCGATGATCAGCCCGCTGCGCGAGACGATCGCGAGTGACTGCTCGCGCGAGAGCTCGAGCGACGAGGCGGCCAGAAACCCGGCGGCGAGGAAGAGCCCGACGGGCGACGCGACGATGAAGGCGGCACTCGAGCCGTTGACGAGCACGTCGGGGGTCGCGAGCGCGTGGAGGGTGAGAAACCCGGCGCTCGTCAACAGCGCGAGGGCGATCAGGAACACCCGCGCGTCGCCTCGCCGCCTCGCCGCCTCGCTCAGCACGAGCCCGACGAGGAGATTGAGCACGCCGACGCCGACGACGAGCCAGAAGTGCGACGGGTTGTGCTGCCAGTGGAGGTCGAGCTTCGGCGCCGAGAGCAGGAGCGCGAAGCCGGCTACGGGAACGGCCAGGCACGCTGCCCAGAGCCAGAACCGCGTCACCGGAACCGCTCGAGCTCCCCTTCGAGCGCACGGCGGTAATCGGGGCCGTCGAACGCGTGCAGCGGGTGTGGCTCGAGGATCAGCTCACGCTCGACGCGGCCGCCTCGGCGCACGTACACGACCGGATAGATGTCGCCGTCGGCGTTCATCTCGACGGTGGCGACGAGCGCGTCCGGCCCGGCCGAGTCGACGACGTGCTGCAGCGGCAGGACACCGTCGTCGCGGAAGCCCTCGGCGGGGTCGAACGTGACCACCCGGGCGAGGTACGCCTTCTGATTCCAGAGGGCAGGCCCGTGCGCCAGCTCGTCGAGCAGGAAGCGAACGACGTCGTCGCGGGCGATCGTGGGGCGCGGAACCGAGACTCCGAAGCGGGTCTCGGCGAGATGTCGCGCGAGGATCCGAGCGTTGTAGCGCAACCCGCTGACCGTTCCCGAGGCACCGCCGATGCCATGCTTGCGAAGTCCGGCCGCGCCCTGGGTTGCGTTGCCCGCAAAGTAGATCCCCGGGACCGTTGCGCTCTCCCAGAATGCGGTCAGCGCCGGAATGCGTCCCTGCGCAACCGTCTCGACTCCGAGGCCGGAGAGGTCCTGGAGCGGAGTGGCAAACCCGGTCGCTGCGATCACCTCGTCGGCCTCGAACACGAACTCGCCCGGTCGGGTCGTGCCCTGCGCGTGGACTCTCCAGCCGTCGGACGTGCGCTCGATCCGGTCGATCGCCGCGTCCAGGGCGAGCGTACCGCCGCCCCAGCTCGCGTCCTCGTAGGGCTGGAAGTAGCGGACGCGGATCGAGGCGAGGGCGATGACGGCGCTCTGGACGGGGCGCGGCGAGCAGAGCACGACCTGCTTGGCCCAGGGGACGAGACCGTCGGCGAGCTCGAAGCCCGAGTTTCGCTTGCCGACGATGAACACGCGCAGTCCGCGGTAGTTCTCGGCCCGGCGGCAGTCGATGTAGTGCGGCACCTGCTCGATCCCGGCGATCGGCGAGCGCCAGGGTGTCGTCACCCCCGTGGCGAAGACGACCGCGCGGCACCGGTATTCACCGTCGGTCGTCCCGAGCACGAACCCGTCCTCGACCTGTCGCGTTGTCTCCCAGCGACAGCCGTAGCGGAAGCGGACTCCGCCCCTGGCGGCGAACGACGCGTGGCCGCGCTCCATCTCCGGCCGCGACGGCACCATCCAGGTGCGATCCATCTCGTGCGCCACGAGGCCGCGGTGCTCCGGAACGTCGCCGAGCAGCGAGTTGTGGTCGTACCACTCGAACTGCTCGGTCTCGCTCGGAAACGGCGCGTCGGGCTTCGTCCACGAGAGCAGACGCTGGAAAATCGGCCAGCGCTGGAACATCCCGCCCGGCTTCTCGTCGGCGGAGATCGCCGCATGCTCGACGCCGAGTCGCGAGAGGCTGTAGCTCATCTGTAGCCCGCCCGGACCGGAGCCGACGACGACGACCGGGTAGTCCCCCGGCGGGAAGGGACGAGCCTCTAGCCCCGCCACTGGAGCGTGGTCGAGAGCCGCCTGGCCTCGGCCTGGAGCATGCGGTAGGTGACGTGCGGGTGGGCCGTCAGGAAGCTCCGCACCTCCGGCTGGGGGACGACGAGGCAGCGGAGAGGCGTCCGGGCGACGACGTCCGCCGTCGGCGGCTCGCCGAGCAGGACCGAGACCTCGCCGAAGAACTCACCACGTCCCAGCCGCGCTCGCTCGACCCCGTCGATCTCGATGGCGGCTTCGCCGTCGAGGATGAGGTAGAGGCTCGACCCGGACAGCCCCTGGTGCAGGATGCGGGCGCTCTCCGGGAAGAGCTCCTCCTCGAACGCGTGCGCGACGCCCACGAGCTCGGGATTCGACAGGTCGGAGAAGAGTGCGAGTCGCGAGAGCCGCTCGACCACCTCGTCCATGACGCGAACGCTATCGCGTTCGGCCCGAACGACGCCGCCGAGGCTCGGCGCGTTAGATCCCGAGAGGGGCTGATGCTCGGTAGGCCCCGCGATCCGTGTCGGCGCTGCGGCGCTCGCCCTCGCCACCCTCCCGCTCGGCACTCAGGTCTCGCCTGCTGCGCAGGTCGGCTCGCGCGCCGCGCTGCTCGCCGTGGCGATCGTGATCGACCCCGATTAAGTCAGAGCGGCAGGTCGCGCACCGCGAAGAAGACCGCCTCGGAGAACGTGGGGTAGGGCTGGATCGTGTCTCGGATCACGTCGACCGGAACCTCGGCCCGGATCGCGAGCGTGAGCTGGCCGAGCCATTCCCCCGCCTCCGGGCCGACGGCGACCGCTCCCACGAGCACCCTTCGCTCGCGGTCGGCGCAGACGCGGAGGAAGCCGGGACGCTTCGGCCGCTCGTAGGTCGACAGCCGTGCCACCGACTTCCACGTCGACGTGACGAGCCCCCGGCCGCCCGTCTTCCCGACGCTTGCGACCTGCGGGTCGGTGAACGTCGCCGCCGGGATGGCGCGGTAGTCGGCGCGCGCGTCGCCGCCCGCCACGTTGACCGCCGCCACGCGGGCCTGGTACTTGCCGACGTGCGTGAACAGCGCGACCCCGGCGGCATCGCCGATCGCCCACACGTTGCGCGCAGCGCGGAGCCGGTCGTCGACCCGGATGCCCTTCTTGAAGATCCGCACGCCCAGCCTTTCGAAGCCGAGACCCCGGACGTTGGGCTGGCGCCCGGTGGCGACCAACAGGCGCTCGGCCCTGACCGTCTTGCCGCTCGAGAGCTCGACGGAGAACATGCGCTTCCTCGCCACGCGCACAGCCTCGGTTCGCAGGTGCACGTCGATCCCCTCGTCCTCGAAGGCGCGCTGAAGCAGCTCGCCGGCCTCGCGGTCCTGGCGCATGAGCAGATGCGTCTCGCGCTGGACGAGCCGTACGTCGGCGCCGAGCCGCCGGTAGAGCTGGGCGAGCTCGCAGCCGACCGCGCCGCCGCCCAGGACGAGCAGGCTCCCGGGCACCGCCTTCACGCTTGTCGCCTCGCGACTCGTCCAGTAGCCGCTGCCCTCGAGGCCCGGGATCGGTGGAACCGCCGGGCTCGAACCGGTCGCGATCACGAGTTTCGCGTACCGAAGCTCTCGGTCGCCGAGCTGCAACCGGCCCGGGGCGAGCACGCGCGCCTCGCCGCGCACGAGCGCGACGTCCCGCTCGGCAAGCCACTGCTCGTGGCCGCTGTCGTCATAGCCGTCGACGACCTGATCGCGCCACCAGAAGATCCGCTCCGCGTCCAGGTCGGCGCCGACGGCCTCCGCGGCGCCCGGCGCGATCCCCGCTGCGGCGACGAGCTCCGGCGCGCGCAGGAGCGTCTTCGAGGGCATGCAGGCGAAGTACGTGCATTCGCCGCCGACCAGCTCGCGCTCGACGAGAGCGATCGGAACCTTCTCGTCCAGGCGGCGCAGCGCGGCGACGAAGGCCTCTCCGGTCGAGCCGCCGCCGAGAACCACGACGGGATCACGGGCCATCTACTTCGGGAAGGGCAGGGAGTTGACCGCGTCGCCGACGATGTCGAGCAGCTGGTTCGCTGCGAAGAAGCTTCCGATTGCAACCGCGAGGCAGGCGACGATCGTCAGCGTCAGCAGTGAGTCGCGCGGAGGCGAGCCCCCGGCAGGCGCGATCGCGGCCCGCCCGGCGGCCATGTAGAGCGCGCGGACGATCCCGCCGTAGTAGTAGATCGAGACCGCGGTGAAGACCGCGCCGACAATCGCGAGCCAGCTCCAGCCCACGTCGATGACGGCCGCGAACACGTAGAACTTTCCGAGGAAGATCCCCAGCGGCGGCAGGCCGATGAAGCCGAACGCGAAGAGCGCGAGCGCGGCGCCGTGGAACGGCCGTTCCCAGCCGAAGCCGGCCAGGTTCGCGAACGTCACCGGCCTGCCGAGCTCCCGCTCGCGCGCGGCGACGACCGCGAACGCGCCGATCGAGACCGCGGCGTAGGGGATCAGGTAGTAGAGCAGCGCCTGGCCGCCGAGCTGATTGCCCGCGGCGATCGGCATCAGTAGGAAGCCCGCGTTGGAGACGCTCGAGTAGGCGAGCACGCGCTTGAGGTCCGTCTGGACGATGGCCGCGATGTTCCCCCATGCGAGCGAGATGCAGACGAGCACGGCGAGCGCGATCGTCCAGAGCTCGACCTCGCTCGGGAAGGCGACGGTCAGCAGTCGCAGCGTGGCGACCAGCGCCGCGACCTTGGTGGCGGCTGACATGAAGGCGGTGACCGGGGTGGGCGCTCCCTGGTAGACGTCGGGCGTCCACAGGTGGAACGGCGCGGCCGACACCTTGAAGCCGAGGCCGACGAGGATCATCGCGAGCCCCGCGACGTAGAAGACGCGCACTCCCTCGGGTGCTCCGGCCGCGATTCCGGGGAAGGAGAGAGAGCCGGAGCCGCCGTAGACGAACGCGCTTCCCATCAGGAGGATCGCGGAGCCGAAGCTGCCGACGACGAGGTACTTGAGGCCGGCCTCGAGCGACTCGCGGCGCTCGGCCGTGATCGCACAGAGGATGTAGAGCGAGATCGAGAAGAGCTCGAGCCCGAGGAAGAGCGAGATCAGGTTGATCGATGCGGCCATGAACCCCATGCCGGCGACCGCTGTGGACAGCAGCGCGTAGTACTCCCCGGCGCGGCTCGCGTCGAGTCGCTCGCGGTAGGAGACGCCGACGGCGAGGATCCCCGAGGCCGAGACGAGGATGAGAGCGAACTCCGAGAGCCGGTCTCGAATGATCGCGTCGGCGACGAGCCCGCTCGGCACCGCGTCGTCCACGAAGAGCGCGATCGAGATGCCCAGCGCAGCCGCCATCGCGAGCGCTGCCGACAGCGCCGCGACCGGCCGCTTCGCGCCCTCCGGCGTAAACAGAGGCACGAGCAGCGCGACCGCGGCCCCGGCGAACAGGGCGAGATAGGGGGCGAGGCCCTCCCAGTCGATCGTCGGCGTGTCGAGTGCGAACGGGATCGGGCTACTCCCCGAACTGCGAGGCGACGGCGTCGGCCGGAGAGCCGCCGAACGAGTGGTCGGTGATCCCCGCGGGCCAGAACGAGAGGACGAGGAGGACGGCCACCAGCGGCAGCACGACGCCGACCTCGGCGGCGCGCAGGTCCCGTGCCTCTTCGTCGACCGCCGGGCCGGGGTCGCGATGCAGCACGGCCGAGATCACGCGGAGCATGTACATCGCGGCAAGCACGATCGCGATCGCGCCGACGACGGCCCAGCCCCAGCCGCGCGTGAAGATCCCGTTCAGCACCAGGAACTCGCCCGCGAAGGCGGTCGAGCCCGGCACCGCGAGCGCGATCACCCCGGTGGTGATCAGGAACGTCGCCAGCAGCGGCCGACCGCGGGCCATGCCGCCGAGGCGGTCGAGGCGTCCGGTGCCCGCCCGCTGCTCGACCGCGCCCGCGAGCAGGAACAGTGCGGCCGAGATCAGACCGTGGTTGACCATCTGGAGCAGGCCGCCGTTCAGTCCGGAGTCGTTGACGGCGAAGAGCCCGATCACGATCAGCGACATCTGCGCGAGGCTCGAGTAGGCGATCACGCCGCGCACGTCGGGTGCGCGAAACGCAAGCAGCGAGCCGTAGACGAGGCCGATCGCCGCCAGCGTCAGGACGACGTTCCGCCAGTCGGCGACCGGCCCGGGGAAGTGCGGGATGACGATGCGCAGAAAGCCGTACGCGGCCGTCTTCGAGATCACCCCGGACAGGAGCGCGGAGATCTCGGGGGAGGCCTGGCGGTAGGCGTCGGGAAGCCAGCCGTGGAACGGGAAGATCGGCGCCTTGATCGCGAACGCGAACGTGAAGCCGAGAAAGATCCACGTGCTCGAGCTCGTCCCCATCGCGTTCAGGTCGAACGTGCCCTGGTCGAGGCCGAACGCGATCACCGCGACGAGCATCAGCAGCGACCCCGTC
Organism: uncultured Actinomycetes bacterium; assembly: GCA_963712465.1. Classification (GTDB taxonomy): domain Bacteria; phylum Actinomycetota; class Thermoleophilia; order Gaiellales; family Gaiellaceae; genus CAVQHY01. The sequence goes on from CAVQHY010000003.1 coordinate 27,033, forward strand.
AGCGTGTAGATGACGAACTTGAGCGTCGCCGCGACACGGTCAGGGCCGCCCCAGACGCCGACAAGGACGTAGAGCGGGATCATCATCGCCTCGAAGAAGACGTAGAAGAGGAGCAGATCCTGCGCGGTGAACACCCCGACCGTCGCCGCCTCCAGGAAGAGGACGAGCCCGAAGTAGCTCCGCGGGCGAGTGCGGCCTGCCCAGAGCGCGTAGCCCACCGAGGCGACGGTCACGACCACCGTCAGGCCGACGAGCCACAACGACCAGTCGTAGAGCCCGACCGAGTACGAGACGTCGAACTCGGCGAACCAGGTGACCGACTGGGCGTCCTGGAGGCCCGCGAAGCCGAAGTCGAACCCGGCCAGGACGCCGATCCAGAGACCGAGCTCGGCCAGAGCCGCCGCCAGCGCGAAGATGCCTGCGGCTCGGCCGCGCCAGGGAAGGAGCCAGAGCGCGAGGGCGGCGGCGAACGGGAAGGCGATCAGCGTGGTGGTCAGCACGGCCGTTAGTGGACGGAGATGAAGACGAGGGCGAGAACGGCGAGACCGGCCGCGAGCAGGAGCGCGTACTCGCGGACGAGCCCGCTCGCGAGGCGGGAGAGCCCGCCGGCGAGACTGCGGACGGCGAGGGCGATCCCGGCGATCGAGCCGCCGACGAGCGGTCGCTCGACGCCGCGGTCGAGGGCGACGGCGAACCGGCTCGCGGGCTCGTAGAACGCGACGTCGTAGGCCTCGTCGAAGTAGAGCTTCCGCTCGAGCGTCCTCTCGAGGTGGGGCGCACGGCGGCGCAGGGCGACCGGGAGGTCGACCCCGCCGCGGTAGATGCGGTGGGCGAGCGCGATGCCGGCGGCGGCGAGGGCGAGCGCCGCGACGGTGGAGAGGACGAGGAGGCCGCCGGTCGCCTCCGGAATCGACGGCGCGACCGGCTCGAGCCAGTCGGTGACGAGCTCCCAGCCGCCGGGAATCTGGAGCCATCCGGCGAACGTCGCCAGGACGGCGAGGATCGCGACCGGCCACATCATCGTGAGCGGCCCCTCGAAGCGTTCCTTGTGGAGATGCGCCCGCACGTGGTCCGACGGCTCGCCGAAGAACACGATGAACAGGAGTCGGAACGTGTAGAGGCCGGTCAGGAAGGCGCCGAGCGCGCCGAGGGCCCACATCGCCCAGCCGAGCGAGCCCGCGTCGATCACGCTCGCGAGAATCGAGTCCTTCGAGAAGAACCCCGAGAACGGCGGGATCGCAGCGAGCGCGAGCGCGCCGACGAAGAAGTAGCGATACGTCCACGGGAGCTCCCGCCCGATCCCGCCCATCTTGCGGATGTCCTGCTCGTCGGTGAGCGCGTGAATGACGATGCCGGCGCCGAGGAAGAGCAGCGCCTTGAAGAAGGCGTGCGTCATCAGATGGAACATGCCGGGGCCGTACGCGGCGAGGCCGACGGCGACGAACATGTAGCCGATCTGGCTCATCGTCGAGTAGGCGATCACGCGCTTGATGTCGGTCTGGACGAGCGCGATCAGGCCGGCCAGGACGATCGTCACCCCGCCGAGCACGGCGGCCGTGTGCTGGACGATCGGCGCCAGCTCGAAGAACACGTTCGTGCGGGCGATCAGGTAGACGCCCGCCGTCACCATCGTCGCGGCGTGGATCAGGGCCGAGACCGGAGTCGGGCCCTCCATGGCATCGGGCAGCCACGTGTGCAAGGGCACCTGAGCGGACTTCGCGGCCGCGCCGCCCAGCAGGCCGAGCGCGATCAGCACGGCAACGGTGCTGCCCTGGCCGATCTCGCGCGGCGCCTGCGAGAAGACGGTGGCGAAGTCGAGCGTACCCACCTGCTGGACGATCAGAAACAGGGCCAGCACGAACGTCGCGTCGCCGAACGCGTTGACGATGAACGCCTTCTTCCCGGCCGCGACCGCGCTCGCCCGCCGGTGCCAGAAGTTGATCAGCAGGTACGACGCGAGCCCGACCATCCCCCAGCCCGCGAGCAGGAGCAGCAGGTTGCCCGCCATGACGAGCAGGAGCATCGAGAAGACGAACAGCGCCTTGTACGCGTGGTAGCGCCGCTCCTCGTCGTCGCCCTTCATGTAGCCGATCGCGTAGGCGAGGATCAGGAAGCCGACGCCGGAGACGACGAGCATCATGAAGACGGAGAGGGGGTCGAGCCAGATCTCCAGGCCGATCCTCAGGTTTCCGGCCGACAGCCAGGTCCACAGGGTCGAGGACACCTCGCGTGCCTCCGGCTCGCGGTCGAGCAGCCCGACGAAGACGGCGACGGAGCACGCGAACGACACGAGCACCGAGGCCGACGCGACGATCCCGGCGCCGCGCCGCGAGATCCTGTTGCCGAGCAGCGCCAGCACGACGACCGCCACGGCCGGGGAGAAGAGCGCGATCCAGCCCGCCTCGGTCACGGGGGTCAGGGGGCGGGGTGGTGGGGGGTCATTGTCACGTCATCCCCGAAGCAGGGTCAGCTTGTCGACGTCGAGCTCGATCCGCCGGCGCGACATCGCGACGATCAGGCCGAGGCCGATGACCGCCTCCGACGCAGCGACGACCATGACGGCGAGCGCGAAGATCTGGCCGCCGCCGTCTCCGAGGTAGCGCGAGAACGCGATCAGCGACAGGTTCCCGGCGTTGAGCATGAGCTCGAGCGCGAGCAGGATGATCAGCGGGCTGCGGCGGATCAGCACGCCGAAGGCACCGATCGAGAAGAGCGCGATCGAGAGGACGAGATAGGCGGCGATGCCGGGGCCGAGCACTAGACCGTGACCCTCTCGGGCTCGGGCTCGGGCTCGGGCTCCAGGGCGGGCTCGACCGCGGGCGGGTAGGTCTGCTCGATCCGCTCGGGCCGACGCAGCTCGCTGCCGAGGATCACGCCTCCGACGGCCGCGACGAGGAGGATGACCGACGTGACCTCGAACGCGAGCAGGTAGTCGGAGAGGAAGAGGTTCCCGATCGCCGCCGGCGAGCCGAACGCGCTCGTGATCTCCGCCTGGCCCGAGAGCTCGCCGCCGGCGACCGAGGCGATCGCGGCGATTACCTCGCCGGCGATCACGAGGCACGCGACCACCGCGCCGAAGCGCTGGATCCGCGGCTCGCCGGCGAACGGCGTGTCGGCCCGTCCGCCGAGATACGCGATCACGAACAGGAACATGACGACGACGGCGCCCGCGTAGACGAGCACCTGGGCAGCCGCGACGAAGTCCGCGTTGAGGAGGAGGTACAGCACCGCCAGCGAGGCGAGGTTCCCGATCAGGGCGAGCGCGGAGTAGAACGGGTTCGAGAAGAGGACGACCGCCGCGCCCGAGGCCAGGAGGGCCGCCGCGGCCCCGACCCAGACGACCCAGACGATGACGTCGCCGGCCGTGGAGGCGAGGAGCACGTTCATCGTCAGCTCTCCACCTTCCAGACGGGATCGGGCGTGTCGTACAGCTCGCGGTCGGCGACGGGCATCGTCTTCACCGGCGGAGCCAGCAGCATGTCCTTCGTGTAGATCAGATCGTCGCGCGAGTACTCGGAGAGCTCGAACTCGTTGCCGAGTGTGATCGCGTCGAACGGGCACGCGAGCTCGCAGTAGCCGCAGAAGATGCAGCGGCTGAGGTTGATCTCGTAGATGCGGGCGTAGCGCTCGCCGGGCGAGACGCGGTTTGCAGGGTCGTTCTCCGCCGGCACGACCCGGATGCAGTCCGCCGGGCACGCCGCTGCGCAGAGCGAGCAGCCGACGCACTTCTCGAGCCCGTTCTCGTGGCGGTGCAGGCGGTGGCGCCCGCGGAAGCGGGGGTACACCGGCCGCTTGTACTCGGGGTACTGCTGGGTGATCGGCTTCTTGAAGATCTGCCGGAAGGTGACGGCGAAGCCGCCGAGCGAGGAGAAGGGCTGCGGGCTCACGTCACTTCACGGCGACGACGACGATGGCGGTTACGAGGGCGTTCAGCGTGGCGACGGGGAGGAGCACCTTCCAGCCGAACCACATCAGCTGGTCGTAGCGAAGCCGGGGGAGGGCGGCGCGAAGCCACATCATCACGAAGATGAAGATCGCGAGCTTGATCATGAACCACACCGGCCCCGGGAGCCCTGGCCCGCCCCAGCCGCCGAAGAAGAGGGTCACGCCGAGCGCGGAGATCGTGATCGTGTTGATGTACTCGGCGGTCTGGAACAGCCCCCAGCGCATGCCCCCGTACTCGGTCAGCACGCCGACGATCTCGGTGTCGGCCTCTGGGAGGTCGAACGGCGGCCGGTTCACCTCGGCGATCGCCGCGAAGAGAAAGCAGAGGAAGCCGATGAACTGCGGCCCGATGAACCACACCGTGTCCTGTTGCTCGACGGCGATGTCGACGAGCGACAGGGAGCCGCCCATGATCACGACGCCTATCACCGAGAGCGCGAGCGCCACCTCGTACGACACGAGCTGCGCTGCGGTGCGCATCGAGCCGAGCAAGGAGAACTTCGAGTCGGCCGACCAGCCGCCGACGAGGAAGCCGTAGATGCCGATCGAGCCGAGCGCGAAGATCAGGACGAGCGCGATCGACACGTCCATGATCCAGCCGGTGATCTGGTAGCCGCCCACCTCCCAGACGCCACCCCAGGGGATGACGGCGAAGGCGGCGATGGCGGTGAAGCCGGCGACGATCGGGCAGATCGCGTTCAGCGCGGTGTCGGCGCCGACCGGGAAGAAGCTCTCCTTGCGGATCAGCTTGACGAGATCGGCGATCGGCTGAAGCAGGCCGAACGGGCCGGCGCGGTTGGGGCCGTAGCGAAGCTGCATGCGCCCGAGGAGCTTGCGCTCGACGAGCGTCAGGTAGGCGAACGTGAGCAGCAGCAGATTCGCGATCACGAACGCCTTGATCACGTCGATCCACCACGGCTGGTTGTACGGGCCCGCAGGCATCAGTGCTTCGTGACCTCCACGGCCGCCCCGAGGCCGTCGGCGTGCTCCACCGCCATGCGCACGACCCCCTGACGGAGCCTGCGGTTGACCCGGGCGCGCAGTTCGCGCGAGGTGCCGTTCGTGGCCACTGTGACCGGGTCGCCGCTCGCGATCCCACGGCTCTCGGCGTCGGCGTAGGCAAGCTCGACTTCCGGTTCCGGTCGCAGAAACTGAAGTTGCGGCATGCGCTCGACGGCGGCCCCGGAGAACGCGCCGCGGAAGGCGGCGACCTGGAGGCCCTGAGCGGGAACGTCGACCGCCGGCGCATCCGGGGCCTCGACCTCCACGCGGGTCGCACGCGCGGGAAGCGGCGCGATCTCGTCGATCGTGACGCTCGGCCAGGGAAGGATCTCGACGTCGAAGCGCTCGCCGAGCGCGGCGAGCCAGACGAGCTCGTCCTCCCACGGGGCCTGCACGGCGCGGCGCAGCCGCTGCGGCCGGCCCTCGAGGTTGACGATCGTCCCGTCGCGCTCGAAGGCGCTCGTGCCGGGGACGAGCACGTGCGACCACCCCGCGACCTCGCTCATGAACATCGCGCTCGTGAGCACGAAGCGCGCACGTCCCGCCAGCTCGACCAGCCGCGGGTTGTAGGCGGCCTCGTCGCCGGAGACGATCAGCGCCCCAAGCTCGCCCTCGGGAACCGGAGCGAGCGGGCGATCGGACGCGGCGTGCCATGCCCGCGCGACGCCCATGCCGTTCGGCGTTCGAGGCAGGTGGTAAGCGCCCGACCCGTCGCCCAGGTCGAGCGCGTCCGCGAGCGCCGCGAGATGCGCGCTGCCGGCCTCGTCGTCTCCCGACCAGACGAGAGCGACCCGCTCGACATCGCGAATCGCGCGGGCGACCGTCTCGAGCTCGTCGGGTGCCCGGTCGAGGTCGTGGAGGGCGGCGCAGACTCTCGCCGCCGATCCCGGAGGCACCTGGACGGAGCCCGCGGGGTTGATCGTGATCACCTCGGCGCCCGCCCTGCGCGCAGCCCGCAGCCAGAGATCGACGAGCGGGGCCCGCTCGACCACCGGCTCGTCGCCGACGACGACGCAGACCTCGGCTGAGCGGATCGCCGAGAGCGGCGCCGCGTAGGCTTCCAGAGCGGGATGGGGGTCGTCGGGCAGGATCGCGGCGTCCGAGCCGAGCCCTTGACGGACGAGCCGCGAGAGCGCGTCTGCGATCTCGACGGTCTCCGATCCCGAGAAGGCGACGACGACCGATCCGGCGGCTGCGCGGAGCCCCGCCTCGGCCGCGCCGACCACCTCGTCGATCCCGGCCGGCTCCAGTCCGCGGAGCGCCTGTCGCACGAGCGGCTTGGTGAGTCGGTCGTCCGCCCGCAGATGGCCGAAGGCATAGCGCCCCTTGTCGCAGAGCCAGCCCTCGTTGACCTCCGGGTGGTTGCGCGAGAGCACGCGGGCGACCGCCCCCTCGCGCGTGGTGACCGCGGTCGCACAGCCGACCGGGCACAACCCACAGGTCGTCGGCACGTCCTGGACCTCCCACGGCCGGCCCTTGAACCGGTAGGGGACCGAGGTGAGCGCGCCGACGGGGCAGAGCTCCGTGACGTTGCCGGAGAAGTGCGCGCGGTAAGGCTCGTCCTCGAAGGTCGCGATGTACGAGTTGGCCCCGCGATTGACCGTGACGAGCTGGCCGTCCTCGGAGACGCTCTCCGAGAAGCGCGTGCACCGGTAGCAGAGGATGCAACGCTCGCGGTCGAGGGCGACGAGCGGCGAGATCGGGATGGGCTTGTCCAGCGTGCGCTTCGAGAACTGCATCCGGGTCGCCGGTGGCCCGTACCGGAACGTGTGATCCTGCAGCGGGCACTCGCCGCCCTTGTCGCAGTCCGGGCAGTCGAGCGGGTGGTTGAGGAGGATGAACTCGAGCACCGCGTTCTGGCCGCCCGCCGCCTTCTCGCTCGTCAGCGCCGAGCGGACGATCATCCCGTCCTGGGCCGTCAGCGTGCACGCCGCCTGGAGCTTCGGCATGCCCTCGACCTCGCACAGGCACATGCGGCAGGCGCCGACCGCCTCGCCGAGGCGAGGCTCGTAGCAGAACACGGGGATCTCGATTCCGACCGCGAGCGCGGTCTCGACGATTCCCGTGCCCTTCGGCACCTGGATCTCGCGCCCGTCGATGGTGACCGTGGCGAGCTCGGCGGTGGTCATGGGATCGGCACCTCGATTGCCGAGCGCACGTCGGCGTGGTGCTGATCGACAGGAGCGAGAACGCCGTCGAGGGACGACGCGCCGCCAGAGGGGCAACCGCCCTCGTCGATGTGGCGCTGGTACTCCTCCCGGAACTTCGCGATATAGCTCGCGACCGGCATCGCGGCCGCGTCGCCGAGCGGGCAGAGGCAGTGGCCGAGGATCCGGTCGCACACGTCGAGGAGGAGGTCGAGCTCGTCCTGCTCGGCCTGCCCTTCCTCGATCTTGCGAAGGATCTGCACCATCCAGCGGGTGCCCTCGCGGCACGGCGTGCACTTCCCGCAGGACTCGTGCTGGTAGAACTGCGCCACCCGCAGGCCGAGCTGCACCATGCAGCAGCGGTCGTCGATGACGATGACGGCGCCCGAGCCGAGCATCGACCCCGCCTTCGCCATCGAGTCGAAGTCGAGCGGCGTGTCGATCTCGCTCGCGGACAGGACGGGCACGGACGAGCCGCCGGGGATGATCGCCTTCAGGGCGCGTCCGTCGGGGATGCCCCCACCGATGTCGTAGACGAGCTCGCGTAGCGTGGTCCCGAGCTCGAGCTCGTAGTTGCCACCGTTTGCGACGTTTCCCGAGAGCGAGAAGACCCGTGTCCCGGTCGAGTTCTCGACCCCGAGCGCCGCATACTCCTCGCCGCCCATGGCGAGGATCTTCGGGACGGTGCACAGCGTCTCCACGTTGTTGATCAGCGTCGGCGAGGCGTATAGGCCCGACACTGCGGGGAACGGCGGCTTCGAGCGCGGCTGTCCGCGCTCGCCCTCGAGCGAGTTGAGCAGGCCGGTCTCCTCGCCGCAGATGTACGCGCCGGCGCCGCGGTGGAGCACGACCGTGAGCGAGTAGCCCGAGCCGAGGATGTTCGGGCCGACCAGGCCGCGGTCGCGCGCCTCGTCGAGCGCGTCGCGCATGATCTCGAACTCGGCCAGGTACTCGCCGCGCAGGTAGATGAACGCGATGTGGGCTCCGATCGTGTACGACGTGATCAGGATCCCCTCGAGCAGCAGATGCGGAACGCGCTGCATGAGCTCGCGGTCCTTGAACGTCCCCGGCTCCGACTCGTCCGCGTTGACGCAGAGGTAGATCGGCCTGGCCGACTCGTCGGGCTTCGGCAGGAAGCTGGCCTTGCGCCCCATCGGGAACCCGGCCCCCCCGCGGCCCCGGACGTTCGCGGCGAGGAGCTCGTCCAGGATCGCCTGGCGCTCCATCCCGAGCGCGCGGCGAAGCTGGGCGTATCCACCCAGTCGCTCGACCTCGGAGAGCCTCGTGAGGTCGGCCTCGTCGGCATGCTCGAGAAGAAGCGTCCTAATCGCCATCCGCCATCTCCCGCAGCTCATGCACGATGGCCGGAACGTCTTCGGCCCTAACGGGCTCTCGATAGCGGTGGTCGACGGCGACGACGGTCCCCCAGCCGCAACCCCCCGCGCACTCGACGGTGCGCAGGGTGACGCCTCCGTCAGCCGTGGTCTCGCCGGCGTGGATGCCGAGCTCGGCCTCGAAGGCCTCGAGCACCTGCTGGGCGCCGACGAGCGCGCAGGAGACATTGGTGCAAACCTCGACGACGTGTCGTCCGACGGGCTCGAGGTGGAACATGTCGTAGAAGCTCGCCACCGACTTGCAGTACGCGGGCGTCAGCTCGAGCGCCTCGGCCACCTCGCGGAACGCGCCCGGCGGGAGCCAGCCGTAGCGCTCCTGGGCGAGCCGCAGCGCGGGCATCACCGCGGAGCGCCGCACAGGGTACTGGGCTGCGATCTCCTGGATCGGCTCGTAGAGATCACCCATCCCGTTCACCCGAGCGAAGCGAAGGGGGAAGCCTCCTCCGCGAAAAATGCGCAGCATTCTTCGCGGATGTCATCTGTCGACCTCTCCCATGACGGTGTCGAGCGAGCCGACGATGGCGATCAGGTCCGCGACGAGCGCATCGCGCATGCAGGTCGCGGTCGCCTCGAGCGCGACGAAGGACGGCGCACGGAACTTCACCCGCCACGGCTTGGGGCCGCCGTCGGAGACGAGGTAGCAGCCCATCTCGCCGCGGGCGGACTCGATCGCCGTGTAGACCTCGCCCTCGGGCACCGAATAGCCTTCGGTGACCAGCTTGAAGTGGTGGATCAGGCTCTCCATCGACGTGTGCAGCTCGTGCCTCGGCGGGAGGACGACCTTGCGGTCGTCGGCGATCCAGGGGCCCTCGGGCATGCCCTCGAGCGCCTGGCTGATGATCCGCACCGACTCGCGCATCTCGTCCATGTGGACGCGGTAACGGTCATAGACGTCGCCGCCGTGGTAGACCGGGACATCGAAGTCGACCTGGTCGTAGGCGAGGTAGGGCTGTGCCCGACGCAGGTCCCAGTCCACGCCTGACGCGCGCAGTACCGGGCCGGACTGGCCGAGCGCGATCGCGTCCTCGGCCGACAGCAGGCCGACGCCCCTCGTCCGCTCGATCCAGATCGCCTGCTTCGTCAGGATCTCCTCGTAGTCGTCGATCGCCTTCGACATCAGCTTGCAGAAGCGCCGGCACTCCTCCGCGAACCCGGCGGGGACGTCCTCGGCAAGGCCGCCCGCCTGGAAGTACCGCGTGTGCATGCGCACCCCCGTCACGAGCTCGAACAGGTCGAGGACGGCGTCGCGCTCGCGAAAGCCGTACCAGAGCATCGAGATCGCACCGATCTCGAGCGCCGAGGTCGCCAGCCAGATCAGGTGCGAGTGGATGCGCGTCAGCTCGCACATGAGCATTCGCATCCAGGTCGCCTTCGGCGGCACGTCGATCCCGAGGAGCCGCTCGATCGCGAGCACGAAGACGAGCTCGTTCATCTGGAAGGACAGGTAGTCGATCCGCGCGGGGTACGTGATCGCCTTCCAGTACGTCTTCGACTCCATCGACTTCTCGAAACCGGTGTGGAGGTAGCCGACGATCGCCCTGAGGCCGACCACGCGCTCGCCGTTCAGATCGACGACGAGCCGCAGGACGCCGTGGGTCGACGGGTGGTTCGGGCCGAAGCTGACGGTCATCACGTCCTCGGTCTCGAGCAGCCGCGGATCGACCTGGAGCACGGTCGGGGTCGGCGGGATCCGCGAGCGCTCGTAGATGGCCCTCGTCGCGACATCGGTGGTGACCCCGTTCGGGGGCGGGTGGTGGGGAGTCCGGATCGTCAAGGCCAGATCAGTCCTCGTCCGAGAACCGCACCGGCTCGCCGCCGATCGGGTAGTCCTTGCGGAGCGGGTGACCCTCCCAGTCCTCGTCCATCAGGATGCGGACGAGATTGGGGTGGCCCTCGATCCGGATGCCCATCATGTCGAAGGCCTCTCGCTCGTGCCAGTCGGCGGTCGGCCAGATCGAGACCACGCTCGGCACCGGCTCCCCGTCGTCGCACCAGATCTGAAGTCGAAGGCGAGGCGCCTCTGTCGCCCCGCTCGTGACGCTGAGGAGGTGATAGCTGACCGAGAAGCGCTTCGGCTTGGGGTCCGGGCGGGCCTGCAGAGCGGCTGTCCCGGGGGCGTTCAGGTCACGGTCGATGCCGAGCGACGACGCGGCGAGCGCGGTGGGCGATCCCCAGTAGCCGGCCACGGCCTGCTCACCCCAGCCGAGGTAGTCGGCGGCTGCGACGTCGGCGAGGAAGTTGAAGCCGCCGTCGTCGCGAAGCCAGCGGGCCGCCTCGGCGAGGAGCGCGGTCTCGACGACGACGGTCGTCTCGCCGTGTGCCTCACGTGCCTCGACGAAGCCGGGAGTCGCCTCGAGGCTCACCGCGCGACGTTCCGGAGCTCGTACGCGGGAGGCACGCCGGCCTTGATCTTCTCCTGGAGGCGGACGAAGCCCTCGATCAGGGCCTCGGGTCTCGGCGGGCAGCCGGGCACGTGCACGTCGACCGGGACGATTCGGTCGACCCCCTGGAGAATCGCGTAGTTGTTGAACATCCCGCCCGAGCTCGCGCACGCTCCCATCGCGATCACCCACTTCGGCTCGAGCATCTGGTCGTACACCTGGCGCAGCGGCGCGGCCATCTTCTGGGAGACGCGGCCCGAGACGATCATCAGGTCGGCCGTCCGCGGCGAGGCGCGGAACACCTCGGCTCCGAAGCGCGAGATGTCGTAGCGCGCCCCGACGATGGCGATCATCTCCATCGCGCAGCACGCGAGCCCGAACTGGTCGGGCCAGATCGAGCTTGCCTGGGCGAGCCTTACCGCGCGATCGACTGTGGTCAGGAAGAGCTTGTTCTCGAGGTCGTCGCCCAGCTCGGACTCGAATACGCCCGGGCCCTTCCTCGTCATCAGTACGCGTTCGGACTGAAGCCCATAGTCGGCGAGCCGGGCACGGCGTTCAGCCATAGAGCCCCCACCACCCCACCCCCGCCCCGGGACATCCCGCCCTCCCGCACGCGACCCCACTCATCGCCAATTGAGCGCGCCCTTGCGCCAGACGTAGACGTAGGCGATGGCGAGGATGCCGATGAAGAACCCGAACTCGGCGACGGCGAACCAGCCGACCTGCTCGAGAACGACCGCGACGGGGTAGAGGAAGACGATCTCGATGTCGAAGACGATGAAGAGCATTGCCGTCAGGTAGAAGCTGATCGTGAACCGCTGCTTTGCGGGAGGCCCCGTCGAGACCCCCGACTCGAACGGGACGACGCGCTGACGGGTGCGCCGCTTCGGCCGTGTCGCGAGCAGGAACGACATCGCCACCATCGACGCCGGGATCGCGAGGGCGATCAGCCCATAGATCAGAAACGGGAACCAGTCGTCCAGGATGGCCAGCGGCAAACCAGCGGCATTCTAGACCGTCACGAGTCCCGCGCGGTTGCCCAGCGAAATGGTGCTCTGAGCGGGTCTTTTCTCGGTGCAACGACCGTAACGAAGTCGGGGGGAGGGCGGCCGCGGAAGCCGGTGCTAGAATCGGAGCATGGTCACCGTCACCGAGAACGCTGCGGGCAAGATCCGTGAGTTGATGGCCGAGGAGCCCGAGGGTGACGTGGGTGTTCTGCGAGTGGCCGTTCAGGGGGGCGGTTGCTCCGGGTTCCAGTACGCGCTCGGCTTCGATCGTGGCCCGCAGGACGGAGACAACGAGATCAACACGAACGGCGTCACGGTCGTCATCGATCCGTTCAGCGCCCCGTACCTCGCCGGCGCTGAGATCGACTTCGTCGATGCGCTCATGGGCGGCGGCTTCGCGATCAACAATCCGAACGTCGTCGCAGCTTGCGGCTGCGGCTCCTCCTTCCAGGCCAAGGAGGACGAGCCTGGTGAGCCGGTCGCCGGCCATGCCGGCGGCGGCTGCGGCTCCGGCTGCAGTCACTGAACCGCGCGCTTCGCGCGCAGTTCTGTAAACGTCTGACGCGGGTAGCATCGGCCCGTCCATGAGCACGGAACGAGCACTTCGTGTCGCGGTGGTCGGCTCGGGGCCGGCGGGCTTCTACGCGGCCGGCCACTTGCTCGCAAGCGATCTCCCGATCGAGGTCGACATGATCGAGCGCCTGCCGACGCCGTGGGGGCTCGTCAGGGTCGGGGTGGCGCCGGATCACCCGAACATCAAGGCGGTGTCGCGTGTCTTCGAGAAGATCGCCAGGCAGCCCGGCTTCCGGTTTCTCGGCAACGTCGAGGTCGGGCGCGACCTCCACCACGGAGATCTCGTCCGCCTTTACGACGCGGTCGTCTACGCGTTCGGCGCGGCGACCGACCGCCGCATGGGGATCCCGGGTGAGGATCTCCCCGGCTCGTGGGCGGCAACGGAGTTCGTTGCCTGGTACAACGCACACCCGGACTACCAGGAGCTGGAGTTCGACCTCTCCTGCGACCGCGCCGTGGTGATCGGAAACGGCAACGTCGCCGTCGACGTCGCCCGGATGCTCGCGCTGACGGCGGAGGAGCTCGCCCCCACCGACACGACGGACGCTGCGATCGCCGCGATCGCGCAGTCGGGCATCCGCGAGATCGTCGTTCTCGGCCGCCGCGGGCCCGCGCAGGCTGCGTTCACGACTCCCGAGCTACAGGAGCTCGGCGAGCTCGCCGGTGCTGACGTCGTCGTCGATCCCGCCGACCTCGAGCTCGACGCGGCGAGCGAGGCCTCGCTGGCCGACGACACGCCGATCGCTCGGCGCAACGTCGACGTGCTGCGCGAGTTCGCCGAGCGTGCCCCCGCGGGCAGGTCGAGGGCCATCCGGCTTCGCTTTTGCGTCTCCCCGGTCGCGATCGTCGGGAAGGGGCGCGTCGAGGGAGTCGAGGTCGTCCGAAACAGGCTGGTCGCCGACGAGGAGGGCAGGATCCGCGCTGTGCCGACCGAGGACCGCCATCTGCTCCCGTGCGGGATCGTCTTTCGCAGCGTCGGCTATCGCGGGACGCCGATCGGCGGGGTTCCGTTCGACGCCGAGCGCGCCGTCATCCCGAACCGGGCCGGGCGCGTGACCGGCGAAGACGGAGCGCACCGTCCCGGGCGTGTATTGCACGGGCTGGATCAAGCGCGGCCCGAGCGGGGTGATCGGCACGAACAAGAAGGACGCCACCGAGACGGCTGAGCTCCTGCTCGAGGATGCCCGGCGAGGGGTTCTGCCGCAGGCGGCAGAGGCGAGGGCCGACGCCGTGGACGCGCTTCTCGCCGAGCGCGGCGTCGAGCCGGTCGTCTACACGGGTTGGGAGACGATCGACGCCGTCGAGCGAGGACGCGGCGAGGAGCAGGGCCGGCCCCGCGTCAAGCTCGTCAGCTGGGAGGACCTTCTCGCGGCTGCTGCGGCGACGGCGCACGCCGGCTAGCAGCAGCCGGCCGCCGGCCTTTCGCCGTGGCGTCCGACGCGCGAGAATCCGGCTGGTGGAGCTCGCAGAGACGACACGAGACTCGCAGGACGGTCACGGTGTTGTTCTGCGACCTCGTCGGCTCGACGAGCCTGGGCGAGGGGTTGGACCCGGAAGCGCTTCGGCGCGTCCTGACCCGGTACTACGAGGCGATGAGAGCGGTCGTGGAGCGCCACGGCGGCCTCGTCGAGAAGTTCATCGGCGACGCGGTGATGGCTGTCTTCGGCCTGCCCGTGGTTCACGCGGACGACGCGCTGCGCGCGATCCGGGCCGCGGTCGAGATGCGCGAGCGGCTGGCCGGGCTCAGTGCCGAGCTCGAGTCGGCGTACGGGGTAGCGATCTCCGCCAGGACAGGGATCAACACGGGCGAGGTGTGTTGCAGGCGACCCTGCAGGCGGGCACGCCCTCGTGACCGGCGACGTCGTCAACGTCGCAGCTCGGCTCGAGCAGGCGGCGGAAGCGCGCGAGATCCTGATCGGCGACACGACCCGGCGGCTGGTCGAGAACGGCGCCGATCTCGAGGAGCGTCGAGGCGCTCGAGGTCAAGGGCAAGAGCGCGAAGGTCGCAGCGTGGCGGGTGCTCGGCGTGCGCGAGGGCGAGTCTCCGGTGGCGCGCCGGCTCGACGCGCCGCTGGTCGGGCGCGCGGGCGAGCTCGCGCAGCTTCGCGATGCGTTCGCCCGCGCCGTGCGCGAACGGACGTCGTACCTCTTCACGTGCTCGGCGTCCCGGGCATCGGCAAGACTCGTCTCGTCCGCGAGCTCTCCCGGTCGGTCGGCGGCAAGGTCCCTCGTGCTCACCGGGCGCTGTCTCTCCTACGGCGAGGGGATCACCTACCATCCGCTCCGCGAAGCCGTCCGCGACGCGGCCGGATCCGAGTCGAAGGGAGCTGTTCTCGCTCTTCTGGCCGGCGAGCCGGAGTCCGAGCGCGTTGCGGGGGCGCTCGCGTCTGTTCTCGGCTCGGAAAACGGCGACGTACTCGCCGAGGAGGTTGCCTGGGCCACGCGGCGCCTGCTCGAGACGCTCGCGCGAGCGCCGACCGCTCCTCGTCGTCCTCGAGGACGTCCACTGGGCCGAGCCCACGTTTCTCGACCTTGTCGAGTACGTCGCCGACCTCGTCGACGACGCGCCGATGCTCCTTCTCTGCTCGGCCCGGCCCGACCTCCTCGAGATTCGGCCCGGCTGGGCCGGCGGCAAGGCGAACGCGACGACGATCCGGCTCGAGGCGCTGCCGCCCGAGGACGCCGAGGCGCTCCTCGATGCTCTCGCCGTCGAAGCCGGAATCCCGGAACGGGCGCGGAGCGCAGTCGCGGCGCGGCCGAGGGCAACCCGCTCTTCCTCGAGCAGCTCGTTGCGATGCTGGCCGAGGAGCCGTCCGCGACCGACGAGCTGCCGGTGCCGCCGACGATCGACGCTCTCCTCGCCGAGCGGCTCGAGCGCTTCGGGGAGCGAGGAACGGCCTGTCCTCGAGCGGGCGGCGGTGCTCGGCAGGGAGTTTCGGAGTGAGGCACTCGCGGTCTTCTTCCCCGACGGAGCCGTCGTGAGCGTCGCGCCCGTCCTCGAGCGGCTCGTCCGCAGGCAGTTCCTGCGTACGCAGCGATTCGGTGGAGGGCGAGTGTTTCGTTTCCGCCACGCTCTGATCCAGAGTGCTGCACACCGCTCGCTGCCGAAGCAGCTCCGAGCCGACCTGCACGAGCGTGTCGCGGCAGCGCTGGACGAAGCAGGTGAAGGGGAGGTCGACGAGCTCGTCGGCTACCACCTGGAACAGTCCTTCCACGCCCGCAGTTCGCTCGGCCTCGCGGTGGCGAGACTCTGTCTCTCGGCCGCCGTGCCAGCGAGCGGCTTGCGGCTGCCGGCCGACGCGCGTACGCGCGCGGCGACATGCCGGCCGCTGCCAACCTGCTTGGGCGCGCGGCAAGGGGCTCCTCCCTGCAGACGATCCGGCTCGGCTGGCCCTGCTCCCGATCTCGCCTAGCCCTGATCGAGACGGGCGACTTCGAACCGGTCGACGACCTTCTGACAGCGGCGCTCGATGGCGCGCGAGTCGCCGGGCTCGAGCTCGTCGAGTGGCACGCAGCAATCGTGCGTGAGCAGTGGAAGCGTACAGTCTTCCGCTGCCCTACGACTTCGACTCAGCCGAAGCCGACCACACGGCCGTGCGGGCCTCGAGGCGTTCGAACGGCTCGGCGACGAGTCGGGTCAGGCACGAGCATGGATGTGCTCTCGGTGACGTCTACTCGCTCGAGGGTCGGGGAGCCGACAGCGCACGCGCCACCGGGGAAGCCGTGCGGATGTTTCGGCGCTTGGCAGTCGCAATGAGGAGGCGTGGAACCTTGCTGCCCGGGCTGGAACATGCTCATGGGACCGGCGTCGGTCGAGCAGATCGATCGCGTGGTGCGAGCGGTCGCTCGAAGAGGCGGGAGCAACCGGCCGGGACGACTGTTGTGATCGTCTCGGGAATCTCGCCTGGACGGAGGCCATGCTCGACGCTTCGACGATGCTCGGAGGCATCTCCGCGAGGGACAGCGTGACCCTTCGCGAGCTCGGGCTTCGCTTACAGGACGGGTTGCAGATGATGCTCGCGGGCTACGTCGAGACGCTCGCCTCCGATCCGGTCACGGCCGAGTCCTGGTTCGGCGACGCGGTCGACATCTTCGAGGGATCCGGCGAGCGGTGGTTCAGGTCACTCGCGACGGTTGACCGCGCCCGAGCCGTCTACGACCAAGGCCGCCACGAGCGATGCCCGTGCACTCGCCGCGACCGTCGACCGGGTGGCCGAGATCGACCCGGAGTGGCGGATCAAGGAACTCGGCCTCGAGGCCAAGCTCGCCGCACGCGCGGACGATCTGCGAGACCGGGTTCCGACTCGCGACGACGCGCTTGCCGTCGCCGGGTCGACCGACTTCGTCAGCTTCCACGCGGACGCGCTGCTCGACGGTGCCGAGGTCTGTCGCCTGGACGGGCGGCTCGCGGATGCCGAGTCTGCGGCACAGGGAGCGCTGCAGCTGTTCGAGTCGAAGGGAAACCTCGCCGGCGCCGCGAAAGCGCGAGCACTCCTCGCCCCGCTGAAGTAGCTCAGTCGTCTGGTGTGAGATGAGCACCGCCAGCACCGCGTCGACGTCGGCGCGCGTGTTGTAGACGTGAAAGGAGGCGCGGAGTCGTCCGCCGCGCACTGCGGCCATGATCCCCGCGTCGCGCAGGCGCTCCGCCGCTCCGGGCGAGATCGACGGAGACGATCGCCGAGTCTCCCGCCGGGAGCCCGAGCCCGGCGCGGAAGCGGTTCGCCAACGCGAGGTCGTGCCCGTGGATCGCCTCGACCCCGATCTGCTCGACGAGCTCGAGCGCGGGCGCGGTTCCCACCCAGGCGAACCAGGCCGGTGAGACGTCGAGCCGCCGGGCGCTGGTCGCGAGCCGCAGCGGCGGGCCGAAGTACGACGCGTGCACGTCCTCACCCGCGAACCAGCCGGCCGCGTGGGGGACGATCGCTTCGAGTCGCTCCGGGCGCACCGCCATGAAGGCGGTCCCCCGGGGCGACATGAGCCACTTGTAGGCGGCGCACACCACGACGTCGAACGGGGTGGCGTCGAGCGGCAGCCAGCCGCAGCCCTGCGTCACGTCGACGACCGTCATCGCCCCGTGCTGGGCGGCAGCCCTCGCGAGGGCGACGAGATCCACGAGCTCCCCGGTCGCCATCTGCACGGCGCTCGTGACGACGACGTCGACGGAGTCGTCGATCGCGTCCAGAAGGCCGTCGAACGGGACTGTCTTCACCTCGACCCCGCGCGGCTCCTGTACGAGGAAGGGGAAGAGGTCGGAGGCGAACTCGATCTCTGGCACGAGCACGCGCGAGCCGTCGGGAATCGCCGCGGCGACGAGGCCGACGAAGCCCGAGACCGTGCCCCCGACGGCCACCGCCTCGCCGTCGACCCCTACCAGCCGAGCGAACGACCGCCGCGCCCGCTCGGTCGACTCACCCCAGCCCTCCCAGCTCGTCCGCCCACTCCGCCAGTCGGCGAGTGCCGTCTGGAGCGCGTCCCAGGCGGGCCGGGGCGGGAGGCCGAAGCTCGCCGTGTTCAGGTAGACGCCGCTTGGACTCCACAACGATCGTGCGTCGGCGATCGCCAGAACAGCCATGACCGCGGAGTCTAGGCTGCAGCCTCCGGCGCGATCCCGCTCGGTAGACTCGGCTCGATGAGCCAGACCGAGCCGAGGGAGCTCTGGGGCGCCGAGACCCGCAAGGCGATCGCCAACTTCCCGGTCTCCGGCGACCCGATCCCCGTGTCCGTCGCGCGCTGGCTCGGGCGAATCAAGGCGGCGGCCGCGCGTGCGAACGCCGAGCTCGGGCTGCTCGATGCCGAGCTCGCCGAGCGCATCGGCGCAGCCGGCGACCGTGTCGCCGCCGGGGAGTTCGACGACCAGTTCCCGCTCGACGTGTTCCAGACGGGGTCAGGTACCTCGTCGAACATGAATGCCAACGAGGTGATCGCGACGCTGGCCGGCGAGGGCGTGCATCCGAACGATCACGTCAACATGGGCCAGTCCTCCAACGACGTCTTCCCGTCGGCCGTGCACCTGGCGGCGCTCCACGAGCTCACGCAGGACCTTCTGCCCGCGCTCGACCGGCTCGCGAGCTCGCTCCAGGCCAAGGCGACGGAGTTCGACGACGTGGTCAAGTCGGGCCGAACGCACCTGATGGACGCCGTGCCGGTGACGCTCGGGCAGGAGTTCTCCGGCTATGCGACGCAGGTGCGCCAGGGGATCGCTCGTGTTCAGGCGACGCTGCCGCGCGTGGGGCAGATCCCCCTGGGAGGCACAGCGGTCGGCACGGGCCTCAACACGCATCCGGAGTTCGCCGCCCGCGTGCGCGAGAAGCTGTCGGCCGACACGGGGCTCGAGATTCTCCCGCCGGCGGACCCGTTCGAGGCCACCGGTGCGCGGGATGCGCTCGTCGAGGCTTCGGGCGCGCTCAAGGTACTCGCCGTCTCGCTCACCAAGATCGCGAACGACCTGCGGCTGATGGGCTCGGGCCCGCGTGCCGGGCTCGCCGAGCTCGCGCTCCCCGAGCTGCAGAAGGGAAGCTCGATCATGCCCGGCAAGGTCAACCCGGTCATTCCCGAGGTCGTAACCCAGGTGTCCGCACAGGTGATCGGAAACGACGCCGCGATCACGGTCGGCGGCCTGCAGGGGCACTTCGAGCTCAACGTCTTCGTGCCGCTGATCGCCCGCAACCTCCTCGACTCGATCGGTCTTCTCGCGAGCGCGTCGCGGCTCCTGGCCGAAAAGTGTGTCGACGGCCTTGTCGCGAACCGGGAGACCTGCGAGCGCTACGCCGAGCTCACCCTCTCGGCCGCGACCGCGCTCAACCCCCACATCGGCTACGACCTCGCGACCGAGATCGTCAAGGAGGCGGCCGCCACGGGTCGCTCGCTGCGCGAGGTCGCGCGCGAGAAGGGCGTTGACGAGGCGACGCTCGACCACGCGCTCGACTACCGGGCGATGGCGCGCGGCGGCATCATCTAGGTTCCGACGGCGTCCGACTCGGGCTGTACAAGAGAAGCCGTGCGAGGCCTGTGCGGCGGGCCGCGAACATGGTGGTCAGGGGGGTTCAGGTGCAGATCCGGGCGTGTGTCGTCATCGCGTTGTCGCTGGTCTTCACGCTCGCGCTCGGCGTCTCGGCGGCGCGCGCGGCGGACACGATCGACGTCGGTCCCGACTACAACGACGGCAAGCGGCGTCCGCTCGTCGGGGTCCCGCCGCCCGGGATCGCGAGGGCCCAGGCGCCGGAGGGGAGCGGCTCCGCGCAGTCGGTGCCTCCTCAGGTCGGCGACGTGCGCACGTGGCTCGGTGGTGACGACGTCGCCGGCGTCGACTACCTGAAGGATTACGTCCTCCGGGGGATCGGCAACCACGTCGAGGTCTGGACGGCAACGGGCCTCGCCGACGTCGACCCCGACGATCCGGGCGATGACTCGACCGACCTCGACTTCCTTCCCGGCGACTGCCGCAACGGCGAGCGGACGCAGGTCACCGACGAGCAGATCGCCTACTTCATCGAGCAGTTCGACTCGAACATCTATCCGAAGGAGTCGCTGGCGTTCAGCGTGCCGCCCGACCGAGACGGAACGAACGCGATCCTGCCCGAGCTCGTCCCCGGCCTCGACTTCACGGGTGAGGGCGACAACATCGTCGTGCTCGTCGACAACATCCGCGACGACAACTTCTACGACGTCGGCGACACGCAGAGCCTGCCCTACATCGGCGGGTTCTTCTCCTCGGTCTGGAACGAGTACTTCGATCGCAACGTGATGACCGTCGACGCGTTCGACTGGATCCACCGCACGGGCGCGAACCCTCCCGACGAGCCCGATCCGGACGACGAATGCGCGAGCTCGCCTGCTCGCCCGTTCCTCTACGAGGGGACGTTCGCGCACGAGTTCCAGCACCTGCTCGAGTACTACGCCGATCCCGACGAGCTCCTGTGGGTGAACGAGGGTCTCTCGGAGTGGGCGATGACGCTGACCGGCTACGTCGACCCGGCGACGCCGATCACGGACGCGGGCTTCAACGCCGAGATCCAGTGCTTCCTCGGCAACCTCGGCGTCCAGACGCCGGCGAACCCCAACCCGGGCACGGGGGGACCGGAGAACTCGCTCACCGCGTGGGGTGATCAGGGCCAGGGCGACGAGATTCTCTGCGACTACGGCGCCGCCTACACCCTGATGGAGATGCTGGCCGGCCGGTACGGGACGCAGTTCATGTCCGCCCTCCACCGCGGTGAGGGGAACGGCTTCGCCGGCCTCGACGAGGCGCTCGACGCGGTGGGCGTGCCCCAGCCCGCGCTCGAGGTCGTCCACGACTGGGCGGCGATGGTCGCGCTCGACGCGCTGCTCGACGGCGGGACGAGACTCGTGGGCGGACACGACCGCCGCTACACGACGCCGACGCTCGACGCGGCGATCAACTGGGACACGACCGACGCCTACTCCACGTCGGGCGCGCCGCCCAACGGGGCCGACTACGTGCGCCTCCGCGACGCGTCCGGCTATCTGAGATCGTCGCGGATCCGGTCGATCGAGTTCGAGGGCGCTCCGGAGCTTCCGCCGGTGCCGGTGGAGTGGACTGTCGATCCGGCGCCTCCCGAAACGACGGACGGCCTCGGGTGCGAGGAGCGGGGCGCAACGGTTGCCGACCCCGCGTTCGCGTCGGGCTGTGCGCCGAATCTCGACCGGGCGATCGTCTACGAGGTGAATGTTCCCACGGGCGACCCGACGCTCACGTTCCGGACGCTCTTCCAGACGGAGGACCTGTTCGACTTCGGTTTCGTCCAGATCTCGACCGATGGCGGCGAGACGTACACGAGCCTCGGGAACGAGCTGACCACGAGCGACGCCGACCCGACGGCGATTCCGCTTGTGCAAGACAGCCTACCCGGCCTGAATGGAGATTCGGGTGGCTGGGTCGAGACCTCGTTCGACCTCCAGGCGTACGCTGGCCAGCCGGTCCTGCTCGCGTTTCGCTACGTCACGGACTCCTCGGTGGACGGGGCGGGGTGGTGGATCGACGACGTCGCGGTCGGTGGCGAGGCGCTCGCCGACGGCGCGTCTCTCGACGGCTGGCGGTCGCCGACGGAGATCCGTCCGGTGCCGGTGACCGGCTGGACGGTCCAGCTCGTCGCGTACTCGACCAGGCGCGTTCGCGACCGCCCGCTCGTCCCGGCCTTCGTCACGAGGCTTCGGCTCGACGGGGACTTCCGCGGTGCGATGGACAGATTCAAGGTGCTCACCCGGCTCGGCCCGTTCGCCGACGTGGTCGCAGCGATCGTGACCTACGACGAGCCGACGGAGGCAGGCGCGCAGTATGCTCCGTACACGTTGAGAATCAACGGCGTGCTTCAGCCGGGGGGCTGAGGCGCGGCGAAGTGACGCGCGGGAGAGGGGCTTCGCTGACCGGGCCCCTCTCCCATGTTTCGGGAAGTACGGGCGAGGCGAGCCCCCCTACAGGTCTGCTGCGCCCCGCCCGACGGCGGCGTGCTTCTGCTCGTCGGCGCGATAGCTCGAGCGTACGAGCGGCCCAGAGAACACCGAGCCGAACCCCATCGCCTCGCCCTGCTCGCGAAGCCGGCGAAACTCGTCCGGGTGCACCCAGCGATCGATCGGGATGTGCCTCGACGACGGCTGAAGGTACTGACCGATCGTGACGACGTCCACGCCGTGCGCGCGCAGGTCGCGCATCGTCTCGACGACCTCGTCGTTCGTCTCCCCGAGACCGACGATGAGCCCCGACTTCGTCAGCACCGGGTAGTCGGCGATCTCCTTGGCCCGCTCGAGCAGCTCGAGCGCACCGTCGTAGGAGGCTTTGGCGCCGCGCATGCTCCGGTGCAGTCGGCGTACGGTCTCGATGTTGTGGTTGAAGACCTCCGGCCGGGCGCCGAGCACCGTCCGTAGGGCATCCTCCTCGACTCCGAGGAAGTCCGGGGTGAGGACCTCGATCGAGGCGTCCGGGAGCTTCGCCTTAACCGCCCGGATCGTCGCCGCGTAGTGGGCCGCGCCCCGGTCGGGGAGGTCGTCGCGGTCGACCGATGTGACGACGACGTGGGCAAGCTCCATCTGCGACGCCGCCTGGGCGAGGCGAAGGGGCTCCAGCGGGTCGGGTGGATGCTCGGGGCGTCCCGAGTTCACGAAGCAGTAGCGGCAGGCACGCGTACACGTGTCGCCGAGGATCTGGAACGTCGCCGTGCCGCGGCCCCAGCATTCGGAGATGTTGGGGCAGCGGGCCTCCTCGCAGATCGTGTGGAGTCGCTGCCCGTGGATGAGCTCGCGTACCTCCAGGTAACGCGTACCCGCGCTGGGGGCCCGCACCTTCATCCACTCGGGACGGCGGGGCCTATCTGCTACCGGCGGCGATGCGCTCATGGACGGGTTGACTCCAGAGCCCCGCGCCTTCGTCCGCAGGGAGCTCGTCGAGACGCAGACTAAAGACCTCCTCGAGGGCCACGACGGCCTTCGGTCGCACCTCCTCCACGGAGACTGGCCGGTCGAGCTCGGCCGTTAGGGTCGTGAACTCCGCCTCGTCGAGACCGCAGGCGGTGATCCACCTGCTGAACGGGGCCGGATCGAGGTCGACGTTCAGGGCGAAGCCGTGGGTCGTCACCCAGCGCGACACGTGGACGCCGATCGAGGCGATCTTTCTGGGCGGATCGCCGGCCCACACGCCTGTCAGGCCGTCGAGCCGCCGACCCTCGACGCCGAAGGGAGCGAGCGTGCCGATGACGGATTCCTCGAGGTCGCGGCAGTAGCGCCTGACGTCGCGGCCGTGGCGGTTCAGGTCGAGGATCGGGTAGCAGACGAGCTGGCCGGGAGCGTGGTAGGTGGATTTCCCACCCCGGTCGGTCTCGACGATCTCCACGTCGGCACCCTCGGGAAGATGAAGCTCGCCGTCCTCGGTCCGCCGGCCCGTCGTGATCACGGGAGGGTGCTCGAGCAACAGGATCGTGTCGGGAATGGCCCCCTGGGAGACCGCGCCCGCGAGGGCGCGCTGGAGCTCGAAGGCGTCCCGGTAGGGCGTGGCGCCGAGGTTGAGCACGTAGCCGGGACGGGCGTTCATCTCCTGCCGGGTCGGAGCGTAGCGAGACTCAGTAGGACGACTCATCCCAGGTCTCGAGCGCCGCCTTCAGGTCGCGCATGAACTGCCCTGCGTACGCGCCATCGACGAGTCGGTGGTCGAACGCGAGACAGAGGTTCATGATCGGCCGGATCGCGATCACGTCGTTGCCGTGCTCGTCCTCGATGACGACGGGCCGCTTGACCATCGCCGCAGTGTCGAGGATCCCCACCTGCGGCTGGGAGATGATCGGCGTGCCGATGATCTCGCCGTACCCGCCGGGGTTCGTGATCGTGAACGTGCCGCCCTGGACGTCGTCGGGAAGGAGCTTCTTCGTGCGGGCGCGGTCGGCGAGGTCCTGGATCGCCCGCGCGATGCCGAGGAGGTTTCGGTCCTCCGCGTTCTTGATCACGGGCACGATCAGGCCCTTGCCGTCCTCGAGCGCGACGGCGATGCCGAGGTTGACGTAGCTTCGCACGACGATCTGGTCGCCGCGGATCTCCGAGTTGAGCCACGGCCAGCGCGAAAGCGCCTCGACGGCCGCGCGGGCGACGAACGCGAGGAGGGTCAGCTTGACGCCGTGGCGCTCCTCGTACTCTCCCTTCAGCCCCGTGCGGATGGAGACGACCTTCGACATGTCGACCTCGAAGACGGTGGTCACGTGGGCCGACGTGTCGAGTGACCGCCGCATGTGCTCGGCGATACCCTTGCGCATCGGGGTCATCGGCTCGAAGGTCTCCCCTGCTTCGGCGGCGACCGGCTCGGGCACCACGGGCGGTTCGGGAGGCGCAGGCGGCGTCGGAGCCGGGACCGAGGCGGGCTCAGGCGCAGGAGGTGCGGCGGGAGCGGGAGCCGCAGCGGGAGCCGTCGTTTCGGTGGCGGGGGGTACCGGGATGGGCGGAGCGACCGGGGCGATGCCAGAGCGCTCGATGTGCTCGAGGATGTCCTTCTTCGTGACCCGGCCGCCTCGTCCCGTGCCGGGTATCGAGCCGACATCGACTCCGTGCTCGGCGGCAATGCGTGCGACGACCGGAGACACGAACCGCGCGGCGACCGACTCGGGCCTCCCGTTGCCCCCGGAATCCGGTGAGGGGGCCTGAGCGGGAGTCGAGGGCTGGGTGGGAGCGGCTATCGGTTGCGCAGGAGTCGGCTCGGGAGGGGTAGTCGGCTCGGGCGGGGCGACCTCGTCGCGCTGGGGGGTCGGCTCGGGCTCTGCGATCGGAACGACCGGCGTGCTCCCACCCGAGACCCCCCCACCCGGAGAGATCAGGGCGATCGTGGTTCCGACCGTCACCGTCTCGCCCTCCTGGGCGAGGATCTGCATGACGACCCCCGAGACGGGGCTCGGCACCTCGGTGTCGACCTTGTCGGTGGAGATCTCGAGCAGCGCCTCGTCGGCCAGGACGCTCTCGCCCGTGGCCTTGAGCCACCTCGTGATCGTTCCTTCCGAGACGGACACGCCCATCTGGGGCATGACGACTTCGACGGCGGTTTCCGTAGCCACAGGGTCTCCTTAGTAGTCGGCGAGCTCTTTCAGCACGGCGAGGACGTCTTCCGTCTGGGGAATGAACTTCTTCTCGAGCGTGGGCGCGAACGGGACCGGCGTGTCGGGAGCAGTGAGCCGGCGCACGGGCGCGTCGAGGTGCTCGAAGGCCTCCTCGGCGATCGTGGCGGCGATCTCGGCGCCGAAGCCTGCGGTACGCGTGTCCTCGTGGAGGACCAGCACGCGTGACGTCTTCACAACCGAGGCGAGGACGGCCTCACGGTCCCAGGGGAGCACGGAGCGAAGATCGACGATCTCGACTGAGACGTCGAGCTCGGTGTCGGCGCGTGCGGCCGCCTCGGCGGCGGTCCATACCATCGCGCCCCAGGTGACGATGGTGATGTCGGCGCCCGCGCGGTGGATCCTGGCCTCGCCGATCGGGATCGCGTAGCGATCCTCCGGCACGTCTCCCTTGATCCGCCGGTAGAGGTGCTTGTGCTCGAAGAACAACACCGGGTTTGGGTCGGCGATCGCGCTCGCGAGCAGCCCCTTGGCGTCCGCGGGGGTTGCAGGGCACACGCACTTGAGACCGGGGATGTGCGCGAAGCTCGACTCGGGGTTTTGCGAGTGGAACGGCCCCCCGGAGAAGCCTCCGCCCGACGGCAGGCGCACGACGATCGGCACGGGTGTCCCAGCTCGGAAGTGCTGCTTCGCGGCGACGGTGACGAGGTGGTCCCACGCGCAAGACACGAAGTCGGCGAACTGCATCTCCGCGACGGGTCGCATGCCGACGAGCGCGGCGCCCGTGCAGGCGCCGACGATCGCCGTCTCGGCGAGCGGTGCGTCGATCACGCGCCAAGGCCCGAACTCCTCCTGAAAACCCTGTGTCACCTTGAAAGCACCGCCGTACACGCCGACGTCCTCTCCGATCAGGAAAACGCGCTTGTCTCGCCGCATCTCCTGCCGGAGCCCGTCCGAGATCGCCTGCAGATACGTCGTGGTCGGCAAATGCGTTATCGGTGGTGGGGGGTGTCGAGCTCGTCGGGCTGGGCGTACACGCTGGCCTCGAGGCCGGCCGGGTCGGGCTCGGCGCTCTGCTCGGCCCGCGCGACCGCGTCCGCCAGCGTCTTCTTCACCGCAGACCGGAGGTCGTCCTCCTGGGCGTCGGTCAGCCCGGCGTTCGTACGCAGCCAGGATCGAAAGCGCTCGATCGGGTCGCGCTTCGCCCACTCCTCGAACAGCTCGCGCGGTACGTAGGAGGCGTCGTCGTGGACGGCGTGACCTTCCATCCGAAGCGTTACGCATTCCACGAGCGTCGGCCCCCCGCCCGAGCGCGCCTTCTCGATTGCGCGGCGCGCCTCCCGGAACACGGCGAGGACGTCCGTCCCGTCGACGACGACACCCTCGAAGCCGTAGGCCTCGGCACGGTCGGCGACGTGATCGCACGCGTACTCGAGATGGCCGGGGGTCGAGTAGGCCCACTGGTTGTTGTCGCAGACGAACACGGCCGGAAGTCGGCGGACGCCCGCCAGGTTCATCGCCTCGTGGGCATCGCCCCGGGCGGAGGCGCCCTCGCCGAACCAGCCGACGGCGACACGCGGCTCTTCGCGGATTCGAAACGCGAGCGCGCAGCCGACCGCGACAGGGAGCATCGCGGGGAGGTGGCTGACCATTGCGATGTTGCCGACGGCCATGTCCCCGAGGTGCACGTTGCCGTCGCGTCCTCGCGTCGTCCCGTCCTCACGGCCCATGTACTGCGCGATGATCCGCCACGGCTCGATCCCACGAACGATGTGGACGCCCAGGTCGCGCTGCGTCGGGCACGCGAGGTCGTCGGGATGGAGGGCGGTGGCGACTCCGACGGCGGCGGCCTCGTTTCCCCTTCCCGTGTAGAAGCTCCCGGGGATCTTCCCCTGCTTGTAGAGGATGTGGCCGCGCTCCTCGACGCCGCGCGTGAGGAGCATGTCCCGGTAGACGGTGAGAAGATCCTCGCGATCGAGGCCCGCCTGCCTGACCTCGCTCAGCGAGTTGACCGGGTCTGCTTCCCGGACGACTGCCATCGCTCTCACTGTACACCCGACCTGTACGCTCAAACCCCGTGGGACGGGCTTCTGACTGGCTCCGCGAGGAGCGGCGCAAGACCCTCGGAGACTGGTGCGCGTTCTGCCTGGAATGTGGCCATGCGCAGAGGTACTTCGACGCCTCGGAGCTCGAGCTCCCGTCGAGGTGCCCGACGTGCGGCGGCGAGATGCGAAGCCGCTGCTCCGCTTGCGGGGCGCGTTTCAGCTCCGCGTTCGCCGTCGATTGCGAGGGCTGCGGCGAAGCGTTGCGCTCGCCGACGCAGTTCGGCGTACCCATCCGCAAGCGTGGCCGGTGAGTCCAACCACGCCGATCGCAAGGCCGCGCGACGCGAACGTGACGGCGGAGGCTACGAGTTGACGATCTCGGAGAAGCGGATCACGGTCACCGTGTCGGCCTCGGTGACCTCGCGGTTGTAGAGCTGGGAGAGGAACGTCGCCATGTCCTCGGGCCGGCGGATCTCCGGATTGTCGTGCTCGATCTCCCGCGGAGAGAGCTCGGCGAGGGACTTCACGTCGACCTTGTCGATCACGGCCTCGAAGATCCGCTCGCGCGGCCCGTAGCGCGTGCCGACGAGAACCTGCACGACCTGACCCTTCTTGTACTTCACTGACTTGTCGCC
Organism: uncultured Actinomycetes bacterium; assembly: GCA_963712465.1. Classification (GTDB taxonomy): domain Bacteria; phylum Actinomycetota; class Thermoleophilia; order Gaiellales; family Gaiellaceae; genus CAVQHY01. The sequence continues at coordinate 54,704 of CAVQHY010000003.1, forward strand.
GAGGCGAATCGTCGCCGTCTTGCGCCGGGAGCGCAGCTGATCGGCCACGATGGGGGAGTAGAAGTTGAGGGCGTACATCCAGCCGATTTCGGGCACGACGGGGCGCGCGCATCATAGATCTTCCGGGCTGAGGCGTCGCCTCGCGTTCTCCGCCATGTCGCGCTCGCCCTTGTAGGCCAGGAGCCCGGGCGCGTCGTCGAGGGCGAGCCAGTGCACCTCGTCCACCTCGTGGGAGTGCTCGGGCGGCAGCTCGCCGATGCGTCCGCCCGTGTAGCGGAGCAGGTAGAAGCTGACGACCTTGAAGACGCGCTCGCCCTCCCACGTGTAGAAGTAGCGGACGTCGCCGAGCTTGTCGACGACCACGGCGCGGAGTCCGGTCTCCTCTTCGGACTCCCTGACGGCGGTCTCGGCGGCGCTCTCGTCGGCGCCGATCAGGCCCTTCGGCAACGCCCAGACGGTCCGCCCGCTCGGGCGGATCACCGCGACATGCCAGCGTCCGCTTAGCCGGCGCACGACCACCCCTCCGGCCGAGAGCTCCCGCCGCATGCCGCGACTGTATCGTCGAGCTCGTGCTGCGACTCCGGCTGCTCACGAGCGCGATCGTGATCGTCGACACGATGCTCTGGGCCGCGCTCGTCCCGCTCCTTCCCTACTACCGGGACGAGCTCGGGCTCTCGAAGAGCGGGGCCGGGATCATCGTCGCTGCCTACGCCGCGGGCGCGCTGCTGGCCTCGGTGCCGGGAGGCGTCGTCGCCTCTCGGTACGGCCCGAAGCGGGCGGTCATGATCGGGCTCACGCTGATGGCCGTCTCGAGCGTTGGCTTCGGCTTCGCGGAAGGCGAGGTCGCGCTCGTGCTCACACGCTTCGCGCAGGGCGTGGGAAGCGCGCTCTCGTGGGCCGGCTCGCTGTCGTGGCTCGTGGCCGCGACGCCTCGTGAGCGGCGAGGGGAGATGCTCGGTACCGCAATCGGTGCGGCGATCTTCGGCGCGCTCCTGGGCCCGGTGCTCGGCGCATTTGCAAGCCTCACGTCGCCGGAGATCGCGTTCACGCTCGTCGGGTTGCTCGGCGCCGGGCTTGCCCTGTGGGCGAGCGCCATGCCCGGGGCGGCGGCGGAGCCTCAGCCCGTCGGCGAGGCATTCCGCGCCCTTCGGCGTCCGGAGTTCGCCGCGGCGCTCTGGTTTATGGTCCTGCCGTCGTTTCTGTTCGGCGTGCTCGCTGTGCTCGTGCCTCTGCGCCTCGATGACGCCGGCTGGAGCGCAGCCGCCATCGGCGCGGTCTTCCTCGTCGCTGCGGCGTTCGAGATCGTCGTGAGCCCGCTGATCGGGCGCCTCTCCGACCGCGTCGGCCGACTCGCCCCGATCCGGGTGTCGGCGCTCGCGTCGCTCGCAGTCGCTCTGGCGCTCGCATGGGCGAAGTCGGCGGCGCTGGTGGCGATTCTCGTCGTGGCGGGCGCTCTCGTCTTCGGCTCCTTCTGGGCTCCCGCATCGGCGCTGCTCTCGGACGCGGCCGACCGTCGCGGGCTGGCGCAGGGGCTCGCGTTCGGCCTGATGAACCTCGCCTGGGCGACCGGGAACGTCGTCGGCCCAGCCGCGGGGGGCGCACTTGCGGACGTGGGCGGCGACGCTCTTCCCTTCGGGCTCGCAGCTGCGCTGTCCGCGCTCACGGCGGTCGCCGTGGTGCGACATCGATCTCCTGGCACTCAGGTGGTGCGAGTGCCAGGAGATCCGTAACCCGCCCGCGGGAAGAATTCGCTATGCTCTCGCCTGGCACTCCGGGCAGACGAGTGCCAGAGTCCTGTGACCCAAGGAGGAGTTTGGATGAACCTTAAGCCTCTGGGCGACCGCCTGATCGTCGAGGTGCTCGAAGAGGAGCAGACCACGGCGAGCGGCATCGTCCTTCCGGACACGGCGAAGGAGAAGCCGCAGCGCGGCCGCGTCCTCGCTGTCGGCCCCGGCCCGCGCGACGAGGACGGTCAGTACGTCCCGATGGATCTCGAGGACGGGGACGAGATCATCTTCTCGAAGTACGGCGGCACGGAGATCAAGCTCGGCGCCGACGAGTACCTGATCCTGCGCGAGTCGGACGTGCTCGCGAAGGTCGTCGTCGAGACCAAGAAGTCCCGGAAGGCCGCGTAGGCCCTCGAACCATCAACGGAGGAAACTGAATGGCTCACAAGATCCTGAAGTTCGACGAGGACGCGCGGCGCTCGCTTGAGCGTGGCGTGAATATCCTCGCCGATGCGGTCAAGGTGACTCTTGGCCCGAAGGGGCGTTATGTCGTTCTTGATAAGAAGTTCGGTGCGCCCACGATCACGAATGACGGTGTCACGATCGCTCGTGAGATCGAGGTCGAGGACGTGTTCGAAAACCAGGGTGCGCAGCTGGTGCGTGAGGTCGCGACGGCGACGAACGACGTCGCTGGTGATGGCACTACGACCGCGACGGTTCTCGCTCAGGCGATCGTTCGTGAGGGTTTGAAGAACGTCGCGGCGGGCGCGAACCCGATGGGCCTGAAGCGTGGTATCGAGAGGGCTGTCGAGGCGATCGTGGAGGATTTGAAGAAGCAGTCGAAGGAGGTTTCGGGCAAGGAGGACATCGCCCGGGTCGCGACGATCTCGGCGCGTGAGCGTGAGATCGGCGACGTGATCGCTGACGCGATCGAGAAGGTCGGTAAGGACGGCGTCGTTAACGTCGAGGAGGGCCAGACGTTCGGGCTCGAGCTCGAGTTCACCGAGGGGATGCAGTTCGACAAGGGTTATCTGTCTCCGTACATGATCACGGACGCCGAGCGGATGGAGGCGGTGCTCGATGACCCGTACATCCTGATCGCGAACTCGAAGATCGGCGCGGTCAAGGACATCCTGCCGGTGCTCGAGCAGGTGATCCAGGCGGGTAGGCCGCTGCTGATCGTGGCCGAGGACGTCGAGGGCGAGTCGCTCGCGACGATCGTCGTGAACAAGCTTCGCGGCACGTTCACTGCCGTTGCGGTCAAGGCGCCGGGGTTCGGTGATCGGCGCAAGCGGATGCTCGAGGACATCGCGATCCTCGCCGGCGGCGAGGTGATCACCGAGGAGATGGGGCTGAAGCTCGAGTCGACGAAGCTGTCGCAGCTTGGCCGTGCCCGTAAGGTCGTCGTGAACAAGGACTCGACGACGATCATCGACGGGGCAGGCTCGGGCGACGAGATCAAGGCCCGGATCAAGCAGATCAAGGCGGAGGTCGAGAACACCGATTCCGACTTCGACCGGGAGAAGCTCCAGGAGCGGCTCGCGAAGCTGTCGGGCGGTGTCGCCGTCGTCAAGGTCGGCGCGGCCACCGAGACGGAGATGAAAGAGAAGAAACACCGCGTCGAGGACGCGCTCCAGGCCACCCGGGCCGCTCTCGAGGAGGGCATCGTCCCCGGCGGCGGCGTCGCGCTTTTGGCCGCTTCGAAGTCGGTCAAGCTCGACTCCTACGAGGGCGACGAACGCACGGGCGCGGCGATCATCATCCGCGCGCTCGAAGAGCCCGTCCGCCAGCTCGCGCAAAACGCGGGCATGGAGGGCTCCGTCGTCGTCGACAAGGTCCGCTCCGCCCCGAAGGGCCAGGGCCTGAACGTCGACACGGGCGGCTACGAGGACCTGGTTAAGGCGGGCATCATCGACCCGACGATGGTCACGCGCTCGGCGCTGCAAAACGCCGCGTCGATCGCCAAGAACATCCTCACGACCGAGGCGATCGTCGCCGAGGCACCGGAGAAGGCCGGCGCAGGAGTCGGCGGGGGCGGCATGCCCGACATGGGCGGGATGATGTAGCTCGACGCCGCTGACGGGCGAGGCATGCCTCGCCCCTCCACGGTTACGCACGTCAGGCGGCCTTCGGGCCGCCTGACCTGTTTAGTGCTGCCGGCAGGGAGTGCGCGACTGGTCGCCTGCAGCCAGCTGGTCTCCCAGCGAGTTCATCGTCTTCTCGTGCTCGACGTGCGACGGGTCGCGGCGGTTGTAGTGCGGGAGTCCGAGGAACTCGACCGCGACGATCGGGGTGACGCCCGGCCCGATCGCGGTGAGGCGGTAGCGCTCGCCGTTACCCGGCGGGCGCCGGCCCACGCTCGGATAGCCGGGATAGGGGTTGTGCGGGTAGAAGCCGTAGCAGAAGTTCCCGTTCGGACGATGGGCGAGAAACGAGTTCTCCCGGCGCCAGTCGGGCCCGTAGGCGGAGTTGTAGGTATCGAGGTAGACGTTGCGGCCGAAGGTGTCGGTCGGGCTGCCGGTCCTCGTCGCGTCGAAGCCGTAGACCGGCTGGCCCAGGTACGTGTAGCGGCCGAAGAGGTGGTGGAAGTGCTTCGAGTACACCCAGTCCACCCAGACCTCGAGCCTGGGCAGCTCGCCCGTCCAGTGCGAGAGGTGGAGCTCGTAGTCGGCCTGGCCCGACCGCCACGGATCGATACCGAGGTTCGGCAGCATCCGTTGCCACGCCTGGAGGGCCCAGAAGCTGCCGTCGGGCGCCTTGCACGCGACGACGAGGTACGGGAGCGGCGGCCCGTCGTAGGGAGCGCATTCGTTCCTGATCGTCTTCCACAGGGGCTTGCGGAATGCTCCCCAACCGCCGGAGTAGTCCTTCCGAAACGCCACCTGCCGGGTGCCCGGAGCGGGGTGCCGCGCATTCAGCGCACCCCAGAAGAGCGGCTTGTAGTGGCGGCCGCCTCGCCGGTAGAAGACGACCGCGCGCCCGCGCGAGTCGACCTTGAGCGACACGTCAGTCGGGTTGCGCGTGACGAGGTAGCTTGCCGACGAAGGGGCGGCGAGCACCAGCGCCGCGACGATCCCGACGGCTAGCCGCAGCGGCGTACGGGCCATCCTCCTCATCCGCCCTCGTCATCGGCGCGCCGGCGAGCGACGCTGAACCCTCGCGCGGGTGACCGTGGGCTATTCGGTCGTGCAGCGAGTGTCGGTGTCGCCGAGCGAGGCGACGAGCGTGCTCACCTCGCGGTCACGCCGGAGGTGATCGGGGTTGCCCGGATCGAAGCCGCCGAGCGAGACGCCCTCCCAGTAGGCGTCGGGCGCCACGCCCGGGCCGGCGACAGTCGCGCGGTAGCGCTCGCCGCGGCCCCGGTTCACACCGGGGTTCCCGGGCAGGAAATCGGCGCCGGCGAACGCGGCGCACACGAGGCCCGAGGGGTTGTGGGTGAGCAGGCCGTTGGCGCGGTGCCAGCCCGGCCCGTAGGCGGAGTTCAGCGAGTCGAAGTAGACGTTGCGACCGTAGGGATCGAGCGGCGCGCCGGCCCGCGTCGCCTGAAAGCCGAAGACGGGCTTTCCCTGGTAGGTAAGGCGGGCGACGAGGTTCTCGAGCCGGATCGAGTAGACCCAGTCCTGCCAGACCTCGAGCTTCGGAACCTCACCGACCCAGTGCGAGAGGCGGAGATCCCACGAGCGCTGCAGCGGGGTCTTCGCCTCGGCGCCGAAGATCGGCAGGCTCCGCTGCCACGCCTGGAGGGCCCAGTAAGTGCCGTCCGGCGCCTTGCAGGCGGCGACGAGCCACTGCAGCGGCGGCCCGTCGTAGGGGCTGCACGCGGTCTTGAAGGTCTTCCACAGGGCCTTGCGGAACGTGCCCCAGCCGCCCGAGTAGTCGAGCTTGAACTCGAGCTGCTCGTTGACCGCCCCCCAGGCCAGCAGGCGGTGCGGCCCTTTCGCGTCCGTGTAGGTGACGAGGGCGAAGCCGCGGGAGTTGACCTGAAGCTTCGGGCTCTGCGCATCCCGCGCGATCAGCTGGCTCGCCGAGCCGAGCGGAGCGGCCGCGAGGGCCGCGAAGGCGACGGCGAGAAGCGTCGCGAGCCGGTGAGGCCGCAGGGCCATACAGGTGTGTGATCGGCCGCCCCGCGGTGCCGGCGAACCCTAGTTCGAGGGGTCCTCGGATCAGTCCGTCGTGCAGCGCGGATCGGTCTCACCGAACGAGTCGACGAGAGCGTTCATCTCGCGATCGTGCCGGACGTGCTCCTTGTTGCGCGGGTTGAAGTGAGGCAGCGCCGCGCCCTCCCAGTAGGCATCGGGGGTGACCCCCGGGCCGGCCACCGTCGCGCGGTAGCGCTCGCCGCGGCCATGGTTCACATTCACCTGATCGGGCTTGAAGCCGGCATCGGCGAACGCGGCGCACACCACGCCTGTCGGGCGATGCGTGAGCAGGCCGTTCGCGCGCCTCCAGCCCGACCCGTACGCGGAGTTGAGCGAGTCGAAGTAGACGTTTCTACCGTAGGGGTCGAGCGGCGCGCCGGCGCGGTCGGCCCGATATCCGAACACGGGCTTGCCTCGGTACGTGAAGCGGGCAATCAGGTTCTCGAGCCGGACCGCGTACACCCAGTCCTGCCAGATCTCCAGCCTCGGGATCTCACCGGCCCAGTGGGACAGACGGAGCTCCCACGCGTTCTGGATCGCGGTGGTCGGCTCCCTGCCGAAGGAGGGCAGGCTGCGCTGCCACGATTGCAGGGCCCAGTAGCTTCCGTCGGGCGCCTTGCACGCCGTCACGAGCCACGCGAGCTGCGGTCCGTCGTAAGCGCCACAGGCGTTGGCGAAGTGCGTCCACACCGGCCGCTTGTACGTACGCCAGCCTCCGGAATAGTCGAGCCTGAGGGCCGCCTGGTCGTCGATCGCTCCCCAGGTGAGCAGGTGGCTTAGACCCTTGGCGTTGCGGTAGGTGACGAGCGCCATGCCCTTGCGGTTCACCTCGAGGCGAACGTCGGCTGCGTCACGCGCGACGAGCTGGCTCGCCTGCGCGGTGGCTGCGTAGAGCAGGCAGAGTGCGATCGTCAGGCCGAGCGCGCCGAGCCACGCCGTCCGTGCCAAAGTCGGTTCCTCGCTCCGCCCCGGAAACACCCTGCCGGAGTCCTCCGTCCGTCGAACACGGCGACGAGCGTCCCTCGCCGGCCGCAGCGAGCTCCGAAGATAGCAGGATGGGCCGCCTAGAACCCGTAGCGCTGCTCGCGCCAGGGATCCGCGTCGTTGTGGTACCCGTACCGTTCCCAGAATCCGGGGCGGTCGTCGGCGGTGAGCTCGATCCCGCGCAGCCACTTCGCGCTCTTCCAGAAGTAGCGGCCGGGGACGACGAGACGAAGCGGCCAGCCGTGGTCAGGGGCGAGCGGCTCGTCGCCGGCCTCGTACGCGAGGAGCGCGTCGGCGTCCTCGAGCGCCTCGATAGGAACGTTCGCGGTGTAGCCGTGCTCGGCGTGTGCCACGGCGTAGCGCGCCGCCGGCGTCGGCCTCGCGAGCTTCGCCAGCTCGCCCCAGTGAACTCCGCGAAAGCTCGTGTCGAATCGGCTCCAGCGGGTCACGCAGTGGATGTCGAGGGTGACGTCGGTTGCCGGCAGCTCGAGCAGCTGCCTCCAGTTCAGTACGATCTCGTTCTCGACTTCGCCGGTGATGCGGAGATCCCAGGTCGCCAGGTCGACGCTCGGCACCGACCCGGCGTGGAGGACGGGCCACTTTTCGGTCAGGTACTGGCCGGGTGGAAGCCGCTCCGGGTCATACCCGGCATCGACGACCTTGCACTCCGCCCGCGATCCGAACACTGCTCCCTAGACTAGTCCGGATGGAGAGCGTTACAGCGCAGGCGATCGCCCGGCGGCCGCGAGCGTTCGTTCGGGTCGCAGGCCCGGAGGCCGAGACCTACCTCCAGCGGATGGTCTCCAACGACGTCGCCGCGCTCGCTCCCGGGGAGGCCTGTCAGGCGCTGCTCCTGAGCGCGAAGGCCCGCGTGATCGCAACGCTCGTGATCCTGCGCAGGCGCGACGAGGACTTTCTGCTTCTGACCGAGCCGGAGCTCGGCGCGATCGTTTCGGCAGAGCTCGTGCGCTTCCGATTTGCGGCGCAGGCCGAGATCGAGCTCGAGGAGCACGACTCGTACCTCCTGCTCGGAACGGATCCGCCCGAGGGCTGCGTCGCCGTGCCGAACGACGAGTTCGGAGTCGTCGGCTGGGAGGTGCTCGCGGCCTCGCCGGACGGCGTCAGGCGCGTGGACAACGACGAGCTCGAGGCTATGCGGATCCGGGCGGGGACGCCGCGCTTCGGCAGGGAGATCGACGACCGCGTCCTTCCGGCCGAGGCGGGCCTCACCGAGCGCGCGGTGAGCTTCACCAAGGGCTGTTACCCGGGGCAGGAACCGATCGCGCGGCTCCACTATCGCGGCCACGCGAACAGGGGTCTCAGGCGGCTCGTGCTCCCGGCCGGCGACCTGCCGGGGAGCGACGCGTCGATCGTCCTCGACGGCAAGGAGGTCGGTCGCGTGACGAGCTCGGCTCGGGCGGAAGAAGGCGTTCTCGTCCTCGGATACGTACGGACGGAGGTCCCCGCCGAGGCCGAACTCGCGATCGGCTCAGCCCTCGCCCGCCCGCTACGCTAGGCGACCGCGAGCGCCCGAAGCTGCTCGACTCCCGATCCGGCCCGCTTTCGCGGCGACCATGACGATCGAAAGTCGAGGTGCTCACAGCCGAGCCCTCACGGCTAGAATGCCTCTCCCCACGCGCCCGTAGCTCAGGGGATAGAGCGCTGCCCTGCGGAGGCAGAGGTCGCATGTTCGAATCATGCCGGGCGCATGCCCCCGGCGAATCCGGCCAGTGCTCGCGCGCGAGCCGCGACGATTCGCCCGGGGATTTCGGTCTCCGACGGCTACCGCAAGCCGGTCAAGCAGCGCCCGACCGGCGGCGACCTGACGAACGGCTGTCGGGGCGAGGCTTGCCTCGCCCGGTAGGCTCACCGGGTGCGGATCTGCTCGCTCGTGCCTGCGGCGACCGAGGTGCTGTTCGCGCTCGGGCTCGGCGACCAGGTCGTCGGCGTCACGCACGAGTGCGACTACCCTCCGGAGGCGGCGACGCGCGCTGTCGTGACCGCGTCCATCCTCGACACCGAGGAGCTGACGAGCGCCGAGATCGATCGAGCCGTCTCGGAGGCTGCAGGCAACGGTCGCCCTCTCTACGCGATCGACGCCGATCGCTGGGAGGAGCTGGACGCCGACATCGTCGTCTCGCAGGAGCTGTGTGACGTCTGCGCGGTGTCGACCGACGACGCCCGGGCAGTCGTGGCCGCGAGAAAGGTCGATGCCGACGTGATCTCGTACTCGCCTACGACGGTCGCGGGGATCGTCGACGCGGTCGCGATTCTCGGTACCGCGCTGCACGCCGAGCCGGCGGGCGCCGAGGTCGCCGCCGGAATGCGCGCCAGGCTGGAGCGGGTCGCTGCTGCGCTCGCGGAGGTGGACGAGGTCCCCCGCGTCTTCGTCGCAGAGTGGCTCGAGCCTCCGTACGCGGCGGGACACTGGGTGCCCGACATGGTCGAAGCGGCTCGTGGGGTCGACGTCGCCGGTATGTCCGGTGAGCCCTCGTATCGTCTGCGTTGGCCCGACGTGGTCGAGCTCCGGCCGGACCTGGTGGTGCTCGCACCGTGTGGGTTCGACCTCGACCGCACGCTCGGCGAGGTCGAGCCGCTCGAGCTCTCCGCCCATCTGCTCGGCACTCCTGCCCGGGAGGAGAGTCGCGTCTTCGCCGTCGACGCGAACGGCTACTTCTCACGCCCGACGCCGCGGGTCGTCGAGGGGATCGAGCTCCTTGCGTATCTCCTTCACCCCGCCGCCTACACGGATCCAGACGTGCCCTGGTCACGGATCAGGCTCTAGAGGCAACTCCACCCACGCGGCGCCGTCGCGAAGCTCGCACGGGTACGTCCGGACGGGCTCGTCGCCGGCGAGGCACGCGCCCGTCCCGAGATCGAAGCGCCAGGCGTGGAAGGCGCAGACGAGCGTCGTTCCGAGCACATCCCCTTCGATCAAGGGGTTGCCGGCGTGCGGGCACGCGTTTGCGACCGCGTAGGCGGCGTCGTCGACGACGAAGACCGCGACGTCCCCGGTCTCGGCCCGCAGCAGCCCACGGCCCGCCGGGCCCAGCTCGATGCGCTGCCAGCCGGGGCTGCCGGTCACGGAGCCTAGTATCCCGCGCGTGCCGCTCTTCCTGCGTGAGAAGGACGTCGCCGACCTGGTTACCCACTCCGACGCCGTCGAGGCGGTCGCTGCGTGCTTCGGGCGAATCGCCCGCGGAGCGGTCGAGGGACCCCCGCGCTCTCGGCTCGGGCTCGACGACGGACGGCTGAACGTCATGGCGGCGGCCGATGCCGAGCTCGGCGTCGCAGGGCTCAAGACGTACGCCACGTTCGACGGCCGGCTCGTCGCAGCCGTGCTCCTCTTTGCCTTCGACCGGCCCGAGCTGCTGGCGATCGTCGAGGCCGATCTGCTCGGACGTCTGCGCACGGGTGGGGCGAGCGCGGTCGCAGCTCGACAGCTCGCCCGGCCGGGAGCGCACACGCTCGGGGTGATCGGCGCCGGTCGCCAGGCGGAGACTCAGATCGCGTGCATCCGAGCCGTGCTTCCCGGGCTCGAGCAGCCCGTCGTCTACGCGCGCGATCCGGCAAGGCTCGCCGCGTTCTGCAAGCGAGTCGGGGCGGAGCCCGTCGACTACAACCGCGAGGCCGCCGAGGCCGACGTCGTCGTCACCGCGACCACATCGCCTGACCCCGTCCTTCGTGGCGAGTGGCTCCGGCCGGGTGCACTCGTCTGCGCGGTGGGCGCGAACCGGATCGAAGCGCGCGAGCTCGACAACGAGGTCCTCGCGCGCGCGACGTTCGTCTGCTGCGACTCGCGCGAGCAGGCGCGCCTCGAAGCGGGCGACCTGGTCGAGCCTGTCGACCGCGGCGTCCTCGACTGGCTCGAGGTGCACGCGTTGAGCGAGGTCGTGTCGGGGGAGCTCGTCGGACGCCAGCACGACGACGACATCGTGCTGTTCAAGAGCCTCGGGATCGCCGCCGAGGATCTCGCCCTGGCGTCGCTCGTGCTCGAGCGCGCCCGCGAGCGCGGGCTGGGAGTCGAGCTCGGGTCAGAGGCCGCTACGAGTCGTGCGCGAGGTCGTCGCCGACCGCGCGGATGACGTCAGGGCGTTCCAGGAGTCGCATGCGGGCGTCGTCGGTCGTGCGGTTCTTCAGGTAGGGGTCGTCGATGATGTCGTCGATCGAGCGGCCCCCCTTGTGCTCGCGGATGATGTAGGCGGCAAGCGCGTCCTCCTTGGTGACGCTGCTCCCCGTTTCCTCGAGACCGGGCTTGCGGCCGAAGATGTCGCGTAGCCAGCCCACGACGGCGATTGTATCCTCCGGCTGTGGGGCAGGAGTCGGTCGAGTCACGGTTCGCCGAGCGAGTCCTCCACGGCGTCGGCGACAACGGTGATCGCGAGGAGATCGTGATCTGGATCGAGCGCCGCCCGGGAGCGATCTGGGCCGTGGGCCGCGCCATCGACCCGGCAAATCGGTCGATTCCCGAGCCTCGTCCCGACGACTACATCTTCGAGGGCTACGAGATGAACGACGCCCTCGACGCAGCCAACGGGGCGCTCGAGGACGACCTCGCCGTGTCGGAGGAGGAAGGGGTTCAGGAGCTTGTTCGCCCATTTGTCGCGGGTGATCTGCTCAAGCCGCTCGAACGCTGGTTTTTCGGACGAACCTGAGGGCTCCCCCGCCGGGCGCTACGAGACGCCGATTCTCCCCGCCAGCTCGCTCGAGATGGCGAGCTCCTCGCCGTTGACCAGCACCGTGACCGGGCCGTCGAAGGGTGCCGCGCTTCGCATCGCCACGGTCTGCCCGGGAACGAGGTCGAGCTCCGACAGATAGCGGATCAGATCGGCGTCGCCGTCGGGGATGCGCTTGACGATCGCTTCCTCGCCGGGCTCGAGGGTGCCGAGCGGGCGGAGCTCGGAGCGGGCGACGTTGAGGCCCGCGTCGGGAATCGGGTCGCCGTGCGGGTCGTGGGTCGGATAGCCGAGCGACTCGTCGATCCGGGCCTCGAGCTCCTCGGAAAGGGCGTGCTCGAGCCGGTCGGCCTCGGCGTGGACAGCGTCGATCGGCAGCCCGAGCGTCTCGGCGAGGTACTGCTCGAGCAGGCGGTGGTGCCTCACCACCTCGAGCGCGATCCGGCGGCCCGGGTCGGTCAGCGTGACGCCGCGGTAGGGCGCGTGGTCGGCGAGCCCGAGAGCGGAGAGCTTCTTCACCATCGACGTCGCCGACGAAGGAGCCACGCCCATGCGCTTCGCGATCGCGGTCGTCGTCGGGCGCTCGCCCGACGCCTGGAGCTTGTAGATCTCCTTCAGATAGTCCTGGATCGCATCGGAGAGATCGGTCTTCGGCACGTCTCGAATCGTAGAGCGACGGGTCTCGGAACACGATCCACGAGGTGCTTGCTAGCCTCCCGCCTTCTTGCGGATCCGTCTCGGACACAGCCCTGATCCCGACGACGCGTTCATGTTCTGGGGGCTCGCCTCGGGGACTGTCGACCCGGGAGGCTTCGAGTTCGAGCACGTCCTCGAGGACATCCAGACCCTGAACGAATGGGCCGTCGACGGACGGCTCGAGGTGACGGCGATCTCGCTGCACACCTACCCCTTCGTGCAGGAGCGCTACGTGATCCTCCCGCACGGGGCGAGCATGGGCTCCGGCTACGGGCCGATCGTCGTCTCGAAGCGCCCGCTCACGCGCGAAGAGCTCAGGGAGACCGAGATCGCGGTTCCCGGCCGGATGACGACGGCGTTCCTCGTCATGCGGCTCTACCTGGGTCGCGAGTTCGCGTTCCGCGAGGTGGCGTTCGACCAGATCATCGACGAGGTCACCTCGGGTCGGGCCGACGCCGGGCTGCTGATCCACGAGGGGCAGCTCACCTACGGCTCGTACGGCCTCCACGCGAGCGTCGATCTGGGCGAGTGGTGGCTGCTCGAGACGGGGCTTCCGCTTCCTCTCGGTATCAACGTCGCGCGACGCGACATCGGCGAAGGCGCTCTCGCCGACCTCTCGGGCGTGCTGGCGGCCTCGATCGCCGCCGGGCTCGAGAACCGCGACGACGCGCTCGCCTACGCGATGCAGTTCGGCCGCGGCCTCGACACCGACCTCGCCGACCGCTTCGTCGGCATGTACGTGAACGAACTGACGCAGGACTACGGCGACGAGGGCCGCCAGGCGGTGCAGGAGCTGCTCCGCCGCGGCGAGGCGATCGGGGCCCTTCCGAGCCCGGTCAGGGTCGAGTTCGTCTAGACGCGGAGGGACGGAACCTCCCGCGCGTCATACTGGGCCCCGTGCCCGAGGCGGTGATCCTGTCGGCCGTGCGGACGCCCGTTGGTCGCTACGGCGGCGCGCTCGCCGGCATCCGTCCGGACGATCTTGCCGCCGTCGCGATTGCGGCGGCAGTCGATCGGGCGGGCGTCGATCCGGGCGAGGTCGAGGACGTCTACCTCGGATGTGCCAACCAGGCGGGCGAGGACAACCGCAACGTGGCGCGCATGGCGCTCCTGCTCGCAGGGCTTCCGCAGGAGGTCGGCGGCGTCACCGTCAACCGGCTCTGCGCCTCCGGCCTGGCGGCCATCGTCGGAGCCTGTCACGCGGTGCGGGCAGGAGAAGGCGACCTCTTCGTCGCCGGCGGCGTCGAGTCGATGAGCCGTGCGCCACTCGTGACCGCGAAGCCCGACCGCGCCTTCCCGCGCGGCGAGCGGACGCTGTACGACTCGACCCTCGGCTGGCGCTTTCCCAACCCGCGGCTGCAGGCGATGTTCCCGCTCGAGTCGATGGGCGAGACGGGCGAGAACGTCGCGGAGCGTTTCGGCGTCTCCCGTGCCGATCAGGATGCGTTCGCTCTCGACTCGCAGCGCCGCTGGGAGGCCGCTCAGGAGGCCGAGCGCTTCGCCGACGAGCTCGTCGTGCTCGAGGAGCTCGACCGGGACGAGCATCCCCGCACCGACACGTCGCTCGAGCAGCTCGCCGCGCTGAAGCCCGCGTTTCGCCCGGACGGCACGGTGACGGCCGGGAACTCGAGCGGCGTCAACGACGGTGCCGCGGCGGTCGTGGTCGCGAGCGCCGAGAAGGCCGTGGCACTCGGCGTCGCGCCTCTCGGCCGCTTCGTGACCAGCGCCGTCGCGGGAGTCGACCCGCGGGTGATGGGCATCGGGCCGATCCCCGCCGTGCGCAAGGCGGTCGCCCGGGCTGGGCTCGAGGTCGGCGATCTCGACCTCGTCGAGCTGAACGAGGCGTTCGCCTCGCAGTCGGTGGCGGTGATCCGCGAGCTCGGGATCGATCCGGAGCGCGTGAACGTCAACGGCGGCGCGATCGCGATCGGCCACCCGCTCGGCATGAGCGGCGCGCGGCTCGTCGTGACGCTCCTCCACGAGCTCCGCCGCCGGGGCGGCCGGTTCGGCCTCGCCACGATGTGCGTCGGCGTCGGACAGGGCCAGGCGGCGATCTTCGCGCGAGACTAGAGGACGATGAGGGCGCGTGGGCGCCCACCGAGGTCGACGCCGAGGCACTGCCACGTGTCGCCGTGGTCAACCGAAAGCCACACTTCGCCGCCGAGCGCGGCGTAGACCTCACCGGGATTTCCCGCGGCGAGCACCGGAAGCGCAGAGATCCGCGGCGGTAGCCCGCCGGCGAGCTGCTCCCAGCTCGCGCCCTCCGTCCGGAAGACGGCCGCGTCGCATCGGGTGCCGTGCGCTGTCCGCGTGTGTGCCGCGGCCAGGTAGACGAGGTCGGGACGTGCCGTGTCGGCAGCGATCGACCAGCCGTAGCCACGGTCGAGGCCGGGCAGGCGGCGCCAGGACGCTCCGGCGTCTCTCGAGAGCGCTCCGCCTCGGGTGCCACCGGCCTGGTAGGCACGCGAGCCGTCCGACGGGTGGAAGGCCAGCATGTGCGAGTCACGTGAGGTTCGCCGTCGGTGGCCGCTCCAGCTCTGGCCGCCGTCGGCCGTCCGCAGCACACCACCCAGCTCGATGCCGGCGAGGAGGACTGAAGGATCAGCCGGTGACGGTGCGACCGAGGAGACATACGCTTGCCATGGGCTCTCGGCCGGAGAGAACCACCACCACGATTGCAGTCGCGGGAAGCATGCCAGCCGATGCCACGTCTCGCCCCGGTCGTGGGTTGCGAGCACGCCGGCCGGCCTCGTTCCCACGTAGACAGTTCCCGGATCGACCGGGCTCGGGGCGAGCGAGAGGACAGGCCGGTTCTCCAGCCCGCTTCTCGTCCAGGTCCTGCCGCAATCGTCGGAACGCAATGCACCCTCGGCCGCCGTCCCAGCCCAGAGCGTCGACGGCGCTCGGAGGTCCTGCGCCACACATCTGACGTCGCCCTCGAGCGACCGCGTGACGCGCCAGGCGCCGTCGGCTCCCTCGCTCGCGCTCACGATTCCCGTTCGCGTGGCGGCCACGAGCGTTGGCACGGTCGGCATCGTAGGGGACGGTATGGTGCTGGTCATGGCCGTTGCCGCGCGACACGAGTACGGGCTCTTCGTCGACGGAGGGTTCGTCGAGCCGGCCTCCGGTGAGACGCGCGAGCTGCGCGAGCCGGCGACGGGCGACCCGCTTGCGACCGTGGCGATGGCGGGCGAGCAGGACGTCGACCGCGCGGTCGACGCCGCGCGCGCGGCCCTCGAGGGCGCCTGGGGCCGCACGCCTGCGACGGAGCGCTCGCGGCTCCTGCACGCGCTCGCGGACGCGATCCATGCAAGCCGCGCAGCGCTCGCCGAGCTCGAGACGCGAAACGCCGGCAAGCCGATCTCCTCCGCGAAGGGCGAAGTGGGAGGCTGCGCCGAGGTGCTTCGGTACTACGCCGCCGGGATCTCGTCGATCGCGGGCAAGGCGAATCCCATGGGCTCGCTCCTCTTCTACTCGCTCAGGGAACCCGTCGGCGTCTGCGCGCAGATCGTCCCCTGGAACTACCCGATCCTGCTGGCCGGCTGGAAGCTGGCGCCCGCCCTGGCCGCCGGCTGCTCGGTCGTGCTGAAGCCCGACCCGCAGACGCCGCTGACCGCCCTACGGGTCGCCGAGCTCGCCGCCGAGGTCGGCTTCCCCGCCGGCGTGATCAACGTGCTTCCCGCCGACGGACCCGAGCACCGGCGCGTACCTCGTCGCGCATCCCGGCGTCGACAAGGTGGCGTTCACGGGCTCCACCCGCACCGGCGCGGAGATCATGCGGCTCTGCGCGGATGGGATCAAGCGGCTGACGCTCGAGCTCGGCGGCAAGAGCCCCAACGTCGTCTTCGCCGACGCCGACATCGCCTCCGTCGTGCCCGCCTCGACGTATGCGTTCGCTGCCGGCGCGGGGCAGAGTTGCGAGTGTCGCTCGCGCCTGCTCGTCGAGAAGCCGCTGTACGACGAGGTCGTGGCGGGTGTGGCAGAGGCGGCCGGCCGTATCTCGGTGGGTGATCCGCTCGACCCCGAGACCCAGGTCGGGTCGCTCGTCTCGGGCCGCCACCGCGACCGCGTGCACGGCTTCGTTGAACAGGGCGTCGCGGGCGGCGCCGAGGTCGTGTGCGGCGGCGCGATCCCGGACGGGCCGGGCGCTTTCTATCCGCCGACGGTGCTCGCGCGGGTGGACAATGCGATGGCGATTGCCCAGGAAGAGGTGTTCGGACCCGTCGTGGCCGTGATCCCGTTCGAGGACGAAGACGATGCGGTGCGGATCGCCAACGACTCACGCTACGGCCTCTTCGCGACCGTCTGGACGGGCGATCCCGCCCGCGGCCATCGCCTCGCCCAGCGTCTGAAGGCAGGCCAGATCGGCGTCAACACGCCGTTCACCGCCCGCCCGGGCGTGCCGTTCGGCGGCTACAAGCAGTCGGGCTTCGGCCGCGAGCTCGCGCTCGAGACTCTCGATGCGTACCTGGAGACCAAGAGCGTCCTCGTCGCCACCGGAACGAAGTTCGCGAACCCCTACGGCCTCTAGTCGCCACTCCCGGCCTGCCCGGTGATCCGAGGGCGTCCTCCTCGCGTATCCTCAGCACACGAGCAGAACTTCGCCAATACTGCGACGATGAAAGCGCAGGCACCGTTGGGGTCTCTCTCCGCCACGGCGTCGATCGAGTATCGGATCCCGCCTTCGAGCCACGTCTCGGAGGGCGTCTATACGATGTCGTGCCCGTGGAGGGAACCGCGAGGGACGACACCGCCGTTGCCGACGCCCGCGCGATGGAGCGCATGGCGTCAGGCGATCAGGAGGCGCTCAAGGAGCTCTACGAGCGCTACGGGCGGCTCGTGTTCGGCATGGCGTACCGCGTGACGAGCGATCACGGGCTCGCCGAGGAGTGCGCGCAGGACGTGTTCGTGAACCTGTGGCGGCGGGCGTCCGAATACGACCCGGGACGTGCCAAGGTGACCACATGGCTCTTCGTGATCACGCGTAACCGGGCGATCGAGCTCGGCCGCGCTCGAGCGAGGAGGCCCGATCCCCAGCCCGACGTCGAGTTGCCCGGCGAGGCGCCCAACCCGGCGGATCTCCTCGGTGCCGCCGACGAGTCGCAGCGTGTCGCCGAGGCGATGGCCGAGCTTCCGTCGCCCCAGCGCGAGGTGCTTCAGCTCGCCTACTTCGACGGTCTGACGCATGTGGAGATCGCCGACCGGCTGGGGCTCCCTCTCGGCACCGTCAAGGGGCGCATGCGCCTCGCCCTCGATCGCCTCCGCCTGCTGGCTGACCGCTACGAGCTGGGGGTGAAGAGCGGATGACGGACGACCTGCTCGACTACCCGGAGCATCGAGAGACGATACAGACGCTCGAACGCAGCCTGCCGCGCGTGGCGCCGCCGCCGGATCTGCTCGATCGGATCCTCGAACGCGTCGAGCCCGGTGCCGAGGGCGCCGAGATCATTCCGCTCACGCCCAGGCACAGCCGCGGGCGCGCCGTCGGCCTCTCCGCCGCCGCCGCGGCGGTTGCCGTGGCCGCGTCGGTTGCGATCACGCTCGCCGTCTCGGGCGGGGACGACCTCGGCACGCCGGCGCTCAGGGCGTCCCTCGCCCCGATTGCCCGGACCGCGAAGCTCACGGGCGACGTCGAGCTGTTCCAGCCCGACGATCCCGGTGGCATGCTCGTCGTCGACCTCCAGAACGTGCCCCCGCCGCCCGCGGATCACTTCTACGAGGTGTGGGTGCTTCCGGCGGGCAGCGCCGTGATGATCGCCGTCGGCACGTTCACGCCCACGTCGAGCCACGTCCATCTCGAGCTGCCGCTCCCGGAGCCGGGCGCGTACGCGGCGGTCGACATCTCGGTCGAGGACAGGGGCGGGTCCCAGGAGCATTCGGGAACCAGCCTCGCCGCCGCGAAGCTCAGCTAGACGGCGGCCCCTGCGTCATGCGATACAGAGAGCGGTTCAGACCGTCTCCGACCTCGAGCAGCAAACTTCGGCGGGGGCTCGCCGTCAGGCAAGCCTTGCGGTAACCGTCCCGCCTGCTGCGACCGCGACCACGGTCGGGACGACCGCGATGCCGTACTTGCGGGCGAGCTCCGGGCGCTTCGACACGTCGACCGTCACGACATTCCTTCCCTCGGCGGCGAGGCGACGCTCGAGCGTGCGGCAGTCGGAGCAGAGGGGGTGCGTGAACTGAACCACGACTTCACCCGAGTGGGGGCCGCCGAAATCGTCGAGATCGACCCGATCGAGCAAATGGCCTCGGATGCCGCGGAGCCGCGCACCGATCCTGTAGAGCTCGCACCCGGCGCAGAGGCCCGTCGCCGCGGCGAGGAGCGCGAGCCCCGCCACGAGCAGCCCGAGCGCCCAGCCGAGCGTTTCCAGGCCGACCGCCAGCAGGATGGTGGCGGTGCCGAGGAAGGCGACGCCGACCACGTTGGCGAAGCGTGGCGGTCGCGCGTCCTCGATCGGCCCTTCGCCGAAGCGCGGCTGGACGAGCTCGAAGTAGGCGAGGCACGGGAGGCACCAGCGCCGGCCGAGCGTGAGCCCGACCGCCAGCTGGAGCGCAAGCACGCCGAGCAGCCACCACCACCCGGTGAGGAACGCGACCAGCGCCAGCGACCCGATCACGAGCTGGTTGAACCTCGGTGCCCGCGCATCGATGACGTCGGTGTCGCGGTAGGGATCCGCCTGACGCTTCATTTCGTGAAGTTATACCCGAACCTCGACGGATCGCGGCCGGAACGATAGAAACGACTCATGCGGCCGGCGGTCTACCTCTCCCGGCGCGTCCCCGGTCGGATCGTCGACGAGCTCGGGCTGAGCTTCGAGCTCGACGTCTACGACGCCGAGCAACCCCCGACCCGGGCCGAGCTGCTCGGAGCGGTCGCCGGGCGGGACGGCCTCTGCACGATGCTGACCGACCGCGTCGACGACGAGCTCCTGGACGCAGCGGGCTCCGGGCTTCGCGTTATCGCCAACTTCGCCGTGGGGGTCGACAACGTCGACATCGGCGCCTGCACCCGGCGAGGTGTGCTCGTCACCAACACGCCGGACGTCCTCACGTACGCGACGGCGGAGCTCACGATCACGCTCGTGCTCTCGCTGCTGCGTCGAACGACCGAGGGCGATCGGCTGATCCGGAGGTACGGGAGCTGGATCTGGTCGCCCACGTTCATGCTCGGGTCCAGCCTCGAGGGAAAGCTCCTTGGCATCGTCGGGCTCGGGCGGATCGGCAGCGAGACGGCCCGGCTGGCCGACGCGTTTCGCATGCGGGTCGCCTACACGAGCCCGAGGGGGCCGAAGGACGGCGTCCCGTGGCAGTTCCTCTCCTTCGAGGAGCTGCTCGCAACGGCCGACGTCGTCTCGCTCCACTGCCCGCTGACGGCGCAGACGCAACACCTCGTCGGCGCCGACGAGCTCCGGCTGATGCGCGGTGATGCCTACCTGGTCAACACGACACGCGGGCCGGTCGTCGACGAGGCGGCGCTCGCCGACGCTCTTGCGCGGGGCGAGATCGCCGGTGCTGCACTGGACGTCTTCGAGCGCGAGCCGGTCGTCCACGAGGCGCTGCTCGACCTCGAGAACGCCGTGCTCGTGCCGCATCTGGGCTCAGCCACGCTCGAGACTCGCGAGGCGATGGGCATGCTCTGCGTGACTGCCCTCCGCGCGGCTCTCCTCGAGGGGCGCTGCCCGCCGAACGCGGTCAACCCTGGCGCCTGGACAGCGTAGGCGTCGGGTCGGCGGGCCGGGGGCTTGGCCGCCTCCCGAGCGCCACCGCGCATCGGTCTTCATTCGAGTGAACGCAGAGTTCGTCGACACCACCGGTGCGCGATGGAGACGCCTGCCGGAGGTTACGCTAGCTCCGTGGCGCTTCCCCCCGGGTTCGTCGATGCAGCCGTCGTCGCGCTGGGCGCGGACGCCGTCGTGCAGGAGCCCGACCAGCTCCGCACGTACGAGTGCGACGGCCTGACGAGCTACCGCGTCGTTCCCTCCCTCGTGGTGCTGCCGCGGACGACTGCCGAGACGCAGGCGGTGATCCGCCTCTGCAACCAGCACGGCGTCCCGTTCGTCGCGCGGGGGGCCGGGACCGGGCTCTCGGGCGGCGCAGTTCCCGTCTCCGACGGCGTCGTCGTCTCCCTCTCTCGCATGGACGCAATCCTCGACGTCGACCTCGACGGTACCCGCGTCACCGTCCAGCCGGGCGTCACGAACCTCGCGATCACCGAGGCGGTGGCCCCGCAGGGATTCTTCTACGCGCCCGACCCTTCGAGCCAGCAGGTCTGCTCGATCGGCGGCAACGTTGCCGAGAACTCCGGCGGCGCGCACTGTCTCAAGAACGGCTTCACCGTCCACCACGTGCTCGAGGCCACGGTCGTCCTGCCGGACGGCGATGCTGTCCGTCTTCGTGCCGGCGACGAGGGGCCCGACCTGCTGGGGCTCTTCGTCGGCTCCGAGGGCACGCTCGGGATCACCACCGAGATCGTCGTACGGATCGTGCGCCAGCCGGAGTCCGTGCGGACGCTTCTCGCGGGCTTCGACTCGCTCGATGCGGCGGGCCGGGCAGTCTCCGACGTGATTGCGGGGCGGATCCTTCCGGCTGCGATCGAGATGATGGATCGGCTCACGATCGAGGCGGCCGAGCAGGCGGTGCAACCGGGATACCCCGACGTCGCGGCGATCCTCCTGATCGAGCTCGACGGGCCTGCCGTCCAGGTCGACGACGATCTCGGGCGGGTCGTCGAGCTCTGCAGGACAAACGGCGCCGGAGAGATCCGCATCGCGGACGGCGAAGTCGAGCGCGCGCGTCTCTGGAAGGGGCGCAAGTCGGCGTTCGCGGCCGTCGGCCGCATGAGCCCCAACTACTACGTGCAGGACGGTGTCGTTCCGCGCACCCGCCTGCCTGAGGCGTTGCGGCGGATCGCCGCGCTCTCGGACGAGTACGGCCTGCGGGTCGGGAACGTCTTCCATGCGGGCGACGGAAACCTCCATCCGCTCGTCCTCTACGACGCCGGCGTGACCGGCGAGCCCGAGCGGGCCGAGGAGCTCTCCGTTGCCATCCTGGAGGCCTGTATGGACGCGGGGGGATCGCTCACGGGCGAGCACGGGATCGGGCTCGACAAGGCGTGCTCGATGCCGAAGATGTTCTCGGAGGCGGATCTCGCGGCGATGAACCGTGTCCGCCGCGCCTTCGATCCGCACGGCCTCTCGAACCCGGGCAAGGTGCTGCCGACGCCGCGCCTCTGCGGCGAGGTTCCGGGCCCGTACCGCACCCATCCTCTCGAGCGGGCAGGAATTGCCGAGCGTCTCTGAACCGGCGTCAGTCGAGGAAGCGGCCGAGGTCGTCGCGCGCGCGGCGCGCGAGGGGGCGCGCGTGTCGATCGAGCGGCCGGGCGGCGACGTCGTCATCTCCACGGCGCGACTCGACCGCGTGCTCGAGCACGAGGCGGGTGACCTCACCGTGACGGTCGAGGCGGGGATCCGCCTGCGGGCGCTGAACGCGCGGCTCGCCGAGCGGGGACAGCGACTCTCGCTCGATCCTCCGGGTGACCCCACCGTCGGCGCGGCGATCGCCGGCGACCTGTTCGGGCCTCTCGTCCATCGCCACGGGCGCGCGCGCGACCTGCTCCTGGGCGTCACCGTCGTGCTCGCGGACGGGCTCGTGGCGAGCTCGGGTGGCAAGGTCGTGAAGAACGTGGCCGGCTACGACCTCGGCAAGCTGTTCGCCGGCTCGCAGGGAAGGCTCGGCCTGATCGTGCGGGCGAGCTTTCGGCTCCAT
Source organism: uncultured Actinomycetes bacterium (assembly GCA_963712465.1). Classification (GTDB taxonomy): domain Bacteria; phylum Actinomycetota; class Thermoleophilia; order Gaiellales; family Gaiellaceae; genus CAVQHY01. The sequence goes on from CAVQHY010000003.1 coordinate 76,691, forward strand.
CCCGTTCCCGCCACCTCCCGGACGCTGGCCGTGGACGTCGACGATCCTGCCGAGGCGTGTCGGCTCCACCAACGGCTCGTCCATTCGCAGCTCGTTCCGAGCGCGGTCGACCTGCTCTGGCCGGGACGCATCGGCGTTCTCTTCGAGGGCGGCGAGCGCGCAGTGGGCGAGCAGCTCGAGCGTGGGCTCTCTCTCCTCGGCGGGCGGGAGGACGAAAGCGTGTGGCCAGAAGCCTCGGAGCTGCAGCTGAGCGCGCCGGCTCGGCGGGCCTTCGGCGCTGCCGAGCTGGAGGCGCGGCTGATCGAGCAGCGGCGCGCGCTCGTCCGCCTCGGGCCGACGTGCTTTCTCTTCGGCGAAGCAGCGCCGGTTCGCTGGTCGCGCCTCGCTGAGCGCGTCCGCGTCGAGCTCGATCCAGCGGGAACCCTCGCGTGAGGGGTCGCGCTCGGGCGGGCCTGGGAGGGCAGGGATGAGCGGGGGTGGGGTGGTGAGGACGAGGTGATCGACCGGAAGCTCATCGCGGATTGCGTGCATTGCGGCTTCTGCCTGCCGACCTGCCCGACCTGGGCGCTCTGGAAGGAGGAGATGGACTCGCCGCGCGGGCGGATCTACCTGATGGAGGGCCTCGCCGACGGGACGCTCAGGCTCAACCCGACGGTCGTCGAGCACTTCGACCGCTGCCTCGGCTGCATGGCGTGCGTTACGGCCTGCCCGTCCGGCGTGCAGTACGACAAGCTGATCGAGCAGACGCGGACGCTGATCGAGAGCGAGTACCGCCGGCCCAAGCCGGAGCGGGCGCTTCGGTCGCTCGTCTTCCGTGTGTTTCCGTACCCCGGGCGGATGCGGAGGGCGCTGGCGCTCGCGCCGCTCGGCCGCCGAGCTCCGATGCCCCGAAAGCTCAGGCCGCTCGTCGCGCTCGCGCCGGGATGGCGGCCGACAAAGGAGGCACCGGCGCCGGTGACGCCCGCGCTGGGCGACCGGGTCGCCCGCGTCGGGCTCCTGACCGGTTGCGTGCAGAGCGTCCTCTTCGGTGACGTCAACGCGGCGACCGCGCGCGTCCTCGCCGCGGAGGGGTACGAGGTCGTCGCGCCCCGCAAGCTGCCGTGCTGCGGGGCGCTCGCCATCCACGCGGGTCGCCACGACGACGGGCTCCAGTTCGCGCGCGGCCTGATCGACGCGTTCGAGCGTGCGGCTGTCGACATCGTCGTCTCGAACGCGGCCGGCTGCGGCTCGAACCTGAAAGACTACGGTCACCTGCTCGCCGGTGATCCCTCCTACGCGGAGAGAGCCGCCGCCTTCTCGGCGCGGGCGCGTGACGTGCACGAGCTCCTCGCCGAGCGACCGCTGCGGGCCGAGCGGAGCCCGCTCGCGCTACGCGTCGCGTTCCAGGATTCGTGTCATCTCGCCCACGCCCAGCGGATCCGCGAGGCGCCGCGCGCGCTGCTGGGCTCCATCCCCTCCCTCGAGCTTCTCGAGCCCGGTGAGCAGGATCTGTGCTGCGGCTCCGCCGGCATCTACAACGTCGTCAAGCCCGAGGCCGCCGGTGAGCTCGGCGACCGCAAGGCTGCGAACGTGCTCGCTACCGAGCCGCAGGTGTACGCGAGCGCCAACCCCGGCTGCCTCGTCCAGGTGAGCGCCGCGCTTCGCCGTGCGGGACGGCCGCTGCCGGCGGTGCATCCGATCGAGCTCCTCGACGCGTCGATCCAGGGAGTGACGGCGGAGCAGGTGCTCGGGTCGGCACGGCGCTGAGGCCGAGAGCGAACCCCCGTCGTCAAGGCCGGTCATCGGCGGCGGATAGACTCGTCCCGCCGATGCCTCTCGCCACGGTGCCCGCCGCGTGATCGCGCGCATAGCGCCTCCCGAGCGGCTGCTCTGCGGTCCAGGCCCGGCGAACGTCTCGCGACGTGTTCTCGACGCGATCAACGCGCCGATGCTCGGTCACCTCGACCCCGACTTCCGCGTGATCATGGACGAGGTCTGCGACATGCTCGACGACGTGTACCGCAGACAGGACGGCATCTCTCTGCCGGTCTCCGGAACGGGCCACTCGGGCATGGAGGCGGGGATCGCCAACCTGATCGAGCCCGGCGACACGGCGATCGTCGGCGTCGCCGGCTTCTTCGGGGGTCGAATCGCCGAGATGTGCGAGCGCTGGGGCGCGACGGTCGTTCGCGTCGAGGCCGAGTGGGGCAGCCACATCCCACCCGCAACCCTGCTCGGTGCGCTGGACGCGAACCCGGGAGCCAGGCTTCTCGCCGTCGTCCACGCAGAAACGTCGACCGGGATGCGCCAGCCGATCGAGGAGCTCGGCGCCGCCGTGGCTCGGACCGAGACGCTGTTCATGGTCGACGCGGTCACGGCGCTCGGCGGAATCGCCCTGCTCGCCGACGAGTGGGGGATCGATTACGCCTACTCGTGCTCGCAGAAGTGCCTCGCGTCGCCTCCGGGCCTGTCCCCCGTGACGATCTCGAAGCGCGCCGTCGAGCGAATCGCAGCGCGCCGTGCGCCGACGAGCTTCTATCTCGATCTCGGCCTGCTGGCGAGCCACTGGCGGGAGAAGGGCTTCTACCACCACACGACGCCGATCCTGAACGTCTATGCGCTCCACGAGTCCCTGCGCGAGACGCTCGAGGAGGGTCTCGATGCGCGTTGGGCGCGTCACGCCGACGCGGGTGGCTACCTGCAGGCCGAGCTCGCAGCGCGGGGGTTCGGGCTGTTCGCGGAGGAGGGGCACAGGCTGCCGCAGCTCACCTCGGTCGTCATCCCCGACGGGCTCGACGCGAAGGAGGTCGCCGGTCGGATGCTGGTCGAGCAGGGGATCGAGATCGGCGGCGGCCTCGGCCCGGCGGCCGGCAGGATCTGGCGCATCGGGCTGATGGGCGCGAACGCGACGCGCGGGACGGCCGACCGCGTGCTCGCGGCACTCGCCGCAGTCGTTTAGCTCGGGGGCGCTGCCCCGCACCCTGCACGGAGCTCCTCCATCTGAAGAGAAGGCAGGTGACACGCAGCGACGCGCTATCCTCGACCAGCGTGGAGCAAACGCACCACGAAGACGTGAACTCCGGCTTCGTCCAGGAGCTCCTCGCTGATTACCTCAACGCCCCCGAGTCGGTCGACCCGGAGTGGCGCTCGTACTTCGAGTCGCACCCCGAGGTGCTGATCGAGCACTCGCCTCTCCTCGAGCGCCTGCGCGCGCGCGGGCTCTTTGCGAACGGGCAGGGCAACGGCGCGGCCGTGGAGGCCCGGGCCGAGGCCGTCCCGGCAACGCCCACCGCATCGATCCAGCCCCTCCTCCCCGTGCCCGCCCCGCCGATGGCACCGGCGGAGCCTGATCGGACGCTCCTCGGAGCCGTTGCTGCGGCCATGGCGTTGGTCAAGGCCCACCGGATGCACGGCCATCTTGCTGCGCGTCTCGATCCGCTCGGATCAGAGCCGCCCGGCGACCCGGCGCTCGATCCCGATCGGCTCGAGCCCCGGCTGACGCCAGAGCTGCAGGCGCGGGTGCCCGCAGGGATCCTGCGCACGTATGTCCCCGGCGAGACGCTTGCCGACATCCTGCCGCGGCTGCGAGAGACCTACTGCGGGACGATGGCCTACGAGATCGAGCACATCTCCAATCACGAGCAACGCGTGTGGCTGCGTCGCGCGATCGAGTCCCGAACGTACCGGGGAGCGCTCCCCCTTGGCCGGCGGGTTGCTCTCCTCGAACGCCTCTCGCAGGTCGAGGGCTTCGAGCGCTACCTGCACCGGGCGTTTCTCGGTCAGAAGCAGTTCTCGCTCGAGGGGCTTGATGTGATGGTGCCGATGCTCGAAGAGGCGATCGAGCTCGCGGCCGCTGCCGGCGCGCGCGAGGTGCATATCGGCATGGCGCACCGCGGTCGCCTCAACGTGCTGGCGCACATCATCGACCGGCCCTACGGCGAGCTCCTCCGCGAGTTCGAGGGCGAGAAGATGTTCGAGGCGGTGACCTCGGATCCCGAGGGCGGATCCGGGGACGTCAAGTACCACCTCGGCGCGATGGCGCAGCGTGCGACTTCCGCCGGCGAGATCAAGGTCAACCTCGCTCCCAACCCGAGCCATCTCGAGTACATCAACCCCGTCGTCGAGGGGAAGACCCGCGCCGACCAGACCGACCGGTCGGGAGGCGCCGGCACCCACGACCCGAAGGCAGCCCTCGCGCTGCTCATCCACGGCGATGCCGCGTTCCCGGGCCAGGGCGTGGTGGCCGAGACGCTCAATCTCCAGGCGCTGCATGGCTATGCGACCGGCGGAACGCTGCACCTGATCGCCAACAACCAGGTCGGGTTTACGACCGATCCGGACGAGGGCCGCTCGACCCGCTACTCCAGCGACCTCGCCAAGGGCTTCGACGCTCCGATCGTCCATGTCAACGCCGACGACCCCGATGCTGCGATCTCGGCAATCCGGCTCGCGATGGCGTTTCGCGACCGATTCGGCCACGACGCGGTGGTCGACCTCGTCGGCTATCGCCGCTACGGCCACAACGAGGGGGACGAGCCCGCGTACACGCAGCCGCTCATGGCCGAGGCGATCGCGGCTCATCCGAGCGTCTTCGAACTTTACGCGGAGCGGCTTCAGCGCGTCGGCGTAGTCGGCGCGACCGAGATCGAGGACATGGTCGAGAGCGCGCAGGCCAGCATGCGCAGCGCACACGATGTCCTCAAGGAGGAGATCGCGGCGGGCCGTTCCCAGGAGCGCAGGGAGGACCGTCTCGTCCGAGGCGCGACCACGGAGATCGAGACGGCTGTCCCGGTCGAGACGCTACGGAAGCTGAACGACCAGCTCCTGGTCGTGCCCGCGGGGTTCACGACCCATCCGAAGCTCCACCAGCAGCTCGAGCGCCGGCGCGACGCGCTCGGCGAGGAAGGGGGAATCGACTGGGCACAGGCCGAGGCGCTCGCCTTCGCCAGCCTCCTCCGCGAGGGAAAGCCGGTGCGGCTCACCGGTCAGGACACCGAGCGCGGAACGTTCTCCCACCGTCACCTCGTGCTCCACGACGCGAAGACGGGCGAGACCTGGGCGCCGATCCAGCACCTTCCCGAAGCGACGGCGTCGTTCGAGGTCTACAACTCCCCGCTCTCCGAGACTGCGCCGCTGGGTTTCGAGTTCGGGTATGCGGTGGCGGCCCCCGAGGCGCTCGTGCTCTGGGAGGCGCAGTTCGGCGACTTCGTCAACTCGGCGCAGGTGATCGTCGACCAGTTCATCGTCTCGGGGCACTCGAAATGGCACAAGACATCTCGCCTGACGCTCCTGCTCCCGCACGGCTACGAGGGGAACGGGCCCGAGCACTCGAGTGCCAGGATGGAGCGTTTCCTCCAGCTCTCAGCGCAGGAGAACATCCGGCTTGTCAACTGCTCGACGGCGGCGCAGTACTTCCACGTGCTCCGCCGTCAGGCGCAGCATCCAGTGTCCCGGCCGCTCGTGATCATGACGCCGAAGGGCCTGCTGCGACTGCGGCAGGCGACGTCGACGCTCGGGGAGCTCGCCGACGGGAGCTTCCGCTTGCTGATCGACGACCCGTCCCTCGACGACGAGGGCAGACATCGCGCCTCGCGCCTGGTGCTCTGCTCGGGGAAGCTCTACTACGACATCGTGGGTCACGAGCGACATGCGGAGACCAACGGGCTCGCCGTCGCCAGGCTCGAGCAGCTCTACCCGTTCCCGGTCGCGGCCTATGCCGACCTGCTGGCCCGGTACCCGAACCTCAGCGAGGTCGTTTGGGCTCAGGAGGAGCCGCAGAACATGGGCGGTTGGCGGGCGATCCGCCACCGGCTCGAGGAGAGCCTTCCGAGCGGTGTGCGACTGCGTTTCGTCGGCCGGCCCTGGCGCGCGAGTACGAGCGAGGGGTATCCCACCGCGCACCTGCGCGAGCAGGATCGCATCGTCCGCGAGGCCCTCGCCGTCCCCACGGCCTAGCCTCTGGGCTCCCTCCCCCGAAGGGGGGTTACCCGTCGGACGCGGTGCGTCGATGCTCGTCGTGATCGGACACGAATGCGTGCGGCAAGAGAGATCCTCGCGCGGACGACCTGGCCCGCGCTCGCGGCCTGGAGTCTTGCCTTTGCCGCCCTCGCCGCCCACGGCTGTTACTCCCTCGGGCTCGGCTCGGGCGCGGACGACGCGTTCAACATCTGGGTCTACACGGGTCTGATCGTCTTCTCGGCGGTCGCCTGCCTAGCGCGGGCCGCGACTGTCCGCGTCGATCGTGTGGCCTGGGCCATCCTCGGCGTCGGCCTGCTCTTCTGGTCGGCGGGCGAGGCGACGTGGTCGATGTATCTGTCGGGCCTGGAGGAGCCGCCGTACCCGTCGATCGCTGACGCCTTCTACCTCGCCTACTACCCGCTCGCGTACGTCGCCGTGATCCTGCTCGTCCGCTCGAACATCCGCGACTTCGCACGAAGCCTCTGGCTCGACGGCCTAATCGCGGCGCTCGCCGTGGCGGCGCTCGGAACCGCGGTCCTCTTCCAGGCGGTGCTCGATGCGACCGAGGGAACTTCAGCCGCAGTCGCTACGAACCTCGCCTACCCCCTTGCGGACATCCTCATGGTCGCGCTGATTCTCGGAGTCTTCGCGCTCACGGGCTGGCGGCCGGGGCGGATGTGGCTCTTCCTCGGCTTCGGCATGGCCGTGAACGCGGTCGCCGACGGCATCTACCTGTACGAGGCGGCAGCCGGGACCTACATCGAGGGGACGATCCTCGACACGCTGTGGCCTGCCTCGACGCTGCTGCTCGCGGTCGCCGCGTGGCAGCGCACGCGAGGCTCGCAGACGATCCGGCTCGAAGGCAGGCGACTCCTCGTCGTGCCGACGGCGTTCGGCCTCGTCGGGCTCGGCGTGCTCGTCTACGACCACTTCCACCGCGTCAACACGCTCTCGCTCCTGCTCGCGACCTCCACCCTCCTCGTCGTCACGCTGCGCTTCGCGCTCACGTTCCTCGAGAACCAGCGCATCCTCGAGCGGATTCGCGAGCAGGCGGTCACCGACATGCTCACGAGCCTCGGCAACCGGCGCCGCCTGATGGGCGACCTCGAGGAGACGCTTGCACATCCGCGCGGGCCGGGGATGCTCCTCGTGCTCGACCTCGACGGCTTCAAGGCGTACAACGACACCTACGGTCATCCTGCCGGAGACGCGCTGCTCGCCCGTCTCGGGCGCAAGCTCGCGGGCGCGCTGCCCCACGGCGGCGCGGGCTACCGGCTGGGCGGTGACGAGTTCTGTGTCCTGCTCCCCCGCCCGGACGCCGGCGCCGAAGAGGTCGTCGACGCGCTCGTGCGGGCGCTCTCCGAGCAGGGTGAGGCGTTTTCGATCACGAGCTCGTTCGGAGCCGTCTTCGTGCCGGACGAGACGACCAGCTCCGCCCAGGCGCTCCGGATCGCCGATCAGCGTCTCTACGCGCAGAAGCAGCGCAAGCGTCTGTCTGCCGGAAGCCAGAGCCACGATGTCCTGCTCAGGGCTCTATACGAGCGCGAGCCGCAGCTTCACGATCATGTTCGGGACGTCGCCGGTCTTGCGGAAGCGACCGGCCGCCGCCTCGGTCTCGGCCCCGACGAGCTCGACGATCTCGCACGCGCGGCCGAGCTGCACGACATCGGCAAGATCGCCATCCCCGACGCGATTCTCAGGAAGCCCGGCCCGCTGGAGGAGGACGAGCGCCGGTTCATCGAGAAGCACACGATCATCGGCGAGCGGATCGTCTCCGCGGCGCCGGCGCTGCTGCGCGTGTCACGCATCGTGCGCTCGACGCACGAGCGCTGGGACGGAGCCGGTTATCCCGACGGCCTCGAGGGCGAGCAGATCCCGCTCGGCGGGCGGATCATCGCCGTGTGCGACACGTACTGCTCGATGATCGACGAACGGCCCTACGGACGGGCCGTCGGACACGAGCGGGCGCTCGAGGAGCTCCGCCGCTGTGCGGGCACGCAGTTCGATCCCGCTGTCGTCGGCGCCTTCTGCGACGCGGTCGGCAACGGCTGGGCCGGTCTCGCCGCGCGGCAGTCCCGACGCGACGACGCCACACTCGCGCGGGAGGGGCTGTCTCTCCTGCGCAAGATCAGCGGCTCGGACGAGCTCTAGCCTGCGCCGTCGCGCCGGTAGGATCCGCGGTCGGTGACACGCGCGCTCGCGTTTCTTGTCGCAGTCGTCACCGTGGCGTCCACCGCGCCCCCGGCGGCGGCCGCCCCGGATCGCGGTGCGGCGACGGTGAAGGTGTTCTTTCTGCTCGGCGAGCAGCTCGTTCCGGTTCAGCGAGACGGGGTGACCATTCAGGACGCGCTGGCCGCGCTGCTTGCGGGCCCGACGGCTGACGAGGCGGCAAACGGCGTGACGAGCGCGATCCCGCCGGGGTCGCCGCTCTACTCGGTCACGGTGGTGAACGGCCTCGCGACGGTCGACCTCGGCGAGAAGGTCACCCTCGGCACCGACGGCGAGGTGCTGGCGTCGAGGCTCACTCAGCTCGTGTCGACGGCGGCATCGGTCCCGGGTGTGAAGAGGGTGCAGGTGCTGATCAAGGGGGGCGTGCCGCTCGGCCTCTTCCCGGGGTTCAACCTCGCCAGGCCCGTCACGCTCGCGGACGTGCGGCGACCCAACGTGCCGCCCCCCGTGAATCCGACTCCCGCGGGCGGCGCCCCGACGGATTCCACCCGGGCGATCCAGCAGCGTCTCGCCGACCTGGGCTATCTCGCCCCGAGTGCGGTCGACGGGATCGAGGGGCCCGCGACGACCTTCGCGATCCAGGCGTTCCAGAAGTGGGAGGGGCTGCCCCGTGACGGCATCGCCGGGCCGCAGACGAAGTCCGCACTCACTGCCGCTGCGCGACCGACGCCGATCCAGATCGGCAGCGGACGCCGCGTCGAGGTGCTCCTCGACCGTCAGCTCGTGCTGCTCATCGATGGGAGCAACGTCGTGCGGACGATTCCGGTGTCGACGGGGAAGCCCGGCTACGAGACCCCGCCCGGCGTCTACAAGGTCTATTCGAAGCAGGAGCGCTCGTGGTCCGTGCCGTACCGGGTGTGGCTTCCGTGGGCGAGCTACTTCAACGGTGGCATCGCGTTCCACGAGTATCCCGAGGTGCCCGTGGAATCGGCCTCGCACGGCTGTGTGCGCGTTCCCCTGGGGGACGCGCAGTACCTCTACGGCCAGACGCCGCCCGGAACTCCCGTGGTCGTGCTGGCGACCTCGCGATGAGACGTCGTGTGATCGCAGCAGTGCTCCTGGCGGCCGTCGGAGCCGCGTTCGTCACTGTTGCCCGGGGCGGTCCAGCGGCGGCGCCGACGATCACGCCTGGCTGGCTGACGGTCGCGCTGTCGATGCCGAGCCCTGGTTTCCAGGTCGGTTCGGTCAAGGGCCGACAGGTCGTGCTCGCGAAGGGATTCGAGGTCGACCTGGCCAAGGCGCTCGCCCGCAAGCTCGGGCTCCAGCACGTCGCGTTCGTCAACGAGCGGAGGTTCGCCAACCTCTACGCCGCAGGCGCCAAGCCCTGGGACGTCGGGATCGCCGAGATCACGATCACGCCCGCCCGGGCGCAGAACGTCGACTTCTCGGCGCCGTACCTGAGCGTGGACGCAGGGGTGCTTCTGCGCCGAGAGCTACCCTCGGCGCCACGCTCGCTCGCTGACCTGCGGGGTCTCAAGCTCTGCACCCAGCGGGGGACGACGGGCGTCGACGTGATCGACGACGTGATCGAGCCGACCAGGAAACCCGCACTCCTGACGACGGTGGATCTGCTGCTCCAGCGGGTTCAGACGGGCGCGTGCGACGCGGCCGTGTTCGATTTGCCGATCCTCGCGACGCTCCGGGCTCAGGTGCCGGACCGCTACGGGCCGATTGCGGGGCGTATCGTTACGGGCGAGCAGTACGGAGTCGTGATGCAGAAGGGAAGCGCGCTCAAGCCGCTCGTCGACGATGCGATCAACGAGCTCCTCGCGGGGCCGATCGTCGATCGGCTCGAGAAGAAGTGGCTCCTCATCGACCCGGGCGATGTCCCCGTCCTCCGCTAGGTGAGCACCGACGTGCTCGCCGGTCGCCTGATCGCCGTCGCGGGAGCCGGTGGCAGTCTCGGGCCGGCTGTGGTGGAGCGCCTGTCGGCCGCGGGGGCCCGGCTCGCCCTCGCGGGGCGCGATCCCGCGAAGCTCGAGGCGCTCGCCCCGACTGCCGACGTGCAGAGCGTCGATTTGCTCGACGAGGCAGCGGCTCGGAGTTGGGCGAACGGCATCGTCGAGCGGCACGGCAGCGTCGACGGGCTCGTCCATCTCGTCGGTGGCTGGCGCGGCGGCACTCCGATCGACGAGGCTCCGCTGGAGGACTGGGACTGGCTTCAGAGCATGCTCGTCAAGACGCTTCAGCACGTCACTCAGGCGTTCGCCGGCCACCTCGTCGCGAGCGGTCGCGGACGCTTCGTCATCGTCGGCTCGGGCCAGGCCCAGGCGCCGACGAGCGGGAACGCCGCCTACGCTGCCGCGAAGGCGGCTGCCGAGGCGTGGACGCTCGCGCTCGCCGATCGCTTCAGGGGGACGGGGGCGACCGCGAACGTCGTCGTGGTCGGCGCGATCGTGACCGAGGCGATGCGGGTGGAGAGCCCGGACAAGAGCTTCGCGACGTTTACGCCGGCCGAGGAGATCGCCGAGGCGATCGCGTACCTGTGCTCCGACGCAGCCGCCTCGATGAACGGCCAGCGACTCGTCCTGCGCGGCGCCGCGTAGCGACCCGCGCCTTCGAGCGACGCGGACTTCGTGACCAGCCGGCACAAGGGGTCTGACCCCTTGTGCCTATGTGTAACGATCTCCGCCTGATCCGGGCGGGAGCCGGTCGGCCTAGAGGTTCCAGCCTCCGGCGACCTCGAGTACCTGGCCGGTGAGATAGGCGGACTCGGGCGAGACGAAGAACAACACCGCCTCGCTCACCTCATCGATCCGACCCACCCGGCCGGCTGGGATCTCGCTTTTCGGCTGGCCGACCGAGTTCTCGATCACCCCGGGCGAGACGACGTTCGCGGTGATCCCGTTTCGTGCCTCCGCCCTGGCGATCGCCTTGGTGAGCAGGACCACGCCGGTCTTCGCCAGCGCGTAGGCGGTCAGGCTCGGACGCGCGACGAGATTCTGGGCGCCGGCGTAGCCGAGGTTCACGATCCGGCCGCCACCGGCAGAGCGCATGAGCGGCAGAGCCGTCCGGCAGGTCGCGAACGTCGCGCTCAGGTTCGAGGCGATCACGTCGTTCCACTCCCCGAGCTCGAGCTCGGGGAGCGGCTTGAACACGTAGTTGCCGACGTTGTTCACGAGCACATCGAGCCGGCCGAGCCGGGAATGAGCCTCGCCGACGAGCTCCCCCGCCCGCTCCAGGTCGGTGACGTCGCCGTCGACGATGATCGCCCGGACGCCGAGCGCCTCGATCGCGCGACCGGTCGCCTCGGCCTCCCCTCGGGAGCGCCGGTAGTGCACCGCGACGTCGTAGCCGGCGCCTGCCAGCGCGAGCGCGATGCCGCGCCCGATCCCGGCGCTCGAGCCGGTGACGAGCGCCGCCCCGGTGCTCATTCCGCCCCTTCGACGACACGGCGCGCGAGCCGCTCGCGCCGAAGCTGAAGAAGCGGAAGCGTGAGGAGACAGCCGACCGGCATCCACATGTACGCCTCCGGAACATCGGCAATGAGGCACACCGCAAGCGTCAGCAGCTGCGTGGAGAGGCCGTAGTTGGCGACGACGGCGATCACCAGTCGATCGTTGTAGGCGAGCCGCGCCCGGGCGCGACGCTGCGAGTCGAGGCAGCCCGCGAGAACGCGCTCGAGCCTCCGGTCCGACAGACGGCGCAGGAGCCTGTCCTGCGGCCCGAAGACCAGCTCGTAGGTACGCCTGAGCGCAGCGAGCGTTCGCGAGCCGCGGTCATGCGCTCGCGGAGCGTCACGTGTCTCCTCGCCTCGCTCGCGCCTGTAGAGGTACTCGAGGTTGTAGTCCACGCTCAGAACGATCGTCAGCGAGGCGAGTCCCACCAGGGCGAGCCATGGCCTCCCGGTCGCGTGGGCGAGCGCGGCGAAGAGTGCGACGTTGACGATCGCGTCGAGCTCCGTGTCGAGATAGCGGCCGACCTCCGAGACGCGGCCGGACAGGCGCGCGAGCTGACCATCGGCGTTGTCGAGCACGGTCTTCGCGAGCACGAGCGCGGCGGCCCAGGTCAGCTGCCCGGCGGCGAGAAGCGCGGCCGCGACGAGCCCGATCGTCGCATGCACGACGACGACCGATGTCGGCGGCACCCGCAGGGGCAGGAGGGCCAGGACGAGGACATGTGCGACCGGGCGGAAGACGTACTCGCACGCGAGCTCGGCGCCCCGGCGCTGCTTGCGCGAGCGTCCGAGCGAGGAGACCGCGTCTGCCGTGGGAGATGGCATGGCCGTCCGCCGATCCTACTCATGCGCGATACTGCCGCCGTGACGGTGCCGGACGGGTGGGCGGAGGAAGCAGGGGCCCTGGAGCGCACGTTCACGTTCCCGGACTTCGCGGAGGCTCTCGCGTTCGTGAACCGCATCGGCGAGCTCGCGGAGGCCGAGAACCACCATCCGGACGTCGAGCTCGGCTGGGGACGCGTCAAGCTCCGCTGGTCGACGCACTCGGTGGGGGGGATCACCGACCGCGACCGTGAGCTCGCGGGCCGGTCGGCAGGGCTGGCCTGATGGCCGTGCGCGGCGAGCTCGGCTTCGTCCAGACCTACGACGACGATTTCGTCGGCTGGCCGCTCGCGCCCCAGAAGCAGGGTCACGGCGTCTACGGGACGTTCCTCAACCCGACGACGGCGTGGCCGTCGGGAATGCCCGGCCCGAATGTCGGCTACCACGCGGCGATCGACATCCCCGTCAACGACGCGAACGGCCCGCGGCCCGTGCTGGCAATCGAGGGTGGCCGGGTTCGGGAGGCCCACCACTCGGTGCAGATCACGCCGCTCAAGGTGCAGGTCAACTCGGGTGTCGTCGGCATCGGACACTTCCGCTATGCGCACTGCGTGCCGAGCGTCTCGGTCGGCGACGTCGTCGCACCCGGCGACGTGATCGGGCACTCGGTGCCCGGCTGGTGGCACATCCACATCGAGGAGCTCGCCTGGGTGCGCGGCGAACGGATTCTCCTCAACCCTCTCCGCCCGGGAGGAAAGCTCCGGCCGATCGCCGACGGCGGCAAGCCGTTCATCCAGGCGATGCGGATCTACCCGAAGTCAGCCGAGACGAGCCCGTCGCCAAAGGCGATTCCCCTCAACGCGGTGCGCGGCGTCGTCGTCCCGGTCGCCCTCGCGATGGACGCGTTCCCGCTCAAGGACTGGCCGAAGTCACCCGTTGTGCCGCTCCATGTCTACCGCGCGTCGATCGAGCTTCGGCGCGCGGGCGTTCTCGTCCAGCAGCGGAGGTTGTTCCAGCTCGACCGCACTCCGGGGCCGACGTGGCGGCACTTCTTCCGCCCGCTCACGCGCCGGAGCGCCCCGGTCGCCGTCTGCGTGGTCAAGAAGCCCAACGACTGCGCCGGCCGCTTCTGGATCCGGCTCTGGGAACAGGGCTGGGACACACGAACGGCGGCGAACGGAAAGTACGCGCTCACGCTGACCGTCGAGGACTCGGTCGGCAAGACGGCGCAGCGCACGCTCGAGTTTCGCGTCGCGAACTGACTTAGTTTCGGATCGTCACGTCGACCGAGCCGGACGCGAGGTTGCCCGCGACGTCCCAGGCGGTGATCGTGATCCGGTAGCCGCCGTTCGCGAGCAGCGTGGTGTCCCAGAAAGCGCCGACGGGGCTGGCGAAGAGACGGAACCAGTACTCGCCGCGACCCGAGCTCTGGCGCTTCATGGTCGTCGACGCCTTCAGGTTCTGCTTCGCGCCGGGCGCATAGTGGCGCTCGAGAGGAACGAGAGCCGTGTTCCCGGCGCCGAGCACCTTGTCGGCGCGGAAGACATCGCGCTCGACGACCTTCTGGCCGTTCGCGAGCCGGACGACCTTGACGCGGACGCGTGTGGGATGGTGCCTGGACTCGAGAATCGGCACCTGGCGAAACCAGCCGCGAAACGACTGCGGGTCCTCGATGCGGACGCGAACGTCGACGAGCGAGCGGAGCCTCTTCGGATCGACGGGGAACCCGCTCGCCGGAAAGACGGCCCGGCCGAGCGACGTCGTCCAGGGTGACTCGGACAGGGCGGGCGTCATGAAGCGGATCTCGCGAATCGCCGGAGGGGCCGTGTCCACGTACGGGTGGATCTTGCCCGCGCGCTCGAGCGGATTGACGGGAACGCCCTTGAAGCGATCGGCGGTCGGGAATCGCCACTCGGTGATGTGGACGTGCCACTCGCCCGTGAACGTCCAGCCGATCATCTGGCCGGGCCGTACCTTGTCCCCGAGCGCCACGACCGGGTCGACATGTCCATACCCGAAGTGGCCGATGCGGACGATGCCCTCCTGGCCGGCCTTCTTCGGCTTGATCACACGCCAGACCTCGCCGCCCTCGAGCGCGTAGACGCGGTGCGAGCGCCCGGCCGGCGCCCCGCTCTCGGGCTGGTCGTCGCGAACCGAGACGTCGACGCCGTTGTGGTAGTTGTGGTTCACGCGCGGATCGAGAAACGAGCCGCGCACCGGGTGCTGCTTCGTGCGCGGGGCGACGGGCCAGCCGCGGTAGTCGTCGGCGTACCTCACGGGGCCATCTTGGCACCGTCCGCGAGCAGGCGCCAGCGGCGCTTCGGATCACGCCGGCGTTTCGAGCGGAGAAGTTGCGGCGCCTCGGCTGCCTATCCACAGCCAGAGGCCCGGTCGGCGGCGAGCGGGCGTCAGCCGCGCTCGACGGGAGCGCTTCGCTCGAGGGCGAGACGTTCCGCGTGGAGAAAGCGGACGGTCCGGGTCCCGGCCGCGAGGGTAATCGACCACGTGAGGATCGAGATGCGGTGATGGGCCTCTCCGCCGACGAATGCGCACTCGAGAGATCACCTCGATCCTTCTCGCCCTCCGCGGTCGGGCCGTTGCTCCGAACGGCTCTTGACCGGGTACGGTGCAGCTGTCAGCGACTCTGGGAGGTCACGATGAAGGTCGTTCACTGCCCATGCGGCACGAATGTCGAAGGTGAGACCGACGACCAGCTCGTCGAGAACGTCGAGGCGCACGTTGCCTCCGACCATCCGGACATGGTCGGCAAGTACTCCAGAGAGCAGATCCTGGAGATGGCGCACGAACACTGAGAACGAAACGGAGCCGCCCGGTCCCGCAAAGACCGCGTGACCGGCGCAGGAGCCTTCGGCCTTGAGGATCAGCGGCGGACCGCTTTCCGGCGGGACGGCGGTCAGGCGGCCGTGTACCGGAGCTCGCAGCGGCGACGAGCAAGCGCACGACCCGGACCCATTGCCTTTCCGGACAGGTCCGCAATACTGAACTCAATGGTTCAGTATCCTACGACCGTCGACCTCGCCTTTGCGGCCCTCGCCGACCCGACCCGCCGTGCCGTGCTCGAACGGCTCGGCGGCGGCAGCGCGACGATCAGCGAGCTCGCCGAGCCCTTCGGCATGTCGCTGACCGGGATGAAGAAGCACATCCGGCTGCTCGAGGAGGCGAACCTCGTCGCCACGGAGAAGGTCGGCCGTGCCCGCAGATGCACGCTTGTGCCCTATGCCTTCGAGGGCATCAGCACGTGGCTGCAGCGGCTCGACCGCTTCGCGCAGGTCGTCCAGCGCACGAAAGGAGCACGATGAGCACCACCGTCACCACCCCGAACGAGCTCGAGATCCGCGTCGAGCGGATCTTCGACGCCCCACGCACGCACGTCTACTCCGTCTGGACGGATCCGGAGCTGATCCCCGAATGGTGGGGCGACGGTACCGTCGTCGAGGAGATGGACGTCCGTCCCGGCGGCACCTACCGGTTCCGCACCGCGTTCGGCGTCGTCGAGGGCGAGTTACGCGAGGTCGAGCCGCCCGCGCGCCTCGTGCAGACGTTCCAGAACCATCTGCAGACGCTCGAGTTCGAGGATCTCGGCGAGCAGACGAAGCTGACCCAGACGATGCGCTTCGAGACGACCGAGCAGCGAGACACCACCATGCAGTACGGCGTCGAGGAGGGCGCGAAGGCGGGCTTCGCGAGCATCGATGCGCTGCTGGAGAAGATCGCAGCGTGAGACGGGAGCGAGGGCCAGCCTCTGAGGCGGCGCGGCACGGTGCCGACAGCCACGATCTGATCCGCGTGCACGGCGCGCGCGTGAACAACCTCAAGGACGTCAGCGTCGAGCTCCCGAAGCGCCGGCTGACGGTGTTCACCGGCGTCTCCGGCTCGGGCAAGAGCTCGCTGGTGTTCGGCACGATCGCCGCGGAGTCGCAGCGGCTGATCAACGAGACCTACAGCGCCTTCGTGCAGGGCTTCATGCCGACGCTGGCCCGGCCGGAGGTCGACGTTCTGGACGGGCTGACGACGGCGATCACCGTCGACCAGGAGCGGATGGGTGCCAACCCCCGCTCCACGGTCGGCACCGCCACGGACGCCAACGCGATGCTGCGGATCGTCTTCAGCCGACTCGGGCAGCCGTACATCGGCTCGCCCAACGCCTTCTCGTTCAACACCGCGACGATCTGCGGCGCCGGTGCGGTCACGATCGAGAAGGGCGGCAAGAAGACGAGGGAGAAGCGCTCGTTCACGCGGGCGGGCGGCATGTGCCCGCGCTGCGAGGGCATGGGGTCGGTGACCGACTTCGACCTGTCCCAGCTGTACGACGACAGCAAGTCGCTCAACGAGGGTGCGCTCACGATCCCCGGCTACAGCATGGACGGCTGGTACGGCCGCATCTTCAGCGGCTGCGGCTTCTTCGACCCGGACAAGCCGATCCGCAAGTTCACCAAGACCGAGCTCCACGACTTGCTCTACAGGGAGCCGACCAAGATCAAGGTCGACGGCATCAACCTGACGTACGAGGGTCTGATCCCGAAGATCCAGAAGTCGATGCTGTCGAAGGACGTCGAGGCGATGCAGCCGCACATCCGCGCCTTCGTCGAGCGGGCGGTGACGTTCACCGCCTGTCCCGACTGCGGCGGCACCCGGCTCAACGAGGCCGCCCGGTCCTCCAAGATCGAGGGGATCAACATCGCCGACGCCTGCGCGATGCAGATCAGCGACCTGGCCGAGTGGGTGCGCGGCCTCGACGAGCCGTCGGTGGCACCGCTGCTCGCCTCGCTGCGGGACACGCTCGACTCGTTCGTGGAGATCGGGCTGGGCTACCTCTCGCTCGACCGGTCGTCGGGCACGCTGTCGGGCGGCGAGGCACAGCGCACCAAGATGATCCGCCACCTCGGGTCGTCGCTCACCGACGTCACCTACGTCTTCGACGAGCCGACGATCGGGCTGCATCCCCACGACATCGAGCGGATGAACGACCTGTTGCTGCGGCTGCGCGACAAGGGCAACACGGTGCTCGTCGTGGAGCACAAGCCGGAGACGATCGCGATCGCCGACCACGCCGTCGACCTCGGCCCCGGCGCCGGCACTGCCGGCGGCGAGGTGGTGTTCGAGGGCACCGTCGACGGGCTGCGGGCCAGCGGCACGCTGACCGGGCGGCACCTGGACGACCGCGCCTCCTTGAAGCCGTCGGTGCGGACACCGTCGGGAGTGCTGGAGGTCCGCGGCGCCAGCACCCACAACCTGCAGGACGTCGATGTCGACATCCCGCTCGGCGTGCTGGTGGTGGTGACCGGCGTGGCCGGGTCGGGAAAGAGCTCACTGATCGACGGCTCGGTGTCGGGGCGGGACGGAGTGGTGTCGATCGACCAGGCAGCGATCAAGGGCTCGCGGCGGAGCAACCCGGCGACGTACACCGGACTGCTCGACCCGATCCGCAAGGCGTTCGCGAAGGCCAACGGCGTGAAGCCGGCGCTGTTCAGCGCCAACTCCGAGGGCGCCTGCCCCATCTGCAACGGCGCCGGCGTCATCTACACCGACCTGGCGATGATGGCCGGCGTCGCCACCATCTGCGAGGAGTGCGAGGGTAAGCGGTTCCAGGCCGAGGTCCTGGAGTACAAGCTCGGCGGCCAGGACATCAGCGAGGTGCTCGCAATGCCGGTCACCGAGGCCGAGGCGTTCTTCGCCGCCGGCGAGGCGAAGACGCCGGCAGCGCACAAGATCCTCGACCGGCTCGCCGACGTCGGGCTCGGCTACCTCAGCCTCGGCCAGCCGCTCCCGACGCTGTCCGGCGGCGAGCGGCAGCGGCTCAAGCTGGCCACCCACCTGGGCGAGAAGGGCGGCGTCTACGTCCTCGACGAGCCGACCACCGGCCTCCACCTGGCCGACGTCGAGCAGTTGCTCGGCCTGCTCGACCGGCTCGTCGACTCCGGCAAGTCGGTCATCGTCATCGCGCACCACCAGGCGGTCATGGCGAACGCCGACTGGATCATCGACCTCGGCCCCGGCGCCGGCCACGACGGCGGCCGGATCGTCTTCGAGGGCACACCCGCCGACCTCGTCGCCGCCCGCTCCACCCTCACCGGCGAGCACCTCGCGGCCTACGTCGGCACCTGACCGAGGCCCTCGCGGACACCGTGAGACGAGTTCACTCATCTGTTTCGGTCGGGGCTCGGAGCTTGCCGAGCACGGGTCGGGCTACACATCACCGGCGCGACCGACCCCGGCTGGAACGACGACGACTTCGAGCAACTCGATTACGTGCCGCGCAGCGCATTCGAGGCCGTCGAGACGGGCCCGATCGTCCGCCCCTGAGGCGGCGCGTGGCGCGCGGTTGGAGAAGGCGCCGGAGCGCCAGATTCGGTTTCACTGCGGGATAACAGATGACGCGGCGCGCGCGCATACGTACACGAACCGTGAGGCATTCTGCATCGATGATGCATCTGTGTCTCGCTGGATATCCGGGCCAGGTAGTCGCTGTACCGCGCTCTAACTTGACCTACTAAGCACGTAGAGAAGGCGAACAGGTCCAAATGGTAGATTTGGACCGACATCATGCTCCCGCGTGGAGGTAGGTCGAATGTCTCCTAGAGGTCGTGGCCGCCCGAGCCGCGAGGAGGTTCTACGCACTCTTGATCGGGCAGTCGATGACCTTCGCAGCGTCGGGGGGTTGCCGCTGCCGGTAGAGGCGGATGCGATCTGGGAGGGAATCTGGTACGAGGAGGCGCATCACTCGACGGCGATCGAGGGCAATACGCTCGTTCTCAAGGAGGTCGAGCGACTCCTCCGCGAAGGGAAGGCCGTCGGCAGCAAGGAGCTCGCTGAGTACCTCGAAGTCGAGGGCTACGCGAAAGCGGCGCAGTGGGTGTACGCACAGGCGGTCGAGCAATCTCACGACTGGTCGGCCGGAGAGCGGATCAACCTGACCGAGTTGCGCCAGATCCACCGGCTCGTCGTCGAGCCGGCGTGGCTGCACTCGCCGCCTGAGGGCCTGGACCAGCGCGAAGGCCCCGGCTCGTTCCGTCAGCACGACATCCGTCCGTTCACCGGCGGGATGACACCGCCGCCGTTCCCGGAGGTGCCGGCGCTTGCCACCGACTGGCTGGGCGACGCCAGTCGAGGGCCGGCCAACGGTCAGCATCCGATGGTGTTCGTGGCGGACATCCACGCCCGGTTTGAGCGGATCCATCCCTTCCGCGACGGGAACGGGAGGGTCGGCCGCCTGGCGACGAACCTCCTGCTTGTCCGGCACGGATATCCGCCTGCGGTCATCTACAAGCGCGATCGGACGCGGTACCTGAACGCGCTCAGAAGGGCGGATCGAGGCGACGCGGGGCCGCTCGCCGAGATCTTTGCGCGGGCGGTCACCGACGGCATCTACCGCTTCCTGCTTCCGGGTCTGGCGGGGCCGCATCGACTCGTCCCGCTCCGGTCGCTGGCCGACTCCGAGCTCTCGGGCAACGCACTCGCCGTCGCGGCCAAGCGCGGTCGGCTACGTGCCGTTCGCCGGACGGATCAGTGGTACTCGACGAGGCAGTGGATCCAGGACTACAAGGACAGCCGTTACAAGCGTGCGTGAATTCGACCCACTCGAGCGTTGCGAAAATCGAACAGGTCAACTTCGCTACTCGTCGAGTTGCGCGATCCGCGAGGAAGTGTCGGCTCGCGCGAGGTAAGAATCGACCAACGCCGCAGCTTCCGCTTCCGAACCGGGCATGAGCTTCCCGTAGAGGTCGAACGTCGTCTCGATCGACGCGTGAGAGGCGCAGGTCCTTCTTGATGGAAAGAATTCCTGCAAACCGCGCACTTTTGGCAGGCGATGGAGGGATGCCCCCGGCCGGAATCGAACCAGCGCACGCGGTTTAGG
>CAVQHY010000004.1:0-972036 GCA_963712465.1 uncultured Actinomycetes bacterium
GGTCAATTTACGTTGTCAATATCGACTACTGAGCGCTGAATCTGTGATCTCAGGAGCCAGTTGGGAACACAGTGTCTCCTGCAGTCACGCGACGGAAAGCACGGCGAGCGCACCAACGCAGAGCGCGAGGAGCACGATCGCCAGGACGGCGAGGACGGTGCCGACACGACCGCTCGCGTGCTCCCCCATCAACGTCCGGTCGCGGGTGATTCCCACGATGAAGACAAGGATGGGCAGGAGCAGGATCGCGTTCAGCGCCTGTGAGAGATAGAGAATCGGGACAAGCGGCGCCCCCGGAATGAGCACGATCGCACCGGCGGTAGCGATAACTACCGCGAACGTCGCGTAGAAGACGGGGGCCTCGCGGATCGGATCGTCGAGCGCCGCCTCCTGCCCGAACACCTCGCTGACCGAGTACGCCGTCGCGAGCGGCAAGATCGAGGCCGCGAGCACGGAGGCGCCGAGAAGACCCGCGCCGAAGAGGATCGAGGCGAATCGTCCGGCGAGCGGCTCGAGAGCGCTGGCGGCGTCCCCCGCGTCGGTGATCGATGTCCCCTGTTTGTAGAGCGTGTCCGCGCAGGTGACGACGACGAAGAACCCGATAACTCCGGTCATCACCGCGCCGGTGACGACGTCGATCCTTTCGTAGCGCAAGTCCGCCACCGTGAGCTTCTTGTCGGCCGCATACGACTGGATGAACGCGAGCCCCCAGGGAGCCAAGGTCGTTCCGACGGTCGCCGTGATGGCGAGGAGACCGGCCCGTGTAGCCGGCACGCTGGGCACGAACAGACCGTGGGCGGCAGCTCCCCAATCCGGCCCCGTCGCGAAGGCAGCGACGATGTAGGTCGCAAGGAGCGTCGACATGAGCAGAAAGACGTGCTCCACACGATGGAACGAGCCGAGCAGGACGAGCGCCGAAATTCCGACAGCAGCAACGGGAACGGAGGCATAGCGGCTCACTCCCGCGAGATCGAGGCTCGCGGCCACACCGGCGAACTCCGCGCAGGTCGTGCCGATGTTCGCGACGAGAAGCGCAAGAACGCCGAGTGCTGCGAGGCGAACTCCGTAACGCTCGCGCATCAAACCCGTTAGCCCCTGTCCGGTGACGACGCCCATGCGCGCACCGAGCTCGTGGAAGAGGATGAGCGCGAGAGTCGCGAGGTTGAGGACCCACAGGAGCTCGTAGCCGTAGTCGGCCCCGAGGATCGAATACGTGGTGATGCCGGGTGCGTCGTCGTCCGACAGTCCGGCCAGCAGCCCCGGCCCGACCACGGCGACGAGCACGAGTAGTGAGCTACGACGGAGCATGGCGGCGGAATCGAAGGACGTGCCCGAAACGGTGACGCGGCCGGCTCTCCGGAACACCAGCCTCGAGCTCGCGTGCCCTGGCCGCGGCACTGGGTCGGATCCGAGCGTAGAGCCGTGATCTCGCATGAGGCGGAAGCCGTGCACCGAGCTCTGCAAGCTCCTCTTCGGTCAGGGTGTGCACGCGCGAGGTCGGTGTTTCGAGCTGAACCTCGTGGCCGCGTACGGATGTGAGGTGGAGCTCGTTCCACGGGATGACCTTGGCCGCCGCCCGCCGCGCGAAGACACCAAGACCAAGGCGGCGCAGCAACGGCGCGGCACCGATGTCGACCCCTACCACTCGAAGCTCGCGATCCCGCCACACGAGCTCGATGTCCGCGACCCGCGTCAGCCGCCGCCCGCCAAGGTCGAAGATCTGCGTGTCGAGGACGTCGCGTGCCAGCAGAAGCTCGTCGCCGGCAAGCTCGTCCTCGATCGGATCGGCCGTGATCACGACCTCTTCAGCGAACGAAGCGACGGCCGACCACGGAACCCGGCGGCGGCGACGCCCGACGCGCACGCGTAGCGCAACAACGTAGGGATCCGTCACGCCGAGGGCGACGATCAGGTCGTCGACCTTCCCGATCCTCGTCCCGTCGCCTCGTCGCACCGCGCGCCCGAGCTGGTCGGTGAACACGACGCGACCTTAGTTTGTCGCGCGAGGCGCCGTTCGAGGCTGAGCGAACTCGTGAACCCGCGAGCTCCCTCTCAAGGCGTGACCGACCGCCGTGTGGCTATCCGATGGGCCGGAGCTGCGACAGCAAAACCCATTGAGAGCGGCTGACGGCTCCGCCCGCATGCGGGCGGAGCCCCGTGGCTGTGCCTTCACCGCGAGCTCCGCCACCGTTCGGGAGTGTCACCCGGCGACGAGCTCCTTGAATGCGGGCTCGTCGCGAATCGCGTCGAGGTCCGAATCTTCCTTCGCGTAGTCCCGGAACCGTTCCGACAACTCGATCGCCCGCCCCAGGTGCTCGAGCGCGTCCGCCGTCTGACCGATGAGGCTCTCGCAGCAGGCGACGTTGTAGAAGAGCAGGCTGTACTGCGGATTGGCCTCGATCAGCTCACGCCCGCGCTCGACTACCTCGGCGTATGCACCCGCTTCGTACAGCGGCCGAAGCGGAGCCCAAAGCTCCCACCCGACCGGGTCGTACGGCTTGCCCGGCGTCCCGCCGACCGCGACGACGGTGGTTCCGGGCTCCTCGGCGAACGCCGTCCGATTGACATCCGGCCGCACGAAGACCAACGTGCCCGCGGGCGCGTCCTGCCGCTCGCCGTCGAGCTCAAAGACCGCACGTCCCTGGATCACGAGGTACAGCTCCTCGCTCCGTTCCGCCTCCTCCTCTCCCGCCTCAGCCTCCCGGTGCTCGTTGATGACCCGGTCGCCCGCATTCCGGGCGGTCCACGCGGTGACGCCGAACCCTGTGATGCCGAGATGGTGGCGTACCGGCCTCATCGGGCACCGGCCGTCCTCCAGCTCCGGAACGTCGTCGACGCGCACGACCGAATACCCGCTCATGGCCCCCCTGTCTCGTTGCCTGCCCTCGGCACAGCCTCGGCAAGTCTAGGCGCCGAGTGCTCTGGCGATCAGATGCTCGTCGACGTCTACAGACCGCGGTAGGCAGGTACTTACGCAGAACCGACGGAGCCAGACCTGATCGTGATTTCGGTCGGCTCCTTCGCCGACCCGTTTCTCCTGCCCGCCAGCAGGTGGTGGATACGCTGGCCTCGCGATGAGCAGCTGGAGCAGCTTCGCGGACGAGCAGGTCTGCTATCTGACCACGCGGGGGAGGGTGACGGGACACGCGCGCCGGATCGAGATCTGGTTCGCGCTCGAGGGCGCCACGCTCTACCTGCTCTCCGGCGGCCGCGACCGCTCCGACTGGGTCAAGAACCTGAGGGTGAGTCCAAAGGTGACCGTCGAGCTCGGCGCCAGCGTGTTTGCCGGCAGGGCACGAATCGTCGCCGACGACGACGAGCAGGAGCGAGCTCGGGCGCTCGTCCACGACAAGTACGCACGAAGCTACGGAGGCGATCTCTCCGGCTGGCGACGGTCGGCGCTGCCGGTCGCGGTCGACCTCCGATAGCAGACCGGCGCGAGCGAAGGAGGATCGCGGTGATCGAGAGAGATGGCGGTCGACCCGGGCCGAGACGCAGTACTGGCCCTGAGGTGACAGACCCAGATCTAGGCGATCCGGCTTTCAGAACGATAGGAGGCGGCGACTCGCCACGACGTCGCCGCGCACCCACGATCGCTTGTACCCGTGCAGCCAGGTGAAGGCCGGGAGCGTCACCGGGGCCCTTCGCCCCTACTCTCCGATGTCCGGCCTTGCGCCCGGAAAGGAGGGTCAAGAACCGCCGATGTCCGGCCGACAATGGCCGTATGTCCTACGCGCACGACTACTCGACGGACACGAGCGGACTGAAGCTGGTGAGCCTGTGCGAGTACGGCGGCGATGTCGCAGCCGGTATCACGGTGAGCGAGGGGTTTGCTCCCGCGTTCGCGGAGATGCTGGAGCTCCTCTTCGGGGAGACGCACTACGCCGTGCTCGAGGACTTCGGTACCGCCTCTCCGTAGTGCCGTCGTTCGTCCGCTGGCAGGGTTGCTGACCGCGCGGCGTTTACCGTCCAGCTTACGCTCTGAGTCTCTAAGCGGCTCTCTGATGTGAGATGATGCTGCGTCATCCAGCAGCCGGCAGGTGCGTGCCGTGAGGCACGCGAACGGCAGCCCGCACGACTCTCGACCGGTCGGCGTGGCAAAGGAAAGGGGGGAATAGCAGTGGGACTACTTGATCGGGTCACCGGGTTGTTCGGAGGTGATCAGGCGAAAGCGATCGACGGGATCAAGGATCTGCTCGATCCGAATGGGCCTGTCGGTGGTCTCGATGGGTTGCAGAAGAAGTTCGACGCAGCGGGTCTTGGCGACAAGTTCAAGTCCTGGGTCGGTGGCGGCGAGAACCAGCCGGTCTCCGCTGCCGAGATCAAGCAGGTGCTTCCGGATCAGGTTCAGAACATGTCGAACGATCTCGGCAAGTCGCCCGACGAGGTCGCCGGGCAGATCTCCGAGCTTTTGCCCGATGTCGTGAACAAGGTCACGCCGGACGGCGTCATACCCGACATCTCCACACTCACGGACAAGCTCGGGGGCCTCTCCAAGCTTCTCGGCTAGGCGTCTCGACGGCAAGGGCGGCCCGGCTCGACCAGGCCGCCCTTGCCGTTTCTCGGGCACGCTCACCCCGCTCGCGAAGAGGAGGACGACCTATGGCAGAAGGCAACTTCGAACGTTCGATCGAGATCGATCCGTCGATCGGCGCGATCGAGATCAAGATCACGGCCCGTGCCAAGGACGAGGACGTGGTGCGAGCGGCGCTCGACGCTGCCGACGTCGAGGCAGAGCAACGGGAGATCTACTTCTTCGACACGCCGAAGCTCGACCTGTTCGAGGCGGGGGTCGTGCTCCGAGCCAGGCTCGTTCGCGGCGGCGCGGACGACTCGACCGTGAAGCTGCGGCCGGTGGTTCCCGAGCAACTCTCGTCGGCGTGGAAGAAGACCGACGGGTTCGAGGTCGAGCTCGACGCGGTCGGCGCCGACGCGATCTGCTCGGCGAAGCTGTCAGTCGACCAGGATCGTGGCGAGATCCAGGAGGTGGCCACGGGCCAACGGGCGATCCGAAAGCTGTTCTCCCGGTCGCAGGAGGAGTTGCTCGAACAGCACGGTCCTTCCGGCATCGCCTGGGACAACCTCGCAGTGCTCGGCCCGGTCGACGTGCGCAAGTGGGAGGTACGGCCTAAGGACCTCGACTACGAGGTGACCGTGGAGGAGTGGGTCCTCCCCGACGACTCCGACCTCGTCGAGCTTTCCGTGAAGGCCGAGCCGGGCGACGCGGCCAAGGCGAACGCAGCGTTCGTCGAGTTCATGCGCGGGCGCGGCATCGACACCGAGGGCGAGCAGCAGACGAAGACCCGCTCGGCACTTCACTACTTCACGACGGGCGTCGGCATCTCCTAGTCGCGACCCGCGGCTCCTTATCGATTCGGGTAAGTCACCGATTTTCGTGTCAGCCGTTTCACGTCTAGAGACGGCGGCCCATGGCTCGAGACGGCCGCCGAGGCTCGGCCGGTACCGGGACATCCGCCCGTTCCGTTACTGTCCCGACTGTGATTCGCCTCCTGGTACGCACAGCGGTACTGCTCGCGGCGAACGCGGTGGGCCTGATCGTCGCCAACCTCGTGCTCTCCGGCATGGACCTCGACGTGTCGGCCTTTTTCATTGCGCTTGTGATCTTTACCGTCGCCGTGGCGTTGATGCAGCCGTTCCTCATGAGCTCGATGCGTCGACGGGGCGCGAGCGCGGCAGCGCTCGGCGGGGTGGCTCTGATCGCGACGCTGATCGCGCTGATCGTCACCGACCTCGTCAGTGATGGGCTGTCGATCGACGGGGTCGGTACATGGATCGCCGCCACCGTGATCGTGTGGGCGGCGTCGCTCCTCGCGGCGTTCATCCTGCCCTTCCTCGGTCTCAAGAAGTACCTCGAAGACAACTGATCGCGTGCGCTCCGGGCGGTGCCCTCGCTCGGGCCCCGAAGCCCGACAGCGAGTTGATCCGGGTGGAGTCCCGCTCCTGACACGGGACCCGTCCTGTGAGTGTTGGGGCAATGGGTAGCCGGTAGGCTCGTCGTGTGCGCCCGTCGGAGTGGGGTCGTCGTCTGGGCCGCCTGCTGGAGGGCCGGAACCTGCGCGCATGGGCGGTCGGCGGCCTGGGGATCGCGCTTGTTCTCGGCGGTGCGCTCGCGCTGTTCGTGAGCCGGGGCTCGACGCCTCAGAACTCCCCCGCCCTCTCGGCCTCGACCGCGGCTGCGGGCGCGGGCGCGCCACCACCCCCACCCGTCACGGCGACCGCGCCGCCCCCGGCGACCACGGCGGCGGCGCCTCCTGCTGCGACGACGAGCCCGCCCGAGCCGCCGCCGACACCTCCGGAGGGGTTCGCGGTCTGGGACGTGCGGGTCGTTTCGCTCACGCCCTTCTCGGCGACGCTCTCGTGGCGGACGACGGAGCCCGCTCGGAGTCGCGCAGCCTGGGGGCTCGCAGGCGGCGGGTCGACGCTCTGGGCGCCGCTGGACGAGACGGCGACCGTGCACCAGGCAACGCTCCCGGGGCTCGCCTACGGGACGGCGTACAGCGTGTCGCTCACGGCGACGCGTGACGGCGAGACGACGGCGGCGGGTCTCGACTTCCAGACGCCGCCGCTGCCGGCCTCGGTGAGCGCCTCGACCGGCGGCGGCGCGATGCTCGTCGACGGCCAGCCGTTCTTTCCGGTGATGGTCTGGGGCCAGTGTCCCGAGCGCTTCGACGCCACGCT
Source organism: uncultured Actinomycetes bacterium (assembly GCA_963712465.1). Taxonomy (GTDB): domain Bacteria; phylum Actinomycetota; class Thermoleophilia; order Gaiellales; family Gaiellaceae; genus CAVQHY01. The sequence goes on from CAVQHY010000004.1 coordinate 6,700, forward strand.
CGCCCTCGGCGTGAACCTCTTCGCCGCCACCTGCGGTGGGATCGACCGCCAGTTCGAGGCGCTCGCGGGCCGCGCCATGTCGGCCGCGGTGTTCGGCGAGCGCGAGGCCGGCGGCCACGCGTTGGTCGGATGGTTCTACCCCGACGAGCCCGACCTGGACGGGACGCCTGAATCGATGCCCACCCTGTCCGTTCCTCCCGGCCAGGTGTCGCTTCTGACCCTGAGCAACCACTTCTACTCGGGGGCCGATCCGCTCGAGCACGGACGCGCCGTCTACCCCGGCTTCGTCGCGCGCGCCGACATCGTCGGCTTCGATCTCTACCCGCTCCAGGAGTGGTGCAAGACCGACCGGATGGACGCCGTCTACGTGTCCCAGCGCGAGCTCGTCGCGCTCGCCGCGGGCAAGCCGACGTTCCAGTGGATCGAGACGAGCGGCATGAGCTGCGACTACCCGCCGTTCTCGATCACCCCGGAGACCGTGCGAGCGGAGAGCTGGCTGGCGATCGCGGCGGGAGCGAACGGGCTCGGCCTCTTTCCGCCCTCGCCCGCACCCGAGGTCGCGCAGGCGGTCACGCTCGTCACCCGCCAGATCAGGGGGCTCGCGCCTGCGCTGCTCTCCCCACCGGCGCCGGTTTCCGTGGAGCCGGACCTGCCGGTACGCGTCGGTGCGAGGAGCTTCAACGGCGCTCTCTATGTGATCGCGGTGAATCCCGAGGGAGTGCCTGCGCGCGCGACGATTCGCCTTCGCGGTCTCGACGGGCGCACGCTCTCCGTGCTCGACGAGAATCGGAGCGTCGAGTCGGACGGGGACGCGTTCACGGACGACTTCGCGCCGCTTGCGGTGCACGTCTACATCGCGGAACCGTAAGGTCTCGGCGTGTTCTACCGCCCCGCCGAGGGCCACGGGCTTCCCCGCGACCCGTTCAACCAGCTCGTCGTGCCCCGTCCGATCGGCTGGATCTCGAGCGTCGGGCGCGACGGGCACGTCAACCTCGCGCCGTTCTCGTTCTTCAACGCTGTCGCCTACGTACCGCCGCAGGTGATGTTCGCGACCACGGGGCCGCACAGTGTCGGCGGGGACAAGGACTCGCTGCGAAACATCCGCGAGACCGGTGAGTTCGTCGTCAATCTCGCGACCTGGTCCCTGCGCGACGCGGTCAACGCGTCGAGCGCCCCGGCGCCGCCGGGCGTCGACGAGTTCGAGGTAGCCGGGCTGACGAAGGGGGCGGCTCGAGTCGTCTCGCCGCCGTACGTGGCCGAGAGCCCGGTGCATCTCGAGTGCGTGCTGACGACCACCGTCGAGCTGCCGACCCCCGACCCCGACGATCGGAACACCGTCGTGTTCGGCGAGGTCGTCGGCGTCGACATCGCGGATGGGGCGATCGTCGAGGGACGCGTCGACGTCCTGCGCCTCGATCCGATCGCGCGCCTCGGTTACGACCAGTACACGCGCGTCGTCGAGGTCTTCTCCATGACCCGGCCCGGCTGGCCGACCCAGGGCTAGACTCGACGCATGCAGCATCTCGTCGTCCGGGCCGGTCTCGCGCTCGGAGTGAACGCCGCGGCGCTCGCGATCGCGGCGTCGCTCCTCGATCAGGTCACGATCGGGACGGTGACCTTTGTCGTCGCGGTCGTCATCTTCAGCCTCGTCTCGCTCGTCGTTCCCTCCCTCACCCGGGCGATGGTCAAGGAGCACGCGAACCCGGTGTCCTGGGCCGCATCCCTGATCGCGACCTTCATCGCGCTGCTCGTCACCGACCTCGTCTCGGACGGCCTCCAGATCGAGGGCGTCGGGACGTGGATCCTGGCGACGCTGATCGTCTGGGCTGCGACGCTCATGCTCGACGCGGCAGTCGGCGCGCTCTGGCGCCAACCCCGCGAGGCCAGAGCCTAGGCGCCAGCGCGGGCTACGCGAACGGGTTCGCGCACCTCGACGTTCGGGAACTTCCGAAAGTCGCGGTCGTGCGTCCAAATCGTCCGCACTCCGTGCTCGAGCATCAGCGCGGCCAGGTGTGCGTCGGGGACGAGATTCCCACGCGCCGCGGCGTCTTCCGCCACGCGGTGGTACGGGCCCCGGAAGCGTCTGCCCTCGCCGGGGCATTGCACGTGTGGGAGCTCGATGACCGCTGATCGTTGGCCATCGCCGTCCGGACTGGAAGCGGTCGCTCGAACACCGCCGGATGGGTCGCGACGTGGAGGTAAGCCATCACGGTCGGCCAGAAGAGGTAGACGATCTCGGGCTCGGCTCCGATCCTCTTCACGAAGGCGAGCGCCGGCTCGTGAAACGCGCTCCAGCGGCTAGCGCTGCTCGTCGAGCGGGCGCGTGTGGTCGTGCACGTGCTCGACCCCGGTCGGCGGGACGAAGGTGAGGTCGAGCGGCGCGAAGCTCGATCCGACCGCAACGGTTCGGCCCTCGTGGACGGCGACTCGGGCAGCCTCGATCACGTCGAGCAGGTGGAGATCCTGCTCGAGCGAGGCGAGCGGTGCGCGACTCTCATGGACACAGCCGACCGCCTCGCGTAGGCCGTCGGCCCAGAGCCAGGTCGGGTCGATTGCCTCCCGCGCCTCCCAGGCGCCTGTCGCGTTGCGAAAGACCTCGTAGCCGGTCGGGTCCCAGTCGTCGCCGAGCAGGTTCGCTGTCCCTTCGGTGCCGTAGAGCTCGAGCGCGGGGCGGCGGTAGCGCTGGATCGCCTGGCTCGAGACGATCGAGGAGAGCGCCCCGCCCTCGTGGCGCAGGACGATGTGGGAGACGTCCGGGTCGGGCTCGGCGACGAGCGTACCGCCCACGTCGCGTACGGGCACAGCCGTTGTCTCGGACGCGCTCACCTCGACGGCCGGACCGAGGATGGCGGTCAGGCTCTTCAGGTTGTAGATCCCTGCCTCCGCGAGCGGGCCCACCCCCGCGTCGTGGTACCACGTCGCCCAGAAGGATCCTGCGTTGCCGTAGAGCCCTCGGGCCGAGTGGACGTGCCCGATCGCTCCCTCTGCGAGCGCCGTCCAGAGCGCGCGGAACGTCGGCGCGAGCTGCACGAACGGGGCGGCCAGGAGGTGCAGGCCGCGCTCGGCTGCCAGCATGGCGAGCGGCTCCGCCTCCGCCCGTGTGATCGCCAGCGGCTTCTCGACAACGACGTGTTTGTCGCGCTCGAGCGCGAGCCGCGTTAGCTCGGCGTGGCTTCCGGGCGGCGTCACCACGACGACGACATCGCTGTCGGACTCGACCACCTCGAGCGCGGTCTCGACGAGCTGGGCGCCGGGGCGGCGGGCGAGCAGGCCGGGCCAGGCGGCGCGACGGCGCACGCAGATCGGCCCCTCGACCGCGAGCCCGCGCGGGACGAGCCGATCGAGCACCTGCAGGTACGCCCAGAGCACGCTGCCCGCGCCGACGAAACCGACGCGTGGCGGGTCAGGCATCCGCTCCCGCGTCTACCAGCGAGGAGCGGGGTGCCAGAAGAGCGCAGCCGCTCCGACCGCCGAGGCGAAGACGGAAAGCGTCGCGACTACCTTCAATGCGCCCATAACGAGCCTCCGGTAGGGATTCCTTCCCTCGTGATCGACCCGCGATGCGAGATCCTTGAGCCGCTCTCTTGGTCATACGACGGGAAAGTCCTCCTGCTCGGGGCCGAGCAGCCAGCCGCCGTCCACCCACTGCACGCTGCCCGTTACCCACGAGGACTCGTCGGAGGCGAGGTACAGGGCCGCGTGGGCGACGTCCTCGGGACGGCCGATCCGGCCGAGCGGCGTGTTCTTGAGGACATACGCGCGGTAGTCGGGATCCTCGAGCGCCGCCCTCGTCATCGCGCTCTCGACGCCGCCCGGCATCAGGACGTTGGCCCGTACGCCGTGTCGAGCGTGGTACTGGGCGATCGAGCGGGTGAGCGAGAGCACGCCGCCCTTTGAGGCGACGTAGGCGTCGTAGACCGGCTCGGGCCTGACCGCCACCGGCGACGACGTGTTGATCACGCTGCCGCCGCCCGCCTCGACCATTCGCGGGATGCCGAAGCGACAGCAGAGCATGACGCCGGTGAGGTTGACCGCGAGCGTACGGTGCCAGACCTCGAGGTCGAGCTCGGTGGTGGCCCCGTCGCCGGGGATCCAGACGCCGGCGTTGTTCCACATCACGTCGAGCTTCCCGAACGCCTCGACGACCGCACCGACCGCGGCCTCGACCTCACCGGCCGAGGAGACGTCGCAGGCGAGCGGGATCGCGCGACCGCCGCCGGCCTCGACAAGCTCGACCGTCTTCTGGGCTCGCGCGGAGTCGACATCGAGGACGCCGACGGCCGCTCCCTCGCGGGCGAAGAGCAACGCGCCGGCCCTACCCATCCCCTCGCCGGCCCCCGTGATCAGCGCGACCTTGCCGTCGAGCCGGCCCATCAGACGCTCGCCCGGATCGACAGTCCGCTCAGATCTCCTCCTCGCCGAGGGTCTCGTAGAACGCGCCGCTGACGAGCCGAATCGGTGCCTCGAGCCCGTCGAGCTCGCGCGCGACCGGGTCGATGGCGCCGATCGACGACGAGCGCCAGATCGCGAGCCCGCGCGGCTCTGGACCGAGCTTGCCGATCCGGTCGACCAGGAGGTTGAGCTCGAACGTGCCCTCGTGCCGCGAGCGCCGCTCCTCGTAGAGCGCGCGCACCTCGTCGCGCGTCGCGCCGTCGGCGACGTCGAAGTACTCCCCGTAGTACGGGCCCTTCGTTCCCGGCACCGGCTCGAGCAGCGCCTCGTAGCAGCCGGCGGAGTCGATGCGCGCCGCCATGTGGAAGGGCTCCTCCATGTGGCGCACGATCCCGGCCTTGAAGATGCGGTTCCACTCGTCGATCCGCTCCAGCCCGCCGTTCGGCGTGTACCAGACGGCCAGGTACGACGGCTCGGGACCCATCCGGAACGTCCGTCCGAGGTTGAGGACGAGCTGATCCTCGTACTCGGCCGACCACTCCTGCTGGGCCGCCGCGAAGTGGAAGTGCTGGAGCGACACTCCGGGCAGCCGGCTGATGTACTCGATGTAGACGAACAAGCGCGTCCTCCCTTGGTCGGCACGATTCCGACCAGGAGGTGACACGCTCCGGCCGGATGGTCAAGATTGTGAGCAGCTAGCGGTCAACGAACACCTCAAGCTCTCGGCAGTTATCGGCATCGGCTCGTCACCGGTCCCGCTGAAGGAGGCCGCAGGACTCCTCGTCCCAGGAGATTGCCACCTCGCTGCCGAGTCCGAACGGCCGGCCCCCCTCGGCGGGCGTCTCGGCCTTCAGCGGCTCGGCGAGCCCGCTCACCTCTACCAGGTAGCTGAAGCCCGAGCCCCGGAAGGCAAGGTCGCGAACGACGCCGCGCAGCGAGCCGTCACCGGTGTCCGCGAGCCGAACGACCTCGGGACGCAGGACGAGCCAGCCCGGCCCCTCGTCGAGACGGCCCCCGCACGGCACCCGGAAGACGTGACCGGCGAGTCGAACCGTCGCGTGGCTGTCGTTCGGCTCGACGATGTCCACCGGCAGGACGTTCGCGTCGCCGACGAAGCGTGCCGCGAACGGCGACGACGGCCGGCGGTAGATGTCGTCCGGCGCGCCGACCTGCTCGACGTGCCCCTGGTCGAAAACGACGATGCGGTCGGAGAGTGCGAGCGCCTCGCGCTGGTCGTGCGTCACGTAGACGAATGTCGCGCCGGTCTCGCGGTGAACGCGTCTCAGCTCACCTTCCATATCGAGGCGAATCCTCAGGTCGAGGGCCGACAACGGCTCGTCGAGAAGCAGCACACGAGGCCGGTTGACCAGGGCGCGGGCGAGCGCGACGCGTTGCATCTGGCCGCCCGAGAGCTCGTCGGCTCGCCGCCGCTCGAAGCCCTCCAGGCGTACGAGCCTGAGCGCCCCGGCCACGCGCTCGTCGATCTCCCGACGCTCCACCTTCTCGATGCGCAGGCCGAAGGCGATGTTCTCGAAGACGTCGAGGTGTGGAAAGAGCGTCGAGCGCTGGAAAACCATGTTTACGGGCCGCCGGTGGGGCGCCACCCGCGTGACGTCGCGGCCCTGCAGGAGCACTCGTCCCATCGACGGCCGGATGAATCCTGCGATCACCCGTAGCAAGGTTGTCTTGCCACAGCCCGACGGGCCGAGCAACGTGACGAGCTCGCCCTCGGCGATCTCCAACGTGACGTCGTCGAGGGCAGTCACGTGACCGTAACGATGTGTGATCTCCTCGAGCAGGAGGTGGCTTTGCCCGCTCACGCCGCTTCCTCGCCGAGGATCGCCGCCGCGCCCCTGCCACGGCCGCGTGTTGCCCGCAGCGCCAGGGCGAAGGCGACGACCCAGAGGAAGATCGAGATCGCCATGAGGAACGTCGAGACGACATTGATCGACGGGTCGACCGTCCGTCTCAACCGCGAGAAGATGTACAGCGGCAAGGTCGAGTCCGGGCCGATGACGAAGAAAGTGATGATGAACTCGTCGAACGAAAGCGCAAACGCGAGCGCGGTCGCGCCTGCCAGCAGGGGCCAGATCTGGGGCAAGGTGACCTTCCTGAACACCTTCCCGGGCGAGGCCCCGAGGTCGGCGGCCGCCTCCTCGAGAGCTGGATCGAGGCGATTCAGCGCGGCCGCCGCGATCAGCAGGAAGTAGGGAAAGACGTAGACGAAGTGTGCGATTGCCACCGTCGTGAGCGAGAGCTGAACGTCGAGCCTCGCGAAGTAGACGAGCATGGCGATGCCCACGAAAAGGCCCGGCAGCGTGATCGGGAGGAAGAAGAGCAGCGCTAGCGGAACCCGGAGCCGAGGCGAGCAACGGGTAAGCCCGTAGGCGGCGAGCGTCCCGACGACGAGTGTCACCGCCGACACGGACACCGCGACGATCGCCGAGTTCTTGAGCGTGTCGCGAAAGATGGCATCCCCGAGCGTCTCCCGGTACCAGCGCAGCGAGAAGCCGGTAAACGGAAACGACACCGCCCCGGTCGCGTGGAACGAGAAGAGGACGACCAGGGCCAGAGGCAGGAAGAGAAAGAAGAGGGCCAGCAGCGTGGCGACGAGTGTGAACGGGCTGCGCTGCGTCTCGCTCACGACACGAAGCGGATGCGGTCGAGGCGCAGGAGGCGAAGCGCAACCACCGTCAGCAGGTAGCAGAGAAGAAAGGCCGCGAGCATGAGGAAGGACAGCGCGGCTCCGAGCGGCCAGTTGCCCACCCCGGTTAGCGCTGCCTGGATCCGCACGCCGAGCAGGGCGCCGTTGGTGCCGCCGACGAACTGCGGGGTGACGTAATCGGCGGCCGATAGCACGAAGACGAGGACGAACGCCGTTGCCGCGGGTGCCGCGACCAGAGGGAGAATCACCCGCCTCCAGCGTGTGGGTGCGTTGGCCCCGAGATCCTGTGCCGCCTCGATCAGCGCCGGGGAAACGGGGCGGAAACCCGCGTAGAGGACGAGCACGACGTAGGGCAGGAAGATATGCACCAGCACCACCGTCACCGAGAAGCGGTTGTAGAGCAGGAACCCGAGCGGCTCGTCGACGAGACCTAGCTGCTCCAGCCCCGAGTTGAGCAGACCTCTTTCGCCGAGGATCGACTGCCAGGCGAAGATGCGAACGATGTAGCCGGCGAAGAGAGTCGCAGTGATGAGAAAGAGGACCGGCACCTGCCAGCGTCCGGCCGCGAAGCGCAGCCAGTATGCGACCGGGAGCGCGATGGCAACGGTGGCCGCCGCGGCGCACAGGCCGACGACCAGGGAGTTGACGGCCAGCGTCCGGTTGACGTCGGTGGTGAACGCGTCTGTGTACGCGTCCAGCGTGAGCGGTCCGGAGACGCTGTAGAGCGCGTTCGTGAGGAAGCTATAGACGAAGAACGTGACGAGGGGCGCAACAAAGAAGACGGCGAGCGCCAGGACGGCGGGCAGCGTGAGCGCGCCGGGCCCGAAGCGGGCCCGGCGCGTCTCGGGGGGCGCGTCGGCGTCCGCGAGCGAGCTCACGCGGTCGCCGATCTCACGCGCTCTGCTTGATCTCCTCCCACGCCTCAGTCATCTCGCTGAACGTGACGAACTCGTCGGACTCGATGGGTGGGTTGCCGTAGAAGGGCGCGGCCTCGAACAGCTTGGCCAGCCGCTCGCCGGTCGAATCCCCAAGCTCGAGATCGTCGTAGGGGTAGAGCGCCTTCGTGTCGGCGTTGATGAGCTCGGCTGACTTCTCGACCGTAACCGCGGCGATGAGGTACTCGGCGATGGCTGCGTTCGTCTGGGGTGCGAGTGCCTCGTTGATCCACGCGTGCACGGTGTCGGCGTTGTCGGTCGTGGACGGGATCGCGTAGAGGTCGCAGAAGGAGAACGCCCCCTCCTTCGGCGTTTTCGTCATCACTGTCTTGTTGCCTGCCTCGGCCGCCAGGTAGTTCTGATACGCCCAGCCCTGGTAGCAGACGACGGCCTCCCCGTCGACCAGCGCCTTCGTCATCTCGGGGAACCCCGGGGACACGGTCTTCGCCTGGCCCACCATCTTCGTCAAAAAATCCTGAATCTCGACGTACTCCGCCTTCGGGAGCTCGGCAGGATCCTTGCCGAGGATGTGCGCAGTCAGGGTGAACGCGCCGAGAGGATCGTTGACCATTGCGACCTTGCCCTTGAACTTCGGATCGAGCAGGTCGTACCAGGAGGAAAGGCCGCCGGGCAGGACGGCGTCGTCCCAGGTGATGCCGATCGAGCCCCACGTCCACGGCACGCCCGTCCAATCGCCGTCCTCCTCGATCCACAGGTGGCGCGAATCCGGCTCTCTGAACACCGGAAACAGCCCCTGGATGTTCGGGATCTTGCTCGTGTCGATGGGCGTGAGGATGTCGAGCTCGGTGTAGAGGTCCTTGTAGCCCTGGTAATAGGTGATCAGATCGTAGGAGCCGCCACCCGCCTTGATCTTCGCCTGGATGTCGTCGTGGTTCCCGATGTACGTGGCCTGAACGTCGACGCCGTTGGCGGTCTTCCACGCCTCCATCGGGTCGGGAATGTCGTAACCCGTCCAGGAGAGGTAGTCGATGGTGCCGCTCGCCTCGGGGACCTGCGGCTCGGCTGGTGGCGCGGCGGCGGGCTCGGCGGGCGTCGGTTCGGGTGGGGGCGGCGCGGCCGCCTCTTCATCGCTTCCGCCGCAGGCGGCCAGCATGGCGGGGGTTGCGCCCACGGCAAGCAGCGCGAGACCACTCCGACGCAGGACATCGCGTCGACTCAGGCGGCTCCGCTCGAGTCTTCCGGTGGACGCAAGAACGTGGTCGCTCTCGGGGGCTTGCTGATCCATCGTCCCTTCCTCCTTCTGCCAGCTGCGCACATGGGTGACCTGCCAACCTCTGAGACGAGCGCAGAGCGCTCGTGTCAGTTCTGCCGCTTGGAGTGTCGTTTCTGCCGGTCGACCCGAACGCGCGCGAACGTACCAGAGTGTGGTAACGGTGTCTAGCAGCTGAGCCAGCCGCGCCACGGAGCAACTCGGGCGGACGTCTTGCCCATTGGCAAGCAAAGGCTCCGAACGTCGGGATTGGCTAGGCGACGAGCGCGCGGGCCGCGGCGGCTACGGCGTCCGCGTCCGGGAGAGCGGCGTCCTCGAGCGTCCTCGCGAACGGAATCGGCAGATCGGGCATCGTCACGCGGCGCGCGATGATCGGCCCGGCTCGCTCGACGGCGGCGGCGATCACGTCCGAGGCGTAGCCGCCGGTCGGGGGGCCCTCCTCGATCACGACCAGCCGGCCCGTGCGCGCGACGGAGCCCGCGATCGTGTCCTCGTCGAGCGGGCGGAGCGTCCGCAGGTCGATCACCTCCGCCTCGATCCCGTCAGCCGCGAGCAGCTCCGCTGCCGCGAGCGCCGTCTCGACCGCTCGCATCGCTGCCGCGATCGTGACGTCACCGCCCTCACGGCGAATTGCTGCCTTGCCGATCGGGACGAGCGCCTGGTCACCGTCGGCGACCTCGCCTTTCCGCCCGTACAGAAGCTTGTGCTCGAAGACGATCACCGGGTTGTCGTCGCGGATCGCAGCCTTCGTCAGCCCCTTCGCGTCGGCGGCGGTCGCGGGGGCGACGAGCTTGAGCCCAGGCTCGCCGAGGAACCAACCGGTGGGCGTCTGCGAGTGACAGGCGCCGAGACGCGCTCCCGCCCCGACGGCGCTGCGCACCACGAGTGGGACGCTCGCCTGCTCGTTCGTGAGGTACCAGTACTTGGAGGACTGGTTGACGAGCGTGTCGATGACGAGCCCGAGGAAGTCGCCGAACATGATCTCGACCACCGGCCGCAGGCCCTTGACGGCTGCGCCGAACGCGGCGCCGGTGAAGGCGAGCTCGGAGATCGGCGTGTCGACGACGCGGTCGGGCCCGAAGCGGTCGAGCAGCGCGGGGGTGACGTTGAAAACGCCGCCCGCCGTGATGTCCTCCCCGAGCATGACGACGCTCGCGTCGCGCTCCATCTCCTCGGCGAGGCCGTCCTGGACCGCCTCCCGAAAACTGAGCTCCGTCATTGCTCTTCCGGCTTGAAGGCCGTGGCCGAGCTGTCGGGGGCGGGGAACGCCGCCGCCTTCGCCGCCGCGAGCGCGACGTCGACCTCCTCCTCGATCTGGTCGTGGATGCGCTCGACCACGTCGTCGTCCATCGCCGCCGCGAGGCGAGGGATCGGGTCGCGCCCGAGCCATTCCTGTACCTCCTCCTGCGAGCGGTACGTGCCGGGGTCGACCTTCGAATGTCCCTTGTGTCGGTAGGTGCGCGCCTCGAGGAGCGTCGGGCCCTCGCCTCGCCGGGCGCGGGCGACCGCCTCGACGGCCGCGACGCGAACCGCGAGGACGTCGTTCCCGTCGACGACGTGGCCGGGCATCCCGTAGGCGGCGGCGCGACCGGCGATGTCGGCGCCTGCGGTGACGGCGCTCATCGGCGTCCACTCGCCGTAAAGGTTGTTCTCGCAGACGTAGAGGGCCGGGAGCCGCCGCACTGCGGCGAAGTTGAGACACTCGTGGAAGTAGGCCTGGTTCGTGGCGCCGTCGCCGAAGAACGCGACGCCGACCGAGCCGTCCTTGCGCAGCTGTGCGGCGAGCGCGGCTCCGGTGGCGGCGGCGATCGAGCCGCCGACGATGCCGAAGCTGCCGATCAGGCCGTGCTCGAGATCGGTGACGTTCATCGATCCGCCTCGGCCGCCGTTCGTTCCGGTCTCACGACCGAGGAGCTCGGCGATCAGCGCGGTCGGATCGGTGCCGAGCGCGAGCGCGGCGCCGTGGCCACGGTATGTCGCCGCGACGGTGTCCTCGGGGCCGAGGGCCGCGATCACGCCCACCGCCACGGCCTCCTGCCCCTGGTACAGGTGGGTCGTTCCCTCGACCTCGTTGTTGAGGAAGAGGCGAAAGACGGCGTCCTCGACCAGGCGGATGCGCAGCATCGACGCGTAGAGGCGCGCCAGCTCGGCGTCGTCGACGGTCTGGGCGGGCTGAAGGCTCTCGGTCGCCATGTGGTCGGGACGAGACTATCGCATGGTGGACGCTGGGTTCATGAGGCGGGAGAATGCACGCGTGGAGCGCGGGAGCCCCGTCCAGGTGCTGCGCAAGGTCTCGCTCATCCTCGACCGGCTGGCCGAGGAGGGCGAGGTGGGCGCGAGCCGGCTGGCCGACCTGATCGGCGAGCCGCGCTCCACGGTCTACCGCCTGCTCACGAGCCTCCAGGCGCTCGACATGGTCGAGCCCGGGTCACGTCGCGGAACCTACCGGCTCGGGCTCAAGCTCCTGCGCCTCGGCACCGCGGTCGTCTCGCGCTTCGACGAGCGGCAGGCCGCGCTGCCGGTGATGGAGCGCGTGCACGACGAGACGGGCGAGACGGTGTTCCTCTGCATCCGCCGCGGCCACGAGGCGGTGTGCATCGAGCGGATCGACGGACGCTGGGTGCAGTCGATGGCGCTGCGCCTGGGGGGCTCCCTCCCCCTTCACGTCGGTGCGGCTCCCCGGGTGCTTCTCGCCTTCGAGCCGAGGGAGTTCTGGGAGGAGTACGTCGGCGCCGACGGTGGGCTCGAGGCGTTCACTGCGAGCACGCCGACGTCCCGCGGCGAGCTCTTTCGCGCCCTCGCCGAGGTACGGGACCGGGAGATCGCGATCTCGGACGAGGACGTCACCGTCGGGATGGCCGCGGTCGGCGCACCGATCCGCGACTACCGCGGGCGGGTCTGCGCAGCGTTCTCGATCTCCGGCCCGCGGCCCGCGATTCTCGGCGAACGCGAGGCCCAGACGGTGGAGCTGCTCGCCGGCGCCGCGGCGGAGGTCTCCCGCGCGCTCGGGTACGCACCCGAGGTCGCCGGCCGCTGATGCCGATCCGGCTCGGGGTCGACACGCTCTGCTGGCACCTGCGCCTCGAGAGCGGCGCGGTGACGCCCGAGCAGGTGCTGGACGACGCGGCGAAGCTCGGCGCCGAGTGCGTCCAGGTCAACCTCCACCACCTTCGGAGCCGTGATCTCGCCGGCGTCGGCGCGCTCGCCGAGCGTGGACGGGAGCTCGGGCTCACCCTGCTCGCGTCCGGCGACTTCCTCGGCCGGGGGCGGGACGGCGATGCGCTCTCGGTCGGAGTCGGGCGGATCGAGGCATGGCTCGAGCGCGCGGTCGCCCTCGGGAGCTCGACCCTTCGTGTTGCCTCGGGCTTCTACCGTGCCGAGCTCTTCGATCGGCCCGATCTCGTCGAGGTCGAACGCCGGTACGTCTCGGGTGTGCTCGGCGAGGCGGCGCCGCTTGCGTCGGCCGCGGGTGTCGTCCTCCTGCTCGAGAACCACTCCGACTTCACGGCGGCCGAGTACCGCTCGCTGCTCGACGAGGTCGGTGGCGACTCGGTCGGCGTGTTTCTCGATCTCGTCAACCCGATCGCCGCGCTCGACGACCCCGTCCCTGTGGTCGAGGCGCTCGCACCGCTCGCCCGCGCGGGCCACGTCAAGGACTACGAGTTCCGCTCGATCGAGCAGCCCGACGGGTACCATCGCCGCGGGTTCGAGGTGCTGTATCGCTATCCCGGAGAAGGTGTCGCCCCGCTCCCCGCGCTCGTCGCGGCGCTTCGCCGCGGCATCGGCGAGCGCGAGTACTTCCTCACCGTCGAGGGCCTCGACAACCACGCGGACGTGGACGACCAGCGGGCACGGCTCGGGCCGAGCCTCGCCCTGCTGCGCGAGCTCATGAACGGCACGCTGTGAGGGGTCGAGCCGGGGCGGGCCTGGGAGGGGGCCGACAGGGCGGGGTGGTGGGAGACAGTTGAGGGCTGTCGTCTTCACCGGGGCGGGCGGCAACGAGGTCGTCCGGGTCGAGGAGCGACCGGACCCGAATCCCGGGCCTGAGGATCTGCTCGTCGCCGTGCGGTTCGCCGGCCTGAACCCGGCCGACGTGATCCAGCGCGCGGGTCGCTACCCGGCTCCGGCCGGGAGCCCGCCGGACGTTCCTGGCCTCGAGCTCGCGGGCACGGTCGCGGCCTGCGGCGAGCGGGTCGGTGCCTGGAGCCCGGGCGACCGCGTCTTCGGCCTCGTCGGCGGCGGGGGGCTCGCGAACCGCGTGCTCGTGCACGAGCGGGCGGTGGCGCGCGTCCCGGACTCGCTCGGCGACCAGGAGGCCGCAGCGGTCCCGGAGGCGTTCATCACCGCCCACGATGCGGTCGTCTCCCAGGCCGGCCTGCGGCCGGGCGAGACGCTGCTCGTGCACGGCGCGGCGGGAGGGGTCGGGAGCGCGGCGGTGCAGATCGGCGTCGCCCACGGCGCGCGCGTCGTCGGCTCTGTTCGCTCGGACTCGGCGGCCGATGCGGTCAAGGCCCTGGGTGCGGAGGTCGTCCGCGACGAGGACTTCGCCGAAACGCTGAACGGTCGGGTCGACGTGGTCCTCGAGCTGGTCGGCGCGCCGCACTTCCCGGGCAACCTCGACGCGCTCGCTCCGAAGGGGCGCATCGTCGTCGTCGGGGTCGGCGCCGGGCAGGAGATCGAGCTGCCGCTGCTCGTGCTGATGCAGAAGCGGGCGACGATCCGCGGCACGGTGCTGCGCGCGAGGCCGATCGAGGAGAAGGGCGCAGCGGTGCGCGCGTTCGAGCGTGAGGTCGTGCCGTTTCTCGCCGACGGGCGCATGCGCGCGCTCGTCGACTCCGTCTTCCCGGCCGACAGCGCTACGGAGGCGTTCGACCGGCTCGAGGCCAGCGGAAAGATCGGAAAGGTCCTGCTCGAGTTCGCGTGAGAGCGAGCACGCCCGATTCCGTCGGCCGCACGGAGAGGGGCGCGAGCACGGCGCCCGTGACCACGAGCGCTCCGCCGATCACGAGCCCGGGCCCGAACTGATCCCCGAGGACGAGCACGGACAGCGTGGCCGCGGTGACGATCTCCAGGCTCGTCACGAGCGCGGTCGCGGCGCCCCCCAGGCGCGCGACGCCGTGGAGCTGGAGCATGAAGGCGAGGATGGTGCAGATCGGTCCGGCCGCGGCGAGGGCGGCGATCCCCGCGGCGTCGGTCGAGAACTCGGGGTCTGCCACGGCGAACGCCCCGACGAGGAGCACGAGCTGCGAGGCGCCCCCGACGACGGCGAACAGCGTTACCGGGTCGACGCGATCGAGCACCGCCTGGGCGAGGAGAAGCCAGCCGGCGAAGAGCGTGCCGTTCAGTAGCACGAGCGCGGTCGCGAGCGGATCGATGGAGTCGTCCGGCACCCCGACCGTGACGAGAACGCCGGCGAGTGTCGAGGCGAGCGCGAGCAGGGTCAGGCTGGTGACGCGTGTCCAGCCCAGGCGCCACGAGCCGACCACGGCGATTGCGGGATACACGTAGACGATCAACGTGACCAGCGCGGGCGACATGCGGTCGACGGCGACGTAGTAGGTGATCGTGTTGACGATCGAGATCGCCGTCATCACAGCGAGCGGGCGCGAAGCCGTGCGAGCGCGGGCCCGCCGCGTGGGCGAGAGGAGGAACAGGAGGAGCGGCGCGACCGCGGCCGAGCGCGCCGCGATTACCCCCGCGACGTTCGCGCCGTTGTCGTAGGCGATGTTCGCGAAGATGCCCTGGAGGCCGAAGCAGACGGCCGCGAGGGCCGTGAACGTGAGCCCTTTGACGGGTGCGCCGCGTTCAGGCAGCGGCGATCGTCCCGCCGTCCACCACGAGCGCGGAGCCCGTGACGAACGAGGCCTCATCCGACGCGAGGAAGAGGACGCAGTTGGCGACCTCGCGCGCGGTGCCGATTCGCCCGAGCGGGGCCGCGGCCGCGTACTCGGCGCGGAGCCCGTCCGGGTCGTCTGCGAGCTCGAGGAACGAGTCGGTGAGCGGCGTGTCGATCACCCCCGGGCAGACTGCGTTGGCCCGGATCCTGCGCGACGCGACGTCCAGGGCGAGCGCGCGGGTGAACTGGAGCAGCGCTCCTTTCGAGGTGGTGTACGCGGCGTCGTTCGGCCAGGCCACGAACGAGTTGATCGAGGCCATGTTCACGATCGATCCGCCCGCATCCATGTGGCGAAGCGCCGCGCGGCAGACCTGGAAGATCCCGGTGACGTTGACCCGCTGGACGAGCTCCCACTGCTCGTCGGTGGTGTCCGCGACGGTCGGCCCGTCGACGATCTCGATTCCGGCGTTGTTCGAGAGGACATCGATGCGCCCGCTGCGCTCCGCGACCTCGGCGACCACCGCGTCAATGCGGCTGGGGTCGGCGATGTCGAGCTCCAGGCCAAGCGGGCGGCGCCCGGTCGCGGCTTCCACCTCGGCGCACGTCTCCTGCACGTGACCCGGCGTCCGGGATGTGACGACGACGTCGGCGCCTTCCTCGGCCAGGCGCAGGCAGACGGCACGTCCGATTCCGGTTCCGCCACCCGTGACCAGGGCGACCTTGCCGTCGACTCGACTGCTCATCGGTTCTCTGCAGGGGGTCGCGGGGCGCGGGGCGGGCGCGGCTGGGGCACGGCCTCCCAGTCCGTGTACCGGTACCCCGCTGTGAGGCCGCCGTCGGCGACGACGATCGAGCCGGTCATGTACGACGAGTCCTCGGAGAGCAGAAACGCGACGACCGCCGCGATCTCGTGTGTCTCGCCGGGTCGGTCGAGCGGGATGCGGGAACGGTGCTTCGACCACTCCCCAGCGTCGGCGACGATCTCCTGGGTCGCGGGCGTCAGCACCCAGCCGGGCGCGACGGCGTTGACCCGGACGCCCGACGGTGCCAGATCGACCGCCATCGAGCGGACGAGCTCGGCGACGCCTCCCTTCGAGATGTTGTACGTGGTCTGCCACTCCTCACCGATGAACGAAGCGGTCGACGCCGTGCAGCAGATCGTGCCGCCGCCCCGCTCGGCCATCGCCCGCGCCGAGGCGAGCGCGACGAGGAACATGCCGCGCACGTTGACGTGCAGCGTGTGGTCGAGGTGCTCGACGGGCGTATCGAACAGCTGCTCGAAGTAGGCGATGCCGGCGTTGTTGGCGAGGACGTCGAGCCGCCCGTAGCGCTCGAGCGTCGCAGCGACGGCACGGTCGGCGGTGTCGGGCTCGCCGACGTCCGCCGCCAGCGGGATGGCGTCCAGGTCCGCGGCGACCTCCGTGAGCCGCGCCTCGTCCTGGGGCGCGGCGACGAGCGTCAAGCGCGCCCCCTCGGAGGCGAGCCGTTCGGCGATCGCGAGCCCGATTCCCTGGCTTCCTCCCGTGACGATGCCGGCCTTGCCCTCGAACCTGCTCATGCGCACTGTCTCCATTCGGCGATCGAATTGGCACGCTTGCCCAGCGGGCGGTCGCTACCCTCGGGTGGTACCCACCCCGGGTGGGTCACCCACCCTGGGTGGGTGGCCTGTCCGCCACGAGCCGCGGAGGCCGCGCGCGTCACGCGCGCGCCTCTCGCAGCGCGGCGCGGGCGTTCAGCTCGCGCAGGCCGTAGATCTCGAAGTCGTCCGTGGTCGGTCGCGGCGGCTCGACGGCGCCGTACACGGCGACGAGAGCGTGGCCGGGACTGAGGCCGGCCGCGGCCGCGTCGTCGGCCGCGGCCCGCAGGCGCTCGAGGTACTCGAGATCCTCCTGGGCGATCCGGCGCGCCTCAGCGGGCCCGAGCGCGGGGCCGTGACCGGGAACCACCCACCGAAGATCGTGCTCGTCGATTGCCGCGATCAGCCGCTGGACGGTGGCGTGCGCATCCGCCACCGACCCGATCACGAACGGATAGGTCATCGCCGAGACGTAGTCGCCAGGGAGGAGGATGCCCTGGTCGACGAGCACCCACGCGCGGCCGTCGGCAACGTGTCCACGAGCCTCGTGGGCCTCGACGCGGAACGCGCCGAGCTCGATCGTCTTTCCGGCCGAGGCGACCCGGTCGACTCGGAGGTCGCCGATCCACGAAAGGCCCCACTCAGAGGACGCCGCCCCGAGATCCGCGCCGGCCGCGCCCTCGGCGATCTTCGACGCCGTCTCCTCGCCCGCCACGATCTCCGCCTCCGGGAAGGAGCCGATGCCGCAGACGTGGTCGTAGTCGGCGTGCGTGATCAGGATGCGAACCGGTCCGCCGGAGGCAAGGCGCATGGCATCGGCGCGGATCGCCTCGATCTCGGCCGGCTCCCAGCTCGGGTCGCAGAGCAATGCCTCGCCGCCGGCGACGGCGAGGACGGCGTTCGTCTGCCACAGCGGCGTCTGGTATTGCCAGACGCCGCCGCCGAGGTCTACGGGCGAGCCTGCCACGGGGAGGCCATCCTACAGCGGGGCGGACAGCCTGTTCGCATCGCGGTCAGGGCTGGAGGACGACCTTGAGAGCCCTGGAGCGGATTCGCTCGTCCGCGGCCTCGAACGCCTCGGCGATCGCCGCGAGGGGGAAGCGGTGGGTGATCACCGGAGCGAGCGTTACCCGCCCGGACGAGACGAGGTCGAGCGCGCGCTCGTACTCGGAGCGGCCGCGCCACGAGCCATGGCTCCAGACGAACGCGAACGTGAGCTCACGCTGCATCGCGTCGGCGGCGTCGAGCGTCTGGTCGGCGAAGCTTTCGCCGACGAGGCCGATCGCGGCACCCGGCGCCGCGGCTGCCGCGGCGCGCGCCAGCAGGTCCCGCCCGCCCGCTGTCTCGAACACGACCTCGGCGTCGCGGCGAGGCTTCATCCCGGCGCTCAGGTTGACGGTCGCGTCCGCGCCGAGCTTCCTCGCGAGCGCGAGCGGCTCGGGCCGCAGGCCGGCGACAGTGACGTGCGCGGCGCCCGCCGCACGCGCCACCTGGGCGATCGCCTGTCCGATCGCGCCGGTGCCGAGCACGGTGACGCGGGCGCCTGCCGGCACAGGTACCCGGTGGACGGCGTGGACCGCGACCGCGGCGCAGTCGAGCAGCGCTGCCTCCTCGTAGGACACATCGTCTGGAAGCCGGAAAGCGTTCGCGGCGGGCGCCGCGCAGAGCTCGGCGAAGCCGCCGCTCCTCGCGACGCCGACATGCTCGAGCCGCGGGCAGAGCCCGACGTGGCCGTTCCGGCAGGCGCTGCACACGCCGCAGCCGATCATCGGCTGGACGGCGACGCGGTCGCCCGGCGTGACTTCCGAGGCGTCTGCTCCGACGGCGACGACGTCTCCCGCGAGCTCATGGCCCTGCGGCGGTCGCGGATACGGCGTCGGGTAGAGCTGCCGGCCGGCACGGTACTCGTGCAGGTCGCCGCCGCAGATGCCGGCGCTCCGGACACGCACCACGACCTCGCCCGGCGCCGGGACCGGATCCGTCAGCTCCTCGACGCGGATGTCCCGTGGCCCATGGAAAATCGCTCCCAACATGGGAGCGGTTCTAGCACGTGCGCTGGGGATTGACATCGGCGTCTCGTCGGTGCGGGCGGCGGTCGTCGATGAAGAGGCGCGTGTGGTCGCCACGGCCCGGCGGCCGCTCGAGACGGCGATCGAGCGCGAGCGGGCCGAGCACGACCCGCGTGCGTGGCTCGACGGTGCGCTCGCTGCGGGACGTGAGGCCGTCGAGGCGGCGGGCGGCGGCCCGGTGGCGGCGGTCGGGGTCGGGGCGGTCGGCCCGGCGCCGGTCCTGGTCGACGGCGACCTCGACCCGCTCGCCCCGGCACCGCTCTTCGCGCTCGATCGACGGGCCGAGGCCGAGCGCGCGCGGCTCGCCGTCACGCACGACCACGCGCTCCCGAAGCTCCTGTGGTGGGCCGAGCACGAGCCGGGGCTTGTCGCCCGCGCCGCCTGGGCGCTCGACGCGACCGGCTTCCTCGTCGGCCAGCTCACCGGCACGCCGATCATGGATGCGGTCACCCGTGCCTCGTGGGAGTCGCCGAGTGCCGTCGCGCCGGTCCCGCTTCCCGAGCCGATCGACCCGACCGCGGTCGCCGGCGGGCTCACGGCCGAGGCGGCCGCGGCCCTCGGTCTCCCGTCGGGCACCCCTGTCGCGGCCGGGACGTTCGACACGTTCGTCGACGTCGCCGGCGCGGGTGTGCGCGGGCCCGGCGATGCCTGCATCCTGCTCGGCTCTACTCTCATCGTCGCGGTGGCGCTCGATCGGCCGCGGGAATGTCCCGGCCTCGAGCTCTCCGCCTACCCCGGCGCCGGCACACTGCTCGGAGGCTGGACGAGCGCGGCCGGCTCGACGCTGTCGTGGTTCGCCCGGGAGCTCGGCGCACCGCCGGACGTGACGAGGCTCGAGCCGGGCGCTGGCGGGCTGGTCGCGCTCCCCTACTTCGCGGGCGAGCGGACCCCGATCCACGACCCCGACGCGACCGGCCTCGTCCTCGGGCTGACGCTGGCGACAACCCGCGGCGAGCTCTATCGCTCGCTCCTGGATGCGGTCGCGCTCTCGGCCCTCGACCACACCTCCCGGCTCGCCGCGGCCGGAATCGCGCCGGATGCGTGGCTGACGGCCGGTGGAGGTGCCCGCGACGAGGCATGGCTCCGCGCGACCGCCGACGCGATCGGCTCGCCGCTCCACATCGTTCGCGGCGCGGGCGAGGCGGTCGGCCCCGCGCACCTCGCCCTCCGCGCCGTCGGCGCCGAGCCGTCTCGCCCGGTCGAGCGGATCGTCGAGCCCGATCCGGCCCGCCACGCCCGCTTCCGGGAGCTCTACCCTCTGTACCGCGACGTCTACCCTTCGCTCGCGCCCGCCATGCGGCGCCTGTCCAACCGCCGATGACGATGCGCGCCGCCCACCTTCACGGAATCGGAGACCTCCGGGTCGAGGAGCTCCCCGTGCCCGAGCCGGGGCCCGGGGAACTGCTCGTGCGCGTCGAGGCCTGCGGCGTCTGCCCGACCGACGTTCGCAAGTTCCTGATTGGCGTCAACGACGGGGAGTACCCGTTCAACCCGGGCCACGAATGGGTGGGGTGGGCCGAGCGCGCCGGCCCGGAGGTGTCCGGACTGGACGTCGGGCAGAGGGTCTACGGCGACACGTATAGCGGCTACGCCGAGTACGCCATCGTGACTGTCGAGCCGGCCGGCTGGTCGCGCGGGGCGCTGCCGCTCCCGGACGACCTGCCGCTCGAGCGGGCGATCTTCGTCGAGCCGCTGGCCGACTGCCTGCACGCGATCCGCGACCAGGGGCGCGTGCGCGAGGCCGACCGCGTCGCTGTCGTCGGGGCAGGGCAGATGGGAGCCCAGCTCGTCGTCGCCGCGCGGGCGGCCGGCGCAGAGGTAGTCGCCGTCGACCCGCTCGAGGAGCGACGCGAGCTCGCCCGCTTCTTCGGCGCGACCGTGACCGCTGAGGACGTCCGCGAGCTCGAGGGCGGCGCCGACGTCGTCGTCCTCTCGGTCGGCCTTGCCGAGCTCGTCGCTCCGGCCCTCGCGCTCGCGCGCCCGGGCGGCCGGGTCGTCCTCTTCGCGGGCTTCGGCGAGCGCTTCGAGGCGAGCCTCGACCTGAACCGGATCCACTACGAGGAGATCTCCGTCGTCGGTAGCGAGTGGATCGGCGCGCCGCCGGGCCAGCGGTGGGAGCGCTACGACGAGGCGCTCGAGCTCCTGTGCTCCGGCGAGGTGCCGCTCGAGCGGCTCGTCACGGCCCGCTGCGGGCTCGACGGCCTAGCCGGGGCGTTCGCGGACGTGCAGGCTCGGCGTGGGCTCAAGACCATGCTCGTCCCGTCATTGCCGGCGCAGTAGGATCAGCCATCGCCCGCCTGCCCGCGCACGACGTCCTTTTCGAGCCGCTCCGGATCGGCCCGAAGACGCTGCCGAACCGCTTCTACCAGGTGCCGCACTGCTGCGGCTTCGGGACGGAGAAGCCGCTCCACCAGGCGCACTTCCGGGCGATGAAGGCGGAGGGTGGCTGGGGCGCCGTCTGCACCGAGTACTGCGCGATCAGCCCCGATTCGGACGAGACGCCGTTTATCTCGGCGCGGCTCTGGGACGACGACGACCTGCGCGCGCTCGCGGTCATGTGCGACATGGCCCACGAGCACGGCGCGCTCTCCGGGTGCGAGCTCCACCACTCGGGCGCCCACTCGCCGCGCAGGCAGTACCGGCTGCCGGCGCCCGCGCCGTCGCAGCTGATGTCCGACTACCTGCTCGTCACGCCCAAGGCGATGGAGCGGTCGGACATCCGCCGGCTGCAGGGCGACTGGGCGGCGGCCGCGAGGCGCGCACGTGACGCGGGCTTCGACATCGTCTACGTGTACGGCGCCCACTCGTACCTGCCGATGCAGTTCCTCTCGCCGTTCTATAACAAGCGCGGTGACGAGTACGGAGGCTCGCTCGAGAACCGCGCCCGCTTCTGGCTCGAGACGCTGGAGGTCGTGCGAGACGCTGTCGGCGACGACTGCGCGATCGCCTCGCGGATCGCGGTCGACGCTCTCGGGCCGTACGGAGTCGAGATCGACGAGGGTCTCGCCTTCGTCTCGCTCGCCGACGAGCTCGTCGATCTCTGGGATGTGAACGTCGGGTCGGCGCTCGAGTGGTCGAAAGACTCGGGAGCGTCGAGCCTGTTCGCCGAGGGCTGGCAGCTCGAGTGGACAGGCCGCGTGCGCGAGGTGACGGCGAAGCCGATCGTCGGCGTCGGCCGGCTCACGTCTCCCGACCGGATGGCGGAGATCGTGTCGTCCGGAGTGTGGGATGTGATCGGCGCGGCCCGGCCGTCGATCGCGGATCCGTTCCTCCCGAGGAAGGTGGAGGAGGGGCGCTACGACGAGATCCGCGAGTGCATCGGCTGCAACATCTGCATCCCGAAGTCCGACCCGGGCGGCAACGTCGGCTGTACCCAGAACGCGACCGCCGGCGAGGAGTTCCGGCGCGGCTGGCATCCGGAGCGGTTCGAGCGGGCCGTCAACGCCGATCGGGACGTCCTCGTCGTCGGAGCCGGCCCCGCGGGAATGGAGTGCGCGATCGTGCTGGGCAAGCGTGGGTTCCGGCGCGTCCACCTCGTCGACGCGGAGGCGGAGGTCGGCGGAATCATGCGCTGGGTGCCGTGGCTGCCGGGCCGGGGCGAGTGGGCGCGCGTCGCGAACTGGCGGTCGATCCAGCTCGGGAAGCTTCGCAACGTCGAGGTTCTGACGGGACTTCGCCTCGATGCGGACGGAGTCCGGAGCTACGGCGCCGAGCTCGTCGTGGTCGCGACCGGGGCGCGGTGGGCCGCGGACGGGCTCAACCGGGTCACGCACGAGCCGGTCGCGGGGGCGGACGCCTCGCTTCCGCACGTGCTCACTCCCGAGCAGGTGATGGTCGAGGGCAAGGCGGTACCCGGCGAGCGCGTCGTCGTCCTCGACGGGGAGGGATACTTCATGGCGGTCGGGCTCGCCGAGAAGCTCGCCACCGACGGTCATACGGTCGAGCTGGCCACGTGCCTGGAGGAGATCGCCCCGTTCTGCCACGAGACGCTCGAGCAGGGGCTGCTGAAGCAGCGCTTGCACCGCGCGGGGATCGGAATGCGGGCGGGGTTGACCCCGTCGCGCGTGGCTCCGGGCCTTGTCGAGGCGGTCGACGAGTACGGCGAGCCGGTCGAGCTCCGGGCGGACGCGGTCGTCCTCGTCACGCACCGGCTCTCGAACGATTCGCTCTACCTCGAGCTCGCCGGTGACGAGGAGGCGCTCGCGGCCGAGGGCGTCGAGGCGCTCTACCGGATCGGCGATTGCGTCGCGCCGCAGCTGATCGCCGACGCGATCTTCGACGGCCATCGCCTTGCCCGCGAGATCGACGCGGAGTCCCCGGCGATCCCGCTGCCGTACCGGCGCGAGCGGCCGCTCGGGTCACCGTCGATGACGAACGCCCGGTAGCGCTGGCCCGCCCGGACAGGATCGTCGTCGAAGATGGCCAGCAGCGAGGCGACGGCCAGGAAGGACGGGGGCCGCTCCAGTCCGATGGTCGCCGGATAGCTCGACCAGCGCCACTCACCCGGCGCCGTGCAAACGCCTGCGCGAACGGGATTGAGAGCGACGTAGCGCGTCAGCTCGAGCAGGTGCGCGCCGCGCACGACCGGCGCGGCCCAATACCTCCCCTGCCAGAGATGCCCGGTCCGGCCGTGCAGGCGGTTGAAGCGCTGCGCGTAGACGCTGTCGAGTCGTTGCATCCCCGCCGAGAGATTCGGCTCGGGTGTCTCGACGACCAGGTGGTAGTGATTGTCGAGCAGGCAATACGCGAGGCAGAGCCACCGAAATCTCGCGACGACGTCGGCCAGGTGTACGAGAAAGAGCCCGCGATCCGCACTGTCCAGCACGATCGCTCGCCCGTCGTTTCCGCGGTTCGTCACGTGGTAGATCCCACCTGCGATCTGGATCCGCGGAGCACGCGGCATGATCCGACCGTACCGCCGATCCTTCCCCGCCGACAGGTGGCCATCGTGGCGACTTCGTCACAAGGGCGCACAAGGGGTCAGACCCCTTGTGCGCCTGTGTGACGCAAGCGCGATCGGCCCTGCGCTATGCCGGCGAGGGCTCCACCTCGACTTCGAGCGGTAGGTCGACCGCTTGCTCCCTCGTGCGTCGGCCCAGCACGTAGAAGAGGACGCCGATCCCGATCGTGATCACGATCGGGATGAACACCGTCAGCTCGAAGCCTCCGCGCGTGAAACCCTCGGGCAACGCGTCGTCGTTCAGGATCGTCCCGTCGGCGATTCCCGGGAAGAGCCCGACGACCGAGGCCAGGACGGCCCAGAAGGTCGTCAGGATCCCGCAGATCCAGACCCCGGCCATTCCGAACGGAACCCGGTAGGGCCGGTGCACGTGGCCGTGGCTGTAGCGGAGCTTGATCAGCGCCGGAAAGATCACGATGTAGGAGATCGTCGTGAACAGCAGCACGACGTTGAGCACGGTCGAGAAGTACTTGTTCGCGTCGCCGCTGGTGAGGTTGAACGCGAGCACCATGACGATCGTCGAGATGATCCCGGAGAGCAGGTTGACGACGATCGGCGTGCCCCACCGCTTGGAGAACGTTCCGAGGACGCGTGGGCCGGCGCCGTCGTATCCCGCGACCGCCTGGCTGCGGTCGGCGCCCATCAGCCACGTCGTCCCGCTCGAGAGCAGCACGAGGATGAACGCGATCGCCGTGACGTCGCCGAGGAAGGCCCCGGCGCCGGTCAGCTCGACCGTCCCGTCGGCTCCGACGCTGCCGCCGTACACGGTGAAGACCGTCTTCATCGCGTCGATGAACCCGCCGAGGCCGGTGATCTGGTCGCTCGGCAAGACGATGATGATCGACAGGATCGGGATCCCGTAGAGGATCACGGCGGCGAACATCGAGCGGATGACCGTGAACGGGACGTCTCGCTGCGGGTTCTTCATCTCGTCCCCGGCGGCGCTCGGCAGCTCGAAGCCGACGTAGTTGAAGAACAGCACCGGCACGAGGGCGATGAACAGGGCGTACGTCGGCTTGAACTCGTGAGCTGCGGGCGCGTGAACGCCGTTTTTCACCGCATAGACGATCACGCTGAGCGTGAAGAACGCGAGCAACGCGATCCGACACCACGCGCCGAGCGTCGGGATCCACTTTCCGATGCCGAACGAGAGGATCGCCGCCCACACCCCGAACCAGATGAAGACGAGCGAGAAGAGGTACTGACCGGTCGTGTCCAGCTCGATAAAGAACGTGTTGAACGTCGCGACCGCGGTGATTGTAAGCAGGCCGCCCATCCAGACCGGTTCGAGAGCCAGTACATGACCGTGTTCATGCAGGACACGAAGCGCCCGAAGGCCAGCTTCGTCCAGACGTAGCAGCCGCCCTCCTCCGCAAACGCGGCACCGAGCTCCGACGTCAGGAGCGTGTACGGCAGGAAGAAGAACACCGCGAGGAACGCAAGCCAGGTGAACCCCTGCGCCCCGTTGGCGGCGACGGCACCGAGCGTGTCGACGCCGACGAGTGTGCAGATGAGAAAGAAGATCATGTCGAACCGGCCGAAGTGCTTCTTCAGCTTCGACTTCTCCTCGACCGCCGCCGCGGTCGTGTGCTCGACCAGCTCCGACGCGTACGCCCCAGCTGCCATTCCGTCCTCCTTGCCCGTGCTCCCCTGTGAACGCGGGATGATCCTCCGGACGGCCTGTGCCGGCAAGCCCAGCGGAGGCCGCCGCGGTCGCTCCTGGAGCGAGATTCCAGGGCAGTCGCGAGCCGTCTTTGCAAGACTCGCGCACATGCCACGAGGCAGCCGGCACGGCCAGTGGTGGACGGTCGCGGCATGTCCTTGCCGCTGTTGCTGCTGACGATCGACTTCTTCGATGGCGTTCGTGTGCGTCTCGTCGATCCTCTTCTCGCTCCTCTCGCCGGCCAGCGGGCTCGCGCTCGTCATCGCCGGGTTCCTCACCGGCGGGATCGGTCAGGGTTTCGCGCACAACGTCTCGACGACGGCCGCGATGAGCGCCGTCGACGAGAGCAAGGCCGGCGTTGCCTCGGCCCTGCTCTACCGCGGAACCCGCGAGACCGTGGCCCTCGCTCCGAGCCCGGCCGTCTGAGCGGCACGCCTGCTATCCTCGCGCGCAGCATGCTGCCCACGGGCTGACATAGGACACGCGCTCGTGCGGCCGCGCCTCGCGCGGCTCGCGCGCCACCTCGCGCAACCTCGCCCGTTCTCTTCACGTTTCCAAGGAGCATGCATGACCCATCGAGCAACACCCACTGCCAGAGCGCCCGCGGTCGACGTCGTCGGCCTGCGCAAGGAGTTCGTCCGACCCGACGGCCGCCGCCGCGGGCTGTTCCCGCGCCGTCGGCGCGTGCCCGCGCTCCACGGCCTGACGTTCACGCTCGAGCGGGGCGAGTGCGTCGCCATCCTCGGCCAGAACGGGTCGGGAAAGTCGACGCTCGTCCGCCTGCTCTCGACGCTGCTTCTGCACGACGGCGGCAGCGCCCGGGTGTTCGGTCACGACGTCTTCGCCGACTCTCGCGCCGTCCGGCGGCTCGTCAACCGCGTCTCGGTCGAGGCGTCGTTCTTCAAGAAGCTCTCCTCGGCGGAGAACCTCGTGTACGCCGCCCGTTTCTACGGGCTGGGCGGCCGGGAAATCCACGACAAGATCCCCGAGATCCTCGGGCGGGTCGGCTTCCCGGTCGAGCGCCGCAACGAGCCGATGGAGAACCTCTCACGGGGGATGCAGCAGAAGGTCGCGCTTGCGCGTGCGCTGCTGACCTCGCCGGTGTTGCTCCTGCTCGACGAGCCGACGACGGGGCTCGACCCGCGCTCGAAGCTCGAGGTGCAGGAGTTCATCGAGGAGATCCGCGCGCGCCACGACGCGACCGTGCTGCTCTGCACGCACGACCTGGCCGAGGCGGAGTCGCTCGCCGACCGCGTCGGGATCCTCCACGCAGGCGAGCTCCTGTGCCTTGCGCCGCCGGACGAGATCAGGGAGCTCTACGGCGCCGACACGCTCGAGGAGGCGTTCTTCGCCGCGACGGGCACCGCCTTCGAGGACGAGCGCGAGCCCGATGACGAGCCGGCCGAGGAGGTGGGAGTCCCATGAGCCGCTTCGCCCTCGTCGCGCGCCAGGAGCTCGTCGGCCTGTTCGGGGTCGTCGAGCGCAACGCCTACATCGTCCGTCGCTACTTCTGGTGGGAGCTCGCGTGGTTTCTCTGGTCGGTCGCGAACACGCTCACGATCGTCTTCATCGCCAAGGGGATCGAGGCGTCCGGCGGCACGCTGAACGTCGAGCGCGAGACGATCGTGCTGCTGATCGGCGCGGTGATCTGGTCGTACCTCGGGATCATCTTCGAGATCCTCACCGAGACGGTCGCCTGGGAGCGCTGGGAGGGGACGATCGAGTACACGTTCATGGCGCCGCTGTCGCGGCCCACGCACCTGTTCGGCATGGGGCTCTTCTCGGTCGCCTACGGCGTGGTGCGGACGGCGTTTCTGTTCGTCTCCGTCGCGTTCTTCTTCGACCTGTCGTTCCCGGACGCGAACTTCGCCGCCGCGATGGTCATCCTCGCCGTCGCCTCGGTCTCGTTCATCGGGATCGGGATGATGACGGCGGTGCTGCCGCTGATCTCGCCGGAGAAGGGGACGCAGCTCGGCTTCATCGCCCAGGGAGTCCTGCTCGCGGTCTCGGGCGTCTACTACTCGGTCGAGATCCTGCCGGAGTGGATGCAGACGCTCGCGAAGCTCTCGCCGGCGACGTACGCGCTCGAAGGGATCCGGGCTGCGGTGCTCGACGGCGCCGGGCTATCCGAGCTCTGGCCGGACATCTGGCCGCTGATCGTGATCGGACTCGTGTGCGTGCCGCTCGGGCTCGAGATCTTCCGCCGCGGCGAGCGCTACGCCAAGCGCCACGGGAAGCTCAAGCGGTCGGGATAGCGAGCTCCACCAGCTGGAGCTCGCTGTTTCGCCGCAGCTCGCCCTTGTCGTCGGCGGGCGCACGGGGCGGCGCGACCGCCGCTCCGGCGTCGACCGCGTCGCCGGCGGATGCGCCCGCTGCGAGCGCGTCGGCTACGGCCGCCCGCAGCGCGTGCATGTAAGCGAGGTCGCCCTCGGCGATCGCGGTCGCCTCGGCAGCGGTGAGCGGCTGCCCGTGCCCCGGGATCACGGTCGCGGGCGGGTCGCTTCTCAGCGTGTCGAGGAGTAGCGCGACTGTGGCGCGGTAGTGGGCCGTCGACTCGTAGACGAGCGGGAACTCGCGCGGCGACAGGTAGTCGCCGACGGCGAGCAGGTCGAGCGCGCGCACGCGGAACGCGAGTCCGCAGTCCGTGTGGCCGGGCGTCGGCAGGCTCTCGACGAGGAACGGCCCGGCCGAGAACGCGCGGCCGGGCTCGAGGATCCGGTCGACGCGCGGCTCGCCGTCCCAGCGGGCCCCGTGCTCGGCGCCCGCCTCCTCGATCGCCTGTTGGGCCCGGCCGTCGGACACTTTGGCCGCCGCCATCGGGCCCATCGACGCGACGGCGTCCGGGAAGGCCGCGATGCCGACCACGTGATCCCAGTCGGCGTGCGTCGCGAGCACGTGCTCGACCGCGACCTTCTCGTCGCGTGCCCGCTCGGCCACGGCCGCGATCTCGTCTGGGAGGACGCCGGGGTCGATCGCGACGGCACGGTTGCCGTCGACGAGCAGGAGGCTGGAGGTCTCCCAGAGCGAGCTCTCGAGCCGGATCCAGCGCACGACGCGCTATCCGCCCGCGACCGCGGGCGGGCTCTCCTCGCGGTACACGACCGTGTCGGAGAGGCGGAACTTGTCGTGGACGACCGTGACCGCCCGCTCGACCTCGCTCGCGCGCACGACGCACGAGATCCGGATCGACGACGTCGAGATGATCTCGATGTTGATCCCGGCCTCGGCGAGCGCGTCGAACATGTCGGCCGCGATCCCCGGGTGGGTCTTCATGCCCGCGCCGATCAGGGAGATCTTCGCCACGTCGGAGTCGGTCGTCACCCCCCGGGCGTCGATGTCCTCGACGATCTGGCGCAGCACGGGCTCGGCCCGGACGAGGTCGGACTGCGGCAGCGTGAAGGAGATGTCGGTGTGCCCTGCGACCGAGACGTTCTGGACGATCATGTCGACGTTGACCGCCTCGTCGGCGAGCGCGCGGAAGACACGCGCGGCGACGCCCGGCTGGTCGGGCACGCCCTGGATCGTCATCTTCGCCTCGGACGTGTCGTGCGCGATCCCCGAGATGATCGCCTGCTCCATCAGGTCCTCCTCCCTGCGCACCCACGTGCCCTCGTTCTCGTTGAACGACGAGCGGACGTGGAGCGTCACTCCGTGGTTGCGCGCGAACTCGACCGAGCGCAGCATCAGCACCTTCGCGCCCGAGGCCGAGAGCTCGAGCATCTCCTCGTACGACAGCTCGAGCAACTTCCGGGCGGCGGGGACGATGCGCGGGTCGGCCGTGTAGACGCCGTCGACGTCCGTGTAGATCTCGCAGGCGTCCGCGTCGAGCGCGGCGGCCAGCGCGACCGCAGTCGCGTCCGAGCCGCCCCGGCCGAGCGTCGTCACGTTCGCGTCCGTCGAGACGCCCTGGAAGCCCGCCACGATCACGATGTTCCCCTGCTCGAGCGCCTCATGGACGCGGCGCGCGCGCACCTCGACGATCTTCGCCTTGCCGTGCGTCGTGTCGGTGACGATCCCCGCCTGCGAGCCGGTGAACGAGATCGCGTCGCGGCCGAGCTCGATGATCGCCATCGAGAGCAGGGCCATCGAGATTCGCTCGCCGGCGGTGAGCAGCATGTCCAGCTCGCGGGCGTGGGGGTTCGGAGTGATCTGCGCGGCGAGCTCGACGAGCTCGTCGGTCGTATCGCCCATCGCCGAGACGACCACGCAAACGGAGCTTCCACCCGCCGCAGCCCGTACGACCCGCTCGGCGACGAGACGCAGCCGCTCGGCCGAGCCGACGGATGTGCCACCGTACTTCTGGACGATCAGCGCCACGCGAGAAACCTAGCGGGAACTTTTCCGGGCCGGAGACGGTCGGAGGGAACATGAGAAAGACGATCGCGCTTCTCGTCGTCGCAGCCGCAGCGGCGGCCGTCGCCGTCTCCTCGACGGTCGGCTCGGCCGACGCGGCGCGAACGCCTCGGCTCGACCGGTTCGGGGGCTGCTCCGAGCTCCTCCGCTACGTGAAGCGCAACGCCTCCCGGCTCGTCGGGCCCTACGGCCTCGGAGGCGTGATCGCCATGCCGGCCGTGCCCGTCGCGGAGGCAGCGCCCGACGGGGCCGCGCGCGACGACGTGTCGACGACGAACGTCCAGGAAGCGGGCGTCGACGAGCCCGACATCGTCAAGACCGACGGTGACTGGATCTATGCGATCGCACAGGGAAGGCTCTTCGCCGTCGACGTCCGCGGCCCGCGGCCGCGCCTCGCCGCGTCGCTCCCGCTCGGGGACGGCTGGAACCACCAGCTCTTCCTCCACGGTGACCGCGTCGTCGTTCTCGCCGCGGCCCCCTACGCAGTGCCGCTGCCCGCGGTCGAGGATGCCGAGACGAGCATCGCGCCCCCGATAGGCGAGCCGAAGTTGACGATTACCGAGATCGACGTGCGTGACCCGGCCGGGATGCGGGTCGCTCGTACGCTCGAGGTCGACGGCGTCTACCTGAGCGCACGCCTGACCGGCGCGACGGCGCGGATCGTCGTGACGACGCCTCCCCCGATCCTTCCGTGGGTCGCTCCGGCGAGCTCGGAGCCCGCTGCGGCCACGGCTGCCGAGGCGGCGAACCGGCGTGTGATCGCGCGCTCGCGACTCGCCGACTGGCTCCCCTCGTATGCGCTCGAGAATCGCTCGAGCGGCCGGACGCGCCGCGGCTCCCTGCTCGGCTGCCGCGACCTCTACCGGCCGAGGGCGTTCTCCGGGCTCGGCACGCTGACCGTGCTCACGCTCGACCTCGACCATGGCATCGAGCCGGTGGATACGGACGGCGTCCTCACCGACGGCGAGATCGTCTACGCGTCCGAGCGGAGCCTGTATGTGACCACAACCCGCTGGACCGACCCGGCGCAGACGCCGACGCCCGAGGGCGTGCGCACGGCGATTCACAGCTTCGACGCCTCGGCGCGCGGTCGCACCGAGTACCGCTCGACCGGAACCGTGGCCGGGTACCCGCTCTCGCAGTGGTCGCTCTCCGAGCACGAGGGGCGCCTCCGTGTCGCGAGCACCGAGCAGCCGCCCTGGTGGAACGACACCAGCTCCGGTAGGGAGAGCGAGAGCCGGGTGACCGTGCTCGAGGAGGAGGGCGGCAAGCTTGTCGAGGTGGGTCGCGTGGGCGGTATCGGCAAGGGCGAGCGCGTCTATGCCGTCCGCTTCGTCGGCGAGACCGGCTACGTGGTCACGTTTAGACAGGTCGACCCGCTCTACGTCCTCGACCTGTCTAGTCCTGATCGTCCGGTCGTGCGCGGCGAGCTGAAGATCGCCGGCTACTCCGCCTACCTCCATCCGGTCGGCGACGGCCTCGTGCTCGGCGTGGGCCAGGACGCGACCGGCGAGGGGCGCGTGCTCGGGACGCAAGTCTCGGTCTTCGACGTCTCGAACCCGGCGCGCCCGACGCGGCTCGACCGCTGGACGCGGGGGCAGGGCTGGTCGGAGGCGGAGTGGGACCACCACGCGTTTCTGTGGTGGCCGAAGACCCGGCTCGCCGTGCTACCCGTGGCCGGAAGCGCCGTCGGAGCCGTCGGGCTGCGTGTCGGCCCCGCGGGGACGCTGACGGAGGTCGGCGTCGTCGAGCACGCGGGCGGGGCGGCGATCCGCCGCGCCGTCGTCGTCGGCGACACGCTCTTCACGCTCTCGGAGTCCGGTCTCGAGGCGAGCGGTCTGGCCGCCCTCGACAGCCGGGCCTGGGTCCCCTTCTCCTAGGCCTGGCGCCGAGCCGGTAGGGCTCGGCGCCAGCATGCCCGCTCTGCGCAGATAAGCAGATACAAGCTAGTACTTGACTATCTGTTTATAGCCATCTATCCTCCACATAACGACTAGCTAATAGCTAGCTGATATGTGGAAGGGAGGTGGCAAGCATGAAGGCTCGGTCGGCAACGATCCGGCGGCTCCTCGTCTCGCTGTCGGTGACATGCATCGCGGCCGCGGCGCCGCTCACGGCGCTCGCCGGCAACATCGCCGGCGGTGGGCACTAGGCGGAAACGGATCGGCGTCCACGTGACGGAGAGCCCTCGTGGGGCTCTCCGCACGGACCCGTCAAGCGCTTTTCCCGGCGCTCGCAGGATCAGGTGCACTCAACAGACCGCGTGTCCGCGCGGCGGCTGCGGTGTTGCCCTTCTGCTCGTACAGAAGGATCGCCTGCTGGACGATGAGGTGTGCTTCACCGGCTCGGTCGGCGATGCGTAGCACCTCGGCGAGGTCGACGAGCACCTTCGCCGGCTGGTTGAGTGAATCCATCCTCATGGCAAGATCGACTCCCTTGCGGGCAAACGCCTCTGCATCCACCAACGACGCTCGCTGCGCGAGGAGCTTGGCGCTCACCCCGTGCCTGAGGGCCTGGGCGCTCAGATCGTCCGGTGCTGCGACTTGCTCCGAAACGCGACACCATCGCTCGGCATCCTTGTAACGGCCCAGCGCATACTCGGCTTCGGCCAGCTCGGCCGCGCGCGTGGCGAGGATGTTCTGGTCTCGAATTCGCTCGAGTGCCTCACAGCTGGCTCGCAACACGGCAGCCGCCGCGCCGGGGTCCCCTGCGAGAAGATCGATCTCTCCGATCATCCCCGAAGCGCCCGCGGCCAGGTCTCTGAAACCGAGCTCCTCGCAGAGGACCAAGCCGGCTCCGACCAGCCGGCAGCCCTCTGTGAATTGTGAACGCATGGCTTCGAGACCACCGAGGTAGATGAGTACGTTGGCTTCGCCGGCGCGCTCGGTCGTGTCTTCGAGTAAGGCCTTGCAACGGAGAATGGCTTGTGGCGCGGGTGTCGGTCCGTAGTACATGGCTGAGGCGAGCACGCCGACGCACGATGCCGAGGACCAGCCCGCATTGCGGTAGTGGACGAGCGCTCGCTCCGCTGCCTTCTCTGCGATGCCGTACTGACAGCGGACGGCTGCCTGAGCCCAGCTGACGAGGAGCCAGCCTCGGCCGAGGGACCGTTGGTCGCCGGCGGCCTCGAAAATGGGGATAGCCTGTGCGGCCAGGTCAATCACCTCGTCGGCGGGTGTACCCGGCTCGCTCAGCAGCCGGATATTGGCGCGTTCGATCTCGGCGCGCAGCTGAATGGGGCGGGCGGTCGCGCTCTCGGCTGCCGTCTGCGCCATCTCCCCGGCACGTGTCATCTCGCCGGCTGCCCGTAACGCGACCGCGAGCTCACACAGGAGCTCGCCTCGCCGGGAGTCTGACTCGGGCAGCAACGCCGACGCCCGCCCGAGCAGGCTCACCGTCGCGGGCGTGTCGCCCCGCTTCGAGGCCCGGATCCCGGCCGCGCCGAGACGGCGGCCCGCGTCCTCCGCGAGGCGCCGGGCGTGGCGGTCGACCGGGCCGAGCTCGGTGCGGTAGCCGTAGGCGCGCTCGAGGTGGTAGCCGACGATCTCGTCGGGCTCGTCGGGGGCGGTGCGGTCGAGCAGGTCGGCGAGCTGCTCGTGCAGCGTCGCCCGCTCCGTCTTCGGGATCGCGCGGTAGGCGGCGTCCTGGATCAGCACGTGGCGAAAGCGAAACGCGTCGCCGAACGGCGGCGCGGGCCGGTCGGGGTGGACGAAGTCGCGGCGGGAGAGGCTCTCGAGGTGACGCGCGACGGTGCCGCGCGCGGCGGGGGGGAGGAGCTCGGCGATCGGCGCGGGCCAGAACTCCCGGCCGATCACCGCGGCCCGCTCGATCACCGCGCGCTCGCCCGGCCCGAGCCGGTCGAGGCGGGCGGCGAGCAGAGCCTGGATCGTCGGCGGCGCGCCCGCAGCCGGATCGAAGGCCGGATCGTCCTGCGCGAGCGCGAGCAGCTGCTCGAGGAAGAGCGGGTTCCCTTCGGCGGTGTCGAGGATGCGGCTGCGGGCAGCCTCGTCGACCGGTGCGCCGCCGAGCAGCTCGAGCAGCCGCTCGGCCTCGTCGTGCGTGAGCGAGTCGAGGGCGATCGTCGCCGTGTTCGGGAGCTCTTCGCCCCAACCCGGCCGCTCGTCGAGTAGGTCATCGCGCGCGAGGCACACGAGCAGGATCGGAGCGTCGCGGCCGAGCGCGGCCACGTGCTCGAGCAGGTCGAGCAGGGTCGGCTCGGCCCAGTGGACGTCATCGACGACGAGGACGAGCGGCCGCTTCCGGGCGAGCGTCTCGAACAGGCGGCGAAACGCCCAGGCGATCTCCTCGACGGGGTACGTCGCCTCGCCGAACCCGAGCGCGGCGGCGACGCGGTCGGCGACGGACCCGCCGTCCTGCTCGGACTCGACGAGCGCGCCGATCGCCTCGCGGCTCGGCTCGCCCGTTGCCTCACGGACGATCTCGGCGAGCGGCCAGTAGGTATTCCCCTCGCCGTAGGAGAGGCAGCGGCCACGGAGCACCGTCGCCTCGGTGGCCGCGACGGAGGCCAGCTCCTGGGCGAGCCGCGACTTGCCGATCCCCGGCGGGCCGAGCAGGGTGACGAGCCGGACGGTGCGCTCGCCACGCGCGCGGTCGAACTCGGCGCGAAGCTCGGCGAGCTCCGGCTCGCGGCCGACCATGGCGACGTCGAGCCGCCTGATCAGGCCGGGCGCGTCGCTGATAACCTCGCCGACCCGCCACGCGGTCACCGGACGGCGCTTTCCCTTCAGCTCGAGCCCGGGAAGGCGCTCGGCGCGAACAGCGCCGGCGACGAGACGATGGGTCGCGTCGCCGATCACGACCTCGCCGGGCCCGGCCACCTCCTGCAGGCGGGCGGCGACATTGACCGGTTCGCCGCTCACGAGCATCTGCGCAGGCCCCATGTCGCCGGCGATCACCTCTCCCGTGTCCAGGCCGATGCGAACGGCGATCCGCACGCCGAGCTCGCGCTCGAGCCGGTCGTTGAGCTCGCCGACGGCGGCGCCGATGTCCGCGGCGGCGCGCACCGCCCGCAGCGCGTCGTCCTCGTGCGCGACGGGCGAGCCGAAGACGGCCATCACGGCGTCACCGATGAACTTCTCGACGGTGCCGCCGTGGCGCTCGAGACACGCCGACGCGGTCTCGAACCAGCGCGTCATCAACGCCCGCAGCGTCTCGGGGTCGAGCTCCTCGCCCAGCGCGGTCGAGTCGGAGACGTCGGCGAAGAGGATCGTCACCACGCGACGCACCTCCCGCGGCGCGGGCGCGGGAGCCCGGATCACCGACGCTCTCCCGGGTGGGGAGAGCGCGGGGTCCTGGTCGAGGATCGAGCGCTCGAGCTCGCGCAGCTCGTCTCCCGGCTCGAGCCCGAGCTCCTCGACGAGCGCCCGGCGCGCCGAGTGATAGGCGGCGAGCGCGTCGGCCTGGCGGCCGGCCTGGTACAGCGCGACCATCAGCTGCGCACGAAACCGCTCCCGCAACGGCTCGCTCGCGACCAGCCCCTCCAGCTCCGCGACGAGCTGCGCCCCCTCCCCGAGGCGCAGGTCCGCGTCGACACGATCCTCGAGAGCACGAAGCCGCAGCTCCTCGAGACGGACGATCTCGGCCTGAGCGAACGGCTCATACCCGAAGTCGGCCAAAGCCGGGCCACGCCACAGCGCGAGCGCCACACGCAGCGTCTCAGCCGCGTGGTCATTGTCCCCGGCCTCGAGCAGCTGCCGTCCCTGGTCGGCGAGGAGCTCGAAGCGCCGTGCGTCGACGGCGCCGTCCGGCACCTCGAGCGCGTACCCGGCCCGCGTGCGAACGAGCAGGCGGGGCGGGTCGCCGCGAGCCCGGTCGGGCTCGAGCGCCTTGCGCAGCTTCGAGACGTACACCTCGACCATGTGCACGGCCGTCGCCGGCGGCGCCTCGCCCCACAGATCGTCGACGAGCCGATCGACCGACACCGGCTCGCCGAGGTGGAGGACGAGGTCGGCGACGAGCGCGCTCGGCAGCCGCCCCCCGAGCTCGGCGGGCACTCCGTTCCGCACGACCTCGAGCGGCCCGAGCACGCGGAACTCGAGCGTCGCGTCGGCGGGAGGCGCCCGCGACGCTTGTGTTTCGAGGCTCGAAGTCACGATTGCACGGATTTTGAGCCGCTCTTCCTAGCTTGGCAACCACAGGGCCAGACGAAAGGAGGAGACACAATGCTCACGAGGATTCTCGTTCAGCGGGCCTGACGTGCGGCCCGGCGCCAGAGCGGTGATTGCGAGCCCGCGCTACGTCGGAGGCGGAGTCCAGCGGGCGCCGCGCTCGGCGGATCGCTCGCCCGAGGCCGACCTACGGGAGCTCCTGATCCTCGACGAGCTCGTGGCGACGCTCGAGCTGGCTCGGATCCGGGTCGAGGAGCTGCGCCGGGAGCGCGGGGACCAGGTTGAACGGATTTTGAACCTCGGCTCCTAGCGTCGTCACCACGGTCAACCACCAGGGAGGAACTCGATGCAGGCATCCGCAGAGACCAGCCAGCCGATGACGAACGGCGCCACGGCCGGGCTCGAGAGCCCGCCACAGGCGATGGACGCCGAAAGGGCGCGTCTCGTCATCGACGAGCTGGGGCTGACCCTCGAGCTCGCGCGCCTGCGAATCGACGAGCTGCGTCGCGTGAGGCAGCTGCCGGCGCAGACGCCGCGAGAGCCGAACACCTCAGGAAGGAGCAGCAGATGACACATCGATTTCGTCTTCCGAGTCCGGCGATGGTCGTCGCGATCGTCGCCCTCTTCATCGCGCTCAGCGGGTCGGCGGTAGCCGGCGTGCTGATCACGAGCGCCGACATCAAGGACGGCACGATTCTCGGTCGAGACATCGCCAACAAGGCGATCACGTCGACCAAGCTCGCCCAGGGCAAGGGCAGCGGCCTGAACGCGGACAAGGTCGACAACCTCAGCTCCGAGCAGATGGTGGCAATGCCCGGGCCGGCGAGCACCGCTGTCGGCTTGCTGACGACACGCACGACGAACAACACGATCGCGCCGGGCGCTGCCGGCGACTACACCGCAGCCTGCGCACCGGGGGAGAAGGCGACCGGGGGTGGATCGTCCAGCTTCGGGGCTGTGCTCACCCTCGACTCGCGGCCGAATACGGAGTCGTCCTGGTCGACGTTCGTAGCAAACGTCGGCGACCAGCCGGTTGCCCTCACGGTCTGGGTCGTATGTCTCCGCTAGTTGCACGGCTTGTTCTCGGGGCGGCCGCTCTGCTCGCGTTCGCATGGCAGGGCGGCCACCCGGCCGTCGCCGGTCTGCTCGAACCGGCGGGCGTCCTCGCCCCACCGAGACCCGGCCACGCGCTCGACCCCCTGCTCGCGGAGCTGAACGCCACGCCGCAGCTGCCGCGGCCGCGCACGATCGCGTCCACGTGGGAGCACTGGATCGTCGGCGTCGACGGAGCCCGTGGGCTCGACCGCATCCGACACGTGCCTGGTGTGCAGGTGCTTCGCGTCGACCGCGGCCTGCGGTTCGCCGTCGTGCGCGCCGCGGGCTCGACCGTGCGCTCGCTCTCGAGACGGTCGTGGGTGCGGTACGTGCGATCGAGGACTCACCTGGTGCCCTTCGAGGCGCCGACCGACCCGTATCTGACGGGAGTCGACGCGGGCACCGGGAGGCCGTACGGATGGCACTTCTACGCCGTAGGGGCCGATGCCGCTCTGGCGAAGGCTCCGGGCGACCCGGGAATCGTCGTCGGCATCGTCGACAGCGGCGCCGACGTCTCCCATCCGGATCTCGTGCCGAAGATCGCGGGGACGAACGGCGACGTCACCGACACGATCGGGCACGGCACGTTCGTCGCGGCACTCGCCGCGGGCGCCGGAGGCGACGGGGTCGGGATGGCGGGCATCGGTGGCGCCTCGCGCCTGTTCATCGTGCGCGACAACCTCTTCACGGACGACTCGCTCGCATCCGGCATCCGCACGGCCGTGGACAGCGGTGCGCGGGTCATCAACATGTCGTTCGGCGGTTCGCAGGAGTCTGCCCCGCTTCTCGACGCAGTTGAGTACGCGGCCGAGAAGGGCGCCCTGCTCGTCGCGGCCGCCGGCAACGACCTCAGCAACTCGCCCTCGTATCCGGCGCTCTACCTCCAGCCTCCGAGCTCCGCGGGTGGGCGGTCGCTCGGGCTGGTCGTCGGGGCGAGCGACCCGAACGGAAACCGCGCCTACTTCTCGAACTACGGCGACTGGCTGAGCCTGCTCGCACCCGGCGGCTGGACGGGGCCGACCTGCCCCTGGCACGGTGTGTTCAGCGCCGTACCGCGCAACGACAACCTCATCTTCGACCACATCGAGTGCTCCTCGGTCGTGGCGGACGCGTCAGGGAACAGGTGGGGCTACGCCGAGGGGACCAGCTTCTCGGCACCGATCGCAGCCGGTGCAGCCGCGCTCGTCTGGTCGGTCAACAAGGAACTGAAGAACTTCCAGGTCGCGGACGTGCTCAAACGCTCCGCGCGCCGCCCCGCGGGGACGGGCTGGGCGGCGGACGTGGGCTGGGGGGTGCTCGACGTGGCCGCCGCCGTTGACGTGGCGGCCACGTACGACTCGGTTTCGCCCGTTCCCGAGCTTGTCTCGCCGCACCCCGTCTGGGCGGACACGGCGGTTCCCATTGCCTGGAGCGCAATCGACCGTGGCCACGGCGGTGGTACATCCAGCGGGATCGTTGCGTACGAGGTGCTCGTCCGGGTCGACGGTGGCACTCCCACGGTGTGGCGCGCGGCGACGGCCAAGGGCCGGGGCACGTACGGTGGCAGGCTGGGCTCGACCTATGCCTTCTCGCTAAGAGTGACGGACGGCGCAGGGAACGTTGCCGAGGACAAGCCCGTTCGCGTCAGCCTTCGCACGGCACGTACGAGGATCGTTCTCGCCCGCCGAGTCGTCACGACGAGCGCCGGAGGCCGGTTCAAGCTGGACGGCCAGCTCCGAGTACTCACGCCGGGCGGCAAGAGCGCCCTCGCCGGCGGCGTGTCGGTTCGCCTCATCGCGGGTGGAGCCGGTCGGCGAGCTCGAGTTCTCGGCTCCGCGCGTGTCGGAGCGGGCGGGCGGTTCTCGATCACTGCGGCAGGTCCAGCCCCCGGCACCTACGAAGCCGTCGTCGAGTTCGGCGGGACGAAGCGGCTCGAGCCCAGCTACAGCCGAAGCTTCACGCTGGTTAGCGGATGAGAGGGTGAGGTTCCCAAAGCCGGCGAGCTGACGGCACCTGGGCAGGCCCCTACCAGGCGAAAGCCGAGTCGGCGTAGAGAGACTCGCCCTCGACCAGCGTGAGCACGACCCGGGCGTCGCCGATCGGGCCGGCGCCCGGGTCGTCGATGTCGCGGTCGAGGACGACGAGGTCGGCGAGCTTGCCGACCTCGATCGAGCCGGTCTCCATGTCGAGGTGGTTGACGTAAGCCGAGCCGAGCGTGAACGCCTCGACGGCCGTGTCGAGGTCGAGGCGCTCGCCGGGAAGGAAGGGCTCGTGGTCGCGTGCGTCCGTGTCGACGCGCGTTACCGCGACCTCGATCTGCGGGAGGGGATTCTGCGTCGAGACGGTCCAGTCGCTGCCGAACGCAAGCCGGGCGCCGGCGCGGTGGAGGCTGCCGAACGGGTACATCGTTGCGGCCTGGGTCTCGGAGATG
This sequence comes from uncultured Actinomycetes bacterium, assembly GCA_963712465.1. GTDB lineage: Bacteria > Actinomycetota > Thermoleophilia > Gaiellales > Gaiellaceae > CAVQHY01. The sequence goes on from CAVQHY010000004.1 coordinate 46,013, forward strand.
AACGGCAGGGTCAGCTCGTCGACGTAGGGGCTCGAGCACGCCCACAGCGGCTGGCAGTTCGCGACCACCCCGAGCTCGCGGAAGCGGGGCTGGTCGTCGGGATGCACGAGCTGGAGGTGGCAGATGTGATGGCGCGAGTCGCGCCCGCCGTTCGTGCGCAGCGCCGCCTCGAACGCGTCGAGCGACTCGCGGACGGCCCGGTCGCCGATCGCGTGAATCTGCACCTGGAAGCCCGACGCGTCGAGCAGCGTGACGTCTCTATTGAGGCGCTCGGGCTCGAACAGGCTCTGGCCTTGCTCCCCGTTGGTGAAGGGCTCGAGGAGGCCGGCAGTGAAGTTCTCCATCACGCCATCCTGGAAGAGCTTCGCGCCGCGAATGCGCAGCCGGCCGACCTCGCCGCGAGCCGCGCTCAGCTCCTCGAGCTGCTCCTCGCCGCTGTCGTGTGTCCAGTACAGGTCGGCCTCGGTGCGCATCGTCAGCTCGCCGCGCTCGGCGAGAGCGCGGAAGGCCGGGAGCATCATCGACTCGAGCTTCGCCTCCTGCCAGGCCGTCAGGCCGAGCCGGTGCGCCTCGGACTGCGCGAGCAGGATCCCGCGCTCCCAGTCGGCCTGAGTCGGCGAGGGGAGGAGCCGCGACACGACATGGCGCACCTCCTCCTGCAGCGTCCCGGACGGAGCGCCCGAGGCGTCGCGCTCGATCCGGCCGTCGGGCGGGTCGGACGTGGCGGCCGTGATCCCGGCGAGCTCCAGCGCACGCGAGTTCACCCAGGCCGCGTGCCCGTCGCGATTCTCGAGGTACACCGGGCGATCGGGGACGATCGCGTCCAGATCGGAGGCGAGCCCGATGCCGCCGGGGAACGCGTTCGTCGACCAGCCGTCACCCACGATCCACTCCAGCTCGGGATGCTCCCCCGCGTACCGCGCGACGGCGTCAAGGTACTGCTCGCGCGTTCGCAGGTCGAAGAGACCGCACCCGGAGAGCGTCAGCCCGCCGCTGGCGACGTGGATGTGGGCGTCCTGGAAACCGGGGAGAACGGTACGCCCCTCGAGCTCGACGACCCGGGTCTTCAGGCTTGCAAGCTCGGCGACTTCGGCGGAGCTCCCGACCGCGAGGACGCGGCCGCGGGCGACCGCCACCGCCTCGGCGTGCGGATTTGCTGCGTCGATCGTGCGGACCGAGCCGCCGGTGAAAACGAGGTCTGCCTGGGCCATGGCGCGGCCGGACATGCTACCTACATGTGATATGGTGCGCTGCATGGGACATATCCAGATTCGCAATGTCCCCGACGATCTCCACCGAAAACTGAAGGCCCGCGCCGCCGCGAAGGGGATGACGCTCTCGGACTATCTGCTCGCCGAGGTGCGCGAGCTGGCGGAGACGCCCACGATGGAGGAGATCGTCGCGCGTGTCCGTGCTCGCTCTCTCCCTGATCTCGACGGGCTCCCGACCGAGGTCGTCCGACAGGCCCGCGACGCCGGGTGATCGTCCTCGACGCGTCCGCGGCGGTCGAGCTCCTCGCCGGGAGCGGCGCCCGGAGCGAATGGGTCGCCGAGCGGTTGCTCGAGGCGGACGGAATCCACGTCCCGCACGTGCTGGACGTCGAGGTCGTGTCGGCGCTGCAGGGCCTCGTACAGCGCGGGAAGATCACGACCGGCACGGCAGGAGAGGGTCTCCAGACGCTCAGCGAGCTGCCGCTCCGCCGTTACCCGGCGGTCCTGCTCCTCGAGCGGATCTGGTCGCTTCGCGACCGCCTGACTGCCTACGACGCGACGTACGTCGCGCTTGCGGAGGCGCTGGAGGCCGAGCTGGTGACGACGGATCTTCAGCTTGCCCGAGCAGGTGGCCACGCTGCCCGGATCTCCGCGCCGTCGTAGCCCGGTGAGCCGGGGCAACGCAAACGCGGCTGCAGACCGTCTCCGCGCCCGGGGGATCGCCGCGCCGGACGTCGCCGTCGTCCTCGGCTCGGGCCTCGGCGCTTTCGCCGACGCGATCGAGGGCGCGATCTCCGTCGGCACCGACGAGCTCCCCGGCTATCCGAGCAGCGCGGTCGAGGGCCACGATGGGCGGCTGGTGTTCGGGACGCTCGAAGGACGGGCCGTGCTCGTGCTCGCCGGCCGCGTCCACTACTACGAGGGGTTCTCGCTCGCCGAGGTCGCGTTTCCCGTCCGGGTGCTCGCGGCGCTCGGCGGGCGGAGGCTGATCCTCACGTGTGCGGCGGGCGGCGTCGCCGACACGCTCGTCCCAGGCTCGCTGATGCTCCTCTCCGATCACCTGAACCTGATCGGGGACTCACCGCTTCGCGGCCCGAACAGCCCGGACGCGGGGCCCCGTTTTCCCGACATGTCGGCCGTCTACGATCCCGGGCTTCGCGCCGCGTTCCACGCTGCGGCGGCGGAGCTGGGCCTCCCGCTCGAGGACGGGGTCTATGCGGCGTTTGCGGGCCCGCAGTACGAGACTCCGGCCGAGATCCGGATGGCACGCACGCTCGGCGCCGATGCGGTGGGGATGTCCACGGTGCCCGAGGCGATCGCCGCGCGGCACGCGGGTATCCGCGTAGCAGCGCTTGCGCTGATCACGAACAGGGCTGCCGGGCTGGCGCCGGGAGAGCTCTCGCACGACGAGGTGCTCGAAGCAGGACGCGCGGCGGCCGGCTCGGTGGCCGAACTGCTCGCCGCCGTCGTTCGACGCCTCTAGTGCTTCGGGGCGGAGCAACTAGCCCGGGTGGTACCAGGGCGGGCCGGCGATCGCGTCCGCGAGCGCGTGCCGACCGTCGCGGAGCACGGGCGGGCCGTGCGTGACGAGGACCCGCTCGACGTCGAGCTCGAGCAGCGGCTCGAGGGTCGGGTAGAGATGCCTGCGGGCTCGCGCAACCTGGTTCTCGTCGAGGCGCCTGTAGGTCCAGACGCGCAGGGCGCCGTCGCCGAAGACGACCGCGTCGCCGAAGGCGAGCGCCCTGTGCGACGGTAGATAGATCGGCATCTCGTACCGGCGCGGCTTGCCGATCGTGAGCGCGGTCGCCCCGCCCGGGAGCGAACGGCCCGGAACGATCTCCAGAAAGCCCTCGGTGTCGGAGAGTCGCTTCGCGACCGCGGGATGACCCCAGATCGTGGCGCCGCGGTCCTCGAAGCGACGTCGAAGCTCCTCCGCGCTGCGAACGTGGTAGGGGATCGTGATCAGGATCGAGACGCGGTCGCCGCCGAGCGTGCCGAGCGTGTCCGTCGTGCTCCCGTCGTCGGGCGGGAGGAGCGGGTCGACGAGCAGGAGCTCGTCCCCGGCGACGAGCGCGAAGGACGCCACCTCGCTGCCGAACTCCCCCGGGTGCCACTCGGGGTGGCGGGCAGTCCAGCGCCAGAGCCCCTCGCCGAGCCTCTCCACGCCTGCACCGTATCCGAGCCCGAGCCCGAGCCCGAGCCCTAGCCCTAGCCCTAGCCATAGCCCGAGCCTCCGTCACGATCCCGTCGCTTGTGTTGCATCACTCCCGCTCGAGCTCCAGATCTGATCGGGCTCGCTCGCACGAGTGATGCAACACAAGGGCGCGTTCGTGACACCCGGGCGGGTGCGGAGCAGCCGGTGCTAGCGAAACGTCGGGATGACCCGCTCGCCGACGAGACGGATCGCCTCGGCCGGGTCCGGCCCGAGCGGGCCGCCCAGGTTCGCCTGCGTCACGCCTGCGGCTGCGAGGCCCTCGATCGCGGCGACGGCGTCCTCGGGCATGCCGACGATCGCGAGCCCGAGCATCTCGTCGGTGACGGCCGAGGCGGCCTCCTCGTAGCGTCCCGCGTCGATCAGGAGCCTCACAGGCTCGAAGTGCTCGCTCGAGAGCCCGACCGCCGCGAGCGCTTCGTCCTCGAGGTACGGGCCGAAGTACGCGATCATCGGCCGCGCTGTAGCGGCCGCCTCAGCGCGACCTTCCGCGAGGGCGAGCCAGGCGCAGCCGGCGATGTCGAGCTCGTCGGGGTCGCGGCCGGCTCGCTCGGCGCCCGCGCGAACGGCTGCGACCATGCGGCCCGCCGAGCCGGGGGGTGTCACCATCGGGAGCGCACCGTCGCCGATCGCCCCGGCCAGCTCGAGGTACTCGCGGCCCCAGGCGCACACGTAGATCGGCACCTCGGCACGGCGCGGCGTGAGACGGAGGTAGCGCTGGCCGTTCGCCTCGCCTCGGAGGAGAGCGCGGATCTCCGAGGTTGCGGTGCGTGTCCGCTCGAGAACGTCGGACGGGTCGTGGCCCGCCCACGCGACCATGTCCCCCGTGTGGAGCCCGAGGCCGAGCAGGGCCCGGCCGCCGGAGAGCTCGTCCAGGGTCGCGATCCACGCGGCGATCTCGGCCGGGTCGGTGGTGTAGGGATTGGTGCCGACGACCCCGATGCCGACCCGGCTCGTCGCTGCGGCCGCGGCCGAAGCAAGCGCCCAGGCGTGGTGGAGGTAGAGGTCGTGCGAGAACCACACCTGGTCGAAGCCCACGTCCTCGGCGATCGTCGCCAGGCGAACGAGCTCGCGCGGGGGAGCCTGGTGCTGGATCAGGCGGAGGCCGAAGCGCACCGCGCGATCCTAGTATCGGCCGGGATCTGCCAGGGGTTGCTGCGCCGTCACGCGTAACCGTTTCGTAAGCCCGCACGAGTTGAACCACGTGCCGGAGCTGTAGCCTCCCGGAAGGGGTGAAGGGACGAGCGGTGGGGCGACCGATGAGCCAGCCGAACTGGAGACGCCGTCCGGGCATCCCGCTGCTCGTCGTCCTCGTGATCGTGTTCGTGGCCGTCGCTCCAGCAGGCTGCGGCGGAGGAAGCGACGAGACCGCCGCGACGCCGCCTCCCGCGGGGTTGCCCGCCGCGGCGCCACCACCTCCGGCCGAGCCGCAGGCGACCGAGCCGGAGGCCACCTACGACCAGGTGCAGGGCGTCTTCGAGAAGTACGGGTGCACCGCGTGCCACCCGGGCGTAAACCCCTCACTCGACCTGACCGAGGGGAAGTCCTACGACCAGCTCGTCGGCATCCCCGCACTCGAGGATCCCGATCTCTACCGCGTTGTTGCCGGCGATCCGGGCAAGAGCTTCCTCTTTCTGAAGGTCGGGGGCGACGCGCCGGTCGCCGACATCCCGGCCGTCGGCACGCGCATGCCGCCTAGCGCCCCGCCGATCGACCAGGCCGACATGAGCCTGATCGAGAACTGGATCCTCCAGGGCGCGAAGGGCCCTGACGGGACGACGGGCGGCCCGGCCGTGCCGACTCCCGGTACGCCTCCCGGCGACCTCGACCGGCCGGCAGCGACGGAGACGGAGGGCACGGCGACGATCACGGGCACCGTGATCGACCAGACGCGCGAGCCGATCGAGGGCGCGCTCGTGACCCTCCTGCTCAAGGGCCAGAATCTGCCCGACGGCGAGGAGCACTACCGGGTGGCGGTTACCGCAGCGGACGGAACGTACACGCTTCCCGACGCACCGACCGGCCAGTATCTGCTCAAGGCGTACGGCTCGAACGCGATCTACGTCTCCCGCATCGTCGCCCTCGACGACGGCCAGACGCAGACGGTGAACTTCGGCCTCCCCGACCGCGTGATCCCGAATCCGACCATCTCCGACGCGAAGGTCGACGAACGGACGCTTTCCCTGACGGTCGAGGGGACGAGCCTCGACCGCAACTACACGCTGGCCGTCAACCCGGGCGCGGGGCTCGTGTTCGAGCTCGCCAACCCGAAGGCTCCGGGCGAGGCCGGCCGCTGGGAGGCGACGATCGACCAGGACCTCTCCGGCCCGTGGATCTTCCTCGCCGTCGATCAGACGTGCAACGTCAGCGACTTCATCACGGTCGACGAGTCTTAACGATGACCGCGGCCGCAGCGACGCTGGCCGCGTGCGGCGGCGGGCGGGCGGGCGTGTCGTTCGAAAGCGATGTCCAGCCGATCTTCGACGGGAAGTGCGTCTCCTGCCACCCGGTCGCGTACCCGTATCTCGACCTGCGCGCGGGACGTGCGTACGACGACCTCTACCGCGTCTCGGCGCGCACGCGGCCCGCGTTCGAGCGCGTTCTGCCCTACCGCCCGGAGCTCTCGTACCTGCTCACGCATCCGCCCGACCCGTCGCTTCGCGACCTCCTCTCGGCGGACGAACGTGACACGATCACGCGGTGGATCCTCGAGGGGGCGAGACGAAACTGAGCCGGCTGCAGCTGCTCGATCGCGACGGCGCCCCGATCCTCGCGCGCGCCTACTACCGAGGCGACGGCTCCGCGTCGGCCCTCACGCGCTCGCTCGCGAGCGCTCCGGACCTGCTGGAGACGCTGATGCCGTTTCTCGGCCAGATCATGGGCGAGAGCTCGATCGACCTCGGGACGAAGGAGCTCGTGATCGTCCGGGTGTCGCAGCTGAACGGATGCCGCTACTGCCTGGCCGCGCACCGGCCGATCGCCGCCGGAGCGGGCGTCCCGGACGCCTGGATCGGAGCAGTCTGCGACGAGCTGCCGCTCGACGGTCTCCCCGAGCGCGAGCGCGCGATCGTCGCCTGGATCGACCAGGTAGTTCTCCACGCGGGAGGCGTCACCGACGAGCTCGCCGCCGCCACGCTCGACCATGTTCGCGACGACCAGCTGATCGAGCTGACGGTGCTCGCCGGGACGATCACGATGCTGAACCAGTACTGCACCGCGTTCGACATGCCGCCGCCCGCCCTGTGAAGGAGCGCGTCGAGCAGGCGGTGGCCGAGGGTCGTATCGGCGACCGCCTCTGGCTCTACGCCACCTACCACTGCAACCTCGCCTGCGCCTACTGCCTCACCGAGTCCTCTCCTCGGATCGCCGATCGGCGCACGCTCACGCCCGAGACGATGCTTCGCGCCGTACGCGAGGCCGACGAGCTCGGGCTCACCCGCGTCGGCGTCACCGGGGGCGAGGTGTTCATGCTGCCGGACTTCCCCGAGACGCTGGTCGAGATCGCGCGGGTGCTCCCGGTCGTCGCGCTGACCAACGCGACCCTCTTCACGGACCGCATGCTCGCCCGCGTGGAGCCGCTCTCCGAGCTTCCGGTGGCGCTCCAGATCTCGCTCGACTCCGACGTCGCCGAGCGCAACGACAGGTTGCGTGGGCCCGAGAACTTCGCCAGGGTGATGGAGGCGATCCCGAAGCTCCTCGACCGCGGGATCGAGGTGCGAATCGCCACCACAGTCGACTACCAGACGGAGGACGAGCTCGAGCGCGTCTGCGCGCTCCATCGCGGGCTCGGCATTCTCGACGAGCACCACATCGTCCGCTCGGTTGTCAGGCGCGGCCGGGCCGAGACCGAGGGCATGGGCGTCGAGCTGGGGCCGCACGACGTTCTCCCCGAGCTGACGATCTCGGCCGACGGGGCGTTCCTCCACCCGTTCGCGCCGACCGTCCGCGGCGGGGTCACCGATCTCGACCTGCTGGTCAGCAGACAGACCGCTCCGCTCGCCGAAGCCGCTCGGCGCTTCCTCGCCGTGGTCGCCGACCAGCCGGTCGGTGACGACGTCGTACGCAACGTCAGGTGAGCGTAGGGCTCGGCCCTCGGTCGAGGGCAGCGTCGCTCGTACTGATCGGCTCGCTCCTGGTCGCTCTCCAGCTCGTGCTGCGCGGGGACGCCGACATCCGGACGCAAGTGGCCGGGCAGATGGTGGCGTTCGCGCTCTTCGTCCCCGCGGCCTTCCTCTGCTGGCGCGGCCTCGGGGTCGGGCGAGCGGGAGTCGTAGTCGTGCTCGTGTTCGCCGTCGCGTTTCGGGTGGCCGCGTTCGACCCGGGCGGGGCGCCGCCGCTCTCGACCGACGTCTACCGCTACGCATGGGACGCGCGGGTGCAGGCCGAGGGCATCAACCCATACCGCTACGCGCCGACCGACACCGCCCTGGCGTCGCTGGTCGATCCGGAGATCTGGCCGCGCATCAACCTCCCGACCTGGAAGACTGTCTATCCGCCCGCGGCCGAGGAGGGCTTCCTGCTCGCCCGGGTCGTCTTCGGCGACGGCGCGCGCGCCACCACCTGGCTCTTCCTGCTCGCCGAGGCGGCGGCGGCCGGCCTGCTCGTGCTCGTGCTCGCCCGCCGGAGCGCGCCGCTCGAGCGGGTCGGGCTGTATGCGTGGCAGCCGCTCGCCGTCTCCGAGATCGCCGCGAACGGCCACGTAGACGCCCTGACGGTGCTTGCCGGCGCCGGGCTGCTCGCCGCCTGGCAGGCGCGGCGCTTCGCGCTCGCCGGCGTCGCGGTCGGGTTCGGGGCGATGGTGCGGCTCGGGCCGTTGCTGCTCGTGCCCGCGCTCGCACGGCGCGGGGGGTGGCGCTACGTCGCGGCCGCCGTGGTGCTGTGCGTCGCAAGCGCGGCGCCGTACCTCTCCGTCGGCACGGGCGTGGTCGGCAGCCTCGGCGACTACGTCGAGCGCCAGCGCTTCGGCGGCAGCCTCTGGTGGCTGCTCGGAACGCATTTCAGCGTTAACCACCGGCTGACCACCGCGCTGCTCGCCGTCGGCCTCCTCGCGGTCGTCGCGTGGGTGTCGCTTCGCCGGCACGACGACCTGGAGCAGGTGGCCCGGACCTGCCTCCTCGTGCTCGGCGGCCTGCTCGTCGTGCTCGGCTACGTCCAGCCGTGGCACGCTCTCTGGCTCCTGCCGTTCTTCGTCGTCACGATCGCGCCCGGCTGGATGTGGCTCGTGGGGACGCTCCCGCTTCTCTACCTGTTCGGCCTCGACCGGGATCTCCCCGGCTGGGTGCGCGTCGTCGTCTACGGGCCCCTCGGGCTCTGGGTGCTCTGGCGGTGGGTGCTGGCGCCGAGGCGCCCGCCGGTCGTCGAGCTCACGCCGCTTGAGCACCCGGCCCGTGTCGCCGCGGTAATTCCCGTGCTGAACGAGGTCGAGGCGATCCCCGACCTGCTGGAGGAGATCCCGGGCGGGCTCGTCGACGAGGTGATCGTCGTCGACGGCGGCTCGACCGACGGCACGCCCGAGGCGGCCGGCACCGCAGGGGCGCGGGTCGTGACCGAGCTTCGCCGCGGCTACGGACGCGCGTGCGCGACCGGAGCGGCGCACGCCCAGGCGGACGTGATCGTGTTCCTCGACGGTGACGGAAGCGACGATCCGGCCCGACTCGCCGATCTCCTCCGTCCGGTCCTCGACGGCGAGGCGGCGCTCGTGCTGGCCGCCCGGCGCGAGACCGAATCAGGCGCGATGCGTGTCCACCAGACGCTCGGAAACCGTCTCGTCGTCCTGCTCGTTCGACACGTGTACGGCGTGCCGGTGCACGACATCCCGCCGATGCGCGCGGTGCGGCGGGACGCGCTGGACGCGCTGGCGCTGGAGGAGATGACCTACGGCTGGCCCACGGAGATGGTCTGCAAGGCCGCCCGGATCGGCGTCCCGATTGCGGAGATCGACCTGCGCTCGCGCGCCCGGCGAGGGGGAGAGTCCAAGGTCTCGGGCCGTCTCGGGCCGTCGCTACGCGCCGGCATCCGGATGCTCGCCGTCGTCGCCCGCTACTCGTGAGCGGGCTGTCGCAAGACGCCGGGCGCGAGTAGGCTCGGAGGCATGGCGACCTGGGCGATCACCGGCGGCAGCGGCTTCCTCGGGCTGCAGCTCGTCCGGCGGCTGCTCGCGGCCGGAGAGGCGGTTCGCAGCCTCGACCTCGTCCCGCTGGACGTGCCGGGCGCCCACGGGATCGTCGGCGACATTCTGGACTCCGCCTGCGCGTTCGGCGGGCGCGGGCTCGAGGTCGTCGTGCTTCGCCCGCAGCCGTTCGTCGGCCCGGCGCTCGCGCTCGTCCGGAGGGTCTCGTGAGCCCGACGGTGCTCGTGGTCGCGAAGGCTCCCGCACCCGGGCGCGCCAAGACCCGGCTCGTGCCGCCGCTGACCCCCGAGCAGGCGGCGCGCGTGCAGGAGGCGCTCCTGCTCGACACGCTGACCGCCTGCCGGCGGGAAATCGCCGACACCGTTCTCCTCTACGCCGACCCGGAGGACGCCTCCGAGCTGTCACGGCTCGCAGGCAGCGATGCCCGGCTCCTGCTGCAGGAGGGACGCGGGCTCGCCGACGCGCTGCGGCTCGGCATGGCTCGTCACATCGCCAAGGGGCCGGTGGCACTCGTCTCGTCGGACATCCCGGGGATCCCGCCCGGCTCGCTCGAGGGTGCGTTCGCGGCTCTCGATGACGGCGCGGACGTCGTCCTCGGCCCCGCGCTCGACGGCGGCTACTGGCTGATCGCGATGCGCGACTTCTCCGACGCGCCGTTCCGGTCGATCCCGTGGTCGACCCCCGCCGTGTTCGCGGTGACCGTCCGGCGGTGCGAGCAGGCCGGCCTCGCGGTGACGGTGCTCGAGCCGTGGCGAGACGTCGACACTCCAGTCGACCTCGCCTTCATGCTCACGCAGCTGGACGAGCTCCCCGCCCCGCGAACCGCCGGCGTCCTGCGCGAGCTCGCCGCGGTTGGAGCCGTCCTCCCGCCGCCGGCGCTTCGGCTCGACTCGAGCCAGCTCGTGACGGGCTCGCCGTGGCGGGCGGTGATCGAGGATCGCCTGCTCACCGACGACGGCCGCTACACGGGCTACACGTACCTGGCCGTGCCGAGGGCGGCGTTCATCGTCCCGGTGACGGACGCGGGCGAGCTCGTCTTCGTTCGCCAGTACCGCCACCCCGTGCGCGACTGGACGCTCGAGATCCCGGCCGGCTCGGTCAACGACGGCGAGTCGACGCTCGAGGCGGCCGAGCGGGAGCTCGCCGAGGAGGTGGGGGGGTCGGCCCGCGAGTGGCGGCATCTCTCCACGTTCTACTCGTCGAGCGCCCATCTCTCGTTGCGCTCGGACGCCTTCCTCGCCACCGGCGTGCTGCTCGGCCAGGCTGCCCCGGAGCTCGACGAGGACGTGTCGGTCGTGCGGATGCCGGTCGCCGAGGCGCTCTCGCTCGCGCGGAGCGGTGGACTCCGCGAGGGCCAGACGGCCCTGGCGATCCTGCTGGCCGCTCCCTACCTAGACTCCTGACGTGTACCACGAGGAGTCGCGCCGGCTGCAGGACCGCTTCGACACACGACGCCTCGCCGATCGGCTCGTCGAGCGGACCGTCCACGACGAGATCGACGAGGACGACCGGGCCTTCATCGAGGCGCGCGACATGTTCTTCCTCGCCACCGCCGACGCTGAGGGGCGGCCGCAGTGCTCGTACAAGGGAGGCGACCCGGGTTTCGTCCGCGTGCTCGACGCCACGACGATCGCGTTTCCCGTCTACGACGGCAACGGCATGTACCTCTCGGCCGGGAACGCTCTCGTCAACCCCCACGTCGGGCTCCTGTTCGTCGACTTCGAGGGGCAGAAACGGCTGCGTCTGAACGGGGTCGCCTCGATCGACGACCACGACCCGCTGCTCGCCGGCTACCCGGAGGCTCAGCTGGTCGTGCGCGTTCGCGCGACCGAGGTGTTTCCGAACTGCCCCCGCTACATCCACCGCTACCGGCTCGAGGAACGCTCCCGCTTTGTCCCGCATGCAGGCATCGAGACGCCGGTGCCCGAGTGGAAGCGGATGGAGAAGTATCGGGACGCCCTTCCCGCGGGCGATCCCGCCTCGGAGTAGGCTGCGGCGATGGCGGAGATCGTCGGGATCTGGCGCGCTCCGGAGCACGGCGTGCCGATGGAGCAGCTCGAGTCGGCGCAGGCCGTCCAGGACCACGGCCTCGAGGGCTGCGCCCACGCTCGTCCCGGCCGCAAGCGGCAGGTGCTGTTCGTCGCCGCGGAGGACCTCGAGTCGGTGGACGTCGATCCGGGCCGCGTGCGGGAGAACTTCACCGTCCGCGGCGCCGACGTCATGGCGTGGCCTGTCGGAACGAGGGTCAGGGCCGGCGGCGCCGAGTTCGAGATCACGATGGTCTGCGATCCCTGCGAGTTGATGGAGGAGATCCGCCCGGGGCTCCAGGCCGAGCTCGAAGGCAAGCGCGGCATGCTCGCCCGGGTCGTCGCCGGCGGCAACGTCGCCCTCGGCGACGCCGTGGACGTTCTGTAGCGGGGGCGCGCCCAGTCCGGTCGGGGCCGTCTATGCAGCCTTGACGGCGGAGACGAGCTTCTCGAGCGACGCCTTCGCGTCGCCGAAGAGCATCGCGGTCTGCGGTTCGTAGTAGAGCTCGTTCTCGATTCCCGCGAAGCCCGCGGCCATCGAGCGCTTGAGGACGACGACGTTCGACGCCTTGTCGACGTCGAGGATCGGCATGCCGTAGATCGGGGAGCTCGTGTTCTCCCGGGCCGCGGGGTTCGTAACGTCGTTTGCTCCGACGACGAGCGCGACGTCGGTGTGCGGGAACTCCGGATTGATGTCCTCCATGTCGTACAGCTGCGGATAGGGGACATTGGCCTCGGCGAGGAGGACGTTCATGTGGCCGGGCATGCGACCCGCGACCGGGTGGATCGCGTACTTGACGGTGACGCCGCGCGCCTCGAGCTGATCGGCGAGCTCGCGGCACGCGTGCTGGGCCTGCGCGACCGCCAGCCCGTACCCGGGCACGATCACGACCTGCCGCGCGTAGGCGAGCATGACGGCGACGTCCTCGGCGGTCGTCGCCCGGTGGGTCTTGCCGTCGTGCGAGCCCGCGGCCGCTCCGACCGCCCCCGCGGCCGGCGCGGCGCCGAACGCTCCGAACAGGACGTTTCCGATCGACCGGTTCATCGCCTTGCCCATCATCAGCGTGAGCAGCGTTCCCGAGGCGCCGACGAGGGTGCCGCCGATGATCAGCGCGTTGTTGTCGAGCACGAAGCCGGCCGAGGCCGCGGCGAGCCCGGTGAACGCGTTCAGGAACGAGATCACGACCGGCATGTCCGCGCCGCCGATCGGGAGCACGAGCAGGACGCCGAGGGCGAGCGACGCAGCGAGGAGCAGCACCATCCAGATCCCCGCCTCGGTCGCCGACGCGATCACGGCGAACGCGATTGCGGCGACGAAGAGCGACCCGTTGACGATGTTCTGGCCGCGGAACGTGAGCGGCCGCCCCGTAACGAGCTCCTGGAGCTTTCCGAACGCGACCAGGCTCCCCGCGAAGCTGATCGAGCCGACCAGCGCCGAGAACATGCTCGCCGCGAGCGTGTCGCCCGGCACGGCACCCGGCAGCGGTGCGAGCCGGTGGAACTCCGCCGCCGCGATCAGCGCGGCGGCACCGCCGCCGACGCCGTTGAACAGCGCCACCATCTGCGGCATCGCGGTCATCTTCACGAGGCGCGCCGAGGCGATCCCGATCACCGTCCCGATTGCGATGCCGACGACGATCAGCCAGTACTGGTCGATCTCCGGCGACGCGAACGTAAACGCGATCGCGACCAGCATCCCTGCGGCGGCGACGAGGTTTCCGTATCGCGCAGTTGCGGGTCGCGACAGGCCCTTGATGCCGAGGATGAAGCCGACGGCGGCGACGAGATAGGCGAGGTTGACGGTGTTCTGCGAGAGGGCGAGCGTCATTCGTCCTCTTGGCGTGACCGCTGCCGCTTGAACATCTCCAGCATCCGGTCGGTGACGAGGAAGCCGCCGACAATGTTGATCGTCCCGAACACCACGGCGACGAAGGCCAGCGCCTTCTCGAGGTCGGAGTCGGCCGAGCCGAGAATCAGCATCCCGCCGATCAGGACGATGCCGTGAATCGCGTTCGTTCCGGACATGAGCGGCGTGTGCAGGAGCGTCGGCACGCGTGAGATCAGCTCGATCCCGAGGAACACGGCGAGGACGAACACGGTCAGGCTGGCGATCAGCTCCGCGGTCATGCCGGCACCTCCTCCTTCGTCACGCGCCCGTCGTGGACGACGCACGTGTCGCGGGTGATCTCGTCGTCGAGGTCGAGCACCAGCTCGCCGTCGGCGATCAGATGGTCGAGGAACGTCCAGACGTTGCGCGAGTACATCGCGCTCGCGTGCACGGGCATCGTGCTCGGCAGGTTGAGCAGCCCGACGATCGTGACGCCGTGGCGGACGACCGTCTCGCCGGGCGAGGTCAGCTCGCAGTTGCCGCCCGTCTCGGCGGCGAGATCGACGATCACAGACCCCGCGCGCATGCCTTTCACCGCGTCTTCGGTCACGAGCACCGGCGCGGGCCGGCCGGGGATGAGCGCGGTCGCGATCACGGCGTCGGAGTCGCCGACGCTCATCGCGATCAGCTGCTGCTCGCGCTCGTGCTGGTCGTCGGAGAGGGCGACCGCGTACCCGCCCTGACCCTCGGCGCCCGCGACGTCGAGCTCGAGGAAGCGTGCGCCGAGGCTCTCGACCTGCTCCTTTACCACGGGCCGGACGTCGAACGCCGAGACGACGGCGCCGAGCCGTCGCGCGGTCGCGATCGCCTGCAGCCCCGCGACGCCCGCGCCGAGGACGAGCACCTTCGCCGGTGGGATCGTCCCCGCGGCGGTCGTGAGCATCGGGAAGAACTTGCCGAGCTCCTCCGCGGCGATCACCGCACCCTTGTACCCGGCGACGGTGCTCTGCGAGGAGAGGGCGTCCATCGGCTGGGCACGGGTGATGCGCGGGATCACGTCCATCGAGAACGCCGTCACGCGACGGGCCGCGAGCCGGCCGAGCAGCTCGGGGCTCTGGAGCGGCTGGAGCAGCCCGATCAGGACCGTGCCCTCCCGGAGGAGCGCCACCTCGTTCTCGGACGGCGGCTGCACCTTGCAGACGACGTCTGCCTGGCCGAGGAGCGCAGCGGCGTCGGGGACGATGCGCGCGCCGGCGGTCTCGTACTCGGCGTCCGCGAAGTGCGCCTCGCCTCCGGCGCCCGCTTCCACGGCCACCTCGACGCCTGCGCCCACGAGCCGCTTGACGGATTCCGGTACCAGCGCGACGCGCCGCTCACCGGCGGCGGTCTCCTTCGGGACTCCTACCCTCATGCGCTGGCAAGTCTAAGCTTGGCCCGTGACCGACTGGCTCGAGAACGCGCGCGACCGGCTCGTGGAGGCCACGGGAATCGACCGCGCTGCGCTCGATCTCGACGACGAGAAGGTCGAGCAGCTCCTCGAGCTCGCCGGGGTTGCCGCCCACGACAGCGGCCAGCGCACGAACGCGCCGCTCGTCTGCTACCTCGTCGGCGTCGCGCAGGGCCGGTCCGGTGCCGCGCTCGACGACCTCGCCGAGGCCGTCGTCGGCTCATCCCGGCGCTAGCGCGTCCTGAGTTCGGGGTCAGGTCTTGCATTGGCGCATAGCGCCCGAACGAGACTGCTCCCCCGCCAGCACGTCCCAAGCTGACATCTTGGCGTGCGGCGTCGCGAGCTCTACCGTGTCGCGATCGCACGACCTCTGCGGATTCAGTTTCCGGGAGCTGTCTATCACGTGACAGCGCGCGGAAACGAACGACGAAGGATTGTTCGGGACGAGGCCGATTGTCGGCGCTTCCTCGCCGCGCTCGCGCGCACGGTCGAACGTCACCGTGTCGTCGTGCACGCCTACTGCCTCCTGAGCAATCACTACCACGTCGTTTGCGAGACTCCACGCGGGAACCTCGCTGCAGCGCTGCATCTCCTGAACGGCGTCTACGCGCAGGCGTTCAACGAACGCTACGGCCGCGAGGGCCACGTGTTCCAGGGGCGCTACCAGGCGATCCTCCTCGAGCGTGAGGCTCACCTCCTGGAAGTGAGCCGGTACGTCGTGCTGAACCCGGTTCGCGCCGGGATGTGCCACTCTCCCGACGCCTGGATGTGGTCGAGTTACCGGGCAACGGTGGGGATCGACCCCGTACCCGCCTACCTCACTGCCGACTGGGTTCTCGCCCAGTTCGGTCGCTCACGATCCGCCGCGCAGTTGGGCTACCGCCGTTTCGTCGCCGATCGGATGGATGAATCGCCGTTCGCCCGGCTCGCGGGGCGTGTCGTTCTCGGGCGGGAAGACTTCGTCGACCGCTACGCCCTCGACGATCGGATCGACGGCCTCGAAGAGATTCCGCGCGCGCAGCGCGAGCATGCGCGGCCGCCCATTACGAGCCTCCTGGCCGAGTACGGCGAGCGCGGACTCGTCATCGCCTATCGCGACCACAGCTATGCGCTCAAGGAGCTCGCAGAGGCGCTCGGATGTCACTACTCCACGGTCAGCCGCCGCATGCGCTACCTCGAGGAGGGACGCGAGCCGCCGCCACGCCGCCGCCGCCGCCCACGAGCTCCTAATGCGCCTATGCAAGACCTGACCCCGGGCGAGTGACCCGGGCGAGTGACCCTGGGCTAGAGGAGCCCGTCGTCGACGAAGCGGTCCTCGGGGACGACGAACTGCTGAGCGAGCTCGAAGTTCCTCCTCACGGCGGGCAGCATCGCCTCGTACGCGGCCGGGGTCGCCGCCGCGAGGGCGCGCTCGATGTCGTGCGGCCCGTCCAGCACGACCATCCCGGTCGTATCGAACCACCGGCCGATCGACGGCGCGCCCAGGTAGATGGGGACCGTGCCGGTGAGAAAGCAGTCGATCAGCTTCTCGGTGAAGTAGTAGTCGACGAAGGCGTTCTCGACGGTGACGCTGAAGCGGTAGTCGCGCAGCCCGCCGATCTTGAACGGCAGCTCGATCGTCCGGCCGCGGCCGAAGAGGTCGAGGCTGGACTCGACGGCGTCGGCGATGTCGTGGCGGATGTCGTGCGCCGGGGTCTCGCGCTTCGTCGAGGCGATCATGCTGACGTCCCTGGACTTCGGCCAGAGCCCGAAGTCCTCCTCGCGGAGGTGGGTCGAGCCGAACAGGCCCTGCCGGAACTTCCCGCCTCGCTCGACGAGCGTCCGCTTGCACGTGATCACCACGTCGAAGCGGCGGTAGAAGCGATCCGGCTGGTCGAACAGGTACGGTCGGAAGTCTGGAGACTCGACGAGCCAGGCGATCTTCCTCCGCGCGCGGACCCGCAGCCATAGGCACTTGTCCGTGAGCACGACCCGCCCCCAGGCCTTCTCCGCGCGTTCGCGATCCCAGACGAGCTTCCTCGGAGCCACGAACGGGGACGCGCCGGGCTGATCGCGGAAGTTTGTGTCGAGGAGCTTCACCCGCTTGGGCAGCGTCTCGGAAGACCGATGTCGTCTCGTGAGGGAGCGCATCAGACTGCGGTGTCGAAGGAGGCGGCCGCGTACACGGCGTGCATCGGTGGGTCGCGTCGCTAGGCTAGCGTGCCGTGCCGCTCACGATCCTCGAAGGGTCGACGTTCTGCATCTGCGACGAGATCGGGGACGTCAAGGGCCCGTCCCTCGGGTTCTTCGCGGACGACACGCGCTTCCTCTCCCGCTGCATCCTGACGATCAACGGTGCGCGGCCGCTCCTGCTCTCGGGTGGCAAGGCCGAGTACTACTCCGCGGGCTTCTTCCTGCGCAACCCCGTCGCCGGGGAGCTCTCCCAGGACGAGGTCTCGATCGCGCGCGAGCGCTTCGTCGGGGACGGCATGCAGGACCGGCTGCTCGTGCAAAACCACGCCGACCGGACGGTCGAGCTCGAGCTCGCGCTCGAGCTGGGCACCGACTTCGCCGACATCTTCGCCGTCAAGGCGCACGACTTCACGCTCGGGGATCCGATGCACGCTCCGCCGCTGCCCCCGCTCGTTGCACCGAGGTACGACGAGGGACATAACCAGCTCATCTTCGCCGACGGCACCGGCTTCGCCGGTCGCACGCAGGTCGTGCTGTCGGAGCGTGGTGAGGTCGACGGCGCGACCGTCCGCTACCACCTGCGACTCGAGCCGCGCGAGCGCTGGCACATCCGTGTCGACATGGTTCCCGCCACCGAGGGGATCGAGATCTCACCGGCCAGGTCCGAGCGGGAGTTCGGCGAGGAGCGCGCCCGCGTGCGCGACTCGCTGTCGGCCTGGGAGCTCCAGGTGCCGCAGCTCCGCTCGGACTGGGCCGACCTGCACAGCTCGTTTCGCCAGTCCGTCTACGACATCGCATCGCTTCGGATCCGGACGGACGAGGGCTCGCTCGACAAGCTCCTGGCCGCGGGCATGCCGTGGTTCATGACCGTCTTCGGCCGGGACACGGTGATCACCGCGATGCAGACGATGCTGTTCGGGCCCGAGCTGGCCCGCAGCTCGCTGACCGTGCTCGCCGAGCTCCAGGCAACCGGTGACGATCCGCACACCGACGCCGAGCCGGGGAAGATCGTCCACGAGGTGCGCAAGGGCAAGGGGGCGCTGGCCTGGTTCCCGCGCTACTACGGCACGCTCGACGCCACGCCCCTCTACCTCGTCCTGCTGTCCGAGGTCTGGCGCTGGACCGACGACGTCGGCCTGCTCGGCACCCTGAAGGCGCCGGCGATGCGCGCGCTCGAATGGATCGACGGCCATGGCGATCGCGACGGCGATGGCTTCGTCGAGTACGGGAAGCGGTCGGAGCGCGGGCTCGACAACCAGTCCTGGAAGGACTCCTGGAACTCGCAGCTGCACCACGACGGGACGGCCGCGAGATCCCCGATCGCCCCGGTCGAGGTGCAGGGGTACGTCTACGACGCGAAGCGCCGCCTCGCCGAGATCGCCCGCACCGCCTGGCGCGACCGCGA
This sequence comes from uncultured Actinomycetes bacterium, assembly GCA_963712465.1. Classification (GTDB taxonomy): domain Bacteria; phylum Actinomycetota; class Thermoleophilia; order Gaiellales; family Gaiellaceae; genus CAVQHY01. The sequence continues at coordinate 64,445 of CAVQHY010000004.1, forward strand.
GCTCGCTGATCGGCTCGACCGCGACGCAGACGAGCTCTACCGCCGCTTCAACGAGGCTTTCTGGAGCGAGGAGCGGGGCGGCTACTACGTGCTCGGGCTCGACGCGGACAAGCGCCACATCGACTCGCTCTGCTCGAACATGGGCCACCTGCTCTGGAGCGGGATCGTGCCGCCCGAGCGCGTCGACGCCGTGGTCGACCGGCTCATGGGTGACGCGCTCTGGTCGGGCTGGGGCGTGCGGACGATGTCGACCGACGACGGCGGCTTCAATCCGCTCACGTACCACAACGGCACCGTCTGGCCCCACGACAACTCCCTGATCGCGTGGGGTCTCGCCCGCTACGAGCGCTGGCCGGAGGCACAGCGGATCATGCGGCGAACGTTCGAGGCGGCCGGTCATTTCGGCCACCAGCTGCCGGAGGTCTTCGCCGGCTTCGCCCGCTCGGACACGCCGTTCCCGATCGCCTACCCGACGGCGACGCGCCCCCAGGCGTGGGCGGCCGGGACGCCCGTGCTCCTCTTGCGCCTGCTGCTCGGGCTCGAGCCCAACCCCGAGCGGGGGACGCTCGAGACACGCGCGCCCGAGGTACTCCCTTCCTGGGCAGGAACGCTTAGGCTGAGCGGCGTGCGCGCGTTCGATCGTCTGTGGGACGTCCGCCTCGAGGGTGGGCGCGTGTCGGTCGCGGAGGCCTGACGGTCGTCGTTCCGATGAGGGTTGCGGTCCTGAGCCCGGTCTGGTTCCCGGTCCCGCCGACGGGCTACGGCGGCATCGAGTGGGTCGTCTCGCTCCTCGCCGACGGGCTCGTCGCCGCCGGCCACGACGTCACGCTCTTTGCGTCGGGCGACTCCCGCACGGACGCGAGGCTCGTCAGCGTCTTCGACACGGCGCCGTCTCTGCGGATCGGTGAGTCGATGCCCGAGTTCACGCACGCGCTCGCCTGCTACGAGCGGGCCGGCGAGTTCGACGTGATCAACGACCACTCCGGGCCGCCCGCGGCGGCTCTCGGCGGCGCCGTCCCGACCCCCGTGGTGCACACGGTGCACGGCCCGCTCGACGGGGAGGCCCGGCTGATCTACGAGCAGATCGCCCGCGTCGTTCCGCAGCTGCGGTTCATCTCGATCTCGGAGAACCAGCGCCGGCCGATGCCCGACCTCGCCTGGGTGGCGAACTGCCCGAACGCGCTCGACCTCCACGCGTACCCCGTCCACCCCCATCGCGGCGACTACCTCCTGTTCCTCGGCCGCATGAGCGCAGACAAGGGCTGCCACCGCGCGATCGAGGTGGCGAAGCAGACGGGGCTGCCGCTGAAGATCGCCGGGAAGATGAACGAGTCGGCCGAGAAGGAGTACTTCGAGACCGAGATCAGGCCCAACCTCAGCTGGGGGATCGAGTATCTCGGCGAGGTGAGCCACGAGGACAAGGTCGATCTGCTGCAGAACGCCCGGGCGACGCTGTTCCCGATCGAGTGGGAGGAGCCGTTCGGGCTCGTCATGATCGAGTCGATGGCCTGCGGCACGCCCGTGATTGCCACGCGCTGGGGAGCCGTTCCCGAGGTGATCGAGCACGGCGTCTCCGGGATCGTCGTCGACGACTACCGCGAGATGGCCGGCGCGCTCGAGCAGGCCGACCAGCTCGATCCGATGACGTGCCGTCGGTTCGTGGAGGAACGGTTCTCGCGCGACCGGATGGTCGCCGACTACCTCGCGGCGTACGAACGGGTGCTGGCCGGAGCGGCGGAGCCGGTTACGCCGCGAGCGTGACGCGCACCGGCATCCGCTTCAGTCCGTTCGCGAAGTTCGAGCGCACCCGGGCAACGGCGCCGGCCAGCTCGAATGCCTCGATCCGCGGCAGGAGCTCCTCGAGCAGCACGCGCGTCTCGAGCCGTGCAAGGTGCGCTCCGAGGCAGAAATGCGGGCCGCCGCGCCCGAACGACGCGTGGACATTGCCGGTCGGCGCCCGCGTCACGTCGAAGCGGTGCGGGTCGGGAAACACCTCGGGATCGCGGTTCGCCGCCGCGAACCAGACCACGACCTTGCCCCCCTCGGGAATCGTCTGCCCGTGCAGCTCGACGTCCCTCGTGGTCGTCCGGCGGAAGTGCCATACGGGCGACGAGAACCGGATCATCTCGTCGACGGCGTCGGAGATCCGCTCGGGCTCGCGGCGCAGGAGCGCGAGCTGGTCGGGGTGGTCGGCGAGGGCGAGCAGGCCGAGCGAGATCGCCGACCGCGTCGTCTCGTTGCCGGCCACGACCATCATCACGAAGTTCGTGTCGAGCTCGGTCTGGGTGAATGGGCACCCGTCGGGGGCGGCGTTGACGAGCAGCGAGACGACGTCGTCGGTCGGCGCCCGGCGCCGCTCCTCACTTAGCCGGCGACCGAGCTCGACGAGCTCGGCCGCGTCCGGGCTCCGGAACGGCTCGAGCCGGTAGGCGACGCTCTCGGGCGAGTCGGCGGTCACCGTCGCGAGCTCGGGGTCGGTATTCGCGATCAGCCGGTCCGAGAGCTCGATCAGGCGCGCGTGATGCTCGTCGGGCACGCCGAGGATGTGGCCGAGCACGCGGATCGGAATCGGCGCGGCGACGTGCTCGACGAGGTCGAACTCGCCGAGCGGCAGCACCTCGTCGAGGACGCCACGGACGAGGTCGCGCAGCCAGTCCTCGTACCGTCCGACCGACCGCGGGGTGAAGTCGGGCGCGAGCAGCTTGCGGAAGCGCGTATGGCGCGGCGGGTCGAGCTCGAGGAAGTTACGACGCGCCGCGAGCTCCTCCTCGCTCGGCTCCTCGAGCGTGACGCCCTGCCGCTCGTTCGAGAACGTCTCCGCGTCCTTGAGGATCGCGACGACGTCGGCATAGCGCGTGATTGCCCAGAAGCCGTGGTTCGGCGGCCGCTCGGCCTGCCAGAAGCACGGAGCCTCGCGCATGAGCACGTCGAAGACGTCCCACGGCTCGCGTGCCTCGAATACGTCGAGGTCGGTGAGGTCGACGTCGGTGAGGTTCATGGCGAGCCCAGCGCCTGCTCGAGGTCGGCGACGAGATCGTCTGCGGATTCGATCCCGACCGATAGCCGGACGAGGTTTCCCGGCACCTCGAGCCCCGAGCCCGCGAGCGAGGCATGCGTCATGGGCGCCGGGAGCTCGATCAGGCTCTCGACGCCGCCGAGGCTCTCGCCGAGCTGCCAGATCTCCGTCGCCTCGACGACGCGACGCGCGTCGGCCTCGGTCCCGGCGAGCTCGAACGTGACCATCCCGCCGAAGTCGTCCATCTGCGCCAGGGCGAGCGCGTGCTGGGGATGGCTCGTAAGGCCGGGATAGAGAACCCGAGCGGTGCGCGGATGTGCCTCGAGCCGCTCGGCGACGGCGAGGGCGTTCGCGCAGTGCTGGCGCATCCGGATCGCGAGCGTCTTCAGCCCGCGCAGGACGAGCCACGAGTCGAGCGGGCCGGGCACGGCGCCGAGCGAGTTCTGGAGGAACGCGAGCCGTTCGGCCAGCGCCGGGTCGTTCGTCGCCGCGAAGCCGCCGACGACGTCGGAGTGGCCGCCGAGGTACTTCGTCGTCGAGTGGACGACGACGTCGGCCCCGAGCTCGAGCGGCCGCTGGAGAAACGGGGTCGCGAATGTGTTGTCGACGACGAGGAGCGCGCCGGCGGCGTGGGCTGCCTCGGCGGCGGCGCGGATGTCGACGACGGTGAGGTACGGGTTCGTCGGCGACTCTACCCAGAGCATGCGCGTGCGCTCGTCGAGCGCCCCGGCGAGCGGCGCGTCCGCCGGGACGAACTCGAAGGAGTACCCCTTCGGCTCGTAGACCTTCATGAACAGCCGGTACGTGCCGCCGTAGACATCGTTGACGGAGACGACCCTGTCGCCCGGGCCGAGCAGGTGGAGGATCGTCGTGATCGCCGCCATCCCGGACGAGAACGCGAAGCCGTGTGCGGCGCCCTCGAGCGACGCGAGGCACGTCTCGAGCGCGCGCCTCGTCGGGTTCGCCGTGCGCGAGTAGTCGTAGCCGTCCTTCAGCACGCCGACCGACTCCTGCACGTAGGTCGACGTCTGGTAGATCGGGACGATCACCGCCCCGGTGGCCGGATCCGGCTCCTGGCCGACGTGGATCGCGCGGGTCTCGAAGTCCACGGGCGCGATGGTACCGGGACGGCTGTTGACCCAGCACGTCCGCTCTGGCTTACTGGACACGGTGGGGCTTGCCGGTCGACTCGCGATTCTCGCCGCTGCCGTCGCGGTGGCCCTCGCCACGGCGCTCTCGGCCTCACCGGGTGGCGGTGTCACGATCACCACGACCTCGCTCGCAGCCTGGACCGACGACCAGAGCGGCTACTCGCAGACGCTCGCCGCCACGGGCGGCACGATCCCCTACACGTGGAGCCTCGACAGCGCGCTGCCGATCGGTCTGACCCTCTCAGCAGCGGGTGTCATCTCGGGGACGCCGACGGCGGCAGGGACGTTCAGCTTCACGGTCAGGGTCACCGACTCGACCCCAGGGACGCCGCTCACCGCGACGCGTGCGCTCTCGATCACGATCAACGCCGCGCCCGACATCACGACCACGTCGCTTCCGGACGGGACCGCAGGGAGTGCCTACTCCCAGACGCTGGCCGCAAGCGGGGGCACGGCTCCGCTCGCCTGGTCGTCCGGGTCGCTTCCGCCGGGGCTGGCACTCAACCCGGGCTCCGGTGTCATCAGCGGCACGCCGACAACGGCCGGGACCTTCGCCCTCACTGCGATGGTCACCGATGCCGCGGGAGTGTCGGACACCCAGGCGCTATCGATCGACGTCGCGATCGCGATCTCGCCGACGTCGCTCCCCGGCGCGACCTCCGGCAAGAGCTACTCCCAGACGCTGACCGCGAGCGGCGGCACGGGCACCGGCACGACCTGGAGCGTCCCGCCCGGATCCCTGCCCTCGGGCCTCGCCCTGGGCTCGTCCACCGGGGTCCTGAGCGGCACGACGTCCTCCACCGGCACGTTCAACTTCACCGTCTCGGTCGATGACAGCGGCATGGGCACCGGTAGTCGCTCCTATTCGCTCGTCGTCAAAAGCACACCCTCGATCACGACCACCTCGCTGCCCGCCGCGAGCGTGGGGACCGCGTACTCCACCACGCTCACCGCCGCCGGCGGCACTGCGCCGCTGACCTGGAGTGTCGCGAGCGGAACCCTTCCGGCCGGGCTCAGTCTCAACGCCTCGACCGGCGTCATCTCGGGTACGCCCACGACCACGGTAGCTCCGAGCGTCACGTTCAGGGTGACCGACGTGAACGGCGCGTCCGCAACGAAGACGCTTACGCTGACCGTCGCGGGCACGCTCTCGATCACGACTTCGCTCTTGCCCGAGGCCATCGTCGGCGACTTCTACGCGACCGGGCTCTTCGCGAACGGCGGCACGTCGCCGATCGCGTGGAGCATTCAGTCGGGGAGCCTGCCGGCCGGCCTCGCGCTGACCTCCTCGGGGATCATCTCGGGCACGCCGACGACGGCCGGCACGTCGAGCTTCACCGTCAAGGTGGTGGACTCCAAGGGGGCGAGCGCGACGAAGGCCCTGTCACTCGAGGTGTCGGCTTCCGGTGGAGAGGCCGGGCAGCCTCCAGCCGGCTCCGGGACGACCGTCCCCGGCCGTCCGGCCTGCACCGTCTGCGGTACCCCGATGGACGACGTGCTGCGCGGGACGTCCAGGAACGACGTCATCTCCGGCGGCGGCGGCGACGACGTCATCTACGGACTCGCGGGGAACGACAAGCTCTACGGTGACGCGGGCAACGACAAGATCTACGGCGCCGGCGGGGGCGACCAGCTCGTCGGCGGTCTCGGCAAAGACCGTCTCTACGGCGACAGGGGCGCCGATCGGATCGTCGGCGGCAAGGGGCGCGACCGGCTGCTCGGCGGCGTGGGCGCCGACGTTCTCAACGCGAAGGACCGGTGGCGCGACGTGGTCGACGGCGGTGCGGGACGCGACCGCGCCCGTGTCGACCAGATCGACCTCGTCCGCAGAGTCGAGCGCTTGTTCAGCTAGGTTCGTTCGAGCCGCGCCTGGCCGCGAGGTACTCGAGCAGGTCGGCGCGGGTGAGGACGCCGACCGGAGCCCCCGCGCGTGCGACGACGACCGCCGGCGCCTCTCCGGACAGGTCGGCGAAGACCTGGTCGACCGACTCGGCGATGTCGATCGCGGGGAGGGGCGGCTCCATCGCCTGGGCGACGTCGTCCTCGAGCGCGTCGCGGTTGCGGAAGACGCGGTCGAGGAGGCCCCGCTCGCGGATCGAGCCGATCACGTCGGCGAGCGACGCGGCCGGCTCGTTGCGGACGACGGGGAGCTGCGAGATCCCGTAGCGCTGCATCAGCTCGATCGCCTCGCCCACCTTGCGGTGCGCGTTTACGAGGATCAGCTCGGGCACGTCCGGCTCCTCGACGCGCTTGAAGGCGAGCACCTCGTCGATCGTCGGCCCGGGTGCCTCGCGCTCGAGGATCCCGTGCTCGAGCAGCCAGTTGTCGTCGTAGACCTTCGAGAGGTAGCCGCGCCCCGAGTCCGGGATCAGCGTGACGACCGTTGCCTCCGGCCCGAAACGTCGCGCGACGGCGAGCGCCGCGAATACCGCCGTCCCACCCGAGCCGCCGACGAGCAGTCCCTCCTCGCGTGCCAGCCGGCGCGCCGTCACGAAGGAGTCCCGGTCGGAGACGGTGACGTACTCGTCGACGAGCGAGGGGTCGTACGTAGCCGGCCAGAAGTCCTCGCCGATGCCCTCGACCAGGTACAGGTGGACGGTCGGCGACGAGTAGATCGAGCCCTCGGGGTCCGCGGCCACGACGAGCAGGTCAGGCTTGCGCTCGCGCAGATAGCGAGCGGTGCCGGAGATCGTCCCGCCGGTTCCGACGGTCAGGACGAGCGCGTCGAGCTCGCCGCCGGTCTGCTCCCACAGCTCGGGCCCGGTCGTCTCGTAGTGCGCCAGCGGGTTGGTCGGGTTCGAGTACTGGTCGGGCTTGAAGGCACCGGGGATCTCCTCGGCGAGCCTGCTGGACACGGCGTAGTAGCTCTCGGGCGAGTCGGGCGGCACCGCGGTCGGGCAGATGACGACCTCGGCGCCGTAGGCGCGCAGAAGCCGGATCTTCTCCGGCGCGACCTTGTCCGGCATCACGAACACGCAGCGATAGCCCTTGATCGCCGCCGCGATCGCGAGGCCGACGCCCGTGTTGCCGCTCGTCGGCTCGACGATCGTCCCACCGGGACGCAGCTTCCCCGTCCGCTCGGCCTCCTCGATCATCCTCAGGCCGATGCGATCCTTGACCGAGCCGCCCGGATTGAGGTGCTCGAGCTTCGCTAGCACCCGTGGCGCGACGCCGCGGGCGATCCGGTCGAGCCGCACCAGCGGCGTGCCGCCGATCAGGTCGAGAACGGTCGGGTAGTCGCTGTCCACGCGTGAGCAGTAGCCTAGTCCGGCTCTCAGATCTGCTCGTCGCCCGAGAGCCGATCGAGCAACGCCCGCGGCGAGGTTATCGGGTACGAGCCCGAGAGTTCGAGCAGGTGCAGATCGCCCGTGACCAGGAGACGGTCGGGCTCGGCAATCGCGAGCTGGACGAGGTAGTCGTCGGCGGGGTCCGGTCCGCGCCACAAGCGTCGTTCCGGGATCCGGCGGATCCGAGACGACGTTCGAGATGCGCTCCAGGAATACGAGGTATGCGGCTCGCTGCGGCGTGCTGATCCGGGAGAACTTCGGACGCACGAGCACCCGTTCCACCTCGGCGAGAACAAGCGGGCTGACCACGATCGTGATCGCGCTCCGGGTCAGGCGGTCGAGCAGCTCCGCACAAACGCCGCCTGGCGTGACCACGGCCGAGACGAGGACGTTCGGATCAGGTACGACGTGCACGCACACGCGCCGGCCGCGCGGCATGCTGCTCGGCGACGACCTCCTCCAGCGAGATCTCGGGTTTCCCCGCCGATGCGGACCAGAGGTCGTTCAGCAGGTCGAGCCCGAGATACGCGCGGAGCGCAGCCTCGGCAACGTCTGAATCGCGTCGATCGGTGCGTGCCGCATGGACGCGAGCAGCCCGCGCAACGTCTTCGTCGAGAACGTACGTCACCTTCTTCCGAGTGGCCATACTGCCAGATTACCAGAAAGCTGGAGAATCTCCTTAATGCCGAAAGTGGCGCCGACCGGTGAAGACCATCGTTGCGCCCGCGGCCTCGGCGGCGGCGATCACCTCGTCGTCGCGCTTCGACCCGCCGGGCTGGATGATCGCCCTCACGCCGGCGTCGAGCGCGTACGAGGGTCCGTCGGCGAAGGGGAAGAACGCGTCGGAGGCGAGCACCGCGCCTCCAGGGTCGTGCCCGAGCGCCCGAGCGCTCTCGACGGCGATGCGGACGGCGTCGACCCGGCTCGTTTGCCCGCCGCCGATGCCGATTGTCTGCAGGTCGCGGGCGAGGACGATCGCGTTGGACGAGACGTGCTTGCAGACGCGCCAGGCGAAGAGGAGATCGCCCCAGACCCCCTCGTCCGGTGTCGCCCCGGTAACGACCTGCATCCCGTCCCGGTCATCGACCTCCGAGTCCGAGTCCTGGACGAGCATCCCGCCCATCACGCGCCGGAGATCCCGCTCGCCGGGGGTCGTCCCGCGGCGCTCGCCGTCCTCGAGGATCCTCGTTCCCGGCTTGGCCACGAGGATCTCGAGCGCGGCGCCCTCGTAGCCCGGAGCGATCAGCACCTCGACGAACTGCTCCGCAAGGCGCGTGGCGAGCGAGTCTCCAACCGGGCGGTTGAGCGCAACGACGCCGCCGTAGGCGGAGACGGGGTCCGCGGCGAGCGCCTGCTCGTACGCCTCCTCGACCGTTGATCCCATGCCTGCCCCGCAGGGGTTCGCGTGCTTGACGATCACGCAGGTCGGCATGGCGAACTCCCGCAGAAGGCCGCGGGCGGCGTCGAGGTCGTTCAGGTTGTTGAACGACAGCTCCCGGCCGGCTCGCTGGTCGACGCGCGAGAGCAGGTGCCGCCTTGTGCCCGCCTCCGCGTAGTAGGCGGCCCGCTGGTGGGGGTTCTCGCCGTACGCGAGGTCGAGCGCCTTCTCGAGCGAGACGATCAGCCGGGGCGGGAACGTCTCGCGGTCCGCGAACCAGCCGGCGATCGTCGCCTCGTAGGCGGCGGTGTGCGCGAAGGCGTCGGCGGCCAGCATCCGCCGCTCGGCGAGCGAAAGATCGCCGGTGCGCAGTGCGAGCAGCAGCGCGTCGTACTGAACCGGCGAGGAGACGGGGATGACGTGGACGAAGTTCTTCGCCGCGGCACGGAGCATCGCCGGCCCGCCGACATCGATCATCTCGACCGCGTCCTCCTCGCGCACGTTGCGCTGCGAGGCGACGCTCGCGAATGGGTACAGGTTGATGCAGACGAGGTCGAACGGGTCGATCCCATGCTCCTCGAGCGCCGCCTGATCCTCGGCAACGTCGCGCCGGGCGAGGATGGCGGCGTGAATCGCGGGATGGAGCGTCTTCACCCTCCCGCCGAGGAGCTCGGGAAACTCCGTCAGCTCCTCCACGCGGGTGACGACGAGCCCGAGGCTCTCGATGTGCTCCGCCGTACCGCTGCTCGCGACGAGCTCTGCGCCGAGCTCGACGAGCCCGGTCACGAACGGGTCGAGGCCCGTCTTGTCGTGGACGGAGAAGAGTGCCCGGCGCACCATCGCTCCTAATCCGTCCTGACCCGTGCGCTCACGCGTCCCCGCTCACCTCGGGAAGGTCCGCCAGGACGCACGTGCCCGCGACCGCCTCGACGTGCGTGCCCATGAACAGGTGGACGCTGCGCGTCCGCGTCCACTGACCGAGCCAGGCGGAATCGGCGATCGTCTGGCCGATCGCCTTGCTCAGCCCGCTCGCCGCGGGCCCCTTCCAGGTTCGGGGCCAGTTCGCCGACTCGCCGAGCGGGACGTGGATCTCGCCGTTTCGCACCTTTGCCTGCGACCACGAGAGTCCGTCCGCGAGGCCGATGGATCCGGAAACCGCGGCCGATCCGGCGGCACGGGTGCTCCGGGCAGGTTGACCGCCGAGCATCGTCGCGAAGGGGGAGAGGAGAACGTCCCGGTCGCCGATCGCGTTCGTGTGCTCGAGAAAGCCCCGCGTGTACATCGCCGCGTTCGAGCTCAGATGCTCGGTGACCGCCGCCGCGCGTCTGGCGGCCGGCAGCTCCTCCTCCTGACCCGGGTCGACGTCTCCTGCCTGAGCGATCGCGGGGTCGAGAGCACGTGTCTTCACGAAGGCGCCTATCTTCGCGCGCGCAGCCGGGGCCGCGAAATCGATCAGACCGGGGCGAAGCAGCACGCCCGGCTCTCCCCTGACGAGCGACGTGGTCACGTCGAATCGGCGGAAGACTGGGATGAAGCGCAGCTCCAGGCTCCGGTCTCGATAGGGGTTCGAGAACGTTCGCCTGACCATCTGAACCGTCTCGTCGCCCGTCGCCCGTCGCCCTGGTCGTCTCGGTTGCGGTGTGCTCGCTCTCCGAGCGGTGCACCTCCTCGAGCGTCTCGTGGATCGCTCCGAGCGAGTTGTGGTTGATCGTCCCGCCGCCGCCGCCCTTCTCGTGCTCGAGCTGCTTCCTCATCGCGTCGAGCGCCTCGTCGCGATCGGCCTGCTTCTTCTGTCCCTGGGCGGCACCGATGATCGCGCCGACGATCAGCTCGAGAAACGGCGAGCCGAGCTCCTTGTAGTGCAGTTGGGCGAGCTCGAGCTCACTCTTCATCTGCTGAACGGCCGAGCGCGTCTGTTCGTGCAGCTCCGGATTGCGCTCGGTGTGGCTCGACGTCTCGGCCCGGTCGGCGGCGTTTCGCACGAGGCTCGTGTAGTCGACCGAGGCGCGATGGCGCACGTCGATCGTGACCGTCTCCCCCGGAGCGAGCCCCAGCACCGACCGGACCGGACCGAGGCACGCCTCGCGCGGCGTCCAGGTCTGTCCGTACGTCCACCGGACGTACGGATGAAGCGATGCGCCGGCCATCGACACCGGCCCGAACGGGATCTCCGCGACGTCGACGGCGAGCGACGGCCCGTCCGCCGTCCGGGCGATCAGCAGCCTGCCGTCGAGCGCGTCGCAGGCGGGGAACGGCGCGCAGTAGTCGTCGGCCATGGTCTCGATCCTCTCGTTCCGTGTGGCAATGTTGCGCGTCACCGTTCGCGGGACGAGCCCACTCTACGCGTCGAGCTCGCCCGAAAGCCAGAGGTGAACCGCTCGGGGGAGGAGGCGGTGCTCCACCTCCTGCAGGCGCGCGTGCAGTGTCGCGGCCGTGTCTCCGGGGCGGACGGCGACGTGCTCCTGGAGGATCGTCGGGCCGGTGTCCATCCCCTCGTCGACGAAGTGCACGGTGACGCCGGTCTCGGCGACGCCCGCGGCGAGAGCGTCCTCGACGGCGTGGATCCCGGGGAACCGGGGAAGCAGGGACGGGTGGACGTTCACCGCCGGCATGCGCGCCAGGAAGGCCGGCGTGAGCAGATGCATGTACCCGGCGCAGACGACGAGCGCGACGCCGAGTTGCTCGAGCCAGTCGGCCATCGCCAGATCGCGGGCCTCTCTCGCCGGGTAGCTCTCGAGCGGGAAGACGGCAGTCGGGACCCCTGCGGCCGCGGCCCGCTCGAGCGCCCGCGCGCCGGGTACGTTGGCTGCCACCGCGGCCACGGGAAGCTTCGCGTCCAGCAGCGCCTTGAGGTTCGTCCCGGTTCCCGAGACGAGGACGCCGAGAGCGCGGCTCACACGAAGACGACGCCTTCGAGTCCCGCCTCGAGGCAGCCGATCACGGGGTAGGGGCTCCGTTCGGCGTCGCCGGCCGGAACCACGGCGCAGTAGCCGATCCCGAGGTTGAAGACCCGGCGCTGCTCGTCCTCGGTCACTCCCCGGGCGTCGAGCCATTCGAAGACTGCGGGACGCTCCCAGCCGGCGGGGTCGATCGCGGCGCCGAGGCCCGGAGGTAGTGCGCGAACGAGATTCCCGGAGATCCCTCCGCCCGTGACGTGGGCGAGCGCGCGCACGTCGGTGGCCGCTCGCAGCGCGCGCACGTCGTCGAGGTAGAGGCGGGTCGGAGCGAGCAGGAGGTCGGCGTCGAACGCACCGTCGCCCACGAGGCGCCGCACGAGCGAGAACCCGTTCGCGTGCAGGCCGCTCGACGGGAGGCCGAGAACGACGTCGCCCGGCTCGCAGCGCGAGCCGTCGACGAGGTCCTCACGCTGAACGATGCCGACGACCATCCCGGCGAAGTCGAGCTCCTCGCCCGCGTAGACCCCGGGCATCTCGGCACTCTCCCCCCCGAGGATCGCACAGCCGGCCGCTCGGCAGACCTCCGCGGCGCCTTCGACGAGCTCCGCGACCTGGTCGAGGTCGAGGCGGCCGGAGGCGACGTAGTCGAGAAAGAACAGCGGGTCGGCGCCCGTCGTCAGGACGTCGTTGACGCAGTGGGCCGCCAGGTCACGCCCGGCGTCTCGCAGCCGGCCCGCCCGTCGGGCGAGCACGAGCTTCGTGCCGACGCCGTCGGTCGAGGCCGCGAGCAGACGCTCGTCGTCCAGCGCGTATAGACCGGCGAAGCCGCCCACCGAGCCGTGAACCGCGGCCGTGCGCGTCGACTCGACCGCTGCCCGAAGCCGCTCGACGACATCGGTCGCCCTGGCGAGAGACACCCCAGCGGCGTCGTAGCTCGTCCCGCTCACGCCACGAAGTATCGCCTGCCCCCCAACCCGTACGAAGGCCCGGTCAAAACCGGGCCCTCGCGAACCGGGCGTGCGCTCCCCTGGCACAAACCCAGTGACCTGTTGTCAAGAGGCACCGAGAGTAGCGCCTTTCCGGATACCCGCGGGGCCGATCCATCCCTCCGCTCTTGTCCATGGTGTCCAAGATTCGCCGGCCGGTTCCCCGCTCGAGGGCTTGCGGAACGGCACGGGCCGACGTAGCTTGTTGGACAGCGCGTCGAAATCGCGACCATGCTCAGCGTCCAGGACATCCTCTCGATGGCGGATCTCCGCCTGACCGTGGCGGCCGGCTCCGGCGGCCTCGAGAACCGGGTCTCCTGGATTCACACGTCCGAGCTGGCCGACCCGACGCGGTTTCTCGAGGGCGGCGAGTTCCTGCTCACCACCGGCCTCGGCTGCGGGGAGACGACGACGACGCAGCGGGCCTACGTCCGACGGCTGGCGAAGCACGGCCTCGCCGGGCTCGGATTCTCGATCGGGTTCGGCTTCCCGGAGGTGCCGTCGGCGCTGGTGGACGAGGCGACCAGGCTCGGCTTCCCCGTCCTCACCGTCCCCTACGAGGTGCCGTTCGTAGCGATCACCAAGGCGGCGTTCACGCACCTCGCGAACGAGCAGCTCGAGCAGGTCACGGACGCTCTCGAGGTGCACGAGCGCCTCGCCGACGCCGTGCTCGAGGGGCGCGGGCTGCAGGCGCTGCTTGCGATCGTCTGCAACCACCTCGACTGCTCGCTCGCCCTCGTCGACGAACGAGGGCGCGTCGTCAGCGAGCGGCACGCGCACGGGCGCCTGTCCTTCGACGGGGCGCTCGAGCTCCCGGTCGTCGCCCAGGAGGCGATCGCGACGCTTCGCGCTGCACGGGACGGGAAGTCGTTCGGCGAGTACGACCGGCTCGTTCTGCATCACGGGCAGACGGCGCTCGCCTTCGAGCTGTCGCGCCGCCGGGCCGTCAGCGCCGCCGAGCTGAGGCTCGCGGGCGACCTGCTCGAGGACCTCGAGGCCGACCGTCTCGACGACCGCGAGACGGGCCGCCGGATGGCCGCGTTCGGCCTCGAGCCGGGCCGCGACTACGCCGCGTTACTCGCGGTGCCGCGAAACGGCGCCGTGGCGGGGGAGCGTCTCCGCACGGAGGTCGCGCACGAGCTCGACCGGCGATCCGTCCGGTACCTGTCGACCGCCAGGCGCGACCGGGCCGCGTTCCTCGTCGAGGCCGCGAGCGAACAGGACGTGCTCGCGCTCGCCGGCGACGTCGTGGCTGCCGAGCCCCTCGCCCGGGTCGGCGTGGGTCGTCCCGCGCACGGGCGGACCCTCGGGCGGAGCCTGCTCGAGGCGCGGGCCGCGCTGGACGCGGTATCGAGCCCGGTCGCCTCGTACCACGACCTCGGCTCGCTCGAGCTCCTGCTCAGCCTGCCCGACGCCGCGCTCGAGGCGTTCGTCGACCGGGTTCTCGGGCCGGCTGCAGCGAACGGGGCGTTGCTGGAGTCGCTGACGGCGCTCCTCGACTCGGGGTGTCGCTGGAGCGACGCGGCCGAGCGCCTCGGGGTTCATCGGCACACGCTCCGGTACAGAATGGAGCGGCTACGCGAGCAGACCGGGCGCCATCCGGACGACCCGGAGCAGCGGATGGAGCTCTGGCTGGCCGTCAAGGCCGGCCAGGCGCTTGCAGCGCGCAACGGACGAGAGATCAGCTAACGGAGGGATAAGCGCATGGCAGTCACGACCGACCACCTCTGGCGCCACTTCACCCGGGCGATGGACTTCGAGAGCCCGATCGTGATCGACCGGGCCGAAGGCTGCACGATCTACGACACCGAGGGCAACGCCTACCTCGACGCCCTCTCGGCTCTCTACTGCGTCAACATCGGCTACGGCCCGTATCCCGAGATCGCGGAGGCAGCCGCCGAGCAGCTTTCGACGCTTCCGTTCTTCACCAACTGGGTCGGGTTTGCGACCCCGCCGGCCGTCGAGCTCGCGGACCGGCTCACGAGGCTGCTGCCGATCGACGTCGGCCGGATCATGTTCGTCGGCGGCGGCGCCGAGGCGATCGAAACGGCGATGAAGATGTCGCGCCAGTACCACCGCCTGCGCGGCGAGCCCACCCGCTACAAGTTCATCTCGCGCCGGAGCGCGTACCACGGGGTCACGCTCGGGGCGCTCTCGATCAACGGCAGTCCCGCGCTGCGCTCCCAGTTCGAGCCGCTCCTGCAGGGGTGCCTGCGCGCCCCGACGCCCTACGAGTACCGCTGCGCCTACTGCCAGGGCGGGCCGTGCAACCTCACGTGCGCCGACGAGGTCGACCGGATCATCCAGAACGAGGATCCAAAGACCGTCGCGGCCGTGATCATGGAGCCGGTACAGAACTCTGCGGGCTCGATCGTGCCCCCGCCCGGCTACTTCGATCGGGTGCGGGAGATCTGCGACGCGCACGGCGCGCTCCTCGTCGCCGACGAGGTGATCTGTGGCTTCGGGCGCGTCGGCGACTGGTTCGGGACGACGCGCTACGAGATCGAGCCCGACCTGATGACGTTCGCCAAGGGCGTGACGTCCGCATACGCACCGCTCGGCGGGGTCGTCGCGAGCACCAAGGTCGTCGAGCCGTTCTTCGGCGAGCCTGCCACGGCGTTCTCACACGGGATCACGTTCGGCGGCCACCCGCTCTCGTGCGCGATCGCGATCGCCAACCTCGACATCTTCGAGCGCGACGACCTCGTCGGCCGCTCCCAGACGCTCGGCCCAGAGCTTCGGTCGCGCTGCGAGACGCTGCTGCGCGAGCATCCGATGGTCGGCGACGTGCGCGGCGACGGCTACTTCTACTCGCTCGAGCTCGTGAAGGACAAGGAGACGAAGGAGACGTTTGCCCCGGCCGAGCGGGACGATCTGATCAAGAACTTCCTCACGCCCCGGGCGCGCGAGCTCGGCGTCTACATGCGCTTCGACGACCGCGGCGAGACCTGTGCGCAGTTCGCGCCGCCGCTCGTGGCCGGGCCCGAGGAGTTCGACGTCATGGTCGGCGTCCTCCGCCAGATCCTCGACGAGGCCTGGGACAGGTTGTCCGGCTGAGCTGCGACGCTCGGCGTCGCTTCCTCCGCTGATCCCGAGAGTCAGCCGTCATCCTGTTCGCTCGGGCGGCGTTCGGGCGGTCGCGCTCGCTTCTCACCACTGGCCCTTCGGGACGTTGAGCTTCGCACGCGGATGCGCGAGGCTACGTCCATGCTCCGACCGGCCGCCGGCGATCTCATGCGCGAGGGCCTGATCACGTGCCCGGAGCTCGCGTCGTTCGGCGAGGTCGCGCGGCTGCTTGCAGAGCATCGCGTACACGCGCTCGTCGTCACGAACGACGACGGCCTACCCGTGGGCGTCCTCTCGGACGTCGACCTGCTTGCCGGTGAGTGGCTCTCGACCGACGAGGACGACCTCGACGTGATGCGGCGCTTCTCGGCAGGTGATCTCATGACGCACCCGATCGTGACGATCGACGTGACCGCGCCAGCCCGGATCATCGCCGAGCGGTTCGAGGAAATGCGCGTCTCGCGCCTCGTCGTCACGAAGCAGGGGAAGCCGGTCGGCATCCTCTCGATCTCCGACCTGGTCGCGAGCCTCGCCGAGCCGGCCGCGGAGCGGCGCGTCGTCCGAGACGTGATGTCGCGCGCCATCGTCGTGGCTCTCGGCGACACACCGGTCGCAGCCGCCGCGCGGGCCATGACGCAGCTGCGCTCGCGCGCGATCGTCGTCGCGGATCGGACGGGACGGGTGATGGGGCTCGTTACCGGGCACGACCTGATCCGGCTGCACCTGTGGGACGTCGAGGCAAGGACGATCGCCGAGCTGATGCGCTCGCCCGTGACGATCGGGCCCGACGAGACGCTTCGAGAGGCCGCCGACCTGATGCTCCGCCACGAGACTCACCCGCTGCTCGTCGTCGACCCGGACAATCCTCGGCTGATGCCGCTCGGGCTCCTCTCGACGAGGGAGATCGCCGCCGAGATGACCGCGCCCGTCTGGGTGGGCCGGGAGCCGTTTCTCTAGAGATCGCGCACGGGCTCGAGAACGAGCCGCTCGCGCCGGTACGGAAGCGGCACCGCGGGGTTCTCGGCGTCGATCTCGCGTCCGAGCCGGTGCCCGTCGAAGATCGCCTCGGCGGGGATTCGCGGTGCGACGCAGTCGCCGATCCGGTAGACGGGGAAGTCGGGCTCTGCGGCGACGAGCTCGTGGTAGAGCGCGTCGTCGGACAGCCGCTGGGTGACGAGCACGATCGCATCGGCGGCGAGCTCGACCGGCTCGCCGAACTCGTCCTCGCCAATTGCCTTTCCGGGCTCGACCGCGGTCACAGTGGTGTTGCGTCGCTGCGCGACGCCGACCTCGTGCAGGCGCCTACGGATCAGCGGGCCCTCGAGCGTCTCGTCCGTGAAGGGCGCGGTGGTCTCCAGGCACGTCACCAGCTCGACGTCGAAGCCGTCCAGGGCGAGCTTCTCCGCGATCCCGATCGCCGTGAAGTATCCCTCCCCGTCGTAGACGACGACCCTGTTGCCCGGCGGGGTCTTGCCCTCGAGCATGATCTGCTCGGGGGTGAGCACGTGGGGCAGCGATGCGTCCGCGCCCACGATCGGCTCGTGCGTGAAGACCTGCAGGCCGTCGGTCGACCAGCGTGCGCCCGTTGCGACGACGACGATCTCGGCCCCGTACTCGAGCACGTCCTGCGCGGACAGCCGGGTGCGGGCGATCAGCTCGACGTTGCGCAGCTGCTCGAGCTGGATCCGGCGCCAGTTGACGACCCGGGCCCACTCACCGAGGCCGGGAAGCTGCGGAATCCAGCGCATGCATCCACCGGTGTCGGCCTCAGCGTCGACGAGGTGCACGCGACGGAAGCCGCGTTTGCCGAGCACGATTGCGCACTCCATCCCGGCCGGCCCAGCCCCGACGACGAGCACGTCGTTGTCGGCGTTCGCCGCGCGCTCGAAGCGCTCGGGGTGCCAGCCGCGGCGGTACTCCTCGCCTGCGGTCGCGTTCTGCGTGCAACCGATGTGGTTTCCGGAGTCGGCCTTCGAGATGCAGACGTTGCAGCCGATGCACTCGCGGATCTCGCCGTAGCGACCCTCCTCTACCTTCTTCGGCAGGAACGGGTCGGCGATCGAAGGGCGAGCCGCGCCGATCAGGTCCCAGACGCCCGAGCGGACGATCTCCGCCATCCGGTCTGGATTCGTCAGCCGGCCGACCCCGACGATCGGCTTCGCGGTCGCCTCGCGCACGCGTCCGGTCCACTCGAGCTGGTACCCCTCCTCGAAGAAGCGGGACGGGCCGGAGTCCTTCACCCAGTCGGTGAGCGAGCCGACGTTCACGTCCCAGAGGTCGACGAGGTGGTCTGCGTGTCGGATGAATCCGAGCCCTTCCTCGAGCTCGACGCCGGCGGGCCCGAGCGCCTCCACGCAGAGCCGGACGGCGATCGCGCAATCGTCTCCGACTGCCTCGCGGACGAGCTCGAGCGTCTCGAGCCAGAAGCGGGCTCGGTTCTCGAAGGAGCCACCGTAGGAGTCGGTGCGCCGGTTGTAGAAGGGCGAAAGAAACTGGAGCGGCAGGTAACTGTGGCCGCCGTAGACGTAGACGATGTCGAACTCCACGTCGCGCACGGCCTTCGCCGCCCGAACCCAATCGGCCTGGACGCGGTGGATGTCGGCGTGCTCCATTGCCTTCGGGACGACGGCCGTGTGGTGGTCGCTCGCGAGCTGGGAAGGCGCGATCGCCGGCCAGCGCGACTCTCGTGTGTTCCCGTGCGCGCCTCCGTGTGTCAGCTCGATCCCGGCCAGCGATCCGTGCTGGTGAGCCTCCTCCGCCATGAGCACGAGGTTGCGCACGTCATCCTCATCCCAGATGCGCTGTGAGACAACGGGCCAGTAGTCGGAGTCGGCGCTTACGAGCGCCTCCTCCGTGCAGACAGCTGCCCAGCCGCCCTCGGCCTTGACCCCGCGGAAGCGTGCGTGCGACCCGGGCTTCTCGCTCCCGAAGCCCGTGCAATGGGGAACCTGGTAGAAGCGGTTTCGCAGGGTCTTCGGGCCGATCCGCACCGGCTCGAAGAGGATGTCGTGCTTTTGGTCGCGGCCCACGGCGAGGAATGATCGCCCGCGCCTGACCATCGGGTCAAACGTGACCGTTCGAGACATGACGGGGACCCGGGGACAGGCCCGGGGACCTGTCCCCATCGGGCGGGTCTGCGCCGGCGAGCGGCCTCAGGACGGCGTCGTGTCTCCCCGGGCCCGGTGGTGGAACGCCTGAGGTACCGGCGGCTTGTTGGCGCCCGCGGACATGTCGCGGGGACAGGCCCGGAGACACGGCGCCTACCGACATGCCCCGGGGACAGGCTAGGGGACACGTCCGTTGGGCCAGGAACCGGTCAGGTGACCCCGGGGCTCGGTGGGCTGGCGAACCAGGCCGGCCGATAGGATCGGTTCGGTGGAGGCGAAGGCGGTCGGGACGCGCATCGGCGGGCACCTCGTGGCCGAGAGCCTCGCGTCTCTCGGGGCGGAGGTGGTGTTCGGGGTTCCCGGGATCCACGCCCTCGCGATCTGGGAGGCCCTCCGCGAGAGTCCCGTTCGCGCCGTCGGGCTACGCACGGAGCTCAATGCGGGCTTCGCTGCCGACGGATATGCGCGCGTGAGCGGCCGGCCGGCCGCGCTGCTCCTCTCGACCGGGCCGGGCGCGCTGATCTCGCTCGCGGCGCTGATGGAGGCCGCGAGCTCCCACGTCCCGGTCGTCGCCGTCGCGAGCCAGATCCCCGGCGACATGATCGGGCAGGGCCGCGGCTACCTGCACGAGCTTCCCGACCAGCTCGCGTCGTTCGCGCCGGTCGTGAAGTGGGCGCGGCGGGCGACCCGCGCCGCTGAGATCCCGGAGCTCCTGGCCGACGCCTGGCGCGTCGCGCAGACGCCGCCGAGCGGCCCCGTCTTCGTCGAGATTCCCGTCGATCTCCTCCAGGGAGAGAGCGACGCCGACGTCGTCGAGCTGGACGGGACGCCTCCGCCGCCGGCCCCCGCGACCGCCGACGCCCTCGACGAGGCCGCAGCGCTTCTCGCCGCCGCCGCGCGACCGGTGCTCTGGGCCGGTGGGGGCGTTCACCGCTCCGGAGCCTGGGAGGAGCTTGCCGGGGTGGCGCGCCGGCTCGGCGCGCCGGTGGTGACGACGTTCATGGGGAAGGGCGCCTTCCCCGAGGACGACCCGCTCGCGGTCGGCTCGGGCTGCGACGAGGCCGCGCTCGCGGAGCTGCTCGAGACCGCCGACGTCGTCCTCTGCGTCGGCACCGAGCTGGGCGCCGAGACGACCCGGCAGTACCGCTTCAGCCCGGCCGGCCGGCTGATCCAGATCGATGCCGCCGCCGAGCGGATCGGTGCGACGTGGCCCGCGCTCGGCCTCGTCGGGGACGCCGGGCCGACGCTTGCCGCGCTGCTGGATCGTCTGCCCGACCGGGATACCGGCGGCCGGGCCCGTGCCGCAGCCGTTCGGGACCGGATCGCCCGCGGCCTCGCGGAGCGCGGGGACGTCGTCGAGCTCGACCTCCTCCGGAAGATCCGCGCCGCACTGCCTCGCGACGCGATCCACGCCTGGGACATGACGATCCTCGCATACTGCGCGTCGGCGCACTTCCCGGCGCTTGCGCCGCGGCGCTTCCTCTACCCGCTCGGCTCGGGAACGCTCGGCTACGCCTGGCCGGCGGCCCTGGGCGCCCGCCTCGCTCTGCCGGACACGCCCGCCCTCGCGATCGTCGGGGACGGCGGGTTCAACTACGGCGTGATGGAGCTCGCGACCGCCCGCCAGTACGGGATCGGCGCGAAGCTGCTGCTCGTGGACGACGGCGGCTACGGCATCCTGCGCGAGTATCAGACGGACTCCTACGGCGAGACGTTCGCCGTCGACCTGGTCGAGCCCGACTTTCCCGCCGTCTGCGCCGCCTACGGCGTCCCCGTCGAGAGCGTCGAGCCGGACGGGGTGGCCGACGCACTGGCGCGGGCTTTCGAGCGCGAGGGCCCCGCGGTCGTCCATCTTCGCGCGAAGCTCGAATGGATCCAGCCGACCTCGTAGCGGTCGAGGACGCAGAGATCGCCCGCGCCGTCGCGGCGCAGGCCCCGGCGATGGAGGAGCTCCTCGTCCGTCTTGTCGAGGCGCCGACCGTGCTCGGCAACGAGGAGCCCGGCCAGAAGGTGATGGAGGACGCGTTCCGCGGGCTCGGGCTCGAGCCGGTCGACGTGCCGATGGACGCCGACGTGCTACGGGCGCATCCGTCCGCGTCGCCATTTTCCTGGGACGTCTCGGAGAAGCGCAACGTCGTCACCACATGGCCCGCCGGCGGCAAGGGCGGCGGCCGCTCGCTCGTGCTGAGCGGCCATGTCGACGTGGTGCCGCCGGCTGCCGAGAGCCTGTGGCGGACCGCGCCCTTCCGGGCCGTCCGGGACGGAGACTGGCTCTACGGGCGCGGCGCGGGCGACATGAAGGCGGGGCTCGCGGCGATCGTCGGCGCCGTCGCCGGGCTCCGGAGCCTCGGCGTCGAGCCGCTCGCCCCACTACAGCTCCAGTCGGTCGTCGAGGAGGAGTGCACGGGAAACGGCGCCCTCGAGTGCGTGCTCTCCTGCTCGCCGGCCGACGCCTGCGTGATCCCCGAGCCGTTTCCCGGTGCGATCTGCACGGCCCAGGTGGGCGTCCTCTGGTTCCGGATCGAGATCGCCGGCGTGCCGGTGCACGTCGGCGAGGCCGGCAGCGGCGTCAACGCGATCGAGGCGTCGTTCCCGCTCGTTGCCGCCCTCCGGGAGCTCGAGGAGGAGCTGAACGGGGATCCGTCTCCCCCCTGGGACGAGATCGGTCACCCGATCAATCTCAATGTCGGCATCGTCGAGGGCGGAGACTGGGCCTCGACGGTCGCCGCCGAGTGCGCGCTCTCGTGCCGGCTCGCGCTCCTTCCCGGGCAGTCGGTGGACGGGCTGATGGAACGCGTCGAACAGGCGGTCTCGGTCGCGGCAGCAGCCGATCCGCTCCTTGCGGAGCATCCGCCGCGCATCGTGTACGACGGGTTCGCGTGCGAGGGCGTGACCATCGCGCACGACGATCAGCTCGTGACGGCCCTTGCCGCCGCGCACGAGCGGATCGCCGGAGCGCCGCCCGAGCTGGTCGCGTCGACCGCCACGACCGACGCGCGCGCCTGGATCCAGGCGGGTATCCCGGCCGCCTGCATCGGCCCGCACGCCGAGCGGATCCACGGCGTCGACGAGCGCGTATCGATCGCCTCGATGGTGCAGACTGCGCAAGTGCTCGCAGTCTTCGTCCGCGACTGGTGCGGTCTCGCGGGATGACCTCGACCGCGCCTTTGCGCGGCATCTCCGAGATCCGCCGCTTCTTCCGCATGACGGACACGCCGGTCTACTTCGTCTCGGCGACGGCGTTCAACCTGCTCGGCATCGACCGCTGGGTGCGCAACTTCCGGTTCCTGAACTACTACGACTCGTTCGACGGACACCACCCGAACGTCTTCGTGCCACGGGAGGTCAAGCCGCCGCAGTTCGAGTCGATCGAGGAGATCTGCAACTACCTGCTCGGACACAAGGAGTCGATCGACTGGATCGACAGCCGGGGCGCCGGTGGAAGGGCTCTGTTCCTGATGTTCGACGAGGAGACCGAACGGCTCGCCGATGAGGCCGGCCTCCGGGTCGCCTTCCCTCCCGCCGCGCTTCGCACGCGGCTCGACTCGAAGATCGTCACAACCCAGCTCGGGAACGACGCAGGCGTGCCGAGCGTGCCGAACGTCCTCGGCCAGGCCCGCACCTACGAGGAGCTCACCGCGCTGGCTGCCACGGCCGGGCTCGGCAGCAACCTCGTCGTGCAGACCCCATACGGCGACTCGGGTCAGACCACCTTCTTCGTCGCCTCCGAGGCCGACTGGGACGAGGTTGCCGCGGACCTCGTTGACGAGGAGCTCAAGGTGATGAAGCGGATCGACCCGCGCGAGGCGGCGATCGAGGGCGTGATCACGCGCCACGGAACGCTGGTCGGGCCGCTCATGACCGAGCTCGCGGGCTTTCCCGAGCTGACGCCCTACGGCGGGGGGTGGTGTGGAAACGACGTCTTCCCCACAGCGCTCTCCGAGCGCCACCGCGAGCTCGCACGCCGGTACACGCAGGCGATGGGAGAGCGGCTCCGCGAGGAGGGCTATCGCGGGTACTTCGAGCTCGACTTCCTCGCCGATGCCGACTCGGGCGAGCTCTACCTCGGCGAGCTGAACCCGCGAGTGACGGGAGCGAGCTCGATGACGAACGTCACCGCGGTCGCCTACGGCGACATGCCGCTGTTTCTCTTCCATCTGCTCGAGTTCATGGACGTCGACTACGAGATCGACGTGGACGCGCTGAACAGGGAGTGGTCACACCCTTCCGCGGTCGACGCCTGGAGCCAGTTCATCCTCAAGCAGACCGAGGAGACCGTCGAGCTGATCACGCGTGCTCCGACGACGGGGATCTGGCGCACCAACGGAGGCGACGACCGGCGAATCTCCTTTCTGCGGCGCGACACCGACTGGCACGCGGTCGCCAGCGAGGGCGAGGCCTTCTACCTGCGCATCGCCGCCGAGGGTCAGTACCGGTACGCGGGGGCGGACCTCGGGATCCTCGTCACGCGCGGCCGGATGATGGACGACGACCACGAGCTCACCGACCGCGCGCGCCGCTGGATCTCCGGGATCAAGGAGCAGTTCGAGAGCGTGCCGGCCGAGCCGGCGGCTACCGTGCCCGCTCCCGAGCCCTTCTCTTTCAAGATGCTCTGAAGGATCCGTTGCAGACGACGTTCACGTTCGAGGCGGTCGAGGAGCTCGCTCCCGGCCCGAAGTGGCAGGCGCTGTTCGAGCGGCACTGGCCGCGCTACCACGCGTGGTACCTCCACGAGGGCGAGGAAGCCCGGCCCTCGTACGCGGAGTCCCGCCGCATGCTCGGCGAGCACATGCCCGAGCTGGTGGAGACGTACGAGCGCCTGTGCGAGCTCGCCGGGGGCGGGGACGTCGCCGCAAGGATGCTGGCGCTCTGGTCGCCGCCCTCGTTCATGTCCGGCTGCTCGCAGGGCGTCTGGACGCGGGGTGAGCCGGTGCTCGCCCGAAACTACGACTACGCGCCGGAACGCCTCGAGGGCGCGATCGTCTCGACTGCCTGGACCGGCCGCCGCGTGATCGGGGTGAGCGATTGCCTGTGGGGGTTGCTGGACGGGATCAACGACGCGGGTCTCGCCGTCTCGCTCGCGTTCGGCGGCAGGCCGGTGCTCGGCGAAGGCTTCGGCGTCCCGCTCGTGCTGCGCTACCTGCTCGAGACCTGCGAGACCGTGTCCCAGGCACGAGACGCCCTCGTCCGCGTTCCGCACCACTTCGCGCACACGCTCACTCTCGTCGACCGCGGTTCGGACGTTCTCACCGCCTACCTGGGCCCCGACCGTGAGCCGGTGTTCCGACCCGTCGCGGCCGCCACCAACCACCAGGGCCGCGTCGAGTGGGCCGAGCATGCCGAGCGCACGCATTCACTCGAGCGTGAGCGCTGCCTCGTCCGTCTGCTCGAGGACGACTCCGTCGCGGCCGAGGACTTCGTCGCCGCCTTCCTCGCGCCGCCGCTCTACTCGACCGGCTACTCCCACGGCTTCGGCACCCTCTACACGGCCGCGTACTACCCCGGCGAGGGCCGTGCCGAGTACCGCTGGCCGGGCACCGTCTGGCCGCAGTCATTCGCAGCGTTTCGAGAGGGCACGCACGCCGAGACACTCGTCGAGGCCTCGGTCGCCTAGCTAAGCCTCGCCGGGTGCCGGCACGATGAGCACCGGTCGCTCTGCGACGTGCACGAGCTTGTAGGGCAGCGCGCCCAGGATCACGCCCCTGATCGGGCCCTCGCCGTAGGAGCCGACGACGATCATGCGGGCGTCGTATTCGTGGGCGACCCGGAGCAGGGCGTCGAGAGGGCGCTCGGCGACCAGCACGACGTCGGGCTCGATGCCGGCGTCCGCCGCGATCGCGCTCGCCTCGCTCGTGACCCGCTCGCCAACCTCGTGCAGAGCGGCTCGGTGCTCGCGAAACTCCTCCCCGACGCTCCGGTCGGGTGGCTGGTAGGCGTAGACGACCACGAGGCGGTCACCGAAGGCCTTCGCGACGTCGATTGCCGTCGCAAGCGCCGCCTTCGCGCAGTCCGAGCCGTCGTAGCCGAGGACGACATCGCCCATCAGATCGTGTCCCCCGCGACCTTGACCTTCCCCTCGGCGACGGCCGGGTCGACCGCCTCGAAGGGCTTCCGTCCGAAGTAACGCATGTGGCCCATCAGCCGCCAGACGATCATGAAGACGACGCCGAGGAGGAGGAAGCCGACTCCGATCACGAGCGGCGGGCCGACGCCGAGCCACGTCTGACCCGTGTAGGAGTTGGCCGGGTCGGAGAGATCGATGCACGACTTGACGAAGAGGTAGAAGAGGACGGCGGCGCCGACGAGAGGAGCGACCCCGATGAAGAGGAAGTTCTTGAGCGACTTGGTCAGCTGCCGCCGGTAGTAGACGGCGCAGGCGAGTCCCGACAGCCCGTAGTAGAACGCGATCATCAGCGAGAGCGCCGAGAGCGTGTCGAAGAGGAAGTTCTCCGAGATGAAGTTCGCGGGCACGTACCAGAGCGTTGCGAGAGCCGCCATCACGATCGTCGAGACGTGCGGTGTCCGGAACCGGTGGTGAACGTTCGCGAGCGAGCGCGGCATCGCGTCGGCACGCGCCATCGAGAACGACGTGCGGGCACCGGGAATGATCGTCGTCTGCGTCGAGGAGATCGCCGAGACGACGATCGCGAGGACGACGATCTTGTCCCAGGGCGAGCCGAGCACCTCCTCGCCGAGGACGGCGAAGATGCCCTCGTCGTCGGCGTACTCCGTCAGCAGCTCCGTGCCGCCGAACGCCAGCACTGCCGTCGAGACCGAGAGGTAGGTGACGAGGAGGATGATCGTCGAGGCGATCGCCGCCCTGCCCGGCGCGCGGGTGGAGTCCTCGCACTCCTCCGACAGGTTGACGGCGCTCTCCCAGCCCCAGTAGATGAAGACGCCGATCAGGAGCGCTGCGACGAGCGCGCTGAAATCGGGAATCGCGAACGGCGAGAACCACGACGCCTCAGGCTTCAGCGAGCCTTCCGGCGCGTCACCCGCGTAGACCTTGATCAGCGCTACGGCGGCAAAGGCGATCAGCGCCGCGACCTGGAAGAGCGTGAGCACGTCCTGCAGGCTGGCCGAGAGCTCGGTGCCGATGACGCAGATCGCCGTCATCACGACGATGATCCCGACGGCCAGAGCGGTCACCGCGAGCCGCGATCCTGCCGCACCGTCGGCGCCGATCAGAAGGTAGAAGTAGCGTGCCCCCACGTCCGCGAGCGACCCGACGACGAGGATCCCGGTCATGCAGATCGCCCAGCCGCCGATCCAGCCGGGGAACGGCCCGAGGGCGCGCGTTACCCACGAGAACGTGGTGCCTGCGTCGGGGTCGGCGCGGTTCATGTAGAAGAACGCGGCCGCGACCAGGAACATCGGGATGAACGCCGTCAGCAGCGCCGCCGGCGCCTGGACGCCGACGATGACCACGATCGAGCCGATCACGGCCGCGAGCGAGTACGCCGGCGCGGTCGAGGCGAGCCCGATCGCGAGCGCGCCGCGGAAGCCGATCGCATCGGCCTTGAGGGTGTCCTGCTGCTCGGCCGGCGCCGCGGCCGGAATCGATGCGCCCTCCACCTCGCCTCCCCCGGGTCCGTGTCCGGCGGAGTCTGACCGGGCCCTGACCGTTGAGTCAAGCGGCGCGGCGACGCGTTAAGCGATCCTTCGCGGCCGATGACCGACTGGTCTCGACTCGTCAAACCGTCCCTTCCCGGCCTCGAGCCCTACCGGCCCGGCGCGAGCCTGCGCGAGCTGAAGACGCTCCACGACCTCGACGACGTCGTGAAGCTGAACTGGAACGAGGATCTCTTCGGGCCGCTTCCGGGTGCGCTCGAGGCCGTCGAGGCCGAGCTCGGAAACGTGTGGATGTATCCGGAGCAGGCCTACGGCGATCTGCGGGAGGCCGTCGCGGGCTGGCTCGGCGTCCCGCCCGACTGGATCGTGCCCGCACACGGGATCCAGGCGCTCGTCGTCACCGTCGCGCACGCCTTCCTGCGCGAGGGAGATCGCGTCGTGATCCCGACGCCGACCTACGGGCTCTACGCGCAGGTCTGTGCCGCGGTCGGGGCCGAAGTCGTGCGGGTGCCGCTCGGAGACGGCTTCGGCCTCGACCTCGACGCCACGATCGACTCCGTGCGGCGGCACGGCGCCAAGCTCGTCTGGGTCTGCGACCCGAACAACCCGACGGGATCGATTGCGGCGCCCGACGAGTGGCGCACGTTCGTCGCCGAGCTGCCCGAGGGAACGGTTGCGATCGTCGACGAGGCCTACCGCGAGTACGTCGAGCCCGACCGGCTCGTCCGCCGGGAGGAGGACGTCCGCGCCGGGCGCCCGGTCGTTCTCCTGCGGACGTTCTCGAAGATCTTCGGGCTCGCAGGGCTGCGTCTCGGCTACGCGGTCTGCGACCCGGAGGTGGCGGCTTACCTCGACGTCGTCCAGGAGCCGTTCAACGTCAACCGCGCGGCGCTCGCGGCCGGTCGCGCGTGCCTGTCACGACCGGAGGCGATCGAGGCGCGGCGGGGCGAGTCCGCCGAGGCCCGAGCGCTGCTGACGCGACTCCTCGCAGACGCGGGAATGCGACCCGTTCCCTCCCAGGCGAACTTCGTGCTCGTCGAGGTTGGAGTCGACGACGTGGCTCTGGCCGAGGCGCTCGTCCGCCGCGGCCTCCTGATCCGGCCGGGAAGCGAGTTCGGGATGGGCGGCTGGGTGCGGATCACGGTCGGCCCACCAGCCCTGATGAAGCGGGTCGCCCAAGCGCTCCGAGAGGAGCGCGACTCGTTGCGTCAGTCGGCAGTCAGCGCGTCGTAGACGAGCCGCTGGAAGTGGGCGATCAGCTGCTCGCTCCTGGCCATCAGCCGGCCCTGCGAAACCATTCCCGACTCGAGTCCACGCTGCACGGACTCGCAGAGCGCGACGTCTTCGGTGGCCACCTGGGTCCCGAAGGCGATCAGCTCCTGGATCCGCTCCTCGGGCACGTCGGCGCCGAAGTAGTAGTCCGACACCTCGATCGTCTTGCCGAGCCCGGCGGGCAGCCAGCGCTCGATCGAGACGTTCTGAGGGCCCGGGTCGATGTTGATCGTCGTGTTCGGCCAGATGAAGTGGTACTGGGCCTGGGTGATCTCGCCGCGCGGGTCGTACGGCGCCTTGCCGTTGCCGGCGAGCGCAGAGGCCCGCACCGGCCCGACCTGGCTCGCCGTCCACTCGGCCGTACCCAGCTCGTAGGAGTCGGGGTCGACGTCGATCACTTTCGAGAAGCCCGGATGGGCGACGGCGCAGTGGTAGCACTCGAGGTAGTTCTCGAGCCCGATCTTCCAGTTGACCCCGATCTCCCAGTCGTAGTGGGAGTGGAAGCGCAGGACCGAGAAGTCGAGCCCGCTCTTCGCGACGAGCTCGGGAAGCTCGCCGAGCGTGTCGGCCAGCGGCGACGTGTCGGGGTCGGGGTTGACGAAGACGAACGGGCCCCAGGTGTCCACCGCGAGAGGGAGGAGGGAGAGCCCGCTGGGGTCGAAGCCCGGCTCCCGCTCCGAGCGCGGCGCCTTGCGCAGGGTGCCGTCGAGCCCGTACGTCCAGGCGTGGTACGGGCACTGGAGGGTCGTCCGGCACCCCTCGCCCTGGGCGACGATGTGCCCTCGGTGGCGGCAGACGTTGACGTATCCGCGCAGGACGCCTTCCTGGTCGCGCAGGACGACCACCGGGATGTGTCCGGCCTGCGACGTGAAGAAGTCGCCGGGGCCGGCGACCTGGTCGGCCCGCCCCGCGTACTGCCAGGAGCGCTCGAAGATGCGCCGGCGCTCGGCCGCCGCGATGTCGGCGTCCGAGTACCACTGCGCGGGGAGCGTCCAGCCGGCGTCGAGTGAGCCGGCGAGCTCCTGTTCGAGCGTTTCCATCGAGCATGACCTCCGTTCTGGCTTGACTGTCCGGTCAGTCAGGATACCCTTCCTCTGCGAGATGGGTCAAGACGACGGAGCCGTGACCGCCCCTGCGCGTGCCCAGAGCGCTCGGGTCGTCGGCATCCTCCAGTCCGCCTGCCGTGTGATCGCCCGCGACGGCGCTCACGGCCTGCGGATGGAAAACGTCTCGAGAGAGGCCGGGGTCTCGAAGGCTCTCGTGCACTACTACTTCTCGACCCGGCTCGAGCTGCTCAGAAGCGCGTTCGCCTACTCGGAGGAGCTGACGCGTCGCGCGGTCGAGGCCGAGCTGGCGCCGCTCGCCACCGGGGCCGAGCGGCTGGAGCGGTTCCTGATCATGTCGGTCGACGACGAGTCGCTGTTCTCCGAGAACCGTGCGCTCTGGAACGAGGTCTGGTCGAGCATGCGCTTCGACCACGAGCTGCGCCCGAACGTCGAGCACTACTACCGTGAGTGGCTCGACTGGCTCGTGGGCCTGATCGACGAGGGGTGCGAAGACGGCTCGATCGCCACGGGGATCGACGGGCGCGAGGCGGGCTGGCGCCTGGCCGCGACCGCCGACGGAATCGACTCCATGCTCTACCTCGGCCTGGTCGACCGCGCCCGGGCACGCGACCTCGTCCTCGGCGGGCTCGAGCTCGAGCTCCACCGCGGAGCGGCTCCCCCGGGGCCTTAACGGGGTCGTAAGACTTCTTCACATCGGCGGGTTTAGGCTTGACTTGACGGTCAGGACGGCGTTCAATGGCGTCCCGATTACCCGTCCTGGAGTCTGAATGGCGCACCCCAAGGACAGACAAGGACTCACCCGGCGACAGCTACTGCGCGGCGCGGCCGTCGCGGCCGTCGGAGCGGGAACCGCCGGAGTCATCGCCGGGTGTCAGAACACGACCACGGCGATCGGCGCCTGCGAGGACGGAGGCAGTTCCGGCGGCGGCGCGGGCGGGCTCGCGTCGCAGCTCGTCGTCGCCAAGCCGACCGGCCCCGGCGGGCTACCGTTGCCGCGCAACGACAACAGCGTCGAGTGGGCGCTCACCGACGACAACCCGATGGTCGCCGACGGGGTCAAGCCCGAGGGCGGCACGCTGCGGGTCTTCAACTACGCCGACTACATCGATCCGGCGATCGTCAAGAGGTTCGCCAAGCAAAACGACTGCAAGGTCGAGATCGGCACCTACAACTCGTCCGACGAGGCGATCGCGAAGCTGTCGGCGGGGGCGGTCGTCTACGACGTGATCATCGGGCTGAGCGCGAGCGTGATCGTCCAGCTCCAGGCGAAACAGCTCCTGCAGCCCCTCAATCATTCCTACCTTCCGAACCTCGCCGAGAACGTGTGGTCGCAGCTCCAGGACCCGTACTACGACCGCGGCTCCCACTACACGGTGCCCTACGTCGTCTGGCAGGACGGGATCGGTTGGCGAAACGACAAGCTGGCCGAGGATCCCGCCTCGATGGACGTCCCCTGGGACATCTTCTGGAAGTCGGAGGCCTACAAGGGCAAGGTCGGCCTGCTCGACGACAAGCGCGACGCGCTCTCGATGCCGATGCAGCGCGACGCGCTGCACGAGGGCGCGGTTGCCGACCTGAACACGGAGGATCCCGAGATCATCGCCAGGGCCGGCGAGGATCTCCAACAGCTGACCGACATCTGCAACATCAAGGTGACGATCACCGACTACCAGACGCTGCCGGAGGGGAAGTCGTGGCTCCACCACTCGTGGTCGGGCGATCTCCTCGCTGGAGCGTTCTACTACCTGCCGCCGGGCACCCCGCCGGAGGTGCTCTCGTTCTGGGGCCCCGACGAGGGAGGCGTCGTCCAGAACGACTACCTCTGCGTCACGAAGGCGGCCGAGAAGCCCGCTCTTGCGCACGCCTTCCTCAACTTCCTCCTCGACGAGAAGAATGCGTACGACAACTTCGTCAACTTCAACGGCTACATGCCGCCGCAGAAGACGATCACGGCCGAGGCGCTGATCGAGGAGGGCCTGATCCCGAAGTCACTCGAGGCCGCGGTGATCCGGTCTGAGCAGTTCCCGGTCAATCAGGCGCTGCTCGCGCTTACGATCGAGGGCGAGCGCACCTGGGAGCAGGCGTGGTCGAAGTTCAAGGCCGGCTAACGAAGGAGAGGTAGTGGAGGGACGCTGGATGTGGCGCGGGCTGGCGCTTCCTGGCGTCGTCTGGCTCACGATCTTCTTCCTCGTTTCCTTCTACGTCGTCCTCTGCGTCGCGTTCGGCAACACGAACACGCTGAACGAGATCGTCCCCTTCTGGAACCCGCTCGACTGGAACGTCGGCTACGTGCTGGAGACGCTCCGCAACATCTGGAGCGGCGGCCAGTACCTGACGGCCTTCCTTCGTACGTTCGCCTACGTCGCGATCGCGATCGCGCTTTCGCTCGCGATCGGCTACCCGGTCGCCTACTACGCCGCCCGCCACACGGGCCGCTGGAAGGGGCTCGTGCTGGTCGCGCTCGTGCTCCCGTTCTGGATCAACTACCTGATGCGGATGCTGGCCTGGATCAACCTCCTCTCGCCCGACGGCTGGGGGACGAAGATCCTCCACTACACGGCGATCGACCAGCTCTTCATCGCCCTCGGGCTGCTCTCCGCGGAGGGCGGCTGGCTCGAGGGACAGGCCGCGACGGTCGTGATCGCGCTCGTCTACGGCTACATCCCGTTCTTCATCATCACGCTGTTCGTCGCGCTCGACCGGATCGACCAGCGGCACATCGAAGCCGCCCGCGACCTGGGGGCCAGCCCGTTCAGCGCCTTCCGCCGGGTCACGCTGCCCCTATCCGTGCCCGGGATCCTGGCCGGCGTCGTGCTGATCGCGCTCCCGATGTTCGGCGACTACTACACGCCCGATCTCGTCTCGGCCTCCGCCAAGACGTCGATGATCGGCAACCAGATCGACCAGCTCACCCGCCAGGGCTCGCAGAAGGTCACCGGGGCGGTGCTCACCATCCTGCTTTCGCTGGTTCTGCTCGTGCTGATGCTCTACTACCTGCGCACGACCCGGCGGGCGGGGGCGGAGGCGGCCCGATGATGACCTGGCTTCGGAATCCCTGGGGGCGTCCTCATTTCCTGCCGGTGATCACGGGCCTCTACATCCTCTGGTCGATCATCCCGGTCACGATCGCGGTCATGTTCGCGTTCAACGACGGCCGTTCGAGAACGACGTGGCAGGGCTTCTCGCTGCGCTGGTTCACGGGCGACCCCAACGGAAGCGTGCTGCACGATCCCGCGCTGCAGTCGGCGCTGAAGCACACGCTCCTGCTCGCCGTGCTCTGCGTCCTCGTTACCGTGCCGCTCGGGGTGATGCTCGCCCTCGGCCTCCAGCGCTGGCGCGGCCACGGGAGCGGAACCGTCAACACGCTGATGATGCTCACGCTCGTCACCCCGGAGCTCGTGATCGGGGTCGCGCTGCTCCTGCTCTTCCTCCAGATCTTCGGGTTCATCGGGCTCGGCACGCCGGCTCAGCTGATCGGTCAGGTGACCTTCGCGATCGCCTACGTCGTCGTGATCGTGCGCGGCCGCCTCGTCTCGATCGGCCGCGAGTACGAGGAGGCGGCCGCGGATCTCGGCGCGTCGGCGTGGGACCGCCTCACCCGCGTGCTCCTGCCGCTGCTCGCCCCGGCGATCCTCGCGAGCGCGGCCGTCGTGTTCGCGCTCTCGATCGACGACTTCGTCGTCACGCAGTACCTCGCGGCCGGCGCCGACACGAACACGGTCTCGATGCTCCTCTACGCCCAGGCGAGGGGTGCGCCGACGCCCGCGCTCAACGCGCTCGCGACGATTACGCTCGTGATCACGATGCTGACGCTCGTGCTCGCGTACCTCGTCTATCGCCGTTTCGCCGGCGGCGACGGCACCTCCGCCGTCGCGGCTCTGGGGGAAGCCTAGTAGTGGACGGCGAGGTCAGGATCGAGTCGCTCACGAAGCGCTTCGGCGATACGGTCGCCGTCGACGGGATCGACCTGCTCATGCCTCCCGGCGAGTTCTTCACGATGGTCGGACCGTCGGGCTGCGGCAAGACGACGACGCTGAGGATGATCGCCGGCTTCGAGCGGCCGACGAGCGGGAGCATCATGCTCGACGGCGTCGACGTCGCACAGACTCCGCCGCACAAGCGCAACGTCAATACGGTCTTCCAGAGCTACGCGCTCTTCCCGCATCTGAACGTCGGCGACAACGTCGCGTTCGGGCTCAAGTACAAGCGGGCGACCAAGGAGGAGCGCAGGCGCCAGGTGGCCGAGATGCTGGACCTCGTCCAGCTCGGCGGCTACGAGAGCCGCAAGCCGAGCCAGCTCTCGGGCGGCCAGCAGCAGCGCGTCGCCCTAGCCCGCGCTCTGATCCTGCGCCCGCGAGTGCTGCTCCTCGACGAGCCGCTCGGCGCCCTCGACGCCCGTCTGCGCAAAGGTTTGCAGGTCGAGTTGAAGGCGCTCCAGCACGAGCTCGGCGTGACGTTCGTGTTCGTCACGCACGACCAGGAGGAGGCGCTGACGATGAGCGACCGCGTCGCCGTCATGAACGAGGGGCGGGTCGAGCAGGCGGGGCCGCCGCAGGAGGTCTACGAGGAGCCTGCGACGCTCTTCGTGGCGGACTTCCTCGGCGTATCGAACCTGATCAGCGCGGACGCTTCCGGCTCGGACGGGCCCGCGTGCGCGCTGCGCGTGGGCGACCGCACGCTGAATGCCGAGCAGGGGGACGTGGGTGCGCGCGGCGACGTCAAGGTGATGATCCGACCCGAGCGCGTGCGGGTGGAGCGGCAGGGGACGAACGGCCCGAACCGCCTCCCGGGCATGGTCGAGCACGCCGTGTTCGTCGGGAGCTTCCGCGAGCTCCACGTGCGCCTCGTCGGCGGCGACGTCATCAAGGCGATCGTGCCGAACGACGGAGCGCCGCTGCCGTTCGAGCAGGGGGCGCCCGTGACGCTGCATGTTCCGCCCGAGGCGCTCCGCGTGCTCGCGCCCTCCGTGTCGGACGCCGACGGTCAGCCCCCGAGCGACTCTCCGTAGCGCGAGTCGCGCCACGCGAGCGCGGCCTTCAGGCCCTGCTCCCGGGTGATCCGGTCAAACTCCTGCTGCTCGGGCGTCTCGGCGGCGTTGAGGATCGCCGAGAGGTCGAGGTTCGCGTGCTGGGCCTGGCGGAGCCCCATCGCCTCGTAGACGCGCGTGAGGGCGAGCTTCGTCAGCCGGAGCACCGGGAGGGGTGTCGGGGCGATCTTGCCCACCAGCTCGGCGACAGCGGTTTCGAGCTCCTCACCCGAAACCACGCGGTTGACCAGGCCGACCCGATGGGCCTCCTGCGCGTCGATCGCGTCTCCGGTGAAGAGGAGCTCGTTCGTCTTCTTCTGCCCCAGGACGAACGGCATCAGCATCATCACCGGGCCGGAGCCGTAGCGGATCTCGGGCTCGCCGAAGCGCGCGTCATCCGTCGCCACGATCAGGTCGCACGCCATCGCGAGGTCGCAGGCGCCGGCGAGGCACCAGCCCCTCACGGCTGCGATCGTCGGCTTTTGCAGCGACCAGAGCTCCATCGTTGCGTTGACGTCGCGTTCCAGCACGCGGTGCCAGTCGTCGGCGCCCTCGATCCGGTCGGTGACCTCCTCGCCGATGTCGTAGCCGGCCGAGAACGCACGGCCGGCGCCGGTGAGGACGACGACCTTCACCCCGTCGTCGGCGACGGCGCGGCCGAGCCCCTCGTGCAGTCCGTCGACGACGGCGTGATTGAGCGCGTTCAGCTTCTCCGGGCGGTTGAGGGTGATCCAGGCGGCCGGGCCGCGGGTCTCGTACAGGACGGCATCGCTCATGTGGCGGCTCCTCTGTCGATGACGATCAGGGCGTCGACGGCAGTGGCGACGTCGCCGTCGAGAATCAGCGGGTTGACGTCGATCTCGGCGATCTCGGGATGGGTGAGCGCGAGCCGGGAGAGTGCGACGAGCGTCGCGGCGAGCGTCGCGGCGCCCTCCTCGAGACCCGCGTGGGCTACGAGCTCGAGAGCGGTCTCCCGATCGAGCGGAGCCGCCGCGAGGGCGACGCGTCCGAGCTCTTCGACCGCGACGCCGCCGGCTCCGACCGCGAGCACCGGGCCGAACTGCGGATCGCGCGTCATCCCGCAGAACGCTTCCGGACCGGCTTCGAGCTGTCGCGCGACGAGCACGGTCCCGCCGAGGCGCCGTGCGGCAGCCGCTGCGGCAGCGGGATCCTGAAGGCCGAGGACGACGCCGCCCTCGCGGCTCTTGTGCGCTGATCCGTCGACCTTGACGACCACCGGCGCACCGAGCTCCTCGGCCGCCTGCGCTGCCTCGTCGGGCGAGGCTGCCCGGCGGCGGGGCGCGAACGGGACGCCGTAGCGCTCGAGCGCGAGCGCCGAGTCGTGCTCGGCGAGCGCTCCGTCGCCGAGGAGCAGGTCCGAGACGTCGGGCCCATCGTCGTGGGCGGGCGGGCGGGCCGGTCGCCAGCGCGCGACGTTCGCGAGCGCCCGCATCGCGTCTCCCGAGCCGCGCAGGAGCGCGAGGTCGAGCTCGCGGGCGAGCTCCTGCATTGCCCGGGGAGGGTCGGCGCTGTGCACGGAGGTGACCGCGGGGCAGATCTCGGTGTCGCGCGTGACGTCGGCGAGCGCGCGGACGATCAATGCGCACCAGAACTGCTCCGAGTCGCCGCGAAACTGGGACAGGTCGATCTGGGCGAGGAGGACGTCGAACGCCCCCGACTCCGCCATGAGCTCGAGCGAGCGTGGATAGACGACGTCGGCCTCCTCGACCGCCCAGGCGTCGAGTGGGTTCGTCGGCGACAGGTAGTTCGGGAACTCCTCGGTGAGCCGCCGGGCGAGGTCGTCCGGCAGCGGTTCGAACGGGATCCCGGCCGCCTCGGCGTGGTCGGCGAGGAGCGCGCACTCGCCGCCCGACTCGGAGATGGCGCCGAGTCGCATTCCGCGCGGCCAGCGGCGGCGCCCGAGGAGCTCGAGCGTCTCGACGAGCTCGTGGAAGTCGGCGACCTCGATCGCGCCGTGGCGACGAAGGACGGCCGAGAACGCACGATCCGAGCCGACGAGCGCCCCGGTGTGCGCGAGCGCCGCACGCGCGGCCGCCTGCGAGCGGCCGACCTTGAGGCAGACGACGGGCTTCCCGGCCTCGGCGCAACGGGCAAGCGCGGCGACGAACGCCCCGGGTCTGCGCACGGTCTCGAGGAAGAGCCCGACCGCGCGCGTGCCCGGATCGTCGGCGAAGAAGTCGAGGAAGTCGGCCGTGTCGGTGACCGCCTCGCCGCCGGAGGACACGATGCACCGGAAGCCCACGCGCCCACCGAGGCTGAGCAGCGCCTCGCCGATCGAACCGGACTGGCAGACGGCCGATACGTGTCCGGAAGCGAGGGTGTCGGGAACTGTCCCGATCCAGGCCGACGCGCCGGCTGGACTGGCGACGCCCATGCAGTTGGGGCCGAGCACAGCGGCTCCGAGCTCCTGCGCGCGGGCGGCGATGCGCTCGACGATCGGGCGCCCGGCGGCGCCGGCCTCGCTGCCGAGCCCGGGTAAGACGAACGCGCGGACACCCACCGCAGCCGCCTCGTCGAATGCCTGCTCGACCCGCTCGTGGCCGACGAGCAGCAGCGCCGTCTCGGGGGTCTCGGTGAGGTCAGCGATGCTCGGATAGCAGCGGAGTCCCTCCACCTCGGCGCGGTTGGGGTTGACGCCCCAGGCCGGGATCCCGCTCCGGATCACGCTCGCGATCGTCTCGGCCCGCCGCGGCGACGCGCCCACGACGGCGAGCGAGCGCGGGAAGAGCAGAGCGCGGACGTCGGCCATCCCGTGATCTTCTCAGGCCGATACGGGCTGGGAGGCGCGCTCCGCGCGGATGCGGCGGGTCGCGTCGGCGTCGAGCGTCAGCGTCTCTGCGTCGACGGCGACGCCGTAGTCGCGCTCGGCGAGCTCGACCGTCGTGAAGCCGTCGAGCACGTCGGAGAGCACGGCCTCGGGCTCACGCTCCAGCGGGTCGCCGTAGCCGCCCGAGTTCGGAACGCCGATCTCGATCGTCGAGCCGGCCTTCAGCAGCTTGCCCGTGAACTTCGAGGGCCAGGAGTGCTCCGAGCCGTCGGGCTCGACGATTCGCGAGTAGGCGTTCAGCCCGTCGTGGCCGCCGAAGATCCCCCAGGGCGGGTCGGCCTCCTGGCGCTCGCCCTCGCAGGTGACGATCGTGTCCTCGAGGAAGCGGTTCACCCGCACCATGCCGATCCCGCCGCGCCACCTGCCCGCGGCGCACGTGTCGTCGCGAAGCTCGTAGCGCTCGGTCCGCATCGGGAAGCGCCACTCGAGCTCCTCGATCGGGTTGTTGCGCGTGTTCGCGATCAGGCAGTCGACGGCGTCGAGCCCGTCCTTCCCGGCCCGCCCGCCGTACGAGCCTTCGTCGACCTCGAGGTACACCCAGTACTCGCCCTCCTCCTCCTTGAAGCCCGAGTAGGCGATGAAGTGGAGGTGGGCGGAGTTGCCGGCGGTGATCTGCTCGGGAATCACCGGCGCGAGCGCACGGAGGGCGAGGTCAACGGCGCGCTGCGCCTGGCAGAACCGCGCGAAGCAGGCGCGCGGGAAGTTCGGGTTGAAGATCGAGCCCTTCGGGGCGACCACGTTGACCGGCGCCAGCATCCCCTCGTTCTGGGGCACGAACACGGGGTAGGCGGCCTCGTCGAGGAAGATCATCCGCGTGATGAACGTCATCGCCGAGACCGTCGTCCCTTCATACGGGCAGTTGAACCCCGTCGGCACCTCGTCGCTCGAGCCGGTCAGGTCGAACGTGATCTCGTCGCCCCGGATCTCGACGGCGACCTTGATCGGCAGCCTCGTGCCGCGGTTGACCCCGTCGTCGTCGAGCCAGCCGACGTCCGTCTCGTACCGTCCGTCGGGAACCTTCGCGATCTCCTGTCGGAGCATTCGCTCCGAGTACGCGACCCAGTCGCCGGCGGCACCGAGCACCGCGTCGCGCCCGTAGCGCCCGAGCAGCTCGAGGTAGCGCCGCTTGGCCAGCTCGCAGGCGGCGATCATCGCGCGGATATCGCCGTTGTTGTACGTCGGCGTGCGCACGTTCTCGAGGATGTGCCGCCAGAGGCCCTCCTGCCACACGCCCTTCTCTTGCAGCTTGACGGCGCGGTAGATGTTCCCCTCCGACCAGTTGTCGACGAGGTCGATCGCGAGCCCGGGGTAGGCCCCGCCGATGTCGAGGACGTGGGCTGATGCTCCGGAGAAACCGACGAGCTCGCCCTCGTGGAAGATCGGGACGATGATCGCGACGTCCGGCGAGTGCGTGGCGCCGCCGTACGGGTCGTTGTGGAGGATCACGTCATCGTCGTGGACGTTGTCGCCGAGGATGCGGATCACGTTCTTGACGATCTTCGGCATCGCGCCCATGAACATCGGCGTCGAGTCCGACTCGGCGAGCTCGTTGCCGTCCCGGTCGAAGATGCCCGCACCGAGGTCTTCCGACTCGCGGATGATCGACGAGTAGCTCATCCGGTACAGGACGCCCGCCATCTCCTTGGCGATCGAGGCGAACGCGCCGCCGATCACCCGCATCAGGATCGGGGTCGCGAGCCCGGCCGCTGCGGCCGAGCGGGCCTGGCCGCCGGCGCGGCAGTCGACGACGATGTTCCCGTGGCGGTCGATCTCCGCCGCGAGCCCGGGCGGGATCACCGTCGTCGAATCGTACTGCTCGACGATCGCCGGGCCGTCGATCCGGTCGCCGGCGCGCAGGAGCTCGCGCTCGTAAAAGGGTGTGGGGCACGACGTGGGGCTTCCGTCGACGTCGAAGACGACGTCGCGGTCGAGCGTCCTCCCCCTCGACGGGTCGCCGTCGCCGAGCTCGATCTCGCCCGGCTCGGGATGGTCGACCCGGCCGATCGCGACGGCCCGGACGTTGACGACCTCGACCTCGGCGTCGAAGCGGTGTCCGTACTCGGCCTCGTGAGCGCGGTGGAACGCCTCCCGCGTCGCGTCGACCCAGCCGTCGTCGATCGCTCCGGCCGGGACGTCGAAGCGCACCTCGTAGCCCTGGCCGGCGTAGCGGCAATCGGCGAGCCGGCGGACGAGCCGGCGCTCCTCGGGTACGCCATCGGCGTCCAGCTGGGCGAGCGCCTGGCCGACGAGCTCGTCGTAGCGCCGCTCGAGCCGCATGTGGTCGAGCGTCTTCAGGGCGTGCCGCTCGGTGGCGACGAACTCGTGCTGGAGATCGGTCGTCAGGAGGCCGGTCGCCGCGATGATCCCGGGGTGCGGCGGCACGAGCACGCGCGGGATCTCGAGCTCGAGCGCGATGTCGCAGGCAAAGAGAGGCCCCGCGCCCCCGCCCGCGACGAGCGTGAAGTCGCGCGGGTCGTAGCCGCGACGAACCGAGTTGAGCTCGATCGCCTGGGTCATGCCGAACTTCTGCACCTGCAGCGCCCCCAGAGCCGCCTCCTCGATCGACATGCCGAGACGCGAGGCCACCGTCGCGAGCGCCGTACGGGCGAGTTCGACGTCGAGCAGCATCTCGCCGCCCAGAAGCCCCCGGTCGGGCCTGAGTCGGCCGAGCACGAGCTGCGCGTCGGTCGAGGTCGGCTCCGTGCCGCCGCGGCCGTAGCAGGCGGGGCCCGGGTCGGCGCCCGCCGACTGAGGACCCACGCGGAAGACCTCGCCCTCGTCGACGTAGGCGATCGAGCCGCCGCCCGCGCCGATCGTGTCGATGTCGACCATCGGCACCATCGCCTGGTAGTCGCCGATCTTCGTGTCGAGCAGATGGCGCATGCGCAGCTGTCCCTCTGCCGCGACGCCGATGTCGGCCGACGTGCCGCCGATGTCGAGCGTGACCACGTTCTCGTAGCCGGCGAGCTTCGCCGCCCAGATGCCGCCGAGGAGGCCGCCGACCGGCCCTGACATGAGCAGGTTGACGGGGCGCTGCGCGGCCGATTCGATCGGCGCCATCCCTCCCGACGACTGCATCAGCTGAACCTCGTGAGCGAACCCCTCGGCGCGCACCGCCTCGTCGAAGCGGGCGACGTAGCGCGAGACCTTCGGGCCGACGTAGGCGTTCAGGCAGACGGTCGAGAAGCGCTCGAACTCGCGGTAGAGCGGCAGCACCTCGTGCGAGACGGAGAGGTATGCCTCGGGGAACTCCTCGAGCACGATCTCCCTGATTCGCCGCTCATGGTCGGGGTTCAGGTACGAGTGGAGGAGGCAGACGGCGACTGCCTCGACGCCCGCGTCGCGGAGGGCGCGGACCCGCTCGCGCACCTCGTCGTCGTCGAGCGCGACGAGGACCTCGCCGTCGGGGACGGTCACGCGCTCGGCCACGGTCAGCCGGTGCCGGCGCTTGACGAGCGGCCGCGACTGCCACGGGAGCTCCTGCTGGAGCGAGAAGTTGTAGGGCTTCTTGTGCCGGGCGATGTGGAGGATGTCGCGAAAGCCCTCGGTCGTGATCATCCCGACCTCGGCGCCGGCGTGGGTGAGCACGATGTTCGTCGCCACCGTCGTGCCGTGGAAGAGGTTGTCCACGTCACCGAGCGCGACTCCCGCCTTCGTGCACAGCCCGCGGATCCCCTCGACGACGCCCCGCGCCGGGTCGTCGGCCGTCGACGCGACCTTGTCGACGGTGATGCGGCCCGACTCGTCGTCGACGAGGACGAGGTCGGTGAACGTGCCACCGACGTCGACGCCGATCCGTCTCAAGCGAGTGCTTCCAGGTAGGCGAGGACGCGCTCGAGGGGCTCGACGTCGCCGAACTTCGCATCGATGTCGAAGAGGTTCCACTCGACCACCCCCGGGACACGGTCGCCGACGGCCTCACGGACGACGATCGGGCGGAAGCCCTCGGAGATCGCGTCCTCGGCCGAGTGCCGCACACAGCCGGCCATCGTCACGCCCGTGAGGATCACCGTGTCGACCCCACAGGCAGTCAGGTAGGAGGAGAGGTTCGTGCCGTGGAACGCGCTCGCCCGCTTCTTCACGAGGACGAGCTCGTCGGCGCCCGGGGCGATCCGGTCGTCGATGGCCGTCTCGGGGGTGTCCACCTTCAGGTGCTCGACGGGGATCTTCCGGACCCAGAGGCCCATGTCCGTGTTGGGCCCCTCCGTAACGGCGTACGCGGTGGTCGTGTAGACGATCGGCACGCCCTTCGCGCGCCCGGCCTCGTTCAGTCGCTGCACGGCGGGGATGATCGTCTCCATCCCGTCGCACGAGAACGCGTGGCCCGGCCGCGTCCACGCGTTGGCGAGGTCGATGTGGACGAGGGCCGGCTTCTCGCCGAAGCCGACGCGGCGCTGGAAGCCGCGCGTCCCGTAGATCGCCGTGTCGGCGGCGAAGAGTGTCTCGAGGGCCTTGGCGACAGCGGACTCCATAGGTGCTCCTTCAGGCGGGAACGGCGGCGAGCGGTCTGATGATCTCGCGACCGATCAGCTCGAGCTGATCGAGGCGACCGTTGAAGTAGGCAGGGGAGATCTCCCAGACACCGAGCTCGGCGAGCGCCCTCACCTTCTCGCGGCACCGCTCGGCTGGCCCGCAGATCGTGAAGTCGTCAACGAGCTCGTCGGTGAGGAAGGCGGTGTGGCCGGCGCCT
Source organism: uncultured Actinomycetes bacterium (assembly GCA_963712465.1). Taxonomy (GTDB): domain Bacteria; phylum Actinomycetota; class Thermoleophilia; order Gaiellales; family Gaiellaceae; genus CAVQHY01. The sequence continues at coordinate 105,808 of CAVQHY010000004.1, forward strand.
GAGTCGAGGTGACCGCCGTAGTAGTCATACAGCTCGGTCCGCGCTTCGACGAGCCGCGTCATCGTGGGCGGCATGCCGTGCTCGGGGTTCCGCTTCATCGTGTCGGCGATGTGGTTGGCGCAGGAGGCGGGCGCCCAGCGCACGACCGCGCGCGCGGCGTCGAGGTCGTCGGAGATCTCCATCGCGGTCAGCAGCGAGACTTTCACGTCGGCCGAGTCGCGTCCGGCCTCCTCGGCGCCGGCCTGCACGTGCTCGATCGCCCACCGCACCGAGTCGAGATGCGTGCCGACGTAGACGATCACGATGTCCGCGAGCGCGCCGGCCGCGCGGAGGTTCTTCGGGCCCGTCGCCGAGATCGCGATCGGTACCTCCGGCCCCGGGCGATGCCAGCGGAAACGGACGTCCGTGTCGTTCATGCGCGCGGTTCGCCCGGCCATCAGGTCTCGGAGCACCGGAACCGACTCGCGCAGAACCGCCGTCGGCACGGGCTTCAGTCCCATCGCGCGGACGGCGCTGTCGCCGCGGCCGAGCCCGAGGACGACGCGGCCCGGATGGAGCTCCGCCAGCGTCGCGTTCACCGAGGCTGTCACGGTCAGGTGTCGGGTGAACGGGTTCGAGACCGCCGTGCCGACGACGATCCGCTCCGTCCGTGTAAGCGCGCCCGCCAGGTAGACGTAGCAGTCCTGCCAGAGGATCTGCGAGTCGACGAACCAGGCATACGAGAAGCCTGCGCGCTCGGCCGCCTCGACCGAGCGCATGCAGGTCTCGAAGTCCTCCGGGAGAAACTGCGCGCCGAGCCGCACGGCTACGCGGCAGCTGGGACGGCCGGGAACGACGCCAGCTCGGCGAGCGTCTGTTCGAGCGTGTTCACCTGGCCCCAGCCGACTGAGATCATCTCGATCGCCGGGTCGTGGAGGTGCGGCAGCGTCGTCCCCGTGCACTCTTCGACGACGATCGGTCTGAAGTCCCGGAACATGGCGTCCTTGGTCGTGGCGCCGACGCACTGGTTCGTAAGCACGCCCGTAACGAGGACGACCTCGGCTCCGAGACCTCGCAGCACGAGCTCGAGGTTCGTCTGGAAGAACGCCGAGAGCCGGCTCTTGTGTACCAACCAGTCGTCCTCGCGGGCTTGAAGCTCGTCGATGATCTCGTAGCCCCACGTGCCGGTCCGGAGGCCTCCGTCGCGAAGAAACGGCCGGAGTTGCATGAACGGCCCGCCGTCCTCGAGCCCCCGGGTGCCGTGCCGCGTCCAGACGACGGGCACGCCGCGGCGGCGGCACTCGGCGACCAGTTCCCTCGTCGGCACAATCACGCGCCGCATGTGCGCGATGTCGATGCCGTTCGTCGCGTACCACCCGTCCGGGTGGAGGAAGTCGTTCTGGTCGTCGATGTTCACGAGGATCGTCCGTCCCGGGACGAGCTCCCAGCGAGCCATTTCGAACGGGACGGCGGGCATCACGTCCGGCCATTCTAGGAGCCCGTCGGCCACGGACGGAGACCCCCCAGGACGCGCGCGCTAGGATCACGCCTCCCCGGGAGCCGCCCATGATGCACGAGAAGCCGATCGAGATCCGGTGGCGCGACGTCGACGCCTACCGCCACGTCAACAACGCCGTCTACGCGACGTACCTCGAGGAGTGCCGCGACGAGTGGTTGGAGCGCGTGCTCGGTCGCGAGAGCGACCTCTGGGCGTTCGTGCTCGCCCGTGTCGCGATCGACTTCCGCCGCGAGCTCCGCCAGGCGGACGACACCGTGCGCGTCCGGGTCGGCCTCGACCGCATCGGGACGTCGAGCGTGCGGACGCGCGAGCAGATCGTGAAGGAGGACGGCGAGCTCGCAGCCGAGGCAGAGGCCGTCCTCGTCGCCCGCGATCCCGACACCGGCCGCTCCCGCCCGCTCACCGAGGCGGAGCGGGCAGCATTCGAGCGTGTTCGACCGGCTCCTTAGCCCACTCCGGCTCGGCCCGGCCGAGCTCCCGAACCGGATCGTCTCGACGGCGCACCAGACGACGCTCGTCCACGACCACCTGCCGACCGACGACTTCGTCGCCTACCACGAGGCGCGGGCGCGCGGCGGCGTCGGCATGATCGTGCTCGAGGCGTCCGCCGTTCATCCGTCGGGCCTGCTGACGCCGCACACGCTCGGCGGCTACCTGCCGGGGATCGCCGCCGGCTACGAGCGCGTGGCCGCCGCGGTTCGTCCGCACGGCGCGAGGCTCTTCGTTCAGCTCTTCCACGGGGGCCGCGAGCAGATCGCCAGCCCTCCGCGGTCGCCTGCGCTCGCGCCGTCGGCGGTTCCGAGCCGGCGCTTCCTCGTGGAGCCGCGGGCGCTGCGGACGCAGGAGGTGGAGGAGCTCGTCGCCGGCTACGCGCGCGCGGCGGAGCTCGCCGCGGCCGGAGGCCTGGACGGGGTCGAGATCTCGGCGGCGCACCGCTACCTGATCGAGCAGTTCTTCACGCCCGAGCTCAACAGCCGCGGCGACGAGTGGCGCGACGGCAAGCGCTTCCTCCTCGAGGTGATCCGGGCCGTCAGGGCGGCCGCTCCGGAGCTCTGCCTCGGAGTCCGCCTCTCGGCCGACTCCGAGGCGGCGCTTCGGATCGCGAGCCTGCTCGTCGACGAGGACGTCGACTACCTGAGCGTCGTGCTCGGCGAGTCGTCGACATACCTCGGCTCGGTCGGCATCGTGCCGCCGCCGCCGGTTGTCGAGAGCGCGATCGAGGAGCCGGCGCGACGCTTCCGGATCGGCAAGCCGCTGATCGCCACGTCCCGCGTGGTCGATCCGGCGGAAGCGGAGCGGCTGATCGCTGAGGGATGCGCCGATGCCGTCGGAATGACGAGAGCGCTGATCGCCGATCCCGATCTGCCCTCGAAGGTGCGAGCTGGCAGGCGGGAGGACGTCGTGCGTTGCATCGGCTGCAACGGATGCATCGCCCACTACCATGCGGGCACGCCGATCGCGTGCTCGATCAGCCCGCGGACGGGCCGGGAGCGAACGCTTCCCCGACCGCAGCCCGTTCGAGAGCCGCGGCGGCTGGTCGTCGTCGGCGCCGGTCCGGCCGGTCTCGCGGCCGCGGTCGAGTCCGGCCTCGCGGGCCACGAGGTCGTCCTGCTCGACCGCGCAGCTCGGATCGGTGGCCAGATCGCGCTCGCCGGCGCCGCCCCGGGCCACGCCGAGCTTGCGGCGTCGCTTTGCTCCAACTACGAGCGGCTGCTGCTCGCCGCCGGCGTCGACGTGCGCCTCGGCACGTCGGCCGGTGCCGACGCCGTCGCAGAGCTCGGTCCGGATGTCGTCGTCGTCGCCACGGGCGCGCGTCCGTACGAGCCACCGCTGCCGCTCGAGGACATCCTGGTCACCCAGGCGTGGGATGTCCTGAGGGGTGCCGTACCGGAGAATCGCAGCGTCGTCGTGGCCGACTGGGGTGGCGACCCGTCCGGGCTCGACGCCGCTGAGATGCTCAGGGCTTCCGGCAACGAGGTTACGCTCGCGGTCGCCTCGGTCACCGTCGGCCAGAGCATCCACCAGTACCAGCGCAATCTCTACCTGCAGCGGCTCTACCGCTCGGGCGTCCGCGTCGAGCACCACCTCGAGCTCGTGAGCGCCGCCGGCGGCGAGGTGCAGTTTCGCAACGTCTTTGCCCACGAGCTCGGCGTGTCGCTTCCGGCAGATCTCCTCGTGCTCTCGCTCGGCCGCGTGCCCGAGGACCGGCTCGGGTCGGAGCTGTCGGCGCGCGGCCTGCGAGTCGAGGAGGCAGGCGACTGCCGCTCTCCGCGCTCGCTCGAGGAGGCGATCCTCGAGGGGACGCTCGCCGCCCGCACCGTGCTTGCTCGGTGAGGCGAAGGTGCGCCCGCCTGACGGAGCGGGATCCGATCCGTCAGGCCGGACGTAGTGCAAGGCATCCCGAGCGAAGGAGTTCCGGATGCGCCGCCTCTCGACCTTTCTCGTGCTTGCCATGCTCGTGCTCGCCGCCGGGGCCGCCTGCGGCGGCGGGGACAACAACAACGCTGCGCAGCCAGCGCCGCCGCCCGCGGCGACCGGCACGGGCGGCGGCACGGCGCTCGCCCTTGCCGCTGATCCGGGCGGAGCGCTCGCGTTCGACCAGACGACGCTCGAGGCCCCGGCCGGCACGGTGACGATCGACTTCACCAACGACTCGTCGACACCGCACAACGTCACGGTCGACGGGCCGAATGTCGAGGACGAGGCCACGGATACGATCACGCAGTCCAGCGCGACGTTGACGCTCGCCGATCTCCAGCCCGGCACGTATACGTTCTACTGCTCGGTGGACGGCCATCGGGCGGCCGGGATGGAAGGAACGCTGACGATCAAGTAGCGCGGCGCGTCAAGTCGCTCCCGGTCGGTGCGACACGTTCCTGACCGTTGAGTCAAGATCCCGCCGTGAGTCTGACGGCGCGGGAACGAGAGGTCGTCGACGAGGTCGCCGCGCGGCGCGACGACATCGTCGCAGTCGCATCCACTCTCATCGGTTTCGACACCACGGCACGGGAGACCCACGATCCGCCGCGCCAGGAAGCCGAGCTGCAGGCCTTTCTCGCCGACCGCCTCCGGGCTGCCGGGGCCGAGATCGACCTGTTCGAGCCGTCGGCCGAGCAGCTCGTCGGCAAGCCCCTCGTGCCTCCGGGGCTCGGCTTCGAGGGCCGTCCGCAGCTCGTCGCTCGCTTCGCCGGTGCAGGAGGCGGACGAAGCCTGCTCCTGAACGGACACGTCGACGCCGTCTCGTACGAGCCGCGGGCGGCATGGACGAGCGACCCGCTCCGGGCCGAGGTCCGCGAGGGCCGGCTGTACGGCCGCGGAGCGTGCGACATGAAGGGTGGCCTGGCAGCGATGACAGTGGCTGCCGAGACCCTTGCCGCCGCGAGAGTTCGTCTTGCCGGCGACCTGCTCGTGGCGACGAACACCGACGAGGAGTCGTCCGGCGCGGGCGGGACGGCGCTGGTCGAGCGCGGGGTCCGTGCCGATGCCGGCATCGTCGTCGAGTCGACCGGGTTCGACGTCTGGATCGCCTGTCGGGGCTCGGAGTACGCGATGATCACCGTGCCCGGCCGCGCGGGGCACGCCGAGCACGCGCATCCCCACTGGCGAGACGGCGGGCCCGTCAACGCAATCGAGAAGTCGGTGATCGTGATCGAGGCGATCCAGCGGCTCCGAGACGACTGGAGTCACCGGAGCGACCTCGGCCACCAGTACCTCTCGCCTCCGAGCATCCTCCCGACGATGGCCTCGGCCGGCGAGTGGATGGTCACCTACCCGTCCGTGTGCACGCTCACCGCCGGCGTCATGTACCTGCCCTCCCAGGCCGATCGCGAGGGTGGGGGCGGCGAGGTCCGGGAGATCGTCGAGGAGTGGATCGGGCGCGCCGCCGCCACCGATCCCTGGCTCGCTGAGCACCCGCCTACGATCGAATGGTGGCCGAGCGGTGTCGAGCCGATGGAGATCCCCGAGGACGAGCCGATCGTGGCGGCGGCCCTCTCGGCCGGAGCCGACGTCGGACGCCCGGGCGGTCTCGCCGGCCTCGATTCGTGGTACGACGGCGCCACGTTCACCCAGCGTGCGGGCACGCCGTCGATCGCGTTCGGGCCCGGCGGCTGGGGTGCTGACGGCGCGAAGCTCGCCCACAGCATCGACGAGTACGTTCTCGTCGACGACCTCGTCCATTGCGCGCAGGCGCTTGCCGTCGCCGCGCTCCGCTTCTGCCAGGAGGTACCCGCGTGATCGTTCCCGAGCTCCCCGCCGAGATCGCCGAGCTGAAGGCCCGTGTCCGCCGCTTCGTCGAGGAGGAGGTCTACCCCATCGAGGCGCGGATCGCGGAGCGCGGCTCGATCGACTTCGACGAGATCGACGCGATCCGAAGGAAGGCGAGGGGGGCCGGCTTCTCGCAACTCAACATGCCTCCGGAGGCCGGCGGCCAGGGGCTGTCGATGGTCGGCCAGGTGGCGATCGAAGAGGAGTCGGGCCGCGCGACCAACGGTCTCGGCTTCACGGTCGTCGACCGCGGTCCGGCGGAGCTCTGGGAGATCGTCACCGCCGAGCAGCGAGAACGGTTTGTCGCGCCGATCGTCCGCGGGGATCACCGTGAGGCCTGGGCGGTGACCGAGCCCGGGGCCGGCTCGGATGTGAGCGCGCTCGCCGCGACCGCCGTCCGCGACGGCGGCGAGTGGGTGCTGAACGGCGAGAAGTGGTTCGTGACGAGTGAGGGCGACCCGGGCTTCTACCTCGTCCTCGCCGTTGCCGAGGGCGAGCAGACGCTCTTCTTCGTCGAGCCGGGAACGCCCGGGCTCGAGCTCAAGCGCGTGCCCGGATTTCTGCACGACCCGTACCTCGACCACCATCCGGAGCTTGTCCTGCGCGACTGCCGCGTCCCCGAGGCGAACCGGGTTCCGGCGGGCGGGAACGAGGGCGCCAAGGAGTGGTTCCTCGTCGAGCGCCTCTTCATCGCGGCGCGCTGCTGCGGCGCCGCGGCCCGCTCGCTCGAGCTCGCGCGCGAGTTTGCGCTCGAGCGTGTCGCTTTCGGCTCGCCGATCGCCGACCACCAGGGGGTCTCGTTCCAGCTCGCCGACTCGGCGACCGAGCTGCTCGCCGCGCGCCTGCTCACCTTCCACGCGGCTCACGCCTTCGACGCGCTCGAGGATCGCCGCGTCGTCCACGGCAAGGTCGCGATGGCGAAGCTCTACGCCTCCGAGATGGCCGGGCGCGTGGTGGATCGTGCGCTGCAGGTTTTCGGCGGCCGCGGCTACATGATCGAGAACCCGGTCGCACGCTTCTACCGCGAGGTGCGTGTCGACCGGATCTGGGAGGGGACGAGCGAGATCCAGCGCCTGATCATCGCGAGGGGCCTCGCGAAGCGAGGGATCGAGCCCTATCTGAGCTAGAGGCTCCGGCTCATCCGGGAAGCCAACCTCGGCGGCTGCCCGGGCCAAGTCCCAGGGCAAGGGGCCTGTCCCCGGGACGTGTCCGGGGCGGACGACGGGGATCTTGCGTGGGCCGGGTGCCCACTCGGCCTCGACGCTGTTGGGACATGTCCCATGACCTGTCCCCGGGACGTGTCCCGAACGGACGCAAGGAAATCTGGCGCGCCGGGCCGACCCTAGTCCTGTCCGAGCGCCCCCATGTAGCCCTCCTGCTCGAGCCAGTGGCCGCCGTCGATGACGAGGTTCTCGCCGGTGATGTACCCGGCGTACGGCGAGCAGAGCGCGGTCGTCCACCAGGAGACCTCCTCGACCGTGGCGAAGCGGCCCAGCGGGATGGTCGCCGTGATCCGGTCGCGCACTTCCCGCGTCGGCCAGAGCGCGGCGCCGGCGCCCTCCGTATCGGTCGGCCCGGGGGTGATGCAGTTGACCCGGATGCCGTGACCGCCCCATTCGACGGCGAGCGTCCGCGTCATCGCGAGCAGGCCCGCCTTCGCCGAGGCGGAATGGATCGTTCCCGGGCCACCAGTCCAGGCGTAGCTCGCGAGCACGCTCAGGATCGCGCCGCCGTCTCCCTGCTCGATCATCCTGCGGCCGGCCGCCCGCGCGCAGAGGAAGCCGCCGTCGAGAACGATCCCGACCACCGCCCGCCAGCCGTTGGGGGAGAGATCCTCGGCGCGGACGACGAAGTTCCCCGCTGCGTCGTTCACCAGGGCGTCGAGACGGCCGAAAGTCTCCACGGCCGCGCCGACGAGAGCGTCGACCTGGTCGGGATCGCGCACGTCGGTCGATTGCGCGAGAGCCCGGCCCCCCGCCGACTCGACGAGCGAGACCGTCTCGGCGAGCGGCTCCGGCCGTCGGCCGGCGACGACAACTGCGGCGCCGAGACGCGCGAACTCGAGCGCCATCGCCCGCCCCATCCCCGACCCACCACCCGTGACAATCGCCACCTTGCCTTCGAACGTGCCCTCAGCCAGCATCCTCTTCGCCTCCCTCGGCCGGGACGATACGGGCGTCCAGCCCGAGCACCCCGTCGGCCGTCACGAGCAGTGGGTTGACCTCGATCTCGGCGATCTCCGGATGCTCGGCGGCGAGGCGTGAGAGCGCGGCGGCCGCCTCCGCTGCTGCCCTCACATCGAGCGGTGGGCGCCCGCGTGCTCCGAGCAGAAGCTGGGCGCCGCGGAGCGACCGCAGGAGCTCCTCGAGCTCGTCCGGCTCGGCCGGGGCGAGCGCCACCGCGACGTCCTCGAGGAGCTCGGCGTAAAGCCCGCCGAGGCCGACCAGGACGATCGGGCCGAATCTCGGATCCCGCCGACAGCCGGCGATCAGCTCGACACCGTTCGAGACCGACGCCATCCGCTCGACCGAGTACGCTTCCGCAGAGAGTCGAGTTGCCAGATCGGAGAACGATGCAGAGAGCTCCTCCCCACTACCAATCCCGAGCACGACTCCCCCTGCGTCCGACTTGTGGAGCAGGCCGAGCGCCTTGAGCACGACGGGGTAGCCAAGCTCCTCCGCGGCTGCCTGCGCCTCCTCGAGCGTCTGGACGGGGCGCGCCGCGGCGAAGGGCACCCCTGCGGAGGCGATCAACGAGCGTGCCTCGAAGTAACCTGTTGCGCCCTCGAGCGGAGCCGCAGGCCCGGGCAGGACGGGAACCCCGGATGGACGACTCGCGGCCGCCCGCGCGAGGCGAACCAGGGCGGCGGCGGCGGCCTCGATCTCGCGGTACGCCGGTACGCCGCCCTCGCGCAGCGCGGCGATCGAGGGCGACGACGGGTACATGGAATGGACGACGAGCGGCCGGCCCGCCGCGGCCGCGGCACGGGCCATCCCGCGGGCGACGTCGACCTCCTCCACGCGGAACGCGTCGGAGATCTGGCTGTACCCGCCGAAGTACCCGGTCAGGAGCGCAGCGTCCACTTCGCCCGACTCGAGGACGATCCTGATCGCGTGCTCGAACATCGCGCGGTTGTCCTCGCCGCCGCCCGCGAAGTCCACGGGATTCCTGGTCGAAGCGGTTTCGGGTACGACCGCGGCGAGGCGTTCGCGGATGCCGAGGGAGAGTTCCGGCAGCTCCAACCCAGACACGACAGCCACGTCGGCGGCGACGACGCCATGCCCGCCCCCGTCCCCGACCACGGCAACACGTGGGCCGCGCGGGAGCGAAGGGCTCAGAAGCGCTTGCGCTGTGTCGATGAGCTCGCGGGGCGTCGTGACTCGGATCATCCCGGCGGCCCGGCACGCGGCTTCTACCGCAGCGAGGTCGCTGGCGAGCGCGCCCGTGTGCGAGCGCGCAGCGTCGGCGCTCGCCTCGCTCGCACCCGCGGCCAGGAGCACCACCGGCTTGCCGGCCGCCACGGCCCGGGCGGCCGCCGAGGCGAAGGCGCGCCCGTCGCGGAAGTCCTCGCAGTAAAGGGCAATCACGCGGGTCGGCTCGTGCTCGGCGAGCGCCGTCAGGAGCTCGGCGGCCTCGAGGTCGGCCTGGTTGCCCAGTGACGCGAACCGCGAGAAGCCGAGGCCGTAGTCGGCGGCGAGCAGGGCGAGCTCCAGGGCGAGGTTGCCGCTCTGCGAGACGAACCCGATCGGCCCCGCCGGAAGCTCGGTCCAGCCGAGGTCGAGCTCGGCGCCCGCGTCGAATACGCCAAGGCAGTTCGGGCCGAGGAGGACGGCGCCCGCCTCGCGCACGCGCCTAGCGGCCGCGTCCTCGCGAGCCTTTCCCTCGGGGCCGAGCTCGCCGAGCCCTGCGCTGATACCGACGATCGCGCGCGCTCCTTGGGTCAGCGAGTCCTCGACCGCCTGCTCGAACCCGGCCGCAGGAACCGCGACGGCGACGCACTCCGCGGGCCCGGGAAGTTCGGCCAGGGAGCGGTACGACTGCCGGCCGTGGATCTCGGCGCCGTTGCGGTTGACGAGATAGACGTCCCTGCGATGCGCGCCCCGGAGCGCCCCCTTCGAGAGCCAGTGGCCCCATTTCTGCGGGTCGTTGGAGGCGCCGAGCACCGCCACCGAGCGTGGATCGAACAGCGGCGTCAGATCCCGCCGCGGCGGTGCCGAGGCCACGTCGTTCACCCGGCCAGGAGCTTTCGGGAGATGATCAGGCGCTGGATGTCGGACGTGCCTTCCTCGATCTCCTCGAGCTTCGCGTCGCGCATCCACTTCTCGACGGGGTACTCGCGCGAGTAGCCCCAGCCGCCGAGGGTCTGGACGGCCGCCCAGGTGCACCACATCGCCGTCTCGGAGGCCGCGAGCTTCGCCATCGCCGCCTCCAGGGGCGCGGCCTCGCCCGCGTCGAGCTTTCGGGCGGCACGCCAGACGAGGAGCCGCGCGGCGTCGACCCGGACGGCCATGTCCGCGAGCCGGAAGGCGACCGCCTGGTGCTCGGCGATCGGCTTGCCGAACTGCACCCGCTCCTTCGCGTAGCCGACCGCGTACTCGAGCGCGGCGCGGGCGAGCCCGACCGCGCTTGCCCCCAGCGTCACGCGTGAGGCGTCGAACGTGTGCATCAGCCCGTAGAACCCCTGTCCTTCGTCGCCGAGCCGGCGGTCGTCCGCGACGAAGCACTCCTCGAGGAACATCTCGGCGTTGACGATCGCCCGCTGGCCCATCTTCCTCATCGGCGCGCCGAAGGAGAGGCCCGCGTCGCCCTTCTCGATGACGAACGCCGTGACGCCCTTCGACCTCGTCCCGGGCGCGACCGTGGCGAAGACCACGTAGAGCTCGCCGACGCCGCCGTTCGAGATCCAGCTCTTCTGGCCGCGGAGGACGTAGCCGCCGTCGGCCCGGGTCGCGGTCGTCGTCATCGACGCCGCGTCCGATCCCGACCCGGGCTCGGTCGTTGCGAGCGCCGTCAGCGGCGGCCGTTCCCCGGCAATCGGCTCGATCCAGCGCCGCTTCTGCTCCTCCGTTCCGAGCTCGAGGATCGGCTTGGCGAAGAACCCGCCCGACGTGATCAGGTTGCCGATCCCGGAGCAGCCCCAGGAGAGCTCCTCCTGGACGAGGCACTGGGTCAGATGGTCGGTCATGCCGCCGCCGCCGTACTCCTCCGGGAGCATGTAGGAGGTCAGTCCGAGCGAGGCGGCCTTGTACCAGATCTCCCACGGGGTCTCGACGTCGGCCTCGTCCACCGCGAGCGAGATCGGGCGGATCTCCTTCTGCGCGAACTCGCGGCAGACGGCCTGGATCTCGCGCTGCTCGGAGGTGAGATCGAGGATCTCGGCGGTCGCGGTCACGGCGCACATCGTTGCATCGCCGCGGCCGACCCCGCCGTCGCAGCCGGAACGGTCCGGCGGAGGACGGAGAGAGGCCCGCGCTCGACGGCCAGCAGCGTGAGCGCGCAGACCCCGGCGAGGAGCAGGTACGTGGCGGCGTCACCGAGCGCGTCGGCGAACGCGGCGCCCAGCGCCGCTCCCACGATGGCTCCGGGAGCCCAACCGACGTTGAGAAGTGCGAATCCGAAGGCCTGGTCGATCCCGGCCGCTTCTGCGCCGTCGGAGAGAAGCGTCGTGCCCGGGACGAAGAACGTCGCGAAGGCGATGCCGCCGAGGCAGACGAGCACCGCGAGCACCCACTCGTTTGCCGGCCAGGGCAGGAGGAGGCAGAAGCCGGTCGCGGCGACGAGCGTGAAGCGGATCGGCGGCAGGCGGCCGTGCCGATCGGAGAGGCGGCCGAGAACGGGGCTCCAGACGACCTCGATCGCGGCGGAGACCAGGAAGACGATGCCGATCCCGAGCTCCGACACCCCGAGCTCGTCGAGCCGTAGCGGGCCGAGCACGCCGAGCACTCCGAGGAGGAGCGAGGGGAGGACGAGAAACCACATGCCTGCCGCGACGAGCGGCTCGCGGGCGGTCGTCACGAGGTCACGGAGCGGAGGGCTCTCGGCCGGCGGGAAGGCCGGTGTCGCCGCTGCCCAGATGCCGAGCACGATCCCGAACGCCCCGACGGCGGCGAACGCCGGCCCCCGGCCAACGAGCGCTGCGACCCCTCCGAGGACCGGCCCGAGCAGCGCTCCGAAGACCGCCGCTCCCATCGCGACGCCGATCATCTCCCCGCGGCGGTCGGTGGGGGAGGCCGAGATGAGCCACGTCAGCCCGCCGGTCCAGGCGAGTCCGGCGCCGAAGCCCTGCCCGAGACGCGCCAGGTCGGCCACCCAGCTCGAGTCGGCGTAGCCGAACACGACGCTCAGGAGCGAGAGCATCGCCAGGCCGATCAGCACCGTCGGCTTCACGCCCAGGCGTGTGGTGAGCCACGCCGCCGGCACGGCGGAGAGCAGCCCGCCGATCGCGTAGCACGCGACGAGGACCCCGGCTCCCGTCTTCGAGAGGCCGAACTCCTCAGTCAGGCTCGGCAGGATCGGCGAGAGCGCCGAGAAGTAGATCGTCTCGACCATGACGATGGAGGACACGAGCGCAAGAAGCCGCCGCACGCGGCCGACTCTACACGCGCGTTACGCTCCCTCTCAGTGGGCTCGGCCGAGGTCGTCAGGCGCTACTGGGAGTCAATGGAGGCCCGCGACTGGGACGCGACCGCCGCCACTCTCGCGGAGAACGTCGTCGTCGACTGGCCGCACACGGGCGAGCGCTTCCAGAGCCGGGAGAACGTCGTCGGCGTCAACCGCGCGTACCCCGAAGGGTGGTCGATCGAGGTGCGGCGGATCGTCGCGGACGGCGACGCGGTCGCGGCCGAGGTGGCGGTCGCCGAGCCCGACGGTGTCGCGCACTGCTCGGGCTTCTATCAGCTCGAGGCAGGGTTGATCGCGCGGGCGACCGAGTACTGGACCGACGCGGGCGCCGAGGAGCCGCCGGCCTGGCGGCGACGGTTCGCCGCTACCTGATGTGACGCGTACCAGGCCGATCTCACCAGGGAATCGGCTTGCGATCCCGGAAGAACCCGCCCGTCGGGCCGTCGTCGGGCAGCGTCGCGAGCCACACCGCCGTGTCCGCGCCCTGCTCGACCGGACGCGAGGCGCCCGCTCCGCCCATGTCGGTCCTGACCCAGCCGGGGCACAGGGAGTTGACGAGGATTCCGGTTCCGCGAAGCTCCGAGGAGAGGATGCGGGTCAGGGCGTTGAGGGCCGTCTTCGAGACGCGGTAGCCGGGCGTGCCGGCGCCCATGTCGCTGAGCTGAGCCATCCCCGTCGAGACGTTGACGATCCGCCCGTAGCCGCCGCGTTCCATGAGGGGGATCGCGGCGCGTGCACAGCGCCAGGCCCCGAAGAGGTTCGTCTCGAGCGTCTGCTCGACGAGGTCGAGGTCTGCGTCGCGCCCGTAGGTGCCCTCGTCGACGAGGATGCCGGCGTTGTTGACGAGGACGTCGAGGCGCTCGAGGCTGCCGAAGAGCGCGTCGACGCTCGCCTGGTCGGTGACGTCGAGCTGTCGCGGCTCGACGGACATGCCCGTGAGGCCGGCGGCCGCGGCCTCGGCCTTCGTGAGATCGCGCGCGGCGAGGATCGGTGTCAGCCCGAGGCCGGCGAGCTGGCGGACGACCTCGAGGCCGAGGCCGCGGTTGGCGCCCGTGACGACGGCGACGCGCTCCATGTCGCTCCACGCTACCCGGCGTCGACGACGCCGTGCGCGACGAGCCAGTCGACGGACTCGCGGATCGCCTGGAACGACGTGTATCGAGGCCGGTACCCGAGCAGGCGCTCCGCCTTCGCGATCGAGCCGTTGGCGCTGTGCGCGACGTGATCCCAGGTCATCGCCGCGTCGCCGACCGACACGGCGGCGGCGAACTCGTCCCACGGCAGGAAGCGAAGCCTCGCCTCGCGCTCGAACCAGGAGGCGACGGTCTCCGCGTAGCCGCGCATCGTCACCGCGGCGGGCGAGACGACGTGGAACGACTCGCCGACGCTCACGCTCCGGTTGGCGATCGCTCCCATGAATGCCTGCGCCACGTCGTCCGCGTGCACGTGGTGGAGCGTCTCCATGCCGACGTTCGGCAGGACGAGCTCCTCGCCGCGCGCGATCGTCTGAAACACCTGCGGGTTGTTGTTTCCCTGCGGGTTCACCGGGTTGTGCCCGGGCCCGACGATGTGCCCGGGATGGAGCACGGTCGCCGGAAAGCCGTTCAGCCGCGCTTCGCGCAGGAGGTACGCCTCGATCGCGGCCTTGTCGACGCCGTAGTCCATGAACAGGTAGGGATCGACGGGCGCGTCGGCGGGAATGTCGTACTTCGGCAGCGGCTTGCGCGGCATCTCCTCCGTGAGCGGAACCTCGACCGGGTGCCCGTGCACCCACACCGTCCCGCAGGAGAGAAAGTGCTGGACCGAGCCTCGAAGCGCCTCGACGATCTGTCCGGCGCTCACGGGCGTGAAGCAGACCATGTCGACGACGACGTCCGGCTCGAGCTCGGCGATGTCCGTCCCGAAGGTCCCGGCGGACTCCGCGGCGTCGCGGTCGAGCGTCACCCGGCGCACCGACTTCCAGGCGGGGTGCGGGAGGTAGGGCTCGCTCAGACCGCGCGAGACGTTGACGACCTCGTAGCCGGCCTCGACGAGGCGGGGAACAAGGTACGTCCCCGTATGTCCCGTACCACCGATGACCACTGCGCGCACGATCTCTCCCTTCAGGAGGCTTCGAGGATCTCGGCAGCCGCGCGCTCACCGGCGAGGACGGCGCCGTTCATGTAGCTGGGCAGCGGGGAGGCCTCGGCGCCCGCGAAGTGGATCCGCCCATGCGGCTCGCCGAGGCGCCGCCCCCAGGAGAGAAGCTGCCCGGGCCCGAGGATGAGGTAGCTGCCGCGGGTGAACGGCTCTTCCGACCAGTCGACCGCCCGGTAGGCACGCGGCTTCCCGCCGGCGAGCGCACGCACCCGTTCTGGTCGCCGAGCGGCCGCCGCGCCGGCGAACAGCACGAGCAGCCGCTCGTCGTCGTGGGAGCGGTAGACGACGCCGTCGGGCGTCACCTGATCGTCCGGGAGCGCGGGCGTCTCGTCGAAGAGCGCCGCGGCCTTGATCACCTCGCCGTAGCGTGCCTGCGCGAGCGCCTCCTCCCTGAACGCCGGGAGCGGCGGGTCGAAGCGGAGCCTGCGCTGCATCGTCAGCGGGATCGCGACGACGGCCCGCCCGGCCTCGACGGCGCTTCCGTCGGCGAGGCGCACGCGAACCCCGCCGCCGTCCTGCTCGAGCGCTGCGGCCTCCGTCCCGAGGCGCACGCGGTCGCCGAGCTCCTCGGCCAGCCGCACGGCAACCGCGCTCGGGCCGCCGACGAAGCGCAGCTCGAGGCCGTGCGTCGCCGCTCCCGCGGCGACCTTGCTCGCGTAGTGGAGGAGGGAGGTGTGCTCGATCGGGACCGACGACGACGCGACCGAGTACCAGGTCTCGGCGACCTCGAGGAGACGCTGCGAGGCGCCGCGGGCGACGAGCCAGCCGCCGAGCGTCTGGGCGTCGACGTCCGCCGCCCCGTCGAGGTCCTCCGGGTGGTTCGGGTCGATGCGGGCGGCGAGCCCGGCGACCTCGGTCTCGAGCGCCTCGAAGAGCGCGAGGTCGTCCCCGTCGAGCGGTGGCACCCTGTCGTTGGCCCAGCGGTCGACGCGCACGGTTGCGACGCCCAGCCGCTCCGCCAGCTCGAGTAGCGCCGTGTGCGCGTCGTCGACTGCCTCGCAACCCCCGTCGTAGCTGACATCGTCGGCGACCTCCACGCGCCAGGCGCGCCCGCCGACCCGTTGCCGGGCCTCGAGCACGACCACCTCGCCGCCTGCCCGGGCGAGGCGGTTGGCGGCCGCGAGGCCCGAGAGTCCCGCTCCGATGACGACCGTGCCTGTCATGCCCCGAGAACGAGAACGCTCCCTGCGGTCGGGAGCGTCGTGCATGCGCTGGAGAGGACTTGAACCTCCACGGCCTATGCGGCCACTAGGCCCTCAACCTAGCGCGTCTACCAATTCCGCCACCAGCGCCTGAGGGACGCCAAGTCTAGCGCCTCGCGAGAGCTTGACGTCGTCCGGAACCCGCGCTACCGTGGAGCGAACAGACGTTCGACCCACGGGGGCCGAGATGCTCACGACCAGGCAGCGCGAGATCTACGACTACATCGTCCGGTATGCCGAGGAGCACGGGTATCCGCCGACCGTGCGCGAGATCGGGGAGGCCGTCGGGCTCGCGTCGCCGTCGACCGTCCACGCCCATCTCGCCAACCTCGAGCGCGCCGGGATGATCCGGCGAGACCCGACCAAGCCGCGGGCGCTCGTGATCACGGCGCGCGAGCGGGCGTCGGGGCGGCCGCGAGTCGCAGCGGTCGAGGACGACGTGCGTCGCCTGCCCCTCGTCGGCGAGATCGCCGCCGGCGGCCCGCTCCTCGCCGAGCAGAACATCGAGGAGTACATGGCCGTTCCGCGACCGCTCTCGCGTGGGGAGGAGGAGTTCATCCTGCGCGTGAAGGGCGACTCGATGGTCGAGGCGGGAATCCTCGAGGGCGACTACGTCGTCGTCCATCGCCAGCAGACCGCCCGCGACGGCGACATCGTGGTGGCGCTCGCCGGCGACGACGAGGCCGCAGACGAGGCGACGGTCAAGCGCTTCTTCCGCGAGAACGGAAAGATCCGCCTGCAGCCGGAGAACGCCGCGCTCGACCCGCTGTATCCGGCCCACGTGCAGGTGCTCGGCAAGGTCGTCGGCCTGTTCCGGAGGTGCGAGTAGCGATGGGCGTGGTCGAGCCGCTCAACCGCACCCTCGAGCAGGAGCTGCTCGCGCTCCTGCGCGGGGCGAGCCTCGAGTGCCCGGCCTGCGGCGAGTTCGTCCTGCACGAGGACGGCTGGATCACCTGTCCGGAGTGCGGCTCGCGGCTGGAGCGTCGGGCTGGCGAGCAGCGCGGCGAGCTCCGTCTCGGCGCGGGCTAACGTCCAGCCAGACGGGTGACGATCTACACTAGGAAGGCAGGCCGGGTGGCCGCGGGCCCGCCGTCGAGGCGGTCCGAGGAAAGTCCGGACACCGCAGGGCAGGACGCTGGGGAAATCCCAGGCGGCGAAAGCCGACGGAAAGTGGAACAGAAAGGAGACCGCCACCAGCGAAGCATCTCTCCGGAGACGCTGGAGGTAAGGGTGAAACGGTGGGGTAAGAGCCCACCAGCGCCGTGGTGACACGGCGGCTAGCCAAACCCCGTCCGGTGCAAGGCGAACAGGCTCCGCTACCAGGTGACCCGCCGAGGAGCCGGGTACGCCGCTCGAGCTCCCGGGGAACCGGGAGCCTAGATGGATGGTCACCCTCGACAGAATCCGGCTTAGAGGCCTGCTACGGGAAAGCCCTGCGATTTGCAGGGTTTTCCTATTTGATGGCCGATCGGCCATGCATCACCGGGTGCATCACGCGCTTCCCGGTGAGGCCCGCCATTCGGATCGTGGCATGACCGCGATCCCTTTGTCCATGCGGAGTCCGTCGCGGCGACTTCGCCCATCGCGGCGGAACTGACAGTCGTCTGCTTACTGAGGAAGCTGACCCAGCAGAGCAACCGTCCGAACGAGCGTGACGTCCGTATGGAGCTCGTCGCACGGGGTGGGTTGTTGGGACGCGACGCGAGGCGCTCCTGCAACTCGCGCGAAGCAGCACTCGAGCCGGGACCGCCCCCTCGCATGGAAAGCAGAACCCGCTGTCTGACCCCGGAGCGCCGCCTGGAAGGAACCTGGCACCGCGGCTCTTGACGCATCAGATCGGCGACCCCTGCAAGGGCACCATACGATTGCGACCGTGCCGTTCACGCTCAGGAACCTCAAGGAGGACCTGGAGGACGTCGGATCCAGGTTCGATGGCGCGCCGGACCTTGAATTCCGCTTGGCGACCGAGGCGCTCGAGCTCGAGCAATCCGGCCTGGGCTACCAGCGCGTCCCGCCCGGCTATCGCTTTCCGTACGGCCACACGCACAAGAAGCAGGAGGAGGTGTACGTGGTCCTGCGCGGGAGCGGGCGGATGAAGCTCGACGACGAGATCGTCGAGCTCAAGGAGTGGGACGCGGTGCGCGTCCCGCCCGGTACCTGGCGAGGCTACGAGGCCGGGCCCGGGGGACTCGAGATCATCGTCATCGGCGCGCCCAATCTCGGCGACGCTCCGCGCGAAGACGTCGAGGGCCAGCGCGACTGGTGGGCTGACTAGCGCCGGGTAGGTGGACTTCCACGTCGGACGAGAAGGAGCATCGTTCGGTAGCGATGCCCCGCCGCACGGAATGCAGCAGTCGCGCCGCCGCCGTCTCGCTGTGGCCTCCAGGCGATTGCGAAAGTGGGGGCCGTGAGGGGGAACGCGGCGCGGCTGGTCAGAGCGCCCGTGCTCTGCCTATGCAACCGCCGAACAGAAGAGGCCGGCGGTGTCACTCCGACTCATCGCGGGCGCGCCCGTAGCGCTCGTAGATCACGCGCGAGCCGAACGTCCTGGTCTCGATCAGCTCCAGCGCGATGTCGTCGGTGACGGGTGGCAGGAACGGCGTGCCGCCACCGACGACGACCGGGTTGCGGAACATGCGCAGCTCGTCGACGAGGCCGAGCTCGATCGCCTGCGCGGCCAGGCCGGCGCCGCCGATCGCGACGTCCTTGTCAGTCGCGTCGAGCGCCGCGGCGACCTCCTCGGCCAATGACGCCTCGGCGAGCCGGGCGTTGCCCTGGACGCTGTCGAGCGTGTGGCTGAAGACGACCTTCGGGATCGCGCACCAGACGTCGGCGAACGCGGCCCCGAGCTCGTTGTCGCGCATCGACGGATCCGTCTCCCACACCAGCATCGTCTCGTAGAGCCTGCGGCCGCACAGATAGCCGCCGAGCTCGCGTGTCTGCGCGATGTGGAAACGAAACTGCTCCTCGCTGGGGACCGACCACCCGAACGCGCCCTCGCGGTCGGCGATAAAGCCGTCCACCGAGACGCTCATCGAGTAGATCAGCATGGCTTCAGATCGTCGCACCGGCGGGCGGCTGGAGGACCACCCAGATCAACTACGCGCCGCCTTCGGGCGGGCGCGCAGGATGGACGCCTGCTGCAGAACGTGTCTGTGCTCATGTGCTCTAGACCCCACCCGAGTCGCGAAGTCATCGCCACTCCGCCACCAGCGGCATCGAGCGCAGCGTGCCATACGGCGATCCCCTAACGCACATCGGGAGCTGGCGCGCGCCGGCGTCGTGCCAGTGCACCCATATGGGAGCGGGCCGAGCATCGTCGCTGTCGCAATGAGGCAGAAGCGATAGCCTCGACGAAGTGTTCGACCACGTCGCGATCGCCGTCTCGGATCTCGCCGCGTCGGAGCGCTTCTACCGCACCGTGCTTTCCGTGCTCGGCGTCGAGCCCAGCCACGCGGACGCCGAGCTCGTCGAGTGGGACGACTGGGACATCGGGCCAACGGACCGCGAGCACCCCGTGACCCGCGGGCTGCACGTCGGCTTCCGCGCGCCGTCTCGTGAGGCCGTGGACGCGTTCTGGCAGGCCGGGATCGACGCGGGGTACCGCGACGACGGCGCGCCGGGGCGGCGCACGGTCTACGGGCCCGACGTACTACGGCGGGTTCCTGCTCGACCCGGACGGCAACAGCGCGGAGGCGGTGCACACGGAACGCGACGAGCCGGTGCCCGACGGCCGCGTCGACCACCTCTGGATCCGCGTCCGTGACCTCGCCACGTCCAAGCGCTTCTACACGACGATCGCCCCGTACGCCGGGCTGGAGCTGGGCGTGGACGAGCCGGACCACGTGCAGCTCAAGGGCGCCGACCACAGCTTCTCGCTCATCGACGACGAGCGGCCGTTTACGGAGCACGTCCACGTCGCCTTCTCGGCGCAGGACGACGTGACCGTGCGCTCGTTCCACGCCGCCGCGCTCGCCGCGGGCTACGAGGACCACGGGGGTCCCGGCGAGCGCGCCGTCTACCACCCGGGCTACTACGGCGCCTTCGTCCTGGACCCCGACGGGCACAACGTCGAGGTCGTCAACCACAACCGCTGAGCCATGGCCAACGACGCCGCACGCCACATCTCGCCGGAGGGGCTCGCCATGCTGGAGGCGGAGCTCCGCGAGCTCGAGACGGCGCGATCTTGGAACAGAAGCGATTGATCGCCGCGCTGGCGACGCTGTCGCTTCGAGGCAGTCACGACTTCGCTTTCGCGTGAAAGCGGGCGTCTGCGCGGAGACGCTTCGCGTGCCTCGTTGGACGACACGCGATCGCCGGCGCCGGCGTCGAGCTCGCGCCCGCTTTCCCCGACGCGCGTCCGCCCATACGTGCGCGAACTTCCGAGCCAGCCCACTTGGGTGATCCAGCTGGCACCGTGAGCTGCGCGGTCGGGGGTTAGGGGGTGCCGCTGGCGTTCCTGGCAACGGCAACGGAGGCCGTGCATCACCGGTGCATCACGAGCACGGCGTTTGGCGGCCTTCCGCGGGATCGCGGATCGACGCGAAACCGGATGGTGTAAGCCAAATCGGCCGGCCAGACGACTCGTGGGCCGAAGAATCCGGCTTACAGGCCTGCTACAGAAAAAGCCCTGGAAACGGGGCTTTTTCTATTGTGACCTTTCGCTACGGACTCGTCACGGTTTCGTGAGGCAGCCTCTCGGCGGTCTCTTGGAACCGCTCGGCGCGGGCGCCCGACGGTCGCCTTGCGCCTGTGTCGGCGTCGCTCCGCCCCGCGCAGCGACACTATCAGCGGCTCTGGACTGACCCCGGCTCGTGAGCTCGGCGATGCCACCGCGCGGCAGGGACGCGGCGAGCAGGATGATGATCGCGGCCGCGATCGTCCTGGCGTGCCGCTCGCATCGCGACGGCCAAGCTCGCGACCATGGCCGGCGCCGGGATCCTCGTCCAAATCATCAACATCGACGCGCTCGCGGCCTACCTCGGCGGGCTGAAGGAAATCGTGATCGCGGATGTGACCACGACCCAGGCGATCGTCGCGACGCTCATCTGTCTGGCGCTGATGCTCCTGCCCTACTACGGCCCGGTGCTCGTCTACGTCGCCGCACCCGGGCGCGCAGGCCCGCTGCTGCGGCGGATGACCGCGTGGATGCTGACGAACTCGCGCATGCTCGAGATCGTCGTCGGGCTCGCGTTCGGCGCGCTCTTCCTCTGGAAGGGCCTCGCGGTCCTGCTCTGACCGTGCCCGGCCAGAGGCTCAGCCTCGGTGGCGTCGCCTTGCTGGGCAGTGGCCGATGATGAACGACAGCGGGACGAGAAGCCTTCCGACTCGTGACCGCCGCGGCGCCGGCAGGGCCGGCTGAGAGTGCCCTGCTGCGAGCGGTCGGTCGGCTGCTCCACGTCGACGATGACGAACGGCTCGATGCCTACGCGCGCCTTCCGGCCGGCGACCGCCCGTCATCGCTCGACGCCTTGAGCCCGCGCGAGCAGAGACTCCTCCGCATGCTCGTCGCTCACGGGCTTGAGTGCGTCGGCGAGCTTCGACGACGCGGTGGCGCCAGGTCTGGACGCATCCGCAAGTGCGCGCGGAACTGATCGAGGTGCTCGACTTGCTTCGTGAGCGCGTGTCATATCTCGACTACCCGCTCGGGCTGCCCGGCGTGCCGCTCGTACTTCACTTCCGCTACACGCGCGCGGAGATCCTCGCGGCGTTCGGTGTCGGCGAGGGCGCAAAGCCGCCGACGTGGCAGACGGGTGGGTGTCTGGTGGGAGTCACAATCGCGGACCGATTCTCTTCGCCTTCACGCTCGACAAGAGCGTCGGCGGCTTCTCGCCGACCACCCGCTACCGCGACTACGCGATCAGCCCCGCGTGGATCCACTGGGAGAGCCAGTCCGCGACGGCGTCCGATAGCGCAACGGGGGAGAGGTACATCCGCCAGCGCGGGGCCGGGACTAGTGTCGTGCTGTTCGCGCGACTTCGCACGACCGACCGAGTTTTTTGGTGCCTCGGTCTCCTCTCATATGTGAGCCATGAGGGTGACCGGCCGATCGCGTTCGTATGGAAGCTCCATCGGCGCTTGCCGGCCGAGCTCTACACGTCATTCGCCGCCGCCGTCGCGTAATTGCAGGCTCTTGCGCCCTACGGTGCGCATCGACGGCCTGATCGCTTGCCTGCGGCCGGTCACTCAGTGCGTCGGCCGAGGCGCCCTCGCCGCCGGCCCGAGCTCGCGCTCGAAGCGGTCTAGGAGGTCGAACAGGCCGACGCACTCCCAGGCGCGGTTACGTCGTCCCACGGCCGTCTGCCGAAGGACGCCGGCGTGCTCGAGGCGAAGGATCGCCTGGCGGGCGCGCTCGTCTGTCCCTCCGAGCAGCTGCGTGGCGGTCTTGACGTTGACGATCGGCTGCGAGGGCAAGAGCTCGATCAGTCGCAAGGGGCCGGAGTTGCGCCGCGGGTTGTCAGCTTGCCTTGCCCAGCGGGCTTGTAACTCGGCGACATGGCCGGCAAACGCCCGTGCTTCGGTCGATGCTCGGTACATAGCGTCGACGAAGACGGTGTACCAGTCCTCCTCGTCGCCGTTGCGCCAGCTGGTCAGGCCGGCGCCGTAGCGGTCGGCTTCTCCGGCAAGGGCAAGACTTACGGGGGGCAGGTATCGGGGAGCGAGCCCGCGGCGGCGGAGGATGCTCAGGATCAAGGCTCTGCCGACGCGTCCGTTGCCGTCGTGAAAGGGATGGATGGTCTCGAACTGGGCATGCGCGATCGCAGCCTGAATAACGGCGGGAACATCCTCGCGACTGGAGAACGCGCATAGGTCGTCGAGCAGCTCGGGGACGAGCTCGGGTAGCGGGGGGATGAACTCCGCGTTGCGCGGGCTCGATGCCGCGCCGCCGATCCAGTTCTGGTCATCGCGGACGATTCCGCCCAAGTGCTCGTCGCGCGTGCCCGCGAAGAGGAGGCGGTGGACCTCGAGCAGATCCGCGGGCGTAAACTCCTCGGCCTCGCTCGCGAGCGCGACGGCGCGTTCCAGCGCGGCGATGTTGGCGAGCACCCCCTGGGCGGTCAGGTCGCGGCCGTCCGCGGAGAATGCCGCCTTCGCAAGTCTTCGGTGCGAGAGCACGAGGCCCTCGATCCGCGACGACGCCACCGATTCCGCGCGTAGGAGCTGGCGCGCCAGTGCTTCGACGTTGGCGAGGGCGGGAGGGTCGTCGTTCAACTGCCGGCAGGCTTGCTCGGCGTTGGCGGCGGCGGCGGCGATGTGCGAGCCGAGCAGGAAGTCCTCCTCGGCGATCGCAGCCGGCACGTAGGCGCGATAGGTGAAGCCACGCCTCGCGTCGCGGCCGCCGAGGGCGCCCGGGCGCGCGTCCCAGTGGCGCTCGACCAGACGGCCTCGATTTGAGTCTGCTCTAAGCTTGGTAGCCATCATGCATAACCAAACTTAGCATATTAAGTTTGGCTAGCACGGTAAGCCATCCAATCTTGGATGCTGACCAATGTTAGAGAGGCAAGGATCACATCTCTCTGACGCCCAGGATGAGGGAATCTTTTAGTCGATGAGTCCGGAGTTTGCGGACGGGCGCGACGTCGATCGCCCTCAATGACCGCGAGCGGGGAACCGATGACCGATGAGCTGGTCGTCGAACCGGCACGGAAGGCCGAGGCTAGGAGACGACCTCGCTCGGTAGGCGGCGAGGCTCAGCGCAGGTACCTCGACATCGCTGGCAGCCGGGATGGCCGGTATGAGAACATACGTTCGTGTCCCGTGAGGGAACGATTCTCCATGCTGACGTTGACGCGTTCTTCGCGGCGGTCGAGCAGCGGGACGACCCACGCTTACGCGGCCGTCCCGTGATCGTGGGCGGCGGCGTCGTCCTTGCGGCCAGCTACGAGGCGAAGGCCTGCGGGGTCCGGACGGCCATGAGCGGCCGGCAGGCGCGGCGCCTCTGTCCGCGGGCGGTCGTGGTCGAGCCTCGCATGGCGGCGTACGCGGAGGCGAGCAAGGCGGTGTTCCGCGTCTTCGAGGACATGTCGCCGCTCGTCGAGGGTCTGTCGATCGACGAGGCCTTCCTCGACGTCCGCGGGCTCGAGCGGATCTCGGGAACGCCCCCCGAGATCGCCGCGCGTCTACGGCGTCGGGTCGGCGACGAGGTCGGCCTGCCGGTCACGGTCGGCGTTGCGCGCACGAAGTTCCTCGCCAAGGTGGCGAGCGGCGTGGCCAAGCCCGACGGCCTGCTCGTCGTGCCGCCCGACGGCGAGCTGTCGTTTCTCCATCCGCTTCCGGTGGAGCGGCTGTGGGGCGTTGGACGGGTGACCGCCGACAAGCTCCGCCCGCGCGGGATCAGGACCGTGGGCGACGTCGCCGCGCTCCCCGAGGAGGCGCTGGTGTGGATGCTCGGTCGGGGCGCGGGCCGCCAGCTCCACGCGCTCGCACACAATCGCGATCCCCGGCCGGTGCGCGTCGGGCGGCGCCGCGGCTCGATCGGCTCCCAGCGGGCGCTGGGTCGCACGCCGAGATCGTTCGAGGCGATCGACGCCGTCGCCGTCGGGCTCGTCGATCGCATCACCCGCCGGCTGCGTGTCGCGGGACGGGTTGGGCGCACCGTCGTGCTTCGGCTGCGCTTCGCCGACTACTCCCGGGCGACGCGCTCCCACACGCTGCCGCAGGCGACCGCCCGGACAGACGCGATCCTGGCCGCGGCCAGATGGCTGCTGGCAGCGGCGCTGCCGGCGATCGAGTGTCGGGGCCTCACGCTCGTGGGGGTGGCGGTCACCAATCTCGAGGACGATCGCTTCGTTCAGCTCGCCCTGCCGCTCGACCGGCGAAGCGACGGGGCGCTCGACGCGGCGCTCGACGAGATCCGGGAGCGGTTCGGCGGGGCGGCCGTCACTCGAGCCGTGCTCCTGGGGCGCGAGCGGGGACTCTCGATGCCGTTGCTTCCCGATTGAGATATGCCGATATAGGTATATAATCTCGCTCATGGCACGAGCGGCGACCACGGCGGATGCGTTCAACGCGGTGGCCGAGCCCCGACGGCGGCAGATCCTGGACGCCCTCGCGGGCGGAGAGCGTCCGGTGAACGACCTCGTTCATGCGCTCGGGCTGGCCCAGCCGCAGGTGTCCAAGCACCTGCGCGTGCTCCGGGAGGTGGGCGCGGTCGACGTGCGTGACGAAGGACGGCAGCGGCTGTATCGCCTGAACGGCCACGCGCTCAAGCCCATCCACGACTGGGTCAAGAGCTACGAGCGCTCGTGGTCGGAGCGGTTCGACCTGATGGATGTCGTGCTGGAGGACCTCAAACAGAGAGAGGAAGGAGCTGGTGGCAATGACGAGTAGCGGGACGGCGACGGTGACGCTCCCCACGGATCAGCAGATCCTGATCACGCGAGAGTTCGACGCCCCAAGGCACCTCGTGTACAAGGCATGGACCACGCCCGAGCTGGTCAAGCGCTGGTGGCACGCCAACCGCGGCGAGGTGACGATCGCCGAGATCGATCTGCGGGTCGGCGGCACCTGGCGCTACGTGATGGTGACCGACAGCGGGCTCGAAGTCGGCTTCCACGGCGAGTACCGCGAGCTCGTCCCGAACGAGCGGATCGTCTCGACCGAGGTCTACGAGGCCATCCCCGACGCCGAGGAGCACGCAGCGCTGGACACCCTCACGCTCACGGAGGTGGACGGCAGAACGACGCTCACGGTTCTCGTGGAGCACCCAACCAGGGAAGGCCGCGACGCGCACATCAACTCGGGGATGGAGGACGGCATGCAGGACGCGATGGACCTCCTCGAGCAGGTCGCTGTGTCGCTGCGCTGAGAGGCGTCCTCAGCACGGGCCGCCGGGACGACCATCGCTCCCGGTGATTCGCCCTCGCATCGGAGACGTGTCAGCACGGGCGGCGCCGCTTCTACTCGGCCTCGGCGGCGGCCGGGGCTCGGATCTCGCCCCCGTGCGCGTGGGCCGGCGACGCCGATCGGAGGAGCACGGCCCCGAGCACGGCCGCTGCGGCTGCGAACATCGCGCCGACGAGGAAGGCGAGGTGGTAGCCGCCGTTCAGGGCCGCCAGCTCGCCATCACCTGACGCGAGCAGCTTGTCGGTGCGGGACGCCGCCAGGGCGGCGAGGATCGCGAGCCCGACGGCGCCGCCCATCATGAAGGCCGTGTTGACGACCCCGGAAGCGAGACCGGCCTCGGTCGGCGCGACGCCGCTCATGGCCGCGAGCAGCACCGGGTTGAACGCGATGCCCGCGCCGAGGCCCATCGCGATCGTGCCCGGGAGAACGTCGATGAGCACGTTCCCGTCGACGGGCGTCCTGGCGAACAGGACGAGCCCGAGGGTCATCAGTGCGAGACCGGCAACGAGCGGCGGCCTGATCCCGAACCGCATCACGAGCCGGTCGGAGAGCAGGAGCGACGAGCCTCCCCAGAGCACCATCGACGGGAGATACGCGAGCCCGACCTCGAGCGGTGTGTAGCCGAGAACCTGCTGCAGGTAGAGGGCGGAGAAGAAGAACCAGGCGAACATGCCGGCGGCCATGAGGACGCCGACGACGTTGGCGGCCGCGACGTTGCGGTTTCGAAACAGGCCGAGCGGCACGAGCGGCGAAGCAACGCGCGACTCGATCACCAGGAAGGCCCCGAGGAGCACTGCCGACGCTGCGAGCAACCCGATCGTTTGCCCGGACGACCAGCCCTGCTCGTTTCCGTTCACGATCGCGTACACCGCGAGCATGAGCGACCCGGTGATGGTGAGCGCGCCGGCGAGGTCGATACGCCCGGTCGCCGTGCCGGGGGTCGACGGCAGGAGCCGCAGCGAGAGGGCGAAGACGGCGATGCCGACCGGAATATTGACGAGGAAGATCCAGTGCCAGCTGAGCAGATCGGTGAGCACGCCGCCGAGCAGCACGCCGGCGACGCCACCGCCCGAGAGGACGAAGCCGAAGATGCCCATCGCCTTCGCCCGGTCGGCCGGCTCGGTGAAGAGGGTCATGGTCAGCGAGAGCGCGACCGCCGAGACGAGCGCACCGCCGACGCCCTGTACCGCCCGTGCGCCGACGAGGAACCCCTGCGACTCGGCGAGACCGCAGGCCAGCGAGGCGACGGTGAAGAGCCCGATCCCGACGAGGAACATCCGTCGCTGCCCGAAGAGGTCGCCGAGCCGGCCGCCGAGGAGCAGGAACCCGCCGAACGTCAGCAGGTAGGCGTTCACGACCCAGGCCAGCGACGTCTGGGAGAACCCGAGGTCGTCCCGGATCGACGGGAGCGCGACGTTCACGATCGTCCCGTCGAGGACGATCATCAGATCGCCCAGGCACAGGACGTAGAGCGCCAGCCAGCGGGTCCGGTTGTCAGCGGTCACAGTTCCTCCTCGATCCGTTCCATTCTGCTCTAACGTCAGACGCCGAGACGGCGCGGAACTCATCGCTCACCTGAGGAAGCGTCGCTGCCGGTGGCAGCGTCACGCGGGGTGCAGTCCCCCGACCCACGGTACGGGTAACCGAACTCCCTTCCTCGATCTCGCCACGGCAACGGCGAGGAGCAACACGGGACATCTCCGTGTGGGCGCTCGGGGTAGGGTTCGCCTCATGCGACGGCGATCGAGCCGGACGCGCGTTGGAGCCTGTGCCGCGCTGCTCGCCGCAATCGTGGTGGCGCCGGCCGGCGGGTTTGCCACGGTCGGCACGGGCGGCGGAGGAGGTGTCGTCCGCGCCGCGGCCAGTGCGACGGCCACGGTCGCGGCACCCGCGCTTCGTGCGGAGGATCGCCACCGGCGAGACGGGCTGGTTCGCCTCGCCCGGGCTCGTCGACCTGGACGGCGACGGCCGGCTCGAGATCGTCGCGCCCTTCTACTCGACGTTCGTCTTCGACGCCACGGGGCCGGCTCCTCGGCAAGGGCACGGCGACGAAGGGGCGGGTCTACGCGCCCGGGGTCGTCGCCGACCTCGACGGCGACGGCGCGAAGGAGATCGTCGTCGGCGGCAACGAGGGAACGCGTGGCCGCCTACGAGCTCCGCGGGGGCGAGCTGCAGCTCGAGCCCGGCTGGCCGGCCTCGACGTGCAGCGGGGGCCAGTGCCCCGAGGCGCGGGGGATGGCGGCAGCCGACCTCGACGGGGACGGTCGCATCGAGGTCGTCGTGACGACGACGAACACGTCGTCGACCGGGTCGCAGGTGTTCGTCTTCGACGCGTCGGGCTCCCTGTACCGGCCGAAGGGCGGGCCGCCGAACGCGTGGCCCCGGTACAACACGCTTCGCGGCGAGGGCAACGACGCCGACTTCAACGGTGCCGGCAACCACGGCTACGGCGCCTACGGCGAGAACGTCGGCATCGGCAACCTCGACGACGATCCGCAGCTCGAGATCGTCGTCACCTTCGACAACCACCAGATCAACGTCTTCAACCACGACGGGACCTCCGTGCTCGCCTCGCCCTGGTTCACGAACCGCCAGAGCGAGTACGCCGGCCGGCGCCTCGGCTGGGGGCAGTTCATCCGCTGGCTGAGCCCGACGGTCGAGGCGAGGCACTACCACCGCCACGTCGGCGACTGGCCGGACGTGCGCAGGACGCCGTGGCTGCAGTGGACGGCCTCACCGCCGTCGGTGGCCGACCTCGACCGCGACGGGCGCAACGAGGTGATCGGGCTGCCGAACGTCGAGCTGAAGGAGCCCTACGAGACGCAGGCGTACGCGTTCATGGTGCTCGACGGGGCGCACGGCGACGGGTCCCGGTCGGCGCGCAGGCACCGGGGCTTCGAGCGGCCGCCGCTGAGCGGCAAGCCGGCCGTGCGCCCCGACGGGGACTGGTATCCGCCGAGCGGCATCCCCGCTCCGACCGTCGTCGACATCGTCGGTGACGGCCGGCCCGAGATCGTCGCCTCGGTGCCGGACGGGTTCGTCTACGCGGTCAGCCCGGCCGGCAGGCGGCTGTGGCGCTTCGACTACGCCAGGGGTGCGCCGAAGACGTTCGCCTCGGAGGTCGTCGCTGCCGATCTCAACCGCGACGGACGGCCCGAGCTGGTCTTCGGCACCTACGCGCTGACCCCGGGCGCCGGCCGGCTCGTCGTGCTCTCGGCGTCCGGGAAGCTTCTCCACGACATCCGCCTTCCGCGCCAGGGCAAAGACGGAAACGGAATCGGGGTTCCCGCCGCACCCTCGATCGGCGACCTCGACGGCGACGGGAGCCTCGAGATCGTGCTGACGACGTTCGACCACGGGATCGACGTCTTCCACGTTCCGGGGTCGGGCGCGAACCTGCTGCCCTGGCCGACCGGCCGGGGCAACCTGCTCAGAAACGGCATGGGCCCGGCAACTGCGTCGTGAGCCCGTGCCTCAGGCCGGGGCCGGTGCGACCGGCTGGGCGACGCCGATCATCGAGTCGCGCGTGACGAGGGCGGCCAGCTCGTCCTCGGTCATGTCCGTCGCTCCCGACCGGACGGCGCGGGACGACGAGATAGCGGATGTCCGCGGTCGAGTCGAGCACGCGCAGCTCGGTCTCGTCGTCGAGCTCGACTCCGAACTCCGCCAGCACCCCGCGCGGGTCGGAGACGGCGCGCGAGCGGTAGGGCAGGCTCTTGTACCAGGCCGGCGGCGGCCCGAGCAGGGCCCGCGGGTAGCAGGAGCAGAGCGTGCAGACGACCATGTGGTGCACGGACCGGGTGTTCTCGACGGCGACGACGACCGGCGCGGGCCCGGGGTCGAGGTCGAGCTCGAGGGCCGCCGCGCGCGCATCGGCGAGCAGGCGTGCTCTGAAGGCGGGATCGACCCAGGCGCGCGCGACGAGCCGTGCGCCGTCGGCCGGCGACCGGGAGACGAGCCAGTCGATCCTCCGGCGGACGTCCTCTCGGCGAATCACGCCCTTCTCGACGAGGAGCGCCTCGAGCGCCCTGGCCCGCGCGGCGGCCGCAGGCTCGCCGCCGTCCGTGATCGGGTCGTGAGGATGGTCGTGGTCGTGGCCGTCGCTCATCCCGCATGCTCCAGCCAGTGCTCGAAGACGTCGGCGTAGATCCGGTCGCCCGGCTCCCCGCGGTAGTCGGGCCAGACGTCGCCCTGGGCGAAGCCGACGAGGTAGAGCTCCTGTTTCGGGAGCCCGTTCCCGGCGTAGGCCAGCGTCTCGGGATTCGCGAACGATCCGTGCAGGCGCTCCACGTGCCCGGTCTTGCCCTTCAGGTACGCGGGGGTGCGGTGATGGCCGTCGTGCGGCCGGTCGGCGACCCGCACCGTCTCGCCGGGGCGGTACCTCACCGGCCGAGCCTCGCATCGACCTCACCGGGGGCGAGCACGCCCTTCTCGGTCAGGATCGTCTCGACGGAGTACAGCCAGCGCTCGTAGTACGACGCGCGCTCGTACTCGGCCGGCTGCATGCTCTCGATTCCGCGCCGGAGCTCGTCGACGCTCATCGCACCCTCATGGCCGAGGGCGCCCACGAGGCCGTCGGTCAGCAGCTCCCAGTCGGCGAGCTCGTGCTCGCTCCGGTCGATCGGCTCGTCGGTCGGCCGGCCGCCGCGGTCGTGCACTGCTCGCTCCATCGCCTGGCTGATCCTAGCGCCGGCTACGAGAAGATCGATAGGCTCGCGTAATGGATTCAGCACGAGCGCATGAGCTCCTGGCGCGTGAGCGCGAGCGGATCGAGCATGCGCTCCGCCGTCTTCAGCACGAGGACAGCGGCGAGCTGAACGCCGCGGACGAGCCTGCCGACGGTGGGAGCGATCTCTACGCGGAGGAGCTCGACGAGAGCCTGGCGGACACGCTCCGCGGCGAGCTCGAGGCCGTCGAGCGTGCCGAGGCCCGACTGGCAGCCGGTTCGTACGGCCTCTCGATCGAGAGCGGCCTGCCGATTCCCGACGAGCGGCTCGAGGCCTTTCCCACGGCAGAGCGAACCGCCGAGGAGGAAACGCGGTTCGAGCGCGGCCTCTGAGCTCGAGGCCGCGCTCGTGAACGCGCCCGCGCTTGTTCTGCCCTCCGTGACCCTCAGGCTGCCTTGGGCTCGATGTTCTGGTTGACGCGGAAGATGTTCTCGGGGTCGTAGGTCGCCTTGACCGCGCGCGAGCCGGTCGTAGTTGTCGCGGTAGCTCGCGCGGACGCGCTCCTGGCCCTCGTCCATCATCATGTTCACGTAGGCGCCGCCGGCCGAGTACGGGTGGAGCGCCTCGAAGTAGTCGATGCTCCACTTGCGGATGGCGGCGAACGTTGGCCGGATCGGGGTCGACGCCGGCGAAGACGGAGCCCCAGCGGCGCGTCGCGGTAGCTCCAGGCCGTGTCGGACGAGCCGAGGTCGTGGGCGGCGCCGTCGATCGGGTACATGTGCATCGTCGACTTCATCGTCGGCAGGTCGGCGCCGAAGCGAGCGTGGATCTCGACCGCCTCGTCGGGGATCTCCTTGACGAAGTCGGCGCGCCAGTACCACTGCTCGCCGGGCGGGTAGAGGCCGTCGAACGCGCCCTGCAGCGCCGCGTGCGGCATCGGCCCGACGCCGTGCATGAGCGGCTCGGGCACCGCCTCGAGCAGCGGCGCCATCGCCTTGGCGGCGTCCTCCTCCGAGCCGACGTAGCACCAGACGACGCCGCAGACCTTGCGCAGGTGGATCTCCTCCGGGAACGGCGGCGCCGGCGGCACGGTGTGGAAGGCGAAGAAGCCGTTCAGCTCGCGCGGCGCGCCGGGCAGGAACTCGCGGTAGGCCGAGAGGACCTCGGCGCTCGCCTCGACGGGCCAGAAGGTCGGGCCGGCGACGACCGTGCCGGCACCTCGTGCAGCCGGAAGAGGAAGGAGGTGACGACGCCGAAGTTGCCGCCGCCGCCCCTGATCGCCCAGTACAGGTCGGGGTTCTCGTCGGCGGCGGCGCGGACGCGCTCGCCGCTCGCGAGCACGACCTCCGCCTCGAGCAGGTTGTCGATCGCGAGGCCGCACTTGCGCGTCAGGTGCCCGAGCCCCCCACCCAGCGTGAGGCCGCCGACACCCGTCGTCGAGATGATGCCGCTCGGAGTCGCGAGCCCGTGCTCGCCCGGTCGCGCGGTCGACTTCCCCCCAGGTGCAGCCGCCGCCGACCCGGACGGTGCGCGCAGCCGGGTCGACGCGGACGTCCTTCAGCAGGCAGAGGTCGATGACGACGCCGTCGTCGCACGTCCCGAGCCCGGCGCCGTTGTGGCCCCCGCCGCGGACGGCCAGGAGCAGGTCGTGCGCCCGCGCGAAGGCGATCGCCTTCGCGACGTCGTCCGGGCCGGTCGGACGCGCGATCAGCGCCGGCCTGCGGTCGATCATCGCGTTGTAGACGCTGCGCGCCTCCTCGTAGTCCGGGTCGTCCGGGCCGATCAGCGATCCGGAAAAACCGGGTGCGAGCTCCTTCTTGGCCGCCTCGGCGGCCGGGATGGTCGTGCTGCTCATGCGGATCCCTCCTGTCGTTGCTACTACGCCCACGACGGAGCGGGCGACGTGCCAAGGGTAGGAGCGCGAGGTAGCCCTGTCATGACCGGGTCTGACCCAATTTCCCCGCGGCTGCTGGCGCAGCCGTTCGCCAGATGGTCAAATCTGACTATCGAGATCGCCTCCCCCATGGAGTCACGGCTTCCTGCATCCCTCCGGCTGCTTCCGTCGTTTCCGTTCGTCGGACGCTCGCGCGAGCTCGCCGCGCTCCGGGCGCTCATGCCGCTCGCCGGGGGTGAAGGCCGAAGGATCGCCCTGGTCGGCGGGGAGCCGGGATCCGGCAAGAGCAGGCTCGTCCGCGAGTTTGCGCACGAGATCTCTGCCGAGGGGGTGCTCGTCCTGTACGGCGCCTGCGACGCCGTCGTCCGCACGCCCTACCGGCCGTTCGTCGAGGCTCTCGGACAGCTCGTGCGGTCTGGCGATCCCGACGAGCTACGCGCCGATCTCGGGACTGCGGGCGGCGAGCTGACGAGGCTCCTGCCCGATCTCCCGCAGCGCGTCGGCGAGCTTCCGGCGCCGATCGCCGCGGACGCCGACACCGAGCGGCACCGGCTCCACACGGCCGTCGGCGATCTCATGGCGAACGTGGGCCGCCGCCAGCCGGTGTTGTTCATGCTCGAGGACGGCCACTGGGCGGACGGGGCGACTCTGCTCCTCGTTCGCCATCTGGCGCGGGCGACAACGGACGCCCGCATGCTCCTGGTCGCGACGTTCCGCGACACCGAGGCGGACGTCCCGGCCGAGCTCGCGGACGCGCTCGCAGACCTGCGGCGCTCCGACGACGTCGTGCGGCTACGCCTCGGCGGCCTGACGGAGCACGAGATCGCCGATTTCGTGCGTGGGGCGGCGGGCGCACCGGGACTCGAGGTCCCGGCGCTGGCGCGCGAGATCGAGGACCTGACCGACGGCAATGCGTTCCTGGTCTGTGAGCTGTGGCGGGCGCTCGTCGAGACCGGTGCTCTGGCGGTCGAGGACGGCACCGCCCGGCTGACCC
The DNA here is from genome assembly GCA_963712465.1 of uncultured Actinomycetes bacterium. Lineage (GTDB taxonomy): Bacteria > Actinomycetota > Thermoleophilia > Gaiellales > Gaiellaceae > CAVQHY01. The sequence goes on from CAVQHY010000004.1 coordinate 138,935, forward strand.
GTCCGCTGGCCGAGCTCGCCACACCGGAGAGCGTTCGCGAGGTCGTCAGCCAGCGGCTCGCACGACTCGATCCCCGTACGCGCGACCTGCTCGAGATCGCCGCGGTGGTGGGGCCCGAGTTCCACTTCGAGATCGTGCGTCGGGCCGCGGCGCTCGAGGAGCGCGAGCTGCTCGCCGCGCTCGAGCATGCGCTTCGCAGCGGAATCGTCGAGGAGGTGACCGGCCCGGGCCTCGCGTATCGATTTACGCACGAGCTCGTCCGCCGGGCGCTGTACGACCGTTTGACGGGCCTGCGCCGCGCCGAGCTCCACCTCCGGGTCGGCGAGGCGCTCGAAGATGCGGATACGGCGCCGAGGGGTCGCTCGCTCGCCGACCTCGCGCATCACTTCAGCTCCGCCGCCCCGATCGGCGAACCCGCCCGGGCGATCGACTACAACCTTCTCGCCGCCGATGCCGCCATGGCCGCGCTCGCGTTCGACGAGGCGGCCGAGCGCCTCCAGGCTGCACTCGAGCTGGGAGTCGCCGACGAGCGGCGCCGCGCGGCGATCGAGCTCGACCTCGGCACGGCCTGTTACCGGGCGGGGAAGTCGCTGAGCTCGCTCGGGTCGTTTCGCGCCGCGGCGGAGATCGCGCGACGGCTCGGCGACGGCGAGCTGCTCGCCCGGGCTGCGATCGGCCTCGAGAACACATGCTGGCGACCGGGGATGGTCGATCAGGGTGCGCTCGAGCTCCTCGAGGAGGCGTCGGGGGCGCTCTCCGAGCAGGACTCGTCGCTTCGCGTGCGACTGCTCGGCGGTCTCTCCAGGGCGCTCGACTTCCAGGGCGATCGCGTTCGTGGCGTCGAGGTGCGCGACCGGGCGATCGCCATGGCTCGCCGGCTCGGCGACCGCCCGGGGCTCGCCACCGTGCTCATACGTGCCTACTGGGCTCGTGGGGCTCTTCCCCTCGAGGAGATCCTCGCGATGCTCACCGAAGCGCGTGAGCTCGCCGAGGAGATCGGCGACATCGAGATCGAGGCGGAGGCGATGGAGTGGCGGATTGCTGCACTCCTCGCGCTCGGCGACCTCGAGCAGGCCCGCCGCGAGCTGGCGGCCGTACTCGAGCTCGCGCAGCAGACGCGGCAGCCGTTCATCCTCCACGTCGCCGAGCACTACGGCTCGGCGATCGCGCTGTCCGACGGTCGTCTGGAGGAGGCCGAGGCGGCGGCGCTCCGCTCGCACGAGTGGAGCCGCCTCCTCACGGGCAGGGAAGCGTCGGGCGTCTATGGAATCCAGATGTTCGGCCTGCGCCGTGAGCAGGGCCGTCTTGCCGAGCTCGCTCCGGTCGTCCGGGTGCTTGCGAACGGCGATCGAGGTGGCGCCTGGGGCCCGGGCCTGGCCGCCGTCCTCGCCGAGCTCGGGATGGTCGACGACGCACGTGCGGAGCTGACCCGCATCCGCAGTGTCGGTCTGGACGCCTTCCGCCCTTCGCTGTGGCTCGCCTCGCTCGCCTACCTGACCGATGCGGCCGCGGCGCTCGGCGACGAGTCGACCGCGGCGATGGTCTATCCGGAGCTGGTGCCACACGCGGGCACGAACGTCATGATCGGCCACGGTGTCGCCTTCTACGGCGCCGCCGATCGGTACCTGGGGATGCTCGCCGCGACGCTCGGGGAGCCCGGGCTCGCAGAGAGGCATTTCGACGACGCCCTCGAGCTCAACCGGCGGATGGCCGCACGGACCTGGGTCGCGCACACGGCGTACGAGCACGGGCGCCTGCTCCTGGCGCGCGGCGAGAGCGGGCGGGCCGCGCCGCTGCTCGCGGAGGCCGCTCGTCTCGCCGACGAGATCGGGCTCGTCGCGCTCTCGTCGCGGCTTCTGGGGCTCGGCTCGGAGCCGGCTCGTGCGCTTCCGGACGGGCTCTCGCCCCGCGAGGTCGCGATCCTGCAGCTTGTCGCGCGCGGCCTGTCGAACCGCGAGATCGGCGCTGAGCTCGTGATCAGCGAGCACACGGCCGCGAACCACGTCCGGAGCATCCTGCGCAAGAGCGGCTGTGCGAACCGGACCGAGGCGACCGCGTACGCGTATCGCCGCGGCCTGGTCGCAAGCTGATCGCGGCGGGTAGCATCTGATCCGTGCCGCTCTTTCTGATCGAGCGCGGGTTCGCCGAGCAGCTCGAGCTGACCGGAGACGACGTCAAGGTGATCGAAGAGGTCAACGCGGACGAGGGCGTCCGCTGGCTCTTCTCGTTCCTGAGCGCCGATCGCCGCCGCTCCTACTGCCTCTACGAAGCGCCGTCAGCCGAGCCGATCGTCGCCGCAGCGAAGCGTCTCGGCATTCCCGCCGACGTCGTCGTCGAGGTCAGCAGGCTCGTGCCCGAAGCGGTCGCCTGAGCCGAGCGCGCAACGCCGACGTACTGAGTCGCCGGGAGCTGAACCGGGCGACGCTCGAGCGCCAGCTGCTTCTGCGACGCTCGGACCTGCCGGTCCTGAGCGCGGTCGAGCAGCTCGTCGGATTGCAGGCGCAGGTTCCGCTGAACCCGTACACGGCACTCTGGTCGCGGCTCGAGCGGTTCCGTCCCGAGAGCCTCGCCGAGCTGCTGCTCGAGCGACGGGTCGTCCGGACAGTCGTCATGCGGGCGACGATCCACCTCGTCAGCGCCGACGACTGCCTGCTTTTCCGCCCGCTCGTGCAGCCGGTGCTCGACGCCGAGCTTGCCCGCCACCGCGACTTCGCGCCCGCGCTCCGTGACGTCGACCTCGATCCGGCCCTGGCCGTCGCTCGGTCTCTGCTCGCCGAGCGACCGCACACCGGCCCCGAGCTGCGCGCCGCGCTGGCCGAGCGATTCCCCGACCAGGACGCGGCCGCGCTCGCCTACGCGTGCCGCTGCAAGCTGGCTCTCGTCCAGGTGCCGCCTCGCGGAATGTGGGGCAAGACCGCACAGGTCAGCTCGACCACTGCCGAGTCGTGGCTGGGCCGTCCGCTCGCGACCCGTCCCTCGCTCGACGACGTCGTGCTCCGCTACCTCGGCGCCTTCGGGCCTGCGAGCGTCGCCGATGTGACGACCTGGTCGCGCCTGACCGGCCTGCGCGCGGTGGTCGAGCGGCTCAGGCCTCGCCTGCGCACGTTCCGGGACGAGCGCGGCCGCGAGCTCTTCGACCTCCCCGATGCGCCCCGCCCGGACCCCGAGCACGCCTGCCCCGCCGCGCTTCCTGCCCGAGTACGACAACGTGCTTCTCTCGCACGCCGACCGCAGCCGCTTCATCTCGCCCGAGGACCGAGGTCGGCTCGCAAGCGCCCCCGGACCGGTGCACGGCGCCGTGCTCGTCGACGGCTTCGTGCGAGGCGTCTGGCGGGTCGACCGCGAACGCCCCGGAGCCGCCACGCTCGTCGTGAGTCATGTCGGGCGTCTGACGAAGCGCGACGCGGCCGCGCTGGCCGCCGAGGGACGCAGGCTCCTGCGCTTCGTTGCGGCCGATGCGAGGCACGCACGACGTCGAGGCTCGTCGCCCTGGATTAGGCGAGGCGCGCCGCCGCGTGCTTGCGACTCACCCAGCGGCAGCGCTGACCCGAGGCTCGATCGGGAGGAGAGGGGCGATCCCGGCCAGCTCTTCGAACGCGGCTGCCGCAGCGAGAAGCTCGCCCTCGCCGCGGGGGCGTCCGACGAGCTGGAGGCCTACCGGACGCCCGTCCTCGGTAAAGCCGCAGGGAACGGAGATCGCCGGGCAGGCGGTGAGCGTGATCGCGTAGGTGAGGCGAAGCCACTCGACGTAGCTCTCGAACGTGACGCCCTCGAGCTCCCGGATCCAGCGCGTGCCCACCTCGAACGGCGGCACGCACGCCGCCGGGCAGAGCAGGAGGTCGTAGCGCTCGAAGAACGCGGACACGCGCTGGTAGAGGACGCCTCGCGCCCGCTCGGCGCGGCCGATGTCGTCGGCGGTGAAGCTCCGCCCGTACTCGACGTTCCACTGGATGTCCGGTTTGAGAAGCTCCCGGTGGTCGTCGTACTCGGCCCCGAGGCCGGCCGAGAACGAGACGGCCCGCAGGACGCCGAAGATTGCCGGCGCGTCGGCGAGGTCCGGGCACGCATCCTCTACCTCCACGCCCTCACCGGCGAGGCGCTCGGCCGCCGAGCGGCACAGGCGGCGCACCTCGGGGTCGACCGGCGTGAGGCCGAGGTCCTCGCTGAAGGCGATCCGAGCCGGAAGCTTGGGTGAGGCGGCCGCGTCCCGGAAGGAGCGGGCGGGTGCGTCGAGCGCGAGCGGATCCTCGGGGTGGGAGCCGGTCATCGCGTCGAGGAGCAGCGCGGCGTCCTCGACCGTGCGTGCCATCGGCCCGTCGACGGTCAGCGTGTCGAACGGGAGCTTCCTCGGGCCGCTCGCAATGCGCCCGGGGCTCGGCCGCAGGCCGACGACGGCGCAGAAGCTCGCGGGCGTTCGGAGGCTTCCCCCGAGATCGGAGCCGGTCGCGAGCCAGGCCTGACCGGAGGCGAGGGCCACCGCGGATCCCCCGGAAGACCCGCCGCACGTGAGCGTCGTGTTCCACGGGTTGACCGTCTCGCCGAAGACCTCGTTGAAGGTGTTCGCTCCCGCTCCGAACTCGGGTGTGTTCGACTTGCCGAGGACGACGCCCCCGCGCTCCTCGAGCCGCTCGACCAGCAGGTCGGCGCGCTCGGGGACGTGATCCGCGTAGATCGGCGACCCGTAGGTCGTGCGCACGCCGGCGACGTCGGTCAGGTCCTTGACCGCGAGCGGGAGCCCGCCCAGCCAGCCTCGTGGCCTCGGGTCGGGCGGAGGGGTCTGCTCGATCCGGCGCGCGCGGGCCAAAGCCCGCTCGGGGCAGAGCGTGGGCATCGCGTTGAGCGGGCCGTCGACGACCGCGATGCGCTCGAGCGCCGCCTCGACGAGCTCGACGGGAGACACCTCGCGCCGCTCGAGCAGAGCGAGCACGTCGACGGCGGTCAGCTCGGTGAGACCCGCTCGCGTCACAGGTCGGCAGGCTACCGGCCGATCGGCCCCGTGCGGCAAGATGTGGGGGTGGACGCGCGGACGCGCAAGGAGATCCTCGGTCAGTGGGGCGTCCGGCGCGAGAACGACCGCGAGCGCATCGATCGCGAGCGGCTCGAGCGTGACCTCTCCGACTCCCCGCTCAAGGGGCGGCCCCTTCGTCAGCGGCTGCGCAACTTCCGGCCGGCGGTCGACGGCTACGTCGTCTCGCTGGGCGGGCCGCTGCCCTACATGGCGAGGCTCAGGGAGATCGCCGAGCTGAGCGAGGCGCACGAGCGTGCGCTCGAGCAGGCCTGGCGCGCCCTCGCCGCCGAGCACGCGGATGACGCACCGAGGTTCGCGCACGCGTGGCGGCGGCGCGTCGACCGCTGGAGGTTCGACGAGGTCAACGACCTGATCGACCGCCACAACCGCTACTACCCGGCCGAGGCGCGGCTGCCCATGGACGTGCGCCGCCGCGACTACGTCCTCGTCAACGGCGAGCGTTACTCGAGGCGTCCGCTCGACGCGCGCTGGGCGCTCGAGCGCTTCCCCGCCGACCTCGCCGTGGCGGCCGTCGTCTGATTCGAGTCCTCGTCGACGCCGAGAACGTCCGCCGGTCGCGGTGGCCGAACGTCAGGCGCGAGGAGTTCGTCGAGCTCTGCCACGCCTGGGCGGAGGATCAGGACGTCGAGGCGGTCGTGGTCTTCGACGGCCACGCGCCCGAGGGCGGTGGGGCCGTCGGCTCGGGCGGGGAGAGCGCGGACGCCTGGATCGCGCGCGAGGCTGCGCGCCTGCGAGCTGAGGGCGAGGCGTTCTGGCTCGTTACGTCCGATCGGGGCCTTCGCGCGGACGCATCGCCCGGCGCGGAGCGTGTGATCGGCGGCGGATCGTTCCTGAGAGATCTCGGGGGTTAGCTCGCTCGACTGCCGCACGAGGCGGTGTCCGGCCGAGCATCGTAGGGCTCGCATGGACAGATGTAGGGAAATCCCACTACCGCGCCTTCGCGCGACGGCCTAGGTTCGATGAGGGAGCACGCCGCTCGTTCGGCCAGGGGCCGGCAGGACAGCGTAGAGGTCGACGCCGCGGCAGCCTTCGGCCGTCAGACGAACAGGGTCCCGCAACCAAGGAGCGTCAGATGCACGCATCTGCTGCTGCTCGCGGCGGAGGGGCCCTGGTCGAGCACGCCTCGGCTTCGCTGATCGACAGGATTCGCGACTCGGTGATCGGCGAGGATGTAGTGCTCGACGGTCCGTTCGGGCGTCGCCGGCTCGTCTACGCCGACTACACGGCCTCGGGGCGCTCTCTCTCGTTTATCGAGGACTTCATCCGGGATGCGGTCTTGCCGTTGTACGGGAACACGCACACGGAAGCCTCGGCGACCGGTCTCCAGACGACGGCGTTGCGCGAGGACGCCCGTCGGATCATCCACCAGGCCGTGAATGGCAGCGACGAGGACGTTGTCCTCTTCTGCGGCTCGGGCACGACCGGCGCGATCGACAAGCTCACACGCGTCCTGGGCCTCGGCCGTGCTGTCGGCCCCGTCGGGAGTCCCGCGGATGACAGGCCGGTTGTGTTCGTCGGTCCGTACGAGCACCATTCGAACGAGCTGCCGTGGCGGGAGTCGATCGCGGACGTCGTCGCGATCCGTGAGGACGCCGAGGGTCGAGTCGATCTCCGTCACCTCGAAGACGAGCTGAGGCGCCATGCGAACCGGCCGCTCCGGATCGGCAGCTTCTCCGCCGCATCGAACGTGACCGGGATCATGACGGACGTGGAGCAGGTGGCGATCGCACTCCACCGCCACGGCGCGCTCTCGTGCTGGGACTACGCGGCGGCAGGGCCGTACCAGCCGATCGACATGAACCCATCGCCGGCGATTCCGGATGGGCACCTTGCTTACAAGGACGCCGTATTTCTCTCGCCGCACAAGTTCGTCGGGGGCCCCGGGACGCCGGGCGTCCTTGTCGCCAAGCGAGCGCTCTTTCGAAACCCCGTCCCGTCGGTGCCCGGAGGCGGAACGATCCTGTTCGTCAGCCCGAGTGGGCACTCGTACCATCCCGACCCCGTGATCCGCGAGGAGGGAGGCACGCCGGCGATCGTCGAGTCGATCCGCGCCGGACTCGTGTTCGCGCTCAAGGAAGCGGTCGGCACCGAGGAGATCCGGCGGCGGGAAGACAGCTTCGTCCGTCGCGCGCTCGACTCGTGGGGGACGAACCCGCACATCGAGATCCTCGGAAATACGGCGGTCGAGCGGCTCGCGATCGTGTCGTTCGGCCTTCGCCACCGGCGCGGGCTGCTGCATTCCAACTTCGTCGTCGCCCTGCTGAGCGACCTGTTCGGGATCCAGGCACGTAGCGGCTGCTTCTGCGCCGGGCCCTACATTCACCGCATGTACCCGATCGACGACAACTGGTCGGCTCGAATGGATGCTCAATGCGCACGCGGTGTCATGGGATCGACGCTCGCGTTCGTCCGGGTCAACTTCGGCTACTTCCTGAGCGAGACCGTCTTCGAGTACATCCTCGAGGCCGTTCACCTGCTCGCGAGTGAGGGCTGGAAGCTGCTGCCGCTCTACCGGTTCGATCCCTCCACCGGTTTGTGGCACCACCGGAGCGGCCGCCACCGGCCGCGGCTGTCCCTCGACGACCTCTCGTTCTCCTCGGGCACCCTTGGGCTGGGCGTCCCGCGGGGTTCCGAGCCCGAGCGCGCGCTGGGGGGTTACCTGGCGGCTGCGCAGCGGATCATCCGAGAGGTCGAGGTCGCGCCACCAGCGGCGCCGCTCCGCGACCCGAGCTTGACGTCGGAGTTCGAGCAGATCCGCTGGTTCCCGCTGCCGGGCGAGGCGCTGAGGCAGCTGCACGACGAGCATCCTCAACCGCCCAGGAGCGGCGGCAGGCCGTCGTGGCTGCGCGGCTTGCGACCGAGGCGCTGGTCAGTCGGTAGTTCGTCCGGATGAGCGAGCGCGTCGGCGAAGCGCGATCCCGGTCAGGATCTCGCGCACGATCCGGTCGGCGGCCAGCGCCGTGACGTCCGCGGAGCCGACCGCGGTGGGGATCACCTCGACGACCTCGGCGCCGACGAGGTCGAGCTCGGCCGCGACGGTACGCGCTCCCCAGAGGAGGTCGACAGTCGTCATGCCTCCCGGCTCGGGCGTGCCGGTCCCGGGAGCGAACGCAGGATCGAGCACGTCGACGTCGATCGTGAGGAACGTCGGGCCGGCACCGACGACCTCGACCGCGCCGCGGACGACCTCCTTGATGCCGAGATCGCGCACGTCGTGCATGAAGAAGCTCGTGATCCCGCGCGCGGCCTGCCACGCGAACTCCTCCTCGCCGGGCCAGTAGCCGCGGATGCCGACCTGGACGTACCGCTTGGGCTCGATCGACCCGTCCTCGACGAGCCGGTAGAACGGCGTGCCGTGGGAGACCTCGACTCCGAACACCTCCGTGCCCGTGTCGGTGTGGGTGTCGAAGTGCACGACGCCGACCGGCCCGTGCGTCGCGGCGCACGCACGGATGTCGGGCTCGGCGATCGAGTGGTCGCCGCCGAGGATCACCGGGATCGCGCCGGCGGCCAGAACCTCTCCGACGAGCGCCTGGATCGCCGCGTGCGAGCGGGCCGGATCGGCGGGCGACACGGGCGCGTCGCCGTAGTCGACGATCTTCAGCTCCTCGAACGCGTCGACCTTCGCCTCGAGGTGGGGGCCCGGCGGGCAGCTCGCGCCACGGATCGCCCGCGGGCCGAAGCGCGTGCCGGGACGGTCGGAGACGAGGTCGTCGGTCGGCGCACCGACGATCGCGACGTCGACGCCGGCGAGCTCGGCCGGGTCCTGCGTGTAGGGCGCTCCGCCGTAGGTGAGCAACCCCGCGTAGTCCGGCTTCTCCTCGTTCCCTCGCGACCAGCGCTCGAGCGGATCGATCACGCGCGGGAGTCTACGCGCGCACAGCGTGGGCACCTCGGGCGTCGACCCTCTCGCCGTCCCGCCGACCCAGCACGTAGAACCCGGCCGCAGCGAGGACGACGATGGCGATCGGCGCGAGGACAATCAGCTCGAACTCGAGGCGCTGTCCCTCGAACCCAGCCGGGAGGGCCGCGTCGGCCTCCGCCGTGCCGAATCCGGGCCAGAGGAGGCAGAGCGTGGCGAGGAGCGACCAGGAAGTCGCAAGAATCGAGATCAGCCATGCCGCTCGTGTGCCCCCCGGCACGCGGAACGGCCGCTCGAGGTCAGGCCTGCGAATCCGCAGCGCGACGAAGGCCGGGAAGATCAGGAGGTACGCGAGGACGATGAGAGCGATCGAGACCGTCAGCGCGGCGGAGAAGTACTTCTGGCCGTCGCCTCCGGTGAGTGAGAGAAACGCGACTGCGGTCACGAGCGAGACCGCGCCCGAGACGAGCCCCATCACGACGGGCACTCCGGTGCGCTCGGAGATGCGGCCGAGCACGGCGGGCCCGGCACCGTCGAGGCAGGCGGCCGCCTGGGCACGTCCCGAGCCCATGATCCAGGCGGATCCGCTGGCGAGCAAGACCCAGATGAAGAGCAGCGCGCTGACCGTGCCCAGCGCTGCGCCCGCCCCGGTCAGCGTCGCCGTGCCATCCGGGGCGATCGAGCCGCCGTAGACCGTGAACACGGTCTTCATCGCGTCGATCAGCCCGTGGAGCGAGGTCACCTGGTTGGTCGGCAGAACGACCAGAACGGCCAGGATCGGGATCGCGTACATGAGAACCTGGCAGACGCCGGCCCGGGCGATGGCAGCCGGAATGTCCCGGCGCGGGTTGACCATCTCCTCGCCGGCCGTGGACGGTAGCTCGATACCGACGAACGAGTAAAGCAGCACGGGAACGACGGCGATGAACACGCCGTAGGAGGGCGCGAGGTCGCCGGCGGTGATCCCCTGCACGCCGTGTGCGACCCCGTACACGACGACACTCGCCGTGAAGAAGGCCAGCAGCACGATCTGGCCGATCGCCCCGCTCGACGGCACCCACTTGCCGTAGCGAAGGGGAACGACCGCGCCAAGCGTCGCGGCCCCGACGAAGATCGCGCCGAAGACGTACATGCCTGTGGCGCCCAGGACGCCGAGGAATCGCTCGTACACGGCGATCGCGACGATCGTGACCGAGCCACCGAGCCACATCGGCGTCCCGGCCCAGTAGAGCAGGGAGGTCAGTGCGCCGGCGAACCGTCCAAAGGCCGTCCGCACCCAGACATAGGCTCCGCCCTCCTCGGGAATGGCGGCGCCGAGCTCTGCGCTCGCGAGCGCAGAGGGAACGAAGAAGAAGAGAAACAGGACGACGAGCCAGGTAAACGCCTGCGCGCCTCCGATCGCGATCGCGCCGATCGTGTCCACGACGACCATCGCCGAGATGAGGAAGAAGACCGTGTCGAGCCGGCGCAGCTCCCGGCGGAGCTTCGACTTCTCCGCCCCGGAGCGCGCGACCGCAATAATGGCGTCGGCCTGCATCTCTCCCTACCGGACCGGCATGCGGCGAGTCATCTTCCAGGTGGCGACGGGCGTTGGCAGGTGCCGCGCAACGCGGTTCACACGGTCTGCACCTGCCCGACTGCGGAGACGGCCCTCCGCCGATGCGCGATCACGCCGGCGGTCGCTCCGTTGGCCAGGGCGAAATACGCGGGATAGAGGAGCAGGGTGACGTCGGTCGCCCCCACGGCGGCTGCGCTGAGGATGCCGGCCGTGCCTCCGAGCACGTAGGTCGACAGAGTCTCGGACGACGGGTCGCGCCAGGTCTTCGGGAGCATCAACATCACACCGGCGGCGTCTGCGGCGACCACGAACAACGTCGCGACGAACGGCTCGGCGGAGACCGCCCAGCCGGCGATGCCGAACGCGGCGATGCCGACCACGCAGAGGTCGCATGCCCCGACTCCGGCGGTTCCGAACCGGAGCGAAAGAGCGAAGACGAGCGTCGTCGAGACGGTCTGCACGCCGATCATCGCGAGGCTCCAGCTCCCGCCGTCGGCGAGCTGCGAGGCAAAAGCGGTCGAGCCGAGCGCGCTCCAGATCAGCCACGTCCCGCGATGCGGTCGCGTCGTCCTGCGCAGGATGTCGCGGACGTACGGGACGGGGTCGATGAGCGAGAGGATCGCCGCGGCGATGCCGAGGAGCGCAACGGTCGTCACGCGGCCCCTACTCTCCCTGCGCGCATGGGCCCCTTCCGCTTCGACTGGTTTGCAGAGGGGTTAGGCGACACGGCTCGACTGGGCGTGCTCCGAGCGCCGTCCGAGCCGCGCGAACACGAGCGCCACGAGAAGCACGGCCGCGAGTGGGACGAGCTCCGCGAGCAGGAACCCCGCTCGATCCCCGGCGAATCCGTCCGGCAGCGCCGCGTCGGGGTTCGGCATGCCGAGTCCCGGCCAGAGTACGGCGAGGAGGGCGAATGCCGCCCACGCGGTCGCGAGCGCGCTGCAAAGCCAGGCGCCGACCATCCCGCCGGGAACGCGGAAGGGGCGAGGGACGTCCGGGTGCGAGTAGCGGAGCTTGACGAGGGCGGGGAATACGGCCAGGTTCGAGAGCGCGAGGAGCGCGATCGAGAGCGAGAGAACGACGCTGAAGTACCGCTGGCCGTCGCCGCCCGAGACCGCGAACGCCGCGATGGTGGTTGTCGTCGCCACAGCGCCGGCGACGAGGCAGATCCTTACCGGCGTGCCCAGGCGCCGGGAGAAGTCGCCGAGGCATCGCGGTCCCGCGCCGTCGAGACACGCGACCGCCTGGCTACGGCTCGCTCCCATGATCCACGTGAGCGCATTGGTGAGCATGACCCAGATGAAGGCGGCCGCCGCGACAGCGCCGAGGACGCTGCCCGCGCCCGAGAGAACCACGGCGCCGCCGGGCGAGACGTGGCCGCCGTAGACCGTGAAGACGCTCTTCATCGCGTCGATGAAGCCGGCGAGGCTCGTGATCCGGTCGGTCGGCAGAACGACGAGGATCGCGAGTAGAGGCACGCTGTAGAGGGCGACGGTGATCGCGCCGGCGCGGGCGATCGAAGCGGGGACGTCGCGCTGTGGGTTCCGCATCTCCCCACCGGCGGCAGACGGGAGCTCGAAGCCGACGAGGTTGTAGAAGAGCACCGGTGCGACGACGAGGAACGCGCCCCACGTCGGCGAGAAGTCGCCGAGCGCGAAGCCCTGTACACCGTTCTCGAGCGCATAGAGGACGACGCTCGCGGTAAAGAATGCGAGCAGGATCACCTGCGTCGCCGCCCCGCTCGCCGGGACACGCTTTCCCTTCGAGAGGGGCGCGATCGCGACCGCGACGGCCGTCCAGACGAACGCCAGCGCGAAGGCGTACTGCCATACGCCCTCGAGCGGCACGAAGAACTCCGCGAACACCGTCACGGCGACGATCGTGAGCGAGCCACCGAGCCAGACGGGAACCTCGACCCAGTAGAGGAACGCGGTTAGGGAGCCGGCGAGGCGCCCGAACGCGAGCCGCGTCCAGACGTAGGACCCCCCCTCCTGCGGGAACGCGGAGCCGAGCTCGGAGATGACGAGGCCGGCTGGAACGAAGAAGGTGAGAGTGACGACCGCTAGCCAGGTGAGCGCCTGCGCTCCGCCCGTCGCCACCGCGCCGAGCGTGTCGATGACGACGACCGCCGCTATGAGGAAGAGAACGGTGTCGAGCCGGCCGAGCTCCCGCCTGAGGCCCGAGATCTCGCCTCTCGCAAGCTCGACTCCGAGACTGGCCCCCGACATGCCCGCCTACAGGACGGATGAGAGGGGCGTCCGTCTTCCCGGCACGCGGCGCTCCTTCGATTGCTCGACTCGCAGCGAGCCTAGGAGGCTGCCCGCGCTCCGGGTAGAGGGTTTTCCCTACACCTCGGCCGTGCGCCCCTACGAGTCGCGGTTACCGACGCTCGAGCTCGGTCGGCGGAAGGGTTCCGTCAGCCACCAGGCGCGTGAGCTCGCTGCGCGACCGGATGTCGAGCTTCCGGTACATCCGCGTGAGATGGGCCTCGACGGTGGCCACGCTCACGAACAGCACGTCGCCGATCTCCCTGTTCTTCAGGCCCTCGGCGACGAGCCCGGCGATCCTGCGCTCGGTCGCGGTCAGCTCCCCAGCGGTCCTGCCGGGAGCGACGCGCTCGAGCTCCTCGGCCGCGCGCGCTTCCCACAGCGTGGCGCCCATGTCTACGAAACGCGTACGAGCGTCGGCGAGCGCGTCGGCAGCGAGTGTCCGGTGGCCGGCGCGCATGAGCGCGCGGCCTTGGGCGAGGACGGAGCGGGCGGCGTCCGGTCGAAACCCCATGCGGTCGAAGCCCGCCGCCGCGCTTTCGAGCGGGGGGACGGCGTCCTCCGCCTTTCCGCGCGCAAGCAGGAACACGCCGAGCGATCGTTCGGCAGCGGCGCGACCCCAGGGGCTCTCGGTCGCGGTCGCCTGCTCCGAGAGCCGGCTGAGCATCAGCTCGGCCGCCTCGAGCTGGCCCGAGCCGGCGAGCGCCTCGATCGCGTCCGGCAAGACCGGAACGGCGCCCGGATTCCCGTAGCCCATCTCGGCGACCAGGCGCGCCGCCTCCGCGAGGTCGGCCGCGGCCGGCTCGGCGTGGCCCTCGGAGAGCGCGAGCAGCCCGAGCACCCAACGGCCGCGCGCGATCCCCGGCAGCTCGGCTCGCAGCAGGGATTCGTCCAGTCGCCGCCCTGCCGTCTCGCGAACCTGGTCGCCCCTCCCAAGGAGCGCCAGTGCAAGCGCGAGCGGATGCAGGAGGAGCCTCTGGCCCCAGGTGTCCTCCGCGTCTCGTGCGGCCTCGATCCCTTCGCGGCTAAGCGCCTCGGCGCTCGACAGATTGCCGGCCGCGCACTCGGCGAGGCTGAGGTCGAACAAGCAGTACGGCCGCATGACCTCGTCTCCCGAGCGTTGGGCGTCGTCGTACACAGCGTCGAAGAGCGCGCGGGCACCGGTTAGATCGCCAACCCAGAGAAGATGCTCACCGAGCATCGATCGCGGACTGTCGAACATGTTGGGCTTGCCGATCCGGGCTTCGATCGCCACCGATCGGGTCAGCTCTTCGGGCTGCCGCGTTCCGGCCAGGCTTTCGAGCAGCCCCAGAGCCGCTGAGGCGAACATCTGGATCTCGGGATTGCCGACTCTGTCGGCGATCGCGACGGCCTGGCGGCTGTAAGCGATGCCGCCCTGGACATCGCCGCCAAAGAACCCTCGGCCCCAGCCGAGCTGGTCGAGCAGCCGTCCTCGGAGCGCCTCGTCGTCTCCGGCATCGTCGAGCGCCCGGAGGAGCAGAGCCTCGTTGGTCATGAGGTCGCCGTCCTCGAGATAGCTCCGCTTGAGCACCACCTCTGCGCGAAGCGGCCCGGGTGGGAGCGAGGCGACCAGGTCGTCGGCCAGCCCGAGCGCCCGGCTCATCTCGCCCGCCCGCGTGAGGTTCTCGATCTCGAGTAGGGCGCGCCTGTTGGCAGCGATCAGATCGTCGTGCGGCGTGAGCCGGAGGCTGTGCCCGGCGAACTCCGCTGCGAGGTCGAACGCGTCGCGCGTCGCGGCGCGCTGCGCGGACGCCTCGAGAAGCTGCGCGACCTCGTCGTCCGGTTCGTCAGTCGAGAGCGCCAGATGACGCGCGCGGACGTCGAGATCAGCAGCTCGTCCGGCGAGCGCCGCATGAAGCGAGCGCCGAGCGAGCGGGCTCATGCGTCCGTAGACGGCAGAACGGATCAGCGGGTGCGCAAAGCGAACATGGAGATCCATGTCCACGACGAGCAGTCCGTCTTGCTCGGTAACCGCGAGCAGGCCGTCGACGTCCGAGCCCGCGAGGGTCTCACGGAGCTCCTTGACGGTTGGCGCGCCGAGGGCGGATGTAGTCTCGAGCAGTCTCGTGACGTCTCCGGGCACGGTCTCGAGCCGCTGTGCGATCGCCGCCTGCAGGGAGTCCGGGAGCTGGAGCGTTCCCGAGGCGCGGTCGGTCAGGGCGTCGACCCGGATGCCGCGCGCGAGCTCGATCGCGTAGAGCGGGTTCCCTCCGGAGACCTCGTGGATCCTCTTGAGGAGGGGCCGCGAGATCGTCTCGACCGTTCCGCCGAGGACGCGCCGGAGGGCATCGAGATCGAGCGGTTCCAGATCCAGCGTCTCGGCGCGGCTGGGGGGCAGCGATCCGGCAGTCGCGAGGGGATCCTCCGGCTCGAGGTCTGGCCGAGCGGTCGCCAGCACGCCCACGGGCTCGGCGTCGAGGCGTCGAAGCGCGTAGCGCAACGCCCGCGCGGACACGGAGTCGAACCACGGCACATCGTCGATTGCGATCACGACCGGCGAGCTCTCCGCGCAGGAACGAATCGCCTCGAGCACTGCCCGGCCGCGGGTAAACGGGTTCGACTCCGCGAGCAGCGCGGCTGCGTCGATCTCGAGGTCCTCGAAGAGGTCGACGAGCCCGCCGAGCGCGAGCGACATCTCCTCCTCGGATGCCCTGGCGACGAGGACGACGTAGCCTGCGCGGCGCGCGCTCTCCGTCGCCTGGCGCCACAGCGTCGTCTTGCCGATTCCCGGCTCACCGCGAATCATGAGCGACCGCGCGCCCTGAGTCAGGACGGCCAGAAAGGCGTCGATGCGAGCCTGCTCGGCCTCGCGTCCGACCACTTCCGGCCTGCGGCCGATCGCATGGACGGCGGCATCGCCCATGCGGCGATTATAGGAACGCTCGCGCGGTCTCCCGGATCGCGCTGCGCCCGGATCGCGCTATGCGGTCAAGTCGTGCGCCATCTCTTCGAACACCTCGACGTAGTGGTCGACCGACTCGTCCGTGTGCGTGACGGAGAGGGTCCACTCCTCCTCCCGGCCGGGGGTCATGAAGATGCCGCGGTTCATGTTGTAGAGCCAGGCGAGGTCGCAGAGGTCCTTGTCCTGATTCGCCTTGAAGCTCTCGTAGTCGATGATCTTCACGGGCGAGAAGGTGACGCAGCCCTTCGAGCCGACACCGACCGCGTAGCCGGGCAGGTTGTGCTTCTCGATCACGCCCTCGCAGCCGGCCAGGATGCGGTCGTTCAGGTGGTCGAGGTGCGCGTACGCTTCGGGCGAGAGGACGTCGAGCAGGTTTGCGCGTGCCGCCGCCATGCCCAGCGGGTTCCCGTTGTAGGTGCCGACCTGGTAGACGCTCCCGTCCTCGACGACGGACATGACCTCCTGCGTGCCGCCGATCGCGCCAGTGGGGAGCCCGCCGCCGAGCGCCTTCGCGAGCGTGACCATGTCCGGCTGGACGCCGAAGCGCTCGGTCGCACCGCCGGCGGCAATGCAGAGGCCGGTCTTGACCTCGTCGAAGATGAGCACGATCCCGTGGCGTCTGGTGATCTCGCGCACCGCCTCGAGGTAGCCGGGCTCGGGGAGCACGATCCCGAGGTTCATCATCGCCGCCTCCATGATCACGCACGCGGGCTTGCGGCCCTCGGCGTCGAGGCGCTCGATCCGCCGCTCCATCGCACCGGCGTCGTTGAACGGCACGGCGATCGTCAGGTCGGAGACGGCCTTCGGGATGCCCGCGCCGTACGGAAGCGACGCGTAGTTCTCGCGGTCGCCGATCCGGTCGTACTCGACCCCGATCGAGACCATCACGCCGTCGTGGTGGCCGTGGTAGGAGCCGAAGATCTTCATGATCGTGTCGCGCTTGGCGTAGGCCCGCGCGATTCGGATCGCGTCCATCGTCGACTCGGAGCCCGAGTTCGTGTAGCGCCACTTGGGAAGGCCCCAGCGGCGGGCGAGCTCCTCGGCGACGACGACGGCGTCCTCGGTCGGCGCCGCGAAGTGCGTCCCGAGCGGGTAGCGATCGGCGACGGCCTTCTGGATCGTCGGGTGAGCGTGGCCCTGCACCATCGAGCCGAAGCCGTTGTGGAAGTCGTAGTAGTGGTTTCCGTCGACATCCCACACCTCGGGCCCCTTGCCGTGCTCCATGTAGATCGGCCAGGGGTCGCGCAGCTGGTAGGACGAGGCGACGCCGTTGGAGAGCGGAACCTTGGCGCGCTCGTACATGGCGCCCGACCCGGGGGTGCGCTCGTTGAGCTGCGCTTCCTCCCGGGCGGCCAGCTCCTGGATGCGCTGGGGGTCGATCTGGACGGGACTGCTAACTGCCATTGTCTCTCCTAGCTCTCCGTCGAGATGAAGACGTTCTTCACCTCGGAATAGCCGTCGAGCGCGTGCATCCCGAGCTCGCGCCCGAAGCCCGACTGCTTGAACCCACCAAAGGGAGTTTGCACGCGAACGGACGTGTTTGCATTGATCGAGATCACTCCCGTGTCGATCGCACGGGCGACGCGAAGGGCACGGGCGCCGTCGCGCGTCCAGACCGACCCCGAGAGGCCGTAGGGCGTGTCGTTGGCGATCCGTACCGCATCGGCCTCATCCTCGAAGGGGATGACGGTGGCGACCGGGCCGAAGATCTCCTCCCGCGCCGCGCGATCGTCGTTCGACACGGGTGCGAGGAGCGTGCACGGAAACCAGTAGCCGGGGCCGCCGGGCGTCTCGCCGCGAAAGGCGACGTCGCCGTTCACGTACGACGCGACCTTGTCGCGGTGGTCGGCCGAGATCAGGGGGCCCATCTCGGTGTCCGGGCTCTCGGGATCTCCGACGCGGACACCCTTCGTCGCCTCGACGAGGAGGTCGAGGAAGCGGTCGTAGGCGCTGCGCTCGACGAGGATGCGGGAGCGCGCGCAACAGTCCTGGCCGGCGTTGCCGAAGACCGCGTACGGTGCGGCGGCGGCGGCGCGCTCGAGGTCGGCATCGGCGAAGACGAGGCTCGGGGACTTCCCGCCGAGCTCGAGCGTGACCCGCTTGATCTGCGCCGCGGCGCCGGCCATGACTCGCGCGCCGACCTCGGTCGAGCCCGTGAAGCCGATCTTGGCGACGTCCGGGTGATCCACGAGCCTCTGGCCGCAGACACGGCCCGGCCCGACGACGACGTTGAGGACACCCTCGGGGAGTCCCGCCTCGAGCGCGAGCTCGGCGAGGCGCACGGCCGTCAGCGGAGTCAGCTCGGCCGGCTTCAGGACGACCGTGTTCCCGCAGGCGAGCGCAGGGCCGAGCTTCCAGCTCGCGATCGCTAGCGGGAAGTTCCAGGGCGTGATCAGTCCGACGACGCCGAGCGGCTCTCGGAAGGTGACGTCGACGCCGCCCGCGACCGGAATCGACTCGCCGTGGTGCTTGTCGACGGCGCCGGCGTAGAAATGGAAGACGTCGGCGACCATCCCGACCTCGCCGCGCGCATCCGAGATCGGCTTGCCGACGTTCCGGGTCTCGAGCAGCGCAAGCTCCTCCCCGTGCTCCTCGACCAGGGTGGCGAGACGGCGGAGCAGCCGGACGCGGTCGCCCGGGGCGAGTGCCCGCCACGCGGGGAAGGCGTCCTTCGCGGCTGCGATCGCACGATCGGTCTCCTCGGCACCTGCCGTGGGGAGCTCGGCGATCGGCGCCTCGGTGGCCGGATTCAGAACAGTGACCGTGCTCATGTCCTTCGCTCCTCGCGGTAGGCGCGGGCCTCGTCGACGAGTGCCTCGAAGAGCGCGAGGTCGTCGCCTTCCTCCGGGTGCCAGAGGACGCCGAGGAGGAACCGCCGATCAGGATCCTCGAGCCCTTCGACGCTGCCGTCCTCGGCCCAGGCGACCTCCCGCAGTCCGCTCCCGATCCGGCCGGGGCCCTGATGGTGGTGCGATTTCGTCGGAACGCGAGCGCCGACGATCGTTCCGAGGCGGCTACCGGGGTCGACGGCGACCTCGTGATCGGAGAAGACCCCGACGACCTCGCGGTGGCTCGCGTGGCCGACGACGTCCGGCAGGTGCTGCTCGAGGTCGCCGCCGCGCGCGATGTTCAACACCTCGAGCCCACGGCAGATCGCGAGCACGGGCAGGTCCCGTTCGAGCGCTGCCTCGAGCAGCGCCAGCTCTGCCCGGTCGCGGAACGTGCGGACGCCGGAGGTCTCGGGGTGCGCCGCCGCTCCGTAGGTCTCGGGGTCGAGGTCGGAACCCCCCGAGAAGACGAGGCCGTCGACCGCGTCGAGGGTCTCGTCGATGCCCTCCTCCATCGGCGGGATCACCACCGGGCGCCCGCCGGCCCGCTCCACCGATCGAACGTATGCGAGCGGCACGAGCGCCGCCGGGAGCGTCCACGCACCCCAGCTGGCGTCTTCGACGTAGGACGAGATGCCGATCACCGGTCGTCGCATCGCGATCGGAGTCTAGAGCTCCGGTCGCCCCGGCCTCACGGGTGCCCAGGTTCGTGACGGACCCGCACATGGGGTCTGACCCCACTTCGTCACACTGACGCACAAAGACCCTGCCGGCAGCTTCGCTCAGCGAGTCTTGATCGCCATCGCCGCCCGGTATGCGCCGACGACGTCCGCCTTCGTCCACCGGACCGGCGCGACCGAGATGAAGTAGTCGCCGAGGGCGGCGTCGGCCAGAGTATCGAGGTCGGCGTCGGTCACCCCGATCGAGCCCAGGGTCGGGAACGCGAGCTCTGCGAGGAGGTGCTGGACTGCGCGCACGGCGCGCGAGCCGTCAATCGTGCCGTTCTGCGGAGCCCCCATGGCATCGGCGATCCGCTCGAAGAGCTCCGGTGCGCCGCGCCGGTCGACGTCCATCGTCTCGGCGAGGATCACGCCGATCGTCAGGCCGTGCGGCACGTGCCAGCGGCCGCCGATTGCCTGGCCGAGAGAGTGCTCGGACCCGCAGTCCGAGATGTTCATCGCGAGCCCGGCCATGAGGCTCGCGCACGCCATCTGACCGCGAGCCGCACGGTCGGAACCGTCCCGCACCACCAGCGGAAGAGCGCGTGTGGCAAGTCGCGTTGCCTCGAGAGCGATCGCATTGCCGATCGGCGTGCGCGCCTGAACGGCGATCGCCGCGATTGCCTGTGCAAGTGCATCGACGCCGGAGTGGGCCGTGGGCGCGGGCGGCAGCCCGTACGTGAGCTCCGGGTCGACGAGGGCGTGCTGCGCGCGCAGAAACGGGCTCGCGATCCCCGCCTTCGTATGCGTCGCGGTGTCCGTGATGACGGCTCCGCCCGAGACCTCGGATCCGGTACCCGCCGTGGTCGGGATCGTCACCAGCGGGAGCCGGGGGGGCTCGTAGGCGACATCGCCGCCTGCGAACCGAAGGTACGGCCCTCCCTGCGCGGCGACGAGCCTCGCCGCCTTGGCCGTATCCATGACCGAGCCGCCGCCGATCGCGACGACCGCGTCGGCGCCCGAGTCGCCGAGAGCCGACGCGGCCGACTCGACCTCGTCCACGGTCGGCTCACCCGAGGACTTGACGACCGTCGCTGCCGGTGCGATCGACTCGACGACGCGGGCGACCTCTGGGACGGTCTGCATGAACTCGTCGACCACGAGGAAGGGCCGCGACAGACCGTCGCTCGCCAGGACGTCGGGCAACGCCGAGAGAACGCCCTCGCCGAAGCGAATCCGCACGGGGAGGTGATTCGCGAAAGGCCCGACGACGTCCACGGTCATCCTCGCTCGTACATGCGCGCCCGCTCGTAGTCAGTCACGACCGAGTCGAAGAGCCGCTGCTCGGTGCGCGCGTAGTTCAGGTAGTGGTCGACGACGTCGTCCCCGAACGCGTCGCGCGCCATCGTCCCGCGCTCGAGCGTGGCGATCGCCTCCGTCAGTGAGTGCGGGAATCGCTCCGCGTCGGACTCGTAGGCGTTCCCCTCGAGCGCCGGAGGAAGCGCGAGCTCGTTCTCGATGCCGTACAGACCTGCGGCGAGGAGCGCCGCGAAGGCGAGGTAGGGGTTCGCGTCGGCGCCCGGGATCCGCGTCTCGGCACGCAGGCCCTGGCCGTGCCCGACGATGCGAAAGCCGCACGTGCGGTTGTCGTGTCCCCAGGCAAGCGTCGTCGGCGCCCAGCTACCAGCCGCAAAGCGCTTGTACGAGTTGACGGTCGGAGCGACGAAGACCGCGAGCTCCTTGAAGCACGCGATCTGCCCGGCCAGGTACTGCTTGAACAGCTCGGACTCGCCCGCGAAGGCGCTCTCGCCGCCGCGCCACAGGCTCGAGTGGATATGGCAGGAGCTCCCGATCCACTCGTGGTGGGGCTTCGACATGAACGTGATCGAGCAGCCGTTCGCGTGGGCGATCTCCTTGGCGCCGTTCTTGTAGACGACGTGGTCGTCGGCCGTCTTCAGCGCTTCGGCGTACTTGAAGTTGACCTCGTGCTGGCCCGGCCAGGCCTCCCCCTTGGAGGATTCGACGACCATCCCGGCACCGGCCATTCCCTTTCGCAGCTGGCGGATAAACGGCTCGTCGTACGTCGAGGCGAGTATGTGGTAGTCGAGGATGTAGGGCACCGACGGCGTCAGGTCGCGGTAGCCCTTCGCGTGCGCCTCGGCGTAGGTCTCTCTGAAGAGGTAGAACTCGAGCTCGGAGCCGAACATCGGCTCGAGGCCGAGAGCCCGGGCGCGGGCGACCTGACGGGCGAGCACCTGACGCGGCGACGGTGCGACGGGCGACCCGTCGTGCCAGCAGACGTCGGCGAGAACGAGCGCGGTCGCCTCGAGCCAGGGGATCGGTCGCAACGTCGCGAGATCGGGGCGAAGCGAGAAATCCCCGTACCCACGCTCCCAGCTTGCGATCTCGTAGCCCGGCACGGGATCCATCTCCATGTCCAGCGCCAGCAGGTAGTTGCAGCCCTCGACGCCGTGCGCGGACACCCGTTCCCCGACGAAGTAGTCGCCGTGCAGGCGCTTGCCCATCAGCCGGCCCTGCATGTCGGTAAACGCGACGACGATCGTGTCGATCGAGCCTTCGGCGACCGCGGACTCGAGCTCGGCGAGCGTCAGCATCGAGCGAGGAGTCTAGTGCGCTGTCCGCACCGGTTGAAACGCTTGACAGGAACGTCACGATCGGCGTAGAAGCTCCGGTCCCAAGGCCGGCGACACGAGGAGGAGGGCGCATGAGCACGGCGGAACCGAAGTACCACACGAGCGAAGACGAGCAGATCCTCCACAGGCTCGGCTATGCGCAGGAGCTGTTCCGCGCGATGGGCGGGTTCCAGAACTTCGCGATCAGCTTCACGATCATCTCGATCCTCGCGGGGTGTCTGACCTCGTACTTCATCGCGTTCGGCCAGGGGGGGCCGGTCGCGATCACGTGGGGATGGCTTCTCGTCGGTCTGATGAGCACGATCGTCGCGCTCGCAATGGCCGAGATCGCATCGGCCTACCCGACGGCCGGCGGTCTCTACTACTGGGCGTCAAAGATCGGGAGCCCCGGCTGGGGGTGGTTCACGGGCTGGTTCAACCTGATCGGGCAGATTGCCGTTACTGCCTCGATTGGTTACGGCCTCGCGATCTTCGGCACGGTGCTCCTCAACTACTCGCTCGGCTACCCGAACACGAAGGAGTACGTCTACCTCCTGTTCGCCATCGTGCTTACAGGTGCGCTGATCCTCAACCTGATGAACGTGCGCATCACGTCGCTCTTGAACACTGTGTCCGCGTACTGGCACATGGTGGGCGTCGTGATTCTCGTGATCGTCTTGATCGTCGTCCCTGACCACCACCAGTCGCTCAAGTTCGTGTTCACAGACACGATCAATGCCACCGGTTGGGGACCTGAAAACGCCAACTTCACGAACATCGTGTTCTGGTACGTGTTCGTGACGGGCCTCTTGATGGCTCAGTACACGATCACGGGCTTCGACGCGTCGGCGCACATGGCCGAGGAGACCCATCAGGCGTCGCGTGCTTCGGCGGTCGGCATGTATATGTCGGTCGTCGTCTCGGTCTTCTTCGGCTTCATCCTGCTATTGGCGGTGACGTTCGCCGTCCCGGCGGAGATCCCAACCATCGATCTCTACGTCGTTCCGACGATGTGGCGTGAGGCGATGAGCGAGAGCTGGGCCATCTTCCTCCTCGTGATCTGTTGCGTGGCCCAGTCCTTCTGCCTCACTGCGTCAGTGACCTCGGCCTCGCGGATGATGTTCGCCTTTTCCCGTGACGGCGCCGTGCCCGGCCACCGTCTGTGGAGACGGGTGGCCCGGAACCGGGTGCCGTACATGGCCGTCATCGCCATCTGCGTCCTCGCCGCGCTGATCATGTCCCCCGCGATCTGGAACTTCTTCATCGGCTACTACGTCGGCACCGGCATCGCGGTCGTCGGCCTGTACATCGCATTCATTCTCCCGGTGATCCTCCGCTTCCGGCTCGGCGACAAGTTCGAGCACGGGGCGTGGAGCCTCGGCCGCCACTACAAGTGGATCGACCTGCTCGCGATCGTCTGGGTAGCGATCATCTGCATCGCGTTCTTCGGCCCGCCCTACCGAGTCAGCTGGTGGGGACAGGAGGGCTTCTCCTGGGAGTTCGTGAACTACGCCCCGATCCTCGTCGGCGCCGCGCTGATGCTCTTCGGCGGCTGGTGGGTGCTCTCGGCCAAGAACTGGTTCAAGGGCCCCGTCCGCATGGGCACCGAGGAGGAGTTGGAGCGGCTCGAGGAGGAGGAGCTCAAGGACTTCGACCTGCCGACCGAGTCGCCCGTTTAGCGCTTCCGCTCTGTCGGCTGCACGGAGGGGCGCCGCGGCGCCCCTCCGTCTTCTCGGACGACACTAGAATCGGCCTGATGTCTGACATCGCGGCGACTCCGCGCCCGCCGATCTCAGCGGAGGAGCTCGAGACGCTGCAGGCGATCGAGCGTCGGATCCTCTGGCTCGCGGTGCGCATCGTGGACTACGCGAACCGCGAGCGCCCGAAAGGGGACGAGCTCAAGGTCGGCGGCCACCAGGCCTCGTCCGCCTCGATGGTCTCGCTGATGACCGCGCTCTACCTCTGGGATCTTCGCGCCGAGGACCGTGTCTCGGTCAAGCCGCACGCGTCGCCGGTGCTGCACGCGATCGAGTATCTCCTCGGCCGGCTCGACCGTTCGTACCTGACCACGCTTCGTGGCTTTGGGGGCCTTCAGTCGTACCCGAGCAGGACGAAGGACCCGTTCCCGGTCGACTACTCGACCGGCTCGGTCGGGCTCGGCGCCGCCGCGCCCCTCTTCGGCGCGCTGACGCGCCGCTATGTCGAGGACCACTTCGGGACGAGCGAAGCCGGTCGGTTTATCAGCCTGCTGGGGGACGCGGAGCTCGACGAGGGGAACCTCTGGGAGGCGGTGTTCGAGCCCTCGACGCGGCGGCTCGGAAATGCGCTCTGGATCGTCGATCTCAACCGACAGTCGCTCGACCGCGTCGTCCCGATCATCAAGGCGTCCGAGCTCGAACGGCAGTTCGCGACGTCGGGCTGGCAGGTAATCGAGTGCAAGTACGGCCGGCGCCTGCGCGAGGCGTATGCCAAGGACGGGGGCGAGCTCCTGCGCCGGCGGATCGACGCGATGCCGAACCAGGTCTACCAGGGCCTCTTCGGCGCGAGCGATGAGGTGATCCTCGAGGCGGTGCTCGACGGGCTGCCGGCGTCGGAGCGGATTCGGCTCGCGTCGCTGCTCGAGGAGTACCGCGGCGGGATCGGCTCGCTCGTGTTCGACCTCGGCGGGCACGACCTGGCCGATCTGGTCGAGGCATTTGCGGCCGCACGCGCCGATGCGACGCGGCCGACCGTCCTGTTCGCCTACACGATCAAGGGCTTCGGCCTGCCGATCGCAGGGCGGCCGCTGAACCACTCCGCGCTCCTCTCCGGTGAGCAGGTGGGCGCACTGCGCCGGGAGCTCGGGCTCACCGAGGAGAGTGAATGGGACGGATTCCCGGCGGACTCCCCGGAGGGGCGGCTCTGCGCCCAGGCGGCAGAGAGGCTGGCGCGTCCGGACTCGCAACCCCAGCCGCGGGTGGTCGTCCCGTCCGAGCTCTCGGGGTCCGACCCCGCCAGGATCTCGACGCAGGCAGCGTTCGGCCAGGCGCTGCTCGGGCTCTCCCGGGTCGAGGGTCTCGCCGAGCGGATCGTCACCCTCTCCCCCGACGTCTCGGTGTCGACGAACCTCGGCGGCTGGATCAACAAGGTCGGCATCTGGGGCGAGCCCGAGCCGGCGTCGGTTCTCGAGGCGCCCGAGGGCTCGCCGCTTCAGTGGCGCGTGCACGCTCGGGGACGGCACATCGAGCTGGGGATCTCCGAGATGAACCTCTTTCTCCTGCTGGGCCAGCTCGGTCTTGCCGGCGAGCTCTCCGGCGAGCGGCTCCTTGCCGTCGGCACGGTCTACGACCCGTTCGTCGTCCGTGGCCTCGAAGCGCTGCTCTACTCCGTCTACTCGGGCTCGAGATTCGTCTTCGCGGGCACGCCGTCCGGGGTATCGCTCTCGCGCGAAGGCGGGGCGCACCAGTCGACGATCACGCCGGGGATCGGGATCGAGCTTCCCGGGCTCGTCTACGCGGAGCCGTGCTTCGCCCGCGAGATGGAGTGGCTGCTCCTCGACGGGCTCGACCGGCTCCAGGACGAGGACGGCGAGGCGCTGTACCTGAGGCTCTCGACGAAGCCGGTCGACCAGCGGCCCTTCGCTGAGCTCGTCGATCGGCGCGGGGTGGACGCGGTGCGGGCCGACGTGCTGGCCGGCGGTTTCCGGCTTCACGAGCCTGGGGGACTCGACGAGCTCGTCCTGCTTGCGACCTGCGGGGCGATGGTGCCCGAGACGCTCGAAGCGGCGCGGATGCTCGAGGAGGAGGAGGGCGTCGCGGCCTGCGTCATCGTCCTCTCGTCTGCCGATCGGCTCTACCGCGGCTGGCGAACCTCTCGGCTAACGCACCTCCGTGACCTCGCGGCGACGCGCGAGCCGTCTCACCTCGAGAGGCTGATCACCGCGGACGAGCGCGGGAGCCCGGTGGTCACGATCGTCGATGGCGCCTCCCATGCCCTGGCGTTCGTCGGCGGCTGTCTCGGAGTGCGCACCGTGCCTCTCGGCGTCGACGCGTTCGGGCAGACGGGGAGCCAGCCGGAGCTCTACGAGGCGCACGAGCTCTCCCCGGACGCGATCGCGACGGCCGCGCTGATCGCGCTCGAGCCGTAGCCTCCCACCTGGGCCAGCTTGTGACACTCACGCACAAGGGGTCAGACCCCTTGTGCGTGAGTGTCACGATGTCATGGGGCCGAGGTTCGGGCCGCCGCCGCGAGCTCCGGAAGCGCTCGTCGGATCCCGCGTACGGCCTGGCGGATCCGCTCCTCGTTCTCGACGAGCGCAAAGCGAACGTGGCCGTCCCCGCCCGGGCCGAAGCCCGATCCCGGCGAGACCGCGACTCGTGCCTCCCGCGTCAGCCGGACGGAGAAGTCGAGCGAGCTCATCGCTCGATATGCCTCTGGGATCTCGGCCCAGACGAACATCGATCCCTTCGGCCTGGGAATCTGCCAGCCGATTCGCTCGAGGCCGTCGCAGAGCGCGTCCCGGCGCGCGCGATACACCTCGCAGACCTGGCGTGGATAGTCCGGCACCTCGTTCATGGCGACGATCGCGGCGATCTGGATCGGCTGGAACGTGCCGTAGTCGAGGTAGGACTTGAGCCGCGCCAGCGCCTGGACGACATCGGCTCGCCCGACCAGGAAGCCGACCCGCCAGCCGGCCATCGAGAACGACTTCGTCAGGGTGTAGAGCTCGACCGCCACCTCGTCGGCACCCGGGACCTGCAGGATCGACGGCGCCTCGTACCCGTCGAAGCAGAGATCCGCGTAGGCGAAGTCATGGACGAGGAGCACCTCGCGCTCCCGCGCGAAGTCGACGAGCGCGCGCATGAAGTCGAGGTCGACGACCGCGGTCGTCGGGTTGTGCGGAAACGAGAGGATGATCACGCGGGGCCGAGGCCAGTCGCGCTCGTAGCTCTCGACGATCCCCGCGAGGAAGTCGCCGCCGGGCGCCATCGGCACCTGACGCACCTCGGCGCCGGCGAGGATGGGCGCGTAGATATGAATCGGGTAGCTCGGGCTGGGCACGACCGCCGCGTCGCCGGGCTGGAGAAGCACCCACATGAGATGCGAGAGACCCTCCTTCGCACCTATGGTCGTGATCGCCTGCGTGTCGGGATCGAGGCGAACGCCGAAGCGTCGCTCGTAGAGATCGCAGACCGCCGCCCGCAGGCGTGGAATGCCGCGGCTGGCCGAGTAGCGATGGTTGCGCTCCTTCCCGGCCGCCTCGCAGAGCTTTTCGACGGCGACCTCGGGGGACGGGAGGTCGGGGTTGCCGAAGCCGAGGTCGATCACGTCCTCCCCTGCGCGACGCAGCTCGAGCTTGAGGTCGTTGATCGTCGCAAACACGTACGGCGGCAGGGCCGGAATCCGGCGGAAGTCCACGGCGGGGAACCTACCGTCACGCGCTCGACGGCGCTTGCCGCCAGCGCCGCGCCGTGAGAGCGTTGTCGTCGTGGCGGCCCATCGAATCGCATCTCTCCCCGGGGACGGGGTCGGGCCGGAGGTGATCGCCGAGGCGCGCAAGGCGCTCGACGCGCTCGGGCTCGACCTCGCCTGGACGGAGCTCCCCTGGGGCTCGGCCCACTGGCACGAGCACGGCCGGATGATGCCCGACGACTGGGAGCAGGTTCTGCGTGCGCACGATGCCGTGCTCATGGGCGCGGTCGGAGACCCGTCCGTGCCGGATCATCTCTCCCTCTGGGGTCTGATCCTCCTGATCCGTCAGCGGCTCGACCTCTGGGCGAACCTACGGCCCGCACGACTGCTCGAAGGCGTGCCGACCCCGCTCGCCGGGCGCTCGTCGGCCGATGTCGACATGCTCTTCCTGCGCGAGAACTCCGAGGGCGAGTACTCGGGCGCCGGTGGCCGAGTCCACACGGGCCATCCCCACGAGGTCGCTATCGAGGCGAGCGTGTTCACGCGCGAGGGGTGCGAGCGGATCCTCCGGTACGCGTTCTCGCTCGCCGAGGACAGGAGCGGCGTCGTCACGAGCGCGACGAAGTCGAACGCCTCGCGCTACGGCTACGTGCTCTGGGACGAGGTGGCGGCCGAGGTGGCGGCCGAGCACCCGGACGTCCGCTACGAGAAAGTTCTCGTCGACGCGCTCGCGGCTCGCATGGTGCGGAGCCCCGACTCGCTCGACGTCGTCGTCGCCTCGAATCTCTTCGGCGACATCCTCACCGACCTCGCGGCGGCGATCCAGGGAGGCATGGGAATGGCGGCGAGCGCGAACCTTGCTCCGGACCGAGACGTTCCGGGGCTCTTCGAGCCGGTGCACGGATCGGCGCCGGACATCGCCGGGCAGGGAATCGGCAACCCGTCCGGCGCGATCTGGAGTGGCGTGCTCATGCTCGATCAGCTCGGAGAAGGAGAGGCCGCGGCACGCCTCATGCGGGCGCTGGAGGGCGTGTGCCGCGACGGGCCGCGAACGCGGGACATCGGCGGTGACGCGACGACCGCCGACGTCGGCGACGCCGTCGTGGCCAGGGTGAGCTCGTAGCCGGCCAGCGCACGACCGAGACCGAGGGCAGCTAACGCTTCGACGCGGCGCTCGAGCGCAGCGTCCGGTCCCACCAGTCCGCCTCGCGGCGCCCGCCGACCGTGTCGACCTCGACGCTGTAGGCGGCGATCTTCCGCCCCTGGGCCAGGAGGTCTGCCATGTCCTCCCACGGGATCGGCCGCGAGAGGTAGTAGCCCTGGCCGAGCTCGGTGCCGAGCCGGCGAAGCTCGTAGGCCTGGTCGGCGGACTCGATTCCCTCCGCGAGCGTGCGCAGACCGATCGTCCGCGACAGCTCGACGATCGTGTGCACGAACGCCTCCTCCTGCGACTCCTCGCCGAGGCCGTCGACGAAGCTCTTCGCCACCTTGAGGATGTCGAACGGGAAGCTATGCAGATAGCGCAGCGACGAGTAGCCGGTGCCGAAGTCGTCGACGGCAAGCCCGACGCCGAGCTTCTTGATCGCGGTCAGCTTCTCGATCGTCGCCTCGGCGTCCTGCATCATCACGCTCTCCGTGACCTCGAGGAGCACAGTCTTCGGTGCGATCCCCGTCGCCGAGAGGTTGGCCCGTGTCTCCTCGAGGAAGCCCGGGTCCTCGAGCTGCTTGCCGGAGATGTTGACGCTCACGGCGAGCGGCGGGTCGTCGCGGTCGCGGATGTGCCATGTGAGCACCTGCTCGGACGCCTTCCGTAGCACCCACTGGCCGATCGGGATGATCAGCCCGGTCTCCTCGGCGAGACCGATGAACTCGCCCGGCCCGAGCAGGCCGCGCTTCGGATGCTGCCAGCGGATCAGCGCCTCGACACCCATGATGCGCGCAGTCGAGAGCTCGACGATCGGCTGGTAGTGGAGGACGAACTCGTCGTTCGGCAGCGCCTGGCGCAGGTCGAGCTCGAGCTCGAGGCGCTGGATCGCCTCCGCGTGCATGCTCGCCTCGAAGATCGCGTGACGGCCGCGCCCGCCTCGCTTGGCCGTGTACATCGCGATGTCGGCGTTTCGAAGCACGTCGTCGGCTGCCTCGCCCGGCTGGCTCATGGCGATGCCGATGCTCGTGCCGACGATCGCCTGCTTGCCGCCGAGCTCGAACGGCGGTCGCAGGCCCTCGATGATCCGCTTGGCGATCATGATCGCCGTGTCCTGCTCGGTTACGTCCTCGAGCAGGACGGCGAACTCGTCGCCGCCGAGGCGAGCGGCGGTGTCGGCCGGACGCACGCACGCGGTGAGCCGTTCGGCGACGCCGACGAGTAGCTCGTCGCCGATGTCGTGTCCGAGGGAGTCGTTCACGTGTTTGAAGCCGTCGAGGTCGAGGAAGAGCACTGCAAACGGCCGCTCGGCGCGGTCGCGATGGAGCAGGGCCCGGCCAACGTGGTTGCGAAAGAGGGAGCGGTTCGCGAGCCCTGTCAGCGAGTCGTGGAAGGCCTGGTGGGCGAGCTGGTCCTCGAGCGCCTTGCGCTCGGAGATGTCGCGGCTCGTCAGGACGATCTGTCCGACATTCGGGTCGTCGAGGAGGTTGTTGCCGATCGTCTCGACGTTCAGCCAGCGCCCGTCCCGGTGGCGGATGCGCCACTCGGTAGCCTCCATCACTCCCGGGCGGCTGACACCGTCGGCGATGAAGGCGAGCGCGGGCAGCCGATCCTCGGGATGGAGGAGGTCGGTGAGCTTCTGCTCGGCAAGCTCGGCCGGGTCGTAGTCGAGCACGCGGCGAACCGAGGGCGTCAGGTAGCTGAGCGTCAGGTCGCCGTCGACCAGCATGACGATGTCGGAGGAGTTCTGGACGATCGAGCGGAACCGCTCCTGGCTGCGGTAGAGGTCGGAGTCCTCCTTCAGCCTGAGCGCCTCGATCGCGGGTGCGAGCAGCGCTCCCAGTTCGACGACTGCGCCCTCGCCCGCCTTGTCGAGCGCCTTGCCTCCCTCGACGACGACGAGGCCGCGCAGATCGCTCGAGAACGGAAGCGGGACGAGGGAGAGGAAGCGCTTGCTCCGGCCGAGCCGGCGGCTGCGCGCCGTCTCGTCCCGGGGGTCGACCTCGAAGGCGGCCGGGGCGGCAGCAGCGAGCAGGCGGCGAACGGGATCGGGAAGGTCGGCCGCGTTCACCTCCACGCCGTCGAGCGCGGCGGCCTCCGGCCCCCGTGCCGCAACGACCGTCATCTGCTCACCGGACCCGAGGGCAAGGCCGATCGTCGCCTTCGACCTGGCTCCGAGCACGGTTGCGAGCGACGCCAGTGCAGCGTCGAACAGCCGCTCGCGCGCCGTGCCCGGCGCGCGTGCCTCGGTGGTCGGTCGACCGGTCACGCGTTGTCGCTGTCGAAATCGACTCCCACTCGGGGGAGCAGCCTCCCCCGTTGGAGTGAGCACCCCCTACAGCGGGAGCTTCATACCGGCTCCACACGCGGCCGCGGAGTCGAAGACACGCTTCGGCGAACGCTGCGTCGAGCGCCCCGATCCCGAGGTTCGCACAGGCCACGCGCTCCGGCGAGCCGCTGTCACCGAGCCGCTCGCCGACGCTTCCCGCCGGTGTCGGCCAGCCCCGGAAGAACCCGAGCGTGCGGTAGTACTCGAACTGACCGACGTCGTCGACGGCGAACAGGTCGGCGGCGTCGATCGCACCGGCCTGGAAGTAGAGGTCGAAGTCGAGGGGCAGCGCCAGCCAGCGCTCGCCGAGCCAGTCCGCCGACAGTGCCGAGGGCGGGTTCTCGACGATCGGCCCGGCCGTGACGACAACCTCGGCGCCCTCGACCGCCTCTCGCGGCTCGCTTGCGACCGCGACGCCTTCGCCGAGCGCGGCCGCACGTTTCGGGTGCGGGTCGTACGCGCGGATGCGGACGTCCGGATTGAGCGCGCGCAGCAGCTCCGCGTGGTGGCGGCCCTGCTCGCCGCAGCCGAGAATCGCTGCCTCCCGCCAGCCCTCAGGGGCGAACCGCCGGACGCAGACGCCGCTCGCGGCGGCGGTACGCGCGGCAGTGATCTCCGCCCCGTCCATGACCGCGATCGGGACCCCCGTCTCCGGGTCGGAGAGGAGGATCAGCCCGTTGATGTACGGCAGCCCTCGCTCCTTGTTCGCCGGGTACCCCGCGATCCACTTGAGCGCCGCCACGTCGTCGTCGCGAAGGTATGCGGGCATGGCGTGGATGAACGCGTCGGGGCGCGGATGGATCCCCGGCTTCGGCGGCAGCTCGACGGCGCCCCCAGCGACGGCTCGGTAGGTCCGCTCGACAAGGTCGAGCTGGTCGGGGATCGGCGGGAGGAGGCCCGTGACCTCCTCCCGGGAGAGGTAGAGCAGTCCGCTCAGCGCTCGTCCGACACCTTGAGCGGCTCGATCACGAACGTGACGCGCCGCTCCCCGGGGCTGCGCCAGGGGTACGGGGTCTGGCCTGTGTACTTCTCCGAGAGGAAATCGATCATTCCCTCGGCCTCGTCGCCTTCGATGAACCGTACGACGCGGCCCTGGATCGACACCTTGTCGTACGGGTTCGCGGTGTCGGTCACCGTGACGGACACGCGGGGGTCGGCACGCATGTTCTGATCCTTGCGGCGCCCGACTGCCGTGTTCACGATCACGTGGCCCTCGTCGTCGAGGTGCACCCACATCGCCGAGACCTGGGGCGCTCCGCTCGGATTGAGAGTCGCCAGGGCGCCGAAGTTCGGCTTGCTCAGAAACGTCTTGGCCTTCTCGGTCAGCTCAACCATTTGTGCGATTCTCCTCGATTGTCATGGCATCTCCGTGACGGAAGTCGGCTCGATCCGGACCGATGACTCGCTCCTCGCCGGGCTGCGATGTTTGGGTTCGTCGAGCAGCGTTCTCGCCTTTGCCGTGTGCTCAGCCGTTCGCTCCTCCCTCGTCTAGGGTTTTCCCCGTGCTCCTTGCCGGCACGCGCATTCTTGCTCTAGAGAACGGTCTGGCGGGGCCGATCTGTTCCCGCTTCCTGGCCGACCTCGGCGCGGAGGTGGTAAAGATCGAGCGGCCCGGGTCGGGAGACGTTACCCGCGGCTGGGACACGGCGGCAGCGGGGCTCTCGAGCGGGTTCGTCTGGGTGAACCGGGGGAAGCGCAGCGTCGCCCTCGACGTCAAGTCGACTGCGGCGCGCCCTGTGGTCGAGCGGCTGATAGCTGCGAGCGACGTGTTCCTGCAGAACTTCGCCGTCGGCGTCGCGGAGCGACTCGGGCTCGGCGAGGCGGATGTGAGGGCGATCCGGCCCGACATCGTCTACACGGACATCTCGGGGTACGGGCTCGACGGTCCGTACGCGCACAAGAACGCCTACGACCTCGTCGTCCAGGGCGAGGCGGGCCTGATCGAGATGAACGGGACGCCCGAGGAGCCCGCGCGGATCGCCCTGCCCATCTGCGACATCGGGTCGGGGACGTACGCGGCGATGGCGACGCTGGCGGCGCTCGTTCGTCGCGGGCAGACCGGCGAGGGCGCGCGCGTCTCGGTGTCCCTGTTCGACACCATGGTCGACTGGCTCGGCTACTACCCGCACTTCTGGTGGCACCGGGGTGAGACGCCCGAGCGGACGGGCATCCGCCATCCGCTGTTCTGCCCCTACGGCCCTCATCCGGCGAAGGGCGGCAAGCTGTTCAATCTCGCCGTGCTCTCACCCGAGCACTGGCGCTCGTTCTGCCTCGACGTCGTCGAGCGGCCGGACCTCCTGCAGGACTCGCGCTACGACACGATGGAGGGCCGCGTCGCACACCGCGCGGAGCTCGAGCCCGAGCTCGAGCGTGTGTTCGCCGGGCGCGGAGCGGGCGAGTGGATCGAGCGGCTCGAGCAGGTCGGGATCCCCTGCGGCCACGTCAACGACTTCGCCGAGGTGATGACGCATCCGCAGCTCGCCCACAACCGGCTCGTCACCGAGGTGGGCTCTCCTGCCGGCCTGATTCCGACGATCGGGAACCCGTTCGTCGTCGCGGGCGATCGTCCCGAGCTCGGGCCGGTACCGGGACTGGGCGAGCACACCGAGGAGGTGCTGCTCGAGCTGGGCTTCGAGGCCGCGACCGTCGAGGCGTTGCGGGGTCGCGCTCGACAGGGCGGGGGTGGGGCGGTGGGAGAATCGTCGAGCGCTCGGGCGGGCGGGTCGTGAGCGCGCTACTCGGCGATCCGGGCCTGACCCTCGAGGCGATTGATGCACGGGCGTCGGGAGAGAACTTCCCCGTGGTCTCGTTTCTCGCACCGCGGGAGGCGCGCCCGCACCTCGAGGCCGTGTACGGGTTCGCGCGCCTCGTCGACCAGCTCGGCGACGACGCTCCCGGCGACCGTCTAGCGCTCCTCGACGAGCTCGAGCGAGAGCTCGACGGGCCTGCGCGGACGGAGATCATGAAGAGGCTCCACACGACGATCGCTGCGTGCGACCTTCCGCGCGAGCCCTTCGCGCGCCTGATCCAGGCGAATCGTATCGACCAGACCCGCACGCGTTACGAGACCTGGGCCGACGTGAAGGAGTACTGCAGCTACTCCGCCGATCCGGTGGGTCGCCTCGTGCTGGGGATCTACCGACGGGCCGAGGATCCACAGCTTGTCGCATGGAGCGACGACGTCTGCACGGGACTCCAGCTCGTCAACTTCCTCCAGGATCCGCCGAGGGACTGGATGCTCGGCCGCGTGTACTTGCCGCTCGAGGATCTCCGCCGTTTCCAGGTGCTGGAAGAGGAGATGGCGGGCCCGCTCTCGGAGCGGCTGCTCGCCCTGTTCAGGCACGAGGGTGAGCGCGCACGGGGACTCCTGGGTAGCGGCGATCCTCTCGCCGCCGCGCTCGGCCGCCGGACCGGCCGCTCCGTCGCGCTGTTCGCGCGTGGGGGACTGGCCGCGCTCGCAGCCCTCGAGCGCTCTGGCTGGGATGTGTTCTCGCGGCGGCCGTCGCCGTCGAAGCTGACGCTTCTTCGGCTTGCGCTCGGGGAGCTTGGATTGCGCCGCAACCGACGGCGCGACGGGAGAGCGTCGTGAGAGTGCGGGAAGCCTACGCCGACACGCTGCGGATCACCCGGCGTGAGGCGAGGAACTTCGCGTGGGGAATCATGCTGTTGCCGCCGGCCAAGCGGCAGGCGGTCGCGGCGCTCTACGCGTTCGCGCGCCGTGTCGACGATATCGCCGACGGCGAGCTCCCAGTCGACGAGCGCCGTGCCGGTCTCGAGCGGTGCCGCGCCGACGTCGCGGCGCTCCCCTCCGCGCCGGGTGACGACTCCGTACTGGTCGCGCTCGCCGATGCGGTCGTCCGGTACCCGATCCCGAGACGCGCGCTGCTCGACCTCGTCGAGGGCGGGCTCATGGACGCCGAGCAGTCCCGGTTCGAGACCTGGGACGACCTGCGCGAGTACTGTCGCTGCGTGGCAGGCGCGGTGGGGCTCGCCTGCACTGCCGTGTACGGGCCGAGCGACCCGGTCGCCGCCCCAAGGTACGCCGTTGCGATGGGACTGGCCCTGCAGCAGATCAACATCATGCGAGACGTCGCGGAGGACTGGCGCCTCGGTCGCGTCTACCTGCCCCGCGACGAGCTCGACCGGTTCGGGGTCACGGAGGACGACATCGCGGACGCCCGCATCGGCCCGGGCTGGCTCGCGCTGATGGCCCATCAGGACGAGCGTGCCGAGGCACTGCTCGCGGAAGGCCGGGAGCTGCTGCCGCTGCTCGACGCGCGCAGCTGCCTGTGCGTTCGGGCGTTCGCGCAGATCTACCACGGGCTCCTGGTGCGGATGAGGGAGCGAGGCTACGACGTCTTCTCGGAGCGCCCGAGGCTGTCGGCGATGGAGAAGCTTGCCGCCGTGGTTCCGCGGGGCCGTCCGTGAAGGCTGTCGTCATCGGCGGCGGGCTGGCCGGCCTCGCCGCGGCTCTCGACCTCGTCGACGCGGGAGGCGACGTCACGCTGCTCGAGGCTCGCCCAACGCTCGGCGGCGCGGTCCAGACGCTTCCCATGCGAGCGGAGGACCCCACTCCGCCGCCGGACAACGGCCAGCATGTCGCGCTGGGCTGCTGCACCGCTTATCTCGGTTTCCTTCGCCGCATCGGCCAGGAGCACGCTGTGCGCCGGTTGAAGCTGTCGCTGCCCGTCGTCGGCGAGGACGGTCGGGTTGGGCTGATCGGCGAGAGCCCGTTGGCGCTCATTCGCTACCGTCATCTCTCGCCGGGCGAGCGGCTCGCCGTGGCGCGGATCGCCCGGAAGCTCGGCCGGCTCCGACCCGAGGATCACGACGCGGAGACCTTCGCGGGGCTCCTGCGGCGGCTCGGCCAGTCGCCGGGCGCGGTCGAACGGTTCTGGGACGTGTTCATGCGCCCTGCGCTCAACCTGCCGAGCGCCGAGGCCGCCGCATCCCTGGCGATCTTCACGGTGCAGAACGGGCTTCTCGCCGGCAAGGGAGCCAGCGACCTCCTCGTGCCGACGGCCCCGCTCGGCGAGCTGCACGGGGACGCGGCGGGTCGGGCGCTTGCGTCGGCGGGGGCGCGTGTCGAGCTTCGAGCCCGGGTGACGTCCCTCGAGGGTGGGGTTGCCGCGTGCGCAGACGGTGTCCGTCACGAGGCCGACGCGTTCGTCGTCGCGCTGCCGGCCCCTGAGAGCGCCGAGCTCCTCGGCGAGACGCCCCCCGCGCTCGAGGACTCGCCGATCGTGAGCGTCCACCTCCTGTTCGACCGGGCGATCATGGGCCCTCCCCTCGCGGCGCTCCTCGGCAGCCCGGCGCACTGGATCTTCGACCGCGGCCGGCTGACGGGCCACGTCCCGACGAGTGGTCAGTACCTCACGGTCGTCTCGAGCGGCGTTCCCGAGCTCGTGGAGATCCGCGGTCGCGAGCTCGTCGAGCTGATGGCCGGCGAGCTCACGGCGCGTTTCGGGCCGGCCGAGCTCCTCTGGTCGCGGGTCAGTCGCGAGCCCCGTGCGACGTTTGCCGCGCGACCTGGTTCCGCCGCTGCTCGCCGGGGTGCAGCGACCTCCCATCCGCGTGTCGCGCGCGCTGGCGCATGGACCGACACGGGCTGGCCCGCCACGATGGAGAGCGCGATCCGCAGCGGCCGCGAGGCGGCACGCCACCTTCTCTCGACAGCGCGCGTTCCGGTCTCCGCGTGACGCCTGCGGTCGTCACCAAACCGCCGGCAGCCGTGGAGCGAGTCTCTGCTCGCAGGACTCGCGCTGCCGCCGTGGCTCCACTCCGTTCGGCTCCCGTGGCGCCCGACGCATCCGTGATTCGCGCGAGGCCGGGAGTGCCCATCATCCCCACCCTGGGTGGGGAGTGGACCACCCATCACCCGCGTTCAGCGTATCGGTGCCGTGCGCACGAAATGCGCGCGCATCGTGACGATTTCGACCGGAACCGTGCCGAGTTCGTGCCCTCCCGGGTCGAGGCGTCTTCGTGAGCGTTGCGACCGACTCCGCGCTCGATCGGGCGGTCGAGGCCGGGTCCGCCCGGCTGCTCGAGCTCCAGCGTCCCGGAGGCTGGTGGGTGGGAGAGCTCGAGTCGAACGTGACCATCACCGCGCAGCATCTGCTCTTTCACGAGTTCATGCGGACGCGCACCGAGGATCTCACCTGGGGCATCGTCGCGGAGCTCCTCGCCCGGCAGCGCTCCGACGGTCTCTGGTCGATCTACCACGGAGGCGAGCCTGATCTTCCGGCGACGCTCGAGTCGTATGCCGCGTTGCGCCTCGTCGGATTCTCGGCGGACGATCCCCGCCTCGCCGCTGCGCGGCGGTTCTGCGTGGAGCGCGGCGGCATCGGAGCCGCTCGCCAGTTCACACGGATGTGGCTCGCGCTCTTCGGTGTCTGGCCCTGGGAGGAGGTGGCGCAGCTGCCCGCCGAGCTGGTCTACCTCCCGGCCGCCGGCCCAGTGTCGCTCTACCACTTCGCCTGCTGGGCGCGCCAGACCGTGGCGGCTCTGTCGATCGTCATGCACTACCGGCCGGTGCGGCGCCTCCCGCCCGGGCGAGCGATCCACGAGCTCGATCTCGGGCCGGCGCGCGGGTCAGGGGCGGCCGGCGAGCGTCTCTGGAATCTCGGCAACGGCGCGCTGACTCGCTACATGGGCCAGCGCCTGCAGCCGGGGCGCGCTCGCGCGCTCGCGCTGATGGAGCGCTGGATCATCGACCGCCAGGAGCTCGACGGGTGCTGGGGTGGGATCCAGCCGCCCTGGGTCTGGTCTCTGATCGCGCTAGCGTGCACGGGGCACGGGCCCGACTCGCCCTACCTCCGCCGGGGGCTTCGAGGCTGGGACCGGTTCATGGTCGAGGACGGCGATCGCCTCCGCCCGGAGGCGTGCCAGTCGCCGGTCTGGGACACTGGTCTCGCCCTGCTCGGCCTCCACGCGACCGGCCACTCAGCCGAGACACCCGCGGTGGCTGGAGCCGTTCGCTGGATCCTCGACGAGGAGGTGCGGACGCGAGGGGACTGGGCTGTCCGCCTCCCCGGGGTCTCCCCTGGCGGCTGGGCGTTCGAGTACGACAACGACAACTACCCCGATGTCGACGACGTCGCCGTCGTCGCGCTCGCGCTCCGTGAGCTCGGAGCCGGCTCGGCCGCCGTCGATCGTGCGTGCCGGTGGCTCGCCGGCATGCAGTCCCGAAACCACGGCTGGGGCGCCTTTGACGTCGACAACGACTCGTACTGGCTCTATGACCTGCCGTTCTGCGACTTCGGGGCGGTGATCGACCCTCCGAGCGCAGACGTCACCGCCCATGTCGTCGAGTTGCTGGCGAAGGAGCCCGGCTACGAGGACGCCGTTCGCCGTGGCGTCGAGTACCTGCTCCGTGAGCAGGAGCCCGACGGCGCCTGGTGGGGACGCTGGGGGGTCAACCACGTCTACGGAACCGGGGCCGCTCTGCCCGCGCTCGAGGCGGCGGGAGTCCCGCACGATCATGTGGCCATGCGTCGATCCGTCGCGTGGCTACGCGCGCACCAGAACGCGGACGGCGGCTTCGGAGAGGACTGTCGCTCGTACGACGGCGGCGAGGGGGGGCGTGCGTGGCGCGGACGAGGTCCCTCGACACCGTCCCAGACCGCCTGGGGGCTGATCGGGCTCGTCGCGGCGGGCGAGGCTCGATCGGATGCGGCGACGCGCGCCGCCGGCTGGCTCTGCGAGAACCAGCGCGCGGACGGCGACTGGGACGAGGAGCACTTCACCGGAACGGGCTTCCCACGCGACTTCATGATCCGCTACCACCTGTACCGGATCACCTGGCCGCTGATCGCGCTCGGCCGGCTCCGACGGGTGCTTCGCGAACCGAAGCCGTGAAGATCTACGTCACAGGTGCCAGTGGCTTCGTCGGGTCGCACGTCGCGCGCCAGCTTCGGGACGAGGGACACCAGGTCGTCGACGACCGGGTCGACCTGCTCGACCCCGAGTGGCTGGAGAACGTCATGGCGGGGTGTGACGCGGTGTTCCACGTGGCCGCCCTCTACAGCTACGACGCAACCCCCGAGGAGCACCATCTCGTCAACGTCATCGGCACGCGCAACGTTCTCGACGCGGCCCAGGCGGTCGGGGTGGGGCGGGTCGTCCACACCAGCACGGCGGGAACGTGCGGGCCGGTTGCGGGGCGGCCCGCGACCGAGGAGGACGCGCCGCCGGCCTGGGAGCTTCGAGTTCCGTACAAGTTTACGAAACTCGAGGCGGAGAGGCTCGCGCTCGAGCGCGGCGCAGTCGTGGTGAACCCGACGACACCGGTCGGTGACGGTGATCGGAAGCCGACTCCGACGGGGCGGATGATCGCCGGCGTCGCCACCGGCAAGATCAGGGGCTTCGTCGACACTACGGGCCTCAACGTCGTCGACGTCCGTGACGTCGCACGAGGCC
This sequence comes from uncultured Actinomycetes bacterium, assembly GCA_963712465.1. GTDB lineage: Bacteria > Actinomycetota > Thermoleophilia > Gaiellales > Gaiellaceae > CAVQHY01. Next base: position 177,976 of record CAVQHY010000004.1, read on the forward strand.
ACTTGCTCGCGCTCGAGCGGGGTATCCCGGGCGAGCGGTACCTGCTCGGCGGCGTCGACCTGCCGCTCCGCGACCTCTTCGCGGCGGTGGCCGACGAGGCCGGGAGGTCGCGTCCCCGCCTCCGCGTCCCGTATCGTGTAGCCGTGGTCGCAGGGCAGGCACGACTCGTAAACCGGGACGAGGTGCGCCTCGCCCGGCTTCCGATGTACTTCTCGTCCGCAAAGGCGCAGAATCAACTCGGCTACTCGCCGGGGCCGGTCGGGCCCGCGATCGCGCGGGCGGTCGACGAGGCGTTAGCCACCGACGGAAAGGAAGGAGCATGAAGTTCCCGCTGCGCAGCACCGTGCAGATCGGCCGCTACGTCGCGGCGCAGAAGAAGAACGAGCGCTACCCGCTCGTGATCATGCTCGAGCCCACCCTCGGCTGCAACATCGCGTGCATCGGCTGCGGCAAAATCCGCGAGTACGAGTCGAACAAGGCCCGTCTCACGGTCGAGGAGTGCCTCGACAGCGCCCGTCAGTGTCCGGCGCCGGTGATCTCGATCTGCGGCGGCGAGCCGCTCATCTTCAAGGGGATCGAGGACGTGGTTGCCGGGTTCCTAGAGATGAAGCGGAACATCCAGCTTTGCACCAACGCGTTGCGTCTCTCCGAGATGCTCCCGCACTTCACGCCGAACCAGCGCCTCACGTTCGTCGTGCATCTCGACGGCATGAGCCAGATCCACGACTACGTCTGCGACTACCCGGGGCTGTGGGAGATCGCGGTCGCGGCGATCAAGCAGGCGCGCGAGGCGGGCTTCCGCGTCACGACGAACACGACGATCTTCAAGGAGACCGAGGTCGACGACGTCATCGCGATGATGGAGTACCTGACCAACGACGTCGGGATCGACGGCATGCTGGTCGCGCCGGGCTACCAGTACTCCCAGATCGATCCGGCGTTGACGATGACGCGTGTCGAGCACGAGGAGAAGTTTCGCCAGATCCGCGCCGCGGTTCGCCAGGAGGGATACCGCTGGCTCGCGAGCCCGGTCTACCAGGACTTCCTGACGGGCGACCGCAAGCTTCCGTGCGCGCCCTGGGGCTCGGTGACGAGGAACCCGTACGGCTGGAAGGGGCCCTGCTACCTGCTCACGGACGGCATCTTCCCGACCTATCAGGCGCTGATCGACGGAGTCGAGTGGGAGCGCTACGGGCCCGGCAACGACCACCGCTGTGAGCACTGCGGCATTCACTCCGGCTTCGAGCCGGCCGCGACGATCGCGACGACCCAGAGCGTCAAGGAGACGGTCCGGAGCCTCGCGTGGACGCTGCGCTAGACACGCTGACCCTGGCCTGCGCGCTCGAGGTCGAGGAGAGGACCGCCCGCCGGGCCGGCGCCCGTGCCGTTTGCGTCGGGCTCCGCGCGTCGCGCGCCGACCTTCCGCCCGGACGGATCGCCGGCTTCGGGCTCGCAGGCGCTCTCGTCGACGGGCTCGAGCCGGGGGTGCTCCTGACGGCGAGCCGCGTCGTCGACATGACCGGCGCGACCGTCTGGGAAGGCGCTCCGCTCGCTGTACCCGGAGCGCGGAGGGCCGTGATCTGCGCCGCGGACGAGGTCGTGGACGACGCGGCTGCGCGTCGTGAGCTCGCCGCGAGGACGGGAGCCGTGGCCGTGGATATGGAGAGCGGCGCGCTTGCCCGCACGGGCCGGCTCGCCGGCGTCGTGCGGGCCGTCTCGGACACGCCGTCGCAACCGGTCGGCTGTCTCGGATCCGCTTCGACCGAGGACGGCCAGACGGCCTGGGGAGTCGTCGCGAAGGCGTTCTTGACCGAGCCCGTCAGGGCGGCGCGCGCTGCTCGCGGTGCTCGGCGGGGCCTCGCTTCGCTTGCGCTGGCAGCCTCCGCGCTCGTGGAGGTCCGGTGAAGCGAATTCTCATCGCCGCGCCGCGCAGCTTCTGCGCGGGCGTCGTCCGTTCGATCGACATCGTCGAGAAGCTGCTCGAGACGCACGGCCCACCGGTCTACGTCCGACATCAGATCGTTCACAACCGCCACGTCGTCAGTGACCTCGAGGCTCGCGGCGCCGTCTTCGTCGAGAGCGAGGACGAGGTGCCGAAGGGAGCGCTGGTCGTCCTCTCCGCCCACGGCGTCGCTCCCGAGGTGTACCGGAAGTGCGCCGACCGCGGCCTCCACGTCATGGACGCGGTCTGCCCGCTCGTCTCGAAGGTTCATGCGGAGGCGCGGCGGTACGCAGCGCGCGGTCACCAGATCGCGCTGATCGGACACGCCGGACACGTCGAGGTGGAGGGAACGATGGGCGAGGCGCCGGACTCGATCGTCCTCGTCGAGACCGAGGAGGATGCGCGCAGCCTGGAGCTCGAGGAGGGAACCCGGCTCGCCTACCTGACGCAGACGACGCTCTCGGTCGACGACACACAGGGTGTCGTCGACGCCCTCCGGGACCGCTTCCCCGACCTGGTCGGGCCGCCCTCCGCCGACATCTGCTACGCGACCCAGAATCGCCAGGACGCCGTCAAGAAGATCTGCGAGGAAGCCACGGTCGTCCTCGTCGTCGGCTCGAGGACGAGCTCGAACGCCAACCGCCTCGTCGAGGTCGCACGCGGTAGGGGGGCGGACGCGTATCTGATCGACGACGAGGCCGATCTCGATCCGGCCTGGCTCGACGGCCACGACGTCGTCGGGCTGACCGCCGGGGCGTCCTCGCCCGAGCTTCTGGTTACCCGTGTCGCGGACCGGCTGGAGGAGCTCGGCTACGGAGACCGCGAGGAGGTCGAGCTGACCCGCGAGGACGTCTACTTCCGGCTGCCGGCCGAGCTGCGATAGCCGCGTCCGGGCGTCTCATCGGTATCGCCTTCCCTCGTCGCGACGATAGCCCCAGACGGCGAGGGCCGCGAACGCCGCTCCCCAGAGCGCGAGCCCGAGCCAATCCCACACCGCAGGCTGCTCTCCCGCGACGCTTGCCGACACGAGCTCGGCCCACTGCCTCGTCGGAACGAACGGAGACACCTGTGCAATCGGGCCGGCCAGACGGTCCGGGGCCAGCCACAGCCCGCCCACGTAGGCGAGGCCGAGGTAGAGCGCGTTCGCGAGCGGCAGCGCTCCCCTAGGCGTGCACCAGTACCCGATCGCGATTCCGAGGAGGCCGAAGGGAAGCGCTCCGACGGCGATGACGAACACGAGCTCGAGCCATCGTCGAGCGGGAAGATTCAATGACGATGTGAGCGTCGCAGCGACTGCGACGCCTGCGGCGGACGCGAGCGCGAACGGAAGCGCCGCCAGGAGCCGCGCTGCAAGTCGGGTGACGACTCCGACGGGGAGCACGCGGAGGAACACCTCCCAGGGCGACTCCCGCTCGGCAGCGATGCCCACGCCGAACATGAAGAACACGACGCCCAGCACGGCGAACGCCATGAACGATGCCGCGACCTGGTTCCCGCGGGCGTCATCGACCGCGCCGAACGCGAGATAGAACGCGGTCGGAAAGAGAAGCGTCGGAACCAGGAAGCTCGGGTAGCGGGCGAGCTCGACGATCTTCGCTCTCGCATGGATGAGGACGAGCTTCACTCGGGCCTCTCGACAACAGAAAGGAACGCGCGCTCGATCCCGCCGTCCGTCGTCCCGGCTGCCGTGTGGAGCCCGTCCAGGGATCCCTCGTGCACGATCCGGCCGCGTGCCAGCACGACGACTCTGGTCGCCAGGGCACCCGCTTCCGCGAGATCGTGTGTGGTCAGCACGACGGTTCCCCCGTCCGCCGCGTACTCGCGGATCGAAGCCCAGAGCGCCTGTCGCGACTCGACGTCGAGCCCGCTCGTCGGCTCGTCCAGGAAGACGGCCTGCGGTCGACCCGCAAATGCCAGCGCGATCGCCAGCCGTCGCTTCTGGCCCGTGGACAGGCCGCCTGTCTGCCGGCCGGCGAGGTCGAGAAGCTCAAACCGGGCGAGCACGTCGTCGCGCGTATCCGGCTCGGCGTAGTGCGCACGCACGAGGTCGACGACCTCCCTCGCCGTCAAGAGCTCCGGAAGGCCGACGATCTGCGGCGCAGCTCCGACGAGGGTGCGCGTCCGTGCAGACCGAGGATCCCCGCCGAACAGACGGGCGCGCCCGGAGTCGGGGCGACGCAGGCCCAGCAGCAGGGCGATGGCGGTCGACTTGCCCGCGCCATTCGGCCCGAGGACGGCTAGGACGCCTCCTCGCTCGACGAGCAGGTCGACACGGTCGAGCGCCGTCGTCTCGCCGAAACGCTTCGTCGCCTGCTCGAGTGACGCGACGTTCACGGTGTCGACGGCGTCCCTTCTCCGGCGCGGTCGGCCTCGACGGCCGCCGCGACGAGGATGTTGTAGAGGGCATGGCAGACAATCGCCGCGACGAGGCTGCGCGTGGCGAGGTACACGGCCGCGAACGCCGATCCCGTCACGAGGTGAACGGCGACCGCCCGGCGGCCCTGGTGTGGCAGGTGGGCCAGCGCGAAGCCGCCGACGCTCAGGACGCACGCCGCCGGGACGCCGATCGACTCGCTCGCCCTGCCGAGCACGAGCCCCCGCCAGAGGAGCTCCTCGGCGGCGGCCCAGGCGGCGAGGAGCGCGCTCTTGCGGGCCAGCTCAAGCCGGCGGTCGGCGGGGATCGGACGAGCGATCCTCGACTCGCCCGAGAAGAACACGAAGAGTCCGATTGCAGTGAAAACAGCGGCGGCGAAGCTCACACGGACTCCGGGACGAGTCGAGCTCGGGCTTTCCGGCGACCCACGCACAGGACATAGAGCGCCGACTCGTTGACGCCGTCGAGCGCGAGGAGGTGGTCGATCTGACGGTCGTAGAACCCACCGAGAGGCACCGAAGCGAGGCCGAGCGCACCGGCGACCAGGAGGAGGTTTTGTGCGATGTGGCCCGCCTCCAGCAGAGCGAAGCGGTAGCCGCGCAGGCCGTACTTGAAGCGCGTGCGCCAGAACGTCGCCGCGACGACGATCGAGGCGGCGGCGGACTCCGTGACGTCACGGTAGAGGCTGGCCTCGACGAGCGCCTCGACAGGCCCAACGCCGGTCGCCAGCGTCTCGAGCAGCCGATCCTCCGGGTCGTAGTGGTACAGGCCCTCCGCGAGCTCGGCGACGTGTCGCGCCACCACCGTCAGCTCGAGCGGGAAGAGCGCACCGCCCGAGGGAACCGTGCGCCGGACTAGTCCGGGGACGTCGTCGCTTCCCCTGGTCAGGCCGTAAGCCGCGAACAGCAGTGTCGCGAGCTCGGAGAGCGTGACGGCTGCGTCGCCAAACTCCCGTTCGGACACACGTGCCTGGATCGCGTCCTCGAGCAGCATCGCGGGAAAGCGCGGGGGCGGGAGGCGAACTGCAGGTCGGTGGAGATGCTTCCGGACAGCCCGCCGCGATGTCGCCTGAAGCGCCGGATCATCGGTGAGCCGGTCGGCGCCCGCCATGCTTCGGGCGGCGAAGCTCGGGTAGAGCTTCGACGCCTCGTGGAACAGCTCGGCCGGATCGTCGCTGCCGACGGGATCCTCTCCGTACACGGCGGACGTGGCGACGACGGTCGGTAGCCGATCGGCGGGGGTTCGCTCCATGGCGGTCAGGGGAAGGGATGTGGATACGGGTTGAGCTCGTCGAACTCCATGGGCGCCGAGACGAGCCCGGCAGCGTGCGCGGCTCGATAGAGGCGGTGGCCGCCGAGGAACCTCGCCGCGTGCATGACGTCGAGGGGGCAGAGCTCGGGGGCGATCACCTTCACGACGCGCAGGCCGGCCCGGGCGATGTCCGGAGCCGTCACGTCGACCGCATACGCGGACGTCCCCCGCGCAGCGAGACGCTCGCAGATCGCGAGGATCCGACCCCTTGCGTCTCGTCCCTGCAGTGGCGCGACCGCGTCAACGTGACGAACCTCCCGGGCAGAGTCGAGAAACGACGCCCAGCGTGCACTCGACGCGCCGGAGTAGAGGAGCAGATGATCGTCGAAGGTCTCGACATCCGAGAAGTCGTCGCGAAACCGGCGCGTGCCGTCTCGCTGCGAGAGCGACCGCACCCAGGCCCGTACGGCGAAGGCTTCCGCCACCGCCTTGCGCCATGCGAGCCCGATCGCAGGCGCCGCCGCCGCGCCGACGGCCAGCGCACAACCGTCGGCTCCCGCTCCGTGGACGAGTGCGAGAGCAGTCGGGACGTCCCAGAAGACCGAGAGATCGACGACCGAGTAGCGAAGTCCTGTCGGCTCGAGGTAGATGCGGTCGAACTCGGAAAGCGTCGCGTCGCCCGCGGCGTCGAGGCGTGGCAGTGAGAGTCGGGCTGCCCAGGTGAGCATGAACGCGTCGCGTTCGAGAGCCTCGAGCAGGCCCCCCAGGATCGCATCGTCCACACTCGCACCGCACGCGAGCCCGCTGCTCGTCGGGTGCGCGATCGGCGCCGCTCCGGCGCACTCGATCCGGGCGAGGTAGACGAGCTCCGCCGGAAGCCACACCCGGCGTCCGTCGGGAATCGCGAAGCCGCGGCACCAGGGGACCCGCGTATCGCGGGTGAACGGTCGGTACGGGAAACCTGGCTCCGCATGCTGCCTGGCGGCGAAGAGCGCGAAGCGCTCGGGCTCCACGGCCGTCGGCCCGAGCTCCCGGGCGGTCGCCGTGACGAGCTCGTCGGTCGGGACGAGGGCGGCCGAGTATCGCTCCGCTGCTTCGCCGATCGCCGCCGCGCGAGCCTGATCGCGCGACTCGCCGATCCCCCCTGCGACACCGGAGACACCGTGACCGATGACGGCGGTTCCATCGGCCCGCTCACACCCGATTCGGACGAGGCGGGCGTCATCCGTTGCGTTCAGCAGCTCGTAAGCTCGGCTCACGACGCCTGCGTAGCGAGAGACGAGCGATTCCATCCGTTCAGCGACCTCAGACACGCTCACCCTCGGCACGGCCCTGCTCGTACCACGGAAGCGGCGCACCCATACGCTCGAGTCCGCCGCAGACGCGACACCGCGGTACCCGGTAGACCACGTGCCGATCGAGCGCGAGACCATGGTCGTGCTCGACGGCGACCATCACGCCCGGGAGATCGGCATCGCGCAACGCGACCCAGCGCAGTGCGAGCCAGGTCGTGACACCCGCGACAACCGAGTCGAGAGCAGGGGTCGTCGGGTACCGGGCAGGGACGTTTTCCAGCGCCCAGAACTCGCCGCTCCAGTCGAGATTAGACGCCCGACGCAGTCGGAAACACTCCCAGCAGCACGTCTCTCCCGGGACGATCAGCGGACCGATCGCCGCCATGCGCCCGTCGAAGGGCAGAACGGGAATCCAGCTCGTGTCGGCCTTGATCGCCGCCTCGCTCCAGCCGGCGAGGAGCGGCAGTTCCTCCGGACGCGGAGCGACGATCGCCAACGCGTCGCTCGGGCGGTCGTCCCAGCCGACCCGAATCACCCCACCGACGCCCGAACGCAGCAGGCAGCGCGCAACGTCCTCCACGAGTCGCGACGATCCGACGACGTCGACGCAGGTCTTGCCAAGTGACCTGAACACCGCCGCGGGTGCCGCTCGCCTGCCTCCCGTCGCCGATAGCACCGATGCGGTCCCTGCGGCGGAGCCCGATCCGACGGCTGGTCCTTCGCTCAGGAGGCCGTGACGCGCAAGCAGCGCAAGCGCGTTCGCGATCGCGGGGGCAGCAGAGGCTCCGAACGCGGCCTGAACGTCGTCCAGCCCGCGCGTCCCGTCCAGTAGAGGCAGAAGCTCGGGAAGGAGTCTCGTCGCGGACTCGCCTTCGAAGACGACGACGGACTGCCCGTACTCGAGCGCGAGGGTCCCGTCGCTCTGCGCGATCCGATACCAGGGATCGAGAAGCGGAAGTTGCGGGATGACGATCTCGTCCATGCAGCCCCTTTCTTCGTACCCGTCGACGATCCAGGTCGGGCGCGGCCCGGCGGGCGAGGCCGCACCAGGCCGATCGAGCTATCTGCTGCAGCAGCAGCAGCAGCCGAGGCACGACGATCCGCCTCCCGGCTTCACCGCCGCGTAGTACGCGCCCCTGTAGCCCTTCTCGACGACGCGCAGGTCGAGCAGCTCCTTGAGCATGGAACCTCACCTCCTGTCCGGCCGCGGCGGGCGCGGGCTCCGCGTCCGCCATCGACTGTAGACGCGCCGTTCCCGAAAAACATCGGCCGTTCGGGACAGGGGTCGTCACGAAAGCGTGACGAATCTCGGGTCGACCGCGGGACGGCTAATACAGGGCGGTGGCGAGTCTGCGGCGGTACGCAAGGCTCAACGGATGCTCCTGGCCGAGCTCCTCGAACAGCGCGACCATCACCTGTCGGATCCGTTCACGGCGTTCCGGGTCGGCCTCGGACACCTCGCCGACAAGCCACTCGAGCGACCGCTCGTAGTCCCCCTCGGCCAGGGGGCCGAGGATCTCGGGAAACTCACCCGATTCCTGGAGCTCGTCGGCCACGCGCTCGTCCACCATGGGCCCCAGCAGCCCCTCCACGAATGCCGAGACGCCCTGGGGCGAACGGACACCGACGAACTCGTCGACCACGCGGCCGTTCTTGAAACCCTTGACCGCAGGGATTCCGCGGATGCCGAAGCGCTGCGAGAGCCCCGGGTTCGCGTCGACGTCGACCTTGGCCAGCACGACGTCACCCTCATGAGCCTCGACCGCCTGCTCGAGCGCCGGCGCGAGCGTCTTGCACGGCTCACACCAGTCGGCCCAGAAGTCGACGACGACCGGAACGGTCTTCGACCGCTCGACGACCTCACTGAAGAACGTGTCCTCGGTGACGTCGATCATCCGGACTCCAGGACTGCGCCGACCAACCCTGGAAGCGTAGCCACGTCGTACCCGCCTTCGAGCACGTAGGCTCGCCGTGCGCACAGGCCTCGAACGGATCGGGCCAGCCGGCCGAACCCGTCTGCGGTCAGTTGCATCCCGCCGAGCGGGTCGCCGGCGGCGGCGTCGAAGCCGCTCGAGACGAGCAGCAGCTCCGGCTCGAACGCGTCGATGGCCGGAGCGGCAACGCGCTCCATGGCCTCGGCGTAGACGTCGTTCCCAGACCCTGCCTCGAGAGGAATGTTGATCGTCGTCGCGCCTCCCTCGCCGGGGCCGCCGGTTCCGGGATAGAAGGGCCACCGGTGGAGAGAAACGAAGAGCACGGACGGGTCGTCGCGGAACGTCTCCTGGGTTCCGTTGCCGTGGTGGACGTCCCAGTCGAGGATCGCGACGCGGCCCACGCCGAGCTCGCGCTGCGCGTACCTCGCCGCGATCGCGATCGAATTGAAGAGGCAGAAGCCCATCGCGCGCGCCGCGAGCGCGTGATGGCCGGGCGGCCGTGCCAGCGCGAAGCCCTCGCGCTCGACCGCCTCGATCGCTGCCCCGGCGGCGAGCAGCGCGAGGGCGTAGCTCGACGGCGTACAGATCGTGTCGGCGTCGAGCTGGCCCGTTCGGCCGCTGGCCGAGGCGGCCTCGATCGCCTCGACGTAACGGCGCTCGTGCACCGCGCAGATCTCCGCGACCGTCGCCGGTCGGGCCTCGACGAACTCCGGGAAAGCCGCGAGCAGCGCCGCGAGTCGCTCGGGTCGCTCGGGATGCTGACCCGTCGGATGGAGGAGGGCGAAGTCGGGATGGCTGACGATCGGCAGCGTCGGCGACATGGCGAAGACGATACGTTCTCCCGGATGGCGCGCACGGTTCAGCTCTTCGCGACCTGTCTCGGGGATCTCGTCTTTCCCGACGCCGTCCGCGACGCGGAGGCCCTCCTGCGCCGGGCCGGCTGCGAGGTCGTCTTTCCGAGCGGTCAAGTCTGCTGCGGTCAGCCGGCGTTCAACTCGGGCCATCGGGCCGCCGCGCGGCGGGTGGCGCGAACCTTTCTCCGTGCGTTCTCGCCGCATCTCCCGGTCGTCCTGGCGTCCGGATCGTGCGCGACGATGCTCGTCCACTACCTGCCGGATCTGACCGGATCGCGTCCGTACGACGTCTGGGAGCTCTCGGCCTTCCTCGACGGCGAGGGCGTCGAGCTCCCGCGCCGAAACGAGGGGCGCCGGCTCGCGTACCACGACTCCTGCCACATGCTGCGTGAGCTTCGCATCGCCGAGCAGCCGCGCCGGCTCCTGGAGGCGTCCGGCGCCGAGCTCGTCCCGCTTCGCCGCCCAGACCTGTGCTGCGGGTTCGGCGGGACGTTCTCGGTGCGCCAGCCCGAGATCTCCGTGGCCATGGCCGACGACAAGCTCGCGAGCGCCGCTGGCGCCGACGCGATCGTCACAGCCGACCCGGGGTGCCTCATGCACCTGAGGGGCCGCCGCGAGCACGGCGGCGGACCGCCCGTCGTCCATCTGGCGACCGCGCTGGCGCGGGGAGCATGAGCGAGGGAATCGCACAGCCTCCGGGGCGCTTCCGCGACGTCGCGCGCGCCAAGCTCGCCGACGCTCACGTCGAGGCGGCGATCGATGTTTCCACCGAGCGGCTCTACGAGCACCGGGCACATGCCTGGGCGGAGGTCGACGACGTCGACGCGCTTCGCGAGCAGGGTCGGCAGATCCGAAGCCGCACGATTGCGGAGCTCAGCCGCCATCTGGTCGACTTCACGAGCGCCGTCGAGCGAAACGGTGGTCACGTGCAGTTCTGCGACACCGCCGAGGAGGCGAACGCCTACGTCCTGGCGGTCTGCCGTCGCGTCGGCGCGAAGCTCGTCGCAAAGGGGAAGTCGATGGCGAGCGAGGAGATCAAGCTGAACGCCGCGCTCGAGGCCGAAGGAATCCGCGCCGTCGAGACCGACCTCGGTGAGTACATCCTCCAGCTCGCCGGCGAGCATCCGGTTCACATCATCGCGCCGGCGATCGAAAAGACGAAGGAGGACATCGCGGAGCTCTTCGCCCGCGTCGAAGGCGGGCCCGTCGAGCCCGAGCTCGAGGCGCTGACCCAGGTCGCGCGGCGCCAGCTCCGAGAGGTCTTTCTCTCCGCCGACGTCGGCGTCACCGGCGCCAACTTCGGCGTCGCGGAGTCGGGATCGGTCGTTCTCGTCACCAACGAGGGCAACGGCCGCATGTGCAGCTCGCTTCCACGGGTGCACATCGCGATCATGGGGATGGAGCGCGTCGTCCCCACGCTCGCCGAGGTGTCCGTCCTCCTTCGCCTCCTCGGCCGGAGCGGTACCGGGCAGAAGCTGTCCGTGTACACGACGTTCTGCTCGGGGCCGCGCCGTGACGGGGAATCGGACGGGCCGGAGGAGCTCCACGTCGTCCTTCTCGACAACGGTCGCTCGAGGATGCTCGGAACGCGATACCAGGAGATGCTCAACTGCATCCGCTGCGGCGCCTGCCTGAACGTCTGCCCGATCTTCCGCAAGACCGGCGGTGCCGCGTACGGCCCCGTCTACTCGGGCCCGATGGGCGCCGTCCTCGCGCCGCTGCTCGTCGGGCTCGAGCACGCCCCCTCCCTTCCGCACGCCTCGTCGCTCTGCGGCCACTGCTCGGCCGCCTGCCCGGTGAAGATCCCGCTGCACGAGTACCTCCTCGACCTCCGCCGCGACCTCGTCGAGGAGCGGATCGCTCCGTGGCACGAGCGGCTCGCCTTCACGGCCTGGTCCTACGCGTGGTCGCGCCCGTGGAGCTATCGCCTGACGACCGCGCTCGGCCGGCTTGGCCAGCCGCTCGGCGCTGCGGTCGGTCCGGGGAAGACGTGGGCCGCCGGGCGTGCGCTTCCCCGGCTCGCCCGCCGCTACCGGGACTCTCGATGAGTCTCGTCGCCGACTTCGTCCGAAACGCCGAGGCCGTCGGCACCGCTGTGCATCGCGGAACTGCGCCGAAGATCGACGGCGCAGAGGTCTCGGAGGCGAGCTACGGGCTCGCGGACACCGGCTCCGTCGTCTTTCTCTCCTCGGTCGAGCCCCGTGGCAGGTCGCTTCTCCCCTCCGTGCACGTCGCCCTGCTCCGTGAGGACAGGATCCTGCCGGGCCTAGCCGAGCTCTTCGAGACCCTCGGCCCAGACCTCCCGAGCGGCGTTGCGATCGTTACAGGCCCGAGCCGAAGCGGCGACATCGACCAGGTCCTGACCGTCGGGGTGCACGGCCCGGCCGAGGTGCACGTCGTCGTACTCCCGGCAGCGCCGTAGCGTCGCTCACTCGCGTTCTCGAGTCGTCATAGCATGTGCTTCGAGGCCCACCGAGTGCAGACACCCTTCACCGTGCCGTTTCCCGGCGGACGCTCGGGCGCCGCTATCGAGGTGGATGCGATGGGCGTGCTTCCCGACGCGCTCGGCCTCCTCGGGCTCGCGCAGCGGCCGACGGTCGTCCTGATCGGGGGCGCCGGCGGCGTCGACCCCGCTGACTCGGAGGCCCTGGAGCCGCTCTTCACGGACACCCTCGCACCGCTAGTTCAGGAGCTGGGCGCCCAGGTCGTCGACGGCGGTACCGATGCCGGTGTGATGCGGCTCGTCGGCGCGGCACGGACAGCCCGCCAGCTCGATTTCCCGCTCGTCGGTGTCGCCGCGACGGGAAACATCGCGGTGCCTGGGAGCAGGGCAGGACGGGGGGAGACCCCGCTCGAGCCGAACCACTCGCATTTCGTGCTCGTGCCGGGGAACGCTTGGGGAGACGAGTCGCCCTGGCTCGCCCGCGTGGCGACCCTGCTCGCGGGTGAGTTTCGCTCCCTGACCCTGCTCGTCAACGGTGGCGACGTCTCCTGGAAGGACGCGGCCCAGAGCGTCGCGTCCGAACGTCCCATCGTGGTGGTCGCGGGCAGCGGTCGTACGGCCGACGCGGTTGTCGCGCACCTGTTCGGGGTGGCGAGCGACGACAGGGCCAGGTCGCTTGCCTCGTCCGGCCTCCTCGTCGCGACCGAGTCCGCGGACCGAAACGGCTCGGTGGAAACGACATTACGGCGCCTGCTCGAAACGGAGGTGTGATGCCGCTTTCCCGCTCCGACCCGAGGCTCGAGCAACGCCTGAACGAGCTCGTCGAGTCGATCGAGCTGCCCGAGCTACGAAAGCAGTTTCTCCGGTCACGCTGGCTCGACCAGGTCGTCTGGATGGAGCGTGCCGCGACAAGGGCGCGACGTCGCTACTACGGCCTCCGCCTGATCACCGTGATCGGCGCCGTGACCATCCCCGCCCTCGTCTCGCTCAACCTGAAGGGTGACGCCGACACCGCCGTCGACTGGGTCGCCTTCGCGGTAAGCCTGCTCGTTGCGATCAGTGCAGCCGTCGAAGGGTTCTTCCATTTCGGCACCCTGTGGCGCCACTACCGGGAGACCGTCGAGCGGCTCAAATCGGAGGGCTGGAGCTACTCGCAGCTCAGCGGGCCGTACCGGCGACCGAACGCGACGCATGCGAGCATGTTCCCCGCGTTCGCCTCGCGGGTCGAGCAGACCTTCGGCCAGGAGGTTGAGACGTTCGTGACGAAGATTGCCCGGGAGAAGAGCGAGGGCAAGCAAGAGGAGGAATAGGAGTCCCTCACAGAATGAGGCGTGATGCCGCCCGGCGCACCCGGATCGGCGTGTCTACATTCTGTGAGGAACTCGAGGCGGGCCGGCGCGCGATCGGGGAACGCGATGCACGACGTCTTCATCTCCTACTCACGGCGTGACGAAGAGTTCGTCCGCAGGCTCCACGCGGCGCTGACTGCGCTGGACAAGGACGTCTGGGTCGACTGGGAGGACATACCACCGACGGCCGAGTGGCCGACGGAGATCGACGAAGGCATCGAGGAGTCGGACAACTTCGTCTTCGTCATCAGCCCCGACTCGCTGGTCTCGGACGTCTGCGCGCGCGAGCTCGGTCACGCGATCGAGCACCGCAAGCGGCTCGTGCCGATCGTGTTCCGCGACCCCGACGGTGCTGTCGTGCCCGAAGCCCTGGCCTCGAGAAACTGGACGTTCTTTCGCAGTCAGGACGACTTCGATACGGCCTTCGACACGCTCGTCGCTGCGCTCGACACCGACCTCGAGTGGGTAAGCGCCCACACGAGGCTGCTCGGCCGGGCGCTCGAGTGGGAAGGCAAGGGCCGCGACTCGAGCTTCCTCCTGCGCGGCGCCGATCTCGAGGACGCCGAGCGCCGGCTCGCGACGCGGCCGACCGACCGGGAGCCGCGGCCGACGGAGCTCCAGCTCGAGTACGTGTTCGCCGGCAGGCGCGCAGCGATCCGCCGCCAACGCATCGTCATCGGCGTCGCACTCGCCGGTCTCGCGATCGCGGCGAGCCCTGGCGGTTCTGGCGTGGACGCAGCGAAACGCGGCTGTCGAGCAGGCGAGACGGGCTCATTCGCGCGAGCTGGCAGCGAGGGCCGTGTCCGGACTCCGAGTCGACCCGGAGCGAAGCCTCGTGGACGCGGCCCGAGCCGCGTCCACGGCGGACACGGACCAGGCTCTGGATGCGCTTCGCCAGGCTCTGCGCACGTCTCGTCTGCGCTCGACATCGATGCCGGTGCAGACGTGCGCCAGACGGATCTCGACCGCGACGGGCGTCGGGTCGCTGCTGCTCTCGGGAACGGAACCGTTCGCACGTGGGATCTCGGAACGGGAAGACCTCTGGTCACCGTCCACCTCGGAGCCGCCCCGGCCGAGGGCGTGAGCTTCGACCGCGAAGGCTCACGCCTCCTCGGCGTCTCCGAAGCCGGGGTGGCCATCTGGCCGGCGTCGTCGGCCCCTGCGAGGCCGCCACTCGTCTTCGACGAGCAGGGTAAGCCGCTGGCGGCCGCCTTCAGCCCTGACGGGGAGCTCGTGGCGTCCGGTGATTTCGACGGCGCCGTGCGGCTGTGGCACGCGAGGACGGGCGAGCTGGACACCCTGCTTCAGCCGCCGGGGGAGCCGTCGCCGGTGACGTCGGTCGCCTTCAGCCCGGACGGAACCGAGCTCGTTGCGGCTACAGGGCGCCGGTCGGTCGTCTGGAACCTCGCCACGGGGTCCCGGCCTCGCATGCAGTCGTATCCCGGACGACGTCTGGACCGTCACGTTCAGCCCCGACGGTGAAGACGTGTGGGTCGGAGACGCCGGCGGCGCGGTGCGGGTGTGGAAGTCTGGAGACGGGGGGACTCCTGCAGCTCGACGGGCACGAGGGCGCCGTCTCGAGCATCGAGTTCAGCGCGGATGGCAGATCGGTCGTCACTGCGAGCGAGGACGAGACTGCCCGCATCTGGGATTCACAGACCGATCGGTCGCTCGCCGAGCTGCGTGGTCACGACGGCCTCGTCCTCAGCGGCGTCTTCGCCCCGGATGGGAGGACGGTCGTCACGGGCAGTGACGACGACACGATCAGAACCTGGGCGGCGACGCCGGATCCGTTGCGTGCCGAGCTTGCGGCTCCTGACGGAAAGACGCTTCGCGACGTCGGCTATCACCCGGGCGGCGAGCTGATCGTGACGGCCAGCGAAGATCGAACAGCGCGCCTCTGGGACATCGAAGACGGCCGCGTCATCCACGTGCTCCACCATGGGAGCGGCGGCGACGATTGGGTCGAGAGCGCGGAATTCAGCCCGGACGGAGACCTCGTCCTCACGGCCGGCGACGACGGGACGGCGAAGGTCTGGGAGACTCGCTCGGGGCGACCTGCGGGCAACCCTCGGCCAGCGCGGCGACCCTCCCCTGTTCGACGCGGCCTTCTCGCCCGACGGGCGCATCGTCGCCGTCGGCGGCGCGAGCCCCTCGATCCGCCTCTGGGACTGGCAGCAACGACGGCTGCTCGTGACGCTCGGGGGCTTTGCCGAGCGCGTCGACGGCGTTGCGTTCTCGCCCGCCGGTGGACTGGTGGCCGGAGCGAGCGAGGACGGAACCGTGCGGGTCTGGCGGGTCAGCGCTTCCGCCGCTCCTGTCGCCGTTCTCTCCGGCGAAGGAGAGCTGACAAGCGTCGCCTTCGATCCGGCCGGGAAGCTGGTCGCGGCCGGGAGCTCGAGCGGCTCGACCTGGGTGTGGGATGTGGCGACCGCGGAGCCGATCACCGTCGCGACCGGTCACAGCGACACGGTCAGCTCGGTCGCGTTCAGCGCCGACGGAAGGTATCTCGTTACGGCCGGTGAGGACGGAGTCGCGAACGTGTGGACCGTGCCGGACGGTCGCCTCGTGACGGACGCGCGGCCCGGCGTTGACTTCCTCGAAGGAGCGACCTTCAGCCCGAAGGGCTCGAGCATCGCCCTCGTCGGCGAGGGCGGTGTCGCGACGGTGCTCGACTGCGCGGAGTGTCGTCCGCTCGGCCCGCTCGTTTGTCTTGCCGCGAGCCGCGTTACGCCGCAGGTTCGCGCACTCGAGCCGGACGCGTTCGACGCGGTGCGATTGACAGTCGCGGCGACGGGTGTCATCCTCGGTGCCGTAGCACTCGTTGCAAGGGGGGAACGACGCTTCTGCCCGCAGACGCAGAAGGCCGCTCGTCGTGCCGTCTCAGGCTCGCCGCAGCGCTACTGCTCGTGGCCCTGGTGGTCGTCGGGCCTGGCTGCGTCAGCGCCACTCGAGGGCCCGACACGGGCGCCCGCGGGCGGTGGGCAGGCGACGCTCCAGGTCATCGTCACCGGCCAGAACGGCAGGGTGAGCGTGTCCGCGGGCGAGGATTGCGACGTCAGCAAGTTCGTTGACCAAGGCACGACCGACGGGTGTCTGTACGAGATCTCACAGGGCCAGTCGGTCACGCTGGCCCCGGTGAGCGGAACGCTTGTCGGCTGGAGCGTGTTCGAGTGTCCCGAGACCGGTTCGTGCGCGATCACGATGGACTCGGATCGCACGGTCGTCGCGACCTTCGCGCCCACGAGCCTCACGGTTGTCGTCGAGGGCGGCTTCCTACTGGACGCGGAAGGCAATCCCCTGGTGGACGCGGATCTCAACCCGATCGAAGGCACGGTGCGCACCTCCGACGGCAAGATCGTTTGCTCGGGCTCCAATTCGTGCTCGAACGGGAGCTATGGCGCCTTCGCCGAGGTGACGTTGAACGCCGAACCGGTGGAGGAGTTCGAGGGCTGGCGTGGCGCCTGCCAGGAGGCAGGGGCATCGCCGACATGCACGTTGATCCTCTCGGGAGACGACGTCGTCGGAGCGAAGTTCAAGGACGGTCCCGAGCCGGAGATCATCCCGCCGAGACAGAAGGCGAAGCTGCGGGTCGTCGTCGAGCCGAGCGGTGCCGGAAAGGTGACGTCGAGCCGCTCCCGGTTCAGCGAGGCGATCGACTGCGGCACTGCCTGCACGGCGAGTTTCGAGCAGAGCGAGCGGCCGACGCTGTCTGCACAGGACGGACCCAACTCGAGGTTCGTCGAGTGGCGCGGCGGCGGCCCGTTCTGTTCGACCAACCCGACTTGCAGCTACCCGGCGTTCCGTGCCACGTCGATCCAGGCGATCTTCGCGGTCACTCCACCACCCCCTCCGCCCCCTCCGCCTCCTCCCCCACCACCGCGCGGGCCATGCGAAGTGCGGCGGGTCGGAGGCGTCCTCGCCGACCGGCTCGACGGTGGCGCCGGGGGCGACGCGATCCTCGGCCAGGCGGGCAACGATCGCATTCGCGGCTTCGCCGGGGACGACTGCCTGAACGGCGGCAAGGGGAACGACGTGCTCAAGGGCGGCAAGGGCGACGATCAGCTGCGGGGCGGCGAGGGAGCGGACGCTCTCTTCGGTGGGCCCGGCGCGGATCGTCTGAACGGAGGCTCGGGTCGCGATCGCATCGTGTCCGCGGACGGGGAGCGGGACGTCGTCTCCTGCGGGCCGGGACGCGACTCGGTGCGCGCCGACACGCGAGACGTGCTCGCCGGCTGCGAGACGCGTCCGTCGCTGAGCTCAGCCGGCCCGCTCGCGCATGCGCGTCGAGACGCCGTTCAGTCCCCACGCTGCCGTCAGGTCGGCCGCACCCGTCCAGTCGGGCTCGGCGTCGGGAACCTGCGGGATCGGCGCGTCGCGCCGGAGCGTTGCGATCTCGCGGTACCGGCGCAGGTCGTCCGCGATCGTGGCGAACCCACCCTCGTCCAGCGCGGCCTCGAGCGTCCCGTGCCTGCCGAGGACTCCGGCCGCCTTTACCGGCCCGACCCCCGGCGCGCCGGGAATCCTGTCGGACGAGTCTCCACGAAGAGCGATGAAATCCGGCACCTGTCCCGCCTCGACGCCGTAGCGCTCGTGCACTCCCGCCGGATCGACCCGCTCCAGCTCGTAGACCCCGCGGCGCGGCAGGAGGATCGTCGTCCGGTCGCTCGCGAGCTGGAACATGTCGCGGTCGCTCGTCACGACCAGGGTCGTCCCGCCGTGTGTCTCCTCGGCTGTGGCGGCCGCCGCGAGGAAGTCGTCCGCCTCGTAGCCGGGCGCCTTCGCCCACGCGAAGCCGAACGAGCCGGCGAGCTCCGGCAGCCGGTCGAGCTGGCCGGTGAGCTCGGGAGGGAAGTCCCGGCCGGACTGGTATGCGGGCAGGAGCTCGTTGCGATACGAGAGCGTCCCGATCGAGTCGAAGCCGATGAACACCGCCCGCGGCTGCTCCGAGTCCCAGAGCGCAGCGAGCATGTTCGCGAATCCGACGAGCATGTTGGCCGGCCGTCCGTCGCCGTCCCGGATCGACTTCGGCAGCCCGTGGAACGCTCTGTGGGCGAGGGAGTCGCCGTCGATGGCGAGAAGGGGTCTCGAGCTGGATCGGGTCATGTGCCGATACGGCGTGGGCCGAATTCAACCTGGAGTCGAGTCGCTATGGTGTCGCCCGTGGGAAAGACGCTCATCATCGCCGAGAAGCCCTCCGTGGGGCGCGATCTCGCGGCCGCGCTCCCCGGTGAGTTCAAGCAGAGCAAGGACAAGACGTCGCTCGAGAGCGAGGACACGATCGTCACGTGGGCCGTGGGCCATCTCGTCGAGCTTGCCGAGCCCGACGCCTACGGTGAGGAGTACAAGCGGTGGAAGATCGAGGTTCTCCCGGTCGTGCCGGAGCGGTTCCAGCTCCAGCCGCGCGGAGTGCGGGGCAAGAAGCAGCTCACCGCCATCCACCGGCTGATGGTTCGCGACGATGTCGACCGCATCGTCAACGCGTGCGACGCAGGGCGCGAGGGCGAGCTGATCTTCGCCTATATCTACGAGACCTCGGGCGTCGGCAAGCCTGTCGATCGCCTCTGGATCAGCTCGATGACGAAACAGGCGATCCGCGAGGGCTTCGAGCACCTCCGTCCGGGTGAGCAGATGGCGTCGCTCGAACAGGCGGCTCGTTCACGCTCCGAGGCGGACTGGCTGATCGGCATGAACGCGACCCGGGCCGCGACAATCCGGCGCGGGTGGGGCGGCGGCGTCGTGTCGCTCGGCCGGGTGCAGACTCCGACGCTCGCGATGATCGTGCGCAGAGAGCAGGAGATCCAGGCGTTCCGCCCCGAGCCGTACTGGCTCGTTCACGGGACGTTCGAGGCGCCGAGTCGCGCGGGGTACGCAGGGATCTGGTTCGAGGGCGACGAGACCCGTATCTGGAATCCGAAGCAGGCGAACGGCGCGACGGGCGGAGCCGCGCGCGCCGCGGACATCGTCGGGCGCGTCTCCGGCAAGACCGGGGTGGTCACGAAGGCCGAGCGCAAGGAGCAGACGGAACGGGCGCCGCTCCTCTACGACCTGACAAGCCTCCAGCGCGACGCCAACCAACGCTACGGCTTCGCCGCCCGTCGCACCCTGTCCGCCGCACAGTCGCTCTACGAGGACAAGAAGGCACTCACGTACCCGCGCACGAACTCGCGCTACCTGTCGGGCGACATGGTTCCGCTCCTCAAGCCGACTGCCGCGACGCTCCAGTCCGTATCCGAGTACGCGCGGGCCGCCCGCTTCGTGCTCGCCCTCGACGAGCTTCCGCTCTCCCGGGTGATCAACGACGCGAAGGTCGACGACCATCATGCGATCATCCCGACCGACATCGATCACGACGTCGACCGCTTCACTCCCGACGAGCGTCGCGTGTTCGACCTCGTGGCGAAGCGCTTTCTCGCCGTCTTCCATCCGCCGGCGCGATACGCGCGCACGACCATCGTGAGCGAGGTGGAGGGTGAGACGTTCCGCACGCGCGGCAAGGTCACCCTCGAGCCGGGCTGGCGCGGTGTCTACGGGGTCGAGCCCGACGATCCAACGAAGCAGGACGAGGAGGGCGAGGGCGGCGAGCTGCCGAGGCTCTCCGAGGGGGACGCGGTTCGCTGCGTCGAGGCGACCTCGGAGGCGAAGGAGACGAGGCCACCGCCCCGCTACACCGATGCGACGCTCCTGACCGCGATGGAGACGGCCGGGAAGCTCGTCGAGGACGAGGAGCTGGCCGAGGCGATGAAGGAGCGCGGGCTCGGCACGCCGGCAACCCGTGCCGAGGTGATCGAGACACTGATCCGCCGGGACTACGTCGAGCGGATTGCCAAGGACATCGCGCCGACGCCAAAGGGGATGCACGTCATCAACATGCTCGAGCAGCATCCTCTGACGTCGCCCGAGCTGACCGGAAAGTGGGAGAAGCGGCTCGTCGACATCGAGCACGGCCAGGACGACCGCCGAACGTTCATGCGCGACATCGCGGAGTTCGCGGGCACGACGGTCAAGAAGCTTGCCGAGCTCGATCCGGAGAACTTCCGTCCCGAGCGCGCGGAGCTCGGTCTGTGCCCGCGGTGCGGCGCCGAGACGGGCGAGATCATCCGCGAGAACAGCAGGGCGTACGGCTGCACGAGCTGGAAATCGCGGGAGGAACCCGGCTGCGGCTTCGTGATCTGGAAGAAGGTCGCGGGCCGTACGCTGACGCCCGAGGTCGCGCGGCAGCTTCTCACCGACGGCAAGAGCAGCGAGGTGCTCTCCGGCTTCAGGAGCCGGGCCGGCAAGTCCTTCCGCGCGCGATTGGTTCTCACGGAGGAGGGGAAAGTCGAGTTCGACTTCCCCGAGCGCCCGCAGACGGCCGCCCGCGCGACGGCCGACGCGGAATAGGCAACAAGCCGATCTCGTTCCGTTAAACGCCGGTTAAGAATCCGCTAAATAGCTGGAATTTCCAGGAATAGCCTCGTACAGTGCGAAAGCCGCCCAGAACCGCAGTGATCCAGCTGCCCGGGATCCATCGAAAGGACTGACGAGACCCTTTGAGTCACAACACCGTGCACGAGCTTCTTGACACCCAGCAGGGACGCTTGCTTCTCGAGAGCGCGGAGGAGCGCGGCTACATCGAGCCCGCCGAGCTCGAAGCGCTGCAGATCGAGCTCGACCTCGCCGACGAGGACGTCGCCGAGCTCGCCCAGGAGCTCGAGACGCTCGGGCTCGAAGTGGGCTCGCAGCCGGACGAGGCCGAAGAGGTCGTCCTGGCCGCCGACCCCGTCGCGGGGGCAGGCGACAGCCTGCAGCTCTTCCTTGCCGATGTCGGTCGTCACAAGCTGCTCACGGCCTCCGAGGAGGTCATGCTCGCCAAGCTGATCGAAAAGGGCGACCCGCTCGCCAAGCGCCGGATGATCGAATCGAACCTCCGGCTCGTCGTCTCGATCGCCAAGGGCTATCGCGGACTCGGCGTCCCGTTCCTCGACCTGATCCAGGAGGGAACGCTCGGACTCAACCGCGCCGTCGAGAAGTTCGACTGGCGCCGCGGATTCAAGTTCTCGACGTACGCGACCTGGTGGATCCGCCAGTCGGTTCAGCGTGCGGTCGCGAACAACGCGCGGACGATCCGGGTTCCCGTCCACGTCGTCGAGCGCCAGCAGAAGCTCGGCCGGGCAGCCCGCCGGCTCGAGGTCGAGCTCGGTCGCGACGCGACGCGCGAGGAGCTTGCAGAGGCGACCGGTCTTCCGATCCAGCACGTCGACGAGGCACTCGGCGCGGCCCAGGCGTCGGTCTCGCTCAACCAGAGCGTAGGCGCTGACGACGAGGGTGAGCTCGGCGACCTCTTCGCCGACCGCGAGGCTCCCGACCCGTTCGAGGAGGCCGAAGAGTCGCTGCGAAAGCAGGGCGTGCGCCGCGCGCTCGACGCCCTCCCCGAGCGCGAGCGGCGGATCCTCGAGCTCCGCTTCGGGTTCGAGGGCGAGCCGTGGACGCTCGAGGCGATCGGACACGAGCTCGGCCTCACGCGCGAGCGCGTCCGCCAGCTCGAGAACCAGGCGCTGGCCCGGCTCGCGGCGCTGCGCGATCTCCAGTCGGTCGCCGCGTAGCCGAAAGAGATCTACTGCACGACCCCGGGGCGGCCGCGAGGCCGCCCCTAACCGTTGTGTTTGCCTCGACGTCCAACCTCCTGGATACTGCTACGCCGCCGGGGGAGGCGGCTCAACGGACGAAAAGGAGAGCAAAGTGAGGGGAAAGTCCTTGAGAGTGACCCTCATCCTCGCTCTGGCGCTCGCGCTCGCTGCATTCGCGGCGGCCTGCGGCGGCGGAGACGAGGGCGGGGAAGCCGCACCGCCGGTGCCGCCGGCCGAAACTGGCGCCGCGGTCGAGCCCACGCCGCCTGAGGAACCGGCTGCGGGTGGGACGCTCGTCTACGCAACACCGGCCGACCCGACCGCGCTGGACGGGGCCCTGATCTCGGACGGCGAGTCGATCCGGGTTCTCTACCAGCTGACCGAGGGGCTCACGCGGCTCGAGCCGGGCACGTCCGACGTCATCCCATCGCTCGCCGAGAGCTGGGAGCCGAGCGCCGACGGGCTCTCATGGACGTTCCACCTGCGGCAGGGAGTGACGTTCCACGACGGCACGCCGTTCAACGCTGACGCCGTCTGCTTCAACTTCGAGCGCTGGTTCAACTTCCCGGCCTCGTTCCAGAACGCGAGCGCCTCGTACTACTGGCAGTACGGCTTCGGCGGCGGGTTCAAGAACCCGATCGAAGGCGCGGCCGGGCCCGAGGACAGCCTCTACAAGAGCTGCGAGGCCGTCGACGACGCGACCGTCACGCTCAACCTGACGAGGCCGTCGGCCACCATTCTCTCTACGCTCACGCTACCGAGCCTCGCGATCGTCAGCCCGACCGCGCTCCAAGAGTTCGGAGCCGACGAGGGCGAGGTCGACGAGGACGGGATCTTCCATCCGACGGGCACGTACTCGACCGAGCATCCCACGGGCACCGGGCCGTTCAAGTTCGAGTCGTGGACGCTCGGCGAGCAGCTCGTGCTCGTTCGCAACGACGACTACTGGGGCGATCACGCCCAGCTCGAGAAGATCATCTTCCGCCCGATCGGCGACAACGTCGCGCGCCTGCAGGCGCTGCAGACCGGCGAGGTCCAGGGTTACGACCTCGTCGAGCCGCAGGACACCGAGACGGTCACGAGCGACTCGAACCTCCAGCTTCTCGAGCGCCCGCCGTTCAACGTCGGCTACGTCACCTTCAACCAGGCGTTGCCGCCCATGGACAAGCCCGAGGTGCGGCAGGCGGTTGCTCACGCGATCAACCGCCAGGCGATTGTCGACTCGTTCTACGGCGGCCGCGGCACCGTCGCCACGCAGTTCATGCCCCAGGTGCTCTTCGGCTGGGCCGACGATGTCGTGCAGTACGACTACGACCCCGAGAAGTCGAAGCAGCTTCTCCAGCAGGCAGGCCTGACGCTGCCGGTGAAGCTCGACTTCTGGTATCCGACCGATGTTAGCCGGGACTACATGCCCGATCCGAAGCGGAACTTCGAGGCCATGGTCGCCGACCTGGAGAAGGCGGGCTTCGAGATCAAGCCGCATAGCGCCCCGTGGCGGCCGGACTACGTTGGTGCCGTCAACGAGGGGAAGGCGGGCCACCTGAACCTGATCGGTTGGATCGCGGACTTCGCCGATCCGGACAACTTCGTCGGCACCTTCTTCCAGACGGAGCAACCGCAGTGGGGCTTCGACAACCCCGAGATCCGCGACCTGCTCGACCAGGCCGAGATCGAGTCGGACCTGGCGAAGCGCACCGAGCTGTACAAGGAGGCGAGCCGCAAGATCATGGAGCTCCTGCCGGGGCTTCCCTACGTCACTGCGAAGTCTGCGCTGGCCTTCCAGGCGAATGTCAGCGGCTTCGTCCCGAGCCCCGTCGGGGTCGGCGGCGAGTCGTTCGCCAGTGTCGCGATGAGCCAGTAAGACCGCCGTGAGCCGGCGGGCGCCGAAGAGGTAGATGCTCCGCTTCGTCGTCCGCCGGCTCCTGCTTCTCATCCCGATCCTGATCGGGCTCTCACTGCTCGTATTCCTCTGGCTCCGGGCTCTGCCCGGCGGCCCGGCCGAGTCGCTTCTCGGCGAGCGGGCGACGCCCGCGACGATCGAGCAGATCGAGCACGCCTACGGGCTCGACAAGCCGGTCTACGAGCAGTACTGGATCTATGTGAAGCGCACGGCCCAGCTCGACTTCGGGGACTCGATCGCGAGTCGCCGGCCGGTGACGGAGGAGATCAGGCGCCGCTTCCCCGCAACCATAGAGCTCGCGTTCGGGGCGATGCTCTTCGCCACCGCCGTCGGAATCCCGCTCGGGTTCTTCGCCGCGAAGAGGTACAAGACCCTCTTCGACCAGTCGAGCCTCGTCATCTCGCTGATCGGGATCTCGATCCCGGTCTTCTTCCTCGCGATCATCCTGAAGTACGTATTCGCGGTGAAGCTCGGCTGGCTGCCCTCGGTCGGGCGCGCCTCGGTACTGATCGAGGCCGAGCATCCCACCGGCTTCTACCTTCTCGACGCGGTCATCACCCGCAACTGGGCGGCGTTCGTCGACGTGTCGAAGCACCTGATTCTTCCGGCGATCGCGCTCGGGTCGATTCCCCTCGCGATTACCACGCGCATCACGCGCGCGTCCGTGCTCGACGTCCAGAACGAGGACTACGTCAGGACTGCGCGGGCCAAGGGGCTTTCGCCGACCGCTGTGGACCGCCGGCATGTCCTGCGCAACGCGATGCTCCCGATCGTGACCGTTGTCGGCCTCCAGACGGGCCTCCTGCTGTCGGGCGCCGTTCTCACCGAGACCGTGTTTGCGTGGCCGGGGATCGGGAGCTGGCTGGTCAACGCGATCGACGCCCGCGACTACGCGGTGCTCCAGGGGGGAATCCTCTTCCTCGCGATCGTCTTCGTCCTCGTCAACCTCGTCGTCGATCTTTCGTACGGCCTGCTCGACCCGAGGATTCGAGTGTCGTGAGGGTGGCAGCTCCATGAGCATCGCCGAGCTCGAAGCCGGTCGGCTCCAGCTCGACCCGCCCGCCGGTGGCCTCTGGAGCGACGCCTGGCGCCGGCTTCGGCGGAACCCCGGCGCTATGGTCGGCTTCGCGATCGTGGCGGCCTTCGTGCTGACGGCGATCTTCGCTCCACTGATCGCTCCCTCCGATCCGCGTGACCAGGACCTGACGCTGATTCGCGAGGGTTGTTGTCCCGGGCCGTCCTCGGGCCACCTCTTCGGCGTGGACGAGCTCGGGCGCGACGTGCTCTCGCGCATCGCGTACGGCGCTCGCTACTCGCTCCTGATCGGGATCGTCTCGGTCTTCGTCGGGCTCTCGATCGGCACGCTCCTGGGCGCGACCGCGGGCTATGTGGGGGGAAAGACCGACGGCGTGATCATGCGCTGCATGGACGTGATGCTCGCGATCCCCGGCTTCCTCTTTGCGATCGGGATCGTCGCGATGCTCGGCCCGGGCCTCTGGCAGATCATGATCGCGGTCGGGGTCGTGAACATCCCGATCTTCGCGCGTCTCCTGCGCGGCTCGATCCTCGGACAGAAGGAGAACGACTACGTGCTCGCCGCCCATTCGGTGGGCGTGTCCGGGCGCTCGATCCTCGGAAATCACATCCTTCCGAACTCGATCTCGCCCGTGATCGTCCAGGCGACGCTCGCGATGGCCGTCGCGATCATCGACGTCGCGGGCCTCGGCTTCCTCGGGCTCGGCCCGCAGGATCCCTCGACGCCCGAGTGGGGGACGATGCTGACCGGGACCGTGCGGTATCTCCAGACCGCGCCCTTCCTCGCGATCATCCCCGGCGTCGCGATCGTGATCACGGTGCTCGGCTTCAACCTGATCGGGGACGGGCTTCGCGAGGCTCTAGACCCCAAGCTGAGGGCCCGCTAGTGGCTCTCCTCAGCGTCGAGGACCTCCACGTCGAGTTCTCCACCGAGCGGGGGACCGTCCATGCGGTCAACGGGATCTCCTTCGAGATCGCTCCAGGCGAGACGCTCGGTATCGTCGGCGAGTCGGGCTGCGGCAAGAGCGTCACGGCGCTGGCCGTGCTCGGGATCCTCTCTCGCAACGGCCGCGTGACACAGGGGCGGGCGCTGTTCGAGGGACACGATCTGACCAAGCTGGACGATCGCCAGCTTCGCGGCATTCGGGGCAAGGACGTCGCGATGATCTTCCAGGATCCCATGACGAGCCTGAACCCGGTACTCACGATCGGGCAGCAGATCCGCGAAGCACTCCAGACGCATTTCGGGATGTCGAAGAAGGACGCCAACGCGCGCACCGCGGTGCTGCTCGACCGCGTCGGTATCCCGAGCGCCAAGCAAAGGCTCAAGGACTATCCGCACCAGTTCTCGGGCGGGATGCGCCAGCGGGCGATGATCGCGATGGCGCTCGCGTGCGAGCCGAAGCTCCTCATCGCCGACGAGCCGACGACAGCGCTCGACGTGACGATCCAGGCGCAGATCCTCGATCTCCTGCGGGAGCTCGTACGGGAGCAGAACGCGGCGCTGGTCCTGATCACGCACGATCTCGGCGTCGTCGCGGGGATGTGCGAGCGCGTAAACGTCATGTACGCCGGCACGTTCGTCGAGACCGGCCCTGTCGAGCTCCTCTTCAGTCGCCCTCGGCATCCGTACACGCTCGGCCTGCTCCAGAGCGTCCCGCGGCTTGACACGGTGCGCGGTGAGCGGCTCCACCCGATCGCGGGGATGCCGCGGAACATGCTCGAGCCGCCGAGCGCGTGCCCGTTCCAGCCGCGCTGCCGCTATGCCGTCGAGGTTTGTGCGCAGCAGCTCCCCGAGCTTCGCCCCGTCGAGCCCCGCCACGCGATGGCCTGCTTCAACCCGGTCGAGGGAGATGAGTGGCAGCGGTCGAAGGCGAAGGCTCTCGCATGACGGAGGACGGCAGAACCCTCGTCCGCGTCGAGAACCTCAAGGTCTGGTTCCCCATCAAGAGCGGAATCGTCCTCGACCGCCACGTGGGCGACATCAAGGCAGTCGACGACGTGTCGCTCTCGATCGAGCGCGGCGAGACGCTCGGCCTCGTCGGCGAGTCGGGCTGCGGTAAATCGACGGTCGGCCGCGCGATCCTGCGCCTCTACGAGCCGACGGACGGCACGATCGTGTTCGACGGCCGCGACATCACGCACCTGAAAGAGGCCGAGCTCCGGCCGATTCGCCGGCGCATGCAGATGATCTTCCAGGACCCATTCGCCTCGCTCAACCCGCGCCACTCGGTCGGGCGAATCGTCGGCGAGCCGCTCCGGGTTCACAATCTGATGAACAGGAAGGAAGCGGCGCGCCGCGTGGGGGAGCTCCTCGAGATCGTCGGCCTTCCACGCGACGCCGCCACGCGGTATCCGCACGAGTTCTCGGGCGGCCAGCGCCAGCGGATCGGGCTCGCGCGGGCGCTCTCGCTCAACCCCGACTTCATCGTCTGCGACGAGCCGGTCTCCGCGCTCGACGTATCGATCCAGGCGCAGATCATCAATCTCCTCGAGCTGTTGCAGCGTGAGTTCGACCTCACTTATCTCTTCATCGCCCATGACCTGGCCGTGGTACGCCACATCTCCGACCGGGTGGCGGTGATGTATCTCGGCCGAATCGTCGAGATCTCGCCGTCGGACGAGCTCTACGCCAACCCGATGCACCCCTACACGATCTCGCTCCTGTCGGCGATCCCGATTCCCGACCCCGAGGTCGAGCGACAGCGCGAGACGATCCTGCTCGCCGGGGATCTCCCCAGCCCCGCGAACCCGCCAAGCGCCTGCCGCTTCCACACGCGCTGCCCGTTCGTCCAGGAGACACGTTGTCGGGACGAGGTGCCCGAGCTGCATCGTGTTGCCTCAGGTCATCTGGTCGCGTGCCACTGGACCGAGGAGATCAGGGCGGGTGAGATCCACCCTCGGGAGCGCGCGACGGTTCTCGTCGCGCAGCCGCCGCCCGAGGTCTACGAGCCTCCGCCCGACTGACCTCGCACTCCTGTGGATAACCCCTTCGGGGAGGCTCTATAGCCCGAATGCCCGCTTGGCTGCGGGAATCTCCCTCAATCTAGGGGTGTCGGGCGCTTCGCGCGGCTGCCGATGCTCAAAGCGTGGACGCTGCAGAGCGCAAAGAGATCCTGAGCAGATACCTGGACCACTCCCGCCGCTTCGAGGCGGTAGCGGCCCGGCGAGGCGGTACCGCCGGGTCAGCCGACGTGATTCCCCTCCAGGCGCCGCTTCGCGAGCTCGAGCAGGAGCCCACGATGCGCGAGATCGAGGTTCTTCAACTGATCTCGGACGGTCTCGTGAATCGCGAGATCGGCCAGCGCCTCTTCCTCTCGGAGGAGACGGTCAAGTCCCACGTGCGACACCTGCTCGCCAAACTCCAGGCCCGAAGCCGCGCACACGCCGTTGCGATCGGCTTCCGCCGCGGGCTGATCGCCTAGTACGGGCGACCAGCCCGACCCGTCTCACTTTTCCACAGCTACCTGGGGAAATCCCTCCTCGGAGGGATGCATGCCACGTGGACAAGGTAAAGACTCTGTTAGCTCGTGAGTGGATCGCCTGCGGTCAGGGATCTACCAGGCCTTGACGCCGCCGGCGAGCACGGCCAGCGTGGCAAGCGACCCGAGAACCGAGACAACGCGGACAATGGAAGTACGCACTGTTGACTCCTCCTGGACGGGGGACGACGGCGGTCAGACCCTATCACCCCTAGAGGGGACGAATCAAGACGCAGGTCGCTGACTTTTGTCGGCGCCGCTTCGACGCCGTTCGCTTGTCCCGGGATCGCTTCGCGTACGCTGGATTTCTCGCCTCCGGGAGCAGTCGCTTGCCTGCAGGTCTCTTGCTGAGCGGCTACACAGTAGGACCGTGGATGGTGGTGGTCTGTGCTCGGAGCTCGGTTGGTGCAGTGGCGTGAGCGCAGCCGCGTACGACTCTCGAGCAATCGTCGAGATGTCGATCTCGATGCTGCCCACCCTCTTCGCCGCGGTGACATTCGGACCGCTCGCGGGCATGGTTGTCGCTGCAGCCACGATGCTCGGTGACTCTGAGGGCCCCATATCTGAAATGGGCCGTCTACACGGCTCAGTCGTCGCTCACCGGCGCGATCACAGGCCTTGTGGCGGTACGTGACGAGGCACTGCCGCGGATCAGCCATTCATTTCGGTGGCAGTTGCAACGTCGCTGGAGCATTCACGGCCGAGTTTTGGATATCGGGTTCGCGTGCATCACTGCCCACTTCGTCGTGCCGGAGAGCTCGCGATGTGTGTCTCGAGATTGGCCGGGCGCAGTTCACTTCGGCACCCTTCTACATGACAGTGGTCGGGCTGCTCGTCTACGCGTACGACGGAACTTTCACCTTGGACACTACTACTGTTTCTGATACCAGCGCTCGCAGCACAGCGTCTGTTCGTTCTCTACCAGGAGCCAGCGGCCGTCTCGCCGTGACCTTGCTAGTGCAAACGAGCGACTCGAGAGTGCCAATCTATCGTTCGCAGGTCGCTCTTGTGGCCGCACTTGATGCTCGAGATCGGTACACGGCCGGTCATTCCGCCGCTGTCGCGGTCTATGCGAGAGATATTGCAACGCGTATGGGTCTCTCTGCCCGCGAAGAGGAACTAGCTCACCTCGCTGGCCTACTCCATGACATCGGAAAGGTTGGTCTTCCTGCGGAATTCTAGAGAAACCTGGAGCTCTCAGTCTTGGAGGAACGAGGCGTCAGATGGAGGAGCATTCCGTGATTGGTGAGAGAATTCTTGGAAATGTTTCGGACTATGCAACAATCGCGAAGATTGTGCGTCATCATCACGAACGAATTGATGGCAATGGTTATCCCGATGGGATTCGCGGGAATGACATTCCTCTCATCTCTCGCATTATTGCTGTTGCTGATGCCTATAACGCGATGACATCTGGTCGGCCATACCGCGACGCGATGCCCATCCAGGTGGCTCGACTGCGCCTAGCTCAGGCTGTTGAGAGTCAGTTCGATACGACTGTTGTTGCGGCATTCGAGGCACTTCTGGCAGGCGCAGCGAGCGCATATCGGTCGGGCGCGACCGCGGACTTCGCCCTGGAGGCCCAGCAGCATCCGGTGCTACGGTTCGGGATCGTCGAGCTGGAGAACCTCCCGCACGACCTGAGCGTCGATTGTCGTGGGCACGCTGGCAAGGAGCATGAGCTCCTGCATCTCGGGCGGCTCCTGTCGCAGGACCTCTTCGGCGAAATACCTGAAGAGGGCGTCCGAGATCTGTTCCTGCGGCACCTCGGACGCACTGGCCAGGGCGGCCAGGCCGATGAGAGCCGGCCATCCCTCGGCCCGTGCGATGAGATCGCGTACCGACTCGGTCGGCCGATCCTCCAGCACGAGCGCGGCCTCTTCGTCGGTCATGGCGAGCTTCTCCTGGCCGATCTCGGTGAGCTCGCCGTTCAACGCCCGCCGTGCGGTTGCCCAGCCCGGCCGGCGACGCGTCGTGACGATCAGGCGGAGGCGGGTAAGAGTGAGCAACCAGTCGACGAACTCCTCGACCGGAGGGGAATCCACCACGAACTGGTAGTCGTCGACGACGAGCCAGGCGCCGCGAGGCCATGCGGCGAGGTCCTTGGCAAGCAGCTCGGCGAAGGCCCGCGCCGCCTTCTCGGGCGCCTCAGCCACACGCAGTCTCTGCATCAGGAGCTCTCCGGCACCCGGCGCCAGCGCTGCCGTCGCTGAGGCGACTCCCGCGGAAAAGGCCGCGATATCGGCCGACGCGCGCGTGGCCCGGTACCAGACCACGTCTTCGCGACCCTGGCTCCACTCCTCGGCCAGCGTCGTCTTTCCGAATCCGGCCGCGCCCGTCACGATGACGCTCTGGGCGACGCTCTCCTCGATCATGCGCGTGAGCCGAGGACGCCGCACGTGGCGTCGAAAGAGGGGAGGGAGCTCAGTCTCCTTCGCGCTCGCCATCGCAATCCGCGCTCCGGTCAGGGGGGAGGAGGGTACCGCGTTCCGGCGGCGCTCTCCAGAGTGGGGATAGACCGCGCCCGCGAGAAGCTCGCGGGCGCGGGCCGTCATCCCCCGAGGTGGGCTACGCGAGCGCGCGGGACGAATCGCGCGCGCTGGAAGCCGTCTCGAGGCCTTGAAGAGCGTGCGGATCCTCGCCGGTAGCCGCGCGGAAGGCGGCGGGGATGTGGCGGCGGCGGGACACTCCCAGCTTGTGTCTGAGGACGTCGCTATGGGCCTTTACCGTGCGCGCCGACACGCCGAGAAGGACCGCGATCTCGGCGTTCGAGTGGCCGTCGGCGATGAGGCCGACCACCTGGCGCTGGCGGCTCGTGAACCGGACGTCGTGTACCGCGGAGAACATGGCGGCACGCTACCGGCGCACCCTCAGCCCGCCAATTCCGCAGCGGGTCGATCTTCGAGGTCTAGATCCTTTGGCTTAGAACTCGCCGCTCGATGAAGGTCGACTCGTGACCGCGCGCGTTGACCGCGCGGGCCTCGTCGGGCTGCAGGCCGCCGATCCGGAGCAGCAGCGCGAGCTCGTCCTGCAGGTGGGTGCGCATCATCTCGGGGCCGTCGGTGGCCACCGTGAAGGGCACGACCCGGTCCGAGAACGTGCGGCAGATCTCCGCGAGCTCCGCTTCGTCCGCGACCGCGCGGGTGAGGAGGTTCGAGGTCGGGCAGAGCTCGAGCACGGTCGAGGTCTCGCGCAGGACGCGCATGGTCTCCTCGTCGCGGGCGGCGAGGATGCCGTGGCCGATCCGCTCGGGGCGCAGGTGCTCGAGCACCTCCCCGATCTCCTCGACACCGAGACCGCCTCCCTCCTCGCCGACGTGGATCGTGACGCCCAGCCCTGCTGCCCGGGCCTCCTCGACGAGGGGCTCGAGCTCTCGATACGGGTAGCGTCCGGGGCCGGGGCGAGGGCCGGCGATGTCGACGCCCACGACGCCGCGCGACCGGTAGCGGATTGCCTTGTCGACGATCACCTCGTTCTGCTCCTGGGTGAAGGTGCGATCCATCATCAGGATCAGCCCGGCGCGCACCTGCGGGTACTCGAGGCTCGCGCGGTCCAGTCCCCGGACGGCGGCCATGATGATGTGGTCGAGGTCGCGCTCGCCCCCGCGGTTTCGTTTCATCGGGTTGAAGCGGAGCTCGAGCGTCGTGATGTTCTGCTTGCGATAGGCGCCGCCGATCGCGCCGTGCACCGAGCGCTCGACGGCGAGCGGGCTCGACTGGATCAGCTCGGTCCAGCGGTAGATCGCGTCGAGCGCGGGGAGGCCCTCGACGCCGCGGGGGTCGACGGTGGTCAGGTGGACGAAGTCCCAGTAGTCCTTCACGGGCAGGGCGATGCCCTGCTCGTGCGCGAGCGTCCACATGGTCGCGGTGTCGACCGAGCCGCCGAGATGCGTGTGGAGCTCGGCCAGGCCGTCGCGAGCGATCTCGTCAACGAGGGCGTCCGCGGCCACTCCGCCACTCTAGAGTAGGCTGGTCGGCATCCACTCTGGCGTCCTCAGCGCTCGATGAAGATCGGCATCGTCGTTCCGTTCTCCTGGTCGTACTGGGGGGGCGTCAACGAGCACGCCGATCAGCTCGCGCGTTCGCTCATGGAGCGAGGGCACGAGGTGCGCATCGTCATCGGCAACGACCCACCCGGTCGCCTGACGCGCCTGCTCCACCCGCGCGCCGGCAATCACGTGCCCCCGCCCGACTATGTGATCCCGGTGGGGCGAAGCGTGATCGTGCCCGCCAACGGGACGCTTCCGAACATCGTCCTCTCGCCGTCGGCGGCGCCGCGCATCCTCCGGGCCTGGAAGCGCGAGCGGTTCGACGTGGTGCACGTCCACGAGCCGTACGCACCGCTCTCGGCCTATGCGATCGCGACGGCCTTGAGCCCGGTCGTCGTCACGTGCCACGCCTCGGGCAGCAACTGGTTCAACTGGGGAAAGCTCTTCTGGGGAGTGGTGATGGAGCGCGTCGACTACCGGATCGCGGTGTCGGAGCAGGCACAGAGCACGGCGGGGCGCTTCATGGACGGGCCGATCGAGATCGTGCCGAACGGCGTCGGCATCCCGCCGCTCGCCGATCCCGGCGGCCGTGACGGGAACGTCGTCTTCATCGGGCGCCACGATCCGCGGAAGGGGCTCGAGTACCTGCTGCGCGCCTGGCCAACCGTTCGAGCCGAGACCGGCGGCCGCCTGCGGGTGATCGGCGCTGATCCGCTCTCCGTCCGCTTTCTCATGCGCCGCAAGGGATTGCCCGCCGACGGCGTCGACATCCTCGGGAGCGTGGCCGAGGACGTGCTGACCGCCGAGCTCGAGCGGGCGAGCCTGCTCGTCGCCCCGTCGATCGGCCGGGAGAGCTTCGGGATGGTGCTCACGCGGGCCTACGCCTGCGCGACGCCCGTGGTCGCGTCGGACATCGACGGGTATCGCGAGGTCGTGGACGCGACGACCGGCCTGCTCGTGCCCTCCGCCGACACCGCGGCGCTCGCCGCCGGGATGCTCGAGCTGCTTCGCGACGAGAACCGCCGCCGCCGGCTCGGCGAGGCGGCACGGGACGTGGCGATCGATCGGTATGCATGGCCGAAGATCTCCGGGCGGATCGAGGGGATCTACGAAGGGATCGTCGAGTCGCGGGTCGCGACCTCAATGAGGGCGGCGGCCCGGTAGTGCGCTTCCTCCTGCATACGCGTATCGGGCGGCTCTCGCTGGCCGTGCCGGTCGTCGCGGGTTTCACGGCGCTCGCGATCTGGCGGGGGCCGGACCTCAGCGGCGTCGGCGACGCGTTCCGGTCGGTGCGGTGGGAGTGGGTCGCGGCTGCGATCCTGATCAACCTCCTCTCCGTCGTCGTCCGTTCGCTCGCCTGGGGGATCATCTTGCGCGAGGCGCTGCCGGGGTCGCAGGTGCGCCAGCGGTCGGTCTTCGCGGCGTTCTCCGTGGGGCTGCTCGGGAACGCGGCGCTGCCCGGGCGCGTCGGCGAGCTCGCGCGCGTCGCGGTGCTGAGCCGCCGCGTGCGGCGCCCCGGAGCCTGGGCGACGATCACGGGCACGGTGTTCGCGCACCGGATGTTCGACGTGGTCGCGGCGGCGGCGCTCGTCGTCTACACGCTCTACGCGGCGAAGCTGCCGCAATGGGCGGTTCCCGGCCTCGCGATCGTGCTCGGAATCGGCCTCGGGCTGCTCGTCGCCGGGCTTGTCGTGGCGCGCCGCCACCACCACACGATCGCCGAGGAGTACGGCGCCGTCCGGCGTATGCTCCTGCTCGCCCGCCAGGGGCTCGTCGTCCTGAGGCAGCCGGGCCCGGCGCTCGCAGCGCTCTTCCTCCAGCTCGTCGGGTGGGGACTGCAGCTCGCCGCGGTGTTCGCGACCTTCAAGGCGTTCAACATCGAGGCGCCGATCTCGGCGGCCGCGCTCGTCCTCGTGCTCATGAACCTCGCCGGCCTCTTCCCGCTCTGGCCGGGAAACGTCGGACTCGTCCAGGCCGCGGTCGCGCTGCCGCTGATCCAGTACGGCGTCGCCTACCCGCACGGCGTCGCCTTCGGCTTCGGGCTCCAGGCGATCGAGGCGTCGGTCGGTATCGGGCTGGGGCTCGTCTTCCTCGCGCGGGAGGGCTTCACGTTCGCGATGCTCAAGCGCATGCCCGACGTGACCGAGGTCGAGATCGACGACGAGCGGCTCGAGCGGATCGCGTAGAGTCACGCCACCACGAGCGAGCTCGTACGCACCACCGTCGACCTTTCGGGCTACCCCGACCTGGTCGTCATCTATCTGGGCATGCGCGTCGAGGAGCCGCACGGGCTCGAGACGCTGGAGACGCTCGCGCCACAGATCCAGGCCTCGGTCGAGGCGCGACCCGACGGTCTCCTTCTCCACGAGAACATCACCTACTCGCAGGACCCGCCGCACTACGGCATGCGCCAGTACTGGCGCGATTTCGACTCGCTCGAGGCATGGGCGAAGACGCTGCCACACAAGCAGTGGTGGACCGACTACCTGCGGGACCGCGCCGGCACGTCGTTCTGGCACGAGACGTACTTCCGGCGCGGCGGTTTCGAGTCCGTGTTCGTCGATGTGGGGGATCCCGTCGGGCTCGCGCGCATCGCGCCCGCCGCCCCGGCCATCGGCCCGATGTTCTCCGCCCGCTCGCGCGTCGAGGCGGATCGATCGGACGCGGCGGCAGGATAGAACGGTCGCGCCCGGCGAGCTTCGGCCGAGGTGTGTGAAACGTGCGGGCTCTCTGCTGTCCTGATTCGCTGAAGGGCGTCCTCGCAGCTTCGGAGGCCGCGTCCGCGCTGGCCGTGGGATTCGCCCGCGCGGGCGTGGAGGGCGAGCGCCTTCCGCTCGCCGACGGCGGGGAAGGCACGATGGACGTGCTCTACGCCGTCCTCGGCGGCGACTGGGGTCAGGCCGAGGTCGCTGATCCTCTCGGGCGGCTCGTCGAGGCGCGGTTCCTCCTGCTGCCCGACGGGCGCGCGGTCGTCGAATCGGCCGAGGCGATCGGGCTCTGGCGCCTCGAGCCCGGGGAGCGAGATCCGCTGCGCGCCTCGAGCCGGGGCCTCGGCGAGCTGGTACTCGCCGCAGCCGCCGCCGGTGCACGTGAGCTGGTCGTCACGCTGGGCGGCAGCTCGACGGTCGACGGTGGGGCAGGGCTTCGCGAGGTCGTGGGTGAGCTTCCCGTTCCGGTGACGGTCGCCTGTGACGTGCGCAACCCGCTGCTGGGCGAGCGCGGCGCGGCGCGGGTCTTCGGCCCGCAGAAGGGCGCGACGCCCGCGCAGGTGGAGCAGCTCGAGGCGAGACTCGCCGCGATCGAGGAGCTGCGCTCGGTCGCCGAGATCCCGGGTGCGGGAGCGGCCGGCGGGCTCGGCGCGGCGCTGGCCGCGCTCGGCGCGCGACTGGTGCCGGGGATCGACCTCGTGCTCGACGCCGTCCGATTCGAGGATCGGCTCGTGGGAGCGAGTCTCGTCGTCACCGGCGAGGGCACCGTCGACGGCTCCTCGGCCGAGGGCAAGGCCCCTGCGGGGGTGGCTGTGGCGTGTGCGCGGGCGGGCGTTCCCTGCGTCGTGTTCGGCGGGACGGTCGACCACGCGGCTCGTGTACCTCTCTACGAGCTCGGCGCGACCGCCGTGCTCGCGCTCAGCGGGGCGCCCGAGCGCGCACACGACGACCTCGGCGACCTGGGCCAAGCGCTCGGCCGGCTGCTCGTCGCGCTCACGTAGGCGTCACCGCGACACTTCGGCGTGACGATCCCGCTCGCAGCCTCCGCGGGGGCTGGCGGACTTCCTCGGGGCCACGATCCCGCTTCTCAGCGGGATCGGGCGGGGACGCTGCTGCTGCGCGTGCTCGGCCGCGGCCTCGAGAACCGCTAGCTGTGGTCGGACCGCATCCGTCGGGCGAGCGTCTGGAGCAGCGCCCAGGCGACCGTTGGATGCTCCTCGACGAACGGGCGGAACTCCCACGGCGTCAGGCCGTAGCAGACGAGGTCGGTGGCTGCGGTGATCGACGCGGATCGGATGCCCTCGTCGATCAAGGCGACCTCGCCGAAATGGTCGCCCGGGCCGAGCGTGGCCTTGGCCTCGCCGCCGACGCTCACCGTCGCGTTGCCGCTGCCGATGACGAAGAATCCCGCGCCGGTCTCGCCCTCGGCGACCACCGTCGCCCCCTCGGAGAAGACCCGCTCGCGCATCTGGTGCGCGAGCCGCTGAAGCTCTTTCTTTTCCAGGCCGTCGAAGAGCGGGACCGCCTGGAGCGCCTCGACGGGTGCCTCGGGCATCGGTTGGATCATAGCGTCGGCAGGGCCGGGGCGACCCGTGGCGACCACCGCGCGCATGAGCAGCCAGGCCGCCCTCTACGCGCAGCTCGTCGAGGTGTTCCTCGGCCGCTACGCGAGCGAGGGCGACCTCTTTGGGGTCCGTTCTGCGGCTCGGGTACGAGGCTGGTCGAGGCGAACGCCTTCGGGGCGCGGGCGCGCCCGGCTGCGACGTGTCGGCCTACAACTGTTCCTCTCGCGGGCGAAGACCGCGCGATACGAGCCGGCGAGGCTGCTCGCGGACGTCCTGAGGCTGATGTCGCGCTGCTTCGCCACGTGAACCGGCGAACCGGCCGGAGAAGCGGCGAGTACTTCGAGGAGGTGCTCGTCGCCAAACCCCTAGGAGGCTTCGCGAAACGAGCTAGCTGAGCCCAGGCGATGGCGGCGAAGGATGGGATCCTGCCGGGCCCCTGCCCTCGCGCCGCGCCGCGGCGATGAGGAGGACGCCTGCCACCAGCGGTGGCAGGGCCACTTGCAGCGCCCACGCGATCCGGGTCCCGACAGACTCGTCGGAGCCGAAGAACGCGAACGCGTAGAGCGACGCAAGCCCGAAGGCGATGATCACGAGCACGATGCCCACGGCGACAGGATGTCGCCAGCCGAGGTAGACGAACGCGCCGAGAAGCGCGGCCGGAGGGAGGTGTTGGAGCCCCGAGAGGTCGCCGCCGATCATCTCTCCGACGCCCATGGCCGAAAAGAAGAGGGAGCCGAGCCCCACGATGACGAGCCCGGCGACCTTCATCCTGCGCCCGCGTCGGTCAAGGTCACTCATGGCCCTAGGATGCGCGCGCTGCGCTGCCCGCGCGTCGGTGCCGGCCCCGAGCGGGCGTACGGATTTCCGCTGAACCGGGCCACCGCGTCTCGCCGATCCCCCCTGGAACCCGGGAGCAGTCGCTCAGGATTCAGGTCCGGCGGTGCGCGCGCGGGCGCCGAGCTCCTCGACCTTGCCCTGGGCCTCGTCGAGCTTCGCCACGCAGATCCGGTAGAGCTCCTCGCCGCGCTGCCACAGGGCGAGCGCTCCCTCGAGGTCGGCGTGGCCGCTCTCGAGCTCCGCGACGATCCGCTCGAGCTCCGTTCGCGCCTGCTCGAAGGTCAGCGTCTCGGGCTCGCTCACGGCGATACGTCCTCGACCCGCGCGCCGAACCCCCCGGCGGCGAGCTCGACGTCGACCCGCTGGCCGGGCTCGAGCGCCGTTGCCGCTCGGACGATGCTGCTCTCGGAGCGGACGATCGCGTAGCCGCGGGCGAGCGTCGCCGAGGGTGAGAGGGCTCGCAACCGGCCGGCTGCGGCGTCGAGAGCCGCCCGTTTGCGCTCGAGTAGGAGCCGCGGCGCAAGCCGGAGCCGTTCGCCGTCTCGACGGAGCTCGCCTCGCGCGCGGTCGAGCCGTGCGCGTGTCTCCCGGGCAAGTGTGTCCCGCAGTCGCTCGAGGCGCTCCCTGAGCTCTCGCTCGTCGGGGACGACCAGGCGCGCTGCCGCGGTGGGCGTGGAGGCGCGGGCGTCCGCGGCGAGGTCGACGAGCGGTACGTCCTGCTCGTGGCCGACCGCGGAGACGACGGGGACGGGGCACGACGCAACCGCGCGGACGAGGCGCTCGTCGCTGAAGGGCAGGAGGTCCTCGAAGCTCCCGCCCCCGCGGGAGAGGACGATCACGTCGACCTCGGGCTCGGCGGCGACGGCGGCGATTGCGGCGCACAGGCGACCGGGCGCGGCAGGGCCCTGGACGACGGTCTCGGCGACGACGATGCTCGCCGACGGGAAGCGGGCCCGCACGGCGGTGAGAAAGTCGCCCTTCGCGGCGGCCTCGCTGCCGGTGACCAGGCCGATCCTTCTCGGGAACAGCGGAATGCGCCGCTTGCGCTCCTCGGCGAACAGCCCCTCGGCGGCCAGCTTCTTGCGGAGCCGCTCGAGGCCCGCGAGCACCGCCCCGAGCCCGACGCGCTCGAGTGTGAGGGCGCGCAGGCGAAACACCGCCCGCTGTGCGTAGAGCTCGGGCCGCCCATACACGTGGATCCGCTCGCCGTCGACGAGCTCGAGGCGGAGCGCGTCGAAACCGCCGCGCGCCATCGTGACGGCAAGGGACGAACCGTCGGCCGGATCCTTGAGCGTGAAGAACACATTCGCCCAGCCAGGCTGCCGGCTCAGCTCGGTCACCTCGCCCTCGACCCACAGCGTCGGTAGGCGCTCGAGCCACGAGGCGACGCCGCGATTGAACGCGGACACGGGGTACACCCTGCGCTCGCCGTAGAGGACCGGCTCGGGTCTCATTCCGAGATTCTCGCAAGCGAGCCGTGAGGGCAGGAGCGGCGGGCCTGCGGGCGAACGTTGCAGCATGTTGCGTCAGCGTCTGCCTCTCGCTCTCTCGATCACGGCGGTGATAGTCGCGGTGCTCGGCTCGACCCCTGTGGGCGGGGCAGCCCGTGACCGCGTCCTCGACGTCGTCCCGTTCGCGAAGAACTCCTCGGCCGTGAACGGAATCAAGGCGTCGCGCACGCCCACGCCCGGTCGACTTCTTCCGCTCGGCCGAGACGGCCTCTTCCCGGCGAGCGTCATGCCGAAGACCGGCGCATACGCGTTCGTGCAGTGGCCGACGAAGGAGAGCCCCGTGCTGGACTCGGCGCGGTCGAAGGGGTTCGTCGGTCTCACGCACCCGGGCACCGGCGTCTACTGTCTCGCGCCCGAGCCGGGTATCGACCCGACCACGACGGTTGCGCTCGTCTCTCCCGAGTGGGGAAACTCGGCCGGGCCGAACAACCTCTTCGCCTACGCGAACGCCGCCGGCAAGCACTGCCCTGCCGGCACGTTCGAGGTTCGCACCTACCAGTACGCGACGGGCGGGGACGCGAAGCCGGACGTCAAGCCGAGCGACAACGTCTCGTTCGTCCTGCTCGTTCCCTGAGCCTGGCGGAGCACGTCAGCGGACGCGCCCGTGCCCGAGCTTGGCTATCCGTGCAGGTCGGCGCGGCCCGATGGCGGCTCGAGCGTCTCCGTCTGTGCGGCGTGCCGATCGGAGTCGGCGATCTCGTCGCCGTGAGCGCGCTCGGCGCGCTCGCCGGCGGATCGCTGGGTGACGGAGCGGTCGTCAGGTTCGGTCTCGTGCCCCGCGAGACGTTGGTCGCCGGCGGGCTCGGCCGGCTGCTCCTGTTTCTCCTCGTGGGCCTTCGTCTCGGCCGGAGGCGCCGGCGGGGGGGAAACACTCTGCACGACGACGATCACCGGTCGAGGCTTGCTCGCAGCCGGCCTGGCGGGCTTGGCCGGCGCCTCCTTCGCCCTCGGCCGGCGCTCGGGCCTGCCGGCGCCGGGAGCGCGACCACTCCCGGCCGTGCGGACGACCAGGCCCGCGGCCTGGGCGTCGGGGGCGACCGGTGCAGCCGCCTGCTCGAGAGGCGGTACGAGCTCGATCGACCGGACCCCGCTCACGATCAGCGCGACCCCCGGAACGATGAGCCAGGCCATGCCGACGGCCCACCAATCGCGCGTCGCGCTAGAGAGGGGCGGCCGCAGTCGCTTCCAGTAGTCGGCGCGGGCTCGAGCCCGGCTTGGAAGGGACATGTCCTGGTGATCGGCACCCTTGCGGGCAGAAAGACTCCCCCAAACGGGTGAGTCCGTCCCTCCCCCTCCCGGTGCGGACGGGTCCCTAGAGGAGGATCTGCGCGGCGACCTCAGGGGCGCAGCCGCCCCGGAGCACCAGGTCGACGGCTGTGTGCAGGTCGGCCTCGCTCTGTGCGACCCGCTCGGCGAGCGGAAGCGGGAACCCGGCCTCGATCAGGACGTGCAGCCGCCAGCTCTCGACCTTGCCGCGTTCGTCGTGCTCGGGCTCGACGGTGGTCAGCTCGTCCATCCTTCGTCGGTTCGCCTTCCTCTAGACGATCCCTCCCGCGAAAAGTTGCCGCGGGGTCGCGCCCGACAGAGAGGCAAGCGGCACTTGGCACCGCCTGGCGCCCCGCACCCCCTTGCCTGCAAGCGGCCGTCGCTCGTCAGGTGAGTTCTCGTTCTTGATCTCGAGCCCGGCCGTGGTCGGCCTCTGGCTAGCCGATCTGGTGAGTGCGCAGCGTCCGCTCGAGATCGGCGATCTTCGCTGTCAGCTCGACCTCGATCTGCTGCTGGTAGGCGTCCATTCGCGACTCGGCGTTCGAGAGCGCCTCGTTCAGCCGCTCCGTGATCAGGCGGACTCTCTCGGTCGCGATCTCCTGCTGGGTCTCGGCCGCCCGCGCGAGGTCCTGTACCTGGCGCTGGAGCCGCTCGACGGTCGTTCTGGAAGACTCGGCGATCCGCTCGGCGACATCCTTCTCCGCGCGGACCGCGAAGGTTTCCATCGCCTTGTCGAGCTCGCGGTTGAGTCGCTCCGCCGACCTGTCGCGAGCCTTGCGAATCTGCTCGTCGAAGCGGCGCTCTGCCTCCTCGACGATCCGGGTCGTGGCCCGGTCGAGCGACCGTTCGAGCGACTCGACCTGGCGCCGCTCGGCGTCGGCGAGCGCTGCCATGAGGCGCTGCATCGCTTCGGTCTCCTCGCGCTCGATCTGGTCGCGCATCGCGCGCTCCCGCACGCGCAGCCGTTCGCTCACCTCGTGCAGGGCGCGCCGGCGCTCGGCCGCATGCGCCTCGATCTCCGTCTCGGTCTCGAGGGCGATGTCCCGCGCCATCCGCTCGAGGTCCTCGCGAAGCTTGGCCAGCTGCACCCGTTGCTCGCTCGTGAAGGTCTCCAGCGCCTCGGCGTCGGCGGTCAGCCGCGCGTCGTAGGCGGCCAGCGCCACGGTCTGGCGCTGGGCGAGCTGTGCGAACTGGGCCTCCCGGCTGCGCTGCCCCCGGTCGAGGTCGTCGACCCAGGCGCGGACCCGCTCCTCGAGCTTGCGCTGCTCGCGCAGAATCTCGCCGGCGAGCAGCTCCTTGGCTTCCTCCAGCTGCTGGGCGAGCACCTCTCGCCGCTCGACGGCGAACCGGCGCTCCTGCTCGGTGAGGATGTGGCTCGCCTCGGCGCGCTCACGGGCGAGCGTGTGGCTCAGCTCGGCCCGGCGCTGCTCCTCCTCCTCGTCGAGGTAGGCGGCGAGCCCGGCCTTTGCCTGCTCGATCAGATCGTCGGCCGTGGGAGCTCGCTCCCGGCTGCGGCCGCCCAGGCGGTCAAGCGCTCGCGTCATCGTCCTCATGGTACGGCTGCGGGCGGGCTAGCTCGCGAAACCGTCTCAACCCCGCCGCGGCGACCCGACCCGCCAGCACATCGGAAGAGGTGCCGACGCCCGCGCCGTACGTCATCACGGCGGCCACGAGCGCGCCGCCGGGCCAGTAGACGATCCCCGCGTCGTGCCGGGCGGAGGAGATCCAGCCTGCCTTGTGCGGTACGGCGACGCCGCCGCCGCGCACGAAGCGGTCGAGCTTGCCGTGGTCGGCCGAGTGCACGAGGAGGTAGAGGAGCCAGCGGGCGTCCTGCGGCGTGATGCCGTGGCCCCTGACGAGCGCACCGCGTCCGCCGGCACCCTGGTGGA
Source organism: uncultured Actinomycetes bacterium (assembly GCA_963712465.1). Classification (GTDB taxonomy): domain Bacteria; phylum Actinomycetota; class Thermoleophilia; order Gaiellales; family Gaiellaceae; genus CAVQHY01. The sequence continues at coordinate 220,208 of CAVQHY010000004.1, forward strand.
CGAGCGTCGCAAGCCGCGCAAGGTCGTAGGCGGTCGTGTACTTGCCCACCCCCCAGGAAGGCTGGTAGTCGACGCGCAGCGGGATCGGCCGGTCGGCCGAGATCTCCTCGATCAGATAGCCGCCGTACATCTCCGAGTCGTTGACGCCGACGCTGCGCATCAGCGCGTCGACCATCTGGCCGCCGGCCGAGGTCGATCCTCCGATCGCGACCTCGAGCTCGTTCGCGGCCCGGTCGTCCGAGTAGACGAGCATCCGGTGCATGAGGCCGGCGATCCCGGTTCCCTGTTCCGGCGGGCTCGGAGTCCGGGAAAGCACAGTCAGGGCGATCGCCAGCTTCAGGGTCGAGGCGGCCGGGAAGCGTGCCCGTGCGTTCCAGGCGGCCCCTGCCCCCGTGCCGAGATCCTGGACGTAAGCCGCCGACGCGCCGGGAAATCGCCGCAGGAGTGCGCGAACGTGCGTCGCGAGCCTCCCGTCCTCGTGGCCCCGGAAGCCGGTCGGAGCGCCCGCGCGGGGCAACCCGAACACCGGGGCGACCGTCGCGCTCGCTTTGTCGCCTTCGTCGTTCACGGCCGTGACGCGGATGCGAACGTCCCTGCGCGGCAGCGCGATCGTGACCGAGAAGCGGCGTCCGGACGGTCGTCTCGACACGACCGGCTTGCCGTCGACCGACACCACGATCCAGTCGGTTTTCGGCGAGACCGTGCCGGCGACCCGCCCGAACGACACCTCGTGTGGGGCGGGTGCGACGATCGCCGGCGGCTGGAGCGCCGGCGCCTGAGGAACGGCCGCGACGGAGATCACGCCAGACGCATCATGCAGAGGGCCAGCGCCAGCGCGACGACCCCGACCGCCAGCGCCCGGAGTGCCGCCTCCTCCGCCGCGATCAGCGTCGAGACCGTGACGGGCTCCGACGAGCCGTCCCGCCGGTCGATTCTGCCCTCGACCCGGGTCGCACGCCTGCGAACGTCGCGGACCTGGGTCGACAGCAGCCGCTGCGCGTAGCTCGTCGCCGCTGCGAAGGCGGCAGCGACCAGAGCGACCGCTCCGATGTGCTCGGCGACCGCGAAATAGGCGGTGAGCAGGGGGAATCCGCCCCACGCGAGCGCGAACGTCGCATCGTTGTGAAGGCGCCCGCCGAAGAGCTCGAGGTTGTACGCGAGGACGAGCACCGCCCCGGCGAGAACGAACGCGCCGATCCACGGATCCACCGTGACGGCGCCATACACGCCGATCGCCACGGCTCCGGCGATCGAGGCCGTGCCGAGCCCGACGAGGACGCCGCCGGGGATTCGCGTCCCGAGTGGACGGCCGCTGAGCTCGTCCAGGGCGTGGGCGCCGATTCCCACCGCGAGGAAGAACGCAGCGAGCGTCGGCCAGAACCGGCTGAGGACAAGCTCCGGTGCGAGCGCGGCGCCGATCGCGACGTAGGACAGATGCCAGGCCGTGTACGGGAGGTGGAGCAGCGTGACGTAGTCGCGCCAGCCGCCGCCCGCGAGCGCGTAGAAGGCAGGTCTCGGGCTATCGGTCGCCACGCCGCCCCCAGACCACGATGCCGCCGCCGACGCTCATCACGCGGTGTCGGACGTCGTCGATTCCGGCTTCGTGCCACAACCCGAGCAGCCTGTCGGGGGGCCAGCGATCGTAGAAGCCGCGGATGCTCGGGCCGAGGAACCGGCCGACTTCGCCCCACCCCGGGCCGGCGGCACGCCCGAGCACGGGGAGGCCGGCCCGCGCGTAGGCCTCCCACAGCCCGCGCCACGGCTCGCGCGGCGGCACGAGGAACTCGAGCATCGCGATTCTCCCCCCCGGCCGGACGACGCGCGCGAGCTCGCACATCGTTGCGGCAGGGTCGTCGACGTAGCGCAGGAGGTACGTGAAGGTCAGGTGGTCGAAGCTCGCGTCAGCGAAGGGAAGCTGCTCCGCGCCGGCCTCGACGAGGTCGATCCGGTCGGTCAGGCCCGCCCGCGCGACGCGCTCGCGGCCGGCGGCCAGCATGTCGGGGCTCTGGTCGACTCCGATGACGGTACAGCCGTACCGGCGGGCGAGCTCGATCGCGACCGCGGCCGTTCCGCTGGCGACGTCGAGCACCCGGTCGGTCGGCGCCGCCGGGACGCGCGAGACGAGAAACCGTCTCCAGCGCGGGTCCTGGCCGAAGCTGAGCAGGCTCGCGTACCTGTCGTAGGTCCCGGCCAGCGGGGCGAAGAGCTCGATCGCGTGCGCGTTTCGCTCGCTCGGCATGGGGCTATTGTGGCTGCGATGGCGCTCGAGAACGAGATCGCCGCGGCGATCGACGCGGCGAGGGCTTTCGCGGTCGACGGCGAGGAGATCACCGGGGTCGTACCCGCGGAGCCGGGCACGGGCTCGCGCGTGTACCTCGTGTCCTACGAGCGCGGCGACGAGAGGAGCTGGCTCGCGCTCGACGCGGCCGGCCGGCCGATCACGGACCGCGTCCTCCTTCGTGACGCGGTCGCGATCGCCGCGATGGTGGAGCTGGCCGAGGAGAGCGCCGGCGGCGGCGACATCGGCGATCTACGGGCACGGCTCGTCGAGCTGCGACTGACGGACAACCCCGAGGGCATCGAGGACGCAGAGGTCGCGGCGGCCGAGCTCCAGGAGACGCTGCAGCCCCAGCCGCGTGTCGCGAGCGTCTCCTATCTCGACGCGATCGGAGCCGCGTCGCAGCGCCTCGAGGCAACCCTCGGCGAGATCCACGGCTCCCCGTTCGCTGCCGCGATGAAGTCCGCGATGCCCGCGGCTGAGGAGCTGACGCGCGAGGTCGAGAGCACCTACAAGCTCGAGCTCGGGGCGAACCCTTGAAGCACTAGGCCCAGTACGATCCTCGCACCTGCGCCCGCCGCTGGGCGGCGCGCCCGCTACCTGAAGGAGACACCGTGACGACCGTGATCGCCCACCACGACGTGAAGGACAAGGATCACTGGCTTGCCTCACCGAAGCGCGAAGAGTTCTTCGGACCTCTCGGCGTCACCGACATCCGGGAGTTCGTCGACCCGCAGAACCCGACGCGGGTTGCGGTGCTCATGGAAGTCCCCGACATGGACGCCGTCATGGCCGCGATGCAGACCGAGGCGGCCGCCGAGGCGATGGCGCATGACGGCGTCCTGGCCGACACCCTGGTGATCCTCGTCGAGGCGTGACAAACGGAAGCCGGCCGGCTTCGCCACCTGCCGAGCGGGTTCCTGCTCCGTTCGGTTAGCGGGTATTAGACCGGCCCGCCGGCCGGGTGGGGCGCGGTCGGGTCGGCTGCGCCGGCCGTCTGGCGCGAGAGCTGGTCCTCGACGAGCAGGAGGTGCGGGCCCGCGTGCTCGATCGTTTTCAGGAGGTCGTTCATCGAGGCGACCTCCTCGACCTGCTCCTTGAGGAACCACTGCATGAACTGCTCGCTCAAGTAGTCGCCCTCGTCCCGGGCGAGCTTGGTCAGGGCGGCGACCTGGTCCGACACCCGCTTCTCCTGGTCGAGCGCCAGCCGCACCGGCGCGGCCGCGTCGGCGAACTCGCTCTGCGGCTCGGCGACGGCCGGGATCTTCACCGTCTGGTCGGAGTCGAGGAGGTACTTCACCATCATCATCGCGTGGTTTCGCTCCTCGAGCGCCTGCTGGTAGAAGTGCGCCGCGAGCTGCGGAAGCGTCTCCGAGTCGTAGTGGACAGCGATCGCGATGTACTGCTGGGAGGCGGCGAATTCGTAGGCGATCTGGCCGTTCAGGGCGTCGGCGAAGCGCGCGCTCGTCATCGCTGCGTACAGTACTCGAACCCCTGCGAGCGACGGAACGGAGGGCGGAATGGAAGGCGGTTTCGGGTTCCCCTTCGGCGGCGACCCCGAGGATCTGATGAAGAACCTGCGCGAGTTCGCCGAACGCCAGGCCGAGGCGGTGCAGGAGTCGCAGCGCGAGCAGTTCGCGACGCTGACGCTCAACACCGCCGTCGAGCTCACGGGCGCAGCGCTGAAGCGGGTGGACGTGCAGGGGTCGTCAGACGAGCAGGCGCTCGCGCTGCGCGACGCCATGCGCGTGCTCTTCCCCGAGGCGGTCGCGCTCGTCAGCGCCGCCCGCCAGGGCTTCATGCGCGAGCGCTAGCGAAGCGTGCTCGACCGCGCGCTCGTCGGTGTCCTCCCGGCCGTCCCGAGGCCGGTCGTCCGGTGGGTGGCGCAGCGCTACATCGCGGGCGAGTCGCTCGCCGACGCGTGTCACGTGGTCGCGAAGCTGAACGCGGCCGGCAAGGCGGCGACGATCGACGTGCTCGGCGAAGCGGTCGAGGCCCGCGAGGAGTCCCTGGCTTTTGTGGGCGAGTACCGCGACGCGCTCGAGTCGATTGCCGACCGCGCGCTCGACGCGGACATCTCCGTCAAGCTCACCGGCCTCGGGCTGAGCCTCGACGACGCGCTCTGTCGCGAGAACCTGATCGCCGTCACCGAGTCGGCCGCCGCCTTCGGAATTCGCGTCGAGATCGACATGGAGGACTCCTCCACGACCACCGAGACGCTGGCGATCTATCGCGAGCTGCGCGAGGCAGGGCACGAGAACCTCGGGCTCGTCCTCCAGGCAACGCTCAGGCGGACGATCGACGACGCCTTCGCCCTCGCCGACCTCCGGCCGCCCGTGCGGGTGTGCAAGGGGATCTACGTCGAGCCGCCCCGGCTCGCGTACGCCGGCCGGGAGGCGATCCGGTTCAACTTCGTCAAGACGGTGGAGACCCTGCTCGCCGGCGGCTCGTTCGTGGCGATCGCGACCCACGACGAATGGGTGGTCGAGGAGGCACTTCGCCTCGTCCGGGAGCACGACCTCGAGCAGGAGCGGTACGAGTTCCAGCTCCTCCTCGGCGTCAAGCCAGAGCTCGGCGACCGGCTCGTCGCCGAGGGGCACCGCGTCCGCATCTACGTCCCGTACGGCCGGCGCTGGTACGAGTACGCGATCCGCCGGTTGCAGGAGAACCCGTCGATCGCCACCAGTGTCGCGCTCGACACCGCTCGCCGCCTCGTTCCGGGCTTGTAGACGCGTGGTCTCCCGTTCCTACCTCGCGATCGCGTGCATTTTCGTCACGGCGCTCATCCTGTCGAACATCGTCGCGGTCAAGATCGTCGAGGTCGCGGGACGCCAGTTCGACGCCGGCACGATCCTCTTCCCGGTCACGTACCTGATCGGCGACGTCGTCACCGAGGTCTACGGCTACCGCTCCGCCCGGCGCCTGATCTGGCTCGGCTTCGGCTGCAACGTGCTCGCCGTGGGCGTGATCCAGATCGCGATCCACCTGCCGAGCGCCGGGTTCTGGGATGCGAATCAGGACGCGTACGAGACCGTTCTCGGCACGACCTGGCGGATCTTCCTCGGCTCGCTTGCCGCGTACCTCGTCGGGGAGTTCGTCAACTCGTACATCCTCGCGAAGATGAAGATCGCGACCGGCGGGCGATGGCTGTGGTCGCGGACGATCACGTCGACGGTCGCCGGGGAGGCGCTCGACTCGATCATCTTCTCGACGATCGCCTTCGCCGGCACGGGGATCGACCTCTGGAATCAGATCGTGACGATCTGGGTGCTGAAAGTCCTCTGGGAGATCGCCGCGACCCCGCTCACGTACTGGGTGGTGAACACGCTCAAACGGCGCGAGGGGAGTGACGTCTACGACACGGACACGAACTTCAACCCGCTCGCGGTGCGGCAGTGACGCCCGAGGGGTCGGCGTAGGGGCGACGCTTGCGCCGCCGCCGATCTCGCTGTCAGGCGAGGATCGAGTAGCCGCCGTCGACGACGAGGGTCTGGCCGCGGATCATCTGCGCCTCCGGGGAGGCGAGGAAGCAGACGGCGTCCGCGACGTCGCCGGGCTCGACGAGGCGCCCCGCCGGGGTGCGCTCCCGGAAGCGGGCGAGCATCTCGTCGCGGCGTTCGAAGTGGTCGAGCGCGCCGGTCTCCACCAGGCCTGCCGAGACTGCGTTCACGCGGATCCCGCGTGGGGCGAGCTCGACCGCGAGATAGCGGACGAGCGACTCGAGCGCCGCCTTGGAGACGCCGACGACGAGGTAGTCGTCGAGGACGCGGCCGGCGCCGAGGCTCGAGATCGCCACGATCGAGCTTCCCTCGGGCATCGACGGCGCCGCGTGGCGTGCCAGCGTGAGCAGCGTGCGCGCGTTCGCGTTGAGCGTCCAGTCCCAGTGCTTCTCGGTCAGCTCCGCGAACGGCCGGATCACGCCGGTCGCCGCGTTGGCGACGATCACGTCGAGCGCGCCCGCTTGCTCGACGATCGCCGCAGCCTTCTCGGGATCGCCGACGTTGCCGCGGACGAGCTCCACCTCGACACCGAGGTCGCCGAGCTCGTGAGCCGCCTCGTCAGCGGCCGCGTCGTTTCGCAGGTAGCCGAGAACGAGCCGTGACGCGCCGTGCTCGGCGAAGCGGCGCGCGATCGTCCGGCCGATGCCGCGGGTCCCGCCCGTGACGAGGACGGACTTGCCCGCGAACGTCACTCGGCCCGCAGCGCCTGGTGGCTCTTGAGCTCGCTCCACCCGAGCCGGCTGGCCGGCTCGATCGGCCCCTCGGACGCCTTCGAGCTCGCCAGCCCCAGGCGGTCGAGCAGCTCCATCTTCTCTTCGCCGTAGAGCCGGACGGGGTCGTCCTCGGGAAGATCCCGGACGAGATCGCGAACGCGCGCCCGCAGCTGGTAGGCGAACTGCGGCGTCGCGGGGCCAACGAGCTCGTCGATCTCTTCTCTCGTCACCCCCTCCACGTGCGCGATTCTACTCGGCCATGCGGTACCGAATCCCGCCCGATCTGCTCCTGCTCGCGACGGTGCTGCTCTGGAGCTTCAACTTCGTCGCGGTCAAGTACGCGCTCGACAACGGATTCCAGGTGCTCGCGTTCGGCTCGCTTCGCTTCGTGCTCGCCGCCGGGATCTTCGCCGCGTTCACGACGTGGCGCGAGGGCGACCTGCGCATCCAGCGGCGCGACGTCCCGCTCGTCGTCGGTCTGTGCGGGCTGGGCATGGCCGTCAACCAGCTGAGCTTCGTCGGCGCCGTCGAGCTGACGACGTCCGTCGCCACGGTTGCGCTCCTGTTCGGCACGCTGCCGATCTGGGTCGCGCTGATCGCCTCGGCGTTCGGGATCGAGCGCCTCCGGGCTCGGCACTGGCTCGCGACGCTAGTGTCGTTCGCCGGCGTCGCGCTCGTCGCGTCCGGCTCGTCGGGGGAGATTGGGGGCGACCTCGGCGGGATCCTCCTGGCTCTTGTCGCCGCGGCTACCTGGGCAGCCTACTCCGTGGCGATCGGCCCGCTGATGGGCCGCTACTCCCCCTACAGGATCAGCGCGGTCGTCCTCCTCGCCGGCTCGGTGCCGTTGCTCGCGGCGTCGGCCCACGACCTCCTGACGCAGGACTGGGCCGCGGTCACGGCGCTCGCGTGGCTCGGTCTCCTGTACGCGATGTTCTTCTCGCTCGTCGTCACCAACATCCTCTGGTTCACGGCAATCGACCGCGTCGGTGCCGCCCGCTCGTCTCTCTACGCAAACCTGCAGCCGTTCCTCGGCGCGCTCTTCGCGTTCCTCATCCTCGGCGAGGGCCTCTCCGCGACGCAGTTCGCCGGCGGCGTCGTGATCGCCCTAGGGATCGTGCTCGCGCGACGGCCGCAGCCCGCGGCTGCGCACGTCGACTAGCCTTGACCGCAGTGGCCGAGCGGACGATCGTCGTCGACTTCGACGGCACCATCACAGAGGAGGACCTGCTCGACGCGGTCTCGCAGACCTTCGGCGACCCGGAGGTCTTCCGTCAGGTCGACGAGGCGCTCGACCGCGACGAGCTGACGCTGCAGGACGTGATCCGGCGCGAGTTCGAGCCTGTGCGCGCGCCGCTCGACGACGTCGTCGACTGGGTGCTCGCGAAGGCCCGCGTCCGGGCGGGGTTCGGCGACTTCGTGGCGCTTGCGCGTCGGCGCGGCTGGCGCGTCGTCGTGCTGTCGTCCGGGTTCCACGAGCTGATCGAGCCGGTGTTCCAGCGGGAGGGGATCGAGGGGCTCGAGCTGGTGGCGAACACCGTCGACCCCGACCCGTCGGGTTGGGTCGTGCAGTTCCGGGACGAGTCCGTCTGCGACCGCTGCGGCCAGCCGTGCAAGCGTTCGACGCTCTCCCGCATCGTCGATGGGGGCGAGGTCGTCTACGTCGGCGACGGGTACTCGGACCGCTGCGCGGCGGACGACGCCGACCTCGTGTTCGCCGCCAACGGCCGCGGGCTCCAGTCGTACCTTTCCGAGCGCGGGATCGCGTTCGAGCCCTTCGACGACTTCCACGAGGTCTCGGCGCACCTCACGCGGGGTTGAGCGAGAATCTCGCGATGCGTTCGGCGCGATGGGTGCTCATGGCGGCCGTGCTCGTCGTGGCCGGGTTCCTGGCGGGGCCGGGCTCGGCCGCGCCCGCGCGGGAAGCGGCTGCGGGCGTCGAGGGCTCCGGGCTCGACGTCCGGGTGATGACGTTCAACATCTGGCTCGGCGGCCACCAGGTCAACTACGGGCGCGTCGTCGACGCCATTCGCGCCGCCGACGCTGACATCGTCCTGTTGCAGGAGGCCGAGGGCGAGACGCGCAATCTGGCCGACGCGGCCGGTCTCCCGTACGCGAGCCCCGAGCTGCACGTGATCTCGCGCTATCCGCTCTTCTACGCGCCCGGCGCCGATCCCGCCTACGTTCTCGCGGAGGTGCGCCCGGGCAGGTTCGTCGCCGTCGCCGACATCCACCTCACCTCGGACCCGTACGGCCCGTACGCGGCCCGGGACGGGAAGTCGGCGAGCCAGATCCTGAAGCTCGAGCGGGAGACGCGGCTGCCCGAGATCAGGGCATACATCCGGACGCTCGCGCCCGTCGCAGCCCGCGGGACGCCCGTCGTGATCGCCGGTGACTTCAACGCACCTTCGCACCTCGACTGGACGCCGGCCACCGTCGGGAGCCGCCCTCACGTCCGCTTCCCGGTTGCCTGGCCCGTGAGCTCGGCACTCGCGAAAGCCGGCTTCCGGGACAGCTACCGCGAGGCGCATCCCGACCCGGTGGCCGACCCGGGAATCACCTGGACGTGGGGCTATCCCTATCCGCACATCGAGCCGAACGAGGCCGTCGACCGGATCGACCAGATCCACGTCGGGGGGCCGGCGACGACCGTGTCGAGCTGGCTGGCCGGCCCGCCGGGCGTCCCGGGCGTAGGGACGCCGATCTCGCCCTGGCCGTCCGATCACCTCGCCGTCGTCTCGACGCTTCGCCTGGAGCCAGGCCCTGCGCCGTCGATGGTGTCGTTCGACCGGCGCGCCGTCCGGCGCGGTGAGGTCGTCGGCGTGCGCTTCCATGCGGCGTCGACGTCGGACGGCCGGCTCGAGAACGGGCGGATCGCGATCGTCCGGCCGGGCGCCCCTCCGCGCACGGCGCTGATGACGCGGGGCACGAACAACGGAACGGATCGCGGCTCGCTGGTGCCGTTCGGGACGGCGCTGCTTCGCCCGGGCGCCTACGAGGCCGTCCTCGTGAACAGGCGCGGCAGGGAGCTGAGTCGCGCGGGGTTCTGGGTGCTCGCCCGGGACGCGGTGCCGACGGTCGTCCTCGGCAAGCGCTCGTTCACTCCCGGCGAGGCGATCAGAGCCTCGTGGCGCGCTGCTCCGGGCGATCGCTTCGACTGGCTCGGCCTCTACAGGGCCGGCGATCCCGACCAGGAGAACTACCTCGCGTTTCTCTACACGGGCGCGACCGTCGCGGGTACGGCGGTGTTCGACCGGGCGACGATCGGCGGCCGGCTCAAGCCCGGGACGTACGAGGTTCGCCTCATGCGCGACGACGGATATGCGCTTCTGGCCACGGCTCGTTTCCGGGTCACGCCCGCGCCGTGACCTTCCGGGTGCGGATCGAGGGCGTGCCGACGGAGGACGTGCTGCGCGAGATCATCGAGGCGGCGCGCGAGGCGGGCGCCGACGAGGTGGTCGTCGAGACGCCGTACGAGGCGGGCGAGGACTGGGTCCGTGTCGGCTTCAGCGAGCAGGCCCGGATCGTCGCTGCTCCGGTCGCGGCGCTCGAGCAGGCGCTCGACCGCGACAAGGCTCCATCGTTCGGCTCGATCCACCTGCAGACCGACGACGTCGAGCCCGTCGTCCAGGCCGTCAATGCGATGATGCCGCGCCTCGGCCGCTCGGCCGGGAGCGTGGTCGTCCCGCCGCGGGAAGGCTGGACGGCCGTCTACGACGAGCTGTGCGACCGGGACCCGACCGCTCTGCACCGCCTCGGTGTCGAGCTGTCGAACCGCAGCGGAGCGCTCGTGCTGACGCTCGGGGTCGAGGAGGGGCAGGTCGTTCGCTACGTCGCGCTCGAGCGCGGCCGCATCGTCGACGAGTATCTGTCGGTGCCGGAGTTCTACGGGCCGCTCCCGCCCGGTGACGTAATCGCCCTCGGTGCGAACCCGCGCCTGATGGCGCGGCTCACCGGCGCCGACCCCGAGCGTGTGCGCGAGGTCGCTGTCACCGGGCCGACCGCACTCGAGCTGCCGCCCGCGATCGAGCTCGTCGACGCGATCGCGACCGTCTTCGGCATCCAGGGCGCCGAGCACGGCTACGCCGAGGCCCGAGCGGTGCCCGGCGCGATCGAGCTGCCTCGCTGAGTCTCCACGCGCGGTCTCGCCGTTCGCAGTCTCGGCACCCCGGCCGGTCACAAGCAGCAGTTTGTGTTGCATCACTCGTGAGGCGCCTCACCGAGCCACGCCGTGTTGTCCGCCGGGTGATGCAACACAAGGGGTGGTTCGTGACGGGCTGCGTGCGCGAGGGTTGTGAGAGCGATGGAGGGCGAGAGAGATCGCGAGTGGTTCAGAACCCGGCCGCGTAGCCGTCCTTGCGGCCGTCGGAGCCGCCGACCAGGGCGTCGCCCTCGACGAGGATCGCCTGGCCGCCGCCGAACTCGGCCCGATCCTCGCTCTTCACCGGCTCGAGGCCGAGCGCGGCGATCTCGGGGGCCCGCTTCCAGGCGCCCTTCTCGAGCCGGACGGTGTGGCCCTCGACCCGGAAGCGCGGCCGGTCGAGCGCCGCCTGGGGATCCAGGCCGGAGTCGACGAGCGCTGAGACGAGCTGGACGTGCGCCTGCGCCTGGATGAAGCCGCCCATGACACCGAACGGGCCCCAGAGCCTGCCGTCTCGGAGCAGCAGCCCCGGGATGATCGTGTGGTACGGGCGCCGGCCAGGCTCGACCGCGCCGTTGACGGCGAAGCACGCGCCGCGGTTCTGGAGGACGACGCCTGTGCCTGGCGCGACGACGTGCGAGCCGAACGAGTAGTAGAGACTCTGGATCAGCGACACCGCCATCCCGGTCCCGTCGACGGCGCAGAGGTAGACCGTGCCGGAAGGCGGCTCCGTCACGTTTGTGGCCGCCGCGCGGCGACGCTCCGTGAGGCGGTCGGGCTCGAGGAGCCAGCCGACGTCGGCGCCGTCCCGCACCGCCTCGAAAGCGTCCTCGAGCGCGAGCCGGACGCACTCGACCTGGGCGGGGAGGGTGGGCTCGCCCAGGGCGAGCAGCCCGAGCCCTTCGAGCGCTGCGACCCCCTGACCGGGCGGCGGTAGCTCGCACACCGTCACGCCTCGGTAGTCCAGCGTCAACGGCTCGACCCAGCGCGGCTCGTAGGCTCGGAGATCCTCCTCGTCGAGCCAGGTCGAGGCGGCGATAGCGCGAGCGACCGCACCGCTGTAGAGCGCCGCTGGTCCCTCCTCGGCGATCCGCCGCAACGTCACCGCGAGCTCGGGCTGGCGGAAGATCTCGCCCACGCGCGGCGGTGGGCCGAGCTCGCCGGGGCCGCCGTCCTCCCGCCAGCGCTGCGCGGTGATCGGCGCGATCGCCACGCCCCGCTCGGCCGCGTCGATCGCGTCGACGAGGCACGCGTCGAGTCCGAGCCGGCCGAAGCGCTCCGCGAGCACCGCCCAGCCGGCAACGGCTCCCGGCACCGTCACCGAGTGCGGGCCGATCTCCTCGACCGGTGTGGTGGGCGAGGCATCAGCGCGGCGCCGGCCCGGCCGCGTCGAGCCCGTGCAGGCGCTCGCCGTCCCAGACGATCGCGAAGGCGTCCCCGCCGATCCCCGTCGACATCGGCTCGGCGACGCAGAGGACGGCGGCCGCGGCGAGGGCGGCATCGGCCGCGTTGCCGCCGCGCTCGAGGATCCTCAGACCGGCGCGGGTCGCGAGCGGCTGGCTCGTCGCCACCATCGCCTCGCCGGCGACCGCGGGGGGCCGTGCGGGAGCGAACCTGAAAGGCATAGACTCGGCAGCATGTTGACGCTCTACGACGCACCCCGCTGCCCGTACTGCGCCCGTGTGCGCATCCTCCTCGCGGAGAAGGGCATCTCGCACGACGTGCACGAGGTCGATCTCTCCGATCGCCCCGCCTGGCTCTACGAGAAGAACGACAGGGGCAAGGTGCCCGTCCTCGAGGAGGACGACTTCCTCCTGCCCGAGTCGCACGTCATCCTCGAGTACCTCGACGAGCGCTTCCCCGAGCCGCCGCTCATGCCCGCCGACCCGGCCGGGCGTGCCCTCGTGCGGCTGCTGTTCGAGCGCTTCCCGGACTTCTCCGACCCTTATTACGACCTGCGCTTCGGACGGGAGGGCGCGTCGGTCGAGCCGTTCGAAACCGAGCTGGCGAAGCTCGAGGCTGCGCTCGCGGCGAGACCGTACCTCTCGGGCTCGGAGTACGGGCTCGCGGACATCGGCTACGTCCCGTGGGTGCTCCGCGCCGAGAGCCAGCTCGGGCTCGACGTGCGGGGGCGGTACCCGGCGCTCGGCGCATGGCTCGAGCGCCTCGAGCAGCGACCGGCGATCGCGGCGGAGCTGGACGTCGTCGCGGCCCTGGCCGGATAGAGACGGGCCGGTGACCGGCGACGAGCTCGCCGCACGGCTCGAGGACGGCTCGGTCGTGGTGATCGACGTCCGCTCGAACGCCGAGTTCGCGGGCGAGGCAGGCTACCCCTGCGATCCCCGTCAGGGCCACATCCCCGGGGCCGTCCACCTCGAGCTGGAGCTGCTCTACGAGAGCGAGGGGCGGGCGCTCGACCGCGATTCGATCATCGCGCTCCTGGCCGAGCGCGCGGTTGATCCCGATGCCGAGCTCGTCTGCTACTGCCACTCCGGTCAGCGCTCGGCGATTGCGTGCTCGGCCCTCCGTCTCGCCGGCTTCAGCGCCGACAACTACGACGGCTCGTGGCACGAGTGGTCGCGACGCGCCGGATAGGCGTGAACCCGGTGATACACCAGCGTGCGGTTGCGCTCCCAGCGTCGTCGGTCGTCTGCGGGCGACGCGTTCCTGCTTCGTTGCGCTAGCGTCCGCGCGCGTGAGCGGGCTTCTCGACGGCAAGGTCTGCGTGATCACGGGCGCGGGCAGCGGGCTCGGTCGGGAGTCGGCGCTCCTGTTCGGTCGCGAGGGCGCGCGTGTCGTCGTCGGAGACGTCGACGAGGCGGGCGGGGCCGAGACCGCCGCGCGGATCGCGGATGCTGGCGGCGAGGGCCTGTTCGCCCCTTGCGACGTCACCGACGAGCGTCAGGTAGAGACGCTGTTCGCCGCCGCCGTCGACCGTTTCGGACGGCTCGACGTTGCCCTCAACAACGCCGGCGTCCTCCTCGCGGAGGACAGCGGAGCCGTCGAGACGCCGCGCGAGGTCTGGGACCGCGTGATGGCGATCAACCTCACCGGCGTGTTTCTGTCCTGTCGCCACGCGATCCCGCATCTGCTGGCGGCCGGCGGCGGGGTGATCGTGAACATGGCCTCGGTCTCATCCTTCGTCGGCGCGGCCAGCTCGCAGATCGCGTACACGACCTCCAAGGGTGGAGTGCTCGCGATGACGCGTGAGATCGCCGTCGAGTACGCGCGGCGGGGGATCCGCGCGAACGCCCTTTGCCCGGGCCCGACGCGGACGCCGCTCTTCGACAAGCTCGTCACGGACGAGGAGCGGATCGAGAACCGGCTCGAGCACATCCCGCTCAACCGCTTCGGCGAGACGAGCGAGATCGCCGGGGCAGCGCTCTTCCTCGCGAGCGACCTCTCCTCGTACATGACCGGGGCGGCGCTGCTCGTCGACGGCGGGCTCTCGGCCGCCTACCTCACCCACGGGCCGTGACGCGGTAACAAGCCCTATGGACGCGCCGTATCGCTCGCCACTGCGTGAGGACGCGAACGCCGGACTCGTCGCGCTCGTCACCGGAGGCGGGACGGGCATCGGCCGCGCGACGGCGGTCGAGCTCGCCGCCACCGGCGCCGCGGTGGCGATCTGCGGGCGCCGCGAGGGGCCGTTGCTCGACGTCGAGCGTGCGATCGTCGCTCTCGGCGGCTCGTGTCTCGCCCGGGTGTGCGACGTGCGCGAGCCTGACCAGGTCGGCGAGCTGGTCGCCGCCACGCTCGAGCGCTTCGGTGCGATCGACGTCCTCGTCAACAACGCAGGCGGCCAGTTCCAGGCCCCGGCCGAGGAGATCTCCGACAACGGCTGGCGCGCCGTCGAGCGGCTTGCCGTCGACGCGGCCTGGTCGGTGACCCGGGCGGTGGCGACGGCGTCGATGATCCCGCGGCGGCGGGGGCTCGTCGTCCTCGTCGGCTTCAGCCCGCTGCGTGGGATTCCCGGCTTCGCGCACGCGGCCGCGAGTCGCGCGGCCGTCGGAAATCTCGCCTCGGGGCTCGCGCTCGAGTGGAGCCGGTTCGGGATCCGCAGCGTCTGTGTCGCGCCGGGTGCGATCCTCACCGAGGGCTTGCAGGGCTACGGCGAGGACGCGGTCGAGGTCTGGGAGCGGTCGGTCCCGCTCGGCCGCCTCGGCCGCCCGGAGGACGTTGCGGCACTGATCGCCTTCCTGGCGTCGGACGGCGGGGCCTACGTCACCGGCACGACGATCGTCGTCGACGGGGGCGCCGACGCTTGGGGGCAGGGCGAGCCGCCGCCTCCCGTCGAGGGGTTGCAGTGACCACTCGGAAGCTCGTTACCGCCTCGCGACGCGGAGCGTCCTGCGTCGTGACCCTCAGGCGCGAGGAGAAGCTGAACGCGCTCTCCTCGGCGTTGGAGGCGGAGCTGGCGAGTGCGCTCGGGCGAGCGACGGTTCGCGAGAGCCGCTGCGTCGTCTTCACCGGGTCGGAGCGGGCGTTCTC
Source organism: uncultured Actinomycetes bacterium (assembly GCA_963712465.1). Lineage (GTDB taxonomy): Bacteria > Actinomycetota > Thermoleophilia > Gaiellales > Gaiellaceae > CAVQHY01. The sequence goes on from CAVQHY010000004.1 coordinate 235,328, forward strand.
CGCGGGCGCCGACGTGAACGAGATGCGCGACCTCGACCCCGAGTCGATCGCCGCCTACTACCGGGAAACCGGCTGGGTGTACGAGCGCATCGGTGCGCTCGAGCAGCCGACCCTGAGCGCGATCGCCGGCTACTGCCTCGGGGGAGGGCTCGAGCTCGCGCTCGCGACCGACTTCCGCATCGCCGACGAGACCGCGATCTTCGGGCTGCCGGAGGTTGCGCTCGGCATCCTCCCGAGCTCGGGAGGGACGCACCGGCTCGTCCGGTTGCTGGGTGCGGCGAGAGCGAAGGAGCTCGTTCTCCTCCGAGACCGGATCAGCGCAGAGGAGGCGCTCGTGGTCGGGCTCGTGACCGAGGTCGTCCCTCGCGGGCAGGCGCTGCCTCGCTCGCTCGAGCTGGCCGAGCGTCTCGCCGCGCTTCCCCCGCTGGCGGTGTCGCTGGCGAAGCAGGCGATCGACGCCATGCCCGAGGCCTCACGCGACGCCGGCCTGCTGATCGAGCGTGTCGCCTACGCGGCGCTCGCGCAGACCGAGGACGCTCGCCGAGCCGCGGCTGCTTTCGGCAAGCGCGGTCGGCGAGCGACCAGCTAGCCTGCCAGCCCCTTCGCCTCGAGCTCGGCGACCGCGCTCTCGCTCTTCTCCAGACCCTCGAGCCCCATTCCGGACAGGACGCTCGGGGCCTTCGTGAACTGGATCTCGCGATAGTCGACCACCTGGATCAGGTTGCCCCACGGATCGCGGAAATCGAGGCCCCGGCCGGGGAGGATCGTCACGCCGGCTTCGACGAGCGCGCGCCTCGCCTGTTCGCGGTCGTCGACCACGAGGCCGAGGTGGCGATGCGCGTCGGGCGGCTGGGTGCGTCCGGCGGACAGCGCGATGAACTGGTCGCCCATGTCGATGAACGCCATCCGCGCGCCTCGACCGCGCAGGGTGAAGTCGAAGATCCGGCCGTAGAAGGCGAGCGCCTCCCCGATGTCTCCGACCTCGAGCGCAACGTGGTTTACGCCGACGAGACGTGGGCGGCTCATGTGAAAACGATGCCTGAACCCCGGCCGGTCACGCTTCGTCGATACGCTGCGGCCATGTGTCGAAACATCCGCACGCTCCACAACTTCGAGCCTCCCGCGACCGAGGACGAGATCCGAGCCGCCGCGCTGCAGTACGTCCGCAAGATCAGCGGCTCCGCGACGCCGTCGCAGGCGAACGCCGCAGCGTTTGCCCGTGCAGTCGACGCCGTCGCAGATGCGTCCACGCACCTGCTCGACGAGCTCGTCACCGCCGCGCCGCCCAAGAGCCGCGAGGTCGAGGCGGCCCGGGCGCGCGCCCGGGCCGTGGCGCGGTTCGGCAGCTAGCGGGGAGGCTCCGCATCCCGGGGATCCCGTTGGCGGATCTACCCCTCCGCGGGCGGGATGTTGTGGTTGAAGCGAAACAGGTTGCCCGGGTCGTACCGCCGCTTCAGTCGCCGTAGCCGCTCGAACGTGGTGTCGCCGTAGGCCGCCCGCACGCGCTCGATCGGCTCGTCCGGCGCGCCGTAGTTGAGATAGCCGCCGCCGCTGGTCGAGTGCGACTCGAGCACCGCGGCCGTCCGTCGCGCCCAGGCGATGTGCTCGTCATCCTGCGTGGCATCGTCCCAGATCGCCAACGCGCTGACGTTGAAGCAGGCGTCGCGGCGGCTGAACGCGGTCGCATCGGCCGGCACCCGAAGCGCCGCGCCGTGTATCGGCTCGATCAGGAGCCCGCCGTCGCCGTCCGGCGGGTGCGCGAGGTAGCGCTCGACGATCTCGTCGATCAGGCCGTCAGGCAACTCGCGGACGAAGTGGCCCTTCCAGTAGTGGCGCAGGCCGAACGGCGTGTCGCCCTGCATCACCTGGATCTGGAGGTAGCTGGTGAGGCCGAGCCGGTCTCGAAGCACCGGCAGCTGCTCGCGCAGCGGCCGCACCGCCTCCTCCGCCGCCTCGGCGTCGCCAGCGAAGCAGACCGTCACGTGCGCCGCCGGCTCCGGCAGCGTGTCGTGATCCAGGAACGCCATCAGCATCAGTTCGTCGGGCGCCGAGGCCATCACGTCGCGAAACACGCGTACCGCGTCGCCCATCTGCGCCTGGGCGTAGGAGATCAGCCCACCCCAGACGGCCGGTAGCGGATGAAGCGCGAACTCGAACTCGGTCACGACGCCGAAGTTGCCGCCCCCTCCGCGCAGCGCCCACAGGAGCTCGGCTTCCTCCGCCTCGGACGCGGTCACGACGCTGCCGTCGGCCAGCACCACCTCGGCCGAGACGAGGTTGTCCAGGGTGAGGCCGTGCATCCCCATCAGGTGGCCGATGCCTCCGCCCAGCGTCAACCCGGCCACGCCGGTGGTGTCGTAGGTGCCGCCCGGCATCGCCAGCCCGTGCGTCGCACAGGGAGCGTCCACGTCGCGCCAGGTCGCTCCGCCGCCCACCCGCAGCCGCCGAGATTCGGGATCCACCCGCACCTGATGCATCAGCCGCAGATCGATCACCAGGCCGCCCTCGCACACGGCGTGACCGGCCACGCTGTGGCCGCCGCCGCGAATCGCGACCGGCAACCCGGCGTGGCGCGCGAAATCGACCGCCGCCGAGACGTCGTCGGTGCCGGCGCAGCAGGCGATCACCGCCGGCCGGCGATCGGTCAGCGCGTTGAAGGTCGTGCGGGCGACGTCATAGCCGGGATCGTCCGGCGCCAGCACCGGCCCGCGCAGCGCGCGCTGCAGCTGCTCGATCGGAGGCGGCTGCCGCTGCCATCCGGCGACCTTATAACGATCGGCGAACGCCCGCCTCCGGCCGATAACCGCGCCGCGGGGCCTCTAGGCATGCGGCGAACTTTCGTCGCAGCGAGCCGGTCAACCCGCCGTGGACGAAGCCCGAAAGGGCCTGAGAGCCGGACGTCGGGCGGAGCCCCTCAAGCATGAAAGTGGGGGAGCCTTCAAGACCCGCCTGGGCAGGCCTGATCCCCGGTCCGAGCTGAGTTGCGGATAATGGTCTGGCCTTCCGTCGACACGGGAGGACAATCGACAGGAGCAGGAAGGGAGAACGGATGGACGAGATCGGACCCGTCGACTACGCGGTGATCGCCTTTCCGGGCAACCAGTTCAAAGGCGAGATCGCGCCTGCGCTCAGCGACCTTGTTGAGGCGGGCACGATTCGCCTCATCGACGCGGCGTTCGTCGGCAAGGACGAGAACGGCGACGTGGTCGCATTCGAGCTCACCGAGCTCGCTCCGGACGTGCAGGAGGCACTCGACGCGCTGAACATCGAAGTGCAGGGACTCTTCAACGATGAGGAGCTCCGGGCCGCTGGCCAGGAGCTCGAGCCGAACACCTCGGCGGCACTCCTGGTCTGGGAGAACGTCTGGGCTCGTAACGTCGCCCAGGCGATGCGCGACGCGGGTGGAGTTCTAGTCGCGTTCGAGCGCGTCCCACACGACGTCGTGCAGGCAGCGCGCGAGTGGGCGCTGGAAGAGGCCAAGGCCTAACACAGACAGGAGGGCTCACATGAGAGGACGCAGAGGTCCCGGACTGATCGGGACGGCGGTCGTGGTGGGCGGGGCGGCTCACATGGGTGCGAAGAGCGCCCAAAAGAGCCAGGCCGCCGCACAGCAGGAAGCCGACCAGAACGCACAGATCGCGGAGCTCCAGGCTCAGCAGACAGCGGCCGTCCCGGTCGCCGCGCCCGCCCCTGCCGCCGCGCCCGCGGCCCCCGTGTCGTCGGGGCCGACTCCGGAGGATCTCGCGGCGATCGAGAAGCTCGCCGCGATGAAAGAGTCCGGCGTGCTCACGGAAGAGGAGTTCGCCGCGCAAAAGGCAAAGATCCTCGGCGCATAGCCGGCCGAGATCGATCCGCTACGGCCGACAGCGACGATCGTCAGGACGGAGATCGTCGCTGTCGAGCTCTCGGCCGTGCTTCGTGACCCTTCTCCGGCGAATGTCGAGAATGGGTGAACGCGCCTCCACGTCGTCCACAGGCCGATCAAGGGTCGTTACGCTCCCGGCCCGAGGAGCAGCAGGAGGCGATCGAGAAGTTGAAGGAGATCATGGACGCACTCGGGGATGCGGCTGACGCGAATCCCGAGAAGACCGTGGAGATTCTCGGTGGGCTGAGGGCGAAGTTCGATTCGCTCTCGCCCGAGGAGCAGCAGGAGGCGATCGAGAAGTTGAAGGAGATCCAGGCTAAGGGGCCCGGCTCCGCGTTCTTGTGAATGGGCTCCGCTGCGGTTGGGCCGAGCGCGGCTGGGTCGTCGGGACTCGCGGTGTGAAGAAGAGCGCGACGACGGCGAGCAGAGCTGGCAGCGCGAGCGCGGCATGAAGCCCGTCCAGGCGAGCGTCGGCGTTGGCCTCGATCGCAGCGTCGGTTACGTCGCTGCTCGCGCAGGACCTCGTCGAGCGCGGCCTCGAGATCCGCGTCCGAGACGGAGGGGACTCCGCCCGCGAGCTCGACGCTCGCCTGGCTCTTCACCGATCGAGGGAATGGCGGGCTCGCCTCGTCGCCGTGTTCTGCACCTCGCCCACCTCGGCGCTCTGCTCGTCCGGCACCGGCATGATCAGCGCTGCCCCGGCGCACTCGAGAAACGACCAGCGGAAGAGCAGCACGTTAGGCTCGGCGCGATCGCGCTCGTAGACGATCCAGCGCCGGAGATGCCGCAGCCGATCGCGAACGCCCGCTTCCGGCCATGATCGCCCCGACCTTTCCCCCGTAACCCTGTGCGCTGACGGTTCTCGTCGGACTAGAGTCAGCGGATGCGCAAGTGGCTGCCCCTCGGGATCCTCGCTGCGGCCCAGTTCATCATGGTGCTCGACTCGAGCGTGATGAACGTCTCGATCTCGCAGATCGTCGCCGACCTGAACACCACGGTCACCGGCGTGCAGAGCGCGATCACGATGTACACGCTCGTGATGGCTGCGTTCATGCTCGTCGGCGCCAAGCTCGGCGACATCCTGGGACGCGATCGGGCCTTCGGCCTGGGCCTCGCCGTGTACGGGCTCGGCTCACTGATCACGGCGCTCAGCCCGAACCTCACGGTGCTGCTGATCGGCTGGTCGGGGATCGAGGGGCTCGGCGCGGTGCTGGTGATCCCGGCGATCGCCGCACTGACCGCCGCGAACTACGAGGGCAAGGAGCGCGCGTTCGCCTACGGGATGATCGGCGGCGCCGCGGGAGCGGCGATAGCGGCCGGCCCGCTGATCGGCGGCTACGTGACGACGACCTGGAGCTGGCGGTACGTCTTCGTCGGCGAGGTCGTGGTCGTGATCGCGGTGCTCATCGTCCACCGGCGCATGAAGCGCGCTCCCAAGCCCGAACACGCGCCGAAGCTGGACTACGGCGGCGCGGCGCTCTCCGCCGTCGCCCTCGCCCTGATTGTGTTCGGGATCCTGAAGAGCAGCACCTGGGGCTGGATCAAGCCGCTCGACGCGCCGACGATCGACGGGCACGAGATCACGCCGCTCGGGTTCTCCCTGGTGCCGTTCCTGATCGTCGGCGGCTTCGTCGTGCTCGGCTGCTTCCTGGCGTGGGAGGAGCGCCGCGAGCGGCTTGGCGAGAGCACGCTCCTCAACCGTGCGCTCCTGAAGATCGAGTCCTTGCGCGCCGGGCTCTCCTCGCTCTCCGCCCAGCAGCTGATCGTGATGGGCACGTTCTTCGTCCTGCCGGTGTACCTCCAGGTCGTGCTCGGCTTCGACGCGTTCGAGACGGGGAAGCGGCTCTTTCCGATGTCGATCTCGATGCTGGCCGCTGCGCTCGTGGGGCCGAAGGTGGCAGTACGGTTCGGGCCGCGGACCGTTGTCCAGGTCGGCCTCGGCGCGATGGCAGTCGCGGCGCTCGTCCTCGTCGGGACGATCGACGTGACCCTGAATGGAACAGCCTTCGCCGTGTCGCTCGTCTTCTTCGGGATCGGCGCGGGGCTCCTGATGTCGCAGCTCGGCAACGTGATCATGTCCTCGGCCCCGCCGGAGGAGACGAACGAGGCCGGAGGGCTGCAGGGCACGGCACAGAACCTCGGCGCGTCGCTCGGCACGGCGCTGATCGGCTCCGTGCTGCTGCTCGGGCTGCTGAACGGGTTCAACTCGCGGATCGAGGAGAACCCAGCGGTGCCCGCCGACGTGAAGACGCAGATCTCGGCCGCCACCGAGGAGGGCATCCCGATCGTCACGACCGAGCAAGCGCACCAGGCGCTGCTCGACGCCGGGTTGCCGCCGGCCGAGGCGGACGTCGTCACCGAGGACTACGGCAACGCGCAGCTCGACGCGTTGAAAACGTCGATGCTCGCGGTCGCGCTCCTGGCGGTGCTCTCGTTCTGGTTCACGCGGCGGTTACCCGGGAGGCGGAGAAGCGCCGCCTAGTGCCAGTCGTATGTCCCCCGGCGGTGTCCAAACGACTTCCAACTTGAGGCCGTCCGGATTGATTCGAAAGTCGAACTCAACTCTCACGCTGAGCTACCCGCTGTCTCGTCACGGCGCGACGGCCGCCTTCTCCAGCCCGTCCAGGTAGTGGGCGACGTCGTCGGGGTCCGAGAACAGGTGCGTGTCTCGGACGAAGGAAACGGAAAAATCGGGCCGCTGGCGAAGGAGCTCGGCGAGGCAACCTTGCGCCTCCGAAACTCTCCCGAGCTGGCCGAGCGCAGCCAGCAGCACGGCGTAGCGCGACCACTGGAAATTGGGCTGCTGGAGTGCCCGTTTCGCCCACAGCACGGCGTCGTCGTACGACCCCATGAAGTAGTGGACGTCGGCAAGGCGTACGAGGAACGAGCCCATGTTTGGGTCGTGCGGACTCAGGCGGATGGCGGCCTCCAAGTGAGGCACCGATTCCCCGGCTCGGCCCGAGAACACGAGCGCGGCGCCAAGACCATAGTGCGCCAGGGCGAGGCTGGGGTTGAGCTCGAGCGCCGCCCGCAGCTCGAAGATGGCAGCCTCGTGCTCACGCCGGAGATAGTGAATCCGACCGAGGGTGCAGTGCGCGCCCGCGTCCTGGTCGTCGAGAGCGACCGCTCGACGTGCGGGCTCGACGGCATTCGCACGGTTCTCCTCGATCGAGTCCGCGAAGCCGTAGACGACCTCATGGTAGTACGCCTCCGCAAGGCCCGAGCACGCGGGTCCTAGGCTCGGGTCGAGCGCAATCGCCTGCTCGAACAGATCTCGTGCAGCGGCCAGCTCCTCCTTCGTGTACTGGTACAGGTGGGACATGCCGCGGAGGTAGAGATCCCAGGCGTCGAGGCTCTCCGGCTTCTTCGATTTCGCACGCTCGCGTTCGACCTTTCCCAGCTCCGGCTCGATGGCGCCAACGATCATCTCGGTGATCTCGTCCTGGACTGCAAAGATGTCGGAGAGGGCCCTGTCGAAGCGCCTCGCCCAGAGCTGGCGTCCGGTGTTGCCGTCGACAAGCTGGGCCGTGACCCGCGCCCGTTCGCCGACCTTGCGCACGCTGCCCTCCAGCACGTAGCGGACGCCCAGGTCGCGCGCGGCCTCCTTGACGTCGACCGCACGCCCTTTGTAGGAGAAGCTCGAGTTCCGAGCGATAACGAAGAACCAGCGCACCTGCGAAAGCGCGGTGATGATGTCCTCGGTGATGCCGTCGGAGAAGTACTCTTGCTCGGGATCGCCGCTCAGGTTGGCGAAGGGCAGCACCGCAATCGAGGGCTTGAGCGGTAGTTCGAGGCTCACTGCCGCCTCTCGCGAGCCGGTCGTCGCAGCCTCAGTCGCAGGCGCGCGGAGGCAGTAGACGCGGACCGGCTCAGAGATGTTCTTGAGCGTTCGCTCGCCCAGGTCGTCGAAGGCGAGCTTCGTCTTACCCCTGACCTGACGGTAGGCATCGCCGGAGATGCAGACACCGCCCGGAGCAGACAGCGCCTCGAGGCGTGTAGCAACGTTAACGCCGTCGCCGTACAGGTCATTGCCTTCCACGATGACGTCGCCCACGTTGATGCCGATGCGAAATGTGAGACGATGTTCCTCGGGGACCTCGATCTGGCGCTCGGCAGCGCCCGATTGCCACGCGGCAGCGCACTCCACGGCGTCGACGACGCTGCCGAACTCGACGAGGAGCCCGTCGCCCAAAAGCTTGACGACACGTCCGCGGCGGGACGATACGAGCGGCGCGATCAACTCCTCGCGCAGCACCGTGAGGCTTTCGAGCGTACCCACGTCGTCCGCACTCATGAGACGGCTATAGCCGACGACGTCGGCTGCAACGATGGCGGCCAGCCGCCGCTCCACGAAACGTTCTGGGGAGGTCACGTCAGGGATGGCGCGCCGATCCTAGACCCTGCGGAGTCGCAGGGCACTGGGCATGCTCGGCCGTCCGGGTCGGCGAGCAGGAGCACCCCGCGCGGCGTCCACTACTGCCCGAAGGCGCACCCTGCGGCATGACGGACGAGCCGACACCGTCGGCTCACCGAGCTCGCAGCTGCCAGGCGTAGGTCCCGGGCGGCGTCCAGACGAGCTCGAGCTTGAGGCCGTCCGGATCCTCGAAGAAGAGCGCGTGGTAGCCGGCTCGGTACTCGGGGAACTCGCGCGGCCCGTCGGTGACTGTCGCGTTCAGGCGGCGGAGTCTAACCGCCGTCTCGTCGAGCTCCTCGAGGGTCCGCGTCTCGAGGGCGAGGTGGTGGAGGCCGACGCGATAGCGATCGACCGGGAGGCCCGCGGCCTCGTCGGTTGCCTGGCGCAGGCCGATCGTCGAGCCGGGGCCGGACAGGTAGTGGATCGTCTCGCCGCGCTCGCCTGCGATCTCGTGCTGGCCGTGCCAGCCGAGCGGAGCGAGGATTTCCCGGTAGAAGGCGAGCGAGCGCTCGATGTCGGAGACGACGAGGTCGACGTGGTGGACGCCGGTCGAGCGCACGCCCGCCTAGTATCGCGGCCGTGGCGCTGACGGTCATCCTCGGGCTCGCCGCGGCGGTCTGCTGGGGCGCCCCGGACTCGTGGCTCGCGCAGGCGACGAGGAGTGTCGGGCCGTTTCCCGTCGCCTTCGGCTCCGTGCTGATCGGCTTCACCCTGATCGCCCCCGCGGCGTTGTTCGTCGACCTGCCTGACTGGACGACGCAGGCGGTGCTCCTCGCGGTGTTCGTCGGCGGGCTCTCCGCCGTCGGCTACCAGATCGGCTTTCACGCGTTCCGGGACGGGGCGGTCTCGATCGTGGCGCCGATCATCGCCTGTGAGGGAGCCGTGGCAGCGGCGATCGCGATCGGGACAGGCGAGCGCTTCAGCGGTCTCGTGCTCGCGCTTCTGCCGGTCGCCGTGGTCGGAGTCGTGCTCGCGGCGATGGGGGAGGGGGGTGGGAGAGCGGGAGCGCTGCCCGCCGGCATCGCTGCATGCGTGTGGGGCGTGATCCTCGTCCTCAGCGCGGAGATCGCGGACGACCTGGGCTTCTACTGGGGCTTTCTCCTCGTCCGCGCGAGCGCTCTTCTCCTCATGCTCCCGCTCGCACTCGGCACTCGAGCGACCGTCCGCTGGTGGCCCGACCGATGGCGCGTCGCCGCCTGGGGGATCGGCGACTCGCTCGCCTACCTCCTGTTCGTAGCCGCCGCCGATCGCGGCCCGGTGGCGGTCGCGAGCGTGCTCGCCGCCCAGTTCGCCACGATCGCGGTGCTCGTTGCGATGTTCTTCTTCGGGGAGCGGCCGCGGCCCCGCCAGCTCGTTGGCGTCGCCATCGTCATCGCCGCGGTGAGCGCGATCGCCGCGCTCGGCGCCTAGCCCTACGCGCAGAGCGCGGCGAGGGCAGCGCGCCGTGCCTCGCCGACCTCGGAGTCACCGCCGGCGAGGATCAGCCTGCCGCTCGCTCCGAGCGTCGCCGCGTAGACGAGCTTCACCGGCGCCTGTTTCTCGGCCGCGTTGGCGGCGGCGGCGATGTACGCCGCGGGGGTGGCCTCGAGCAGGAACATGGTCTCGCCCTCGAGGAGGAGATTCGCGACGCGCAGGCGGTTGACGAGCTGTGCCTGGTTCGGATCGACGCGGGTGACGACCTCCGTCGCGACCACCTGCGGTCGGGACGCGGCGTCGGGTGTCGCCTCGAGGCGCTCGAGCAGGGCGGCCGCGGCCTCTCGCACGTCGGCGGGATCGCGCGCGTGCAGCTCGAGCGTCCCGTACTGGCGCTCGACCACCTGGAGGCCTACGCGAACCCGTGCCTTCTTGACCGCTGCGTCGACCAGCGAGAAGACCAGGTTCGCCGGCGCGACCTCGACATACAGCTGCGCCATGCCGGCGGACGGCGGATCGCCCTGGCACGTCTGCGCGACGTACGCCGCCCACTGCGGCTGCATGGCGTCGATCTCGACGAACGCGCGGAGCTCGGGCACGCGATCCGGCTGCTACTGGTCGACGATCGCGACGATCGTGGCGTCGGTCGGGGCGTTTGCGGTCTCGGTCAGCGACCGCGCCGCGCTTCCGACCGCGACGAGCACCAGGTCGCCTTCGCCGGCACCGCAGGCGTCGACGGCGACGAACTCGGCGCCCTCCCCTCGTTCGGGCCTCACGTTCAGCAGCTTGAACTCGGACAGCCCGGGCGCCTTGACGGTCGCGACCGTGCTTCCGACTACGCGGCAGAGTTGCATCGGGCCTCCTTCGGGCTAGGTGGACGCGCGCAGGCGCACGCCTCGGTCGAGCTCGTTCCAGGGGATGATCGCGTCGACTGCCGATTGGATCCGGTCGATCGCCATCAGCAAGTGCTCGATCACGACGGCGAACTCGTGCTTGGTGTCCGGTCGCCAGTCCCGGAGGATCTCCGCGGCGCGGCGCATCAGCCCCACGGTCTCGTGCATCTCCCATTTCGCCGTTCGCGCGGCGATCCGCTCCAGCAGCAACGCCGTGACCTCGGTGAGCTCCGGCAGTCGGAGGTCGCCGTCGAGCGCGGCCTGCCGGCAGACCTGGAGCTGCTCGCCGGCCCAGAAGAGGTCGAAGTTGCAGTAGAGGACGCACGGCAGGTTGCCCATCGGCGGCAACGAGAAGGCCCGCAGCCGCTCGACGTCGGGCGGCTCGCCGATCCACCGCTCGGAGGTGAACTGACGGAGCTCCTCGACGAGGGCGGCGGCTGAGACGTAAGGGGTCACGCGCCCAGCCCCCCACCCTGGGAGGGGGGGACCCTCCCGCCCCTCCAAGCCCAGACTAGCGTGGACGGTGGCGCGGGTGTGTGACGACTCGTGCCAATTCGAGGACGGATCTGTGCCGATTGACGCGGCCTGCTCACGCGGCCTCCAACCGCACCGGTAGATGCCCGGTCTCCAGCGTCCGACGTCCCACCCGGGCGAGCCCCTCGAGGTTCGAACGGACGCGCGCAAAATACGACACCTCTCCGAACGGCTTTGTCTGGCCGTAGAAGAGGCAGATCGTCTGCCGGCCCGGGTAGTACCCGATGTCGCCGGCGACGACGTCCAGCTTCGGGTTCTCCTGCTCGGCGAAGAACGGCACCATCACGATCGTCTCCTCGCCGGCGAACTTCGCGTGCACCATCGTCCCGTCCATCGGCAGGATCGAGCGGACGTAGCCGCAGATGCGCGGCGCATCGTCCTCGAGCAGCTCCGCCTCGATCACCTCGCCCTCGCAGACGATGCGAAACGATCTCACTATTCGACGCCGCCGGTGCCGGGAAGGACCTTCTGGACGTCGTCGTGCGGTCGCGGGATCAGATGGGCCGAGACGAGCTCGCCCGCCTTCTTTGCGGCCGTCGCTCCGGCGTCTACGGCCGCCTTGACCGCACCGACGTCGCCTGTAACGACGACGGTGACGTAGCCACCGCCCACGGACTCGCGCCCGACGAGCTCCACGTTTGCCGCCTTCACCATCACGTCGGCCGCCTCGATCGCAGCCACCAGGCCACGAGTCTCGATCAGCCCCAGGGCTCCAGCCATGGTTCTCCTCTCCTAGCCGTTTGCATACCAGTCGAACGTCTCGAGGCCGATGTGGACGTGCACGTTCTTCGTCTCGAGATACTCCGCGAGCGACTCGAGGCCGAGATCGTGGCCGGTGCCGCTCTCCTTGTAGCCGCCGAACGGCGCCTCGCTCGGGTAGGCGCTGTAGTGGTTCACCCAGATCGAGCCGGCCTCGAGGGCGTGCGCAACCCGATGGGCTCGTCCCGCGTCCCGCGTCCAGATCCCCGCGGCGAGCCCGTAGCGGACGTCGTTCGCCAGCCGGATCGCCTCGTCCTCTCCGTCAAACGGGATCAGGACGACCACCGGCCCGAAGATCTCCTCCTGGGCGATCCGCATGTCGTTGGTGGCGTCCGCGAAGATCGTCGGCTCGATGAAGTTCCCGGCGTCGAGCTCGGGGTCGGCCGGACGCACCCCTCCGTGAACGACGGTCGCGCCCTCGGCCTTGCCAATCTCGACGTACTCGTAGACCCGCTCGCACTGGCGGCGGTTGATCAGCGCTCCCAGCTGCGTCTCCCAGCGAGAGGGCAGGCCGACACGGATCGTCCGCGCCTTCTCGGCGAATCGCTGGACGAACTCGTCGTAGACCGCGCGCTCGACGAGCACCCGCGAGCCCGCGGAGCACACCTCACCCTGCGCGAGGAAGATGCCGAAGACGGAGCCGACCACGGCCCGCTCGAGGTCGGCGTCCGCAAAGACGATCGAGGGAGATTTTCCGCCGAGCTCGAGTGAGACGCGCTTGATCGTGTTGGCTCCGCTGCGCATGACCGAACGTCCGGTCACGGTCGAGCCGGTGAACGCGATCTTGTTCACGTCCGGGTGCTCGGCGAGCGCCGCACCCGCGACCTCGCCGAGGCCGGGAACCACGTTGAAGACTCCGGGCGGCATTCCCGCCTCGAGGCACATGCGACCGAGCTCGAGACAAGTGAGCGGTGCGAGCTCGGGCGCCTTGAGAACGACCGTATTGCCCGCCGCGAGTGCGGCCGAGCCCTTGCGGCACGCGATGTGGAGGGGGAAATTCCAGGGAATGATCATCCCGACCACGCCCATCGGCTCCTTGCGCACGTAGTCGAAGGAAGTCCTCGGTAACGCCAAAACGCGCCCGTCGACCGCTCGCACGAGGCCCTGGTAGAAGCGCCACGGATCCCAGCAGGCGGGGAGATCGACGAGCGCCGCCTCGCGGATCGGCTTGCCGACGTCCCAGCTCTCGATCCGTGCGAGAAGCTCCTGTTGCTCTTCGATCAGCTCGCCGACCCGCAGCAGTATGCGAGCCCGCCTGTCTGGCTCGAGGTCGCGCCAGGCCGGGAACGCGGCCCTGGCAGCGCGCACGGCCAGATCGATGTCGTCGGCCTGCGCCGCGGCGACCTCCACGATCGTCTCGTTCGTCGCCGGGTCGACCGTCGGCACGGTCGCCCCGCCGGTCGCCTCGACCCAGTCCCCGCCGACCAGCAGCCTTGTGTGGAGGCTCGAGCGGTCGGGCAGACCCTCGAGTCGAACCGGTTCGGGAAGACCTGTCCCGGGGACAGGTTGGGGGACATGTCGGTTCGGCTCGACGCCGCGTGCCAAGCCGCCAAGAGCGGGTGCCGGCAACGCACCGACCGTCCCGGCGAGACCTGTCCCAGGGTCAGCCCCCTGGGCATGGTCCAGGTGGCCGCCCTCACGGGTCAGGCCCGCGAGGGCAGGCACGGGCAGGGCTCCAACCGCTGCTGGTGGCTCCACCGGCGCGTGCGTCGAGAGCGTCGAGCCCTCCACCAACCGGATCCCGTGCAAAGCGGCCTCATCGGACGCGGCCGCGGTCACGACCGTGTGCTCTCGGAGCATCAGCTCGCGTTCGCCGGTGGCGGCAAGCCGACGGACGTCCTCGACGGTGACGACGTGCTTCACCGGTTCGTGATTCTTCCCACCAATGGAATGCCCGTGATCGCCTCCGCCTCGAGGGTGAGCGTTCGCATGTCCTCCGGCTCGAGATTGTGAACGTCCGACTTGCCGCACGCGCGGGCGAGCATCTGGATCTCCATCGTCATCGCGTTGAGGAAGTTGGCGACCCGCTCGGTCGCCGCGTCGACCTCCAGGCGTGCAGCGAGCTCGGGGTCCTGAGTCGTGATCCCGACCGGGCACAGGCCTGTGTGGCACTCGCGGCACGTGCCGGGCGTGACGCCGAGCTTCGCGTAATCCTCCTCGTACAGAGGCGCGTTGCAGTTGAGGGCGATCATCGCGGCCGTGGCGATGTAGACCGCGTCGGCGCCGAGAGCAAGCGCCTTCGCGGCATCGACGCCGGAGCGGATCCCGCCCGCGATCACGATCTGGATGTCGCCGTAAAGCCCGATGTCGATCAGCGCCTCGCGCGCCTCGACGACTGCTGCGAGCGTCGGCACGCCAGTGTGGTCGAGCAGGAGCAGCGGCGAGGCGGCTGTCGCACCCTCCATGCCGTCGATGACGATGACGTCGGCGCCCGACTTCGCCGCGAGTCGGACGTCGTCGAAGACGCGACAGGCGCCGAGCTTGACGAACACGGGCACCTCGTGGCCGGTGGCCTCTCGAACCTCCTCGATCTTCAGGCGCAGGTCGTCGGCCCCGATGAAGTCGGGATGGCGCACCGGCGAGCGCTGATCTACTCCGATCGGCAGATCCCGCATCCGCGCCACCTCGTCGGAGACCTTGAAGCCGAGCAGGACGCCGCCCGTGCCGGGCTTCGCGCCTTGGCCGATCACGATCTCGACGGCGTCGGCGGTTCGCATGTCGTGGGGGTTGTTGCCGTAGTGGCTCGGCGTGATCTGATAGACGAGCCTCGTGGATGCGGCTCGCTCGCGGGGGTGCATGCCGCCGTCGCCGGTGGTTGTGGAGGTACCGACCGTCGAGGCCGCGCGGCCCAGCGCCTCCTTTGCGTTCGCCGACAAGGCACCGAAGCTCATTCCCGAGATCAGGATGGGCGTCGAGACCTCGAGCGGCCGAGGTGTCCGCGTGCCGAGCACCGTTGTCGTCGAGCAGCGCTCGCGGTAGCCCTCGAGGGGCACCCGCGAGAGGGTGCACGGGATGAAGGTGAGGTCGTCGAACGACGGCAGGCGTCGGGTCGTCGAGTAGGCACCCATGACGTAGCGTCCGAGGTCGGCCTTGCGCTGGATGTCCTCGATCGTGTCGGGCGACCACACGTGGGAGACGCGCGGCAGATGACGCCCTGCCCAGTCGATCTCCGCTCGGCCGTTCCCAGTCATCGGTTTTTCCCTTCGAGCTCGAGCGTGGGGACAGATTGGCGCACAATCAGCACGGTTTCGTGCGCCCTTTGTGCGCTTCTCGGCGGTACGCTCGAAGCGGGTGGCGGGTCAGGAAATCCCCACCCAGGGTGGGGGCGTGGGGGTGGCAGGCGCTGGGGCCGGCGGGCCGTTCCTGCGGGGAGCGAGCTGATCACAGCGCGTCCTTCCACACCGCGAACTCCTTCTTGTCGTAGCGCCAGAGCTTGCCGCCCGAGCGCACCTTCTTCCACTCCTGTTTCGGGCCGAGCCCGTACCGGGCGAGCGTCTCGCCGAGCCACGCGACGTCCGCGTCGCTCGGCTCCTCGAGCACGGCGTCCGAGCCGAGGTCGGCGATCTCCCCGCCACAGAAGAGCTCGCCCTCGTACATCGAGTCGCCGAACGCCGGGCCGGCATCGCCGCAGACGACCAGCCGTCCCTTCTGCATCATGAAGCCCGTCATGTAGCCGGTCGAGCCGCCGACGATCACCGTCGCGCCCTTGAGGGCGATCGCGGTGCGCGCTCCCGCGTTCCCCATCACCACGATCGTTCCGCTTCGCACCGACGGCGCCGTGGATGACCCCGAGCTTCCGTGGACCACGATCGAGCCGGCGATCATGTCGGCCCCGGTCGACCAGCCGGCGTCGCCCTCGACCTCGATCTCGAGCCCGTCGGACAGCCCGCCGCAGAAGTAGCCGACGTCGCCCCGAAAGACGATCCGGGCAGGCTCGAGGATCCCGACGGCGAGGTTGTGACGTGAGCCAGGGCTCAGCACCTCGAGCTCGCGCCGGCCGGCGGCGAGGTGCGCGCGAATCTCCTCGTTGATCTCACGCGTGGACTTGCCGTGTGCGTCGACCGTGGCCGGGGTCGACCCGGTATCCGCGGCAGCGGAGGGGCTCAGCTTCGTGTCCATGCTCTCGACTCCCCGCCGGCGAGCTCGTACGTGTGGATCTCGACCTCGTCGCCGAACGCGCCGGCGAGCGCGATCCCCTCCGACACTACGGCCACCCAGTCGTCCGTCTCCGCCACCAGACAGGGCTTCGTCGAGAACCGGTCGCGGGCGACGCCGAAGCCGTCCCGTGTCGACACGAGGTACGTGAACGAGCCGTCGAGCTCGTCGATCGACCTCCGGACGGCCTCGTCGAGAGCCAGCCCCTGTGCCATCTGCGCGGCGAGGTAGACGGCGACGAACTCGGTGTCGTTCTCCGTCTGGAACGTGTACCCGCGCATCTCGTAGATGCGGCGGTTCTTGTAGTAGTTCGTGACGTGGCCGTTGTGGACGACGGTCACGTCCGGGAACGGCCGGGCCCAGAACGGATGCGAGTGGTTGACGTCGACCCGAGACTCGGTCGCCATGCGCACGTGGCCGATCCCGTGGGTAAACGCCGTCTCCCCGAGGCGCCAGCGGTCGAACATCGTCCGGGCGTCGGCCGTGTACTTGATCAGCTCGAGCGAGTGGCCGAGGGAGAAGACGCGTACCCCCGGGGCGGAGCTCTCGACGTCCTCGGCGAGCGCGCGCAGGCCGGCCGGGGCCGCGTTCTCGGCCACGAGGCCGATCCGGAAGTAGCCCTCGGTGTAGTCGTCGGAGACGACGTGTCCGTGCCGGTCGATCGCCTCCACCACTCGGTCGCGGGCGGACAAGCCCCCGTCGTCGCCGGCCCAGACGGAGGCGAGCAGCTCGCCCTCGAACGGCGCTCCGTAGAGTGAGAGCCCCGTCGAGTCCGGGCCGCGACCGCGGAGCGCCTGCAGCATGCCGACGAGCGCCTCGGCGACCGGAACGCCGTCTCGCTTGGCGAGGAATCCCGCGACTCCGCACATGCGCTACCTCACTTCCAGATCGGCTCGTTCCACACCGTCAGTCGCGTTCCGACTCCGCGGTCGACTGCGTTTCGGTACACGCGTGCCCCCTCGGCGACGTCCTCGATCCCCATGCCGACCGGCGAGACGACGATCCGCTCGTCCGGGCCCGTGCGGCCGGGGTGGTCGCCGGCGATGATCGCCCCGAGCTGAACGACCTCGTCGTCGCGCAGCACACCCGCCTCGCGGGCCCGCGTGAGCGGCCGGGAGGGATGGAACGTCTCGTGGTCGAGGTCGTCGACGACGACCAGGTCGGCCTGTCCGACGACGTCCACCTCGATGTCGAGCGACGATACGGAGAGCAGAAGCGAGCCCGGCTCGAGCAGCTCGCCGCCGATGAACGGCTCGGGCGCCATCGTCGCGGGAACGACCACCTGTGCGCCCGCGCACGCGTCCTCGACCGAGCGCACGACCCGGAAGGGGCCGTCGTGCTCGGCGGCGAAACGCTCTGCCTTCGCGGTGTCGAGGTCGTAGAGCCGCACCTCGTCGAGCTCGGGAAGCGCGAGCGAGAGCGCCATCCACTGTGTCCGGGCCTGCACTCCCGCGCCGATCAGGGCAAGCCGCCTCGTTCCGGGCGGTGCGAGCAGTCGCGCGGCGATGCCACAGACGGCGCCGGTTCGCATCGCAGAGCAGACCGTCCCCTCGATCACCGCCAGCGGCAAGCCCGTCTCGGGGTCGGAGAGCACGATCAGCCCGATCCCTCTCGGCAGCCCGCGATCGGGATTCGACGGCACGCT
The DNA here is from genome assembly GCA_963712465.1 of uncultured Actinomycetes bacterium. Taxonomy (GTDB): domain Bacteria; phylum Actinomycetota; class Thermoleophilia; order Gaiellales; family Gaiellaceae; genus CAVQHY01. Next base: position 253,006 of record CAVQHY010000004.1, read on the forward strand.
CGGGATCCACTTGAGGCCGGTCATGCGCGTCTCACCGCCCACGTACGCGGGCATCGCCATGATCCGGCCCTCCTTCTCGTCCGTGTCGATGTCCGCGCTCCAGTGGATCGCCGCCTTCGGGGGGGCGATTGTCTCACCCCTCCAGTGGAGGACGAGCGTATCCGCGATCGTCTCCATGCACGCCGCCATGTCGAGGCCGTCTGCAGCGACAACGTCCTCCTGGGAGAGAAACACGAGCTCCACCGGGTGCATTGGCCTACTCACCTTACGGTGTCCGATTGCGCGAGGGCATGGGATGCCGGCGCACTCTCGCGCCGACTTCTGTGTTCAGGTCGCACAGCACGTCTAACCATCTAGCATCGGCCCCATGCTCGCGATGCCTCGGTGGAGCACTCGCTGGCTGCCGGGCATCGGCGTGGCGCGCTCGTACCGCCGAGTCTGGCTCCGCGACGATCTGATCGCCGGGCTCGTGCTCACCGCGCTACTCGTGCCGCAGGGCATGGCCTACGCCGAGCTCGCCGGACTCCCGCCGGTCACGGGACTCTACGCGACGATGGTGCCGCTCCTCTTGTACGCGATCTTGGGGCCCTCGCGGATCCTTGTGCTCGGCCCCGACTCGGCCGTGGCGCCGCTCGTCGCGGCGGCGATACTCCCGCTCGCGGCGCCGGGCTCCGCCGAGGCGGTCGCACTCGCCGGCGTGCTCGGGCTCGTCGTCGGCGTGCTCTGTGTCGCTGCGGGCGTCGCAAAGCTCGGTTTCCTCACGGATCTCATCTCGAAACCGGTGCGGGTTGGCTATCTGCTCGGCATCGCGGCCACGGTGATCGCGAGCCAGCTGCCCAAGCTGTTCGGCTTCACCGTCGACGCCGACAGTTTCATCGGCTGGGTTCGGGGTTTCGTCGCCAACATCGACGAGACGAACGACGTCGCGCTCGCGATCGGGCTCGGCTGCCTCGCGGCGATCCTCGTGTCCAGACGATGGACACCGATCGTCCCCGGGCTCTTCCTCGCCATCGTGGGCGCGACGGCCGCCGTTTCCATCCTCGACCTCGACGTCCCGGTCGTCGGGGAGGTGCCGCAGGGCCTGCCGTCACTCGCTCTTCCCTCCGTCTCGGCCGACGACCTCGGCCGACTCGCCGCCGCGGCCGCGGGCATCGCCTTCGTCGCGTTCGCCGACACGAGCATCCTCTCGAGAAGCTACGCGAGCCGGCTGCACGCCGATGTCGATCAAAACCAGGAGCTCGTCGCGCTCGGAGGAGCGAACCTGGCGAGCGGGCTCTTCCAGGGCTTCCCGATCTCGTCGAGCTCGTCGCGCACGCCGGTCGCGGAGGCGGCGGGCGCGAAGACGCAGCTCACCGGAATCGTCAGTGCGCTCTGCATCGCGATGCTCCTTCTGTTTGCGACCGGGCTCCTGAAGGACCTGCCCTCGTCGGCGCTCGCCGCGGTCGTGATCGCGGCCGTGACTTCACTCGTCGACGTGCCCTCGCTCAGGCGGCTGATGCGGGTGCATCGAACCGACTTCACGCTCGCCATCTCGTGCTTTGCGGCCGTGACGCTCGTCGGGGTCTTGTGGGGAGTCGCCATCGCGATCGGGCTCTCGCTGCTCATCTTCGTCCGCCGGGCGTGGGCGCCCCACGACGCGGTGCTCGGCCGCGCCGAGGGCGTCAAGGGTTATCACGACGTCATGCGGTACCCGACCGCACGGCAGGTGCCGGGGCTCCTGCTCTACCGGTTCGACGCGCCGCTGTTTTTCGCCAACGCGAACCTCTTCCGTGGTCGTGTCCTCCACTTCGTCGAACGGGCCCCGACGCCCGTCAGGCTCGTCGTCGTCGCCGCGGAGCCGATCACCGACGTCGACTCGACCGCCGCCGAGATGCTCGAGGAGCTCGACGAGGAGCTTGCGCGTGCGGGCGCCGAGCTCGCGTTCGCCGAGATCAAGGACCCTGTCAGGGACAAGCTCGCACGCCTCGGGCTGGTTGCCCGGATCGGCCCCGAGCGCTTCTACCCGACCGTCGGCACGGCCGTGCACGCCTACGTGGACGCGGCCGGAGTCAAATGGACGGACTGGGAAGAGGCGCGCACCGGCCACGACGCCGACGCTACCGTCACGGGGCCCTAGCAGTAGACGGTCAGTCAGTCGACACGTTGCCAGAACTCGGTGAGGAGCCGGTTGTAGTCGTTGGGGAGCTCCTGGAACGGCTGGTGGCCCGCCCCAGGAACGACGACTACGCGCGAGCCGGCGATCCGGTCGGCGATCTCGCGCGAGAACCGCTCGGGCAGGACGAGGTCGAGCTCGCCGACGGTGACGAGCGTCGGCGCCGTGATCGCGCCGATCCGGTCGGCGCAGTCGTGGCCGATCAGCGCCTCGGCGGAGGTCACGAACGCCTCGACCGACTGCGGGTGCTCGCTCGCCTCCGCCTCGGCGATCCATCCGTCCATCGTCCCGTCGTTCCAGATCCGCGGCGCGAAGCACCAGAGGTTGACGGCGACGAGGAAGTCCCCGATCGAGTCGGCCTTGCGGGCGGCCCAGATCCAGCTGCGAAAGACCTCGTGCAGGAAGCGGTCGCCCCGACACCACGTGCCGTTGAGGACGAGGCTGCGCACGCGATCGGGCTGCGCCAGCGCGAGCTCCTGCGCGATCGCGCCGCCCATCGACGAGCCGACGACGTGCGGTCGTTCCAGTCCGAGCGCGTCCATCAGCGCGATCGTGTCGCCGGCGAAGTCGGCGATCCGGTACGGGCCGGGCGGGGTCGCGGAGCGCCCGACGCCCCGGTTGTCGAACGTCGTCACCCGGTAGCGGTCGCGGAGCCCGGCGACCTGGTCGACCCAGCACGCGCCCTCGTCGGCGAGCCCGGAGATGAAGAGGACGTCGTCGCCCACACCGTCCTGCTCGGCCCAGAGCTCGACGCCGTTCGCGTTCACCGCCGGCACGGAGCGACTCTACAGCGGCGGCCGTCGGTCGGCCCAGGGTCGCACGCGCTCGAGCGCGGCACCCACTCGCAGCGCCTCGTCGTCGCGGTAGCGCCGCGCCACGATCTGGAGGCCGATCGGCAGTCCTTCGGAGCTCCAGCCGGCGGGGACGCTCAACACCGGGCACTGGCTCGTGAAGTTGAACACCGAGGTCATGTCGAGCCCGTGGTAGAGGCCGTCGCCGCGATCCTCGTACCACATGGAGTCGTCCTCGGCGACCGGGCGGGCGGTCTGCGACATCGTCGGGCACAGGAGGGCGTCGAACCGCTCGAGGACGACCCGGAGCTTCTGCCACTGCTCGGTGCGGACGAACTCGAGCCGTTTGAAGTCGACTGCGCCCATCGCCAGGCCGGCATCCAGGCGCTTGACGACCCGCGGATCCATCCGGCCGCGAAACTCGCCCAGCTTCTGGCCGAAGATGGCGGCCAGGTAGACGTTCCAGTGCTCGTCCCAGGCGTCCGCGTACGCCCGCGTCCAGCCGAGGTCGACCTCCTCGACGACCGCACCGGCGCCGGCGAGCGCGTCGGCGGCCTCGCGAACCGCCGCCTCGACCTCGGGGTCGACTGCGTAGCACCCGAGGTCGACGTCGAGCGCGAGCCGCATCCCCTCGACGGAAGCCTCGAGCGGCCCGGAGAGGTCGAGGGCGGGCGACAGCGACATGATGTCGCGGTCGTCCGGCCCCTGCCCGACGGCAAGGAAGAGGCGCGCATCCCCGACCGTGCGGGCGAGCGGCCCGAAGTGCTGGATCGTGTCGAACTGCGTCGGCAGGAAGTCGAGCGGGATCCGCCCGAAGCTCGGCTTCAGCCCGACCAGCCCCGACCAGGAGGCGGGGATGCGCACCGAACCGCCCATGTCCGTTCCCTCGGCCAGCGGCACGCAGCCGGAAGCGACCGCGGCGCCCGATCCGCCCGACGACCCGCCCGGCGACCGCTCGGTGTTCCATGGGTTGCGCGTCACGCCCCAGAGCGGGCTCTCGGTGAAGCTCGAATAGGCGAACTCGGGAGTGGTCGTCTTCCCGACCATGATCGCCCCTGCCCCCAGGAGCTTCTCGACGAGGAGGGCGCTCGTCTCGGGCACGTTGTGCTCGAAGGCGTACGAGCCCATCGTCGTCCGCTTGCCGGCGGTGGGCGTCAGGTCCTTGATCGCGATCGGGACGCCGTGCAGCGGCCCGCTCGGCTCCCGCCCCTCGGCTGCCCGGGCGAGCTCCAGAGCCTCCTCCGGGTAGACGAAGCAGAAGCAGTTGAGGGTCGGGTTGACCTCCTCGATCCGCTCGAGGGCGTTCGCGACGACGTCGACCGGGGAAAGCTCGCGCGCGCGGATGCGGCGCGCGAGCTCCACCGCGGGCGTGAAGCAGAGCTCGGTGTCCGCGCTCAGCGGACGACGAGCACGTCGCAGGGTGCGTGATGCACGACCTTGGTGCTGACCGAGCCGACCAGGACCCGTTTGCCGGCGTGAAGTCCTCGTGTTCCGACGACGATCAGATCCGCTCCGCATTCCTCGGCCTCGTCGACGATCACGTCTGCAGGGCTGCCGTGGCCCTCCACGTACTTGGCCGCCAGGCCCTTCCCGTCGAGGTAGCTGCGCGCCTTTGCGAGTGCGGCGGTACGCGCCTCGACGTCCTTCGGGTCGGCGTGCGCGTCACCAGGGCCGTGACGGGCGATCTGCGAGATGCCCGCCGCGGCAACCACGGTCAGCTCCGCGCCGTCCGCGATGTCCACCGCGCGCTCGAGTGCCTTCTGCGAGTGCTCCGAGCCATCGAAACCGACAACGATCCTGTGCATGAGAGCTCCTTTCTCGCCTGCGCTGTTGGTACGGGGGAAGCCTGATACGCGCGGCGACGGTAATCAAGTCAGGCTCGCGTCGGGGCGGGCATGACGGCTCCGGCGGCCCCATCGATGCGAAGCGTGGCGCCCGTCATGTGGGACGACTCGTCGGACGCGAGCCAGGCGACGAGCGCCGCCACGTCCTCGCCCGTGCCGAACCTGCCCGACGGCGGCACGACCCATCCCTCCGGGTTCTCGGCGTGGTCGGCGTGCCCCTCGGGCGTCGCCTGAACACCCGGGACGACGTCGCCCGGGCAGACCGCGTTCGCCCGCACGCCGTGAGGCGCGCCCTCGGCGGCGAAGAGCTCGGAGACGGCGACCGCGCCCGCCTTCGTCACCGAGTAGGCGGCCAGCGCATGGATGCCCCGGATCCCCGTGTCCGAGGCGACGTGGATCATCGATCCTCGACCCCCGGCGACCATCGGGCCGAAGCACGCGCGCGAGACGCGAAAGAGCGCGGTCAGGTTGACCTCGACGAGCTCGAGAAACGCCGGGTCGGGCGTCGCCTCGATCGAGCCCTGGAAGAGAATCCCGGCGTTCGCGACCAGCACGTCGACACGGCCGTCGCCGAGCGCGAGCGCATCCTCGACGGCCCGGTCCGAGGCTGCTCGGTTGCGGTGATCGCAGGCGAGAAACGCAGCGCCGGTCGCCGCGGCGACCTCGTCGCCGCGCTCCCGGTCCCGGCCGGTGAACGCGACCGTCATCCCCTCGTCGCGGAGCCGCGCCACGCACGCCTTGCCGATCCCGGACGTTCCGCCGGTGACGAGCGCGGTCCGGCCCTCGAGCCCGTACATGGTCACGGGCTCATCACCGCGTAGGCGTGCACCGAGGCGCGCATGCCGCCGTCGACGAGGAGCACGGAGCCGTTGCAGAAGGCACCGTCGGGCGAGACGAGGAAAGCGACTGCCCCGGCAACGTCCTCCGCCGTGCCGATCCGCCCGATCGGCGGCACGAGCCAGCCGGAGGTGTCTCCCGGCTCGACCCGCCCGCCCACGAAGCTCGCCATGCCCGGCGCCGTGTCGCCCGGGCAGACCGCGTTGACGCGGATCCCGTGAGGGCCGCCCTCCATCGCGAGCATCTGCGCGAGGCAGTTGAGCGCGCGCTTCGAGACCGAGTAGGCGCCGATCGCCGTCTCCGGCCAGACGCCCGCGTCGGACGAGATGATCGTGATCGAGCCGCCGCCCGCCTCGCGCAGGTGGGGCAGGCTCGCGACGGCGTAGCGGCACGGGGCGACGAGATTCGTCTCGATGATCGTGTCCCAGGCCTCGTCCGTCGTCTCCGAGAGCGGCGCCTCGTACAGAACGCCGGCGTTGAGCACGACCGCGTCGAGCCCGCCGAGCGTCGAGACAGCTTCCTTGACCGAGTCGTGGATCGCGTCGGCGTCGCGCGCGTCCGCCTGGACGAACGACGCGCCGGTCTGATCGGCGACCTCCGAGCCCCGGCGCGCGTCCCTCCCCGTGAGGACGACCTGCGCGCCGTCTCTCGTGAGCCGCGCCACGATCGCCGCCCCGATGCCGGACGTTCCGCCGGTGACCAGCGCGCGCATGTTCTTCGAGCTGTGTCATGCGGGCGCGATTATCGCACCGCCGAAGACCGCCCAAGGGCCTTGAAATCGTCCGACGAGGGCGTCTACTGTCGCGGTCTGGCACAGGCGGGCGGCGCCGAGTCGCCTCGAGGAACCGAAAGGGAGGTCGCATGGAAGCGTCCAGCGCCCCGGCCCCGGGGCCCGTAACCGGCGGAGGCGTCACCGGCTCGACCGAGCTCGCCCGCAACGCGCTCGGCCTGCCCGCGGTCCTGTTCTGCATCGTGACGGGCTCTGCCCCGCTCGCGGCGATGATGTTCAACGACCCGCTATCGGGCTATGGCATCGGCATCGGCGTGCCGGCCGCCTTCTGGCTGGCGACGATCGCGTTCACGCTCTTCTCGGTCGCCTACATCGAGATGGCGCGCCGAGTGACGACGGCCGGCGGGATCTACTCGTACATGTCCTACGGCTTCGGCCGTGTCATCGGGCTCGGCGCTGCGATCTGCGATCGCCGCCGCCTACATGCTCTTCGCCGCCGGGGTCAACGGTGTGACGTCGTACTTCGCCCAGACGAGCATCCTCAACCTGTCCGGCGGCTTCGACATGGACTGGCGCATCTACGCCTACTGCTTCATCGCGCTGATGTTCATCGTCACGTACTTCCACGTCGAGGTCGGTCGCGAAGATCCTCGGCTTCTGCCTGGTCGGCGAGATCATCATCCTGATGATCTTCTCGTTCGCCGTCCTCGTGCAGGGCGGCGGGCCAGACGGGATCGTCTGGCAGGCGCTGAACCCGGCCACGATCTTCAACGGCGGCGAGGGCGTCGAGGGAGCCGCCCGGGTCTTCGGGGTCGGCCTCGCAGGGGTCGGCTTCTTCGCCGCGTTCTGGTCGTGGGTCGGCTTCGAGATGGCGCCGAACTACGCGGAGGAGAGCGCGGAACCCGAAGAAGATGATGGCGCTACGCCATCTACATCTCCTGCATCGGCCTCGGCATCGTCTACACGTTCTGGTCGTGGATGCTGATCAGCGCGTACGGCGTCGTCCCAGGATCAGTGGGTCTGGGCGATCGCGACCCAGTACGGGGCGGCGGGGGACAACCCGCCGGTCTCGCCCGGCAACGGCCTGCCCGAAGGGCGACTACGCGAGCGTCTTCTACCCGGTCGCCCAGGAGTTCGCGGGCGTCGGCATCGCGAACATCTTCAAGGTGCTGATCATCACCGGCTCGTTCGCGTGCTCGCTTGCGTTCTGGCAGACGGCCAACCGCTACGTGTTCGCGATGGGCCGCGAGGGAATCCTCCCGCGCGTGCTCGGGCCGGACGCACGCGAAGCACAAGAGCCCGTTCGCTGCGACGATCCTCGTCGGCCTGATGGTCGGTCATGATCACGTCGCTGTTCGCGAGCGGCGCGGCGGGCGGCGGCCAGCGCGCCGAGCTCGGCTTCACCGAGGCGAACCCGCTGACGGCGGCTCCTCGCAGCTCGGCACCTGGATGCCGTTCCAGGGCAACGCGCTGCTGTTCCCGCTGATGGCGGTCGTCGGCCTCGCGATCATGGTCTACTTCTTGCGGGAGGCGCGGGACGGCTTCCACTGGTGGAAGACGTTCCTCGCGCCGATCCTGGGGGCGGCCTCGATCTCGTTCGCCTTCTACCTGATGATGAAGAACCGCGCCGGCATCACCTTCGGCGCCTACGAGGGGTGGGTCAAGTACGTGCCGATCATCTCGCTCGGGATCTTCCTCGGCGGTTGCCTGCTCGCGCTCATCTACCGGGGGCGCTCGAAGGAGCGCTACGACGCTGTGGGCAAGTTCGTCCACGAAGAGGCCTGAGCCTCTGAGCTCATGACGACGACCGGGGCGGCCAATCGGCCGCCCCGGTCGTCTCAGGAAATGATGGTGCGAGAGGAGCGCGGATGACCGTCCTCACGCGTGTGCCGGACGACCTGACGCTGCGCGGGATCACCCCGGCGCTCGCCGCGACCGGGTTCTCCATCTCGCTCGACACCGCGCAGCCCTGGGGCGGCGGCGCGATCGAGGGCCGCGTCGAACGCCGCGGCGAGGGACGCGACGCGCGGCCGGTCTTCGTCGCCGTGCACTGCGACGCCGCCTGGCTGGACGTCGCCCCCCAGCTCGTCGGCAAGAAGCGCTTCTGGAGCATCACGACGTACTGGGACGTCCGCACGCGGTCGGTGCCGATCTGGCTCGAGGACGAGGTGTTTCTCGAGCGCGAGGAGCTGGGGACGTTCGCCGAGGCGAACTGGCTGCCGTTCGCGTTCGAGCTTCCGCGGGATCTCCCGCGCGCCGTCGAAGGGACGTTCGCGTCGTTTCGCTGGTGGATCGAGGCGGCGCGGCGACGGCGGATCGGCCACGAGCGCGCCTCCCTGCCGATGCTCCTGCTCGAGCCGAAGACCCTTCCCGTGGTCCGCATCGAGACGAGCCCGCTCGGCACCTGGCGGCTGCTCGACTGGCGCTCCGAGGGAGAGCGGGACGGCGAGGGCGGCCCGTGCGCGATCGCGTACGAGCAGAGACGGCCCGAGGACATGCCCGCCCCGGGCGAGACGCCCGAGACCGAGCGCCGTCGCCGGCTGCAGGGCTAGGATCGTCCGCCGTGCGCATCCTCATGGCCTCGCTACTCGCCGTCGCTGCCGTCCTCTCGTTCCCGGCTGTCGCTGCCGCGCAGCAGCAGCAACAGCAGCAGCCGCGCTGCCCGACGCGGAGCTTCCTCTCCTACGGAGGACTCGTGTACGCGTCGGAGGCAATCCCTGCCTCGGTGACACTGGGGCAGGGAGCCGAGCTCGGCGCGGGGACCGTCGACCAGCCGATCGGCAACGACCCCTGCCGTCGGGAGCGCGTCGACGTTACGGTCGTTCGCCTCGGCGATCTCGGGCCGGGGGTTGCGGCCGCCGTCTCGGGCCGACCGGGCGTCGCCTTCGTTCTCGGAGCGCGCTGCTCGGGCTACGAGGAGGACGAGCGCTGGGATTGTCTGCTGAATCCGCTCTCTCTCGGCGGCGTCGACTACACGGGCCAGCGCTACCCGGTGGCGGGCGCGGCGCCTCTGGAGACTGGTGAGCCGCTCGGGGACGGCCAGCTCGCCGGCGACACGGTTCAGGTCGTCGCGCTCGAGGGCGTCGATTCTTCGCTCGCGGTCGGCGTGGAGGACCGTCCGGGCGAAGCCTTCGTGGCTCCGTTCGTCTGTCCCTACGAGCGGTTTGACGAGAAGCCGGCGCTCGACGACCTGCGCCGCTGTCTCACCGGCCCGATGTGGTTCACGTTCGATCCCCCGGGAGCGCGAATCGGCGAGCCCCTCGTCGCCAATGGCGACAGGCCCCTTCCGGCGGAGCTCGCCGGCGCCAGCGTTGCCCTCGCGCGGCTTCTGATCGCCGGGGACGTCGTGCCGCAGACCTTCTCCGGAGGTGTCCCGATCGGGGCGCTCCGCGCCGGCTCGGACGGTCGGCCCGTGCTGCGCTTCGACGCCCCGGACGTCGAGCCTGGCCTCTACGAGGCCGTCGTCGTCTGCGACGGGTGCGAGGGCCGACAGCCGTTCCCGGCCGGCTCCGTCCTGATCGGCCCGGAGCGCGGCGGCGGCTCGAGCCTCCCACGGATCCTGGCGATCGTTCTGGGGCTGCTCGTGCTCGGGTTCGGGATCGCGTCGGTTCTGATCTGGCGGCGTCGGCGCAGCAGCCGCCGGCCTCCTAGCAAACCCGAACCGGAAGCGCCTTGACCCCGTGGAAGAAGTTCGAGCGCAGGCGGGCGGGCGGACCGGCCGGCTCGAGGCGTGCGAGGTCGGGGAGCATCTCCTCGAGCCAGACGCGCAGCTCGAGCCGGGCGAGATGCGAGCCGAGGCAGAAGTGCGGCCCGCCGAGCCCGAAGGCGAGGTGCTTGTTCGGCGCGCGGCCGACGTCGAAGCTGAACGGCTCCGGGAAGTGGGCCTCGTCGCGGTTGCCGGACACGTACCAGAGCACGACCTTGTCGCCCTCGTGAATCGTCTGCTCGTGGAGGACGGCGTCGCGCGTCGCCGTCCGGCGGAAGTGGTGGAGCGACGGCGCCCAGCGGAGGATCTCGTCGACGGCGGCAGGGATCAGCGAGGGGTCGGCGACGAGCCGGTCGCGCTGCTCGGGGTGCTGGAGGAGGGCGTGGAGGCCGTTCGACATCGCATGGCGCGTCGTCTCGTTGCCGGCGGTGACGAGCAGCAGGAAGAACAGCTTGAACTCGTGCTCGGAGAGTCGGTCGCCGTCGATGTCGGCCTCGATCAGCTTCGTGGTGAGGTCCTCGCGGGGCTCGCGGCGGCGCTCGGCGGCGAGCCGGTCGGCGTAGTCGAACATCTCGAGCGCGGCCGGGCTCGAGAACGGCAGGTGGGCGTAGCGCGAGAGGTCGGCCTCGCCGGCAGTGAACTCGCCCGCATGGTCGGGATCGGTGTTGCCGAGCATGCGGTTGCCGAGGTCGACGAGGTAGCGGCGATCCTCGACGGGCGTCCCCATCAGCTCGCAGAGGATCCGCATCGGCAGCTCGACGGCGACGTCCTCGACGAAGTCGATCTCGTCACGGGCGAAGGCCTCGTCGAGGATCTCGCGGAAGAGCCGGCGGATGCGCTCTTCGTACACGTTGACGGCACGCGGCGTGAACCCCTTGTTGACGATGTTGCGCAGGCGCGTGTGCCTGGGCGGGTCGGTGTCGAGCATCGACTTGCGCGACTCCACCTGCTCGGGGGTCAGATCCATCAGCGAGGTGCCGCCGACCTCGGACGAGAACGTCTCGTAGTCCTTGGAGGCGGCGAGCACGTCGTCGTACCGGGTGATCGACCAGAAGCCCCGGCCCGTCTCCTCGTCCTGCCAGAAGCAGGGCGCGTCCCGGCGGAGGAGGGCGAACCAGTCGTGCGGGACGCCCTCGACCCACACGTCGAGGTCGGTCAGGTCGACGTCGGCGAGCTCGGCGTCGATCGCCGTGGCCATCAGTCGACGAGCACGTGGAGCTCGCCGTCGACGACGCGCGTCTCGTAGACGCGGATCGGCTCGTCGGCCGGGCCGCGCAGCACGGCGCCGGTGTGGACGTCGAACTCCGAGCTGTGGCAGTAGCAGACGACCCGATCGCCCTCGAGGTCGCTCTCGGAGAGGGAGCACTCCTCGTGCGTGCACAGGTCGTCGAAGACGGCGAGTGATCCGTCGGCCAGGCGAGCCACGCACAGCTCCAGCTCGCCGACCGTCACGGCGGCGAGCTCGGGGCGGCCGTCCGCGGGTCCTATCGCCGTCCAGGTGCCCACGGGCGGAAGTGTAGAGTCGCGCGCGATGAACGCGGTTGTCACCGGCGCCGGAGCGGGCATCGGAGCAGCGATCGCACGGGCTCTCGCCAGAGACGGCTTCGCCGTTGCCGTCACGGACGTCGACGAGGCGGCCGCCCGCTCCGTCGCGGCCACGCTCGAGGGCGCCGTCGGCCTGCGCCTCGACGTCTGCGACCCGCCTCGATCGAGGTCGGCGTGCGCTCGCGGCAGTCGAGACGCTCGGCCCGCTCGACGGTCTGGGTCTCGAATGCGGGCATCTCGACGATGGCGGCCTTCGTGGACGTGACCGATGACGAGTACGACCAGACCATGGCCGTCAACGCCAAGGGCGTCTTCCTCTGCGGCCAGGTCGCGGCGCGGCAGCTCCTTCGTCAGGGCACGGGAGGCGCGATCGTCAACACGGCGTCGATGGCCGGCAAGCGCGGCGCCGCGCCGTTTCTCAGCCACTATGTCGCGTCGAAGTTCGCGGTCGTCGGCCTGACTCAGGCGATGGCCGCGGAGCTGGCGCCGCACCGGATCCGTGTCAACTGCGTCTGTCCCGGATACGTCGACACCGGGATGCAGGAGCGAGAGCTCGCCTGGGAGGCCCGGCTGCGGGGCACGACCGTCGAAGCGGTGCGCGACCTCTGGACGGCGGACACGCCGCTCGGCCGCATCGAGACGCCGGAGGATGTCGCCGACGTCGTCGCCTTCCTCGCGAGCGACGCGGCCCGATTCGTCACTGGCGAGGCGGTGGCCGTCAACGGCGGCGCCTTCATGGACTGAGCTACCCGCTTCGCCGGCCGACGAAGTCGAGAAAGCCGTCGAAGAGCCCGGCCCGGTCGGCGACCGACGGGCCCTCTCCGGCAGTGACCGCGCGCCGAAATGCGTCGATGTCCACGCCGGCCTCGGCGACCTCCTTGGGGTGACGCGACGTCCACGCCTCGAAGAGCTCGACGTCGACCTCGGGGTGGAACTGGATTCCCCAGGCGTCCCCAAGGCGGAAGGCCTGGTTCGGGTGGAGGTCGCTCCGCGCAAGGAGCTGCGCACCGGGCGGCAGGTCGAAGACGTCGTTGTGCCACTGGTAGGTGCCGAGCGATCCGTCCAGGTGACCGAACACGGGGTCGCCGCGCGCGTGTTCGGTCGGGTACACCGGAAGCCAGCCTCGCTCCGGCTGGGACGCTGCCCGCACCTCGGCACCCAGCGCCTGCGCGAGGAGCTGGGCGCCGAGGCAGATGCCGAGCACCGGCACGCCCTCCTCGACCGCCTCGGCCAGAAGCTCTCGCTCGTCGCGGATGAACGCATGGCCGTCCTCCTGCCAGGCGTGCGCGTTGCCCCCCATCGGCACGAGCGCCGCGACGTCACTCGGCCGGATCCCGTCGAGGCCGTCCTCCCACATGCGCAGGACACGGTAGGGGAGGCCCGACGCCTCGAGCCGCTCTCCCAGCAATCCCAGTCCGGTGAGCGACTCCTCCTGCTCGATCACGAGAATCGGCCTCACGAACTCAGTGTAGAGTCGCGTCATGGCGACGACGGCGCGCTCTCGTCCCACGGTCAGACCCGAGGCTCTGGAACGTGCGGCGGCGTTCCCGACACTCGAGGCGATCTTTACGCGGAGGGCGCGACGCTTCGCTCTGGGAGCGGAGATGACGGGGCCGCTGGCCTTCCGCTCCGACAGCGAGCCGGTGCCGCTCGCGTACGAGGAGGAGGCGATCCTCGTCGCGGCAGCGACCGGCGTCACGGGCGTCGTGCGCGAGGAGTGGCCGTTCGCCACGGCGGAAGGCACGCCCACGGGGGCCGACAAGCTCCGGTCGTTCACGGGGCGGACCTTCCCGAGCCCGCTCGCGACGCACGGCACCGAGGTCTTCTGGACGAACGACGAGGGCGTCTACGTGCTCCCGCAGCGCGACGTGAAGCCCGGGGCCTACGTCGAGAACCAGACCGTCGAGGAACAGCACGCTCTCTATCGCAGCGCGATCAAGCTGCTCGACGGACGGCTCGACATGCCGTGCCGGCGGCCGAACTTGTTCAAGTTCAACGAGTGGATCGTCAACCGCGAGGGGATCACGCTGTTCATTCCGATCGCCGACGTGACGCGCCAGTGCATCTCGGCGATGCTCCTCTACTTCGACCGTCCGCACGGCTACTACCTGAAGGACATGCGGCTCGGCGCCGACCCGCTGAAGCCGTTCATGGACTCGGGCCTGTTCTCGAAGCACGCCCATCCCTACGACATCGCCGATTTCGAGCGCTGGCAGATGGTCGACATGAACGGCGTCGAGGCAGGTCTCGTCGTCCAGAACCTGATGCTCGCGACGCAGGCGCTCGGCCTCGGCGGCCATCCGTTCTCGGGCGGCAAGGGCCGGATCACGATGGGCGGCGAGCCGCTCTGGCACGCCGCCGGGGGAGAAGGGCCCTGCGAGGGGCTCGGCTTCACGTTCCATCGGGTGCCCGACGACGCGCCGGTCGGGCCGGGCGAGATGGTCCCGGTCGGCCTGCCCGGGATCTTCGAGGGCGCCTGCCCGCCGTTTCACGAGGACATGGACGCGGCGGTCGACTTCGTCGTCGCGGAGCGCTGGGGCGACGCGGGGATCTTCTCCTCGCCGGACACGCAGCGGATCCCGTGGCGCTCGCCCGAGGTCGCCCGCGCGGTTCAGCCGCCGTCCGAGGAGGCGATCGAGGCGACCAAGACGCTCTGCCGCTACATCTGGGATGCGTACGGGCGCTTTCCGGCGACGATCGACCCGTTCCTGACGACGGTCTGGTACCAGGCGCTGCATCTGGATGTCGAGTTCTACGACCGCTACTACCCGCCGGACGCTCTCCCGGCCCACATGCGGTCGCACATGCACGACTGGCACGGCATGTAGATGCCCGCGGACGGGGTCTTCGGCCTCGGCGATCTCGACCTGGAGCTCGGTGGGAGGCTGAAGGACGCGCGGCTCGCCTACCGGACGCACGGCGAGCTCGCGCCGGCCCGGGACAACGCGATCCTTTTCCCGCACCAGTACTCGGGAACGCCGGTCTCCCTCGACCCGTGGATCGGCCCGGATCGCCCGCTCGACCCGGAGCGCTGGTTCGTTCTCTGCCCCGGACAGCTTGGAAACGGCCAGTCGTCGTCGCCGAGCACGACGTCGGGCGAGTTCCCTGAGCTCACGATCGGCGACGACGTGACGGCGCAGCGGCGGCTCGTGGACGCGCTCGGGATCGAGCGGCTCGAGCTCGTGCTCGGCTTCTCGATGGGCGCCCAGCAGGCGTACGAGTGGGCGGTGAGGTTTCCTGGGATGGTCACCGGGCTTGGGATCTTCGCCGGGCTCGCCCGCACGACCCCTCTGCTCGAGCTGCTCGTCGCCGCGGCCGAGAACGCGCTCCGTTCGGGCGGAGTCCGCGACCACGCGCGCTTCTGGGTCGCGACGGCGCTCTCGGCCGAGCTGTTCCGTCAGGAGGCGTGGCGCGAGGGCGGCTTCGCCTCCGCCGACGAGATGGTCCGCCGCCTCTTCGACGACGACTTCGCGCCGCTCGAACCGCTCGACCTCCTGTGCCAGCTCGGCAAGTGGCGGCGCGCCGACGTCTCACGCCACGCCGGGGGCGACCTCAGTGCGGCGCTGGGCCGGATCACGGCCCGGACTGCCGTCGCGCCGTTTTCCCACGACGGCCTGTTTCCGGTGGCCGACTGCGAGGCCGAGCAGCGGCTGATCCCGTCCGCCGAGCTCCACGTCGTCGAGAGCGCCTGGGGTCACTACGCGTGGGGAATCACCCCGGCCGAGACGAATCAGATCGACGACGTTATCGCAAGCCTCCTGCACGCCTAGCAAGCCGTCAAAGCGCCGGAGGTGTCTCGAACGGACACGTCTCGGGGCCTGTCCCCAAGACATGTCCCGGTCAGCGAACGCCCGTTCGATGCGACCGTCGTGATTCGGCTCGTTTCGATCCTTCGATAAGGAGGGGCCATGTCTCCGGGCCTGTCCCCGGGTCATGGCCCTTGCGGACGGCTTCGGCGCTCAGGGCGATCTGAGCGGCTCGGCAGCCCGGCGCGGGGCTATCGTCTGAACGTGGCCCCGAGCTCGCTGACGCGACGCCTCTCCTCGCTTCCCGGCGGGGAGCTGGTCATCGCCGGAATCGAGGATCGCGAACGCGGGGTCGTGTCGGTGGAGGCGTTGCTCGTCTCGATCGGCGCCCGTCGGCTTGAAAGTCTCGGCCTCACGGTCGCGGCTCCCCTTCCGGACTCCGAGCTGCGGCTCTACGAGCTCCTCGCCGCTGACGACTCCGATGCCGCGCACTCGCGCTACAACGCGCTCGTCCGTCGGCTCGTGAGCTTCGAGCGAGCCGCCGAGTGCGCGAGCTAGCCGACGCGAGCCGAGTTCGGCGCTTCCTCGAGGCGCTGGGCGCGGAGGCCGACGAGGAAGTCACCGCCTACCTGACGGGCGGTGCGACCGCCGTCCTGGTCGGCTGGCGGGCGACGACGGTCGACGTCGATATCAAACTCGTTCCCGAGAGCGACCGGCTTCTTCGTGCGATTCCGAGGCTCAAGGAGGAGCTGCGCCTGAACGTCGAGCTGGCCTCGCCGGCGGACTTCATCCCGGTGCCGGACGGGTGGCAGGAGCGGAGCATCTTCGTGACTCGTGAGGGCAAGTTGTCCGCGTACCACTACGACCCCTACGCCCAGGCCCTCGCCAAGCTCGAGCGCGGTCACGACCGAGATCTGGCCGACGTAGAGGCGATGGTCGACACGGGCCTTGTGGAACCGTCGGCCGGCCTCGCCCGCTTCAAGGAGATCGCGCCCGAGCTCTAT
Source organism: uncultured Actinomycetes bacterium (assembly GCA_963712465.1). GTDB lineage: Bacteria > Actinomycetota > Thermoleophilia > Gaiellales > Gaiellaceae > CAVQHY01. The sequence continues at coordinate 269,361 of CAVQHY010000004.1, forward strand.
CGGTTCCCGGCGATCGACCCGCGCTCGTTCCGTCGGCGAGTCGAGGCGGCGTTCTCGCCCTACATCACCTCGCGGTAGCGCTCCCGCTCCCAGTCGGTGACGTACTTCTCGAAGAGCCCGACCTCGTGGCGGAGCATGGTCAGGAACGTCTCCACGAAGACCTCCCCGAACGCCTCCCGGGCCCAGGCGCTCGACTCGAGCTCGCCGATCGCCTCGCCGAGGGACGTCGGGATGCGGCGATTCGCGGCGTCGACGTGCGGGTCGCCGCTCACCATCGGCGGCAGCTCGAGCTCGCGTTCGAGGCCGTCGGCGCCCGCGGCCAGGCAGCCGGCGATCACGAGATAGGGGTTGGCGTCGGCCGAGGCCCAGCGGGCCTCGAGCCGCGTGGCCTCGCCGTGGTCGACGACCGAGCGGACGGCGACGAGACGGTGGTCGAGCCCCCACGTGACCTGGGTGGGGGCGAACGAGTAGTCCTCGACCCGCTTGTAGCCGTTGATCGTCGGGCAGTTGACGGCCTGCAGCTCGAGCTGGTGAGCCACGAGGCCGGTCAGGAACCGTCGCATGAGCGCCGAGTGGATCGGCGGATCGGCGTCGTGCGCCGCGAAGGCGTTCCCCCCGTCGGAGTCGCGGAGACTCATGTGCACATGCATGCCGTTACCGGCGTCCCCCATGAACGGCTTGGGCATGAAGGTCGCCCGGAGCCCATGGGCGGCCGCCGTCTGCTTGACGACGTACTTGAAGATCATCGTCGCGTCCGCGACCGCGACCGCGTCGCCGTGGCCGAGGTTCACCTCCACCTGCGCGGGCCCGTACTCGACGTTGCACGCCTCGACCGTGATGCCCGCGAGCTCGAGGGCCCGGCGGATGTCGCCGACGACCGGCTCGACCTCGGCCCCTTTCGCGATCGAGTAGCAGTGCACGCCGCGATAGAAGGGCTCCCAGTCCGGCGTGCAGAGATGGAACTCGAGCTCGGTGGCGACGACCGGCTCGTACCCGTGCCCGCGCAGCCGCTCGACCGCGCGGCGCAGAATCGCGCGCCCGTCGAGCGCGACCGGCTCGTGCGTCTGCACGTCGACCGTGTCGCAGATGCAGTAGGCGGTGCCCTCCCGCGTCCCCGCGAGCCGGACCGTCGAGAAGTCGGGCACGGCGTGCATGTCCGGATAGCCGTGCTCGTCGTTGACGAAGTCGGTCGGGAAGATCAGGCAGTGCATGTCCCAGGTGTAGGCGACGTTCGCGATCGCGAAGCCGCCGCCCTTGAGGAACTGCTCCGTCGGGATGCGCTTGCCGCGGGGGATGCCCCAGGTGTCCGCGAACATGCACTCGACGGTATGGACCTCGTGCTCCTCGAGCAGCCCGCGGGCGGCCTCGAGATCGGCTGCGGCAACCGCCACGTTCGACTCCTTTCCTGACATCGGTCGAGAAGGGCGCCTATCGTACCGCCGTCCCGTACCGAGGAGGCGCCTTGCCGAACGTGACCGTGAACGGTGTGTCGCTGAACTACGAGGAGCACGGCTCCGGCCAGCCCGTGGTGTTCCTGCACGGAGTCTGGATGAGCAGCCGCTTCTTCGAGCATCAGCTCCCCTGGTTCGGCGAGCGCTACCGAACCGTCGCGCTCGACTTTCGCGGCCACGGTCGGTCCGAGCACGTCCAGGAAGGGCACACCGTCGCGCAGTACGCACGCGACTTGCGGGCCGCCCTCGAGCAGCTCGGGCTCGCCGATCCCGTGCTCGTCGGCTGGTCGATGGGCGCGCTGGTGACCTGGGACTACGTGCGTCAGTTCGGCTGCGACGGGCTGCGCGGGGTGGTCGTCGTCGACCAGTCGCCGTCCGACTTCAAGTGGCCCGACTGGCCGCACGGGTTCGCCGACTTCGACGTCCTCAAGCACGTCATGGAGACGGTGCAGACGGACCGCGAGGCGTTCGTCCGCGAGTTCGTGCCGCTGATGTTCAAGGAGCCGCCTTCGGAGGAGGACACCGCGTGGATGGTGGAGGAGATGATGCGCCTGCCGTGCTCGGTCGCGGGCGCGATCATCTTCGACCAGACGGTGCAGGACTACCGTCCCGTCCTCCCGGACGTCACCGTTCCGGCCCTCGTTGTGACCGGCGCCGACGAGAAGCTCGTGCCGCTCGCGGCCGAGGAGCTCGTCGCCAGCGAGATGCCCAACGCCGCGCTCGTCGTCCTCGCAGAGAGCGGCCACTGCCCGTTCCTCGCGGAGCCCGACCGCTTCAACGAGGTCGTCGACGGCTGGATCCGGTCGCTCGCCTGATGAGAGCAGTCGTCCTCAACTCGTTCCACTCACCGCTCGCGCTCGAGGAGCGCCCGATTCCGGTGACGCAGGGCGGCGACGATCTCGTCGTCAAGGTGCTCGCCTGCGGCGTGTGCCACTCCGACCTGCACGTGACCGACGGAGACCTCCGCTCGCCGCTTCCCCTCGTGCTCGGCCACGAGATCACGGCCGAGGTCGAGGGCATCGGCAACGTGCTCCTCTACACACCGTGGGGCTGCGGCGAGTGCCGTTTCTGCGCGGCCGGCGAGGAGATGATCTGCCCGCAGGGGAAGGAGGCCGGGCTGTTCCAGGACGGCGGCTACGCGGAGTACGTCCGCGTTCCCGCCCGTCGCTACGTCTTTCCGATCGGAGATCTCGACCCGGTCACGGCTGCGCCGCTCGGCTGCGGCGGGCTGACGGCATACCGGGCCGTCAAGCACGCGCGGCCGTGGCTCGGCCCGGGCTCGCGCGCGCTCGTGCTCGGCGCGGGCGGCCTCGGCCAGTTCGCGGTCCAGTACCTGCGCCTCCTGACCGACGCGGAGGTCGACGTGGGCGACCCGTCCGAGCCCAAGCGGGCGCGGGCGCTCGAGCTCGGCGCGACTGCGGCCGCGGATCCCGGCGGAGCTCGAAGGCCCCTATGCCGCCGTGCTCGACTTCGTCGGCTCGGACGACTCGCTGGCGAACGCGGTACGACTCGTCGACCGCAAGGGCGTTGCGATCGTGATCGGCCTCTTCGGCGGCCGCATTCCCTTCGGCCTCGGCGCCGTCCCGCACGAGGCCCGCTTCCTTTCGTCGATCTGGGGCTCGCTCGCCGAGCTGGGCGAGCTGATCGAGCTCGCCCAGCGCGAGCGGCTCGAGTACACCGTCGAGACGATGCCGCTCGAGCAGGCGCAGGAGGCACATCGCCGTGTTCGAAACGGCGAGGTCAAAGGCCGGATCGTGCTCCTCCCATAGAAAGCTGCCGCGTCTACGCGGCGCCGACCAGGAAGAACGCGATTGCCGCGAACTGGCAGGCGGCGGCGACGATCGTGAGCAGATGGAAGAGCTCGTGGTACCCGAAGATTGCGGGAATCGGGTCGGGCCGCTTTCGCGCGTAGACCACGGCTCCGAGCGTGTAGAAGATGCCGCCCGAGGCGAGGAGAGCGATCCCCCAGACTCCGGTCGCGTCGAGCGCCTGTGGGAGCGCGACGACGCTGATCCAGCCGAGCGCGATCCCGAACGCCGCCGACATCCATCCCGGAGCATCGACCCAGGCGAGCTTGACGAGAATCGCGAGACCGACGCCTCCCCAGACGACGGCGAGGATCGAGACCTGCCAGGCGCCGTGGAGCGCGAGCAGCACGAACGCCGTGTACGTGCCCCCGATCAGCACGAAGACGCCGGCATGGTCGAGCCGTCGCATCATGAGCCGAGCGGTCGGGCGCCAGGTGACGCGGTGGTACAGGGCGCTGATGCCGAAGGTGAGCACGACGCTGCCGGCGAAGACCGCGCTCGCCAGACGCTCCCGGTTCGCAGGGGCGACCGCGACGAGCGCCAAGCCGAGCGCGGCGAACGCGAAGCAGGCGTACTGGTGCAGGACCCCTCGCAAGAGCGGCCGCGGCAGTGGCTGATGCGCGAGCGACGAGTCCACGATGGGTAGCAGCGAGTCGCGAACGTCGATCGACGATCGCGCGGTTCGTCAGACGGTTCTTCGCTAGGCCATCGACGACGTGACGTTCGTCGCCTCGGGCCCCTTTGCGCCCTCGCGCGGCTCGAAGTCGACGCGCGCGCCCTCGGAGAGACTCTTGAAGCCCTCACCAGCGATGTTGCTGTGATGGACGAAGAGATCCTTCGAGCCGTCGTCGGGGGTGATGAACCCGTACCCCTTGCTGTCGTTGAACCATTTCACGGTTCCGCTTGCCATACCACACCTCCTCACCTGCTGTCACGAACGGGTAAGGAAGCGCAACGCGCGAACCGGACTCGCTCTGGATTCCCCGGCGATCCTAGCAGCGAGCCTGTAACAGAAGCGAACGGCGGTGCTGTCGTTGGACTCGCTTCACGGGTCGCGGCGCATGAACCAGACTGGGGGCCACCGTCGGGCGCGTCGGCATCGTGGACGACGCGAAACCCGAAGCGCTCGTAGTACGCGACGTTGCCCGGCGTCCCGGTCTCCAAGAACGCCGCCGTCCCCTCCGCGCGCGCCTGCGTCAGCCCGAGCTCGATCAGCGCCGAGCCGACGCCTCGACCCTGCGCCTCGGGCGCGACGCCGATCAGGTCGAGGTACCACAGGGGCTCGTCTGGGAGCATCGAGCCGATCCATCGCCAGAACACGCTGAACCGCCGTCCGCGGTCGTCCGTCAGCGCGTCGATGCTCGGCTGGCTCTTCCGTTGCGCATCCTCGAACGCCTCCGTCCTGGCAGGCGGCACCCACACGGCCGCGCCGAGCGTGTCGGCCGTCGCCCACACGATCCCGAGCTCGATGAGGGGCTCGAGATAGTGCTCGAAGTTCCGGATCGAACGTGCCTCGAGGTCGGCGTCGACGCCCAGGGGCCAGCGCAGCATCGGCTCGGTGACGAGGGCCCGCCCGATCGTGGACGCCACAGCCGGGAGGCGATCCGGTGTCGCCTGCGCAACCTCGACGGACACGGCGCCCAAGGATAGGAACGCAAGGCGCGGCTGGCAAAAACCTACGTTCTTATCTATTATCGCTTTCTCCCTGAGGCGACCGAGGAGGTGGACGAGTGACGACGTTCGCAGAGATCCGCCCGATCGAGACGAGGCTCCGCCTCACGAAGGAGATGCGCGAGGGCCCGATCTACCGCAAGTACGAGAAGGCTTCACGCAAGTTCTGGGACCCGAAGGAGTTCGACTACTCGGAGGACGCGGCCGAATGGCAGGGCCTGACCGAGTCGCAGCAGGAGGGGATCCTCACGATCACCGTCCGCTTCGAGGGCGGCGAGCAGGAGGTGACCGACGAGCTCGTGCCGATGCTCGCCGCGTCGCACGCTCTCGGGCGCTTCGACTGGGTCATGTACCTGTCGACGTTCATCGCTCGAGGAGGCGCGCCACTCGGAGTTCTTCGCGCTCTGGCACGAGCGCGTCGCCGGCCTTGTCGAGCCGGAGGAGAAGGCGGCGCACTGGCCGCTCCGCGAGCACACGGTCGATCCGAGCGGGCGCTTCACGCTCGGCGAGCCGGTCTACGAGGGTCTTCCCCGCTACGGCGGCCTCCTGATGGACGCCGTCAAGTCGGGCGACGAGGCCGCGATCGAGCAGGCGTTCGTCCGGTTCGCGACGCTCTACAACGTGTGGGTCGAGGGCGTCCTGACGATGCCCTCGTACGAGATCGTCATCGACACGACGCTCGCGTGGAACGCGCTGCCGACGCTGCGGCTCGGGTTCAAGAGCATCCTCGCCGACGAGGGGCGCCACATCACGTTCGGCACCGAGGCATGCCGGATCCTGATCGAGCAGAGCCCCGAGTACGAGGCGCTCGTCCACGAGGTGATCGAGGAGTACAAGGCGAACGCCGTCGGGATGCTCGAGTACCAGCGAAACGTCCCAGGGCTCGACCTCGACAAGTACCAGCGCCAGAAGGTGCGCCACTACCGAAACCGCTGCCGCGAGCTGGGGATCACCCCCGACGCGCGGCTGATCGAGGACATCCTCGATCCGTCGATCGATTTCGTGGTCGGGGTGGAGGCAGGGTAATGAAGAGGTGGACCTGCCTCGAGGTCGACTGCGACTTCTCCGTCACGGCCGCGAGCGACGACGAGCTCGTCGAGGCAGCCAATGCCCACGTCGGCGAGGCGCACGGGTCGTACGAGCTCGAGGAAGTGGTGCTCGCGGGAGCCGAGGAGATCGAGCGGGGTCGCGGGGCGGGCGGGCAACCAAAGGGCGGGGGTGGGGTGGAGGGAGAATCTCCTGGCGACTGACGCGCTCGTCCGCGGCCTCGTCGAGCGGACGGTCTTCACCCCGGTCCGGCAGGGAAGCGCGGTCGCCGAGACGGTCGAGCGGCTCGGTCAGGCGATCGGGATGGGTCTCCTGCGTCCCGGCGATCGCCTCCCGCCCGAGGGACGGCTGGCCGAGGAGCTCGGCATCTCGCCGGTGACGCTTCGCAGCGCGCTGACCATCCTGCGCGGCGCAGGAATGCTCGAGACGCAGCGCGGGCGGGGCGGGGGCACGACGGTGAGCGAGGGCGCCTCGGCCGTAGGTCTGCTCCCGGACGAGCCGCTGCCGACCGAGACCGAGCTCCGCGACCTCGTCGACTATCGCGTCGTCGTCGAGGGCGGTGCCGCCGCTCTGGCCGCCGACCGTGCGACGCCGGAGCAGGTCGCGTACCTCGAGCAGGTGGTCGGCGAGATGGAGGAGGCGGAGGAGTTCGACGCGTGGAGCGAGCGCGACGCGCTCTTCCATCTCGTCCTCGCCGACGCGTCCGGCTCGCCGCGCCTCGTCGCGCGGGTGGCGGAGATCCGCACCGAGGTCTACCGGATCGCGAAGCTCGGCTCGATCCCGAGGCCGGCGACGGAGCTCTCCGACCGCGAGCACCGCGACATCCTGCGCGCCGTCTCCGGGCGCAAACCGGGCCGTGCGCGAGACGCTATGGTCCGTCATGTCGAGTCGACCAGGGCCCTCTGGCTGGGTCTCGGGCGGGCCGGTGAACGAGGAGGTGACAACGGGGAATGACGCTCGTTCTGGACGATCTCGCCGAGGTCGACGTCGCGAGCCCCGCGATCTACGAGCAGGGCGTGCCTCACGAGGCGCTCGCGGCAATCCGCGCGCACGATCCCGTGCACTGGCATCCCTGGCCGGGCAAGGGCGACGGCTTCTGGCTCCTCTCCAAGCACGCCGACGTCGTCGTCGCGGGCAAGGACGCCGCGACGTTCTCGTCGGGGATCGGCCACATCTCGCTCGAGGATCGCGAGCCGGACGCGCTCGAGGCGCGGCGCTCGCTGATCGAGAGCGACCCACCCGGTCACACGCGCCTTCGCAAGATCGTCAGCTCGGCGTTCACCCCGCGCAAGGTGCGGACGTACGAGGACTACACGCGCGAGATCGCCGGCCGCCTGCTCGACCGCTCGATCGAGTCCGGTGAGTTCGACTTCGTGACCGAGATCTCCGAGCCACTGCCGATCCAGGTGATCGTCTCGATCCTCGGCGTGCCCGAGCGCGACGCCGACCTGATGGTCGAGCTCTCCAACGAGCTCGCCGCGGCCACGGACCCCGACCACGTGCCTGACCCCGTCAGGTATCCGAGCACGATCGAGCACCGGCTGCTTCCGTTCGGTTCGCCGGCGGCCGAGCAGATCTTCGAGTACGGCAGGCGGATCGGCGAGGAGCGGCGGGCCAACCCGACCGAGGATCTCGTCTCGCGCCTCGTGCACGCGGAGGTCGACGGCGAGCGGCTCTCCGACCAGGAGTACACGAACTTCTTCCAGCTCTTCATCTTCGCGGGCAACGAGACCACGCGGACGGCGATCTCCCAGGGCATGCTCGCGTTCATGGAGAACCCAGGCGAGCTCGACCGGCTCCATGACGATCCGTCGCTGGTGCCGACGGCGGTCGAGGAGGTCCTCCGCTGGTCGACGCCGGTGCTGATGTTCCGGCGGACGGCGACCCGCGACACGGAAATGCGTGGCGTCGCGATCCGCGAGGGAGACAAGGTCGCGCTCTGGTACGTCTCCGCCAACTTCGACGAGGAGGTCTTTGCGGATCCGTTCCGCTTCGACGTCGCTCGGACGCCGAACGACCAGGTGTCGTTCGGGGGCGGCGGGCCGCACTTCTGCCTCGGCGCCTTCCTCGCCCGCCTCGAGATCCGTGTGCTGCTCGAGGAGATCCTCGCCCGCAACGTCCGCTTCGAGCAGACCGGGCCGCACGTGCGGCTCCGCTCGAACTTTCTGAACGGCATGAAATCGATGCCCGTCCGCGCCGTGCAGGCGCGCTGAAAGGAGTCCCCGCCATGGCAACCACCGCTGCGCCACCCACGACCGAGAAGCTCTACCTCGACGGCGAGTGGATCGACACCGACGATCATCTCGACGTTCGCTCGCCGTACTCGGGCGAGATCGTCGCCACGGTTGCCCGTGCCGGTGCGGATGAGGCTCGCCGCGCGGTCAACGCTGCCGCGCGCGCGATGCGCGAGCCGCTCGCGCCCTGGGAGCGGGCCGACATCCTCGAGCGCGTCTCGGCGCTGATCAAGGAGCGGCAGGAGGAGCTTGCGCGCACGATCTCGGCCGAGGCCGGCAAGCCGATCAAGGCAGCCCGGGTCGAGGCCTCCAGGGCGGTGAACACCTACGGGCTCTCCGCGGGCGAGGCACGGCGGCTGACCGGCGACTCGGTCCCCGTCACCGGCACGCAGTCCGGCGACGGCCACATCGCCTGGACGGTGCGCGTGCCGATCGGTGTCGTCGGGGCGATCTCGCCGTTCAACTTCCCGCTCAACCTCGTCGCGCACAAGCTCGCGCCGGCGCTCGCCGCCGGCTGCGCGGTCGTCCTCAAGCCCGCGAGCCAGACGCCCGTGAGCGCCCTTCGCCTCGCCGCGATCTGCGAGGAGGCCGGCCTGCCCGCCGGCTGGTTGAACGTGATCCCGGGCAAGTCGTCCGAGATCGGCGACGTCCTCTGCGAGGACGAGCGCGTCCGCATGATCACGTTCACCGGCTCCTCCGAAGTGGGCTGGGGGATCCGCTCACGCGCCGCGCGGAAGAAGGTCGCGCTCGAGCTCGGCAACGCGTCACCCGTGATCGTCGAGGCCGACGCCGACCTCGACCTCGCCTCGTCGAAGGTGGCGACGCACGCGTTCACGTTCGCGGGCCAGACCTGCGTGTCGGTCCAGCGGGTCTACGTTCGCCGCGAGGTCTACGACGACTTCCTCGCGCGGCTCGTGCCCAAGGTCGAGGCACTGCACGCGGGCGATCCCGCGGACGACACGACCGACGTCGGGCCGGTGATCGATGCGACGAGCCGGGAGCGGATCGCGGACTGGCTCGAGGAGGCCAAGGCCGGCGGTGCGACGGTCGCAGTGGGCGGCGCTGAGGAGAACGGCGTCCTGCGCCCGACCGTGCTGGTGGACGTCACGCCAGAGATGAAGGTGTGCTCGCAGGAGATCTTCGGCCCGGTCTGCTCGGTCGTCCCGATCGACTCGCTCGAGGAGGGCTTCGAGCGCGCGAACGCGACCGAGTACGGCCTCCAGGCCGCGATCTTCACCCGCTCGATCGAGCCGGCCGTCCAGGCGACGGGCTGCCTCGAGTTCGGGAGCGTGATGATCAACGAGGCGCCCGAGTGGCGGGTCGACCAGATGCCATACGGGGGCACGAAGGCGTCCGGGAACACGAAGGAAGGGCCGGCCTACACCGTGCGGGAGATGACGGAGGAACGGCTAGTGGTGCTCGGCGGCGCGTAGCACCCGGATGCGGGCCGCCGTTCTCTACGAGTTCGACGCGCCCCTCGTCGTCGAGGAGCTCGAGCTCGACCCTCCGAAGGAGGGCGAGATCCTCGTTCGGATGGCCGCCAGCGGGGTCTGCCACTCCGACCTCCACGTGGTCCAGGGCATCCACCCGACTGCGCTGCCTGTCGTCCTCGGCCACGAGGGCGCCGGAGTCGTCGAGGAGGTTGGCCCTGGCGTCCGGAACGTCCGGCCCGGCGACCACGTCATGCTGACGTGGCTTCCGTACTGCGGTCGCTGCCGCCAGTGCGCGCGCGGCCTGCCGAACCGCTGCGAGAACGCCGCCTGGTACGACGCGACGATGGAGGACGGAACCTGCCGCCTCCACCGAGACGGGCAGCGCATCCACCACTACAACACGTCGTCGTTCGCCGAACGCTCGGTCGTCCCCGCGCAGACGGCGATCCCGGTCGACAGCGACCTACCCCTGACCGAGCTCGCCCTGATGGGCTGCGCAGTGATGACCGGTGTGGGCGCGGCGCTGAACACCGCGGGCGTGCGACCCGGGGACACGGTCGCCGTGGTCGGCTGCGGCGGTGTCGGGCTCAACGTCGTGCAGGGTGCACGCATCGCGGGCGCGGGCACGATCGTCGCGGTCGACCTCGTGGCCGAGAAGCGCGCCCTGGCTCGCGAGCTCGGTGCCACGCACGAGGTCGACGCGGCCGCCGTCGATCCCGTCGAGGCGGTGCGCGACCTGACCGGAGGCGGAGTCGACCACGCCTTCGAGGCGCTCGGACGCCCCGAGACGATCGACGCGGCGATTCGCATGACCGGTCGTGGTGGCCAGGCCGTCCTGATCGGCATGGCGCCGCCCGACGCGCGCGTCCCGCTCGACGCGCTGACGGCGACGCTCGAGGAGCGCTGCGTGCGCGGCTCCTGGTACGGCTCGTGCGTGCCCCTGCGCGACTTCCCGCTGCTCGTCGATCTCTACCGGGACGGGCGACTACGGCTCGATTCGCTGATCTCGACGATCGCGCTCGACGACGTGAACGAGGCCTTCGACCGCATGCGGGCCGGCGAGGGCGCCCGCAGCGTCATCGTCTACAACGGGTAGGGCAGCGGCCGTCTCGCCGCGATTCGAGCAGCCGCGTGGCCGAATGATCGAGCGTCTGCGGGCGGCGACTCGAGGTAGGCCCGTGCGGATGAGGCCGCAAGCACCAGGGCGAGACGGTCGAGCTCGCCGCCGATCCCGAGGCCGAGCAGAGAGCGGCGAGCGGCGGCGCGGGCGAGCTCGAGCGCGTCGCCTTCGGCCGACTCGACGACGAGAGGGACACCCTCCTCCTCGAAGCCGGCCGCGAGCGGCGCGGCCCAGGCCGGGTGGCCGAGCAGGGCAACGACCGCGACCGTGCTCATCGGCCTCCCGCTGCCGCGAAGGCCAGCACGAGGCCGACGGCGACGGCGGCGCGCGGGCCATGGTGGCCGAGGACGTCGCCGCGGCCGACGGCGAGATCGAGCTCGGCGAGCGAGGCAGCGACGGCGTCGACGACCTCTGAATCGCACGCGGAACCGCCGACGAGCGTGACGAGCTCGCCGCGCGGCACGCCGCCGGTCGCCTCGAGGGCGCGACGGACGTTGCGCGCGATCACGTCTCGCTTGGCCGTCCTGCGCAGGCCTGCCCACACCTCGGGTGCCAGCAGGGCGTCGAGAGGGCGAAGCGAACGGCCGTCGACGAGGCAGAGCCGGGCGAGCGCGTCGGGCGGCGCGGGCTCGCCGAGGAAGGTGCGCGTGCCGTCCTCGTGGCCGAGCACGAACGGCGTCTCGACGCGCGCCGAGCGAACGCGCTTGGCGCGCTCGGCGAGGTCTTGTCCGCTGCCGAGCAGGCCCGCGCAGATACGGGTGACGAGCTCGCCCGCGCCCGCGGTCGAGACAGAGCAAGCCTCGCCGTCGAGCTCGGCGTACAGGTCGACCGTACCGCCGCCCAGATCCAGCACCACGGGCGCGTGCCCCGCCCCGGGGGTCGTGGACGCGCCGAGCACCGCGGCATCGGTCTCGCGGGCGACGACGCGGGCCCCGCCGGCCACAAGCTCTGACAGCACCTCGAGCAGGCCTCCCGAGTCACCTCGCGAGAGCAGCGCAAGCGCGAGCGGACGGAGCCGCGCGAGTCGCCGTGAGAAGGCCGCATCCTCGGGCGGCGCCGGGAGTGGGCACCAGGTGAGGTCGAGGAGGTCGTCGTGGTCGCCCGCCGCTCCGCGGAGCGCCGCGATCTCGCCCGGGGCAGGGGGGGCCGCGCGCTCGTCGAGCGGCGCCGTCTCTCCGTCGCGGCGCACGAGCACGATCGGCGCTTCGGGCGCCGATTCCGGCCGTGCCGGGCGCTCCGTCCTCACGACGATCGCTGCGCGCTGGCCCGCGACCGCGCGCGCCGCGTACCGCGCCCCTCTCGCATCGGCGGGTGAGAGCTCGAGGAGGACAGCGAGCCGTAGCGGGTCGGACAGGTGCTCGACCGAGGCTCCCGGCTCCGCGACCTCGACCGCAGCGAGCGCGCCTTCGGGCAGAGCGGACGTGTCCGCGACCTCGTCGACGATCGGGATCGAGCGGTCGAAGCGATTCCCGATCAGGACGGCATCGTCTCGCTCGACGATCACCGCGGCAATCGTCCAGCCTCTCGACCGGGCCGCTCCAAGCGCCGCGGCGACCGCGTCGAAGTCCGTGTCGTCGACGACGGCGACACGAGGCCCGGGCTCCGGGCCGGCGGTCAGCTGCTCGAGCCGCACGAGCCGCCCGGCCGCGACTCCCGATCCGGACGGCGTCGAGCTCGCGGGTCGGGCGATCGCCGTGCGGCCCAGCTCGAGCTCCTCGAGCCGGCCGAGCTCGACGAGGCCCGTCTCGACGGGATGCAGCTCCGCGACGAGTAGGAGGTGGGGGCGCTCGCCGAGGCGTCGCTCGGCCAGGTCGACGAGCTCGCGGACACCCGTGGCGCACTCGGGCGATCCCTTCGGGCCCGTAGTCGGCCTGCGGTCGACGAGGAGCCACTCGGGCTCGCCGCCCGGCTCCACGCGCGCGACGGCGATCTCGGTGGTCGAGTTGCCGACGTCGACCCCGGCGACGAGCACGCGGGGCCGGCTCGCCTACCTGGTCGCGAGCTCGCGCGGCGCCTCGAGCGGAGGCGCGTCGGCGAGCACGTCGACGAGCAGGCGCTCGACCGTGTCACGCCAGGCGGTCTCGTCGAGCTCGCGCCGAAGGCCGTGCCACCGCATGAACCTGCGCTTGCCGAGGTGATCGAGGGCGCGGATCGCGCCCATCACGAGCGCGAAGTCCTCGTCGGGCACCGCCTGCTTCAGCTCGTGCTTGGCGTCGGCCGCCGGCGCAAAGGTGCCCTCGGCCACGCCCTGCCAGTAGGCGTGCTGGAAGACGCACCCGGACACTCCCCCTCCGGGCTTCCAGTTCCTCCCACCACCCCACCCCCGCCCTGTCGGGCGCGACCCCATCCAGCAGCCGATGGTCAGACCGAGGCGCGATTCCTGGATGCCCCGGAGCGCGAGCTGGAGAAGCCGTCGACCGTCTCTGTCGGCGGCCAGCGCGGCGAGCTCGTCGTGGGCGATGCGCTCTTCACGGGTCACGCGAGACCTCCTGGAACGAGTTCCCCGTCATGCTACGCAATCAGACCGCGTCTGACGTACGCGGCCCGTGCCTCGCGGACGAGTGCGGCACAGCGCCCGGCCCCACGTGAGGAGAGCGAGTCCGCAAGCTCGTCGAGCTCGGCCGCCGACGAGCGTCCCGGCCGAAGCATCTCGTAGAAGCGCAGGAGCTCCTCGTCCGAGAAGGCGACGAGCTCGCCGCCGCGGCGGAGGTTCTCGCCGAGCTGCGGGTTGCCACCTCGCTCGGCGAAAGCGGCCTGGAGGTCGAGCGTCTCGGCTGAGATACGGAGGTCGGCGGATCCCAGCTCGTCGGCCAGCACGGCGGAGAGCGTGACGTCGGAGACGGCGCGGCCGGACGCCGTCCGCACCCGGTCCCGGGCAGACGAGAGCGGATAGCTCAGCTCAACCACGTCGCCTCCACCTCGACCGGCTCCTCGGCGCGCGTGCACCCACGCTCGATCGCGACGAGCTGGACGACGCGGGCGTGATGCTTCGGCCCGAGCGGCTCGCTCGACTCGGGCAGCAGGAGCGGCTCGGGAGCGACTCCCTTCGCGTACCGCGCCGCGTTGCGTCCGAGGCCCCGGTACAGCTCCGGGGTTACCCGTGGCGCGATCGAGAACAGCTCGAGGTTGCCGAGCGGCGGCAGGTCGGCGCGATGGATGAGCGCGGTGCCCTTCGCCTGCAGGCCTACGGACACGCCGGAGCCGGAGAGCTGTGCGGCCGTCCAGCCGATGTTGCCGAGGTCGATCGAGCGGCGCACGCGGACGAGCCGGCTGGGCAGGCCTTCCTCCTCGATCCCCGCCAGCACCTGGCGCAGCAGCTCGGCGACGGTGAGCCCGCCGAGCGTGACCCAGATCTCCTCCGCGTAGGCAGGGGAGAGTCCGACGACGACCTCGTCGGGTCGCGGCCGGCAGCGGGCCGGGCCGAGCTCGACCAGCTCGAGGCAGCCGATCCCCCGCGCCTGCTCGGCGGCCAGATCCTCGGGCGACCAGACCTGTCGCACGCGCGCGACCTCGGCGCGCCGATCGGGCGACATCCGGTAGCCGGAGCCGGGGCCCGCGTAGTCGTTCGGATCGGAGAGGCTCGAGAGGACACGCATCTCCTCGTCGAAGATCGCCGAGGTCTGGAGGAAATCGCCCAGGAGTCGCTGACGGAGCATCTCCATCAGTCGCTCGGCCTCGACCTCGTACCCATGGGCGGCCAGGGCCCGCACCGCGTCGAGCGCGGTCAGACCCCGCTCCATGATCCGGTCGCCGGCGGTCGGGGCGAGGTCGGCCGGGAGCTCCGGGACGTCGAGGCTTCCGTGCGCGAGGACGCACGCCTCGACGTCCTCGTCGGAGAACGTCGCGAGGCCGAGCTCCGCGTAGACGTCCCTGCACGCCTCGGCGGCTCGGCGGCGGACGGCGAGCAGCTCCACGTCGTCGCGCGCGCGCAGGCCGCCTTCGAAGCCCCAGTCGCGCTGGATCACGAGGTAGTCGTCGAGATCCTCCGCGTTCATGTTCGACGGGCCGAACGCATTGTCGTAGGCGGGGATCGAGCCGAAGCCGGAGAAGAGGAAGTCCGAGCCCGCGAGGAGGAGCGGGAGCGTATGGGCGGTGCGGCGGATGTCGGAGGCGGACATCAGCGTGTCGTTGCCCGTGCACGACTCGAGGCCGTGGAGCATGACGCAGAGGTTCTCGGCGATCACCTCGCGCATCCCGTCGGGCACGGAGGCGGTGACGTTGACGCCGTCGATGCCGCCGTTCTGGACGCCCTGCGCGCCCGCGGCGCGAGTCACGGCGATGCAGCGCGCCTCGAGGTAGAGCATCGACTTGCCCTCGCTCGCGCCCATCAGCACCTCGGCGCCCGATCCCGACGTGAAGCGCATCTTCAGGCCTCTCGACGCGTAGCACGCGGCGAGGAACGCCTTCGACCACGGAGTGTCGTCACCGTCGACGAAGACCTGCTCGGTGCCGTAGACGGAGACTGTCTCCGCGTACGTCGTCAGCCCGCGCATGCCGAGCTCGAGCTCGGTCGCCTCCTCGACCGAGCACTGGGTCAGCGCGCCCGCACCGGCCACCTGGCTGCCGACGAGGAGCGCCAGCGCGTTCGAGGGCGAGTCGCGCAGGACGGGCACGGTCGTCTCCAGCTCGCGGAAGCCGAGCGCGGCGGCGGCCGCTGCATCGGCGGCGATCAGGAGCGGGTGGTCGACGCGGTTGGTGACGTGCGCCTGGATCGACGGCGTCCGGCGCGCGCGCATCTTCTGCATCGCCTGGAGGATCTCGACCGGGGTGAGCAGCGCGAGCGTCTCGGCGATCTTCGCAGGCGTCATCCCGGCGACGAGGCGGGTGATCTCCTCGCGGGGCACGGCCGGGTCGACGAGCGTCCGGGCGAACGCGAGGGTGTCGAGGGCCATCGCCTCCTCGGCGATCGAGGTGTCGATGCCGTGGCGGGCGATGAACTCGTCCAGGAGGTCGAACTCGGCCTCGGGCTTGCCGTCGAGCTCGACGACGCGGCCGTCCTCGACGCGAAGGGACGGCCGGGGGTCGTTCGGGCTCGAGAACGCGACGAGGCCGAGCGCCGGGTCCTCGGGAACGAGGTTGTCGCGGCTGATCGGCCTCGTCGCGTAGTACTGCGATCGGAGCGAGGTCTTGTCCCGATCGAGGATGCTCATGCACCAGAGGGTAGTACGCTGAGGCTGCGGGCGTGAAGCCGCGGGCGGTTTTGGGACTGCACCCGACTCGGAGTGAGGTGTCGCTCGTGAGGTCAGCCCAGCGGCCGGGCCGGGTCGACGCCCTCGTGCCGCAGCAGCTGCTCCTTGAACTCGAGCCCACCGGTGTAGCCGCGAAGGTTGCCGTCGCTGCCGACGACGCGGTGGCACGGCACGACGATCGGGATCGGATTCGTTGCGCAGGCGTGGCCGGCGGCGCGGAATGCGCGGGCGTTTCCCGCGCGGCCGGCGAGCTCGGTGTAGGTCACCGTCTGGCCGAACGGGATCTGCGCCATCTCCTCGAGCACGCGCAGGTGAAAGCCCCGCGCGAGCCGGAGGTCGAGCGGGAGCGCGAACTCCCGCCCGCGGCCCGCGAAGTACCCGTCGAGCTCCCGTCGCACCGGCTCGAGCTCGCGCGATGATCTCGCCACGGGCTCGTCGAGCTCGCCGAGCACCGCGGCCGGCTCCTCGCTCGGGAGGCCGATGCGGACGACACCACGCTCGCCAAAGACCGCAAGCAATGGCCCGATCGGCGTCTCGATCTCGTCGTAGGCGAGCGTCACGCGGCCGCCTCGAGCGTCTCCGCGGCGACCGTCCAGAGGTAGAACGCGCCGTAGGCCCGCCAGGGCCGCCAGGCCTCGGCGTCGCCCGACGGAAGCGCGCGGCGAAGCCAGAGATCACCGGCCGGGAAGGCGTCGGGGTCGGCCAGCGCCCGCATCGCGACGTACTCGACCGTCCACGGGCCGATGCCCGGAATCTCCGTCAGGAGCCGCCGGGTCTCGTCGAACGAGGCGGTGGGTCGCAGGTCGAGCTCGCCGGCCGCCACCGCTCGGGCGATTCTGCGGATTGTCGCGGCGCGAGCATGAGGCATCCCCACCGCCGCGACGTCCGCCTCGGCGAGAGCGTCGGCGGTCGGGAACGCGTGCGTGAGCTCGCCGTCGGGGTGAGGGAGCGGCTCGCCGAAGCGCTGCACCAGACGGCCGGCGACCGTCATCGCGCCGCGCACGCTCACCTGCTGGCCGAGCACGGCGCGCACTGCGAGCTCGAATCCGTCCCAGGCGCCGGGGACACGCAGGCCCGGCAAGGCGCGCACGCGCGCGGCGAGGAGCGGATCGCGGCCGAGCACGGCGGCGATCTCGGCCGGGTCGGCGGCGAGGTCGAGCACCCGTTTCGCCTGCTCGACGGCCGCGGCCACGCTCTCGACGCCGAGCCCGCGCAGCCGCACGACGACGACGGGCGGGACGTGCTCGAGCTCGACGATCCCGAGCGCGTCCATCGCGCGAACCACTCGCGCGTAGCCGCCGGCCGTCACGCGCTCGACGCCGGGAATCACCCGTGCGGAGAGAAACGCCAGCAGCGCGTCCCATGCGAGCGGCGGACGGTACGGGAGGCGAAGCTCGAGCGCGCCGGGACCGCCGGCGCCGGGAGCGCGGCGAAGCTCCCGCGGGGCCTGGCCGTACGTTGCGCGGATCGCCTCGTTGAACCGCCTGAGGCTCGCGAACCCCGCGGCTCGCGACACCTCGGTCATCGGCAAGCCCGTCTGGTCGATCAACGTCCGGGCGAGCTGGACGCGTCGGGTGCGCGCGATCGCACCAGGCGGCGCGCCGAGCTGCGCGGCGAAGAGCCGACGGAGCTGGCGCTCGCCGACGCAGAGCTCGCCGGCGAGGTCACGGGCGTCGTGGTGATCGAGGTAGCCGTCGGCGACGAGCCGCAGGGCGCGGGCGACGAGCGCGGAGCCGCCGGCCCATTCCGCTGTGTCCGGCGCGAGCTCGGGGCGGCACCGGCGGCAGGATCGCAGGCCGGCCGCCTCGGCCGCGGCGGCGGTGGGATAGAAGCGCACGTTCTCGCGCCGCGGCGACGGAGCAGGGCACACCGGCCGGCAGTAGATCCTCGTCGAGTGCACCCCGATGAAGAAGCGCCCGTCGAAGCGCGCGTCCCGGCTGGCCGAAGCCCGCCAGCACGCGTCGAAGTCGAGGTCCACGACGGCGAGCATAGCCCTCGGGGAGCCAGACGTCTGGCCGCTTTCGGACCTTGCCCTACGACCGTGACTCGTCGATCGAGAGCACGATCTTGCCGAAGCGTTCCGGGGCGTCCAGGCGCCGATGCGCCTCCCCGGCCTGGGCCAGCGGGAACACGCTGTCGATCACCGGCCGCCACGACGCCTCCGCGCAGTGGGCGAGCAGCGCATCGAACTCGCGCGGGCTCCCGAGCGTGGTTCCCTGGATCCGGATGTGCTTGAAGAAGAGCTGTGCGATCTCGACCTCGCCCCGCTCGCCGTCGGTGTCGCCGAAGACGACGAGCCGTCCGCCCGGGGCCAGCGCGCGAAAGGCGCCTGCCCAGACGGCGCCGCCGACCGAGTCGACGATCACGTCTACGGGCGCGACGCGCTCGGGCCAGTCGGGAGCTCGGTAGTCCGCGCCGCCCTCGGCGCCGAGAGATCTCGCCCGCTCGAGCTTCTCGTCGCCCGAGGTCGTGACCAGGACGCGTGCGCCGAGCGCCGACGCGATCTGGATCGCGAACACCGCGACGCCGCCGCCCGCTCCGGGCACGAGCACCGTCCGGCCCGGCCCGGCCCCGCCGAGCGTGACGACCGCGCGCCACGCGGTCAGCGCGGCGACCGGAAGCGCGGCGGTCTCCGCCCATGACCAGCCCGGCGGCTTCGGCCGCACCTGCTCGGCGCGCACGACGATCCGCTCGGCGTACGTCCCCTGAGTCGGGACGCCGAGGATCTCGAAGCCCGGCGCCGGGACGTCCTCGGCGTCGCCCCAGCCGATGCCCGGATAGATGACGACCTCGGCGCCGACGGCGACGTCCGTGACGCCCTCGCCGACGGCTGACACGACGCCGGCACCGTCCGAGCCCAGCACGGCCGGAAGGGCCACCTTGCCGCCGTTTCGAATCCACCAGTCGCGGCGGTTGAGTGACGCCGCGACGAGGTCGACGCGCACCTCTCCGGCGCCCGGCGCGGGGTCGGGACGCTCGGTCGCAACGAGCCCGTCGGGCGACCCGAACGAAACGAGCTCGACGGCGAGCACGCGGCGTTACTTGCGCGTCTCGGGAGCCCGCTTCGCGAGGCTGCGGTCGAGCCGGCACCACGAGCGCCCGGCGCAGCAGTTTCGCCCGGCCATCGTCACCCATCTGTCGACGAAGCCGAACGCGGAGCGCAGGTGCCTCATGAACCATGATGATACGCGCATGCGGGCGGACGTGGCCGTTGTCGGAGCCGGGCTGTTCGGCACGAGCATCGCCTTCCAGCTCGCGCGTCGCGGCCTCTCGGTGACGCTTGTCGAGCGGGATGTGCCGTGTGCGGGCGACTCCGGCCTGTCGTTCTCGATGGTGCGGCGCCACTACTCGAACGAGAGCGTCGCGCGCCTGGCAATGCGTGGGGTCGAGGTGATCCAGAACTGGAAGGACGAGGTCGGTGTCGGCAGCTCCGGCTTCGTCCGCACGGGCTACCTGCTCACGGCCGACGCGGACCGGCGCCCTGCGCTCGAGGAGAACGTGCGCAGGCTCGTCTCCTGGGGGCTCGACACGCGGGTCGTCGAGCCGGACGAGATCGCCGAGATCGAGCCGCTGCTCGCGCTCGACGGCATCGCCGGAGGCGCGTACGAGGCAGACGCCGGGTTCGCGGATGCCCACACGATGACTCTCTCCTGGTTCGCCGCGGGGGTGAGGGAGGGGGTCGTTCCGCTGCTCGGCTGCGCTGCGGACGGCATCGCGCTCGCCGGCGATCGGGTTCGCGGCCTCGAGACCGAGCACGGTCTCGTCGAGGCGGGGGTCGTGGTCAACGCGGCCGGCGGCTGGGGGCAAGCGCTCGCACGCACCGCCGGGATCGAGCTACCGGTCGCGCTCCGGCGCCTTCAGGTGTCGGTAATGCGCCAGTCGCCCGAGCGCCCGCATGCCCGGGTGACCCTCTCGGACATGCTCTCGAACCTGGTTTTGCGCCCCGACCGGGGAAGCCAGGCGCTCGTCGTCGCCTACCAGCCCCCGACGGAATACGAGGAGCGGGACGAGTGCCCGGTCGAGCTCGACGCCGACTACGAGGGGTTCGTGCGGGCGGCGCTGCGAGAGCGCTTCCCGTCGTACGCGGACGCCGAGTGGCTCGGCGGCTGGGCGGGAGCCTACGACTACACACCCGACTGGAACCCGCTCCTCGGCTGGGCGCCGGGGATCGAGGGCCTCTACCTGGCGCTCGGCTGGTCGGGCCACGGCTTCAAGCTCCCCGCTGCGGTCGGCGAGGTCGCCGCCGCACAGATCGCCGGGGACGCGCCGCCGATCGACGTGTCCGAGCTCGACCCCGGCCGGTTCGAGCGAGGTAAGGCGCTGAGGCTCGCGTACGGCCCCGGGGCGCGCGCCTGACCCGCCTGGCTTCCGCGGCCCTCGCCTCTTACGATAGGCGCGCCATGCACGCCCTCGACGCCCGATGCTCGTGACCGCAGCGGTGGACACGACCGTCCTCGGCTCGGCGCGGCTTTCGGCCCTCCATGCCGAGGAGCGCCAGCAGAAGGACAACCTCTGCGGCTGCTTCTGGGCCGCGCTCGTCCTCAGGGCACACGGAATCGAGGAGGTCGGCGGGGAGCCCGTCGATCAGGATCTCGTCGCCGTCCGGGCCGGGTCGCTGCTGCCGCCGCCGAGCGACGACGACGTTCCTCCGGGCGCGACGCCGCGTCAGGACTACCGCCTCCCGATCCCGGTCGTCGAGGACAGGGCCGTCACGGGCACGGCGGCGGCTCCGCTCGCCGAAGCGATCGAGCAGCTCTCGGGGGGCGCGCTCGGCGTCGTCCCGGTCGCGGGGCCGTGGAGCGCCGAGACGGTCGTCGGCCTCTGCGAGGAGGCCGCGGCGGCCGGCGAGGTCACCCTGATCGCGAACGTCCGCACCGGGCGCTTCTGGGGCTCGCGGCTGACGCCGGGGGATGTGCTGAACGCGGTCGCCGGTCTTCCGGTCAGCCCTCCGCCTCCGGACTGGGACGTCGGCCACTTCGTCACGCTGGCGGCGCTCCTGCGCAGCTCGCCGGCCGCATTCGTCGTCGTGCGCGACACGTACCCCACGCTCGGCTGGGACGGCTATTACGTGCAGCCTGCGCAGGCCGTGGCTGCTGCCCTCGAACGCGGCGACGGGCGGGCCGGCGGCGTCCTGTGCGTCGCTCCTGCGCCCGAGGCCGAGCGGCTCCGCGCCCGCCTCACGGAACGGTTCGAGCTCACCCTGTGGGACAACGGCACGCCGACGCGCGGATGAATGGGTAACGGCGAGACGGTCGAGCAGATCCTGAGCCGCTGGCGCTCCGACGGCGTGCGCTACGTGCGCTTCGAGCTCCCGGACCTGCACGGGACGAGCCGGTCGAAGCTCGTGCCGATCGAGCACGCGTTCGGCTACGCGGCCGACGGGCTCAACATGTACGGGGGAGCGGGTGTCCTCGACTCGCGCTCGGACGTCGTCCCCGGCACGCTCTACAACGAGGAGGTCGCGTACGGCGACCAGCGGCTCGTGCCCGATCCGGAGACGGCGGCGATCGTCCCCTGGGCGGAGGCGACCGGGCGTTTCATCTGCGATTCGCAATGGGACGACGGGAGCCCGCTCGCGGCCCTCCCGCGCCACGTGTTCCGGCGGGCGCTCGACCGCTGCCGCAGCCTCGGCTTCGAGCCGGTCACGGGCTTCGAGCCCGAGTTCTACCTGCTCGACGGTGAGACGAAGGGCCTCCTGTTCGAGGGTTACCACATCTTCAACACGGTCCGGAACACGTACGTCCCGTTCATCCAGGAGCTCGTCGGCGAGCTCGAGGACTTCGGCTTCTCGATCATCACCGCGAACTGCGAGTACGCCGGCTCGCAGTGGGAGATCAACTTCACGCCGGCTGCCGGCCTGGCCGGGCCCGACGCGGCGTTCACGTTCAAGAACGCGGTCAAGGAGCTGGCGCACCTCCACGGCTACTGCGCGACCTTTATGTCGAAGCCGTTCGCGGGCTCCGCCGGCTCCGGCGGTCACACCCACGTGAGCCTGCTCGACGAGAGCGGCAGGAACGTCTTCGGGTCGAACCGGACCCGCGACGGGATCTCGACCGTCGGCCGCCGGTTCATCGCCGGTCAGCTCCGGTACGCGCGCGCCGTCTACGCCCTCCTCGTCCCGACGGTGAACTGCCTCAAGCGCCGGCGGACGCACACGTTCAGCCCGACGAACGTGTCCTGGGGCGTCGAGGACCGGTCTGCGCTCGTCCGCGTCAAGGGCGGCTCGCTCGCGTCACGCCACGTCGAGCACCGCGCGCCGACGGCGATGGCGAACCCGTACCTTGCGGCCGCGGCGATTCTCGGCACGGGCCTGCTCGGGATCGAGGAGGGACTGGAGCTCGAGCCGCCGGCGCGGCCGCCCGCCGAGGAGGACTTGTCGAAGCCGCCGCTCCCCGTCACGCTGCGCGAGTCGCTCGAGGCGATGGAGAGCGAGCCACGCGTCGTCGAGCTCCTCGGCGAGGAGTTCGTCTCCGCCTACACAACGATGCGCCGCTACGAGCTCCAGCGTTTCGACGACCACGTCACCGACTGGGAGCGCGCCGAGTACGTCGAGCTCTTCTAGCGGCTGCGCCCGCGAGGCGGCCCGGGGCTAGAGCTGCCAGACGCCGCCGCGCAGGATCGGCACGCGCTCGCCGTCCTGGGCGACGCCGGTCACGTCGACGTCGTTGCCGCCGATCATGAAGTCGACGTGGATCGCGCTCGTGTTCAGCCGGTCGCGGTCGGACTCGGCGACGGCGAACGGGAACGAGCCGCCGAACGCGATGTGACTCGCCGCGTTCTCGTCGAGAAGCGTCTCGCCGAAGACGGTGCCGAGCCGCCCGATCCTGCTTTCGCCGTCGACGAGCGCGAGCTCGCCGAGCCGGGCCGCTCCGTCGTCCTTGGCGATCCGCCCGCGGAGGACGTCAGCCCCCTGCTCCGCCTCGACGTCGACGGCGCGGCCGCCCTCGAACGTCACGCTGAAGCCCTCGATCCGGCTCCCCGTCAGATCGAGCGGCTTCGTCGCCCGGACGACCCCTTCGGTCCGCTGGGGATCCGGCGCCGTGAAGCACTCCTCCGTCGGGAGGTTCGGCACGTGCGGGATCCCCGACGCGGTGGTGAATGTGCCCGCACTCGTCCAGACCGACGTTGGCAGCAGGCCGACCGTGAGGTCGGTGCCCGGCCCCTCGAAATGAACCGCGTCGAACCGCGTCTCGGTGAGACGTTTGCCGACGGAGGCCAGGAAGCCCAGCCGCTGTCGCCAGGCGGCGACCGGGTCGGGCTCGTCGAGCCGGAGCACGTGGACGAGCTCCTGCTCGAGGCGCTCGAGCGCAGCGTCGGGGGCGAGGTCGGGATGGACGGCGGCCGCCCAGCCGGGCGTCGGGCAGGGGGCGACCGTCCAGTTGATCGCACGCTCGCCGATGATCTCTATCACCTCCCGGATGAACGGAAGCTGGTCGCGGCCGGCTCGCCCAGGGTCGATACCGTCGAACAGCCGTGGGTCGGTCGGGCCGGTGAGCGCGATGCTCGCTCCGCCCTCGGCGGCCAGCGAGCGGAGCGAGGCGCCGTACCAGGGCGGCACGTAGTCGAGGCTCTCGTCCTCGGCGAGCTCGAGGCGCGACCGCTTCACGTACGGGTCGAAGTAGTCGACGTCGACGAACCGCGCGCCGGCCCGGTAGGCGGCTGCGGCGAGCGCACGCGCCATCGTCTCCTTCCCGACCTCCGCCCGAATCGTGACGACCTGCCCCGCCTGGACGTTCGCGCCGAGGCGGACGACCAGCTCGGCGAGGCGCTCGAGCGTTCCCTCGTCCACGGCCTAGACGGCGCGAGCGCCGGTGCGCTCGCGCGCGCGCTCGGCCGCGACGCCGAGGAAGCCGGACACGATCGCCGCGCCGATGCGCACCCACTCGCCGATGTGGAGGTCGTGCGCCCGCTCGAGCGCCCGGTAGTCGAGCCGGGGGATGGCCTCCCTGCGCTCCGAGGCGTCGAACCACTCCTGGAGGATGTCGCGGCTCACCTCGGGGTGGAACTGGACTCCCCAGACATGGTCGGCGAAGCGGAACGCCTGCAGGCAGACAGGGTTGACCGCGAGCGGCACGGCGCCGTCGGGGAGCTCGAAGCGGTAGTGATGCCACTGGAACGAGATGAACCGCTCGGGCAGCGATCCGATCACGGGGTCGTCGCGCGACTCGGCGGTGCGACGCACCTCCTCCCAGCCGATCTCGGGGGCCGGAGCCCGCTCGACGCGCGCGTCGAGCGCCTTCGCGAGCAGCTGGCCGCCGAGGCAGACGCCGAGGAGCGGTGTGCCGTCGCCGATCAGCCGGCGGATCTCTGCGTTCTCGCGGCGGAGCCAGGGGAAGCTCTCCTCCTCGTGGGTGTCCATCGTGCCGCCGAAAACCATCGCGGCATCGAACGGTCCGTCCGGGGGGTCCGGATCGTGGCTGATCCGCCACTCCACGTGGTCGTGGCCCTGCTCGCGTACAGCCCGGCCGAAAAGGCCCGGGCTGTCGCCGTTCTCGTGGATGATCGAGAGCACGCGCACGGCTCAGGAGTCTACGTTCAGCGCGGCGCGCCGGAGGGCCGACTGGATAGCGCGTGCGGCCTCCCCCGGCGTGCCGTCCCCGACGGCGTTGCCGTCGAGCCGAACGACCGGCATGACCTCGCGCACGGACGAGGAGGTGAACGACTCGTCGGCACCGGCGAGGTCGGAAAGCGGGAAGGCGCCCTCCTCGATCCCGTAGCCGAGGCCGGGTGCCAGGCGGGCCACCGCGGCCCGGGTGACGCCTGCAAGGATCCCGAGCTCCAGGGACGGCGTCCGGAGCATCGACCCGTGCCGCCACCAGACGTTCGTGACCGGTCCCTCGAGGACGGTGTCGTCGTTCGCGACGAAGATCGCGTCGTCCGCTCCCCGGCGGCGGGCCTCAGCCTCGGCGGCCATGTTGACGGCGTAGCTCGTCGACTTGACCCCGCCCAGGAGCCAGGGCGCCGCGCGCCGCCGGTCGGCGTCGATCCCGAGCGAGAGCGCGACGACAGCCATGCCGCGCGCTCGAAGCTCCTCCAGGTGTCCGGGGATCGGGCTGACGAGCGCGAGCGCGACCGGCGTCTCCTGTCCGGACGGCCCCGGAGTCCAGTAGAGCCGGAGCGTGACGTCGGGAGCCCCGGCGCCTTCGAGCGCGGTTCGTGCGAGCTCGCGGAAGAGCTCCGGCGCGACCGGCGGCAGCCCGATCCGGTCGGCCGAGACCGCCATGCGTTCGATGTGGGTGTCGAGCTCGAACGGCCGGCCCCCGTACACGCGCAGAGTCTCGAACGCCGCGCGACCGCGCAGTAGCGCGTCATCGTCGGCGCACAGCACGGGCTCCGCCGGGTCGACAAGCCCGCGGCCGCCCACGGCCAGAGCGAGCACTGTCATGCGACTCCTACCGCGCTCGTGTGGCCGGCATGGTCGGCCCCTGGTGCCGGGTGGAGCGGCGCGGCGATCGCCGCGAGCAGCGGACGCGCCTTCACCCAGGACTCCTCGATCTCGCTCGCCGGATCCGAATCCCAGACGATCCCGCCGCCGACCCAGAGGTGGATCTGTCCCTCCGCGACGGCGAAAGTGCGGATCGTCAACGCGAAGTCGAAGTCGCCGTTCGGGTGGACCCGGCCCAACGCTCCCATCGCGGCGCCACGGCCGACCGGCTCGAGCGCTGCGATCTGGTCGATCGCGGCGATCTTCGGCGCCCCCGTGATCGAGCCGCCCGGGAAGGTGGCAGCGAGGATCTCGGCGAGCCCGACACCCGCGCGGAGTCGCCCTTCGACGGTCGTGACGAGGTGTGTCACGCCGGCCAGGTGACGCTCGGCCATGAGCCTCGGCCACCGCACGGACCCCGGCCTGCACACCCGTGAGAGGTCGTTCCGCTCGAGGTCGACGATCATGAGGTGCTCGGCGGCGTCCTTCGCGGATCCGAGGAGATCGTCTTCGGCTCCGGCCGGTCGCGTGCCCTTGATCGGCATCGTCCAGACGCGGTCGCCGCGTCGAGCGAGGAAGAGCTCGGGCGAGGCGGACACGATCGCCCAGCCGTCTCCGGCGAGCGGCTCGGGGTGGAGCGGGACGAGCGGCGCGAGCGCCGCGGCGAGTCCGGCCGGGTCGCCCTCGAACGGGGCGCTCAGATGCTGAACGAGGTTGACCTGGTACACGTCGCCCCGCGCGATCGCGGCCCGGACGTCGTCGATCGCCGCGACGTACGCGTCGTCGTCCCAGCTTCGCATCCAGGCTCCGATGCGGTACGGGCCGGGCGGGCGGGGGGGCTGGTTGGGCGGGCGGGGGCGCTGGTTGGGCGGGCGGCGCAGCTCGTCGCTCCGATGGATCCGACAGGCGGCGAGCGGCAGGCGGAGCGGCTCCGCCGGATCAGGCCCGGGCGAGCGGCGAAGAGCATGCGAGAGGCCGTAGCCCAGATAGACGTCGGCTACGAGCCCTCCGGCGTCGGTGCGCCCGCCGAAGAACCCCGCCTCGGCGAGATGGCCCTCGATCGCGTCGAAAGCGCGGTCGGCGCTCCAGAGCTCGAGCATGGGGTGAACGCTACCCCGCGAGCCGCTCGATCCTCGCCCGCTTGTACGATCCGGCTCCATGGATGCGCGGCCGATCGGCATCTTCGACTCCGGCGCCGGAGGGCTCACCGTGCTTCACGAGTGCCTCGTCACCATGCCCAACGAGGACTTCGTCTACCTCGGCGACGGGGCGCGCTGCCCGTACGGCCCGCGACCTCCGGCAGAGATCAGGCGGTTCGCGCTCGAGATTGCCGCCTTCCTGGAACAGGCGGGCGTCAAGCTGATCGTCGCCGCGTGCAACTCGGCGACCGCGCAGGCGCTGCCGCTTCTCCAGGAGCGGCTCACCGTGCCGGTCGTCGGCGTGCTCGCGCCCGAAGCCCACGCGGCCGTGCAGGTCACGCGGAACCGGCGCGTCGGCGTGCTCGCGACGGAGGCGACAGTCGCGAGCGGACGGTACGCGCAGGCTGTCCACGCGCTCGACGCCGGCGCAGAGGTCATCTCGGTGGCCTGCCCACGTCTGGTGCCGTTGATCGAGGCGGCTGCGCCGACGAGCGAGCTCGAACAGGCGGCGCGGGAGTACGCGGCGCCGCTCAAGCACGCCGGCGTCGATACGGTCATCCTCGGTTGCACCCACTATCCGCTCGTTCGACGGGTGTTCGAGCGGGTATTCGGACGCGCGACCACGCTGGTCTTCTCTGCCGAGGAGACCGCTCGCGAGGTTGCCGAGACGCTGGCCCGCCGCGGCGTCGAGAACGACGGCGCCCGCGACGGAGCGTGTCGGTTTCTCACCACGGGCTCGCCGGTCGAGTTCCAGGAGCTGGGCGAGCGCTTCCTCCAGCTCCCGGTCCCGGCCGTCGAGGTGGTCGCGGTCCGCGAGCTCGAGCGCGCCGCGGCGTGACCGCTCAAGGCGCACACGTCGGCCCGAGGCCCCTCCCCTGGGTGGGGAGAGGCGCCACCCGCCTCCCGCCGTCGAGCCTAGCGCCCCGCGACGCGCAGGTTGGGCGCAGATCGTGCCGAGTCTGCTACCGAAGCGCGAAGAGATGAAGCGTGAGGGTCGCGGCCCGGGCGAGCTTCGTCCGCTCGACCTTCTCCCGAGCTTCGTCGAGCAGGCGCACGGGTCGGTTCTCGTCTCGTTCGGGAAGACCCGCGTGCTCTGCACGGCCACGATCGAGGATGGCGTACCTCGCTGGCTCGCCGGGTCGGGCAGAGGCTGGCTCACCGCGGAGTACGGGATGCTCCCCGCCTCGACCGGCCAGCGGACCGCTCGTGAGGCGAGCGCGGGGAGGCAGAAGGGGCGCACGGTCGAGATCCAACGGCTGATCGGCCGCTCCCTCCGCGCCGCGTACGACATGACCACGCTCGGCGAGCGCACGGTCTGGCTGGACTGCGACGTCGTCCAGGCGGACGGCGGCACGCGGACGGCCGCGGTCACGGGCGCCTGGGTCGCCCTCGCCCGCGCCGCGGCCGCCAAGGGTCTCCCGCCGCCGCGGGACGTGGTCAGCGCCGTCTCGGTCGGGATCGTGGACGAGGTCTCGCTCCTCGACCTCGACTACCGGGAGGACTCCGCCGCGGAGGTGGACATGAACGTCGTCATGACCGGGGACGGTCGTCTGATCGAGGTGCAGGCGACCGCCGAGAAGACGCCCTTCACCCGTGCGAGGCTCGACGAGCTGCTCGGGCTCGCAGCCGACGGAATCGAGCGGATCGCCGTTCTCCAGCGCGAGGCCGTCGCCGCCGCGTGAGAGAGATGGAGTCGGGCTTGAGGCTCCAGTTCGCGACCACGAACCCGCACAAGCTGGCCGAGCTTCGAGCCGCGCTTCCCGGGTGGAGCCTGGAGCCGCTCGAGCTCACGCGCGCCGTCGAGGAGGACGGGCCGACCTTCGCCGCCAACGCCCGCCTCAAGGCGGCGGCCGCCCGAACGGAGGCCGATGCCGGCGCGTGGGTCGTCGCCGAGGACTCGGGGCTCGAGGTCGATGGTCTCGGCGGCCGGCCGGGCGTCCTTTCGGCCCGGTACGCGCGACCGGGCGAGGACGCGGTTTCCAGGCTCCTCGGCGAGCTCGGCGATGCTGACGGCGAGGCCCGCCGGGCGCGCTACGTGTGCGAGCTGCTCGCCCTGTCGCCCTCGGGTGAGGAGTACGCTGGTCGCGGCACGCTCCAGGGCACCATCGCGCTCGAGCCGAGAGGCGCCGAGGGCTTCGGCTACGACCCGGTGTTCGTCCCGGACGGTGAGTCGCGGTCCGTCGCCGAGCTCGGCGATGCCTGGAAGAGCGCCAACAGCCACCGCGCTCGGGCTGCGCTCGCACTGCGCGCGGTGCTCGCTGGAAGCACCCGGCGGTAGGGTGGCCGGGTGCGGCTGTTCTCGAAGGACGCGAAGGTCGAGTCGCTGCGGAAGGTGCCGCTGTTCGAGGGTCTCTCGAAACAGGCTCTCGGACGCCTCGCGCTCACGAGCGAGGATGTCGATGTCCCCGCCGGCAAGGCGCTCTGCCGTGAAGGGGAGATCGGCCACGAGTTCTTCGTCATCGTCGACGGGGAGGTTGAGGTGACGAAGGCGGGCGCACGGCTTCGGACGCTCGGGCCCGGGGAGTTCTTCGGGGAGATCGCGCTGGTCGAGCACGTCGAGCGTCAGGCGACGGTGACGTCGCTGACACCGCTTCGCTTCTTCGTGCTCGAACAGCGCGGGTTCTGGGGGATGGTGGACGAAAGCCCTGAGGTGTCGCGGACGATCCTGCGGACGCTCGCAAAGCGGCTCCAGGTGAACGCGGCCGACCCGACGCTGCTCTAGACTTGTCCCGCTGGGCGTGGCGTCGCCGCCGGACGTCTCCGAACGGCTCGTTGTGCTAGGTTGCGACGCGCCGATGGACGCCGCTCAGGCTCTTGCAGAGCTCACCGAGATCTCGTCGCAGGTCGAGTCGGCGGTGCTCGGCTCGACGGACGGCACCGTCGTCGCCTCGACGTTCGCCGACGAGGCGCGCGGCGCTCGTGTTGTCGCGGCCGCGGTCGAGCTTCTGCAGACGGCCGAGCGGGAGGGCCGTGGCGGCGGGCTCGTCCAGCTCCAGGCCGTGACCTACGAGGCGTCCGTCTTCGTCGTGCGCGACGGCGACCGCTTCGCTGCGGCGGTGACGGCTCCGGACCCCACCGCCGGGTTGGTGTTCTACGACCTCAAGACGACGCTTCGCCAGGTCGCCGAGCCCCCGCCGGCAGCGCCCGCGAAGACGACCGAGCCAAAGAAGGTCGGGCGTGGGGATAAGGCGTAGGACGCTCGCCGCTGCTGCGGTCGTCGGCGGGGCGCTGTTCATCTGGCGGCGCCGCTCCGGGCGGAAGATCGAGAAGATCGATCTCTACTACGAGGACGGCTCGATGGTCTCGTTCGCCGGCGGGTCGATCGAGGCCGATCGGCTTCTGCCGCTGGCGCGCCGCGTGCTTGCCGCCGCGCGCGGCTAGCCTCAGGCCGCGCCGCATGAACGACGCGCAGCTCACGCGAGCCGTTCGCGACTGCGCGCTGCTCGAAGGGGACTTCGTGCTTCGCTCGGGTCGGCGCTCGAGCTACTACCTCGACAAGTACCGCTTCGAGACGCAGCCGGCGCTGCTGCGCGAGCTCGGCGAGAGAATCGCAGCGCTGGTCGCGGGGCACGCGCCGCAAGCCGCGCGACTCGCAGGCCCCGAGCTCGGCGCCGTCGCGCTCGCCGCTGCCGCGTCGCTCGCGTCGGGCCTGCCCTTTCTGATCGTGCGCAAGCGCGCCAAGGACTACGGCACCGAGAACCTCCTCGAAGGCATCTACGCCGCCGGCGAGGAGATCTGCCTGATCGAGGACGTTGTTACCACCGGCGGGGCCGCCGTCGACGCAGTCGAGGCCCTACGGGCGGCCGGCCTCGAGTGCCGCGTGGCCGTGTGCGCGGTCGACCGTGAGGAGGGCGGCGCCGACGCCCTCGGGCGGGCCGGCGTGCGGCTCGTCCCCCTGCTCCGGGCGGGCGAGATCGTCGGCGCGTGAGTCTCGCTCGCAAACCCGCATCGTTGCGCGCAATCCGACCCACCTGTTAGGGTTCCCGACCATTCGCAACCGGCTCACGACGCGTAGGAGGACAGGGCAGTGACAAAGGCGGATTTCATCGACAAGGTGGCGGCGAAGAGCGGGCTCTCGAAGCGCGACGCCTCGACCGCGGTCGACGCCGTACTCGACTGCATTACCGACGC
Source organism: uncultured Actinomycetes bacterium (assembly GCA_963712465.1). Classification (GTDB taxonomy): domain Bacteria; phylum Actinomycetota; class Thermoleophilia; order Gaiellales; family Gaiellaceae; genus CAVQHY01. The sequence goes on from CAVQHY010000004.1 coordinate 300,008, forward strand.
CCTCGTCGCGGGCGACCAGGTGGCCTTTACCGGTTTTGGCAAGTTCACGACGCAGCACCGTGCGGCGCGCCAGGGCGTCAACCCGCGCAGGCCCGGCGAGAAGGTCATGATCCCGGCCGCGACCGTACCGAAGTTCTCGGCAGGCAGCGCGCTGAAGGCAGCCGTCAGGTAGCCGTCGCCCCTCTTCTGTCGATCACGAGGGCCGCCTCCAGGGCGGCCCTCGACGTTCCCGTGGGAACAGACACGAACATACGTTCTATACTGACGAGCGATGCAACTCTCCCTCGACGGTGCCGACCGGCTCGTGGAGCTGGTCGAGGAACGGCGGGGGCCGGTGGCGGTCGAGGACGCCGCGCGGGCGCTGTTCAAGCTTGCGCACGCTCCCGCCGGGCTTGCGCGGACGCTGCTCGACGACGTCGTCTCGGCCGATGCGCGGCTCGCGTGGAACGGCGCCTCGGTCGCGCTGGCCGGGTCGGCCGGGCAGACGCTTGCGCTCGACGCCGCAACGTACGTCGTCGTCGACCTCGAGACGACCGGCCTGCGGCCGGGGCCGAGCGGCATCTGCGAGATCGGCGCGGTCAGGCTTCTCGGGCTCGAGCAGGTCGAGACCTTCCAGACCCTTGCCGATCCGGGCCGGCCGCTGCCCCCGTTCGTCTCGGCGCTGACCGGGATCGCGCAGAACGCGCTGCTCGGCGCCCCGTCCAGCACGGAGGCGGTGCGGCGGTTTCTCGCTTTCTGCGGCCACGACCCAGGCCTCGTGCTCGTCGCGCACAACGCCCGCTTCGACCTCGCCTTCCTCGACCACGAGGTCGAGCGCCTATCGGGGCGGCGGCTTGCCGCGCCCGTCGTGGACACTGTCTGGCTCGCGCGCCGATTGCTCTCGGGAAGGACACGGGCGGGCCTGGTCGCGCTCGCGCACTTCTTCGGAACCTCGGTCGACCCGTGCCATCGCGCGCTTCCAGACGCCCAGGCGACAGCAGAGATCCTCATCGCGCTCGTCGGCCTCGCGCAAGAGCGGGGCGCGGCGACAGTCGCAGACCTCTGTCGTCTCGCCGAGCCCCGCACGCGCCGCGTGTACGGGAAGCGGTCGCTCGCTCACGGGGCTCCACCCCGCCCGGGGGTCTACCTCTTTCGCGCTGCGAACGACACCGTGCTCTACGTCGGCAGGGCGCGTGATCTTCGGGTCCGTCTGCGCTCCTACTTCCGCTCGGCGCGTCAGCGGCCTGCGGTCGAGGCCGCGCTCGCGGCGGTCGAGCGAATCGAGTGGCGCGTGCTCGGCTCGGAGCTCGAGGCAGCGCTCGAGGAGCTCCGCCTGATCCGCGAGCTCCGTCCCCCCGCGAACGCGCGCAGCGTGCGGCCCGACCGATACGTCTACCTCGGTCGCCGCGGCGACGGTGTCGTCGTCACGTCGACCCCGACCGCGCTCGGGCCGATCCGGAGCCGGCGCCGGGCCGAGCTTGCCGCGCGGGCGCTGCATGACGCGACTGCGGAGGAGATCGATCGCCTCACGTCGGGCGCGCCGCTGTCCCGCCTGCGTGCCCACCTGCGCCACCTCGCCGAGTGCCTTCGCTACGAGGACGCGGCGCGCCTGCGTGACCGGATTGCGGCGCTCGAGGTCGTGGTGCGCGACCTCGCGGCACTCGAGCGGCTTCGCTCCGCCGAGCTCTGCCTGCTGGCGCCGGCGCTCGAGCCGGGCTTCCGGCGGGCGTTTTTCGTCGCGGGCGGGCGCGTTGCCGCCGTCCGTACCGTTCCGGGCGTCGGGGACGCCCGGCTCGAGCTCGAGGCCGGTCGCGCCGAGGCGCGCGCGGCCGAGATGTCGGTCGCGCCGGAGGATGCCGACGAGCTTCTTCTGATCGGAGCGTTTCTCCGCCGTCCGCCGCCGGAGCTCGAGGTGAGGAATCTGCGCGTCTGCGTCTAATCTCCGACGAGATGGCCCAGAACGTGCACGCGGCGGCGGCTGTTGCCCTCGCGCCTTTCGGCGACCGGGTCGCAGAGGCCGTCGACGCGAAGAAAAGCCAGCTCGTCGTCGGGCTCGACCCGCGTCCGGAGCTCCTTCCGGTCGAGCTGCGCGGCGATACCCACCTCGGCCGCGCGTCTGCCGCCGACGCCTGCAGGCGGTTCTGCTTCGGGCTGATCGACGCCGTCTCGCCGTACGTGGTCGGCGTGAAGCCCCAGCTCGCCTACTTCGAGGCCCTCGGCGCCGACGGCCTGCGAGCCTTCGAGGAGGTCTGCACGTACTCGCGCAGCGCAGGCCTGGTCGTGATCGCGGACGGCAAGCGCGGCGACATCGGCTCGACGGCGCGCTCGTACGCGGAGGTCTACCTCGAGGCGGGCGACTCGAGCCCGCCCCTCGCCGACGCGCTCACCGTGAACGCCTATCTCGGCCGCGACTCGCTCGAGCCGTTCTTCGCCGCCTGCCGGCGCTCGGGCGCGGGCGTCTTCTGCCTCGTGAAGACGTCGAACGCGGGCGGGGCCGACATCCAGGATCTCGTCCTCTCGGACGGCCGGCGCGTCTGGGAGCAGCTCGCCGAGCTCGTCGCTGACTGGGGCGCAGAGCTCGTGGGCGAGCGAGGACTTTCGAGCGTCGGCGCCGTGGTCGGCGCCACGCATCCGCGAGCGGTCGCTCAGGCCCGCAAGCTGATGCCGCAGTCGATCCTGCTCCTGCCGGGGATCGGCGCCCAGGGGGCGACCCCGGCCGACGTCGTCAGGGCTTTCACGAGCGGACCCGCGAGCGCGCTCGTCCCCGTGTCCCGGGCAGTCATCTATGCCTTCCGCGTCGAGGGCGCCGACTGGCGCACGGCCGCTGCCGCCGAGGCGGCCCGGCTCCGTCGAGAGGTCTGGACCGCGTCCGGATGGTAGACGGCGACCGGGTCAGGCACTGGTCGGCGCGAATCCTGGCGCCCGTTGCGTTCTTCGCCGCGGTCACGCTGCTGGTCCTCGTCGTCCAGAACTCGCTCGAGGACGACGGCAAGGCGAAGGGGCCCCCCGCCGCGACGACCACCGCAGCCGATACCGGGGCCGCCGAGACCGGCGTCAAGGTGAAGAAGAGGATTTACCGGGTCGCGGTCGGTGACACGCTCGAGTCGATCGCCGAGCGCTTCGACACGACCGTTCCCGATCTCCTGACGCTCAACCCGAAGATCGACCCGCTCGCGCTCGCGCCGGGCCAGCGCATCCGCGTGCAGTAGTGGCGGGCCTCGGCGGCTCTGCTCCTAGAGCTCCCGTGCAGCTCGCTTGACCGCGTGGACGCCGGCCAGGGCGATCGTCATCAGCGGGTTGCCGAGCGTCCGCACGCGCACCGACCCGGCTCGAAGCTCGTGCTCGGTTCGGGGAATGTCGAGGCTGCGCGGTGCGCCGCCGATCGGGAGGATCCGCTCCGCGCCCTCCCGTGCCTCCCCTCCCCACAGGAAGAGTCTCGTCGGGCGCAGCTCGAAGCCGCCGAGGGCGCCGAGCTGGAGCTCGACGGTGCGCTCGGCCCCGTGGACGGGATCCGGGTTCTGGGCCCCCTCGATCGAAGGCATGCTCGGATCGTAGCCCTGCTACGTACACTTCGCCGCCGTGCGTTTCCGCTCGTGGCTCCTCGCGGTCGTCTGCGCCGCCGCCGTGGCGGCGCCGGCCGTGGCCGCCGAAGCCCCGCCGGCGGTCGACGCGAGCGCGTACGTCGTCGCGAACGGGACGACCGGTGAGGTTCTGGCGGGAAGCGGCGGCAAGAAGCGCCTCGCGATCGCGTCGATCACGAAGATGATGACGGCGCTCGTGACGCTCGAGCGAGCCGACCCCGACGAGGTTGTCACGGTGTCTCCCGTGGCGGTCGGGATCGGAGAGGCCTCGATCGACCTTCGCGCCGGCGAGCGTCTCACCGTACGAGCGCTCCTCGCTGGGCTCCTGATCCAGAGCGCCAACGATGCCGCGTGGGCGCTCGCCGCACACGTGGGTGACGGCAGCGTCGAGCGCTTCGTCGGCTATATGAACGACCGCGCGAGAGAGCTGGGCCTCGAGAACACGCATTACGCGCGGCCCGACGGGCTCGACACGGCCGATCACTACTCGTCGGCGCGTGACCAGCTCCGGCTCGCGCGCGTCGCGATGCGCAGGCCGCTGTTTCGGTCGCTCGTGCGTACGGAGCGGATGCGGATCGCGGGCGGCCGCTTGCTCGAGACGACGAACGACCTCCTGGCCGGCTTCCGCGGGACGATCGGCGTCAAGACCGGCTTCACGAGCGACGCGGGCTGGTCGCAGGTCGCCGAAGCGAGGCGAAACGGCGTGACGATCGCGGCGGTGCTGCTCGGCGGGCCGACGCGTACCACGCGCGATGCCGATCTCGTGAAGCTCCTCGACTGGGGGTTCGAGCAGTATGTCCGCGTCGAGATCGTGTCGGTCGCGCGAACGTACGCGACGGCGGCGATCCCGTTCTCCGACGACCGCCTCCGGCTGGTCGCGGCGGGGCCGGCGATCGCGCCGGTTCGCGTCGGCACGCCGCTCCGGGAGCGGGTCGTCGCCGTGTCGACGGTCGACGCCCCGGTCAGCCGGGGAGACAGGCTCGGGACGGTTTGCACGGATCTCGGCAAGCGGGAGCTCTGCCGCCCGCTGGTGGCGGCGGCCGACGTGCCGAGAGCCGGTCTCGCGACAAGGGTGCGCTGGTACGCTGGCCGGGCGTTGCACGAGGCGGGGGGCATGCTGGCGGGCATCTTCGGGGCGATCACGTGATCGTCACGGTCACGCTCAACGCGGCGATGGACCGGACGCTCCAGGTGCCGAACTTCCAGCTCGGTCAGCGGCACCGGGCGAGCTCGCGCTTCGCGAGCGCGGGCGGCAAGGGAATCAACGTCGCTCGGGCGCTGAAGAGGCTCGGCGTCCCGGTCGTCTGCACCGGCCTGGCCGGGGGGCGCACCGGAACCCTGATCGTCGAGGACCTGACCAACGAGGGGCTCCTGAACGACTTCGTCCGCATCCGGGAGGAGTCGCGCACGTCGACGGTCGCTCTCGATCCGATCACCAACACGCACACGGAGATCTACGAGTGGGGGCCCGAGGTGGGCGAGGACGAGATCGAGACCCTGCGCGAGAAGCTCGCCTACCTCTCGCTCGCGGCGACGACGATCATCTTCGCCGGCTCGCTGCCCCGGGCGGTCGACGTCGGCATCTACGAGGAGTTCATCCGCGAGGCGAATCGCCGCGGTCTTCAGACCGTGCTCGACACGGAGGGCGAGCCGCTCACGGTCGGAATCCAGGCCGAGCCGTGGCTGGTCGCGCCGAACCAGGAGGAGGCGGAGCAACTCGTCGGCCACGAGTTCGCCGAGGACGAGGATGTTGCGCTCGGCCTGGACGAGATTGCGGCGCTCGGCGCGCGCAATGTCCTGACGAGCATCGAGACGGGCTGCTACGGCCTGTTTCGCGAGGATCGGTCCGAGCAGCGCATCAGAGCCCGGGTGCCACGGCTCGAGCCCGTGTCGGAAGTGGGAGCGGGCGATACGCTCCTGGCGGGATTTCTCGCCGCCCGCACGAGCGGCCGCTCGTTCGAGGAGGCGGTCCGGAACGCGGTCGCCGCGGCGAGCGCGTCCGTGCTCGAAGCCGGCCCCGGCCGCTTCGACGTCCGCGAGATGAGCCGGATCGCGGGCCTCGTCACGATCGACCGTCTCGAGCCCGTCGGCGGGTAGGCGGCGGTCGTCTCGGCTCGGCCGCGGGACGCCGTGCCGTTTTCCCGCGTTGATAGGCTGGGCCCGGTATGAGCGTTGAGCTGAGGCGCGAGGAGATCGAGCGCCTGCTCGCGCTCGACGAGAAGTTCGCGAAGGAGGGCCTCACGTTCGACGACGTCCTCCTCGTTCCGGCCGAATCGTCGGTGCTGCCGGACGAGGTGTCGACGCGCACGCGCTTCACGAGAGGGATCGAGCTCGCCATCCCCCTGTGCTCCGCGGCCATGGACACCGTCACCGAGGCGCGGATGGCGATCGCGCTCGCCCGCGAAGGGGGCATCGGCGTCATCCACCGCAACCTTTCGATCGCCGAGCAGGTCGCCGAGGTCGACAAGGTCAAGCGCTCCGAGGCCGGCATGATCGTCGAGCCGGTCACCCTGCGGCCCACCAACCGCGTCGCGGACGCCCTCGAGCTGATGGAGACCTACCACATCTCGGGCGTCCCGATCACCGACGACGCGGGCCGCCTCGTCGGCATCCTCACGAACCGCGACCTGCGCTTCGAGAACGACACGGCGCAGCCGATCGCGAGCCTGATGACCCACGAAGGGCTCGTGACCGTCCCGGTCGGCACGACGCTCGATCAGGCCGAGGAGGTCCTGCATCGCCACCGGATCGAGAAGCTCCCGGTGGTCGACGCTGAGGGATTCCTCAAGGGGTTGATCACGGTCAAGGACATCCAGAAGAAGATCCAGTTTCCGTTGGCGACCAAGGACGACCAGGGTCGGCTGCGGGTCGCCGCCGCCGTCGGCGTCGGCCCGGATGCGCTCGAGCGCGCCGAGGCGCTGATCGAGGAGGAGGTCGACGCGCTCGTCGTCGACACGTCGCACGGCCACTCACAGGGGGTCGCCGACACGGTGCGCCGGATCAAGGAGCGCTTCGACGTCGAGGTCATCGCCGGGAACATCGCCACGGCCGAGGCCGCCGAGGCCCTGGTCGACGCGGGTGCCGACGCGGTGAAGACCGGAGTTGGCCCGGGGTCGATCTGTACGACGCGGGTAGTCGCCGGTGTCGGCGTCCCGCAGGTCACGGCGGTCTACGACTGCGCCCGCGCGGCAGCCCGTCAGGGAGTTCCGGTGATCGCCGACGGCGGGATCCAGTACTCGGGCGACATCGCGAAGGCGATCGCGGCGGGCGCGGGGTCGGTCATGCTCGGCAGCCTGCTCGCCGGCACCGACGAGAGCCCCGGCGAGGTGGTGGTCGCCCAGGGCGAGTACTTCAAGGAGTACCGCGGCATGGGCTCGATCGGAGCGATGAAGGCACGCTCGTTCTCGAAGGACCGGTACTTCCAGGGCGAGCGCGACGACGTCGCCAAGCTCGTCCCCGAGGGGATCGAAGGCCGCGTGCCGTACAAGGGGCCCGTCACCAACATCGTCTACCAGCTCGTCGGCGGCCTGCGCCAGGCGATGGGCTACTGCGGGACGGGCTCGATCGAGGATCTTCGCACCGGCGGGCGCTTCGTCCGGGTCACCGCCGCGGGGGTCCGGGAGAGCCACCCCCACGACGTCGCGATCACGAAGGAGTCTCCGAACTATCGCGTGGGCTCCTAGAGGCTTGATTGTGGGCGAGGTCGTCCGGCTCCCTCTCCCCGACCGAGAGCCCGACGAGCGCCCCGTTCTCGTCGTCGACCTCGGCGGCCAGTACTCGCAGCTGATCGCGAGACGCGTGCGCGAGTGTCGTGTGTACTCGGAGCTCGTCTCGCACCGGGTCTCCCCCGAGGAGGTACGGCGCCGCAACGCGCGCGCGCTCATCCTCTCGGGCGGGCCGGCCTCCGTCTACGCGGAGGGCGCGCCCCGGGTCGATCCGGGCCTGTTCGACCTCGGCGTGCCGGTCCTCGGCATCTGCTACGGCATGCAGCTCATGGCCCAGGATCTCGGCGGGCGCGTCGATCGGACCGGCGTCTCCGAGTTCGGCAAGACGGCGCTGCATGCAGAGCGCGGAGCGCTCTTCGACGGCTTGCCCGAAGGGCAAACCGTCTGGATGAGCCACCGTGATTCGGTCGTCGCGCCGCCAGCCGGGGCGCGTGTTGTCGCCGGCTCGCCGTCGACCCCGATCGCCGCGTTCGAGGACGCCGACCGGGCGCTCTACGGCGTCCAGTTCCATCCCGAGGTCGTGCACACACCGCATGGCACCGAGCTGCTCAAGAACTTCCTCTACCACGTGGCGGACGCGCCGCCGACCTGGACGGCCGCGGCTGTGATCGAGGAGGAGACGGCGCGAATTCGGGCACAGGTCGGGCGCGAGCGCGTCCTCTGCGCGCTCTCGGGCGGCGTCGACTCGGCCGTCGCCGCGCTGCTCGTCCACAAGGCTGTCGGCGACCAGCTCACGTGCGTGTTCGTCGACCACGGGCTCCTCCGCAAGGACGAGGCCTCCCAGGTGGTCGAGACCTTCGGTCGCCACTTCCAGGTGCCGCTCGTCCACGTCGATGCGCGCGAGCGCTTCCTCGGCCGGCTCGAGGGGGTCACCGACCCCGAGGAGAAGCGCAAGGCGATCGGCGAGGAGTTCATCCGCGTCTTCGAGGAGGAGGCGCGCGCGCTCGGCAAGACCATCCCCACCACCCACCCCCGAACGGGGTCACCACCGGTTAGGTTTCTCATCCAGGGGACGCTCTACTCGGACGTGATCGAATCGGGGGAGCGGCCGACGGCGTCGCGGCGACGATCAAGTCGCACCACAACGTCGGCGGCCTCCCTGACGAGATGGACTTCGAGCTCGTCGAGCCGCTGCGGATGCTGTTCAAGGACGAGGTGCGTCGCGTCGGCGAGGAGCTCGGCCTTCCCGAGACGATGGTGTGGCGTCATCCGTTCCCCGGCCCGGGGCTTGCGATCCGGATCATCGGCGACGTCACCGACGAGCGGCTCGAGATCCTCCGGGAAGCGGACGCGATCCTGCTCGAGGAGGTCCGTCGAGCAGGTCTCTACCGCGAGCTCTGGCAGTGCTTTGCCGTGCTGCCCGCGATCCGGTCGGTCGGCGTCCAGGGCGACGAGCGCACGTATGCGTACCCGATCGTCATTCGCGCGGTCACGTCCGAGGACGCGATGACGGCCGACTGGGCTCGCCTGCCGTACGACCTGCTGGAGACGATCTCGAGCCGGATCATCAACGAGATCCCGGGCGTGAACCGCGTCGCGCTCGACATCTCGTCGAAGCCGCCGGCGACGATCGAGTGGGAGTGAAGCTCGAGCAAGCGGTTCTGGACCGCCTCCTCGTCGAGCCCGGGAAGAAGCCGGCCCTCGGTAAGCGCGATCCCGCCTGGCGGGGTGGCCCTGCGCTCGAGGCGCTCTCGAAGCAGGAGCTCGAGGCGGTCCTCGCCGAGGGCGTGGGCGAGCTGGCGAACGCGCAGGAGCTCCTCTGGGCGAGCGGAACCCGCGCCCTGCTGCTCGTCTTCCAGGCGATGGACGCGGCCGGGAAGGACTCGACGATCAAGCATGTGATGTCGGGCGTGAACCCGCAGGGCGTCCAGGTCGTGTCGTTCAAGCAGCCCTCGGCCGAGGAGCTCGACCACGATTTCCTCTGGCGGATCGCGAAGGAGGCGCCCGGACGCGGCAGGATCGGGGTGTTCAACCGCTCTCACTACGAGGAGGTCGTCGCGGTGCGCGTGCACCCGGAATGGCTCGAGCGGCAGGGGCTCCCGCCGGGAAAGCGCGGCAAGCGATTCTGGGAAGCGCGCTACGAGAGCGTGAACGCCTTCGAGCGACACCTCGATCGAAACGGCACGAGGATCGTCAAGCTCTTTCTCCACGTGTCCAGGGGCAAGCAGAAGGAGAGGTTCCTCGCGCGGCTCGACGAGGCGGCGAAGCAGTGGAAATTCAGCGCCGCCGACGTGGAGGAGCGGGGGCACTGGGACGACTACATGCGGGCCTACGAGGAGGCGCTCGCCGCCACGTCGACTCCGTGGGCGCCCTGGTACGTGATCCCGGCCGACCGCAAGAAGGTCATGCAGGCGCTTGTCGCGGCGATCCTCGTCGAGACGATCCAGTCGCTCGAGCTGCGGTGGCCGGCCGTCTCGGACGAGCAGCGCGCGGCGAACGCCGAGGCCCGCCGGCTGCTCGAGGCCGAGCCCGACTAGTGCTCCGTCCCGGAAGTCGCTTGATGATCCTGGCGCGCGAAAAGCAAGCCGAGCAAGGACGCAGGGAGCCCCGATATCGGGACATATCGGGGCGACTGAGGACGCGGCCCGGCGCCGCTTTGCAGCCGCCCAGAGCGCCAGTGACTACTGGGACGGAGCACTAGGGCCTGGGCGCGGGCGGCTCGTTCACGAACAGCCCGCGGATCAGCCCTTTGACCCTCCGGCCGAAAGGCTGCCCCGGCCCGTCGGGCTCGTCCGGCGAAGGGGACGTGCGGTCGCGATGCCACGCGTAGGCGAACTCCCCGCCGTAGAGAAAGACGATCGCCGCAAGGTAGACGAAGAAGAGAAAGGCGATCACTGCTGCGAGCGAGCCGTATACCTCGCTGTAGTCGGCGAACAGGCGGAGGTAGGCGGCGAACCCGAACTTCAGGAGCTCGAAGCCGGCTGCAGCGAGGACAGCTCCGGTCAGCACGTCCCGCAGCGGCGGCTTGCGAATCGGGATGCGATGGTAGAAGAGCGCGAAAATGATCAGCGAAAGCAGAAACGTGATCGCATACACGGCGGCGGACGCAACCGCAGGCAGGTTGACGCCGAAGAGCCCGCCTCGTTGCTGCACGACCTGGACGAACGTCGTGAGCCCGATCGCGACGAGAGCCAGCGCGCCGACGACGAGCACGAACGCGAGGTCGAGGAGCTTCGCCCGGCCGTAGGGTCGCGTGTGCGGGTCGCCCCACGCCGCCTGCAGCGAGACCCTGATCGTCGACATCATCCCACTCGCCGCCCACAGCAGGAGGACCATGCTCACGATCCCGGCGACACTCGCGGGCGTCGGGAGGTTCCTGATCAGCTGGTCGATGTCGACGCCTGCATCCTCGGTCAGCGGGAAGCGGTCCAGCAGCTTGTTGATCAGCTCCTCCCTGCGGGCGTCGTCCTGTAACACCAGGCCGAGGATCGAGACGCCGAGCAACAGCGCCGGAAAGATCGAAAGGAGCGTCCGGTAGGAGAGCGCGGCGGCCATCTGCGTCTGGCGGTTGGCCGACAGCCTTCGTCCGGCCTCGACGGTCACACGCAGGATCCGCTGGATGACAGATCGTCCCTTCGCCGGGACGCTCTCCTCCTCAGCCGGGCCCGGTTTTGTCAACGAGCCTGAGTCGGCCACGACCTCGAAGGCTAGATGCTCGATCGGGGGGCGACTCGCCCTCCGCGGCGAAGCGAAGGAGGGCGCCGAGACCGACCGCCCCGGCGAGCGTCACCTCGAGCGGCGAGTCGTTGACCACGAGCGACGTGACGATCGCGGCCGCGTACGCCAGCGGAAGCGCCCGCTCGGACCTTGCGAGGCCCGCTCTGAAGGTCAGCCAGACGAGGCTCGCGAACGCGAGGAGCCCCGCGACGACCCCTGCCGCCGTCGCCGGGTCGTCCGTCGTGCGCCGAAAGCTCAGCTCGATCCGGTCGGCGAGATCGGCGAGCCATTCGGCCGGGCCGTCCTCGAGTGCCCGCGTCACGTGGCTCGAGACGCCCGCGGCCGCCTCGACGGCGATCGCTACCCCGACCGCCGCGAGCATCCCCGCCGCGAGCAGCGCGAGCACCCACCCGGAGAGCTCCCAGAGGCCTGCTGCGAGGACGACTAGGCCGACCGCGAGGACGAGGGCGCCGCCACCATCCGCGCCCAGGCTCGACAGCGCGACGGTGGCGAAGCCGAGTACGCCGACCGAGGCGAACGCGAGCGCCCCGTAGCGGCGGCCGAGCAGCGCGGCGCCCGCGAGCGTCGGGACGAGCAGCATCGTCGAGAGCAGGTTCGAGAGCCCGTAGAAGCGCGCGTTCTGGGTGGGCCCGAGCGGCGAGAGCGCCACGGCCGTCCCGTCGAGGGCGAGCGCGATGAGGTAGGCGGCCACGACTGCCGTGAAAGCGATCCCCAGCGACGGGTCGCTCCGAAGGGCCGCGGCCAGGAGCGGGCCGCCGGCCGCCACGGTCGCTCCGAGCACGACCAGGACGACCCACGTCGTCGAAGCTCCGGCGAGGCCGAGCGCGAGGTTTGCGGCAAGCGCGGCCGCGAAGCCGGCCACCGCGGCGCGTCCCGAGACGGCGATCGCGAGGACGGCGAGGAGACCCGCGACGAGGAGCGACGCCCAGCCGCGTGAGTGCCCATTGGCTCGGATCCTTCGATCGAGTGCCGTGAGTGCTCCGACTGCGTCGGTCGACGGCTCCGAGCGAAGGCCGCCCTCGCGGCCGAGCGCCGTCGGCGCCACGTCGGCGATCGAGACGAGTCCGGGAATTCGCGTCGAGTCGGAAACGAGCAGTCCCTCGTAGCCGGCGCCGATCACCGCGATCGGGTAGCGGCGGTCGTTCGCCTGGTCGCCGCCCTTCGGTAGGCCGACGAGGATCAGCCTCTCGCCGGGGTTCACGGTCGGGGTTGTCGCGTGTTCGATGTCGATCAGCCGTTCTCCGGAGGGGATTCCGCCGCGAAGCGAGTTCACGACCTCGCCGGTCTCGAGCGCGGCGAGCGCCTGCTGCTCGCTCGTTCGTGGACCGGCGGCGGGCACGACCAGCCCGATCGCGGCCTTCGGCGCGAGCCGCTCGAGCAGGTCGAGCTCGAGCCCGGGTACCGCGAAGACCCGGAAGTCCTGCGCTGCGGCGGGGGCGGCGAGGAGTCCGAGTGCAAGCGCGATCAGGGCAAGGGCGCGAATCGCGAGAACGCTACCGGTCGAGCAACCAACGTCAGTACGCTTCCGCCGGGGCATGGAGACGGTCACGGCACGGGCGGGAGCGCTCCGCCGCAGTGAGGTTGCGCTCGCGGCGCTGCTCGCTGCGGCTGCGGGTGCCTTCCTCGTCGGCTTCGGGCCGCCGGCTGGAGATGCGGCGGCGCACCTCTACCGCACGCTGCTGGCCGAACGCGGCGTGGGGGTGTGGGACAACCTCTGGTACGGCGGCCAGTACCCGTTCGCCTCCTACAGCCTCCTGTACTACGTACCCGCCGCCCTCGTCGGCAACGTCCCCCTCGTCTTCGGCGCTGTCGTCGTCTCGGCCGCGCTGTTCGCCGCGATCGTTGCCGAGGAATGGGGCCCCGCGGCGGCGCGCTGGCCGGCCCGGGCCTTCGCCGTGCTTGCGATCGGCCCACTGTTTTCCGGCACCTACGCGTATGCGCTCGGCATCGCGGCGCTGCTCGGCTGCCTGCGGGCGCTCCAGAAGGATCGGATGTGGCTCGCCGCCGCGACTGCGGCGCTGACTCTCGGCTTCAGCCCGCTCGCGTTCGTCTTCCTCTGCGTCGTGCTGATCGCGGTCGCGATCGCGCGGCGCCGGCTCGGCCCGCGCACGATCGCCATCGGCGCCGGGCTCGCCGTGCTCGCCTGCTTCCAGGTCGGCCTCGGAGTTCTCTTCCCAGTCGGTGGAAGCTACCCGTTTCGCTTGCTCGGGCTGGCGGCCGTGCTCGGGGTCGCAGGTCTGGGCGCGGCGCTCGCGCTGCGCTCGCCGCGGGGAGGCGCGCTGGCGTCGCTCTTCGTCGTCTGGGCCTCGGCAAGCGTCGTCGCGTACCTGATTCCCTCACCGCTCGGCGAGAACCTCGCGCGCTTACGCTCGGTCGCGTTTCCCCTCGTCCTCCTGGCTGCCCTACTCGCCGGCTTCCGGCCGCGCTGGCTCGCGACGCTCGCCGTCGCGTGCGCGCTGGCCTACAACGTCTACCCCTACCTGGAAGCGGCTCCGCAGCTCACGGACACCCGGGCGGCCCAGGCGTCGTTCTGGCAGCCGGCGATCGCGTTCCTGCGCGGGCACTCGAGCCCCGCGTATCGCGTCGACGTCGTGCCGACCTACGACAACTGGGAGGCGTACTACCTTCCGCGCGCCGGGATCCCGTTGACACGCGGCTGGTACCGGCAGATCGACATCGGCGAGAACGCCGTGCTCTACGGGGAGGCGATGGACGCCGCGCAGTACCGAGCCTGGTTGAGAAGCATGGGCGTGCGCTACGTGCTGTTGCCGAGCACGAAGCTCGACCAGGAAGGTGCCCACCGTCAGGCCGAGCTGCTCGAGTCGGGCCGGTCGGGCCTGGTTCCCGTGCTGGTGCACCCCGACGGAGTCATCTACGAGCTCCCCCGGGCGACGCCCATACTCACCGGGCCCGGGTCGGCCAGGGTGACCAGGCTGACCCACGACCGCATCCTCGGCGAGCTCGGCGCTGCGGGAACCTACCGGCTCCGCGTCCATTACACGCCCTACATGGAGGTGGCGGCCGGAGGCGTGTGCCTCGCGCCTGCCACCGACGGGATGACCCTGATCGAGGCGCGCCGTCCCGATTCGTTCGCGCTCGTGGCTCCCGAGGGGCCGGGGTCGCTCGTTCGCTCGCTGTTTCGTGCCGGGCGGCCGGCCTGCGGCTGACGTCACCTCGCTGGTCTCGAGCTCAGCCGACGACCGAGAAGCCCCTGATGCCCTCGGCGGCCTCTTCGAGCACCTCGACATGATCGACTCTCGCTTCGCGGGGCCCGACACGGCACAGGTCGACCAGGCGCTCGACCGCGTCCAGCGGACCCTCGAACACTCCCTCGACCGCGCCGTCGCAGCGGTTGCGCACCCAGCCGGCCACGCCGTTTCTGACGGCCGCCTGCTGGATCGTGTCTCGAAAGTAGACGCCCTGAACGAGCCCTTGGACGACAACTCGACGCCGCTGCACGACGGCATTGTGTCGGGGGTCTACTGACCGCGGAAGACGTAACCGAGCTCTTCGAGCTCGTCGAGCACGCGTTCGGCCCGCTCGGTCGACGGCAGGCCGTAGATTCGCCTGTTCATCGGCATCCCACAGCCGAGCTCGGTTCGTTCGGCAGCCGTGGCCGCCTCGCCGATTGCGGCAACGGACTCGCGCGAGCGGGCGAGGAACTCCGCCACGAGTGCTTCGATCTCCGCGGGCGGGTGGAGCTGCTCGAGCTCGCCAAGGACGAGCCGCAGCTGCTCGTGGAACTCGCGCGCCTTCCCGCCGCATTCGTCCGTGGTTAGGCCGTCGCCGGCGACGAGCTCGGAGAAGAGCTGGGACGCGCGAGGATAGTACGTCTCGACGATGCGCAACACGCTCAGGCTGTAGCCGAGCTTCGATGCGCGACCTTTCGCGGGGGCCTGTTCGAGCGTGCCGCCGATGGAGACGCTTGCCTCGACCAGGTGGATTGCGGCGAGCTCGGGCTCGACGGTCTCGATGTCGCGCCACGTGCCGCCGACGAAGGCGAGGTACTCACCTTCGGCGGGCCAGCCGTCCGCTCCCGACCGATAGACGATGAACAGGCATCCGTTGGCCTTGCTTCGAGGCGCATCGAGCGAGTCAGGCGGATCATCGGACGAGGTGCTCCAGATCGCGAATCCACCGGCGACGACGACGGCGAGTGCCCTCGCCCCGAGCTGGTCTGCGCGTCGCTGATTGGCCACGTTCCCTGGGCGATTCCAGATCTCGATGCATCGGGCCACGTTCGGTGTCTCGTCGCTCGACTCCTGGACGATGTCCGTCGGCTTCGCGCCCGTCCCCGTGCGTGCGGTCTCCTCGTCGGGCTGCCTCTCGGACGCCCCACACGCGGTGAGCGATGCCGACAACAGGGCGAGCGCGCTCAGTGCGACGAGCCGGCGTGCCAGCGGCATCTCCCCGATGTCGGCATTGCCTCGGCTCGACCTGAGGGTCTTCAGGCGGCGCAGCCCTGCGAGTACCTCCGAAACCAGGGCGCGATCAGCACGCAAAGGAGTGCCGAGAAGCCTGCCGCGAGCCAGAAAGGCGCGCGAACCGATTCGTCGAAGAGCGGGACGTAGATCAGCGGCGCGATCGCCACGCCTGCGAACTTGAACGCGCTGTAGGCCGAGGTCGCGCCCGCCCGGTTGTCCTCGAACGACTCGACCGCGATCGTGTTCAGACCGGCCCAGACGAACGCCGAGGCACAGCCGATTCCGAAGAAGACGAGCCCCAGCGACCACACGCTCGGCGCGTAGACCAGCGCGACGACTCCTGCGGTACACGCGAGCGCTCCGCCGAGCGCTGTCCGCGGGCGGCCGGCGCGATCCACCACCGTGCCCGCGAAGCGACCGAAAGCGATCCCGCCGATGCCGTAGCCAGCGACCACGAGCCCGGACCCGGCGGGCCCGAGCCCGAACTCGTCGGCGGCGACGAGCGCCACGACGAAGCCGATGGCCGTGAAGCCGAGGTAGCCGAGCAGCGCCGACGCGCTGAGCAGTCCGATCCAGCGGCTCAGCAGCGCGCGCAGGCCGCCCGTTCCCCGGCTTGCCTCGACGGACGACAGCACCGTTCCGTTCCAGGCGAGGACGAGCCCGACCACGGCGACGAGCAGAAACGAGAGCCGCCACGACACCTCGCCGATCGCCCCGCCGACGAGCGGCGCCATCGTGATGCCGGCTGCCTGCCAGGCGGCAAATGTCCCCACGGTTCGTCCGAGAACCGCCGGCGCGGCGACCTCGGAGAGGGCGGCGAGCAGGATCGGCGACAGGAACGCGTTCGCGGAGCCCATCAGCACGCGAGCCGCGATGAACGTCCAGATCTCGGGTGCGGCGGCGGCGAGGATCGCTGCGGCGGCGAAGCCGACGTAAGCGATCCGCACCACTCGGCCCGGGCCGACGCGGTTGGCGATCGTCCCCGAGAAGAGCTGAAGAACGGCGAACGGCACCATGTAGGCCGTGATCGCGACGGATACGCGGGCGATCGACGTGTCGAGCCCGCTGGCAACCTCCGGAATCAGCGCGACGATCATCGCGCCGCCGAACGGCCCGAGGAAGCCGCCCGCATAGAGAGGGAGCGTCCGCGTCACCGGGCGTACGCTACGACCGTGCTCGTGGATGCGCTCGCCGAGACGACGATCGGCCGGACGTTCAACTTCTACAGGCACGGTGCGGGGGCCTCGGTCCGACGGGAGCGGCTGCGCGCGTACCTGGCCTCGAGAGCGTCCGCGCCGATCCTGCTCGTGGGGGAGGCGGCCGGCTACCGCGGCGCGCGGGTGAGCGGGCTGCCGTTCACCTCCGAGCGTCAGCTCTCGGGCAGGGGGCCGTCGGAGGCGTCCGCGACGATCGTGCACCGCGTTCTCGACGGGCTAGGGATCCGGGACGCGGTGCTGCTCTGGAACCTCGTTCCGACACACCCACACCTTCCGGGCCGCCCTGACACGAACCGCAGGCCGGCGTCCGACGAGATTCGCGCCGCCCGGCCGTTCCTGGCCGAGCTCGGGCGCGGCCGACAGGTCATCGCTGTCGGGCGGCTGGCCCAGAAGGAGCTCGGAGGCTCGTACGTCCGCCATCCCTCGCACGGAGGAGCAGCCGAGTTCGAGGCCGGCCTCGTCGCTTGGTTGCGTCAGAATGGCTGACGTGACGACCTTTCTCTGGATTCTCGCCGCGATCGGAGCCGTCATCCTGGCCGTCACGCTGGCGACGGTGCTCTCGCGGCTGTCGGGCTCCGCGGAGCCGGAAGCGCTGATGCCCGAGGAGACCGGCTCGCGCTTCGCGCGCGACAACGTGCGCGCGATCAACCCGGCCGCCGTCTTCGTGTTCCTCCTCGTCGTCGGCGGCCTGACCGCGCTCGTGCTCGTGCTCTCGCTCGACTGATGGCAGCCGCTTCGCCAGGCGAGCGCTAGGACGGGGAACAGCGCTTGAGCGCGATCGCACACGATCCGGTAGCCGGGCTCCCGATCCGCCGCAACACGATCCTGCTCGCGCTGTCGATGGCTGCGCTGACCGGCATGTTCCAGCTCGTGGCGGCGATCTCGTCGCTCACGTTCGTCGCGGTAACCGGGATCGAGGGTCTGCTCGGTCTCGGCCCCGCGATCTTCCTCACCGCCGCCGCGATCACCTCGTTTCAGGCGGGACGAGCGATGGATCGTTACGGGCGCGTGCCCGTGATCGCCACCGGGTTCGCCCTGGGCGCGACCGGAACGCTGGTAACCGGTCTCGGAGCGCGCCTGGCCTCGACTCCGCTCGTGATCGTCGGCTTCGTCCTGATGGGCTCGGCGCTCGGCGCCGTCAGTCTGATCCGCGCTGCGGGCGGCGACATGGTGCCCCCCGAGCGGCGTGCCCAGGGCATCTCACGGGTTCTGTTCGGCGCCGTGTTCGGGGCGTTTCTCGGCCCGGCGGTCTTCAGCCCGCTCTTCGCGGGCAAGGATCTGGAGGCGCAGGACCTCGCCGTGCCGTGGTACGCGGGCGCCGGCTTCATGCTGGCCGGTCTGGCGATCGTGCTCTTCGTTCGTCCCGACCCGAAGCGGATCGCGGAGCTGATCGCACCCAGCGCCGTCGGCGAGACGACGAGCGAACGGGCACCGCTCGGCCACGTCCTGCGGCGACCCGGGGTGTTTCCGTCGCTCGTCGCGGCGCTCGCGAGCTTCGTCGCGATGGTCACCGTCATGAATCTGTCCGGATACGTCGTCGTGCATGAGCACGGACACGGCCAGCAGGCGATCTTCCCGATCATCGGCGCACACGTCCTCGGCATGTACGCGTTCGTGCTGATCGTCGGAGCGCTGATCGACCGGATCGGCCGTGAGCCCTCGGTCGTCGGCGGGCTTCTCGTCATGAGCGTGTCGTGTCTCGGTCTGCTCGCCGCCGAAAGCGTATGGGCGACGGCGCTCCTTCTCTTCGGCATCGGCCTCGGCTGGAACTTCTCCTTCGTCGCCGCCAGTGCCGAGCTCGTCGACCGCACCGCTCCGAGCGAACGGGGCAAGCTCCTCGGCTTTTCCGACCAGCTGAACGGCCTCGTGGCCGCGGCGCTCGTGCTTCTCGGCGGCTTTGCGCTGAGCGAGCTCGGGGTGGCCGCGCTGGCGACGGGAGCGACCGCCCTCGTCATCCTGCCCGCCCTCTGGATCGCCCAACGGAGCGTCTTCGGACGGCCGGAGGTGGCCGCGAAGTGAGGCTGCTGCTGGTAGACTGCGCGCCCGAGGCGGACGTCGTCCGCCCTCTTTTTGTGTCATGAGAACCTGGAACGCGAAAACGGGCGAGGTCGAACGACGCTGGTACGTCGTGGACGCCGAGGGCCAGAACCTCGGCCGTCTGGCTACGCGCATCGCCGACACGCTGCGCGGCAAGCGCAAGCCTCAGTACACGCCGCATGTCGACACCGGCGACTTCGTCGTCGTCGTGAACGCCGAGAAGGTCGTCGTCACCGGCAAGAAGCTCGAGCAGAAGCTCTACTACCGCCATTCCGGCTACCCCGGCGGGCTCCGCGTGCGGACCCTCGCCGAGCAGCTCGACCGCCGCCCGACCGAGGTGATGCGCAAGGCCGTGAAGGGAATGCTGCCCCGCAACCGGCTCGCCCGGCAGCAGCTGCTCAAGCTCAAGGTCTACGCCGGCCCCGAGCATCCGCACACGGCGCAGAGCCCCGAGCCGCTTCCGCTCGACTAGGAGACGCTTTGGCAACAGAGATCGCTCAGTACATGGGAACCGGCAAGCGCAAGACCTCGGTCGCGCGCGTGATCCTGCGCCCCGGCGACGGGAAGACCTGGATCAACGGCCGGCCGCTCGAGGACTACTTCCCACGGTTGACGCATCGCGCGATGGTGACCGCGCCGCTCAAGGTCGCCGGGCTCGAGGGGTCATTCGACCTCCGCGCGCGGCTGCACGGCGGCGGCCCCTCGGGTCAGGCCGGTGCCCTGCGCCATGGCATCGCCCGTGCCCTGATCGAGGCCGACCCGAACCTCCGCACGACGCTAAAGCGGGAGGGTTTCCTCGCCCGTGACTCGCGCATCGTCGAGCGCAAGAAGGCCGGCCTGCGCAAGGCGCGCAAGCGGCCGCAGTTCTCGAAGCGCTAGCAGCTCGGCGTTCGCCAGACCCGTTCGCCGTCTGCTTGCTCGTCGGTCGGTTGGAGCCCGACTCGGGCTGCCACGGTCGCCGATGCACGATGATCGGGGTGGATGTTGGCGGCGATGTCGTCGATCCCGTGGCTCCGCAGCCAGTCGACGAGGGCTCGAGCGGCCTCTGACGCGAACCCCTGACTTTGCCAGTCGACTCCTATGACCCAGGCGATGTGGCCGACCCGTCTGCCGTCGTGGGTTGCGATGGTCGCCTGCATGGTCCCGACCGGCTGCGAGTCGACTCGGAGGCGAACGATCCAGTTGAGCCACACCGTGTCCGGGTCGGGGGAGCCGACTGAGAGCCTGGTATACCTGTCGCGCAACTCGGCGAGGCTCGAAGGCCGGCCGCCGACGAACTCGTGAAGCCGTTCATCGCCGAGCACCGCGACCATCTCGTCGGCGTCCTCAGCTTGCAGGGGTGCCAGCCTGAGGCGCTCGGTGGTGATGGTGGCCCCGTCGAACGGGCTACCGGGTGGCTTGCGGCACACGCTGAAGCGCGTTCCTATCGTTTGTCCGAGACTTGCGCCAGGAGCCGTCCGAAGCGGGGCGAGCCCATGATCGCCTGGGCGCGGTCCCAGCGCAGCTCGGCCCAGCCCCAGAAGTCGTAGTCGATCTCGGAGATCCGCTCCTGGATCGCGGCCCAGAGCGTCCAGCCCATGTCGGACACGAGCGCGTGCAGCTCCATCCGGGCCAGCAGCTCGGGGTCGGACGACCCGAAGTAACCGGCGCAGAGGTCCGCGCGCAGGCCGTCGGCGAACTCGCATTCCTGCGCCGTGTTCGCGAGCTCGAACGTCGGGTCGTTGTTGCCCGAATACTCGAAGTCGACGATCCGGAGCGTCTCCCCGTCGTCGATGTAGTTCTCCGCGAGCAGGTCGTTGTGACACGGGACCGTCGGCAGGGGGCGGACGTTCATCGCGTGCTCCACCTCGGCGACGGTGTCGAGGCGGTCGCGGAAGCCCTCGGGGATCCGGATGCTGCGTTCGTCGACGATGCGCAGGTAGGTCTCGAGCACCCTGAACATGTCGAAGTCGTGCAGGAACCGGGGGGCGGTGTGGAGCTGTCGAATCGACTCGGCCATCCGGTGCGCCATCCCGGGCGCACGCAGCGACTCCCCCGACATCGTCTTCCCCTCGATGAACTCGAGCACCATCACGTCCAGGTCGGGGAGGTGCTCGAGCACCCGAGGAGCGATCCCGGTCCGGGCCGCCGCGCGGGCGTTCGCGACCTCGTTCGCCCGGTCGATCGCGAGGAGCTCGGTCGACGCGCCGGGGATACGCACCACGTACCTCGTGCCGTTCGCTTCGACGAGGTAGTTCTCGTTCGTCAGCCCGCCCGAGAGCGGCGAGACGGTGACCTTCTGCCCGCGCCAGAGCTCCACGGCGTCGACCACACGCTCGATCATCAGGATCTCACCCTGGTGTTGTCCGGATCGTGGAGAACGTCCTCGGTCACCTCTCCGGGCACCATCGCGCCGAACACGTCGACCTCCACGCGTGTGCCCGTCTCGACGTCGGCGGGCAGGTACGCGTACGCGACGTTCCTCCGGACGGTGAACCCGTACGCGCAGCTGCGCACCCGACCGGCGACAACCCCGTCGAGGTGAACGGCCTCCCCGCCGTACAGGGTCAGGTAGTCCTCGTCGCCGACGACGAGCGTCCGGAGGCCGCGCCGGCCTGACGAGTCACCCGCTCGCTCGAGGGCCGCGCGACCGTTGAACTCTCCCTTCTCCTCGAGCCGGACGCAGAAGCCGAGCCCGGCCTCGTACGGCGTGTCGTTGGCGGTCAGGTCGACTCCGAAGTAGCGATAGCCCTTCTCCATCCGCAGCGAGTCCAGAGTCCGGTATCCGGCCGGCTCGATGCCGTGAGCGCCGCCGGCGCTCATGAGCCGGTCCCACACCTGCACTGCCCAGGTCGGCTCCACGTACAGCTCGAAGCCGAGCTCGCCGACGTACGTGATCCGCTGGGCGAGCACGGGAGCCCCGCCGATCCGCACCTCGCGTGCTGCTCGGAACGGCAGTGCCTCGTTCGACACGTCGTCGTCGGCTACCTCCTGGAGGACGTCGCGCGCACGCGGGCCCCAGAGCCCGATCACCGCGTGCTCGTCCGTGGCGTCACGCAACGCGACCGGGCCCTCCTGCTCGCGGACGTTCAGCCGGAGCCAGCCGAGGTCGGCGTCGACGAAGCCCGCGCCCGTCACGACCCGGAACCGGTCGTCGCCGAGGCGTGTCACGGTCACGTCGGCGACGATGCCGCCGCGCGCGTTGAGAAACTGGGTGTAGACGACGCTGCCGACCGGCCGGTCGACAAGGTTGTCGGCGACGCGCTCGAGGAGTGGGACGGCACCCGGGCCGGAGACCTCGATCTTGCCGAACGAGGTCATGTCGATGATCCCGATCCGCTCCCGGAACGCCTCGTGCTCGACGCGGACCCGCTCGAGCCACGGCGGCCTCGTCCAGCCGAACGCGCGCTGGTCTGCGCCCGCCCGCCGCCACGGCTTTCCCGGCTCGACGAAGTCGGGGCGCTCCCAGCCGTTCTTGGCGCCGAACACCGCCCCGAGCTCCTGCAGCCGCCCGTGCAGCGCGCTCGTCCGGTGCGGCCTGCCCCATTCGTCCGCGTCGAGGGGGTAGCGGAGGTAGTAGTAGTAGCGGTACGCCTCGCGGGCCGTCTCCGCCGCGTAGACCGGATCGCGATGCGCCGATCCGAACCGCCAGGCGCGGTACGTGGAGAGGTCGAGCTCCGTCTCGCCGGTCGTGATCCACTCGGCGATCGCACGGCCGATTCCGCCGGCGCCGCCGAACCCGTTCAGCGAGAGGCCGGCGGCGGTCCAGAGACCGCGGATCCCCGGCGTGGGCCCCAGCAGCGGCTGCGCGTCGGGCGTCATCGCATCCGGATGGCAGACGAGCCGCACGATCTCCGCGTCGGCGAGCAACGGAAACCGGCGCGCCGCGCCGCGAAGGAGCTGCTCGAAGCGCCGCTGGTCGGGCGGGAGCGAGCGCTCGCTGTGCTCCCACGGGACGCCGTCGATCCAGCGCGCGACGGGGTCCGGCTCGTAGCCGCCGAACATGACCCCGCCCGACTCGGACTTCCCGTAGACGAGGTTGTCGGGGTCGCGGAAGCACGGCAGCTCGCGCGGAAGCTCCTGACCGGGAACCGCCTTGAGGAGGACGTGCTGGTGGTCGACCGGCGTGGACGGCACGAACGCGCCCGCCATGGCGGCCACCTGAGGCGCCCAGATCCCGCAGGCGTTGACGACGACCTCCGTCTCGATCCGGCCGCGGTCGGTCGAGACCGCCACTACGTCGCGACTCGGCGACAGCTCGATCCCGGTGACGCGGGTGCCGGTCACCACGGTCGCCCCGAGATCGCGGGCCGCCCCCGCGAGCGCGTACGTGGCGGTATGGGGGTCAAGGTAGCCGTCCTGGGGAAGCCACACCGACCCGTAGAGCGACTCCCGTGTGGCCGCGGGGACGAGCTCGAGGGTCTCGTCCGGAGACAGGAGCTCGACCTCGAGCCCGATCCCTCTCGCCCGGCTGATCGCGCGTTTGAGCTCGAGGAGCTGATCGGGGCTCGAGGCGAGCCGTACGCTGCCGACGCGCTCGAACACGCCGAGCTCCTCGTACAGCTCGATCGAGTAGCGGCGAAACTGCATCATCGTCGGCGACGGGTTGAACTGGGTGACGAGACCGGCCGCGTGACAGGTCGAGCCGCTCGTCAGCTGACCCTTGTCGAGCAGCGCGATGTCGGTCCAGCCGGCGCGCGCGAGGTGATACGCGACGCTCGCGCCGGTGATCCCACCCCCGATGACGACCGCCCTCGCTCGCTCCACGGAGCGCGCATCGTACTGTCTCGATCGGTAGCGTTCGCCGGCCATGACGGGAAGCCGCCGCTACTTCGGGACCGACGGCGTCCGGGGCGTCTACGGCACCGACCTCACGGACGAGCTCGCCCGGAATCTCGGCAGCGCCTTCGCCGCCTGGCGAGGCGGGGGTTCGGTACTCCTCGGCCGTGACACGCGCCGGTCGGGGGAGGCGCTCGAGCTGGCGCTCGCCGACGGCTTGAACGCCTGCGGGGCGAACGTCGAGCTCGCGGGCGTGCTCCCGACACCGGCGGTCGCGATGCTCGCCTCGGACGGCGGCGCAGTCGTGTCGGCCTCGCACAACCCGCCCGAGTACAACGGCGTCAAGTTCTTCGCGGGCGGCTGGAAGCTGTCGGACGCAGACGAGGTCGCCGTCGAGGCGCTGCTGGGTACGCGCTGCGATCTGAAGCCCGGCAAGACGGCGACCGTTTCAGGCGTAGCGCCCGATCGCTACGTCGAGCAGGTCTGCCGCCGTTTCGGGGCGCCGCTCGACGGGCTGCGCATCGCCGTCGACTGCGCAAACGGCGCTATGAGCGTGGTGGGGCCGGCGGCGCTCCGCAACCTCGGTGCCACCGTGATCGCCGTCGCCGCCGAGCCGGACGGAGCCAACATCAACGTCGGCTGCGGGGCAACCGATCTCTCGCTGCTGCAGCGCACGGTCGCCGCCGGCGGGTTCGACCTCGGCGTCGCCTTCGACGGCGACGGCGATCGCATGCTCGCCGTCGACGGCGGCGGTCACGAGGTCGACGGGGATCAGATCATCGCGATCCTCGCGCTGCACCTCGGCGTCGAGCTCGTGGCGGTGACCGCGATGTCGAACCTCGGCTTCCACCGGCTGATGGCCGAGCACGGCATCCGCGTGGTCACCACCGACGTCGGCGATCGCTACGTGCTCGAAGCACTCCGCCGTGAAGGTGGCGTGCTCGGTGGGGAGCAGTCCGGGCACGTCGTGTATCTGCACGGCCACACGAGCGGGGACGGCCTCGTCGCCGCGATTCTGCTCGCTCGCGCCGTCATCGAGAGCGGCACGAGCCTGGCGGAGCTGGCTTCGCGAATGGTGCGTGTCCCTCAGGCGAAGCGGAGCGTGAACGTCGTGCGACGAACGATCACCTCAGCGCTTCAGGCCGAGCTTGACGAGACCGCGCGGTCGCTCGGCGAGCGCGGTCGGATCCTCGTGCGGGCATCCGGAACCGAGCCTGTGATCCGCGTGCTCGTTGAGTCCGAGCGAGAACAGGAAGCGCAGGAGCTCTGTGCTAGGATCGGCCACCTCGTCCAGCAAGAGCTCGGCTAGAGGGACGTCCGAGCGGGGGGCGGGCAGGCAGAGCAGGCTGCGAAAGGGGGAGCCCGGTGTGCGGGATCATCGGATACGTGGGCTCGCGTGAAGCCAAGGACCTCCTGCTGCACGGCCTCGAACGGCTCGAGTACCGCGGCTACGACTCGGCGGGCATCTGCCTGATCGAGGAGGGCCGGCTCGAGTACGTGCGTGCCGTGGGCAACCTGGACAACCTCAAGGCGGCCGCAGGGCCAAACGGCTCCACCGCCACCGCGGGTATCGGCCACACGCGCTGGGCCACCCACGGGCGGGTCTCGGAGGAGAACGCCCACCCGCTGACCGTCGAGGACGTGGACGAGCTCGCCGTCGTGCTCAACGGGATCGTCGAGAACTACCGCGAGCTGAAGGAGAGTCTGCTCGCCGATGGACACGAGTTCAGCTCCGAGACCGATGCGGAGGTGGTTGCGCATCTCGTCGAGCGTCATTACGACGGCGATCTCGTCGAGGCTGTTCGCTCGGTCTACCGCGAGCTCGAAGGGCATTTCGCCTTCGTCGTCGTCCACCGCGACCACCCGGAGCTCCTGGTCGGTGCCAGGCTTCAATGCCCGCTCGTCGTCGGCGTGGGAGACGGCGAGGGCTTCCTCGCCTCGTCGATCGCCGCGTTCCTGCGCGAGACACGCCGCGTCCAGCTGATCGAGGACGGCGAGATCGTGGCGGTGACGCCGATCGGTGCGAGCTTCTTCTCGGTCGAGGAGGGGCTCCAGGAGCGGGGCGAGCTCGAAGTCGACTGGGACGACGAGGCGGCTGAGAAGCTCGGCTACGAGACGTTCATGCTCAAGGAGATCTACGAGCAGCCAACCGCGGTGGCCGACACGATCGGCGACCAGGTACACGGTGGGCGGCTCGAGCTCGACGGCTACCTGCTCTCCGATCTCGAGACCCAGAACCTTCGGCGGATGGTCATCCTCGCATGCGGCACGGCGTACCACGCGGGCGTGGTCGCCCGCTACCTGATCGAGGAGTGGGCGCGCATCCCCTGCGAGCCCGATATCGCGAGCGAGTGGCGGTACCGCAATCCGGTGCTGACGAAGGACACCCTCGTCGTCGGGATCTCGCAGTCCGGCGAGACGGCCGACACGATCGCCGCGATGCGACTGGCCGGGGAGATGGGAGCACGGACGATCGCGATCACGAACATGCTCGGCACGCAGATCACGCGCGAGGTCGAATCGGTCCTCTACACGCGGGCGGGAATCGAGATGGGCGTGGCGGCGACGAAGACGTTCACGGCGCAGGTCGCGCTGCTCAGCGTGCTCGCGCTCAGGCTCGCTCAGGTGCGGCGCACCCTTCCCGAGGAGGAGATCGCACGCCTGGTCGCCGAGGTGAGCTCGCTGCCGGCGAAGATCGAGGAGTACCTCGACGGCGACCATCCGATCGAGGAGATCGCGCAGCGTCATTACCGCAAGCCGTTCTTCCTCTACCTCGGCCGCCACATCGGCCTCCCCGTCTGTCTCGAAGGCGCGCTCAAGCTGAAGGAGATCTCGTACATCCCGACCGAGGCCTACTCGGCGGGCGAGATGAAGCACGGCCCGATCGCGCTCCTCGACGAGGAGACGCCGGTCGTCTGCGTCGCGACCGACTCGCATGTCTACGACAAGGTCGTGTCGAACATCCAGGAGGTCAGGGCGCGCGGGGCGCAGGTGATCGCGATCGCCACCTCCGGGAACGAGGACATCCAACACCACGCCGACGACGTCGTCTACGTGCCGCGAACGCACCCGTTTCTGCAGGCGCCGCTCGCCGTGATCCCGCTCCAGCTGCTCGCCTACCGGATCGCCCGGCTCCGCGGCATGAACGTCGACCAGCCGAGGAACCTGGCCAAGACCGTCACGGTCGAGTAGGGACGGCGCAGAGCGCCGCTCTGATTGCCGGACCGGGGCTCGTAGACTGCACGCTCGGTGCTTCGCAAGCCCCACCTGCTCGTCCTGTTGCTCGTGGCCGCTCTCGCGCTGGCCGCCTGCGGGGGCGACGAGGGCGGGAGCGCCGGCCCCGCGCTCACCGGAGCCTGGCAGTGGGAGGGGGCGCAGCGCTCGAACGACACCGAGGTAACACCCGACGATCCCGCGAGGTACACGCTAGAGCTCGCCGCCGACGGGACGGTCGCGGTTCTGGCCGACTGCAACAAATCGGTGGGGACCTGGGAGAGCGACGCCGGGGAGGCCGCTACGAGCGGCGCGCTCACGATCGCCCTGGGGCCGACGACGCTCGTCGCGTGCGAGCCCGGGTCGCTGTCCGACGTGTACCTCGCCGATCTCCAGGGTGTCACGGCATTCGAGCTCGGCGACGGCAAGCTGCGCCTCGACGTCGCGTCGGACGCCGGCACGATGACGTTCGCTCCGGCCTGATCCAGGCCTTCAGCTCTGCGCCGGCGGCCGCCTGAGGCGCTTCGCCTGCCCGCGCCGGCGCTTGTCCTCGAGCCGTCGCTCCCGCGCCGCGGCTGTCGGGGCCGTGGGGCGGCGGCGGCGCTCGACCCGAAGCCCGTCGCGGATCGCCTCCGCGAGCCGCTCGAGGGCGCGCTCGCGGTTTCGCCACTGGCTCCGTTCCTCCTGGGCGACCGCACGAAGCGTCAGACCGACCTTCCGCTCGAGCCTGGCCTTCTGCGCGTCCGAGAGCGCCGCCGACGCGGCGACGTCGAACACCGCCTCGACGCGCGTCTCGGTCTTCTGCGCGTGCTGTCCACCCGGACCGCTCGAGCGCGACGTGCGAAGCTCGATCTCCGCGAGCGGGATCGCGAGCCGTGGGGTGACCTGAATAGACTCGGACACGACGTGAGGATAGGCGTCGACCTGATCGAGATCGCCCGGATCGCGCGCGCGCTCGAGCGTGACGGCTTTCGTGAGCGCGTGTTCACCGAATCAGAGCGCACGTACTGCGACTCCCGGCCGAATCCGCCGCAGCACTACGCGGCTCGCTTCGCCGGGAAGGAGGCGGTAGGCAAGGCGCTCGGCTGCGGCGTTCATTTCACGTGGCGGGAGATCGAGATCGCCGGCCGGCCCAAGCCGGGCGTCCGGCTGTCCGGCCGCACGGCGGCGTTCGCCGAACGAGTCGGCGCGGGGGAGATCGACCTGTCCATGACCCATACGAAGGAGCTCGCCGCTGCCATCTGCGCCGTCACTCCCCGAGCCCTGGGCTGAGCCGCTCTACGACGCCGCCGAGATGCGGGCTGCCGAGGCCGCGTATCCGGGCTCGACGCTCGAGCTGATGGAGCGTGCGGGCGGGGCGGCTGCAGACGCGATCCTCCGCCGGTACGCCGCCGCGAGGACGTTCTCGGTCTGGTGCGGGACCGGCAACAACGGCGGCGACGGGTTCGTCGTCGCGCGCAGGCTCCACGAGGCGGGCCGGCGCGTCGAGGTCCGCCTGCTTGGATCCGAGGACAGGGTGGCGGGCGACGCGGCCGGGAACCTGCGCCGCGCCCGCGAGCTGGGAATCGTCTTCGCCGTCGAGTGGAGCCCGTCCGACGTGATCGTCGACGCGCTCTTCGGCACGGGCTTCGCCGGAGCGCCGCGTCCCGACGCCGCGAGGCGTATCGGGGAGATCAACGAGTCCGGCGCGCCCGTGGTCGCGATCGACGTGCCGTCCGGCGTCGACGCGTCGACCGGCGAGGTCGCTGGCCCGGCCGTCGAGGCGGCGCTCACGGTGACGTTTCACGGCCCGAAGGTCGGGGTCGTGGTCGCCCCGGGGCGGTTCTGCGCGGGACAGGTCGAGGTTGCCGACATCGGCATCGACCAGGACGAGGCGGCAACCAGGCACCGCCGTGTCAACGACACGATCGTCGAGATGGTGCCGCGTCGAGACGGGCGCGCCAACAAGTACTCGGCCGGCGCCGTGCTGGTCGTCGGCGGCTCGCTCGGCCTCACGGGCGCACCGTGTCTCGCGGCCGAGGCCGCGCTGCGCGCCGGTGCCGGAGTCGTCACGGCGTGTGTTCCCGCCTCGCTCGGCCTCGTCTTCGAGCAGCGTCTGCTCGAGGTGATGACGCGATCGTGCCCGGACGTGGACGGCGTCATGACGGCCGCTGCGGCGGGCCCGGTGCTCGAGCTCGCTGGCCGCGTATCCGCCGTGGCCCTCGGCCCGGGGCTCGGACGGACGGACGGCGCGCGCGAGCTCGTCCGCGTGCTGCTCGAGCGTCTCGAGCTTCCGGTCGTGCTCGACGCCGACGGACTCTGGGCCCTCGAGGGTCATCTCGACTGGGTGTTCTCACGCGCCGCGCCGACGGTGCTGACTCCGCACGCTGGGGAGCTCGGGCGTCTTCTGGGGCGGGAATCGGCGTGGGTGAGCGCCCACCGGCTGCGCGCCGTCCAGACGGCCGCGGACGAGACCGGAACCGTTGTCCTCCTGAAGGGCGCGGACACGCTGGTGGCCGGGCCGCGGCAGGGCGTGCTCGTATCGGATCTCGGGACGCCGGCGCTCGCCACGGCCGGCTCGGGCGACACGCTGACCGGGATCGTCGCGGCGTTTCTGTCCAAGGGCATGACTCCGCGGCTTGCCGGTGCGGCCGGCGCCGCGGCGCACGGGCTCGCGGGGCGGCTCGCCGCCGAACGACACGGTGGCGCCGGCCTGATCGCGAGCGATGTGATCGACGCCGTCTCGCCTGTGCTCTCGTCGGTGGCTGGAATGCAGACGCCCCTCCGCGGCGTCGTCTGATGCGGTCGGAGGTGACGATCGACCTCGGGGCGTTTCGGCGCAACGTCGTGCGCATGCGCCGGGCTGCGGCGCCCGCGGAGCTGTGGGCCGTGGTCAAGGCCGATGCATACGGGCACGGCATGCTGGACGTCGCGCCCGCGGCGCTCGAGGCCGGGGCGTCCGCCTTGTGTGTCGCGACGGTCGGCGAGGGCGCCGAGCTCCGCGAGCACTTACCGGACGCCCGGGTGATCGTCATGGGACCGCTTGGTCGGGGCGACGACGCCGTTGCGCGCGCGGCCGCGCTCGAGGTGACCGCGTCGAGCCCGAAGCTTCCCGACGGCCTGCGCGTCCACGCCAAGGTCGACACGGGCATGGGGCGCTGGGGCATGTCGCCCGAGGAGGCACGGTCCCTTCCGACCGAGCGCCTCGTGGGTCTCGGAAGCCACCTCGCCACCGCCGACGAGCCGGATCACACCTTCGCTCTCGCGCAGATCGAGCGATTCCTCGAGGTCGCGCGTCACCACCCCGGCGTGCAGCTCCATCTGGCCAACTCGGCGGCGACAGTGCGCTTCCCCGCGGCGAGGCTGCATGCAGTGCGCTGTGGCATTGCCCTCTACGGCCTCTCGCCGTTCGGGGACGATCCGGCTTCGCACGAGCTGGAGCCGGTGCTCGCCTGGCGGAGCGAGGTCGCGCTCGTGAGAGTCCTTCGGCCCGGCGAGAGCACCGGCTACGGACGGCGCTTCGTGGCCGAGAGCCCGAGGCGAGTCGGGATCGTGCCGGTCGGGTACGCCGACGGCTGGCGGCGGGGGCTCACCGGAACGGAGGTGCTCGTCGGCGACGTTCGCCGTCAGGTGCTCGGGACGGTGTCGATGGACGCCGTCGCGATCGAGCTCGGCGACGAGCCGGCCGGAGCGCCGGTGACTCTGATCGGCGACGGCATCCTCGCCGAGGAGCACGCCCGCGTCCTGGGGACGATCAACTACGAGATCACGTGCGGAATCTCCTCGGCGCCCGGCCGCACCTCGCGGAGGGTCGTCGATGGATGAGGCGATCGCACGCGCGGTCGCCGGCGAGGAGGCATACCTCGTCGGTGGGGTCGTCCGGGATCGGCTGCTCGAGCGACCTGTGGTGGACATCGACGTCGCCTGCCACGACCCGGAGGCGGCGGCCCGCCGTTACCGGCGTGAGGCCGGTGGGGCGCTGTTTCCGCTTTCCGAGCGGCACGGCGCGTGGCGGGTCGCGTCACGGGACGGCAGCACGGTCGACTTCACGCCGCTTCGCGGCTCGCTCGAGGACGATCTGCGCACGCGCGACTTCACGGCCAACGCGATCGCCGTTCCGATAACCGACGGCGAGCTGATCGACCCGTTCGGTGGGCGCGCCGACCTGGCGGCACGGAGGCTCCGCATCGTCTCGGACGCCGTGTTTGCCGACGACCCGCTGCGGCTCCTGCGCGCCGTGCGGCTGGAGGACGAGCTCGGCCTCGCGCTCGACGCCGAGAGCGCGGCAGTCGTCAGGCGGGACGCCCAGCTCGTCGTCGAGGCCGCCGGCGAGCGCGTTCTCGGCGAGCTCGAGCGGCTCTCGGTCGACGGCTGGCACCGCCTCGACGAGCTCGGGCTGCTGGCGCCGCTCGGCGGCTCGCCAGGAGGCCTGGACGCCCACGAGCCGTTCGACTCCGCCGGCTACCACCTGGTGTGCGCGCTCGGCGAGAGCGTCCTGCGGCTTCCGATCTCGAACGATCTCCGCCGGCTCGCCCGGACGCTGCTCTGCGCCCGCCCGCCGGCAGACGGCTCGGCGCGCGAGATCTACCGCTTTCGCCGCCGGACAGAGCCATGGGCGCTCGAGGCGCTCGCGTACCTGAACGCGTCCCGGCTCGTGCCGGCGATCGAGCGCGCGCGTGCGGACGATCCGGTCGAGCCGCTTCTCCGGGGCGACGAGCTGGGGTTGCCGCCGGGACCCGAGATCGGACGACTCCTCGAGCTCGTCGAGGAGGAGCGTGCGGCTGGCACCATCTCGACGAGAGAGGAGGCCCGGGAGCTGGTGAGTCGATCGACTGGGCAGGCAGCGGGGTCGCGCCCGGGCGGGCGGGGATCCCGTGGGCGGGGGTGGGGTGGCGGGAGAAAATGAGCCATGACGAGGTCACCCGGTCACGGTTTGCGGCGAGCGCCGATGCTCTCGCGGCGGTCGGCGCCGAACGCCTCGAGGGCACGCGCGAGCGTCTACGACGTTTCGCCGACCCGCGCGGCGACGAGCAGGCGCTCGACGTCGGCACGGGCACCGGAACGCTCGCGCTCGCGCTCGCGCCACTTGTGCTCGAGGTCGTCGGCCTCGACCTGGTCACCGAGATGCTCGATCACGCGCGGGAAGCAGCCGCGGACGTGCCCAACGTGAGCTTCCTCGTGGGCGATGCGACAAACCTCCCCTTCGAGGAGGAGCGGTTCGACCTCGTCACGACGGCGCGAACCATCCATCACGTCCAGTGGCCGGAGATCGTGATCTCCGAGATGGCAAGGGTCGCCCGGACGCGTGGGCGACTCGTCGTCGTCGATCAGATCGCCTCCGTCGATCCGCTCGAGGCGCTCGCGCAGAACCGCATCGAGCACCTTCGCGATCCGAGCCACGTGCGCGTCCTCGCCGACCAGGACTTCCGCTCGCTGTTCGACGCGCAGGATCTCGTTCTGCGCCGCTTCGAGACCGAGCAGGAGGATCTCGAGCTCGACCGCTTCCTCGATCTCGCCACCTGCGAGGGCGAGGCCCGGGCGGCGGTCTACGCTGAAGTCGAAGCGCTGATCGCGAACGGCCAGTCCGCGGGCATCGGGCTACGGCAAGACCGGAAAGGCGGGTTCGCCCTCACGCTCACGATCGGCTGGTACCTGCTCGAGAAGGTGGCGCCGCCCGCTCCTACGACCGCCACTTGATCGTGCAGCCGACCGGCGGCGTCTCCTGGACGGCCGGGGCCTTGCCTGCGAGCGCCGCGTCTAGCGCCCGGCGAACGAAGGGCTCGGCGCCGTTCGGATCGGTGTAGTCGGAGTCGGGGGCGCCGTGGTAGACAAGTCGGTGGTCCGCGTCGAAGACGAAGGCTTCCGGCGTTCGCGCCGCGCTGTACGCGGCGGCGACCGCCTGGGACTCGTCGCGGAGGAACGGGAAGACGAAGCCTCGCTCCTCGGCGCGCTCGCGCATGTGGTCGAACGAGTCGCCGACGTGGTCGTTCGAGTTCACGGCGACGAGTCCCGCGCGACCCTCGTAGTCGCGCGCGATGTCGTTGATGCGCTCCTCCCAGGCGACGACGTACGGGCAGTGGCAGCAGGAGAAGACGACCGTGAGCGGCATGCCGCTGTAGTCCGTGAGCGCATGATCGCTGCCGTCGATCCCAGGAAGCGAGAACGGTGGGGCCGCGTCTCCGAGCGTGAGCCTCGCCACGGAGGCATGCTACCCGCGTGCCGGTCCTCTACGACGCGGTCGCCCTGGGGATGGGCGCCTACACGCGGAGCGCGTTTCGCGTCCGGACGATCGGCGGGGAGGGCTTCCGCCTCCTTCCCGGCACCCTGATCGTCGTCACGCACCGACGCGAGACGGACGTCCCGGTGCTGTGCCCCTCGATCTACCGCCACGGACGGATGTGGGGGGATCGGCACCGCGTCGCCTTCGCCGCGCGCGAGGACATGCATGATCCGGGGTTCTTCGCCGGGTTCCCGAAGAATGAGCCTCGCTGGCTTCGCCGGGCAACCTTCCCGATCTCGATCGGCTCCATCCTCCGCCGCCGGCTCCTCGTCTATCCGATCCGCAGCGCATCCGCCGTGCGGCTGAACGACGTCTTCCGGCAGGCTCCCGACCTCTCGCTGGAGATGATCCCAGGGGACGCCGCCGAGGCATTCCGGCGGCGCGCCGCAGCGGTGGGGCTCCCCTCTCCCGTGCGGGGCGCCGACGTCGTCCGGGGCGAGTACGCCGACCTCCTCTGGCGGACGCTGACGCGGGCGGAGCTGAACGGCGCGTCGCTCGAGGCCGTCTGGAGCCAACGGGCAGCCCTCGCGATCGCAGACTTCCGGACGCTCGTCGACCTCGTCCGCAAGGGTGCGGTTCTGGTCATCTTTCCGGAGGGGCGCCCGTCGCCGGACGGGCAGATCGGCCCGCTCCTGCCCGGCCTCGACGCGCTCGTGCGGCGAGCGAAGCCCCGCTGGATCCAGCCGGTCGGCATCGCCTACGACCCGCTGGTGCGGGGACGCACGCGGGTCCTGGTCGCGTTCCCTCCCGCCGCGGAGGCACCCGCCGAGGGCGGCGCTGCGGCCGTCCTCGGGCTCCTACGTCACGCCGTCCCGCTGACGGCCGGGCAGGTGGTCGCCGACGCGCTCACCCGGGGGGAGCAGGGCGCGAAGCACATCGAGGCCAACCTGGCCGCCGCGGTTGTGGCGGCCGCCGCCGAGGGGCGGGCGGTCGAGCCGGAGCTCGAGCGACCCGAGGCACGACGGAAGCGTGTGCTCGAGGCGCTCGCCGCGGCCCGCTCCCAGCCCGGCCAGGTCGCCTACCTCGCTCGCGAGTTTTCGAGCGCCCGCGAGGGGTCGTGCCCGGGCGGGCCTGGGCGGGACTACCGAGGGCGGGGGTGGGGTGGTGGAAGCGAGAGGTCTTAGCCGCGAGCCTCTTGCGGCTCGGCCGGGTGCTTGCCGAAGACGCGCGGGAAGGCTGGCCGCATGAGGAGGAGGCCCATGATCGTGACCGGAATCACCGTGAGCGCGTGCATCGTGAGCACGTACGCGGTCGCCTTGTCGGCCGGGACGTCGAGGGTCTTCGTGCCGAGCAGCGTCAGGTAGTCGAAGGTTCCGATGCCGGCCGCGGTGGCGGGAACCGAGAGGGCGAGGCTACCGATTCCCTCGAGCAGGAAGTAGCCGCCGATGCTGAGATCGAGGTTGTACGCGTGGCCGACGACTCCGTACATGGCAACGTCGGCAAGCCACATCGCGACGGTGGTGAGAATCACGAGCAGGAGCCGCCTCCGTGCGGTGAATGCCGAGAGCCCCTCGACGAAATGCGCGGTCGCACGTCCGACTCGCCGGTGCCACTTCGGCGGCAGCCACTTCGTGACTCGCCACATGAACAGCTCGGCCCGCTCCGGGTCGCGGGCGGCCAGCGCGACGAGGAGCACGCCGAGAGCCGTTCCGACCGTCAGCGCGATCCCCGTGTAGAGCATCACGCCGCCGATTCCGACGATCACCGCGCCGAGGACGATCCAGGCCGCGAGCACGGCCCCGTCCAGGAGGCGTTCCGCAAAGAGGGTGCCGATGGTGAGAAATGGATGGACCGACCCGACCTCCCGCATGGACTCGATGCGCAGGAGGTCGCCGCCGCGGAACGGGAGGAGGTTGTTGGCTCCCCTCCCGACGCAGATCGCGGAGAAGAGCTCCTTCATCGGTATCCGTTGGCCGGAGCCCTCGAGCAGATATCGCCATCGCAGGGTCATGAAGAAGACGTTGGCGAGCACGAGGGCGAGAGCGGCGAGGATCGTCCAGCCGGGCAGCGCTGCGACCTCGTTCCAGGCCCGGCCGAGATCGACCTCGCGCAGGAAGAGCCAGAGGAACACGACGGTGACGGCCACGCCGACCAGGACGCGGACGAAGGTGCGACGCCAGCCACGCATTCGAGTCGAAGTATTCACGGTCCGGCGGGGGCATGGGAAACTCAGGCCAGCGATGGCTGGGCGGCTCGTGTTCTCGGGACGGCGAGAGGTGGCGATCGGCCTCGGCGTCTACGCGCTGTACCTGCTCGTTCGCAGCGCTGCGCTCTCGAGCGACGGGCCGGCCAGAGCCGACCGCAACGCTCGCCGGCTCGTCGCGCTCGAGCGCCGTCTGAGGATCCACGTCGAGGCGGACATCCAGCGACCCTTCCTGCCCTACCGGCGCCTTCTCCATGTGTTGAGCCTCGGGTACGCGACGCTCAACGTCGGGCTCACCGTCGGCTGGCTCGGTCGTCTGTACGTGACCAGGCACCCGCGCTTCCACCGCTACCGGCGCGCGATCGCGGTGACGACGGTTGCCGCGCAACCCTTCTTCCTCCTCTTGCCGACCTCGCCGCCGCGCAAGCTCGAGCACCTGGTCGACACGATCGCCGAGGTCAGTGGCATCGACCTCGAGTCGGACTTCCTCGTCCGTTTCTACCATCCACTTGCGGCGATGCCGAGCATCCACGTGGCGTATGCCGTCGTGACCGCGGCGGGGCTTAGAGAGACGTCCGGGAGCGTCGTCGTCCGTGCGCTTGCCCCCGCGTACCCGCCTCTCGTCACGGCGATCGTCCTGATCACCGCCAACCACTACGTCCTGGATGCGATCGTCGGCGCGGGGATCGGCGCGCTCGGTCTTCGTGCCACCAGAGATCGGCCGTGAGAAACGACGAGGGGCGGCCGAGGGCGCCGGGACTGTAGTCGGTTCAGCCGTCGAGGAAGACCGCGAGCGTGGCCGTGAACCCGTGCAGGAAGGTGCGGCCCCCGACCGGGCCGATCTCGCCGCCGCAGAAGAACCCCGCGACTCCGCTTCCGCCGATCGCGTCCGCGACGAGTCGCGCGTCGTGGTCGGGCTCGCCGAACATCGACGCCCCCCGCCCGTTGCACGTGAACAGGAGCGCGCCGGCCATGCGTTCGCCCGTCAGCGCCTCGCGCAGGGTCTCGCGGAGATCCTCGTCCGCCGAGGCTGCGTCGCGCACGTGGAACCGGAGCGTCTGCCCGATGCGGGCGCGCTCGCCGACCGCCAGCGCACCGGTGTCCTCGTCGGCGCCGAGGAGCCCGCGGATCAGGTAGTCGCCGCGTCCGTAGTCGGGCTTGTTCTCGTCGATCACGAGGCCCGCGAGGAGCCCGCGGGCGGCGAGCGCCTGCTGCTCGGGGGAGAGCGCGCCGATCTCGTGACGGAGGCGCTCGAGCGCCGGCACGCCGGCGAGCTCGAAGACGATGTTCTCGTCCGCCCGGGTGACGACGGCATCGTGGCCGATCGGCGCGCATCCCTGGGAGACGATCGTTCGGACCGGCGCGCCCTCGACGACTGCGCCGACGGCTCCCTCGCCGTGAACCCCGGTTCCCAGGACGAGCGTGCGGCCGCCGGGCTCGGCTCCCCCGACCGCGAGCCCGCCCACGACGGGCAGGCCGGGCCGCTCGTCGTTCAGCGCCTCGAGGAACGGGCTGGCGGGGAACGTGAACGGATCGACGAGGAGGGCGACGAAATCGGGCTCGGTGACGTCGGGGAACCCGCAGACCGCGCCTTCGTCGTCGGCGAACGCGTGAAAGCTCGTGATCCGGGCGCCCGGGAGCGAGGCCGCCCACACGGCGGCTGCGGGGCCGTCCTCCACCTCTCGCTCGCCCCCGACGATCCCCTGGGCCACGCAGCCCACCAGATGCGCCGGCGCGAGCTCGACGCCGACCGCCTCGGCTGCCGCCTCGACGCCGTCACGGTGCGACTGCGAGAGGAAGAGGAAGACGAGATCCGCCTCGTCGCCCACCAGCCCCGCCCGCGCCGCGCCGGCCGCTTCGGCGGCCGCTTCCGCGGCGTCCGGAGCGGTCGAGAGCCCGGCTCCGACGCGCGTCACCGGACCCTCCGGGCGATCCGATTGGCGTAGAGGCGCGTGAGCGAGCCCGGCGCCAGGCCCTGCAGGGCGGCGACGGCCCTGTAGCCGCCGGGGACGAAGACCTCGGTCTGGTCACGCTCTACGGCTCGTACGATCGCGGCGGCCACGCGCTCCGGGGTCATCACGAGCCTCTTCCTCCACCCGCCGCGGGCGGTGAGCCGATCCTGCGGAAACCCCGGGGTCTCCGTGAAGGCGGGGTTGACCGAGACCACCCGGATTCGGCGCGGCGCGAGCTCCGCGGCGACGCTGCGCGAGAACGCGAGCTGGGCGTGCTTGGCGGCCGTATACGGGCCGGCGGGGCCGAGCGACACCGTTCCCGCGACCGAGGCGACGTTGACGACGGTCGCAGGCGCGCCCGCCTCGAGCAGCGGGAGGAACGCGCGCAGGCACCAGACTCCGCCAAGGTAGTTGATCCGGGTGACCTCCTCGATCCACGCCTCGGAAGCGTCGAGGAAGCCGACTCGGGCGGGCACACCTGCATTGTTGACCAGCAGGTTGACGGCCGCGTGGCGCTCGCCGACGGCTGCTGCGGCCCTCGCGACGTCGTCGCGTTCGGCGACGTCGCAGACCTCAGCCTCGCCTCTGATCTCAGCGGCGACACGCTCGAGACGATCTCGTCCGCGCGCGAGCAACACGCAGTGCCAGCCTCGTGTGCTCAGCGTCCGCGCGAGCGCGGCGCCGATGCCGCTCGACCCTCCCGTTACGACCGCGACGCGAATACGCGCAGGGTACTCAGGTTGATCTCGACGGTGTCCTCGATCGGCTCGGCGTAGCCGCCGGCAAGCGTCACGCAGGCGGGAACGCCGGCGACGGCGAGCGCGTCCCGTACGAGGGCGTCGCGGGCGGCGAGCCCCGCCTGCGTGAGCGCCAGCCGCCCGAGTCGATCGCCGGCGAAGGGATCGGCGCCGGCGACGTAGAAGCAGAGCTCGGGTCGTGACCGCTCGAGCGCCTCCGGGAGCAGCCGCCCGACGACTGCGAGGTAGGCGTCGTCGCCTGCGCCGTCCGGGAGGTCGGCCTCCAGGTCGCCCGGGATGCGCCGGAACGGGTAGTTGCGAAAGCCGTTGACCGACATCGTGAACGCATCCCGATCGTCGGCAAAGGATGCGTGCGTCCCGTCGCCCTGGTGGACGTCGAGATCGATCACGAGCACCCGTCCCAGGCGCGCCTCGGCGCGCAGGAGCCGCGTTGCCACGACGACGTCGTTGAACAGACAGAAGCCGCGGCCTCCGTCGGGGAAGGCGTGATGCGTGCCGCCGCCGAGGTTCGCGGCGGCGCCGTCCTCGAGCGCGGCACCGGCCGCCTGGATCGTGGCGCCGACGGAGCGCCGGCCGCGCTCGACCAGCTCCGGCGACCACGGCAGCCCGAGCGCGAGCGTCTCGCGCCTCGACAGCTCTCCGGCCTCGACGCGGTCGAGGTAGTCGCCCTCGTGTGCAAGGACGAGCTCCCGGCGGGTCGCCGCGCGCGCATCGTGTACGACCAGCCCGGCGATCGCCTCCGCGCCCCGCCGCACGAGCCGGTACTTGGCGAGCGGGAAGCGATGACCTTCCGGGAGGGGGTACGTGAAGACGTCGTGGGCGAAGCACCTCATCCCCGCTGCGCTGGCGGCGCTACCGACAGACGCGAACGGTCCGCACGGCGCGAGTCTCGCGCCCGGAGGCGTCGACGGCGAGGGCCGAGAGGGTGTGTTTCCCTCGCTCGACGCCGCCCAGCTTCCAGGGCACCCCCCAGATCCCGGCCTCTCCCTTGCGGTCGACGCCGACCTTCCTGTCGCCGTCGAAGAAGCGCACCTGCGAGATCCGCTTCGGCCCGCCGGCGGTCACGAGGAGTCTCCCGGCGGCGCAGCCCCGGCTTGCGGGGCTCAGCCAGCTCACGACCGTCTCGCCCGAAACGACCTCGAGCCTGGTCTGCGCGAAGGCCGTGTTCGGGAAGAGATCGACCCCGACCGTCTGGATGTTCTTCGACTCCTGGAAGTCGCTGCCGACGAGGGTGATCAGCCTCTTTCCGGGGGCGAGCCTGGGAACCTCCAGCGGGAGCGGGAAGAGTGCGAGGCCTTCGATCGGGTCGTAGAAGGCGGCGCCGACGAACGTGCCGCGGTAGACGATCCCGAGGGTGAGCGGGTCGACCCCCGACCCGGAATCGACGAAGCGAGCTGCGAGGAGCGGTCGCCCGGCCGGCACGCGGCGCGTCTCGAGCCGCACGGCCGGCGGCGAGAGATCGTCGACCCAGGCCCGGATCACGTACCTCCCCGCGTAGCTTCGGCCGGTGAACTCGTCCCGGCCGGAGTCGACCGACACCCAGTAGCGCCCCACCCGCGGGAACTCCGCTCCAGCGGCGCCGTTTCGGAACGTGTAGCCGTCTGTGAACCCGTTGACGTTCACCGGCGTCCCCGCAAGTCCCTGAACCTCGCTTTCGTCCTGAGCGCCGAGCACGAACGGGTCGATCAGGGCGCCGGGCGACTGTGCCTCGACGGCGACGCCGAAGTTGATCGCCGGTGCGTCGAGTGAGATGACGTAGAGGCCCTCGGCGCCGTCCTCGTTCATCGGGTCGGCGATGCCGTAGTCGGGCGGCGGCCCGAAGGGGCTCCCGGGGAAGCGATAGAGGGACGCGTGCGACTCGCCGCGCTTGGTTGTCCCGGACTGGAAGAGGCGCAGCGGGCGGGCCCGGTCGAGCGCGAGGCCTGGTTTCGTAACCAGCGCGAGGTACGGGACACGGCGCTCGACGCCGTCATGCGAGAGGACGACGAAGCCGGAGCTCTCGCCCGGGGTCGCGTCCGGGTTGGCGCTCACGGTCACGCGGAAGAATCCCGGCGCCGTCACCGCCGCGGGCACGCTGACCTCGGCTCCGGGCGTCGAGCGCTGCGGGCGCACCTGGATCGCCCACTCGCCGGCGCCGCCGCCCGCATCGTCGATCGCGACGACGAGGCTCCTCGACACGGCTCCGTCCGTCACGTTCAGGTCGCCGAACGACAGCGACGTGGGCGAGGTGAAGATCATCGGGTCGTCGGCGTGGACGAGGTCGACCAGGCCACCGCCGGCGAGCGTGACCGGAGCCTCCGCAGTCCGGGCCGTGTTTGCCCACGCGGGCCCGGCCGTCGCCGTCAGCGCGGACTTGATCTGCGTCGGCGTCCAGCCCGGATGGCGCTGGACGAGGATCGCCGCAGCCCCGGCGACGTGCGGGGTCGCCATGCTCGTCCCGTCGAAGACGGCGAACGGAGAGTCGGTCAGGCTCGGGTTCGTCGAGGAGAGAATTGCGCCGCCGGGCGCGGCAAGGTCAGGCTTGAGCATGTGGCCGAACGCGGTCGGGCCCGCGGACGAGAAGCTCGTCACGACCCCGCCGCGGCCGGTGACGAACTCGAGTGGCGTCCGCCCGACGAGCACCGGCGCTCGACCACTGCGGCCCGCGAGATAGGCGCGGAGGCTCGCCCCATCGAGGTCGGCGATCATCATCCCGGGGAAGCCGAGATCGACGGGCGCCCCGTTCGCCTCCCCCGAGCGGTTGTCGACGATGACCAGCCCCGCCGCCCCCGCCTTCTTCGCCCGCTCCGCCTTCGAGTCGAAGGTGCAGAGCCCGCGAGAGACGAGCAGGATCACTCCCTCGAGCGAGTCGTCTTCGAGCGTGCTCTTCGCTGCGTTCGGGTCGCCGCCGGGCGCGCAGAGGTGCGGCTCGACCGAAACGCCGTCGGTTCCCGTCAACGCTGCGACGTCGACGAGCTCGTGCGGCTTCGCCGCCCAGCTCGCGGGCGGGAGGATGCCGCCAACCGGGGCGTAGGGAAGCTCCCGAAACCCTTCGACGACCAGCGAGGGAGCGAACACGTGGCTGTCGGACACCGCCGCGACCGAGATCGACTCCGGGCTGGTTCCGGGCGAGCCGACTGTGCCAGAGCCGAAGGTGTCGGCGTCGTTTCCGGCCGCGATCACGGGGACGACGCCCGCCGCTGAGACGTTGGCCACAGCCTCGACCAGGGCGTCGTTGACCGGGTCGGTCTCGGGACCGCCGAGAGAGAGGTTGACGACGTCCATTCCGTCCCCGACTGCCGCCTCGAGCGCAGCCACGATCTCGGGCGTGTTCGCGACGTCCCCGAACGGGGTCGGCAGGTTGATCACCCGGTAGTTTCCAATCCAGGCGCGGGGGGCGACGCCAGAGAGGCCGGCAATCTCGGGATGGTCGGCGCCCTTCGGCGCGGTCGTGCCTGCGTTGCCGGCGGCGATTCCGGCCACGTGCGTGCCGTGGAAGCTCGTGTCGGGGTCATATGCGAGCGCCGACGACTTCGGCGTCCCGGGCGCGCGGAATGACCTCGCGACGATCACCTTGGCCGTCGTGAACCGCCGCTGGCCACGAGGGAACCCGTCCGGGTACGAGTAGCCGGCCGGAGCGAAGAACGGGTTGGCGGCGTCGACGCCGTCGTCGATCACCCCGATCTTGATGCCGTCTCCGAGCGCGCCCGTGAGCCCTTCGATCGCGGTCGCACCGATCAGCCCGGGGCTGCGGTTGAGCCGCAGCGTGTAGCGCAGGCTCGGATAGACGCGCGTCACCGCGGCGAGCGAGCGAAGCCGCGCGAGCGAGCGGGCCGGCAACTCGACGGTGAGCGCGTTCAGGACGACACGAAAGCGACGACCGACGGTCGCCGAGGGGATTGCACGGCGGATCGCGGCAGCGGCAGCAGCCTGCTCGGCCTCGAGCGCGGCGACATAGGTGCGCGACGCGGGGCTTCGCACGTCGAGACGTCCGGGCGAGCCCGTGGCCAGCGAGCGCGCCCGCCAGGCCGCGAGCGGCGCGCTTCGGAGGCGGACGACCGCCCGCATGCGGCGATCTGTGTGGCTCGCCGGCACGGCGATCTCGCCTGCAGGGTGCACGCGGGGCAGCTGCGCCTCGCCGAAGTCCCGCTGGACCGGCTCGAGGGCGGCAACGGCCTGAGCCACGAAGGCGAGCGCCGCGAGAACGCCGAAGAGGATGAGCGCGCGGCGCACTCCCAGGAGAGTAAATACACTCCGGGGCCATGTCGAACCCCTTCGAGGGCAAGCGTGGCCTCGTCCTCGGTGTCGCCAACCGCCGCTCGATCGCCTGGGCGATCGCGCGGAAGCTCGCAGACGGAGGCGCGACGCTCGCGTTCACGTACCAGGGCGAGCGGATCGAGGAGACGGTTCGCGGCCTGGCCGCGGACGTCTCCAGCCCGCTCGTCACGGCCTGCGACGTCCGCGACGACGCCGACGTCGAGCGCGTCTTCGGCGAGGTCGCGGAGACCTTCGACGGCGAGCTCGACCTGCTGGTGCATTCGGTTGCCTTCGCCGACACGCGTGACCTCGAAGGCCGCTTCGTGGACACGCCGCGCGATCGCTTCTGGCTCGCGCTCGACGTGAGCGCCTACTCGCTCGTCGCCTGCGCCCGGGCCGCGGAGCCCCTGATGGAAAGCGCCGGTGGCGGCTCGATCCTGACGATGACGTATCTCGGCGGCGAGCGGGCCGTGCCGCATTACAACGTGATGGGGGTCGCCAAGGCGGCGCTCGACGCGTCGGTGCGCTACCTCGCCTGGGACCTCGGTGCGAAGTCGATCCGGATCAACGCGGTGTCGGCCGGCCCGGTGCGAACGCTCGCCGCGCGCTCGATCGCGGGCTTCCCGACGATGGAGGCGATCGTCGAGGAGAAGTCGCCGCTGCACCGCGCGATCGACGCCGACGACGTGGGCGCCGCGGCTGCGTATCTGCTCTCCGACGCAGCCCGGAACGTGACCGGAACAACCCTCTACGTCGACTCCGGCTACCACGCGATGGGCATGTAGAGCAGGGGTCGCTCCGATCCGTTCGGCTTGAACGTCGAGGGACTGTCGAGCGGCTGGCGACCCTCGACCGGCGGCCCCGGTTGCCGACCTGGTCGAACGTCTGCGAGATGCACTGCTCGGCGACGGCTCACAGGTTCTTCACGGGCAGGCGCAAGAATGTCTCCTCTGGCAAAGAACTGGTGTCTCGGGTTGATCCTCGCGCTCGTCGCGGTTGCGGGCACGGCGGTGGCCGCGCGCACCCCGGCGGACTCGGGGAAGGTCACGCCTCTTCGCTACGAGCTGAAAGAGATCGGCCGGTTCGTCGCGCCCACTCACGTCACCGCACCGCCCGGCGACACGCGTCGTCTGTTCGTCGTCGAGAAGGCGGGCAGGATCCGGGTCGTGCTCGACGGCAGGGTGCTCGCCCGGCCGTTCCTCGACCTCACGGCGCTCGTGAAGTCGGACGGGGGCGAGCAGGGGCTGCTCTCGCTCGCGTTCGCTCCCGACTACGCGACGAGCGGCAACTTCTACGTCTACTACGTCGACCGCGACGAGAACGCGCGCGTCGTCGAGTACCGGCGATCCGCTGCCAGCGCGAACCGTGCCGATCCGGCCACCCGTCGCGAGGTGCTTCTCGTTCCCGGATTCGGCGAGCACTACGGAGGCCTGCTCCTCTTCGGTCCCGACGGCGTGCTTCACCTCGGGGTCGGCGACGGAGGGCTCGAGCAGAATCGCGAC
Organism: uncultured Actinomycetes bacterium; assembly: GCA_963712465.1. Taxonomy (GTDB): domain Bacteria; phylum Actinomycetota; class Thermoleophilia; order Gaiellales; family Gaiellaceae; genus CAVQHY01. The sequence continues at coordinate 343,470 of CAVQHY010000004.1, forward strand.
CCGCTGCGCGCCCAGCGCGACGGGGAGTTGCACGGGAAGATCCTCAGCGTCGATCCGACGACCGGCGCGACCGAGGCCTGGGTGAAGGGCCTGCGCAACCCGTGGCGCTACTGGGTCGACGCGACGACACAGGACCTGTGGGTCGGCGACGTGGGCGAGTACGTGCGCGAGTCGATCGACTACGTGCCCGGGCCGAACGTCGCCGGGGCGAATCTCGGCTGGCCGTGCTTCGAGGGCGCGCTGGCGAGACCGGAGTATCCCCCCGAGCTGTGTCCGGGCGCGCGTGCGCCGCTGCTCGACTACGCGCGCGAGGGGGGCAACTGCGCGGTCATCGCCGGCGTCGTCGTCAGGGACTCACGCCTACCGGCGCTCACCGGCCGCTTCCTCTACGCAGACCTCTGCCTCGGCGAGGTGATCGCCGTGGCTCCCCGGGGCGACGAGCTGGCATCTGCGCGCTCCCTTCGCCTCTACCGGCCGGGCATCACGTCGTTCGGCCAGGACGCGCGGGGGCGCGTCTACCTCACGACGATCTCCGGGCCGGTGTACCGGCTCGATCCCCGCGGGAGCCGCGGTGCGGCGACGGGTGCGCGGCGACCGTCCTCCGGGCGCGAGCTCTACCTGGCGGCGGGCTGCGGGACGTGCCATAGCCTCACCGCTGCGCAGACCGCGGGTACCTACGGCCCGAACCTCGACGATGCGAGCCCCTCGCGGGCGCTCGTGATCGAGCGCGTCACCTGGGGCAAGGGGGCGATGCCTTCCTTCAAGGGGCGGCTCACGGCCCCGGAGATCGAGCGGCTCGCCGACTTCGTCTCGAGCCGAGCGGGCCGCTAGCCGAGGTGGATCCGCGCGATCGTGAGCCCCTGCGGCGGATTGGTCAGGAACATGCGCGGGATGTCGAGGACGAGCGAGTGCCAGCGCTCCCCCGACAGGTCGAACGCGACGGTTTCACGGCGGGCCACGGTGACCGTCCGAATGATCCGGCCGTCCGCCCAGATGGACGCCCTGGTCGAGCCGGGCGCCGCCAGCTCGAGCTCGACCCGGTGGGCCCCATACAGCCAGAGCGGTCCCTCGCGCTCGACCATCGTCCAGCCGCGCCAGCCCTCGCAGAACTCGAGCTTCTCGTGCTCCGGCTCGGCCACGGGCGGCGGAGCGAGCCCGCCGAGTCGGCGCTCGAACAGCGTCACCCGCCCATCGGTCGCGGTCGCGCGGTAGCCACGGGCCTCGAGCGCGCGCCAGGCGAACCACGCGCCCGGGAGGTGGGCCTGCTCGTACAGCCCGGCGTGGAAGAGCACCGGGCCGACGCCCAGGCCCCGAAGCTCGGCCTCGTCGCCCGGGAGCCAGATCCCGCAGTTGAGGCGGTTGTAGTGAAAGAAGTAGTCGAACGCGGGCGCGGGGGCGAGCGTCGAGTAGCCGCCCGGGCGCTGACGCGCCGCCTGCGCGACGTAGTAGAGGTAGGTGCTGCCGAAATGGATCCCCGGCTCGATGATCGGGAGCTCGAGCGTCCTTCCGCCGGGTGGAAGCGATGCGTAGGCGGCGTTCTCCGGGTCGGCCTCGCTCGCGCGCAGCGGCTGAACTGCGAGGTCGGCACAGACGAGGAGCGCGAGGAGAGCGGCGACGGCAGCCGCCAGACGGGGACCGACGGCGCGAAGGATCCAGGCGACGCCGAACGCGGCGAGCCCGGCGAGTGCGAGGCTCGCCACCGGCAAGAGCCGCTCGGGGACGCGCGGGAAGCGAAACGGGGGCAACGCGTTCCACAGCGGCTCGTAGAGCGGCACGTTCGTCCCCAGCGCGAGCAGCACCGGAATCAGCACGGCCATGGCCAGCAGCGCGCCGAGCAGCCAGTGCCGCCGGCGGACGAGGAAGACGAGGCCTGCGACTGCCAGCAGCGGCACGAGCCAGCCCGAGTAGACGAACCGCTCGCCGGCGAAGACGTCCGCGGTCCCGTCGGCGAAGCGGTCGAGAAGGTCGCCCCACGACGCCTGGAAGAGCTCGACCTCGGCGAGCGAGCGTCCACCGGCCTCGATCGAGCCGGCGATCACCGTGTAGCGGATCGCGAGCCCCACGCCGACCGCCGCGACCGCGCCGGCGAGCGTCCACGCGAACGCGGTTCTCGAGAAGCGGACTGCCGCGTACGCGAGCACGAACGGGACCGCGGCGAGCGCCAGATGCACCTGGCCCGAGAGCGGCACGGACACGAGCGCCGCTGCTCCCAGCGCGCCCCACAGCTGCGCCGACCGCCGGGACTCCGCTGCCCGGGAGCGCTCGATCGCAAACAGGCAGAGCGGCAACAGGACCGCGATCCAGCCGAGTAGGTGACCGCCGCTCTGGAGGATCCGGTACGGGGCGATCGCGAACGCGAGCCCACCGACGGCGGCAGCGGCCCCGCCCGCGTCGAGCGCGCGCAACCAGCCGTACGTGAGCAGACCGGCGGCGACGATCCCAGCGAGCAGAAGGGCGTTCCACGCGACGACGGGGCCGAAGAGAGCATCGAGCGGCCAGAAGGGGACGCCCCAGGGCCAGCCGCCGAGTGCGACCTGCGGATTGACGAGCGGCTGGAAGCTGTAGGGATCGCGCCAGGGCGCCGCACCGTGCTCGAGCTGGTGGCCGAGGAGCCAGAAGCGGTAGACGCTCTGCAGGTGGTCGCCGGCGGCTGCCTCGCCGTAGCCCGGCGCTCCGTCCGCGATGAACGCGGACGGAAACGACCTCACCGCCGGCCAGGTCGCGAGGACGGCGGCCGCAGCGTAGAAGAAGGTCAGGCCGGAGTAGCGGAGAGCGCGCGAGCGGCTGCGAGCAGCTCGCCGAAATCCGGCACCTCGTTCTCTCCGTAGCTCCACGCTCCGCGGATGATGCCCGCTCCGTCGACGAGGAACGCCGACCGCACGGCCACGTCGGTCATGCCCTTGAAGTCGGCGCCGACGCCGAAGCCGCGCACCGCCTCGGCGTTCCAGTCGGAGAGAAGTGGGAAGTCGAGGTCGAGCACCTCACGCCAGGCGACGTGCGAGTACGGGCTGTCGCGGGAGATCCCGTACGCGGAAACGCCGAGCTCTTCGAACTCCGCCCTCCTGGCACGCAGGAGCGTCATCTCGTCCGTTCAGGTGCCGGTCCAGTCGTAGAGGTAGAACAGCAGGAGGTACGGGCCCTGCTCGGCGAGCGTTCGGGTCGAGACGCTCTCGTCGCCCGACAGCCAGACCTCTGCGTCAGGAACGGGCTCGCCGACCGCGATCACGCGAGCGGAGGCTCGGTTGCGGCGGCGATCTCCTCCATCACCTCGACGATATCGCGATTCGCGTTGAACACGCGAAGCTGCCGGTCGGCACCGTTGCCGCCGGCGAGGATCTCGCGGATCCCGTCGAGCTCGCGGTCCGAGCCGAGCTCCCGGGCGTGCGGCTCGACGTCGCGGAGCGTGCGACGGATGAGCTGCGCCACGGGAACGCGGTTGCGCCGGCCGGTGGCGAGATCCATCACCGGCGCCTGCAGCCCGTAGCGGGCGGCCAGCCACTTGTTCTCGGCCACGAGGATGCGGTGGTACGAGGGCAGCGGCCGGCCCTCGTCGAAGAGATCCGAGTAGTACTTGACGAGAGCCTGGACGTACGCCGCGATCGCCACGGTGTGCTCGATGCGTGTGATCGCGTCCATGACGCGGACCTCGATCGTGCCCAGGCGGGGGTGTGGCCGCACGTCCCACCAGATGTGCGTGTAGTCGGCGATGCAGCCCGTCCGCTCCAGCTGGCCGACGACCTCTGCGTAATCCTCGTAGTCGCGGAAGCGCGGAGGCGGTCCCGAACGCGGGAACGCGGCGAAGACGATCTGCCGGCTCGACTCGAGCCCGGTCGGCTGCCCACGCCAGAAGGGCGAGCTCGCGGACAGCGCGAGCAGGTCGGCGAGGTGGACGAGCAGCGCGCTCATGACCTGGATCGCCTTCTCGGGGCCGTCGACGCCGACGTGCACGTGGCAGCCGAAGATGAGCTCGCGCCGAGCCACGTACTGGAGCTGGTCGACGAGCGCCCGGTAGCGGTCGCGCGCGGTGATCCGCTGGCGCTCGAAGAGGCTGAAGGGATGGGTTCCGGCCGAGCCCACGCGTACGGCCTGGCGCCGCGCGATCCCGGCGACGTACGCGCGAAGCCGCCCGAGCTCGGTCGCGGCGTCCCCGGCGTTCATGCATACCGGCGTCCCGATCTCCACGACCGACTGCATCAGCTCGGGGTTGACGTGCTCGCCGAGCTCGCCCGCCTTCGCTTCGGTGAGCACGCTGTCGACGTGCTGGACGAGATCGAACGTCGCCGGGTCGACGAGCATGAACTCCTCCTCGACGCCGATCGTGAACGGCCTGGTCGAGCCGAAGCGGTGATCGAGCACGCTGCCACCAGCGGCGAACCCTTCGCCGGTGATCGAGGCCGGGATCAACTCACGTGCCACCGCGCCAGTGTGTACGTGCGACTGCACCGTGACAACCCGAGAGGCCACCGCGGCGAGGCGCGCTCCGCCTACAGAACGGCCTCGGCCTCTATCTCGACGAGGTAGCGGGGCTCGACGAGTGCGTGGACGACGACGGTCGTGTTGGCCGGCCGGATCTCCGAGAACACCTCGCCGTGAGCGCGACCGACCGAGTCGAAGTCCGCGCCCGGAGTCAGGTACGTCCGCGTCCGGACGACGTCGGCAAACGACGCTCCGGCCTGCTCGAGCGCCGCGCCGATGATTTCGAGGCAGCGCTTCGCCTGTCCGTAGGCGTCGGCGGGCGGGTCGGCGCCGTCCGGCATGACCGCGGCCGAGCCCGAGACGAAGATCCGGTCGCCGACGACGACGGCGCGCGAGTAGCCGACGACCGGCTCGTACGGGGATCCCGAGGAGATCAGCCGCCTGTCCACGTCACAGTAGTATCAGGCTCCGATGCCGGCCGCCGAGCGTGATCTGCGCGCTGTCGCCCGCAGTCTCACGGTCGACAGGGCCACGGCCGAGGTCGTGGTCGCGCTGCGCGAGAGCGGCGTCCGGAGCATCGTCCTTCGCGGGCCTGCCCTCGTGCGGCGACTCTACGAGCCGGGCGTCCCGCGCCCGTATGTCGACGTCGACCTCCTCGTCCCGCCCGGTGGCGTCGGCGCGGCCGAGCCGGTGCTCGAGCGGTTCGGCTTCGAACTCCTGGTCGGCGACCGCGACCTCCACGGGCACCGGCCGCTTCACGCACACGAGTGGACGCGCCGCCGCGATCACGTCTCGGTGGACGTCCATCGCACGCTCAGCGGCGTCGGCGCGCCTCCGTCGGAGCTCTGGGGCTTGATCGCGGGCGAGGCTGTGACGCAGATAGTCGCCGGAGTCGAGATCGAGGTGCCGTCGGACGCGGGGCTCGCGTTTGTCGTCTCGCTCCACGCAGCACACCACAGCTTCCTGCGACCGAAGACCCTCCGCGATCTCGAGCGCGCCGTCGAGCGCTTGCCTCGCGAGACCTGGAGCCGGGCGGTCGAGCTCGCCACTTGCGCGGACGCGGTGCCCGCCTTCGCCGCCGGCCTGAGGCTCGTGCCGGCAGGAAGCCGTCTTGCGGACGCCCTGGCGCTTCCACGCGATCGCACTGTCGAGGTCGCGCTCAGGGCGTGGGCTGCCCCGCCGCTCGCGCTCGGGCTCGACTGGCTGACGCGAACGCCCGGCGTCCGGCCGCGGGCGAGGCTCGTCGTGCGCACCGTGGCGCCTTCTCCGGGCGCGCTGCGCCTCTGGCGGCCGCTTGCCCGCCGTGGGCGTCGGGGTCTCGTCGGCGCGTACGTATCGCATCCCTTTTGGCTCACCTGGCACGTGGTACCCTCGGCCATCGCGCTGCGACGGGCGCGGAAAGGAGAGATGTGAGCGAGCGGTTCAGGCTGCGGTCCATGGGGCTCGAATGGCGTGAGGTCGAGGGCGAGGTCGTCGCACTCGACGATCGGTCGTCCGAGTACCTCGCGGTGAACCGCACGGGTGCCGCCCTGTGGCCGGCTCTCGTCGAGGGGGCGACGCGCGACGAGCTGGTCACGCGGCTCGTCGAGGCCTTCGACGTCGACCGCGAGTCGGCGGCGGCCGATCTCGACCGGTTCCTCGGCTCTCTGGAGAGTCGGGCTCTTCTGGAGTCGTGACGTGTCCCTGCTCCACGCGCGCCTGATCGCTGCGATCTGGGGCTTCCGCGCCGTCCGTGCCGCTCGGAGCCAGGTGCGCATCCGATCGCTCGACGAGATCGTCCTGCCCCCCGTGCCGGACGTAGCGCTCTCGGCCAAGGGCGGTGTCTGGGTCGCGGTTCGCTTCGGAACCCGGAACTGTCTCGTGCGCACGCTCGTGCGGCAGGCGTGGTACCTGCACCTCGAACGGCCGCGCGCGATCGTGATCGGCGTGCGGGGTCGAGGTGACGCGTTCCGAGCGCACGCCTGGCTCGATGGGGACGCCGGCAAGGACGGCTTCCTCGAGCTTGCGCGTCGCCATCCCTGATGGCACTGTCGCTGCGTCCGACACCGCTCGAGATCGCCTGCGGTCGGATGGTCGGCGGCGCGCGGGACCCTGACCCGGTCGCCGAGGCAGGCGACCGCCTCGCGCCGCTCGAGGCGTTCGAGCGGGCGGTGCGAGCCGGGCTCGAGCGGCCTCCTTGCTACGTCAGCTTCTCGGGCGGACGTGATTCCTCGGCCGTGCTCGCGGTCGCAGGGCGCATCGCGTTGCGCGAGGGCCTTCCGCCCCCGCTTCCGATCACGGTGCGCTTCGTCCAGGCCCCGGGCACGGACGAGCGACGGTGGCAGGAGACCGTCATCCGGTTTCTCGGCCTCACGGACTGGATCCGGCTCGACGTCGAGGACGACCTCGACGTCGTCGGGCCGCTTGCGAGGGATATCCTGCGGCGGCACGGTGTCCTGTTTCCGCCGAGCGCGCCGCTCTTTCAGCTCATGCTGGCGGAGGCGCTCGGCGGCTCTCTTCTCGTCGGTTCAGCCGGCGACCGCATGCTCGGGGGGTTTCGGTGGCGCGGCGACCGCGCCCGCCGTCTCGCTTTCGCCGCGACGCCCCGTCCACTGCGGCGCCAAGTCCTGCTACGGGGCGTCCACACGCCATCGTGGCTCAGGCCTCGCGCCGCTGACGAGCTGGCCCGCGCTCAGTCGGAGTACCTTTCGCACGAGCCGGTGCGCTTCGGGCGCCACCTCGTCTGGCGTGCCGGCTCGCGTGCGGCGCTTGCCACCGCTGCGACGCTCTCGGCTCTCGGCGCGGACTCGTCGACGCACGTGGTCGACCCGTTCGCGGACCCGTGGTTCGTGGCGGCGCTCGGACGGCTCGGGATCGACGATCGGACGGCGGTGATGAGGGCGGTATTCGGCGACATCCTTCCCGACGATCTGCTCGCGCGGGACACGAAGGCGGTCTTTCACCACGTCTACCTGCGGAGGCCCGGGCGCGAGTTCGCGCGGTGCTGGGACGGCTTGGGCCTCGATCCCGAGCTAGTCGATGCCGAGGTGCTGCGAGACGTGTGGCTTTCCCTCGTCCCCGACGGTCACAGCCTGATGCCGTTGCAGGCCGCATGGCTCGCGTCAGCGGGACGCCAGCTCGATCATCCGCTCGCAGGCGTCTGGGAGGAGCTTCCAGTCGCGGGGGCGGGAGAGCTCCCAAGCGGGTAGGCGCGCGAGCTCGAGCAGCGCGCCGCGGTGTCCTGACGCGCCGCCAGTGTGATGCCGTACAAGCCGAACCAGCCGCTCGGCCGGCCGGAGCGAGGTCATCGTGAGACCAGCTCCCCACGAGAGAAAGATCCAGCCTGCGAGAGGCGGCTCCGGCTCGATATCGGCAAGTCCGACGCGCCACCGCCCGTCGCGCCCGGCGCATCGAGCATCGGCCGCTACGCCGAGCCGCCGGACCGTCTCCTCGCGTAGGTCGAGGCAGCGTGGCCCGGCGAGCGCGCAGCCGCCGTCGACAACGAGGATGTCGTCGGTGACAACCGGGTAGCCGCACCCTGAGAGCCGGGCGAGAGTCGTGCTCTTCCCTGCTTCCCTCGTGCCCAGCACAGCCCACGCGCGATCGCCTGTCACGAATGCGCCTGCGTGGAACGCTTCGCGCCCCAGCCAGCCGCCGACATAGGCGCCCACGGGGGCGAGGTACGGGTGGACGAGCTGGTCGTCGGAGAGAGGTGATCCCGTCGTGAACGTCGCGGTTGGCCCTCGACGGTCGAGCACGAGGCGACCTGCGGCGACGAGTGGGATCTCCACGCGTTGGAGGCCGTGGTGCCGCGGTCGGCGCTCGATCCGGCCGAGGCGGCGCTCGATCCGAACCCGCGGCCATGCCGCGAGCGCCGGCAGCAGCGCATCGGCGTCCTCGAGACCTGGGAACGAGAGGCCGTAGGCCCCGCGTGGTACAGTCGCGTCCGTCATGTGCTTTCACGGCAGGCAAGAGCGAGGAGAGGAGGGGGCAGGTGTCCGACGTAGACGGTGAGCAGCAGCAGGATGATCGCAGCTATGAGCCTCCCGAGCTTCGCTCGCTTGGGTCCGTCGACGAGCTGACGCACGGCGATACCGACGGCTCGGTCGTCGACAACGGTCCGCCCGCTTAGCGCTCGAACGTCCCGGCGGACGTCGCTCGGCGCCGGTCGCACCCAGCGCACTCGTGAGCGCACTCGACGTGATCGATTCCTGGGGCGTCCCGCACGCGGCGGCAGGGGTGATCCACGGCGGCATCTCGGTGACCCGCGGCGACGTCTCGCGGCGGTTTCGCTGGGCGTCGGTGACCAAGCCGGCGACCGCCTACGCCGTCCTCGTCGCCTCGGAGGAAGGGGTCGTCGATCTCGACGAGCCGGCCGGTCCGCCCGGCGCGACCGTTCGGCACCTGCTCGCCCACGCGTCCGGCCTGCCGTTCGAGGGGGAGGCCCCGATCGGACGGCCGGGCGAGCGCAGGATCTACTCGAACGCCGGCTTCGATCTGCTCGGCGAGATCGTCGCCGAGCGGGCGGCGATGCCGTTCGCCGACTACCTCCGCGCGGCCGTGCTCGAGCCGGTGGGCATGCCCTCGACCACGCTCGTGGAGCGCCCTTCGGCCGGTCTCCACGGCCCGCTCGCCGACCTGCTCGCGTTCGGCCGGGAGCTCCTGCGACCGCGGGTGCTGGCGCCGGAAACCGTTGTGGAGGCGACGAAGGTGGCGTTTCGCGGGCTCGCCGGAGTCCTGCCCGGGGTCGGGCGCTACGACCCGCTCGACTGGGGACTCGGGTTCGAGCTCAAGGACGGCAAGGTGCCCCACTGGACCGGCTCACGTGCCTCGCCGCGGGCGTTCGGTCATTTCGGCGGCGCCGGAACCTTCCTCTGGGTCGACCCGGACGCGGACGTCGCGCTGGTCTGCCTCACCGACCGGGAGTTCGGGCCGTGGGCGCTCGAGGCCTGGCCCGTGCTCTCCGACGCCGTGCTCGCCGAGCTCAGCCCCCGGTGAGGAGCGGCTTGACGTACTCGTCGAAGGTCGCGCGGTCGCAGCTCGCCACGGTCGACGGCGTCAGCGCGCTGACGGTTGCGGTGCGGGAGACGTCCATGACGAGACCGACCTCGCCGAAGTAGTCGCCCGGGCTGAGCGTCCCCCGCTCGCCGCGCGTCTCCTGCCTGATGCTCATCATCCCGGAGATGACGACGAAGAACCGGTCGGCCGGCGTGCCCTGGCGCAGCACCGTCTCGCCCGGGGCGACGTCCTGTCGCTCCATCCGTTCGGCGAGCTTCGCGAGCGTCTCGCCCGGGAGTGAGCCGAACAGGCCGATCCGGGCGAGCTCGTGGACGCTGGCGAGCTGATGACGCGGCATCTACCGTCCGATGCTATGCGAAGCGAGCTCGACGGCTGGCGGCTCTGTCCACGTTGCGGGGGCGCGCTCGCCGCGCGGCCGGGATCGGTGGCCTGCGGCGCCTGCGGCCTCGTCGTCTATGCGAAGCCCGCCCCGGCGATCTGCGCTCTGGTCGAGGATGCGGCCGGACGCGTTCTGCTCGGGCGCCGCTCGGGCGACCCGAGGGCCGGGCTCTGGGACGCTCTGGGTGGCTTCATGGAGGAGGGCGAGCAGCCCTTCGAGACTCTCGTGCGCGAGCTCCGCGAGGAGACGGGGCTGAACGTCGAGCCGGGTGAGTTCATCGCGGCGATCGCGGACACGTACGGCGAAGAGGGCGGCCACACGCTTAACCTCTGCTGGACGGCGCGTGTTCTCGGCGGCGAGCCACGGGCGGACGACGACGTGGCCGAGTTGCGCTGGTTCGCGCCCGACGAGCTCCCGCCGCCCGAAGAGCTCGCCTTCGCCAACGGCGCCGAGTTTCTCAGGCTCTGGCTGGCGCGACGATGACGCACACGCCTCCGACGTCGTCGGCTGCGCCGACCAACGGCGGGCCGACGCGCTTCCTCGAGGCCTACCCCGGCCTGCTTGCAAGGGCCTACTAGGCGGAGTCCAGCCCGAGCGACTTCTCGAGCATGCTCTTCGGCTGCGCGCCGACCGCGGCTGCGGTGGGCTCGCCGTCGTTGAAGAGGATGATCGTCGGGATCGAGACGACCCCGTAGCGCCGCGCGAGCTCTGGCTGCTCGTCCACGTTCACCTTGACGACGCGAACCTCGTCGGATCGCTCCTCGGCGATCCTGTCGAGCACCGGGCCGACGGCACGGCAGGGGCCGCACCATTCCGCCCAGAAGTCGACGATGACGGGAGTTGGGCTCTCGATTACCTCGGTCTGGAAATTGGAGTCTTGCACTGCTGTTGTCATATCACTTCAAACGATGAAGCGACCTCTCGTAATCCCAGGCCCGGCGGGGCCGAACCCTACAATGGCCCGGTGTTCGAGCCGTTGCCGCCGGTTCCCGATCATCCCGCCCTCGAGCTCGAGACGCTCGCGTGGTGGGAGGAGCAGCGGATCTTCGAACGGCTTCGCGAGCACAACCGCGGCGGCCCGACCTTCAGCTTCTTCGACGGCCCGGTCACGGCGAACAAGAGCCTCGCCGTGCATACGGCCTGGGGCCGGACGCTCAAGGACGTCTTCCAGCGCTACAAGGCGCTGCGCGGCTTCGACCAGCGCTACCAGAACGGCTTCGACTGCCAGGGGCTCTGGATCGAGGTCGGCGTCGAGCGTTCGCTCGGGCTCAACTCCAAGCGCGAGATCGAGGAGTACGGTCTCGCCGAGTTCGCGCGCAGGTGCCGCGAGGTGGTCGTCTGGTCGTCGCAGGAGCTGACGAAGGGCTCGATCCGCCTCGGCATGTGGATGGACTGGGGCAACGACTACTTCACCTTCTCCGACACGAACATCGAGTACATCTGGCGGTTCCTCCGCCACGTCCACGAGCAGGGCTGGCTCTACCAGGGCCACCGCTCGACCGAGTGGTGCCCGCGCTGCGGCACGTCGATCTCCGCGCACGAGCTCGTCGGCCACTACGAGGACCGCGCCGACCCGTCGCTGTACGTGCGGCTGCCGCTGCGCGACCGGCCGGGCGAGTCGCTCGTGGTCTGGACGACGACGCCGTGGACGCTTCCGGCCAACGTCGCGGCCGCCGTCAATCCGCAGGCCGAGTACATCCTCCGCGACGACGGCGGCTGGGTGGCGCGGGCCCTCCACCCCGACGACGACGCCGTTCGGTCGAGCCGCGGCGAGGAGCTCGTCGGTCTCGCCTACGAAGGGCCGTTCGATCACCTCCCGGCTGTGGCCGGTGTCGAGCATCGCATCATCCCCTGGGACGACGTCTCGCTCGACGAGGGGACGGGAATCGTCCACATCGCGCCCGGCTGTGGCGCCGAGGACTTCGAGCTCTCGCGCGTCCACGACCTCGCCGTGATCCAGCCGGTCGACGAGGCCGGACGCTTCTACGACGGCTTCGGCTGGCTCCACGGTCTCGGCACCGCGGAGGCGGCCGAGCAGGTCGTCCAGGACCTCGCGGATCGCGGCCGGCTCGTCTCGGCAGGCGAGAAGGTGCACCGCTTCCCCTTCTGCTGGCGGTGTCACACGCCCCTGATCTTCCGCATCTCCGACGACTGGTTTATCTCGGTCACGGACCTGCGCGGGGCGCTTCTCGACGCGAACGCCGCCGTCGAGTGGACGCCTGCCTACATGGGCAAGCGGATGGACGACTGGCTCCGGAACATGGGCGACTGGAACATCTCGCGCCGCCGCTACTACGGTCTGCCGCTCCCGTTCTATCCGTGTGGCTGCGGGCGTGTGAACGTGATCGGGTCGCGCGCCGAGCTCGAGGAGCGAGCCGTCCGGGGGCTCGACCAGCTCGAGGAGCTTCGCCGGCCCTGGATCGACGACGTGCCGATCCGGTGCCAGGGGTGCGACGGCGAGGTCTCGCGGATCCTCGAGGTCGGCGACGTGTGGCTCGACGCGGGCATCGTCCCGTTCTCGACGCTCGGCTGGCAGAATCCGGAATGGAAGCACGAGGGCTATGCGACCGGCGCCGCGAAGGGGCTGACGAGGGCCGACCTTCCCGACCACGCCTACTGGGAGACCTGGTTCCCGGCCGACTGGGTCTCGGAGATGCGCGAGCAGATCAGGCTGTGGTTCTACTCCCAGCTGCTCATGTCCGTCGCGCTGATCGGTCGCGCTCCGTTTCGATCGGTACTCGGTTACGAGAAGATGCTCGACGAGCACGGCCGCGAGATGCACGGCTCCTGGGGGAACATGATCGATGCCGACGACGCGTTCGCTCGCATGGGAGCGGACGTGATGCGCTGGCAGTACTGCGCCCAACCGCCGAGCCAGAACCTTCTGTTCGGGTTCGGCCCGGGCGAGGAGATCAAGCGCAAGCTCCTGACGCTCTGGAACTCGGTGCGGTTCTTCCTCGACTACGCGGCGATCGAGGGCTTCACACCGACCTACGGTGACCTCGAGGAACGCCCGGACGTGGAGCTCCGCCCGCTCGACAGCTGGCTCCAGGCGCGAACGCGCCGTCTCGTCGTCGAGGCGACGGCCGGCTACGAGGCGTACCTCACGGTCGACGTCATCCGCGCGTTCGAGCGCTTCCTCGACGACCTCTCGAACTGGTACATCCGCCGGTCGAGACGCCGCTTCTACGGCGACGACCCGGCGGCGTTCAGGACGCTGTGGTCGGCGCTGGTGCAGACCACTCGCGTCGTTGCGCCGATCATGCCGTTTCTCGCCGAGCATCTCTGGCAGCGCCTCGTCGCGCCACCGTGCCCGGACGCCCCGGAGAGCGTCTTCCTCGCCGGCTGGCCGGACGCCGGCGATCGTGCCGGGGACGCGGCGATTCTCGACGAGATGGCCGAGACGCGCCGCGTCGTCGAGTGCGGCCGGGCGGCGCGGGCGACGGCGGGCGTGAAGAATCGTCAGCCACTACGCCGGCTCGTCGTCGAGGGCGCCGGCGCGGGCGCCGAGGCACACGTCGACGACATCGCCGCTGAGCTGCGGGTCAAGAAGGTGGTGTTCGGGCCGATCGAGGGCGCGTCGGTGAGCGCCAAGCCGAACCTGCCGCTGCTCGGGCCGAGGCTCGGCAAGGAGCTTCCGAGCGTGCGGCAGGCGCTGGCCGAGGGCCGCTTCGAACGGCTGCCCGCGGGCGGCGTGTCCGTGCTCGGACACGAGCTGGCCGCGGAGGAGGTCTTCGTCGAACGGGCCGCGCCCGCTGGTTGGGCGCTCGCAGAGAACGACGGCCTGGCGGTCGCGCTCGATACCCGTCTCGATCCCGAGCTCGAGCTCGAGGGTCGTGTGTACGACCTGATTCACGCGATCCAGCGGCTCCGAAGGGACTCGGGTCTCGAGATCACCGACCGCATCGTCGTCACGCTTCCCGCAGGCGGCGACGTCCTCGAGCACGCCGACTGGATCAAGGCCGAGACGCTCGCGACCCGGATCGACATCGGGGCCGAGCTCACGATCGAGAAGGCGTAACCCCGGCTGTTACGCGACGGCCGTGCTGCGCACCTCGAGCGGGAGCTTGAAGCTCACGTTCTCGAGCACGGGACGCTGCGAACGGATCTCCACGACACCCTTCGCGCGAAACCACGCGACCACGCTGCGGACGAGGGTCTCGGGCGCGGACGCGCCCGAAGTGATGCCGACGGTCTCGACGGCGTCCAGCCACGCCTCGTCGATCTCGCGCTCGTCGTCGATCAGGTGCGCGTCGACGCCCGCGGCACGCGCGACGTCGACGAGCCGCCTCGAGTTCGAGCTGTTTCGCGAGCCGATCACGAGTAGAAGCTCGATCTCGCCGAGCATGGCCTTGACGGCGTTCTGGCGGTTGGTGGTCGCGTAGCAGATGTCGGCCTTCGGAGGCCCCTCGATCTGGGGGAAGCGCCGGCGCAGCACCTCGACGATGGCCGCCGTGTCGTCCACCGACAGGGTCGTCTGGGTGATGTAGGCGAGCCGGAGAGTCTGAGGCGGGCAGGCGCTCTCGGCATCCGCTGCCGACTCGACGAGCACGATCGACTCGGGAGCCTCGCCCAGGGTGCCTTCGACCTCGTCGTGTCCGTGGTGACCGATCAGGAAGATCGTGTAGCCGCGCGCCGCGAAGTGGCGGGCCTCCGCGTGCACCTTCGTCACGAGCGGGCACGTGGCGTCGATGGTCTCGAGACCCCGTGCCTGTGCGTTCTCGTGGACGCTCGGCGCCACCCCGTGAGCCGAGAAGACCACGCGCGCGCCCGCCGGCACCTCGTCCTCGGTCTCGACGAACACGGCTCCGCGCCGCTCGAGATCGCGGACGACGTGGACGTTGTGGACGATCTGGCGGCGAACGTAGATCGGCGGGCCCCAGAGGTCTAGGGCCTCCTCCACCGTGTCGATCGCGCGCTCGACCCCAGCGCAGTAGCCGCGCGGCGATGCGAGGACGATGCGCTTGACCACTCGGCGCCGAGTGTACCCACGGCCTCTCGCCGGCCGCGCAGGTCCGGTCACTTTCCTTCCCCGGAATGGGAAAGGCCCGCCGCTCGGGGGGTCGGTGCGGCGGGCTCTCCCAGAGTGCTCACCGCGGTCTTACGTGGCCAAGGGCACACGCCGCGGTTCGCATCGCCCAGTGACACGGCACGCTAACGACGCTTCATCCCGGTGCCAATAGGTCCATCGGCCCATCTTTGAAAGGAGGAAAACACAAGGCGAAACATCAACTGGCTCCCCTGTGTCGGCGCGGCGGTGCGACGCCACCACCTATCATCAGGGGCACAGGAGGTGGGCGCGACGCGGGTTCTCGTGATCGATGACGAGCCGCCGATCCGGATGCTCTGCCGGGTGAACCTCGAGGCCGAGGGGATCGAGGTACTGGAGGCGCCGGACGGGGCTGCCGGGATGGACGTGGCGCGCCGTGAAGCCCCGGATGCCATCTTGCTCGACGTGATGATGCCCGTGCTCGACGGCTGGAAGGTCGCCGAGCGACTCCTCGCCGACGAGGAGACACGGGGCATCCCGATCATCTTTCTGACCGCCCGGGCCGACCTCCGCGATCAGGTGCGGGGACTGGACCTCGGCGGGATCGACTACGTCACCAAGCCGTTCAACCCGGCGGAACTCGCGGCCGTCGTCCGTCGGGCCGTGTCGCGCGAGGGCGTGGAGCTACAGGCCGCCCGGATCGCCGAGCTGCGCACGCTGTTCAGCGGCTAGCCTGACCTGGCCCGAGGGTCTACGGTGCGATGCGGGCGACCGCAAGACGGGTGCGGTCGAGCCCCTGGAAGCGGCCGAACGCGAGTCCGACACCCGCGCGGCGGGCTCCATGCAAGAGCAGGAGCTCGCGGTGCGGCGGGCTGGCGAGCCAGAGTTGGACGATCCCGCGTGGATCCATGACGCCTTCGCTGCCGAAGGCCAGCGTCTCGGCGATGCCCGGGAGGCCGGAGTGGACGAAGAGGTCGCGGGCAAGCAGCGAGCGGGCGTATTCGTGCGCCCCGGTCTGGAGCGCGGGATCGAGCCGAAGCCTTCGCAGCCCCGCCTGCCCGCGCGCCTCGTTGATCGCCGCGAGCACCGCGCGCTCGGGCGGCGTCGCTCCAGCGGGCGAAGACGGCGATTGGGCGGCCGGCGCGGTGGGAGCGGCGGCGAGTACGGCGAAGAACGCGAGGGCCACCAGGGCGCGACGCATCGGCGCAGTGTCTCAGGTACCCACGGCGACTCCACCTCCCCGAACGAAATCCTTACGTTTCGGCGACGAGCACCTCTAGACTGGGGAAACGGGACGTAGCGCAGCCTGGTAGCGCACCTGCTTTGGGAGCAGGGGGCCGCCGGTTCGAATCCGGCCGTCCCGACTAGCTGACCGCCGCTTGGGAAGCGGGATCGCATCGGCGGGACAGGGCGACCTCGAGCAGTTGGCTGACGACGCACGCGAGGAAGAGACGCGGTGGCGCACGCTCTTGGATGAGATTCGTTCTCTTCCTGCCAACTCCCAAGACGAACGGGCGGTAAATCGGCTCTTGCAACAGGCCGCCGCGAAGTTCGAACAGGCGTACGCCGCCCGCGCGGCCGCGATCGTCGGCGACGTGATCGACCTGTTCGTCCGTCACGAGAATGCGGAGCGCGTGGTCGCCGATGCTAGCGCGGCGGCGCTAGCGTAGAAGCAGGAGACTGCGTACTCGCGAATCGGAGGACGAATGGGCGACTGGAAGCGTGCGCGGCTCGACGAGATCGGTGACCAGCACGCGCCCGGGTACTGGGACACGTGGGCGCGAAGCGCCCGACTTCGGTGAGAAGTGGCGGACGATCGGGGCGCCCTGGGCATCTCCGGCTTCGGTGTCTCGGCCAACGAGGCGAACGCCGGTGAAGAACTCGTCGTCGAGCACGACGAGCTGGGGTACGGCGACCAGGAGGAGCTGTACTACATGGTGCGGGGCCGGGCACGGTTCGTGCTCGACGGGACAGACGTCGAACTCGGCGAAGGGGAGCCTCTCCTCGTTCCGCCCGAGGTTGTGCGTCAGGCAGATGCTCTCGAGGCCGGAACGCTCGTCTTCATGGTGGGCGGGACGCCCGGCAAACCCTACGACGCGGGTTGATACAACCTCGGCTCATCCGATTCAGCCTGGGGTTTCCGCTGGCGCATTGTTTGTTTCGCGAACCGACATGAGACGCTCGCGAAGCGCGCCCGTCGGGCTCCGGCTCGGGCTATGAGGGCGAGTGCCAGAGGACGCCCTACCACCCCTACCACGGGATCGACACGGGCGGAGGGTAGGAAACCGCCTAGTCTGCATCTTCCGATGCGCCTCTGCGGCGTTCGCGACACCCGAGACGACGGCGAACCCTCGCTCGTCGGCGACGTCATCGACCAGTTCGTCCGCCGGGAGGACGGAGAGCGATTGGTCGTTGTGTGGGACGGTGGGCTTGGCCGTCTGGGGGTGCCGGCCTGCCTGAACTAAGGCTGTGCTAGCCGCTGCCAGAGGTTTGCGAGGATCGTGGAGACCGGTGGCAGTAGGGCGTTGCCGCCGAAGTCGAGGGCTCCGGCGGCGAAGACCTTGGCGCCGGTGCTGGTGGAGTAGTAGGTCATCTCGGCTGATCTGCCAGCTCCGAATGCGTCCGTGATACGGGCGAGCACGGCGGTGCCTGGAGGCGAATCAGCGGCGAGTGCGTCGATCTCGATGCCGAAGCTGCCGAACCGATCTCCGTTGTCGAGGCCCGTTCCCTCGAACAGCCACGGTGCGAGCTCTGCGCCTGCTACCACGTAGGGGCTGTTCGGGTAGACGTTCTCATTCCAGCCGACATAGCCTGCACCGACAAGACGAGCCTCGGGGCGCCCCACGTCGCGCCAGCGCCCCGTCCGCACGATCGAGTCGCCACCCCTCTCGACGCGATAGAAGAAGTTGTTTGCCGAGAGAAACACGAGGTTGCCGCCGAGGTCGCGATACCGCTCGACGACGTCGTAGGCGTGGGGTGTGACGTACTCCTCGTGGCCTGGAAATATGACTAGGTCGTAAGCGCGGCTGAGTTGGTCGCCGCTTCGTATCGTTTCGAGGTCATCGTCGGAGAGGAAGTCGGGCTGCCTTCCGGTTCTCTCGATCCAGCGGAGAAATCCAAGGTCGTAGGCATGGAAATGCGGCGGCACGCCTCGTTTGAGAAAGGGACGCCCGAGCGTGACCGACGAGACCGTGTCGCTCTCATACCAGGTATCGCCCACACCGTCGCCGTTGTCGTCGCGTCGGTTGTATGCCTGCCATGTGTTCGTCGGGAGGATGACCGCCACGCGCCGATACCCGAGCCGGGGCGCGCGAAGCACGAACGGCGCGTACGTCGAGCGGCCCCCCGCGCGTACACGGACGAAGTAGAGGCCACTCGGCCAGTGGTGGATCCTGATCCCGACCTGGCCAAACTCGCGGTCCCGGGCCGGACGAACCTGTTTCTCATCCGTGATGCTTGCTCCCTGGATCAGGGTGAAACTCGAGTCAGTCTGGCCGCTCGCACCCGCTCTCAGCACCTGAACCCCAACGATGGCGGCCCCTCCACTGACACGCAGCGTGGCGAGGTCACCTGGTGCGTAACTTCGCCGCGCGAACCATGCCTCGAGGACTCCGGGCTGCCCTTCCCCCACGACGTAGGCCCTCGCCGCAGACGCGGCCAGAATCGCCACACACCCGGCGGCCCAAAGCACGAGCACAGTCCGGCGACAGCCGTCCATTCTGCAGACGGCCGACATGACGTACTGTGCAACTCGGCCCCTCAGCGAGATAACACCCCAAGCCACCACCGCGCGCTGCGGGCTTTTTGAATCACCTACTAGGTGTCCGCGACGCCCGACGCTAAGCGAGTCTCCTCTTAAGTTAGATCGCTTGTCCGTGTGAACAGTGCAATGTTCATCGGCTAGTGCCCTACTACGAGCGGTTCAGGCTCCGCGTCGTCGAGGATGCCGATGCACCCGACGGCACCCCCGCATCTGGTTCATGCGCTGGGACGCTGAGAGCGGCCGACCAACCCCTCCGTGACCCTCTACGGCGTCCGCGACACCCGAGACGACGGCGAACCCTCCGTCGTCGTCGACCCACCGGCCCAGCCCATCGAGGTAATACCGTGCGCGTCATGGACGAGTCGCGTGACCCCTTTATGCCGGACGATCTGCCACAAGGTGGGCTCTCGGAGGAGCTCGCTGCTGAGACCGTGAGGGCGACCGATGACTTCAAGGCGCTCTTGGCCCTCGGCACCTACGACGAGCTCATGACCGGGATCGGAGCACTGGACGAGACCCGACTGAGGTTCGTAACGATGATGGTGGTTTTGCGTACACGGTTCCCAGCAATGAGCGAAGCCGAGAGGGCGCGCTACATGGGCACCGAGGAGTAGGTCGGTGATCCTCTTCGGCGTCCGCGATACGCGAGGTGAGGGCGAACCTTCCCTCGTCGGCGACGCCATGGACCTGTTCGTCCGCCGGGAGGACGCGAGGGATGGTCGTCGTGTGGGATCGGGATTCCGACCCGGAGTAGCTGGACTCAGGTCGATGTCCTCTCTATGAGAGGATGTTGACTGCGCGTGCGGCGACGAGAAGGATCGTGATCGCAGAAAGCGTAGACCCGGCCGCCATCAACGCTTTGGCGGGGCGCGTGAGTGGCATCGCGTCGGTTGGGCTGAACGCGATCGAGTTAGTCAGCGACACGTAGAAGTAGTCCCACAGGCGTGGCGCCCAACCTTCCCGTGCTAGTCGGGCATTCTCATCTTGGGGAAACTGGAAGTCGGGCTTGGTACGGGCAGTCGCGAGTGCACCGGGGCTCCCCCACCGGTTTCTGGTGATCGTGGGGTTGGTGTTAGTCGGCGGTAGCGAGGCGCAAAGCCGGGCGGTTGGGTTTGAGCGTTTTTCGCTCGTAGAGGCGCTTGTCGGCGAGTCGGCCGAGGCCGAGGGCGTCTGTGGCTTCGGTTGGGTAGACAGCCCAGCCGAGCGTGATGTCTGCTCTTTGGTTGTGTAGTGCATTCTCGAGCTGTTGCACGAGCTCCCAGGCCTCGTTCTCCGATCGGGTTGAGACGAGTGCGGCGAACTCGTCCCCGCCTACCCGCGCGACGACGTCCCCGGAGCAGACTGAATCTTGAAGGAGGACGGCGGCCCGTCTGATCGCCCGATCGCCCTCGGCATGCCCATTCGCGTCGTTGATCCGCTTCAGATAGTCGATGTCGCCGTAGAGAAGTCCGAACGCCCGACCGGTCGTCATGCGAGTGGCGAGCGCCTCCTCAAAGCCGCGCGAATTGAGAAGACCGGTGAGATGATCGCGCTCAGCCAGGTCCTTGAGTTCGAGCAACGCCGCCCGGTTACGAGTGGCGAACCAGCCAAAGGCAAAGCCGACCACCACGAACGTGACGAGCCTGATCGTCGTCGCGAGCGTGACGAGAGACGCCGGAGGCAGATGCGGGTTGCCAACCACGCCGACCGAATAGAGGGCAGCTGCGAGCAGGCCGCCGACAGCGCCCGTACTCGGGCCCGTAGCCATCGCAAGCAGCATGATCGCGAGATAGAAGAGATGCCCCGTCCCAAGCCCCGGCCGCTCGAACACAAGCACGAGCATGTAGACGACGCCAAACACGCAAGCGGACGTGCAGGCAAGCAGCCAGCGAGAACGCACGCTTGCGAACACTTCCCTGACCATGACCCTCAACCGAGCAGCTGTCCTCCCCCAATCGAGGAAGGCTGGTCGAGCTGTCGGGGAGCTAGCGGACCGGACAGCCAGCCAGCAACTAATCTGCCCGACTCGATTCGCGCAGCTCGGCCAGTACGTCACGCAGGCGTTCGGCCACCAAGGATTCAGGCGGTCGACCAACCTTCCCGATCGGCGTTTGAGTAGCCGTCGACACGAGCGGCGAGCGGAACGGCGCGCTCGCGATACGGCTGGCGGGGGGCGCGTCAGCGCCTGGCGAGCCGGCGACCGCTCTCCGTTTCGGGCGGGGTGTAGTTGAGCTGGTAGTGGTGATATAGGGCTGACTCTCCTGCCTGGGAGAGTTCGTCGCCGTGCATCTCGATGTTGGGGGCGTCCTGGACCTGCTCCTTGGATACCGCCACCTTCAGGTTGTCGGGGCCGATCGTGATCCCGTGGAGAGGCACGAACGTCAAGTGGCGGGCGAACAGGCCCTCCTTGACGGTGCCGAACATCGGCTCGTCAGTCTCGACGTCGACGTAGACATCTTCGAGCTTGCCGATCTTATCGCCGGCGCAGTCGACCAGATCCTTGCCGTGCCACTCGGCGATATTCAGATGCTTGGCCATTGTCTGTACCTCCTGGTCCCGCAGTAGTCCAGGGTGTGCGCCGCGCTATACGCGGGGTGTTCGCCCTCGGTGCGTACTGGTCGCTGACCTGAGGTCTGTATTAGACGCGGGGCGACCACGTTCATTTGGGTGGGCTCGTGTCGTCGCGAGGCGCCTCGGTTCGCGGCTCCGCGGCTTCGCGCTCAGCCAGATAGCGCTCTTCATACTCACGCCCCTGCTCTACCTCTTCACGCTCCTGCTCATCATGGCGCTCTTCGTGCTCGCGCGTCTGCTCTTCCTGCTTACGCTCGCGCTCACGCCCCCGTTTGTATTGGAAGTAGCTGTCCGGGTCCGTGGGCCGCCACAGCTTGCGGACGTGGTTGCCGACGTTTCTCAGCTTGTCCCATACACGCATTGTGGCTCCTCACATGAATCTCGCGGCAACGATACCGAAGGGCAGGCGCGCAACCCTGCGAGGGCCACCCCTCGCTTGCCAGTCTGCCGTCAGGCTTGCCTCTTTCTTCTCGGCGTTAGGGTGTGGCAAGGCGCGCCGCCCGCCCGGGCCGGAACGACCAGGCGTGAAGGCCCGTGCGCCAGGCGATGGCAGCGAGGAAGATCGCGGCGCCGGCGAAGATGAGGAGCGCCTGGGCGGCGAGCGCGAAGCCGAGCGCCTGGCCCGCCTCGACGCCGGAGACGATGAGGAGCGTTGCGCCGGCGGTGACTTGTGTCGCCGCGCCGGCCGGGCCGATTGGAATGGCGGCCGAGGCCGCCCCGGCGCAGATGAACATGATGGCGAGCGGGAAGGAGAGCGCGATCCCGAACGTGCTGAGGAGCAGGAAGATCGCGGTCGCCCGGATGAGCCAGGAGATAAAGACGAGCCACCAGGCGCGGGTTGCCTCGCGCCACGGAGTCGCGCGAGGCGCCAGCCAGCGGATGAGCCGGAAGCGAGCCAGCCGGGTGTGCCCCGAAAGGCGCGGGAGGGCGAGGACAACGGCCGCCGCCACAACACCGCCTATGCCGATGACGGCGAAGCCTGCGCGGACGGCGGGCGAGTTCCCCGGGAAAGCGGCCGCCGCGGTCGCGAGCGGCGAGAGCGCGACGGTGTCGATCAGCCCAAGCGTGAGCAGGGAGAGGCAGAGGCCGCGGACGCCGACCGGGCAGCCGGGGTAGCGGCGCACGATCGCGATCCGGATCATTTCGTCGAAGCGGCCCGGGAGCACGACGCCCATGATCGAGGCGCCACCACCCGCGGCAGCGAGCGCAAGTCGCCCGGGGCGCTCGTTCGCCCTGAAAAGCCGATGCCAGCCGTAGGCCTTGAAGCCATACGCGAGCACGAAGAGCAGGCTCGCTGCGGCGACGAGGCCGGGGTTTCCATGCGCGAGCGGCCAGCCGGAGTCGACGAGCGAGCGGCCCGCGAGGACGAGGATCGCGGTCGTCAAGATCGCAAGCCCCAGCGAAACACCGAGCCTTCCACGTGAGGAGCGGCCGACGCACACGAGCACGGATCCCGCACGCTCGAGTCGCAGCCTCGCCTGTCGGCGGCGCGCCCGGAACGAACTCAACTGGTGGCCTCCCGCCACTGGATTTCGCCGTGGCAGGGACGAAGCGCTCATGACTCCCTCTTCTCCTCTCGGATCGATCGTTCGAGCCGAAAGACGATCTCCCCGTTGAGCGATCGATGAGACTCGCGGGCCACCCGCTCCAGCTTCGTCCGCAAGTAAGCCGGGAGGCGGAGGGGAAAGCTCACTCTGACATCACTACGATTTATTTCCATATCACAATGATATCATAGGACGGCACTTGTCACCTGAGCGTCCCGAACGCCAAGCCCCGCGGAATGCTCCGACGAGCGCGCCCCGGCCGAGCTTGGGTCAACTCGTGCCGACCCGGAGCGGTACAGATCCATGCCACGGCCTGCTGCCTGCCGATTCGACCCGTAGGCTCTCGCGAAGCGCGGTCAGCGCCTGCACGCGCCTGTGGTACCCGGCCAAGAGCGACCTCTCTGGTCGCCGGACGGGCGGGGAATCGCCTTCAACAGGAGCGGTCGGCTCGTCGGCGGGCTGTACGTGATGAACGCCGACGGGAGCGGGCAGCCCCTGAGGCTGGCGCGCAACGCGCGCGGCGGTGCGGCCTGGGCGCCCGAGCGGACCAATTAGGGCGCGACCGGACCGCGACGAGCCCGCCGACGCCGGGGTGCTCGAAGTGGTCGAGGTCGAGGTCGAGCCGAGCGCGAACTAGGGCTTCCGCTTGGCCCCCCGAGGAGTGCGAGGCTCTCCCGGAGGTGAGAGCGTTGATCGTCGTTGCGGTCATTGTCGGCGGATCTCAGTTGGCTTGAGGCGCCGCGCCGTGGTAAGCAGTGCCCCGGTGCAGGACGAGATCGTCTTCCGCTTTCTCGATGAGGGGGTCGCCGCGTCGGCGCGGCTACTTCGCGAGGAAGCACCCGAGACGTGCCGCGCGGTGTTGGCCGCGCTGCCCGCTTCCGGCCTCGCGCGCCACGGCATCTATTCGGGAAGCGAGGTCTACCTCGTCCTTCCCATCCTGCTCGCGCCACCGCGCGAGCACTCGACGACGCTCGTCGGGCCGGGCGATGTCGGCTTTCTAACGGTCCAGAAAGGCTCGGGATACGGCATCGCGGACGATTATTCGGAGGTCTGCTGGTTCTACGATCTCGACGCGACGCCTTCGATGCCAGAGGGGCCGATTGCCGTCAACATCTTCGCCCGGCTCCACGATGTCGATGCCTTCTTCGCCGTTTGCCGGAACATGCGGCTGGAGGGCGCGAAGAGGCTCGAAATCGCTCGCGGATAGGACCCCATCGGGGTCGCGCGAGGGGAGCTGCCGCCTCGTACCTCTCCGAGGGCCGACGAGGCCTGTTCGCGAACCGACTTGAGACGCTCGCGACGCGCGCCCGCCGGCTTCGGCTCGGCTGCGGCTGGCGAGGCTGCGTCAAACGCCGGCGAGCAGTTGCGCGCGGATCGCATCGTCGCAGCGTGCCTCCGGGCCATACGTCCAGGTCTCGAGCTCTGGTACCTGCTCGAGGATCTCGAAGGCTCGCGCGCGTCGGTCGGCCCCGTCGGGACCGACCGACATCAGGGCCGAGGCGGTGAGGCGCTCGACGTCGTGAAGCCTTTCCCAGAAGTCGTCATGCTGCTCGGCGTACGCGTCCGCGGCACGCTCCCAGTCCGGCTCCGCTATCAGTGCTTCGCGGAGGAGGCGGACGTCGCGCAGCGTGCGCCCGAGGCCACTCCCCCATGTCGGGTCGCTCGCACCCGCCGCGTCGCCGACGAGAACGACGCCGTCCCGGTAGGGCCGGACGACCCACTTGTGGGCGCCGTCGAACGTCGCAAGCGGACCGTGCAGCTGCGCGCCGACTAGCCACTCGCCCGGGACGCCCGAGTCACGAAGGTAGGCGAACGCGGCTTCGACGTCGCGATTCCCCGACAGCCTCCGCGGGGTGGCGTCGGTGTGGTGAAAGAGGTAGAGCCGAAAGAAGCCGGAAGCGACCTCGCACACGGCGGCGGCGCGCCCTGGTTCGGGACCGAACATGTAGTGCATCGCTCCCTCCGTATCCATCTCACCCCGTACGAGGAGCCCCGCTGCAAGCAGCTCGTCCGGATCGCGGAGCCGCTCGAAGCCGGCGAGATGGGCAACCTGCGAGTCCCGCCCGTCCGCACCGACGATCAGTCGAGCCCGCACGGTCCGGACCGCGCCGTTGACGGCGATCTCCGCGGCGGGGGCGTCGCCCGGTGTCAGCGCGGCCAGCTTCGCCGGGCGCCACACCGTCGCCCCTGCCGACGCGGCCTCGGCGATCAGGACCTCCTGCATCTCCGGATGACGGAAGGCGAGGGATGGCTCGAGGTGCGGCTGGGCCCCACGCAGGTCGATCGGCGGGCTGGCGACGCGTTCGAGGTGGTAGACGAGCTTCGGGACCTCCCGGCCGCACCCATCGAGCAGCAAGTCGAACAGCCCGAGTCGCTTCGCCTCCGTGCACCCCCAGGGAGCGATCACCTCGCCTCGAACCCGATCACGGTGGAGCCGCTCGCGCTCTACCACCAACACGCTCGCGCCCTCGCGTGCCAACGCCGTCGCGAACGACGCGCCGGCGATGCCCCCGCCGACGACGATCAAGTCGAAATCGGAAGTGACAGCCAGGACGCCAGAATGGCACATGGGATCAGACCCCTGTCATGGCCCACCCACGAGGAAGCGGCCCGGAGAGGCCTCCTCAGCGCGACCCCCTGCCCGCAAGCAGGGAGTCGTCGATTGGGCACCGGCTCGAATCTGGTGCCCAAAACCCGAAAAACCCGTCGGAAGGATGTCAGCGGCGCCGTGCCGGGCTCCGACCCGCTCGCCGCGCTGCTCGCAGAAGAGGCCCGGCGGGAACGGCGACGACTCAGCCGGTAGCCGTCGATCACGACCAGGCGACGAGTGCCTCGCACGCGGGCACCATCCCGCGGCGATAGGGTGATGAGGTCGGCGAGCGCCTGCGCGGCCTACGCTCGCCGCTCCCCGGTGAGCAGCGCGAGCAGAGCTAGCACCTCTTGCGCTTCTCCGAACCCGACGCCGGCCACCTCCCGGCAGTAGCGGTGGCCCCGTTTTGTCGTTGGTGGGCGCCGGGCTGGTCTGGTCAGCCAACCAGGTTTTCGCGCTACGGTGACGGCGTGCCGGATGACCGATCACAAAAGCCTCGCCCGCAGGCGAAGCAAGACTGCTCGATCACGACGATCTGCCCGTCCTGCGGTAACGACGTAGTTCGCGCCGGTAATCTGCCCGTCTGTTGTCGCGGCTGGCTCACGCGGCTGCCGAAGCCGAGGTAGCGCGGGACCGAACCCTGCGATCCGAGGCTGCTTGGGGGTCAGCTCCCTCGGAGCGAATCGCCAGGTCGGGGGGTCCCAGGCCAAGAGCCCGGCCCCGCCTGATCCAGCCTATGAAGCTGTAATGAAGATGTGAAGGCCTGGCCGCTGTAAGTCCCCCGAACGGGGGAGGCGGGACAAAGCGAGCAGCGCAAGGCTGACAGAGCTCGTGGCCGAGCCCCGACGCGGCCGTCGGAGCTCGACCAGGGGGAGAGCAAGAGCCCCAGCGCGAGCCGCGTCCCTTCCCAGGTCCACGCGCGCCAGGGCTCACAGAAGGGTTACCCACCTCGCTCGACACCGTCACCCGCCGGCACAAGCATTTACGAAGTCCTTACGCGCGTGCCTCTGGGGGGCCGAGTCCATCCGGAAACGGGCCGAGGCATCCTGCCACGGACAACCCGGCTGCCAGGCTGCGGAAACAGTCGAGGCCCCAGGGATGCGGCCCCCCCGGGGCCTCGCCGCGACCGCAGACCGTGGCCAGCCTATACTTTTGGCTAGGTCGTAACTAGTGAGCCTCCTGGTGGCGACGATGAAGCGCTCGCTCGCGACCCTCGTCTCCCGCGGGTAGGCAAAGTCCAACGCCTCGCCGCTTATGCGCCCTCGGGCCAGCGAGCATCGAGTAGGAGGAGGAGCTCGAGCGCCTCCGGCGAGACCGGCGTCCGGGCTCTCGGCCGCCGCGGCAAGGATCGTCGCGTTGCCGGAGTCGAGAGCCCAGCGGAAGCGTGCCTAGGCGTGGCCTTGCGGGGAGAGCGCGACGCGGTTCGTGCATCCCTTGGTCAGTGGGAACGAGAACCGGTCAATCGTTAGGGATGGGTAAGCATTGCCCCTGGTGCGCTTTGTCGGCGCGGAATCCGGGAAGACTTGGACGTAGTCATGAGGAGGGGTGCGGTGCGGCTGGTGAGAATGCTCGTTGTGGTCGCGACAGCGACGGGGTTAGCGACGACCGGGACGGGGGTTGCTGGTGGTGGGTCGGGCGCCGACTTGGGGATCACGAAGACCGATAGCCCCGATCCGGTCCAGGTCGGGGATACGATCAGCTACGTCCTGCGTGTCAGCAACAAGGGTCCGGACTCTGCGAGCGGGGTGACGGTGACTGACCCGCTGCCAGGGGGGACGACGTTCGTGTCGGTCGAGGCGAGCCAGGGCACATGCTCGGGAACGACGCTGGTCACGTGCAGCCTGGGGTCACTCGCGAAGGACGCGGCGGCGACGATCGTACTCGTTGTCAAGGCCACCGTCGCTGGTAAGCCGACGAACACGGCCGAGGTCGGCCCACGACAAGGCGACCCGGCCCCGAACAACAACAGTGACTCGGAGTCGACGACCGTGAACAGCCCGCCAGTACCACCGCCGACGCCACCCCCGCCACCGCCATCTCCGCCGCCGACCGGCAGCGGCTGCACCGTGTCGGGAACGGCGAGTAACGATGTTCTGGTCGGGTCGGTGGACGACGACGTTATCTGCGGCGGCGCGGGACGGGACACGATTCGCGCGCTCGGCGGCGACGACGTCGTGCGTGGCGGGGGCGATAGTGACCTGGTCTACGGCGGGGTCGGAGACGACACGATCTCGGGAGGTGGTGGCCGCGACATCGTCTACGGCGGGCCGGGAAGCGATTCGCTCTATGGCGACCTCGGCGCGGATGCCGTCTACGGTCAGCGCGGCCGCGATTTCCTTTTCGGCGGGCGCGGGTTCGATCTGCTTAACGGCGGTGTCGGCGTCGACCGGTGCAGCCCCGGCCCACGAGGCGCCCGCACGATCAACTGCGAATGAGCCGACATCGAGGGTACGAGGAAGCGCGGTCACAAAACAACGGTCTGCGCGACGTGGGGCGTGGGACCGTGACTAGCCGGCAGAGGCCGGGGTGATGGAGGTCGTCGAGGTCGAGCTCGCGGTGAGCGGGACCTGGTCGGGTGGGGAGCCGTCGTGGCCGGTTGGGGTGCCGGGTCGAGCGCGAGGCACATGGCTGGCGGGCTCCGAGTCGTGGCCCTTTGCCGGGGGCTGGGGTGCTGCGACTGCGTCGAGGCTGATCGTGTCTTCGCTCGTCGGCTCGATGGGAGGCGCGATCGGGATTCGGCGTGCGCTTCCTGCGCCTGAGATCGGCTCGATCTCGACCAGGTCGACGGCGGCGAGTGTGCTTGTCGAGTGGAAGTGGATCTGTGCGAAGCCTGCGGGTTGTTGTCCGATCGCGAGTGGTCCGCCGGCGCCGGCGGTGCCGCCGTCGACGAGGACGTGTGGGCCACGGCGCTCAACGTGTGCCTTGTGGTCGTGGCCGGTGAGGATGAGAAGCGGCGTCTCGTCGGGGGCGAGCTCGCGTAGGAGCGCATGGGCGAGGCCGTGTTGGTGGACGAGGACGACGTCGGGACGCTCGGGCAACGAGCGAAACCAGAGCACGAACTGGTTCTCGAGCAGCTGCAGGGTTTCGCCTTTGGCCTCGAGGAGATGGTGTCCGGACAGCTGGCCGTCCCCTTCGAGCGGATCGTCGTAGCCGGCGACGAGGAGGCCGTCGATCCGAGCGAGCGGCCGCCCGTCGGTCGTCCCGTCCGGGAGCAACCGGCCGTTTCTCGTGAGCACGGTTGCGCCGGCGGCGGCGAGCGAGCGCATCAGCGGGCCGGAGTCGTGGTTGCCCGAGACCGCGACGACGCGCGCTCCCAACCGGGAGACTGGTGGGACGATCCACTGCTCGTGCTCTGTGCCGAGCTGGGCGAAGTCGCCCACAAAGAAGACCGTCTTGCCGCTGGCGAACTCGGCGAGAGCCGGCAGGACGAGCGAGTTCGAGTGGAGGTCGGAGACGACCAGCGCGCTTCGGCTGAGCGGGACAGCCTTGGGCGGCTGCTGGATGAGGGCGATGAGCTGCTCGAGTCCGGCCAGCGCCTGCTCGTAGGAGTCTGTGTAGCGCTCGGTCGTCTGGCCAAGCTGCTCCGAGAAGGCGAGCAGCTTCGGCAGCTCACCACCGCGGGCGTAGAAGACCGGCTCGCGGAAGGCGTCTTCGCCGAGCCCGGAAATCGTCGCAGCCGAGACGCCGGTCACCACAGCCGCCGCGGCGAGGCCGCAGGCGGTTCCGGTCACAAGCCAGCGACGACGGCCGAAAGCGGCAAGGAGCGCGCCGGCGAAGAGTCCTCCAAGAGCGCCGCCGGCGAGAGCGATGACAAGCGACCTTCGTAGCTCGCGATGGACGATTCTGCCAACGTCCGTCCTGACTCGCCCCAACTCACGGTCCGCGTCCGCCGCCGAGCGAAGCGCGCCCATGATCGACCCGCGGTCAAGCGCCCTGACCTCCAGGTCGAGCCCGACCGGGGCCCCGTAGGGACGACTCCGGACACCCCAGTCGACGATCGGCACATAGACATCGATCCGGCCCCGCCCAAGCGCGGGGCGAGCGTCAACGCTCGCCGTCCCCAGCGCCGTCTCGCCGCTCGTCGGTCCAACCGCCGAGACGGCGGCCCCCGCGCCAGCGAGCCCGAACGCCAAGCAGAGGAGAAGACGCAGCGCAAGGCGAGTAGGGGGGACCATCCTCCGTGGAAGTGTCGGCTGCCGATGCCCAACGCCCAATAACACGCCCGGATAGAACGAGAAGAGTTTCCTCCACTCACGGCGACCGTTCGAATCGCGTCCACCCTCCTGAGGCTGCGGCGACCGATCACTGGCGGCTCAGTCTTCGGATCGGTGGTCCTAGCCATCGGGCGCAAAGCTCGGCGCCCGGTTTCCCTTTGGTCAGTGGGAAAGCCGTGCGGCTAATCCATCCGGCCGAGCAGAACGCAGCCGTTGTGGCCGCCCAGGCCCATCGCGTTGGAGAGCGCGACGTCGATCTGTGCCTCGCGCGCCTCGTTCGGGACGTAGTCGAGGTCACAGACCGGATCGGGGTTGCGGTAGTTGATCGTCGGTGGGATTACCTGGTGGTGGATCGCGAGCGCTGAGAAGATCGCCTCGCACGCCCCCGCCGCGCCGAAGAGGTGGCCCGTCATCGACTTCGTCGACGAGACGGCGAGCTTGTAGGCGTGATCGCCGAAGACGTCCTTGATCGCCTTCGTCTCGGCCGCGTCGCCGAGCGGTGTGGCGGTTCCGTGCGCGTTGATGTAATCGACCCGCTCGGGCGCCACCCCTGCGCGCGCGAGTGCCGAGTGGATCATCTCGGCCACGCCCAGCGCGTTCGGGTCGGGCTGCAGCATGTGGTGGGCGTCGTTGGAGGCACCAGAGCCGAGCACCTCGGCGTAGATCGTTGCGCCTCGCCGCTTTGCGGATTCGAGCTCTTCGAGCATCACCACCCCGGCGCCCTCGCCCATCACGAAGCCCGCCCGCGTCGAGTCGAAGGGCCGGCAGGCCCGCGACGGATCCCCGTTCTCTGCGACAAGCGCGCGCATCGAGCAGAAGCCCGCCAGGATGAGCGGATGGATGGCGCTCTCGGTCCCGCCGGCGAGCACAGCGTCCGCTTCGCCGCGCCGGATCAACTCTGTGGCCTCGCCGATCGCGTGCGAGCCGGTAGCGCAAGCGGACACAACGGCGTAGTTCGGGCCGCGGATCCCGAGCTCGATCGCAAGCTGACCGCTCGCGGAGTCGACGAGGATATTGGCGAGGAAGCTTGGCGAGACCCGATCGGGTCCGCGCTGCCTGAGGATGTCGGACTGGCGCGTCAGCTCGTTAACGCCGCCGATACAGCTACCGAGGACGACGCCGACCCGCTCGGGCCGATAGTCGTTGCCGCCCGCGTCGGCGAGTGCCTCCTTGGCGGCCGAGAGCGCGAACAGGACGTTACGCTCGAGCTTGCGGACGTCCTTCGGCGAGGCGACACCCGTCGGGTCGTAGTCCCTGACCTCGGCTGCGATCTTCACCGGGAACGCGGTCGGATCGAACGCCTGGATGAAGTCGACGCCACTCTTGCCGGCCACCAACGCCTCCCACGTCCTCTTCGCGTCGTTGCCAAGCGGCGTGACGGCGCCGACTCCCGTGATCACAACCCTGCACATCCCTCGCTGATTTGACGGTCGGCCGTTCTCGCGGGTTGCGCCGGCCGCCGTCGCCCAGCTTCGGAACGGATCGGAGCCGCTTATGTCGCAGGCGCTTCTTGGAAATCACGATGCCGAAGACGCCGAGGACGAGGATCAGGCGGTGGGCTTGGTACTTGTCAGCCAGTCCGCCCAACGAAAGGAGGGCCCGGCAAGCCGAGCCCTCCTGTGAATGCGGTGCGGTCGAGCTACGCGACCATGACGCGGTCGCTGTGAGCGACGACCTGGCCGCTCGTGATCTTGGGCTCGTTGGGGATCGTCGTCTCGAGCTTCTCGTCCCGGATCCAGGTGGAGACGACCTTCGTCGACTCCTTGCCCTGCTCGGGAGTCTCGAAGAGGCTGAGCGAGCTGAAGACGCCGTTGCCGGAATCGACAAGCCAGTAGCCCGCGAACCCGGACAGCTTCTCCAGCTTCGGGACGAGGGTCTCGTCGACCTTGCGGGTCAACTCGGCCGAGCGATTCTGGTCGACACCGTCGTAGCGGCGAATGGTCGCATGCATGTGATGCTCCTTCTGTTCCGATCAGGGCAGAAGAGTCCGAACGAACTCCCTGCTGCGCTCAGGCCGGGCGTGAGAGTCGAAGAGGAAGGTGCAAAGCCTCGGCGGCTTCAAAAGACTAGCCAACGCGCTAGAGCCAGCATAGCTGCGATTCCCGGCCGCCGTCTTCGTCCGGCGGGCGACGGCGGGGAGCGGGAGGGTTCAAGCCCGTCGCCGAGCAGGCGAACTCCGGGGAGGACCTGCCGGCCGACACAAGAACACCTGGGACAAGCTCGTGCCACTCCAGGCCTACTTCCGCATCAACGCGGAGAACATGGGCCAGTTCGGCGGACGCTGATCATCGTCGACGAGGGCGCCTACGTGCACTACGTCGAAGGGTGCACCGCACCGATCTACTCGACCGACTCGCAGTAATCTCGGCTTTCGTGCCGATAACCGACGCCGGCACTTGCTTGAGCTCGTTTCTCCCACCTTCTCCCGCGGCCAATGCCCCGGCGGGCGGGACGCCATCGGCTTCAAGCCGACACCGCCGATCAGCTGCGCGCACGACGTACGGCCGATCGCGCTACGCGTCTCCTCCGGATTTGCGAAGCGCCGAGCCGACCATCGAGCTCCGACCTCTAAGCGTCCGCGACACCCGAGACGACGGCGAACCCTCCGTCGGCGACGTGATTGACCTGTTCGTCCACCGCGAGAATGCAGCGTGCCTACAGCGTTGGGCCGTACTTGTCCGAGGACCGGGTCGCTATTCCTCAACGACCACGGTGCGTTCTTCGGCCTGCGCGACCGCGTCGGCAGCCGACTCGGCCTCCTCTCGGCTGTCGTGGTCTTGCGTCACGCCTTCGCCGTAATCGACGTGCCACGTATCGTGTTCCTTGTAGACCCGGATCGGCAGCCCGCTCTCAGGCATGGGTACCCCTCTCGATGGGCGGGACGAAAGCCTAGCGTCCAAACTGACCTACTACTCGCGCTGGATCTCCGATGCGTCGGTCCCTCGCGAGCGACACTGGAACACGAGCCTTGGCGCGAGTGGGGGACACGGCCCGCGCCGGGGCTCCCATTCCGCGGGCAAGTCGTCTCTAGATCGCGACCACGGCCCAGCGGTGGCCGTTTGGGCACAAGTCCCGTTCTTCTGCCCAAACCCCGCCGGATCTCCCGGAAACCAGCCGGAATATCGCTCGACTGGTGGTTGCCCAGTTGTCATCAAACCCGCATGGTTGAGCCACAATACGACCGAGCTGACGACCCCCCAACTCCCGCTTAGCCCGCCGAGAGGTACCCCCGCCGAGCCGGAGTCCGACGCACGAAAGACACTCTCCCTACCCGTCCGCTACGTGTGGCCTCGAACTACGCGACGGAAACGTGGAGTTCTGTCGAGCCGGCGGTGTCTCGTTCTCGCGCCCAGGGTGGTACGGGGTCGTGCGCCCACAGCTGGTCGCCGACGTCGTTTCTCGCCCCGGTGTAGAGGTCGACCCCGTCGTGGGCGGCCCACTTTTCGAGGAGCCCGACGATGTCGTCGTGTCCGTCGCCGTAGGCCGCGGACACCGCTTCTCCGCCGAGGATCGACCTGTAGTCGAGAACGGCGATCTCTGCGTAGCTTAGTGGCCCCTCGTTCCACTTCACGCTTCGCTCAATATCCGTCGCCACGCGCTCGACCGTCACACCCGTTGGGGTAGTTCGTGAGTGTAGGTCTCGCTCTCATGATCCCGGGCCCCACTGGCGCGTCTTCGTGAGGCGGGAACTCGATGCCCGAATCGAACCTCGGGTGGGGCTGCGCGAGCGTGAGCCCAGCGCCGGTTCAGGATGTTGCGCACCTGCGGCCAAGGCAGACAAAGTTCTCTGCAAGCCGCCCGTTTGCGGGCAGCACGATCTACACTCGGCCGATGGCGATGGAGTACATCGTGCAGCGGCTCGAGATGGGTGACGTCATCCTGATCGACCTTCCCGAGCTGGGAGGGGAAGTCGAGGCGAAGGTAGTCGGGGCGATCGATCGAACCGAGAAGACCGTTCGCGTCTCGCTGCGAGTGGAAGGACGCGAGAACTTCGTCAAGGAGTGGCCCCTCGGCGAGAAGGTCACGGTCGTGCGCGGCCCTTGAACGCGACCGTCGGTCGCTGGACCACCTGCAGCACCGCGATCGCACGGGGTTGCGCTGAAGTCAGGGTGCCGGATGAGCTCGTCGCAGCGGAGGGGCCTGAATGCCTCGTCACTCGTGGCGCCGATGGCTACGCCAGCGCCTGATCGCCGACTCATCGCCGGAGGTCGATGCCGAGCTTGCGCAGCTCAACGATTGCCGCTCTGCGCCACCGGATCGTGTCGGGTGAGAACGGTAGCGTGAAGGGCATCCCATTCTGCTTCCGTAGCGGCTTGCCGTCGCGCAGGACGTGGTAGTGCCCGGGCGTCGACTCGACGGTGAGGCCGGCAGACTCAAGCCGGCGGATGAACTCGCGAACGTCCTTCCTCATTTCGGGCCTCGATTCCGAACGAAGATCACCTTGCCAGCTCGGCGGCGCGTCAGGGTACGCATGCGTCTCCGAGATCGTGCCGCGATTGCGGAACGCGTGGCTACCGCCCTTGCCACTGCCAGCCTTCAGAACCGCGACGGTCCGGACACCTGCCTTCGTCTTCGAACCTCGCACGGGGGAGTGTCCCGCTCGGACGGCCGAGGCGGGGCGACGGTTGCGAGCCTCCTCACCGTCGGGCCGTGATAACGCGCAAGGGTGAGAGGAATTTGGCGCGGAGGTCGACCTTGGCGGGCTTGCGCCGTCCCCGGGAGCACGCGGCCCCTCGCGGCCCTCAATCCCATTGTTGGGGAATGCTTGGCGGGCACGGTGACGATCACGGGTTGCCGGCAATCCGGTCCGACGCTTTGCCCCGTATTACTCGGTGACTCTCGATCGGAAGGAACACCATGACGTTCAAGCTGGTCATCGTGGGTGCCGCGATCGCTTTGATCTCTGTGGCAGGTGCGAGCGGCGCGCTCCAGAAGGGCGGGAATTCGCTACACGCAACCTTGAGTGGCGCGGTGGAA
The DNA here is from genome assembly GCA_963712465.1 of uncultured Actinomycetes bacterium. Taxonomy (GTDB): domain Bacteria; phylum Actinomycetota; class Thermoleophilia; order Gaiellales; family Gaiellaceae; genus CAVQHY01. The sequence goes on from CAVQHY010000004.1 coordinate 377,894, forward strand.
GTGCCAAAGGGTGACCCGGACGGGACGGGCACTGCAGAGGTCAAGATCACGGGCACGATGGTGTGCTGGGAGATCAAAGCGTCCAAGGTGGGCACGCTCGTTGCAGCGCACATCCACAAGGGGCGCGCGGGCGTGGCGGGCCCAGTCGTCGTCCCGTTCGGCAAGACCTACAAGTCCAAGGGATGCGTCAAGGCTTCGCCCGCGGTCGCTGGAGCAATCAAGAAGAATCCGAGTGCGTACTACGTCAACGTCCACAATGCGAAGTACCCCGCGGGCGCTCTCCGCGGCCAGCTCCGAAGCGACGACTGACACAGCACGCTCGCGGCACCGGCTTGCAAACAGGAGTCGCCATGCTGCTTCGACGTGTGCACCCCACGCTGCAGCGGCAACGCGATCGTGACCGGCGCGGGATGCTGCCCGCATGTGAGGCACTCGTCGCTTGGGCGCGATCGACGCCGTCGTCCAGTGAGACCGTGAGAGTAGTCTCTGCGGATGGACGCGGGGCGCATTCGGCATACCGTCGTATTCACGCTCGTTCATCCCGCCGGATCCGAAGGCGAGAGCGACTTCCTGGAGGCTGCGGAGCGGCTCGCGACTATTCCTGGTGTTGAGGCGTTCGAGCTCCTCGTCGAGGTCAGCCCGAAGAATGACTACCGCTTTGGGATCTCGATGGAGTTCGCAGATCGCTCCGGATACGAGCGCTACAACAACCACCCAGCTCATGTCCGCTTCGTCGAGGAGCGCTGGCAGTCGGAGGTGAGCGACTTCCTCGAGCTCGACTACGCGGCACGGTAGCGCCAAGCCGGGCGATTCTGCTGCTCCACGACGCCTTCGATCACACGTGAGCAGGCGTCAGACCGGGAGCGTGAGGCTCTCGATGTCGCTCGGGTAGTCGGTGAGGACGTCGATTCCGTCCTCGGTGACGACGAGGGTGTCCGAGTGACGGAAGCCGCCGATCGCCGGCTCATAGAGACCCGGCTCGACGGTAAAGACCATGCTCGGCTCGAGGGTCGTGTGGTCGCCGACGTCGAGGAAAGGTGCTTCGTGGTTGCGCAGACCGATCGCGTGGCCGGTGTGCTGGCGCCAGTAGCGGAGCAGGTCGTTCTGCTCGAAGTAGCGCATGACGGCGCCGTCCACTTCGGCGCAGGTGGCGCCCGGCCGGATCGCGTCGAAAGCGACGCGCTGTGCGGCGACCGTGTGGTCGAAGAGCCGCCGCATCTCGTCGGTCGGCGGGCCGATCATCATCGCCCGCTCGAGCTCGGCGTTGTAGCCCCAGATCGGCGCGCTCGTCTCTGTCACGAGCACGTCGCCCGCCTGGAGCTCGATGTTGTGCGCGACCGCATGCGCCCACGAGCTGCGCAGCCCGATCTGGCCCCGGTAACCGGCGGACGCCCCGGACGAGGACGAGAGCCCGCCGCCGTACGCGTCGCCGAGCGCCTCCAGCATCGCGAGCGTCGTCTCGTGGCCGGCCCGGAGGCTGGCCGCGGCCTCGGTCGAGCCCGGCCGGGAGTACTCCTGCAGCAGGCGGTGCGCGTGCGCACACCAGCGCCCGCTCTCGCGGATGAGCGCGATCTCGCTCTCGCTCTTGCGCGCCATCATGCCCTCGATCGCGTCGCCGAGCGGAGCGACCGAGGCGCCCGCCGCATCGCTCAGGGCCGGCCCCTTGTAGCCGAGGATGCCGGGGTAGCCGTCCTGGTCGGCGCCGATAGCGTCCCTGATCCCGAGGTCGGCCAGGACGCGCGCGAAGATCCACATCGGGTGCTCGATTCCCGGGTACTCCGGATAGGACTCGATCCGCGCGAAGGCGGTCTCGGCGCGGGTGCGTTCCACCTCGAACTCCGGCACGAACACCGCAGATTCGCCGCCGACGCTCTCGGCATAGATCACCGGCCGTTCACTCGAGAGGAACCAGAAGCCGGTGAAGTATTGGATGTAGTTCGCACCGAAGAGGACGTAGCCGGACAGGCCATCGCGCCGGACGCGCTCGAGCAGCGTTTCGCGCCGCTCGTGCAGCTCGGCGGCCGGGATGCCGGTGCGGGGCTCGGTTCGTTGTTCCACCATCTCCTCCTCGGGTGCCCCTGGGTCGGGCTCGCTGTGACGAAGCGGCCCGAGCCTACCTGGCGACGCAAACGGGAGAGCGTTAGCGCGCAGGGCCCGGCGGTGACCGACCACGTCACCTGTTCGCCGTCATCGAGAGCGAACAATGGGGCCCCGGATGTTGGCGGAATTGGAAACGATCATCCCTGCTTAGAGGCCGACGATAGTGGTCGCTTGGGCGGCGTATGATCGCGGCGGCCGAGGGAGGAGGATCGTGATGCCTGAGCCGGGCAGCGTTGAGCTTGTCGCAGGGTCGCACTTGACCGATCCGTACGACTGCAACGCATACGTCATCTGGGGCGAGGGGGAAGCGATACTCGTCGACGCGGGGGTTGGCCGATTGCCGGCGACGTGAACGATCACTCCTGCGGGCACCTCAGTTCGCGGCTGACCTCAGATAGTCGTCTCACGTCGCATCGCCAGAGGCGGTGTCGGCATACGCCCACGCCATTGGTACCAGCCCCGACCGGCGGCCGTTACTTCCGGCGAACCCAGTGCGGTTTCACATCCAGAACTCGTCTTCGATCTGCTGATCGCCTTGAAACTCTCGGAATTCAATGGCCTTGTCATCCACTACACGCCAGACGTGGACTTCCGGGGACGACCAGGAATGCCCGTTGCGTTCTGCAGAGACGGTCGCGAGGACGACGACGCGCTCGTCGTCGGCGAGAATCTGATCGGCCTCGACGCGCAGGGTCCCGCTCGAGAGCTCCATCGATCTCTGGAAGAAGCCCATGACCTCCTCGCACCCCTGGTAATCGCCGGACAGCGGGCTGCGGCCTGGTACGTGCCAGCTGATGTCGTCGGCGAACACGCTGAGAACGCTGGCGATATCGCCCTCAGCGAACGCCTTATACCCTCGCCGGACAAGTTCTGCGTTGGCGTGAGTCATGGTTCGGGCCCCCCTTCGGCCGGATGCGTCTCGACGAGCTTCCGCGCCATCCCTCGTTGATTCAGAACGCCGCCAGGGAAGCTAGTCATCGGGGCCAGCTTGCCGAGCAGCCAGACGGCGTGACATCGGTCGGGCGGAGGATCCTTCGGACGGTTCTTTCAGACCAGACGGTCGATCTCCGCCTCCCCCATGCTCTGGGAAGCAAGGGGCTGGCGCGCTGCATCGCCTCGGCTACACGGGGTGATTGGGCGGAGCCGGTGCCTTCGGGGCCGCCTGCACGATCCGGTGTTTCCCTTGGACCGCCGTTGGATTAGGTCGTGCCGACGCGGCAGCCCGACGAGTGGTACTCGCGGGGGAGATTCGGGTAGACGTTCTTCTGGTACCAGGCCGCCATCGCCTGCGCGAGCGTCGCCGAGGCGCCGAGGCGCTGCATCGTGAACGCGTCGTACTGCATCGCGTAGCACTCGGAGACGCCCTCGTCGGGGTTGCCGCGGAGATGGAACGACTCGTGCGTCAGCGTATGCGCCGAGATCACCGCCTTCTCGACCTTGCGCTCGCAGGTGTCGGGCGGTCCGCCGAGGCAGTCGAACGCGTTGGCCTTGACCAGGTCGTCGAACTCCATCAGCGACGCGCACGCTTCGCCCGAGAGCTTGGCCGTGTCGCCCGGCTGGCCGGCGGCGTCGAACTCGACGTGTCCGGACTCGCCGTCGATCGCGACCAGACGGGCCCATACGCTCGGACAGTCGATCTTCACGGGTCGCCCGGCGATCTGGGTGGCGATCTCGGCGAGGTACTTCTCGTTGTCGATCTGATGGCTGTGATCGACGAACGCGAAGCTCCCGATCCCGGCCACGATGGCGATGAGGACTAGCCACTTCACGGGTTCGTGAGCCATATCGGCTCGGCACGGGTCGACCTTGACCTGTAACCAGGCCGCATCGACATCTGTCAGTTCCCCCAATCGAGGGATTCGAGACGGACGTGGCGAACGCACGCTATGGAGTCGAAGCACCGATCCGGACACCGATGCTGCGGTTTAATGAGTAGACCCGACGTCTTCGTGCCGCCACCGCGCCCTCGTCGCGACCAGAGACCATGCCGCTGAAAGCGCTCCAATCCCATGACGGGATCGGTGCGGCGGACGGCCGCGACCACACGGACAACCTCGTCGACTCGTACCGCCGGCTCGCCGAGGTCTTCCACCACGTCCTTTCCGAGCACTCACTCGACGCGCTGCTGGAGCGGATCGCCGATGCGCTGGCGGAGATCGTTCCGTACGACGCCCTGGCGATCTACCAGGCGGACGAGCATCGCCGGCTCCTGCACCCGGTGGTCGCCCGGGACCGCTGGGCCGAGCAGGTGATGAACGACTCCTGCGCGTTCGGGGAGGGGATCACCGGCTGGGCCGTGGAGAGGCGTGAGGCTGTCCTCTCGAATCAGGTTCATCTCGACCCACGATCGCTGACCGTTCCCGGAACTCCGGACAACGAGCCCGAAGCCCTGATCTCGATCCCACTCGTCGCCCGCGACTCGATCAAGGGCGCCCTCAACATCTATCGTCTCGGTGTCGACGTCGGCTTCTCCGAGGAGGAGTTCGGGCTTGCCGTACGCTTCGGCGACGCGGCCGCGCTGGCGCTCGACAACGCGCAGATCAATGCCCGACTCGCGCGGCAGGCGCAGACCGACTGGCTGACGGGCCTGGCGAATCACCGCGCGTTCCACGAGCGGCTGCGAGCCGAGCTCGCACGGGCCAACCGGGCACACGATGCCGTGGCGCTGCTCCTCCTCGACCTCGACGACTTCAAGAAGGTGAACGACGTCCACGGCCACGGCACCGGTGACGAGCTGCTGCGCCGGCTCGCCGAGATCCTGACCGACCTGGTGCGGGCGTCCGATGTCGTCTGCCGGATCGGCGGCGAGGAGTTCGCCGTGATCCTCCCGTCCTGCTCTGCCGACGACGCGGTGGGATTGGCCCACCGCGTGAGCGAGCGGCTCGCCGCGACCGACTTCGAGCCCGCTGGAAAGATCACCGCCTCGATCGGGATCTCGCAGGGCCCGGAGCACTCGATGAACCCTCGTGACCTGGTCGCGTACGCGGAGGCGGCGATGATGACGGCGAAGTCGCGCGGCACCGGGCTCGTCGTCGTCTTCGACGAAGGCGCGAACGAACGGCCGAAGCGCAGGTCGAGCTCGCTGGACATGCGCTCGCTCGCTCAGCTCAAGATGCTCCAGAGCCTCGCCGGCAAGCTCAACCGCCTCAACGAGGTGCGTCGGATCGGCGAGGTGATCGTGAACGAGCTCCGCCTCCTGGTCGACTACCACAACTGCCGTGTGTACGTGGTCCAGGGCGATGACGTGATTCCGATCGCGTTTCGCGGCGAGCTCGGCGAGTACGGCGAGGAGAGCGCGGAGCTGCTCCGCTGCAAGCTCGGCGAGGGAATCTGCGGCAGCGTCGCCGCGACCGGGCGCTCGGTCCTGCTTCGCAACGCGCTCGACTGCGAGTTCGCCGTCCAGGTGCCCGGCACCCCGGACATCGACGAGTCGATGGTGGCCGTGCCGCTGATGTTCGGCACGCGTGCGACCGGCGTGATCGTCCTGTCGAAGCTCGGCGTCGACGAGTTCGACGAGGACGACGTTCGACTGCTCGAGGTGCTCGCCGGCCAGGCCTCCGTTGCGCTAGAGAACGCGCGGCTCTACGAAGCACAGCGCCGCGAGGCGGAGGGCGCCCGTGAGAGCGCGGAGATCGCCCGGAGTCTGCTCGACTTCGGCCGGGAGCTGGCGCTCGCGGAGGGCATAGACGAGGTGCTCGACCGCGTGGTCGAGCTGTCGGCCCGGATCCTCGCGACGCCGCGAACGTCCGTGTGGCTGCAGGAGCCGGAGACGAGGGATCTCGTCGTCGCGGCGCTCTGGGGCTTCGACGCCGACCAGGAGGCTCGCGTGCGCGAGATCCGGGTTCCGGCGGAGGCGGTCACGCGGCTCCTCGACCAGAGCGGGCCCTACATCGTCGACGCAGATCAGGCCGACTGGCTCGGGATCGACTCGCGCGTCGAGCGTGCGCGGGCGGCGGTCGCCCCGATCCGGGTCGAGGGCCGTGGCGGCTGCCTCGTCGCCGTGCTCCCGGACGAGGACACGAACGGACACCTCCATCGCCGGATGCGCTTGCTCGACGGCATCGCCAACCAGGCGCGTCTCGCTCTCACCAGCGCGCACAGCTTCGAGAGTCTCGAGCGGACGTTCCTCGGAACCGTCGAGGCGCTTGCGAACGCGCTCGAAGCCAGCGACGAGTACACGTCGTCACACGCCCGGACGATCACCGACATGGCGCTCGAGGTTGGACGGACGTTCGACCTCGACCCGGAGTCGATGAAGCGCCTCGAGCTCGGGGCCCTCTTCCACGACATCGGCAAGATAGGTACGCCGTCGCACATCCTCTCGAAGCCGGGGCCGCTCGACGACGAGGAGCGAGCGATCATCGAGCTTCATCCGGAGCTCGGCGAGCGCATCCTCTCCCCGATCGCCCAGCTCGAGGCGGTGCGGCCGATCGTGCGTCACTGTCACGAGCGCTGGGACGGCGCCGGCTATCCCGACGGGCGCTCGGGCGCGCAGATCCCGATCGAGTCCAGGATCATCCTCGTCTGCGACGCGTTCCACGCCATGACGAGCGACCGCCCGTACCGCAAGCGGCTGCCCGTCGAGGAGGCTTGCCGCCGGCTCGCCGACGGTGCGGGCACGCAGTTCGATCCGGACGTCGTAGCGGCGTTCCTGCCGCTGTTCGCGCGTCTGCGCTGACCGCGCGCGGGAGGGGGGAGGAGGAAGGCGCTTGCGCGCCTCGCAGGCTGGCGGCACACTGGGCCGCCAGTGGGTCGCCGCATCGCTGTGGGGGTGATCGTCGCGGCGCTCGCCGCCGGCCCGGCGTCCGCCGGCCCTCCCGGTCAATGGACCCGAGTCACCGATCCCGGCGTCCGCAGCAGCGATCAGATCGGCCTCGCGCGCTCCGCGGACGGCGTGCTCAACGTCGTCTGGACGAGACAGGAGAGCTCGGGGGTCAGCCTCGTCTCGGGGAGGATCTCGGCGGCCGGGCAGACGCTTCCGAGCCGGCTCGTGGTGCAGGCGGGCTGGGCGGCGATCTCCGGCCCCGACCTGGTGGCGACGCCGTCAGGCCTGCTCGCGATCTGGGGCGGCATCCCTCCCGGGTCGGCCGTCGGAGAGGCGTACGCGGCGACCCTGGCTCCGGGTGCAGCAGCCTGGACGTACGGCGGGCAGGTGACGCCCGACGGCAGCGACGCGTCTGCCAGCGACCAGATCGACGCGGCGCTCGGGCGCGACGGCACAGCGCTCCTCGCCTGGTCGGTCAACTTCGCCCTTCGCACCCACGCCGGTCTCGATCCCGGCGTCGCAAGCCAGACCTGGCAGACCGCGTGCTGTGCGTACCACGCGGGCGTGGCGGTGGACGGGGTGACGGGCGAGGCTGTGCTCGGCTGGTCGTCCAACGCGACGAACGAGCACGGTCTGTGGGCGCAGTCGATCGCGCCCACGCCGGGTGAGCGGAGGTATCTGCCCGGATCGGGCAACGAGCAGAGAACCGCCGCGGTCGCTCCCGATCAGAAGGTCGGGATCACCGGTCGCGTCGCGGCGCCGGGCGTCTACATGGCTTTCGGCGTCGGCTATCCGACCTGGTCGAGCCTGTGGGTCTGGGAGCACGGCTCGGCTCGGGCGACCCGGGTCTGGCAGGGAATCGTGCGCGACCCGACCATCGCGGCCGGGCCTGATGGTCGGCTCTGGCTCGCCTGGCGTTCGCAGGGAAACCAGATCTACGCAGTGCGCTCGAACCGCGACGCAACCGAGTGGGGAGCGCTCGTCCGTCTGCGGCCGCCGCCACGCGCGAGCACGCTCTGGAAGCTCGCAGCCGAGGGCTCGCGTGGGCCGCTCGATCTGCTCGTGTCCGCGTCGACGCCATCGCTTGCGTACTGGCACCAGCAGGTGCTCCCGGCGCTCACGGTCGCCTGCGTCGGCGGCAAGGTCGTGCGGTGCTCGGTCACCGATGCCGGCGAGGCGGTGAGGAACGCCGCTGTGAGGCTGGGCCCGAAGATCCTCAAGACGAGTCGGCAGGGACGTGTCGAGCTCGACCTCCCGCGCGGCTCGTACATCGTGCGTGTCACGAAGAGGGGCTACGCCGTGGCGACGGTCCGCGTTCGCGCGATCTAGATGACGTGCCTACACAGGTTGTGAACGGCTGAGGGTTCTATCCGGCCCTCCTTCGAGGCTGTGGGTCTGCGAGGACTTACTCTCGAAGGAGGGCTCGGATGTATCTGCACGCTAACGCCAAGCTCGGACTGGCGGGGCGGCTCGCGTTGGTGCGGGCAGTCGAGGATGGGATGTCGCTGAAGCAGGCTGCGGTCTGCTTCAGCGTCTCGCCTGCGATCGCTCATCGCTGGTGGCACCGGTGGCTCGATGCGGGCGAAGACGCGCGGCGGACGCTTGCGTGTCTGCTTGACCGCTCGAGCCGGCCATATCGCTCGCCGCGGCAGCTCGCGCCGGAGCTCGCCGAGGTGATCTGCGCCTGTCGTCGCAAGACGGGCTGGGGACCGCGGCTGGTTGCCGGCGCGACCGGGTTCGCGCACTCGACCGTGTGGAAGGTGTTGAAGCGGGCCGGCATTTCGAGGCCACCACGGCCTCTGCGCGAGCCGGCCAACAGCTACGAATGGCCCTGCCCAGGCGACCTGCTGCACATGGACACCAGCGAGTACGCGCGCTTCCAGCGGCCCGGTCACGCACTCACCGGCGACCGCTCAAGCCAAGACCGCCACCACCGCGACGGGATCGACGTCGTGCACGCGATCGTCGACGACCACACACGGCTCGCCTACGCCGAGATCCACGACGGCCAACAGGCCACGACCGTCACCGGTTTCCTCGAACGCGCTCTCGCCTTCTACCAAGCACACGGGATCACCGCCCGGCGGCTGATGACCGACAACGCCTGGGCCTACACCCGCAGCCGAGCCGTCCGCCAGCTGCTCACCCACCACCAGATCCGTCACCTCACCACCAAGCCCTACCGGCCCCGCACCAACGGCAAGGTCGAACGCCTCCACCAAACGATGGCCCGCGAATGGGCCTACGGACTCACCTACAACTCACACCGCGACCGCGCCACCGCTCTGCCACACTGGCTCCACCACTACAACACCACGCGGCCACACAGCTCACTCGGAGGCCAACCCCCGATCAGCCGCGTTCACAACGTCCGTGGGCAGGACAGCTAGAGGCCTGATGTGACACATCAGACCTCTAGTTCCTCCGGCCCCCGGCCGCGCACCCTCCCGGTACCCTCGAAGGCATGTCCGACACGGCGCAGCCGTGAACGCGAGAGCGGTCGAGGAAGCCGTGGAGCGTCTGGCCCACAGGCGTCGCCGGTGGCGCGAGGCCGCCGCGTTGTCGGTCGTCGCGGCCCTGGCCGGCGGGCTGGCATTCCTCGTCTCGACTCGGTTGGGGATCGCCCTCGAGGTCGCCGCAGCCGTCCAGGCGACCGTCGCTCTCGCAGCGCTGCTCGGGCGCCGCGCGCTGATCGGAGACCTAGCGCTCGCACCGGAGGCGTACGTCATTCCCGAGGTCGCCGCGTTCGGCCACAGGGTTGCGGGAGCAAAGGAGCGCCGCCGGCTCGCCCGGTGGATCCAGTCGATCGTCCGGGACACGGACGCGCGAGGCGCCTACTACGTCCGGCGACGTGTGCGCAGATTCGCCCGCGAGCTCGAGTCGCTCGCGCGCGACCTGTCCTCACCCGCGCTTCGTCTGAGCCCTCCGGCGGCCGTCGCGTGCCGGCGTCTGCTCACCTACGCCGTCGAGAGCCCGCTCTACAACCCGAACCTCACGGACGAGGACCTCGCGGCTGCGCTCCTTCGCATCCGCGCCGGGTTCCGCTCGCCGGACCGTCCCTAGCGCCGTTGCGCTCAGGCGTCCACGAGCGCCCCTTCACATTCGCGTTCCAGGCCATGCGGTGGAAGTGACGCCCCGCGCGTCGTTTGCGCATGGTGCGTCGGTGTTGCAGTATGTGCACAATGCAGTCAGCCGACCGTGCCCTCGCGATCCTCGCGTCGTTCGACGAGGGGAGGCCCGAGCTCGGCGCCACCGAGCTCGCGGCCGAGCTCGGCACACATCGATCGACCACCTCTCGGCTGCTCGCGACGCTCGAGCGTCGCGGCCTCGTCCGGCGCGTCGGCGAGCGCTTCGCGCCCGGCCCGGAGCTGGCGCGGCTGGGCGTTCTCGCAGCCCGCGGCGCCGATCTCGTCGAGCTGTCGCGCGGGCCGCTCGAGAGGCTGGCCGCCGAGACGGGTGAGACCGTCAACCTCGCCGTGCGCGAGGGCGACGGGGCGCTCAACGTCCATCAGGTGCAGACGACTCACATCGTCGGGTTGACCGACTGGACCGGGCGGTCGGCTCCTCTGCACGCGACGGCGAACGGCAAGGCGCTGCTCGCCTTCGGCGACGGCGAGCTGCCGGTGGAGCTGACGGCGCACACGGGGCGGACGGTGATCTCGTTCGGAGCGCTCGGGTTGGAGCTCGGGCGGATCCGCAGGCGTGGCTATGCGATCGCGGTCGAGGAGCTGGAGCTGGGCCTGCACGCGGCCGCCGCCCCGGTCCTCGACGCGTCGGGGCGGTGTGTTGCCGCGGTGTCGGTCTCGGGGCCGTCGTACCGGCTGTCGAGGGCACGGCTCGCCGCCGCCGGCAGGGCCTGCGCGGTCACCGCCGCCGAGATCTCGTCGCTGCTCGGCCGCAGGAGCGACGGCTAGTGGCCTGGGAGCTTGCGAGCTTCTCCGCCGCGTACCTCGACGTCGACGAGGAGCGGATCGGTCTCCTCGCGGGGGGCGAGCAGGCGCTCGACGGGGTGGACGTCGCGGTCTGCGGGCCGGGTGAGCCGGTGCGGATCACGCACGTCCTGGACGCGGTCGAGCCGCGGATCCGGCCCGACGGCCGGGCGGCGTTCCCGCGCGAGGGGCGCGCGGGTGAGGGCAGGACGAACCGTCTCGACGGAGTCGCGGTGATCGCAACGGTCGAGTTCCCGGGCGAGGAGCGGCCGCTCCACGAGCAGGAGGGAATCGTCGATCTCGCGGGGCCGGGGGCCGCGCTGAGCCCGTTCGGCGCGATGACGTGCGTCGTCCTGACGTTTCGCCCCCGGGCGGAGGCCGGCCACGTTGCCATCGACGACGCGGTGAGACGCGTGACGCTCACCGTCGCCGAGCTCGTTGCCGAGCCGACGCTGGATGCCGAGGCGGCCGAGGTCGAGCGCTTCGAGCTCGGGCCGGTCGGGGAGCTACCGCGCGTCGCCGCGCTCGTCCAGCTGTCCGACCTGGGGCAGCTCTACATCCAGTACGTCTACGGGATCCCGGCCGGCGCGGCGGGGCTGCCGCGCGCCTGCGACCCGGCGGAGCTCCTGGACGGGGCGGTCACCTGCGGCGAGTACCACTGGGCGTCGATGCGCGTGCCGACGATCTTCCACCAGCGCAACGCTCTCGTACGCGCCCTGTACCGCGAGCACGGAAGGCGGCTCGACTTCGCCGGTCTCGTGCTCATGCGCGGTTACGAGCAGACCGCCGCCGACAAGCAGCGCGCCGCCGACGAAGCCGCGACCGTCGCGAAGGAGCTGGGTGCAAACGGGGTGATCGTGACGACGGACGCGGGCGGCAACTCGCACACCGACGTCATGCTCACGGTGCGGGCGTGCGAGCGCGCGGGGATCGGCACCTGCGTCATCGTGGCCGAGCAGAACGACCCCGCCTCGACCGATCCGGCCCTCGTCGACTGGGTTCCCGAGGCGGATTGCGTCGTGTCGGTGGGAAACAGCGAGGAGCTCGTCGAGGGGTGGACGCCCGAGGTCGTCCTCGGCGGCGACCTGCGGGTCGACGGCACGGCCGCGGCCGCGGCCGCGGCGATCCGTGTTCAGGACTACCTCGGCGCGACCTGCCAGACGGGGCAGCTCGCCCTCTCGGCGCGGACATGGTGAAGGCGGTCCACTACCTCAATCAGTTCTTCGCCGGGCTCGGGGGCGAGGAGGCAGCGGGCACACCGCCGACGCGGCTCGACGGCGCGGTCGGCCCCGGCCGCGGGCTGCAGGCCGCGCTCGAGGGCGTCGAGATCGTTGCCACGATCGCCTGCGGCGACGACTACTTCGCCGAGCACGAGGACGGTGCTCTCGAGACGCTGATTGCGCTCGCCCAGGAGGCTGGGGCCGACCTGCTGGTGGCCGGGCCTGCGTTCGGCTCTGGACGCTACGGCTACGCCGCCGGGTGTGTGGCCGCGGCGGCGGCGGACCGACTCGGGATCCCGGCGGTCGCGGCGATGCACGAGGAGAACCCGGGCGTCGGCGCCGCTCGGGGCAAGGCGCTGGTCGTTTCGACTGCGGTGAATGTCGCCGGAATGCGCGACGCACTTCCGCGGCTCGCCGCGCTGGCCTCCGCGCTTGCGTCGGGACGTGAGCTGGGGCCGCCCGAGGACGAGGGTTACCTGCCGCGCGGGTTCCGGCGAAACTACGTCGCGGAGAAGTCCGGCGCCGAGCGCGCGATCGACCTCCTGCTGGCGAAGCTGGACGGCGACGTGCGCTCGGAGGTGGCCGCCGGATTCGAGCAGGTGCTTCCGGCGCCGCCGGTCGCTGATCTGTCGCAGGCGCTCGTGGCCCTGGTCAGCGAGGCCGGGTGCGTGCCGCGCGGCAATCCGGATCGGCTTCCGTCGGTGCGCGCGCACGACTGGCTGCGCTACCCGCTCGAGAATCAGACGTCGCTCGACCCGGCGATCTACGAGTGCGTCCACGGTGGGTTCGACGTCGCGCTGGCAAACGAGGATCCCAACCGGATCGTCCCGGTCGACGCGGTCTCCGAGTACGTGCGCGACGGGCGGATCGGCAGCCTGCACCAGACGCTCTACGTGACGACGGGCAACGGGACTCCCGTCGCCACTGCGACCCGCTTCGGGCGCGAGATCGCGGCTCAGCTGGAGGAGAGCGGTGTCCAGGCGGTCATCCTCTCGGGCACCTGAGGGACTAGCACGCGTTGCGGGGCAACGCTGGCGAAGGAGATCGAGCGGGCCGGCATCCCGACCGTGTTCGTGACGTCCCTCCCGACGATCGGGGCGATGGTCGGCGCGAACCGGATCGTGCGCGGACCCGCGATCACGCACCCGTTCGGCCTCGACATGGCGGAGCGCCGCCGGATCGTCGCGCGCGCGCTCGAGATGCTCGAGACCGACGTCGAGCCGACGACGGTCTGGGAGGTGCCGGCGTGACTCCCACCCGGGTGGGTCCCGGTCCCACCCGGGAGGGTAACGCCTGCCGTCGCTTCGCTCGGCAGGCGACCGGGCCAACTCGCGCGCGGAGGTGTGTCGAGTGAGCGGCGCGGCGATCCACGGCACGTCGCTCGTGCTTGCGCACGCTCCCGACCTCGTCCGCCACGGCTCGAAGCCGGCTCGCGAGCTTGCCGCCGACGATGGATTGCTTGCCGCGATCACCGGAGCGCTGCGCTCCTACGAGGACGCGCTCGCCTACCCACCGCATCAGGTCTTCGTCGGCAACCTCCGGCCCGAGGCGCTCTGGGAGATCGAGCGGCCCTGGTGGCACAACCCCGTCGAGCCGCTCGCCCAAGGCCCATACGGCGTCTTCGTCGCGCAGGACGAACTCTACGAGCGCATGGCCGCCGCCGACGCGTTCCAGCTCTTCAGGCTCGACCGCGAGCCACCCGGCAACGGCGCGCTCCCCCTCTACTCGAACGGCGCGATCGCGGGCTCGATGGCCGCCGCACACGACCTCGACGAGAGCCTGGCCGCGCCCGTCCTGCTCGAGAATCTCGCGTGCAAGGCGACGGGGGCGCTCGCGCTCGAGCACCTCCTGCGCCAGACGAGCTTCCCGTCCGACGACGTCGACTTCGCCATCGGCTGTGGCGAGGAGGCGGTCGGCGACCGCTACCAGCGCGGCGGCGGGAACCTCGGCAAGGCGATCGCCGAGCAGGCCGGCTGCCGGAACGCCTCGGGGGCGGACGTCAAAGCGTTTTGTGCCGGCCCGATCCACGCACTCGTCGTCGCAGGGTCACTCGTCTCGGCGGGCGTTCACCGCTGGATGGTCGTGGTCGCGGGCGGCTCGCTCGCGAAGCTCGGGATGAAGTTCTCCGGCGCTCTGCGCCACGGCGTGCCGGTGATCGAAGACGTCCTCGCCGGCCTTGCGATTCTCGTCGGCCCGCCGGGCGAGGGCGCACCGGTGATGCGCCTCGACGCGGTCGGCCGGCACCGCGTCGGCTCCGGGTCGGCGCAGCAGGCGATCCTCGAGGATCTCGTCGTCGAGCCGCTCTCGCGCCTCGGCCGCGGGATCCTCGACGTCGAACGCTACTCGACCGAGCTGCACGACCCCGAGATCACCGAGCCGGCCGGCGCGGGCAACGTCCCCGAGCGCAACTACCGGCTGATCGGCGCGCTGGCGGTCAAGCGCGGCGAGCTCGAGCGCGGGGAGATGGACGGCTTCGAGCGGGCGCACGGCCTGCCGGGCTTCTCGCCGACACAGGGTCACGTCGCCTCGGCCGTGCCGTGGCTTCCGCACGGCCTCGCGGCCCTTCGCTCGGGCAAGATCGGCTCGACGATGCTCGTCGCGAAGGGGTCGCTCTTCCTCGGTCGCATGACGGAGCTGGCCGACGGGATGTCCATCCTGATCGAACCCGGAAAGGAGTAGGGATGCCGGTCGAAGCAACCGCCGAGACGTTCGGAGAGCTGACGGGAGCAGGCAGCGTTCTCGTCGACTTCTGGGGGCCGCGCTGTCAGCCGTGCCTCGCGATGATGCCGACGATCGCCGAGCTCGAGGAGGAGGCCGGCGGCGCCGTCCGCGTCGTGAAGGTCAACTCGGCGGAGAACCGCCAGGTCTGTCGCGACCTGCGCGTGTTCGGCCTGCCGACGTACGTCCTCATGCGCGACGGCGTCGAGCTCGAGCGGCTGTCGGGCGACGTGTCGAGAGAGCAGGTCGAGCAGGCGTTCGAGACCCTGAAGGGAGGTGTTGCCGCATGAAGCTCGACGGCAAAAAAGTGATCGCCCTCGGCGAGCGAGACGGCGTGCCCGGCCCTGCTATCGCCGAGTGCGTCCGCTCCGCGGGCGCGCAGGTGGTCTTCGTCGAGACGGAGTGCTTCGTCTGAACGGCGGCGGGCGCCATGGACCCGGAGAACCAGGGCAAGATCCGGTCCCTGGTCGACGAGCACGGGGCCGACAACGTTGTCGTCGTTCTCGGCGCTGCGGACCTCGAGGCGATCGAGGTCGCGGCCGAGACCGTGACGATGGGCGATCCGGCTTACGTGGGTCCACTGGCAGGAGTCCCGTTGGGGCTCCCCGTCGTCCACATCCTCGAGGAGGACGTGAAGGAGCAGATCGACCCGTCGATCTACGACGACCAGGTCGGGCTGCTCGAGATGACGCTCGACGTCGACGCCGTGCGCGCCGCGGCGAAGAGCTTCCCCGGGAGGTCATGACTCCTCGGCGAGGAAGCGCGTGAAGAAGAAGGCGAAAGCCGCGAAGAAGACGACGGACTCTGACCCGGCCATGAGGATCCCCGCGAGCTGCTGATCCTCGAGCGGGTCGAGCCCGCCGACGCGGGGCGCCTCGAGGTAGAAGTCGTAGAGAGGGCTCGGCAGGAGCGCGGCGAGGAGCCCGAGCGGGCTGGCGAAGAGGAAGGCCGCGAAGACGTACGCGGCCTTCGCGCCGTTCGGGACGTCTCGGGGCTCGGCGCGTAGCAGCGGCCACCAGAACAGACACCCGGCGGTGAAGTAGCAGGCGTGCTCGAGGACCAGGAGCGGTGGGTGGCGCAGGGCCGCCTCGTAGGGTGCGGGTATGTGCCAGACGCCATAGGTGACGAGCCAGAGCGGGAGCGCGACGAACGGGCTCGTCAGCGCCCGCATCGGCGTGTTTCGCGTCAGCGCGACCGCCATGCCGACGCTGAGGCCGGCGACGGCGAGCCCGGGCGCCCACTCGGCCAGGACGACGTTCTGGACGAGGTGCGCAGAGAGGAGGTAGTGCTTTGCCAGCGTGGCGAGCGGCGTCACGAGCGCGGCGACGAGCAGGAGCATCGAGCCGACGAAGCAGGCGATCCGCACCTGCGACGGCGGGTGCCGGCGCGCGCCGAGCGCGTACGCGACCGAGAGGCCCGCGACCGCGATCAGCTCCGGCCATGCGAAGTCGAAGCTCCGGGGCGAGGGCATGCGTCGAGAAGGCTACGATGCCCCAACCCGCGGGCGTAGCTCAATGGTAGAGCCCCAGCCTTCCAAGCTGGTTATGCGGGTTCGATCCCCGCCGCCCGCTCTTCCCTTTCCAAGCCGAATCCGGTGTGGTTGAGTCGAATCCTAAGCTCATTGGGGTAACGATTCGGTCTCCGCTCAAGACCGCCTGAGACCGCCTTTGGGGTACCGGCGGTACCGCGGGTCAGTCAACGACTGGCTTGAGGGAAGCGGCGAGGCCGAGGAGTGTGTCGAGGTCGAGCTCTGTGGATGTGAGTTCGATGCTCGTCTGGTCGCGCTCGAGCGCGACGGTGGTGGGGACGAATCGTTCGAGGTCGGGTTTGCCGACTTGGAATCGTTGTCCGTTCCGTTCAGTTTCCTCGAGCTCTCGCCAGTCGGTTTCGCGTTGGCTGGCGGCGTGGTTGGCGGCTCGTTGGCTGAGGTTGAGGGAGGCGGTTGCGTCGTCGCGGTAGTAGAGGATCGTGACCTGATCGAGGTTCGCTGGCTGTCCGGGTGGGGCGAAGGTGTTGACTTGCATGCGCCATGGCCCTTCGGGCAGCACGGGAATGAGGAAGAGCGGGAACGACGCTTGTTGGGTGGCTTCTGAGAGGGCGACGGTGCGGACCGGGTTGGGGTCTGCTGCGTGCACTTGCTCGCCTGGCGGCGGTGTGAAGGCGAAGGTGTCGGGCGGGAACGTTTCGTCGAAGGCGAGCTCTTCGAGCCAGGTCGCCGAAACCTCTGCCTGATCCAGGATCGTCGTTACGCGGAGAAGGACGCCGCGTTGACGGTCGATCGAGAGCTCGTAGGCGTCCACGCCGACCTCAATGTATGGATGCGAATGAGTTTGGTGGTCGAGTCGTGGTGTCGCGCACACGCGCAGCGCCGGCCGGCCGATTTCGACCGTCTGTTCGATCGGTTCGTCGAAGTCGAGCGCGGCGATGTAGCCGCTGGGGTCGAGGAGCGGCAGGAACCGATCGCCACCACCCACCGATACCTGCTGGGCTTGCTCGTCGGGGAGGCCGGCGTTTGTCATCGCTCCCGAGTCGGGCGTGTATGCCCACCACGTCGGGCCGTCTTTGACGATTGTCTGCGCATGGGGCGTTGGTCCGAGCGTCTCGAACTCTTCGCGCAGTCGTCCTGGGGGCTCGTACCAGAAGCGCGCGACCTCCTCGTGTTTCTGTGCTGCCGACCCATCGTCAGAGCTTCCGAAACTGATGATGCCGCCGCCGTGACCATGTTCTTGGAGTCGCTCTGCCCTCCGGCGTGCCGCGACGTGCCACAACGCGGGGTCACTTCGGTGGCGGAGGACTCCGCGCGCGCTTCGGTAGCTGCCGCGCGCCCGATAGAGCAGTTCCAGTACCTCGCTGAGTGCCGCCACAGACCGAGTCTATGACGGCACTCGGAAAAGTCCAGCCGGGCAGATGCCTTGAACCGGGGAATCGCCAGGCGCGAAGGACTCTCGATTCGGCAGAAGAGCCGAGTGGTGTGACCTTCGCTAGCCCAATGAGACTTGACTGGGCCTAGGCTGCTGAAGCGGGGCGGCGTCCGCGGCGTGCGACGCGGCGTCCTTTGCGGCCGAGTTCTTCGCCTTCTTGGTCGGTGACGTCGAGTTCGATCGAGCCTTTGCGTGCGTCGGCGAAGGTGATGCGGACGGTGGCGCCTTTGCCGTCTGCGATCTCTTCGCTTGAGAGGTCGGATACGCGTACGGTTTTGCGTGCCATGGCGATCTCTCCTTTACATCCTGAATTGCTTGCCGGCGAGACGTTAGCAACTGGTGAAGATGCCCCGCAGGCGTGCCCGACTCGTGCCCCCTCAACGGGAGGTCACCCCCCTCGAACAGGTCGTCGCTAGGCTGGCCGACAAGAACGCTTCGAAGCGGGGCCGGCCGAGACCGCCTCGGCGCCAGGGCCGAGAGCTGAAGGTTCGCGCTGGCTCCATGACCAACGCACGCGAGTGAATCGCCGCGCAAGTGACATCGCTTGTTACCTCGACTCGAGTCGAAAATAGCGGCAAGAACTCTGAGAGATCTATCGGCTTGTTTAGCCAGTTAGATGGACGTTATCGACAAACTATTGACCCATAGACGTCCTGCTTGATGCCTCCCTCGTCGCCAGCAGCTGGCGTGTCCATTCCTAGGCTCGGCGGATCTCCTCATGCTTGGCTCGACCTTCTGCTAGTTTCACGGTCATTAGGAAACGGTCGAGGATCCGGTTGAATTCCTCTTGCCGCTCCCAAAACATCATGTGCTTGCCGAGAGCGACCACTTCCGCTGCGGGCGTATTCATGCTTGCCCATTCCTTAGCGAGGCCCTCACACTCCTCGCGGACGATGTAGGCCAGCGGCACTTTGCGTTCAGGGCTTTCAGGTCTTGTGAGTAGTCGAGAAACCAGGCGCTCGTGTTGAGGAGCGAGGCCACCGCATCGGAGGTCTTGTTCGTCTGGTCGAGGACGAAGTTCACGTTCTCGGGCGACGGGCTCTCGAGCATCCACTCGGCGAGGAAGACGTTGACCGCTTGGCGATCGGTCAGGACGTCATGCGAGTAGAGCTTGAAGAGGCCATCCTGATCTCCCTCGTCCTTGGTGCCGAACACGACCCACTCCTTGCTGAAATCGGTTCCCCTCACCTTCGGGGTCATGTCGAGCATCACCAGGCCGACGAGGTTGCGGCTCCCGAACTGCTGTAGGTACGAAAGCGCCTCGAGTCCACCGTATGACCAGGCGACGAGAACGATCCTTTGCAGGTCGAGGTTCTCGACGAAGTTGCCCAGATCGCGACCGTGCTGTTCGTAGTAATGCCCCTCGACCGTCTTGGTCGACAACCCCTGACCGCGCGGATCGTAGGCGATTGCATTGAACCGTTCGGAAACGGCGAAATGAGCCAACTGGTGCTCGAAGAAGCGTGTCGTCGCCGTCCAACCGGGAACGAAGATGACGGCGATATCGCCCTGGCCCGAGGCCTCGTAGTGGATCGTCAGATCGTCATCGAGCTGTACGTACGCGTCGACCATCGTGACCTCGTGCGTCGCGCGCCCAAGAGCTGTGACGCTGGCGCAGGGGCGGGTTCCCAACCCCGAGCGTACAGCGACCACGCGAGCGGAAGACATGTTCCCCTGAGTACTCGGCCGTGGCGAATCTGAGTTACACCTGCTCCGCGCCTTCGTTTGTTAGAGAGCCAACGCTGCGCGGGCGGTGCTTGCGAACCGCGATCGCCCCGCCGGCCATGAGCGCAAGCGCCGCGACGACGCCGGCGCCGACACCGGCGTCGCCCCAGTCGAATGTGTCCACGATCGGGGCGGGTGCCTGCTCGAGCGCCTGCCCGACGAGCAGCTGGGTCCGGGCCAAAGCAGGGAGTGGGCGGTTCTCGAGTGGCACGAGATTCGTCGCGTCGGATGCTGCGCCGACGGCGGAGGTGGCGCCTCCGACGTCGACGTAGCTTTGGCCGGCGCCTGCCGTCGCGGCTGCAATCGCAGCCACAGTGATGACCGTTACGAGCCGTGATGGATTCTTGAGCTTCATCGTCTCCTCCTCTTCGATTCCTGCCCGAGGTTCGCGGAGGGCGCTGTCGTGGGCCTCTCGCCGCGCTGTCGGCGCGCTCTCGTCGTGCTAGCGTCAGGTGCTACAAGAAGCTATGGACTTCCGAATCCTCGGCGCTCTGGAGGTGCGTGACGGCGGCCGGCCGCTCCGTCTGACGGGGACGAAGCAGCGGGCGGTTCTCGCTCTTTTGCTCCTGCACGCGAACGAGGTCGTCTCGGGCGACCGGCTGCTCGACGAGCTTTGGAGCGACGGGCTTCCGAAGACCGGGATCCATGCTCTGCACGGCCGCGTGTCTCGGCTTCGCAAGACGCTCGGGCCGGCATTGGGCGAGCGACTCCTGACTCGGCCCTCTGGATACCTGCTTCGGGTCGAGCCGGAGGAGCTCGATTCCGACCGCTTCGAGGGCCTCCTCGCCCGAGGGGAGGGAGGCGTTCGCGCGAGGGGACGCGGCCGGTTCGCGCGACGCGCTCCGGGCTTCGCTTGCTCTCTGGCGCGGTCCTGCCCTGGCCGACTTCCTCTATGACGCCTTCGCCCAGGCCGAGATCGCCCGCCTCGAGGAGCTTCGCCTGGTCGCGCTCGAAGAGCGGATCGACGCCGACCTCGTCCTCGATGGGCACGCCGAGCTCGCCGGAGAGCTCGAAGCCCTCGTTCGTGAGCATCCGCTGCGTGAGCGCCTGCGCGCACAGCTGATGCTTGCTCTCTACCGCTTCGGCCGCCAAGCGGACGCCCTTGCCGCCTACCGGGAGGCCCGGCGCGTTCTCGACGAGGAGCTTGGCCTCGAGCCGAGCCCGGCTTTGCAGCGACTCGAGAAGGCGATCCTGAACCACGACCCAGAGCTTGAGGCGGGGCCGGCCCCGATCGCAGCCGTGCCTGCGGAGGCGCCCGAGCCGCTGGTCCCAGAGCCCGCGCTGGGTCCCGAAGTGCGGAAGGTGGTCACCGTCCTCGTCAGCGAGCTCGGCGGACCAGGTGTGCGCGGGTTCGACCCGGAGAGACGTCGGAGGCTGGAGTGCCGCTACCGCGAGCTTGTTTCCCCGGTGCTCGAGCGCAGCGGGGCCACGGTCGAGGGTCTCTTGTCCGTTGGCGTGCTGGCGGTCTTCGGAATCCCGACTGCGCACGAGGACGAGGCCCTGAGGGCCGTGCGGGCGGCGATCGAGCTGCGCGACGCATTGGCCGACGTCACCGCCGAGCTCGAACGCGACAGCGGAGCTCGCGTCTTTGCCCGCGTTGGCATCGCCACGGGCGAGGTCGTGACGGGCGCGACTGGCACTGGGCGATCGCCCCTCAGCGGCGAGGTGGCCGAGCTGGCGCTTGGGATCGCGCAGCTCGCTGCTCCCGGCGGGATCGTTCTCGACGAGACGACGCGGCGGCTCGTGCGCGACGCCGTTCGCGTGGAGACGTTCGGCGAATCCGCCTGGCGCCTCCTCGAGCTCGTTCCAGAAGCCGCCGGCGTCGCACGCCGGGTCGAGGCGCCGCTTGTCGGCAGGAAGAGCGAGCTGGCGCAGCTGCGACAGGCGTTCGACCGGGCGGCCGAGCAGCGCACGCTCCACCTGTTCACCGTCCTTGGCCCAGGCGGCATCGGCAAGTCGCGGCTTGTCCAGGAGCTCGTCTCGACTCTCGCCGAGGAGGCCACGGTGCTTTCGGGCCGCTGCCTGTCCTACGGAGACGGCGTCACTTTCTGGCCGCTGCGGGAGGTGGTCCGGCAGGCGGTGGGCCAAGACCTGCATGCGCGCATCGTCGAGCTCCTTCGCGGCGAGGCGGACGCCGGGCGCGTGGCCGACCGTGTGGGAGGCGCGATCGGCGCCGTGCCTGTGGCAGGCTCGGCGGAGGAAATCCCGTGGGCTTTCCGCAAGCTCTTCGAAGCGCTCGCGCGGGAGCGGCCGCTCGTCCTCGTCTTCGAGGACGTCCACTGGGCAGAGCCCACCCTCCTCGACCTCGTCGACCACCTCGCCGATTGGACACGCGAGGCGCCGATCCTCCTCCTCTGCCTCGCAAGGCCCGAGCTCCTCGAAGAGCGACCCACCTGGGGAGGCGGGAAGCACAACGCGACCTCGATCCTGCTCGAGTCGCTGACGGACGACGAGTCCGAGCTCCTGATCGACAACCTCGCGCCTAGGCTCGATCTCCCGAGTGAGACTCGCGCCCTTGTCAAGCAGCGAGCCGGGGGAAACCCGCTCTTTCTCGAACAGATGCTTGCCTATGCCTCCGAGGGAGGAGCGGCCACACTTCGCATTCCCCCGACGATCCAGGCTCTCCTTATCGCCCGTCTCGATCGCCTCGACCCGGACGAACGGACGGTGATCGAACGTGCGGCGGTCGTCGGCCAGGTGTTCTACGCGAGTGCCGTCACGGAGCTCTGTCCGGAGGAGCTTCGCCCGAGAGCAGGCGTCGCCCTCCTCTCGCTCATGCACAAGGACCTGATCACCCCCGAACGCTCGGACCTGCCGAAGGAGGAAGCCTCACGGTTCCGGCACATCCTGATTCGAGACGCCGCCTACGCCGCCACCACCAAGGAAACGCGCGCGGACCTCCACGAGCGATTCGCCGCCTGGCTGGATGAACGAAGCAGCTACCTCGAGGTCGTTGGCTACCACCTCGAGCAAGCCCACCGCAACCGCGCCGAGCTCGGTCCCCTCGACGAACGGGCAGGCGCCCTCGCCGCCCAGGCGGCATGGCGGCTTGCCGCGGCGGGACGCGACGCCTCAGATCGGGGTGACTCGCCTGCCGCCGTCAACCTCCTCGGCCGGGCCGCCGCGCTCCTCCCGGAGCCCGAACCGACACGGTTCGAGCTCCTCCTCGAGCTGGCCGAAGCGCTGATGGAGATCGGCGAGCTCACCAAGGCAGACGAGGCGCTGACCGAGGTGATCGACGGCGCCCGCGTTCTCGGTGAGCAAAGACTCGAGCTACACGCGCGCATTCTCAACCAGTACCTCAAGCTCTTGACCGATCCGGAGGGGCGTGCCGAGCAAGCTCGTCGCGAGGCTGAGCTAGCCATCCCCCTGCTCGAGGAGCTCGGCGCCGATCGGGCACTCGCAAGGGTGTGGCGGCTCCTCGGCTTCATTCATCTGATTGGCTGCCACAGCGCCGAGGAAGAGAGGGCGCTCGAGAGGGCGCTTGCGCACGCCGAGCGTGCGGGCGACACTCGTGAGCGAGGCGAGATCCTCTCGATGCTCGTCTTCGCCATCGCAGTAGGCCCGACACCTGTCGCTGACGCGATCCGGCGGTTGGACGTCGTGCTCGAGAACGGACCGGGCGAGCCGAAGGTCGAAGCCGCCACTCTCGAGCTTCTCGCCTGGCTGCACGCGACGTGCGGCCGCTTCGCGGAGGCCAGGGAGCTGAGCGCGCGAGGTCAGGCGATCTGCGACGACTTCGGCATGCGCCTGACGTCCGCGTTCCTGTCGTCGCCGCGCGCAAAGAGACACCTTCTGGCCGATGATCCGCGCGCTGCAGAGCAGGAGCTGCGCGCGGACTACGAGTCCCTGGCACCCACGGGCGAGAAGGCCTACCTGTCAGGCCTGGCCGGCCTCCTCGCCTCCGCGCTCTACGACCAGGAGCGCTACGAGGAGGCCGGCGAGTTCAGCCGCCGAGCTCAGGAGCTGGCGGCCCGCGAGGACATCGTCATCCAGATCTGGTGGCGAGGCGTAAGCGCAAAGCTGCTCGCCCGCTCCGGCGACTTGGCCGAAGCGGAGGCCCTCGCATGCGAAGGCGTCGAGCTCGCGGCGACGAGCGACTGGCTCTGGCTCCACGGAGACGCCTGTATGGATCTCGCGGAGGTGCTCCGGATGTCCGGCCGTCCGATTGAGGCTAGAGCCGCCGTCGAGGAAGCGCTCCAGCTCTACGAGCGCAAGGGAACCGTCGTCTCTGCCGGCAAGGCGCGCGCCTTCCTCGGCGAGCTCGCTACAGCCTGCACGGGCGCGCCGGCTTCGTCCCGGGGGTAAGCCTGCGGACGGCCACGCCCGGACGGCCGCGGCTTGCCGGCCGCGGATCTCGCGGACCGCAAGGAAGGCTGAGGCTTGCACCTTCGGGGAAGAAACCCGAACTGCGCGTCGTCGTGAAAGAACATGACCCTAGTTGCTCTAACGGAATTTGACCGTTTATGAGGAGGAGATAGCCGTGGCTGCCAGGAGCTTCAAATGGGCAATCGTTCTTTGTCGGTATAGCGACCGGCCAGCCGAAACCCGACCACGGGAGTACTACGAGGACTTCTTCACGCAACCCGGCGCCGGTGGCGTATGCGACTACTGGCGTGCGGTCACGCACAACAGCCTCGATCTCACCGGATCGCAGGTTTTCGGCTGGTTTCAGATGAATCACGTGTCGGCTGAGGTCAACCAACTGGCGTTTCCCGGACAGCGCAGCACGCTCGTCCAGTGGGGGCGTGATGCCGCGGCTGCCAACGGCGTGAACCTCGCCCCGTTCAATAACGTGCTCGTCATTCAGAATTACGGGATCGACCACGGAGCGGCCGGTAACGGTGTGGTCGTCGTTCATCAGGATCCGAGCCTGTGCGAGTTCGGCTTCATCTGTCATGAGATGGGCCACGGTCACAGTCTGCCGCATTCGTTCTCGGCCAATCCGGATTTCGAATACGGCGATGGCTGGGATCTGATGAGTTTCGCCACCACGACCTTCCAGTTCGATATCTCCTTCCAAGGGGCCAGTGGCAAGGCGACTGTGGGTTTGAATGCCAGAAACCTCGAAGCGCTCAATGCCGTGCCGGCACATCGCTTGTGGTCTTCGGCCTCAGCCGATTTCAGCGAGCAGATCGTCCTGCAACCGCTGAATCAGATGCCGTTCGGTAACCGTGGGCACCTGATAGCCAAGATCCCTCCGGGCTCGACGAGACCGGCGCGCGCGAACAACAGCTCGTACGCGGTGGAATTTCGTCGGCGCGCAGGCTGGGATCGCTCGATACCTCGCGACGCCGTGCTGGTGCACGAAGTACGGTCGAACGGCAACTCATATCTTCCTGTCGGATACCTGAATCTGGGCATCGGCGAGGAATACGTCACGCCTGATCCCAAGGTGTGGATTCGCGTGACCGCCATCGATGCGGCGACGGACACAGCCACCACGAGAATCTGGGATGCGCCCAACGGCAGTCTCCGCAAGGAGGATTCAAAGCCAAAGGTCTATCTGATCGAAAACGGTGCCAAGCGCTGGGTGACGTCGCCACAGGTGCTGTTTGGAATCGGCAAGACATGGGCTGACGTGAGAGTGGTTCCAGACGGAGGTCTCAGCAGCATCCCCGACGGTCCGGACCTGAACCTGCTGACGGTGAGCGTGGCCCCCCATCCCATCCCAGTCAATCGCGCCGTGAACGTAAAGTTCACCGCCATCGACTCAGCCGGAACGCCTGCGGCCGGAACGGTCAAGGCAAACGGGACAGCGATCGGCAACACAAACACTACGTTTTCGCACACCTTCAAGACGACCAGAAAACGAATCGGTGGAGATTGGGAGGTCACCTATCCAGCCATCACCGTTAGCGTGCCCGGCTTTCCCGATGTGGACGTAGATTGCGGGTGGGCGTAGATTGCGGCTGGTAACAGACCGTCGCGACTCCCGCCCGAGGCACAACTCGCGCTAGTCGCCCTGTGCCCAAGTCGCGCGGGCGGGCGCGGAAGAGCCCGCACCGAACGGTCAGGAACGCAAACTCGCCGACCGGGTGAGAGCGTGAACGGCCCCCGCCGCCCGCTTGCCATCCGCGACTCAGCGGCTTCGCGTCCCGCTCGAGCTCCCGGACGCGCTCGAGTGTCTGCCTCAGGATCGGCAGCTGCATCGCGTCCTTCTCGCGTTTGCGGCCTCCTTCGAGCGGATCACGCCGGCGATCCGCTCGCGCCGAGCCCCGTGACGCAGATCCTCGTACCCCGCGTCCCGGCCGGCGACAACATCAGATCGAGGTCGCCCGCCCGTGTCGCGAGCGTCCAGCTCTCCGCGGTCGCGAGCATCTCGGCTTCGATCGGAAACGGCATTCCTTCGAGGGCGCCGGTGCTGCGGAGCCTTGCCTCGAGGTCTTGCAACGCAACCGCGAGCCGCTCGAGAAATACCGATACGGCACCAGCTCGACCCAGTTGTGGCGTCGATCAGGAGTCTGTCGCGGGCTTCTTCGGCGCTGTCGAGTGCGGGCGTGACGCTGCTCGGTGCGTGGTCTCGCCCGAGGTCGCACTCGTGCGGTAAGAAGGGCCGGCACGACGTTGCTCGCCTTCTCCGATGCGAATGCCGCCGCGCTCGGGCGGCGGCGCGCCGGCGAACCGGACGCGAGCGACCTTCGAGAGCAGGTCGAACCAGAAGGGCGCACCGAGCGTGAGCGCGGCAGCGGTCATGAGGATGCCGATCACCTTGCCGAACCAGGTGCGTGTGCTTCCCGGCAGATCGCGTGGGTCTCCGTCCTCGAACCGCCAGCCCAGTGGGACGTCGAGCGACTTGATCTGCTTCACCTGGGCCGCGACCTTGGTCAGGTCGTCGAGCTGGCTGCCCGTCTGCGAGACGCTGTCCGCCTCGGCGACGACGGCGGCGCGGATCGTCTTGTCGGCCCACAACGACTGGACTACCTGGAGCGTGTCGGCGTTGAGGACGATCGCGAGGCCGAGGCCGATGAACAGGAGGATCAGCTGCACGCGGCGCTTGTACCAGCCCGAGACGCGCTCCATCGAGTCGTCGTACCAGCGCTCGAGCTTCGCGCGAAGCTCCTCGACGTCGGCCGTCGTCTCGTCGACGAGCGAGCGGGCGACCGCCTTCAGCTGACCCCCGGGGAGGTTCTCGATCGCGTCCTCCACCGTCGCCGGAAGTTTCGTCGCCCCGTCGAGCCCGCTCAACACGGCGGCGGAGAAGGCTTCGCAGTTGACATACGAGGGACGGCGCTCCTTCCGGTTCGTCACCCACAAGGAGCTCGGCTGCGGGAGGGTGGAGCACACGAGCGGGTGCCGGAAGAACTTCGTCACCGGATCTTCTCCGTCGTTGTTCTTCGCGTCCGCGAGCACGTTCATGAGCCACCGCTCCAGGTACTTGGCCCGCCAGCCGAGCGCCGTCGAGATCCCCTCGTTCACGACCGAGGCGATCAGGCTCAGCACGAAGTACACGAGTACCAGGCCGATTGCGACGTCGAGCGGTGCCCAGCTCGTCATGCTCGCGCTCCTGGCGCCAAACGTGCCATCCGCCGCGAGAAGCTAGCACCCGGCTCCGACGACGCACGGAGCGAGCGCGTAGCGTGAGGCGTTACGGGGACTCGATCCGAAACACCGGGTGGTCGGCCGGATCCGGAAGGGCCTTGAAGTGCGAGTCCACGGCTCTGCCGGCCTTCGCTTGGTACGCCGTGAGGATCGCCTTGCAATCGGGGGCAGGAACCTCCGTGCTCCGGAACCGCTCCGTCTTGCCGTGGCCTTCGAGCTCGCCCTCGCCGGCGGCTCGGAGGTTCCGAACCCAGTCGGTCTCGCCGCGCGGCGAGACGAGGTACCGGCTGCCGTCGTGCTCGAGGACCAAGACCGGTACACGTCGCGTCTGTCCCGTGCTCCGACCGCGCACGGCGAGGGTCGTCGTGCCCCCGATCCCGAACTTCATCGCGATCGGATTGAAGACGTGACGTACGAAGAACGGCGGCTTGCGGTAGGCCATCCTGCACTCCTCTCGCTGCTTCGACTCGAATGGGTCGCGCCGAAACATTGGCAGATCTCTTGTCGGACGGCTGCGGTCGGGCCCCGCTGAGATCCGAGGCCCGACCCTAGCTCGTTGCGCCTACGCCGCCGTGTCGGCACCGGTCGGGGAGTTCTGCGGGGCGCCGTCGAAGCCCGGCGGGGGCCCGTCGAAGGCGGGCAGCTCGCCGTTCACCATGTCGGTGATCCGCTGCTTCAGGTCGGCCGACATCTCGTCGGCCTGCGCCTGCGTGAGCCGGCCGGCTTCCACGTCCGCGGCGAGCCGCTCCTTCGCGGACGAGGCGAGCGCCTGGACGAGCCCGTCGACGGTCTTGCCGTCCGCGGTTGCGATCTCGGCGAGCGTCTTGCCCGAGTCGAGGTCGGTGCGGAGCTCCTCGGCCGTGACGCCGAGGTAGGTGGCCGCGGCGTCGAGGTCGGCAAAGGCGCCGTGGTGGTCGGGCCCGCCGCCGTGGAGGCCGCCGAGGATCGGGAAGTCGTCAGACTCGATGCGGTTCTTCATCGCGTCGGCCTGCTCCTGGGTGAGCGTGCCGGCCGCGACCTGATCGTCGAGCCGGTCGACGAGCGCCTGCTTCAGCGCGTCGGTCAGCTTGGCTGAGCTCACGCCGAGGTCGGCCGCGGCGTCGTCGATGATCGCCTGGCTCTCCTCACCTGGCGAGCCTGCTCCCTGGGTCGCCGCGATCGCGGCTCCTCCTCCTGCGAGCGCGGCCACCGCGACAACGGCGGCCGCAAGCTTGGGCTTGGACGGGACGTTCATCTGCTGCTCCTTTCGTGCGGTTTGCCTTGACGCCCGTCAGTCGACCAGCGCCGGCTAAGCCCGCCGTAACAGGGGCTGCAGAAGTTCGTAAGCGGTTTCGAAGAGTTGGTTAAGAGCCCGGCCGGATGTTCTGGTTGAGCCGGAAGAGGTTGTTGGGGTCGTACTTTCGCTTGATCTCTACGAGCCGCTCGTAATGGGGGCCGTACGCGGATCGTGCGGGATCGTCCCCGAGGTCGTCCTCGCCCATGTAATTGACGTACCGGAGCCCGGACGTGAACGGCTCGAGCGAGGCGTGCGACTCCCGGGCCCAGGCGACGTTCTCGTCCGTTGCGGCCGGGTCGGCCCAGATCGAGGCGAAGAGGACGTTGACCGCCGGCTCGCGATGCGGGACCGCGGTCGCCTCGAGCGGCACGCGTGAGACCTCCCCCCGGAACGGCTCGAACCCGGCGAACGACGTCGGCGAGGGACAGCGCTCGTACGCGTCGACGAAGGCGTCGATCGCCTCGTCGGAGAGCTCACGAACGAAGCTCGACTTCCAGTAGTTCAGGAATCCCGGCTGGAAGCTCGCGTCCAGCATCTGGTTGATCGCGCTGTAGGGCATCGGCCCGACCTGGACGTCCAGCGGCGAGCCGAACTCGAGCAGGGGCCCGAGCTCGGTCTGCGCCTCCTCCGCGGTACCGATGTGACAGACGGCGACGCCCGACACCTTCGCGGCTCCGTCGGGCGTATGCACGAGGGCGCCGAAGAGCATGACGTCGTCCGACGCCGCGGCGAGGTAGTCGCGCGCGAAGCGGAAGAGGTCTCGCGCGGCGTCGAGTGGGTGGATGACGAGACCGCCCGTGATCATCGGCCCGACCGGGTGGAGGCGGTACTCGAAGGACGTGACGACGCCGAAGTTTCCGCCGCCGCCGCGCAGCGCCCAGAAGAGGTCGTCGTAGTCGTCCTCGCTCGCGGTGAGAACGGCGCCGTCGGGAGTAACCACCTCGGCCGAGACGAGGTTGTCCGCCGCGAGGCCGTATCTCGCCATCAGCCATCCGAGCCCGCCGCCGAGCGTGAGGCCTGCAATACCGGTCGTCGAGATGACCCCGCCCGTCACGGCGAGACCGTGCACCTGCGTCTCGCGGTTCAGCTCTGCCCAGGTGACGCCACCCTCCGCGCGGGCCTTACGGTTGGACGGGTCGACGAAGATCCCCCGCATCAGCGAGAGGTCGATCATCACGCCACCGTCGGTGACAGACGAGCCCGCGACGTTGTGCCCGCCGCCCCGGATCGAGAGCTCGAGCTCGTTCTCGCGCGCGTGATTCACAGCCGCCTGGACGTCCGCGACGCCCCGGCAGCGGGCGATCAGCCCGGGCCGCCGGTCGATCATCGCGTTGTGGATCGATCTCGCCTCGTCGTACCCCGCGTCACCCTTGCGCAGAAGCTGTCCCGAGAACCCCTCGAAGCCCGTCAGGGTCTCCTCCGTCACCGCCATTGTTCCTCCCCCGGTCGTGAGTAACGGCACGAGTCTACGGCGTCCGCCGAGGCCGCGCTAGCGGCCGAGGTCGCGGCGTCGTCTCGACATGACGACGCCTCCGACGACGAGCGCGAGCCCCGCAGCCACGGCGAGCGAGATGACTCCGATCAGCATCGCGCCAATCTATCTGTCCGAGCCGAGCCGGCCCTCACCCTGGACGATGTTTGTGACCGTACGGCACAAGGGGTCTGACCCCTTGTGCGGGTCTGTGACGAAGTGTCGAGCTCACGGTGCCTCACACCAAGCCTCTCCGTGCGGACGGTTGCAGTCCGATGATCGATGATCGATGATCTTCGGTTACACGACGGCAGCTCGATGAGAAAGGGGAGGTGGATGGCCGGCGAGAGTGACGCACTCGGCACGTTCCACGGCGACGACGAGTTTCCGATCGAGTGGGAGGAGGGCGAGCGGGAGCTCCTCTGGATCTTCGACGACCTCCACTGCCCGAACCCGGTGTCGCCGATGTTCTTCGACATCGGTGGCTGGTGGCTCACGTGCGACCACATGTTCCGGCGTTTCGGCACGCCGTTCGCAGCCGACTGGCTCGTGAAGAAGGTGAACGGCTACGTCTACCACGCGGCGATCGCGGCCGATCCGGAGACGAAGGTCGAGTCGTTCGAGTACCAGAACCGCTACACGCCCAAGGTGCCGCGTGACCCCGCGTACGCGGAGCGGATCGGCCCGTATCTCGGCGTTGTGCTGCCGCACTACGCGGCCAACTTCCTCGACTGGTGGCGTGACCGCCTGCGGCCCGAGATGGAGCGGAACTTCGCCTACCTCGACGGCTACGACTACGAGGGCGCGTCGCTCGTCGAGCTCGCGGTCCTGCTCGAGGACGCGATCGACGTTCACGACCGTCACTGGAAGATCCACTGGATGCTCAACTTCGCCCAGTTCTCGGCGACGATCGGCCTGAACGCGACGATTGCCGACGTCAAGGGCGAGGTCGACCCGGCGCTCCCCGGCCGGCTCCAGAGCTCGATCGACGATCGCAACTGGGACTCGATCGAGGCGCTCTGGCGGATGAAGGAGGAGGTCAAGTGCGACGCAGAGCTCGGTGCTGCCTTCGAGGGTGAGACCGCCGCCGACGTCGTGCGCGCGCTCGAGGGCACCGAGCGGGGCAGAGCGTTCGTCGCGGCGCGCCTCGTCCCGTACCAGGAGGAGTTCGGCAACAAGGCGATCTGGTCGCACGAGTTCGTCTTTCCGACCTGGCGCGAAAACCCCGCGCCGATCGTCGAGGCTGTGCGCGGCTACCTCGAGACCGACTACGACTACCCGGCCACGATCGCGACCGTGAAGACCGACCTCGAGGCGGCGGTCGCCGAGCTGATGGAGGGCGTCCCGGAAGGGGAGGCTCGCGACCGACTTCAGAGCGCGCTCGACCTCTCGCTGCGCATGAACCCGCTGACGCCGGACCACCACTTCTTCATCGACCAGGGCACCAACGCTCGCGTCCGCATCGTGCTCGTCGCGATCGGCCGCAAGCTGGTCGAGGCAGGCGTCCTCCACGACCCCGAGGACGTGATCTTCCTACGCTACAACGAGCTGCGTGCGCTCGTGGGCGACCCGCAGGCGTTCGACGCGAAGGCGCTCGCCTCGGACCGCCGCGACGAGCGCGAGCACGCCTTCTCGGTGCGCCCGCGCGAGTGGATCGGCACGGCGACCGAGGCACAGCTTGCGTTTCCCTACTACACGCTCTGGGGGTTCCCGGAGAAGTTCCACCGTCCCCCGCCGACCGAGCTCGACCGGATCGAAGGGCTCGCCGCCTCTCCGGGCGTCGTCGAGGGGACGGCGCGCTTCGTCGCCTCGCTCGACGAGTTCGACCGGGTGCAGAAGGGCGACATCCTCGTCTGCCAGATGACCAACCCCGCCTGGGTCGTCCTCTTCACGAAGATCGGGGGCCTCGTCACCGACGCGGGAGGGGCGGCGTCGCACCCGGCGGTCGTCTCGCGCGAGTTCGGGATCCCCGCCGTCGTCGGAACCTCGGACGCGACCGCGCGGATCAAGACCGGCGACCGCGTTCGCGTCAACGGCGCGACGGGCGTGGTCGAGATCCTGAGCGCCTGAACCCGTGGCCGTCTCCCGCACCGTCCTCCGCGAGCAGGTGAAGGAGCTCCTGCTCGAGCGCATCCTGACCGGGAGGGTGAAGCCCGGCGAGCGGCTCGTCGAGACGCGGATCGCCCAGGAGCTCGGCACGAGCCAGGCGCCCGTTCGCGAGGCGCTGCGCGATCTCGAGCTCTTGCGACTCGTCGAATCGGAGCCGTTCCGGGGTGCCCGGGTGCGCGCGATCACACCCGAGGAGATCGCGGAGGTCTACCCGGTGCGCGCGGCGCTCGAAGAGGTCGCCGCGCGTGAGACGGCAACCCACCTGGACGCCGGCACGGACGCCCGCCTCGCTGCCGAGGTCGAGGCGATGCGCGCCGCCGCTGCCGCCGGTGACGACCACTCCCAGGTCGAGCACGACGTCGAGTTCCATCGCCTGATTGTCGAGGCGTCGGGCAACCGGACGCTTCTCGAGGTGTGGACGTCACTCCGGCTCGAAGCGCGCACGCTGATTACTCTCCTGACGACGGACCTCGACCGCGCCGAGCTCGCCGAGTCGCATCAGGCGATCCTCGAGGCTCTGCGTGGCGGCGACCCCGCGGTCGCCGGCCGAGCTGTTCGCGACCACGTCGAGGGCTTCGGCCCACTCCTCCTGAAAGGACGTCCATGAGCCGACTCGTCGATCTGTCGATGCCCGTCCACCGCGACATGCTCACGTTCCCGCGCGTGCCGCCCCCGACGCTCGTCATGTACGAGAGCTGGACCGAGTTCGCGGAGCGGATCGGCGCGGCCGAGCACGGCGCCGACTGGCTGACCGCGAGCTACATCGTGATCACGAGCGACCACGTCGGTACGCACTGCGACGCGGTCAAACACCTTCGCGGGCCCGAAGCGCCGGGCGTCGAGGGGATCCCGCTCGAGTACTGCTACTCGGACGGCGTCCGGCTCGACTTCACCGACAGGCCGTCCGGCTACCGGATCACGGTCGAGGACGTCGACGCGAAGCTCGCCGAGATCGGCTACGAGCTGAAGGAGCGTGACATCGTCCTCATCCACACCGGCGCCGGCGCCTACAACACCGAGGAGCGCTACCGCACCGACCACTGCGGCATGACCGCCGAGGCGACCCGCCACCTGATCGCGCAGGGCGTGCGCATGATGGGCTGCGACGCGATCACGTTCGACCCGCCCGTGTGGGCGATGTTCGAGGGCAAGCACTTCTGGGAGGCGCACCGCGTGATGATCGACGAGGACTACTGGCATCTCGAGAACCTGATGAATCTCGATCAGCTTCCGACGCACGGCTTCAAGCTGTCGGTCTTCCCGATCAAGTGGCTGGGCACCACTGCGGCCCCGGTGCGCGCCGTCGCGATCCTGGATGACTGACCTCCTCTGGTTCGGGGAGGAGGGCTGCGCGGACGTCCGCGTTGCGGGCGGCAAGGGGGCGAGTCTCGCGGCGATGACCCTGGCGGGACTTCCGGTGCCGCCCGGGTTCGTGATCGGCGCCCATGTGCTCGAGCGCTCGGTTGACCCGCGGCGGCTGCGGGAGCTCGCGGTCGCACACGCCCACGTGGAGGCGCATGCGCTGGTTCTCGCCGCCGACCCGCCGCGCGCCGAGATCGGCGCCGCCTACGAGCAGCTCGGCGGCGGGGTGGTCGCCGTGCGCTCGTCGGCGACGGCCGAGGACTCCGAGGCAGCGAGCTTCGCCGGGCAGCAGGAGACCTATCTGCACGTCGAGGGTGCCGACGACGTGGCCGCGCGGGTCGTCGACTGCTGGGCATCCTTCTTCACGGAGCGGGCACTCTTCTACCGATCCCGCAAGGGGTCGCTCGAGGATCTGGGGATGGCGGTGGTCGTGCAGCGGATGGTCGAGCCGGACAAGTCCGGCGTGCTCTTCACGGTCGACCCCGTGCAGCGACGCCGGGATCAGATGATCGTCGAGGCGGTGTTCGGGATCGGCGAGCAGGTCGTCTCCGGCGAGGTCACGCCCGACCACTACGTCCTCTCCCGGGCGGGAGAGGTGAAGCGCGACCGCCTGCCCAACGGCGGTGTGCTCGAGCCCGACGAGGTCAGGCACCTCGCAGAGCTCGGCGTCGAGCTCGAGCAACGCTTCGGCGGCCCCCAGGACGTCGAGTGGGCGCTCGCAGGCGGTGAGCTCTACCTGCTGCAGAGCCGGCCGGTGACGACCCTGTGACCGAGCTCGAGGAGCGCGCCGACGCGTGGATCGAGCCCTACTGGAACGCCCAGCACCTGCGGCGGGCCCGCGACTGGCTGCTCGTGCTCGACCCGGATGCCGACGAGGCGCTCCGCCTCGCAGCGCTCACCCACGACATGGAGCGCCATTTCCCCGGCGGGCCGGTGTTCGACCCGGGCACGATGGCGCCCGGCGAGCGGTCGTACCGGATCGCGCATTCTGACCGCTCGGCGCGCATCGTCGGTGACTGGCTGCGCGGACAGGGTGCCCACGGAGCGCTCGTCGCCGACGTCGAGCGGCTGATCGTCGCACACGAGATCGGCGGCGACGACGACGAGAACCTGCTCCAGGCCGCCGACTCGCTCTCGTTCCTCGAGGTCAACGGCCCGCTCGTCGCAGGTTGGTACACGGAAGGGCGTTGCAGTAGGGACCGCGCGAAGGCGCAGAGCACGCACATGTACGAGCGGATCCAGGTTGCGCCCGCCCGTGCGCTCGCGGCGCCGCTCCTCGACCAGGTGAACGCTCTTGTCGACGCAGCCTGAGTGGCTCGCGCCGGCATCGCTCGACGAGGCGCTCGCGCTGCGCGCCGAGCACGGCGACGACGCGACGGTCGTCGCGGGTGGGACGTTCGTCGGGATCCTTCTCAACCAGCGGTTGCTCGCGCCCGCGGCGTTCCTCTCGCTTCGCGACGTGCCGGGACTCGGCGAGGTCGTGGAAGACGACGACCTGCGTCTGGGCGCGATGGTCACGCACCGCGCCGTCGAGCGGTCGCCGATGGTGCAAGGGCGATGGCCCGCCCTCGCGTACACCTTCTCGGTCGTTGCGAGCCCGCGCGTGCGAAACCAGGCGACCGTCGGCGGTGTGCTCGCAGACGCCGACTACGCCTCCGACCCTCCGGCGATGCTCTGCGCGTTCCGGGCACGGGCGGTGGTGCGGAGCGTTCGCGGCGAGCGGGAGATCCCGGTCGACGAGCTGATCGTCGGCCACTACGAGACGGCGCTCGAGCCGGACGAGCTGATCACGGAGGTGCGCGTCCCCGCCGGAATCGACCGGGCTGTCTACCGGAAGTTCCGCTCGCGCTCGCACGAGGACCGGCCCTGCGTCGCGGTTGCGGCCGCGGTTGCCGGCGGTGAGCTGCGCGTGGTCGTCGGGGCAGTCGCGGGTCGACCGCAGCTCTTTCCCGACGTCTGCGCGCTCGGCGTCGAGGGCGCGGAGGAGATCGGCCGCCGCTACGCGGAGCTGATCGACCCGGTCGGCGACGTGCGTGGGTCGAGCGAGTACAGGCGGCGGGTGATCGCGGTCGAGGTGCGGCGCGCGGTGAAGGCGGTCGCGTGACCGATCCGCGGGTAACCGGCGGGGCCCGCTACGCCGTCGACGTCGAGCTCAGGAACATGCTGCACGCGCGGATCGTCCGCTCGCCGTATCCGCATGCGCGTGTCCTCGCCGTCGACGCCTCGGACGTCCCGGACGGCGTCGTCGTGCTCGGTCCGGAGGACGTACGCGACCTCTTCGCCTACGGCTGCCAGATCGCCGACCAGACCGTCCTCGCGGTCGAACGAGCCCGCTACGCGGGTGACCCCGTCGCCGCCGTGGCGGCCGAGACCCCGGAGCTCGCCGAAGCGGCGCAGCTTCTCGTCGAGGTCGAGTACGAGGAGCTCCGGCCCGTCCTCGACGTCGTCGAGGCAGCTGCCGACGGCGCCCCGCTCGTCCACGAGACGCACGCGATCTCCGACAATCAGGCGGCCTACTTCGGGATGCGGCCACAACCCGGAACGAATGTGTGCCATCGCTTCCGGCTCGTTCGCGGCGACGTCGAGGCGGGCCTCGAAGAGGCCGACGTCGTGGTCGACGCGACGTACCGCGTTGCCGGCGCGCAGCAGGCGGCGATGGAGCCGCACGCGACGGCGGCGCGCTGGGACGGCGACCGGCTCGCGGTCTGGACCGGAACGCAGACGCCGTTCAACGTCCGTCAGGATCTCGCGACGATCTTCCGCCTGCCGCCGGAGTCCGTGCGCGTCGTCGTGCCGCCGATGGGCGGCTCGTTCGGCGCGAAGACGTTCGTTCGCACCGAGGCGATCGCCGCCGCGCTCGCCCGCAAGGCGGGGCGACCGGTAAGGCTCGCTCTCGAGCGAGACGAGGAGTGGCTCTTCGGCGGCCGCCACCCCGCCGTGGTCGAGGTGGCGCTCGGAGCGAACTCCGACGGCACCCTCGTCGCCAAACGCGTGCGCTGCCTCGCCGACACGGGCGCGTACGCCGACTGCGGCCCCGGGGTCGTGCAGAAGATGGGCTTTACGGCGCCAGGCCCGTACCGCATCCCGAACGTGTGGGTGCAGGCGGACTGTGTGTACACGAACACGCCGCCCAACGGCGCCTTCCGCGGCTACGGCGCGACCCAGGTTGTGTGGGCGTCGGAGCGCGCGATGGATCTGCTCGCCGAGCGACTCGACCTCGATCCGCTCGAGCTCCGCCTGAGAAACGTCCTGCGCGAGGGGGATACCTACGCGACCGGCGAGACACTCCACGACGTGCGCTTCGCCGAGTGTCTCGAGGCGGCTGCGCGGGCGATCGGCTGGGACGCCGGCCGGAGCGGGAAGGGCGTGTGCGTCCTGATGAAGGGCATGCAGACGCCGAGTCGTGCCGCGATCGCGGTCGACGCGGAAGGCGACGGAACGTACACGATCCGCTGCGCGACGACCGAGATCGGTCAGGGCGCGCGCCGGGCGCTCGCGCTCGAGGCGGCCGACCTGCTCGGGGTCGACCTGAGCCTCGTCCGGTTCCCCGACCCGGACACGGACGCGGTGCCGTACGACACGCGCACGACCTCGAGCCGGTCGACCTACATGATGGGCCGCGCGCTCGCAGAGGCCGTTCGCGACCTGCGCGGGTCGGGCGGCACGCGCGGCGTCGGCGAGATCGAGAACGGCGGCGGCGTCGAGCCCGACACCGGCCAGGGGGTCGCCTCGACGCACTGGCACCAGGGAGCGGCGGCCGCGGAGGTCACGGTCGACGACGAGACGGGCGCCTACGAGGTCGTCAGGCTCCATGCCGTCAGCTATGCGGGGCGTGTCGTCAACCGCCCGGGGGCCGAGCTCCAGAACGAGGGCTCGATGATCATGGGTCTCGGCACGG
The DNA here is from genome assembly GCA_963712465.1 of uncultured Actinomycetes bacterium. Lineage (GTDB taxonomy): Bacteria > Actinomycetota > Thermoleophilia > Gaiellales > Gaiellaceae > CAVQHY01. Next base: position 414,930 of record CAVQHY010000004.1, read on the forward strand.
CGCTGTTCGAGGCTGTGACACTCGAGGGTGGCCAGGTGACGAACGCGAACCTCTCCGACTACGAGGTGCCCACGACCGCCGATCTGCCCCGGTCGATAACGAGCGAGCTGCTGGAGCGCGAGGGCGCGGACGTCCACGGGCTCGGCGAGACGGCCGTCCCACCCGTGCCGGCGGCGATCGGGAACGCGCTCGCCTCGCTCGGGATCGAGGTGACCGATCTGCCGATCTCGACGGAGGCGGTCCTCGGCGCAATCGATCGTCGTGAAGCGCGGGCGGTGAGCTGACCCTGCGGCTCGACGTCAACGGAGCCGCTGTCGAGGTCGAGGCCCGGTCTGACGAGATGCTCCTCGACGTCCTCCGGCGCGAGCTGGGCCTCCTGAGCGTCCGGGAGACGTGCGGAATCGGCGTTTGCGGCGCGTGCACCGTTCTCGTGGACGGCGAGGCGATCTCGAGCTGTCTCCTGCTCGCGCCGCTCGCGGACGGTCGGGCCGTCGAGACCGTCGAGGGGCTCGGCGGCGACCACCCGGTGCAGCGGGCGTTCGAGGCAGCGCACGCGTTCCAGTGCGGCTGGTGCACGCCTGGGTTCGTCCTCACGGCGAAGCGCCTGCTCGAGGAGACTCCCAGTCCGACCGAGGAGGAGATCCGCCTCGCCTTCGCCGGGAACCTCTGCCGGTGCGGCTCCTACCTGAAGATCGTCGACGCCGTCCTCGGGGCCTCCCGGCCGTGATCGTCATCGACCTCCTGCACCAGGGCGTGCCGCGCGCGATCGCCTCGTACCTCCTGCCGGCCGACGAGCCTGCGCTCGTGGACTGCGGGCCGGCGACGTGCGTCCCCGCCCTCGAGGCCGGGCTCGCGAACCACGGGCTCCGGCTCACGGACGTGCGTCACCTCGTCCTCACGCACGTCCACCTCGACCATGCCGGTGCTGCGGGGACGCTCGTTCGCCGCCATCCGGGCCTGCGGGTGCACGTCGGCGAGATCGGCGCGCCGCACCTGATCGACCCGAGCAGGCTCGAGCGAAGCGCCCGTCGCGTGTGGGGCGACCAGTTCGACGCGCTGTGGGGCGAGCTCGTACCCGTGCCTGAGGAGAGCCTGAGCGTCGTCGGCGACCGCTGCCTCGACATGGACGCCTTCCCGACTCCCGGCCACGCCGTTCACCACGTCTCGTACCTCGCCTCGGACGGCACGTGCTACTCGGGCGACGCGACCGGCGTGCGCATCGCGCCGGCCTCCCATCTCCTGCCGGCGTCGCCGCCTCCGGACGTCGATCTGGAGGCGTGGGACGCGACCCTCGTCGAGCTCGAACGCCGCGACCCCGTACGTCTCTGCCTGTCCCACTTCGGGATCTTCGACGACGTCCCCGACCACCTCGCGCGGATGCGAGAGCGGCTCGCACACTGGGCCGAGGCCGTAGAGTCGGGAGTCACCGAGGACGAGTTCGTCGCCGGGGCGGAGGCCGAGCTGGAGGCGGCCGTCGACCCGGAGACCGCGCGGAGCTACCGCACGGCGGCGCCGGTCGAGTCCTCCTGGGCAGGGTTGCGTCGCTACTGGGACAAACGAGCGGAGGAGGAAGCCTGATGGCGTACGTGGTGATCGCCAAGTGGACGGCGAAGGAGGGCGAGGAGGAGGCGGTGGAGGACGCGATCCGGAAGCTCGTGGGGCCCTCGCGCGCCGAGCCGGGGATGATCCTCTACCAGGGCCACCGCGATCCGGCCAACCCGCGGCTGTTCGTCTTCTACGAGCAGTACGTCGACGAGGCCGCCTACCAGGCGCATCTCGAGACCGACCATCTGAAGGAGCACGGCTTCGGCGACGCGATCCCCCGGCTCGAGTCGCGCGAGCGCGAGTTCTACGAGACCTGGGACGTCTGAGAGGCTTGATGTGAAATCCCAGCACTCCCGGATGACCCCCGCGGCACGGCGCATCTCGCCCCGCTCGCCCTTGCCCGTACCGGGTCTTGGTATGCGCTGCGGGCGACCGGAGCGACCTGCTTGGTCGCGGACGCCCCCGAAAGCACTCGGATTTCACATCAAACCTCTAAGCGCTTGAGCGGCGCTAGCCGGGCGGGTCTCCTCGCCGCGCTCTTCGCGAGCGCGCTGGCCCTTCGCCCGCAACTGGTCGGCATCGGCCCGCTCCTCCCGTCGATCCAGGAGGATCTGGGCATCTCGCACGCGGAGGCCGGGTTGCTGGCGACCATCCCCGTCCTCTGCATGGGGCTGTTCGCGCCGCCCGCGCCCTACCTGTCCGCCCGGCTCGGGACGCGTTACGCGATCGCGTTTTGCCTCGCGCTGATCGCGGGCTTCGGGATCGTGCGGGCGATCGCTCCGCCCGCGTGGCTCGTGATCGCCCTGACGATCGGGGTCGGTATCGGCATCGGCTTCGCGGGAGCCCTGCTGCCGGTGGCGGCGAAGGAGCGCTTCGCCGACCGGCCGGCCTTCGTCACGGGCATGTACACGACCGGGATCAACGTCGGCTCGGCGCTCGCGGCCGTGCTCGCCGTGCCCCTCGCCGCCGTGCTCGGCGGCTGGCGAGGCGCGCTGCTTGCCTTCTCCGTGTTCACGGTGCTCCTGATCGTGGTGTGGCTCGCCCAGACGAGAAGACAGCCGTTCGCGGATCCGGCGGACATCTCCCGCCCCCGGCTGCCGTTTCGCAGTCCCGTGGCGTGGCTGCTCGTGGTCTGCTTCGGCTTTCTCGGGCTGACCTTCTACGGGCTCAACTCGTGGCTACCGGATGCGTACGTCGAGCGCGGCTGGGACGAGGACACCGCGGGCGCGCTGCTCGCCGTCTACAACATCGCGGCAATTCCTGGCGGTCTGATGATCTCGTGGCTCGCAGACCGGGCCGGCTCGCGGCGGTTCTGGTTCTCGGCTTCCGTCGGGCTGATGATGGTCGGGATGATCGGTGTCCAGCTCGTCCCGGACGCCGTGTGGCTCTGGGTGACGATGATGGGGCTCGCGAACGGGACGCTCTTCGCGCTGGTGATGACGCTTCCGCTCGACGTGTCCGACGACCCGCAGCAGGTCGGAGCCGTCGCAGGGATGATGCTGGGCGTCGGCTACACGGTCGCGGCCCTCTCCCCCTTCGTGCTCGGGGCGGTGCGCGACGCGACCGGCAGCTATGTCGCGACGCTGTGGGTCGTGGTCGGCTTCATCAGCGCGCTGTTCGCGGTGTCGCTCCTGCTCACCCGGGAGCGGCTCCATCGCGGCGTCGGGGCGCCGGCGCCGGCTATTGCCCGCGGTAGGTCGTGACGGTGACGGTGCGCGTCGGCTCCGTCCTGCGCGGGCGCAGGATCAGAGCGAGAACCGTATTGACGAGCCAGATGATGATCGTGGCGCCGACGTAGGACCAGAAGCCCCCGACCACGAGGTTGGGGACGATCAGGCTCGTCAGCCAGAGCATGCCCATGTTGATGAAGAAGAGGCCGAGGCCGAGAGTGAGGATGATCGCGACGATCCCGAGCAGGATGAAGATCGGCCGGACGAACGTGTTGACGAGCGCGAAGACGAACGCGGCGATCACCAGCGTCCACCAGTCGTCGCCATAGCTCATCGACGAGATCACCCAGGACGCAACGAACAGCGCGACGATGTTCGACAGCCACGAGAAGACGAACATCTTCGCGAACTGTCCCCAGCCGCCGGGCTGGTACGGAAACCGGGTCTCAGGCGTGGCCACGGAAGTGCTCCACCGTCGCTCGGATGCCCTCCGCGAGGGGTGTCACCGGGGCCGGATGCGCCGCGGCAGCAAACTCCTCTGGGACCGGGAGCTGCACGTCGTCGAACGATATCGAACCGGCCGCTCCGGGAACCGCCGCCTCGATCGCGGCCACGAACTCGCGCATGTGCACCGGCGGCCCACCCAGGTTGCCGACCAGGGCACCCTCTCGGGCGGCGCGCGCGGCCGACACGAAGGTCGCCGCCGCGTCGGGCGCATAGTGGTACTGCGCAACTCCGCCGAAGCCGATGTGGAACGGCTTGCCCTGGACGGCCGCCCCGATCGCGAGCGTCGGCGCCGCGGTCAGGCCCGTGTCGCGCCCCGGTCCGTAGACGACGTACGGGCGCAGGCCGACGCTCGGGACGCCGTCGTCGAGCCAGTAGACCCGCGCCGTGCCCTCGTTCGCGAGCTTGTGCACGCCGTAGTGGGTCACCGGGTGGCCGTCGGCTTCCTCGGCCACGAGCGAGCCGTCGGCCCTGTCGTACGCCGCCGCCGAGCTCGCGTAGGCGAGGCCGGCAATGCGGTCGCGTCGCCGCTTCACCGCCTCGAAGACGTTGACGGTGCCGACGACGTTCACGTGCGCGCCGCGCGGCGGGTCGGCCTTCGCGAGCGGGATCAGCATCGCCGCCAGGTGGATCACGTGCGTCACCCGGTGCTCGTCGAGCGCGCTCTCGAGGCCGGCGAACTCGGTCACGTCGCCGACCACGTGAGGCACCCGGGCGAGCTGCTCGGGCGTCATGATCGCCTCGAGTCGCCGGCGATCCTGGCCGAGGTCGAACGTGACGACGTCGACGCCTTCATGCATCAGCTGCCGTGTCGCCCAGGCGCCGATGCACCCGAGCGCGCCCGTGATCAGGAAGCGCTCGTCAGACACGCGCGGCCAGGCTCTGCTGGACGGAATGCGACTCGGCGGGCGTCAGCTCGCGAAGCGGGGGCCGCACCGCCGAGCGCGGCAGCCCGGCGACGAGGTGGAGGACGAGCTTCAGCGCCGCCTGGATCGGCATGCGGTCGACGAGCGCCCGCATCTCCGCGACGACGTCCTGGGCCGACGCGTCGCCCCCCTTCTGCATCCGCTCGAACTCCGAGGGCAGGACGTTCGCCGTCGCCGAGATGACGCCTGGCCCGCCGGCGGCGTAGGCCTTCGCGACGAGCCCGTCGGTGCCGTTCAGGATCGCGAGCGACGGGAACTCCGAGAGCAGCCGGAGCGTGTGGTCGAAGTCGCGGCCGGAGTCCTTCACGCCGGCGACCTTCGGGCCGAAGCGGTCGACGAGAGCGCGCAGCGTCTCCTCCTCGATCGCCACCCGGGTCTGACGCGGGATGTGGTACAGGACGACGCGCGCCTCGTCCGGGAGCGCCTCGAGCAGGCGCGAGAGATACTCGATGACGCCTTCCGGATCCGGCACGTAGTAGGTCGGCGGCGCGACGAGGACGGCTGCGACGCCCAGCTCGACGGCGAAGCGGGAGAGCTCGATCGTCTCCGGGAGGTTCGTGCACCCGGTGCCCGGAACCTGGGCCACGCCGCTCGCGTGCGCGGCGAGCCGCTCGATCAGCGCCTTGCGCTCGGCGACCGCGAGCGAGGCGCCCTCCCCGGTCGTGCCCATCGGCGAGACCGTCTCGACGCCGTGCTCGACGAGCCAGTCGACGTGGGCTGCGAGGAGACCGTGGTCGATCTCCGCGCCGCCGGGCGTGAACGGGGTCAGCAGCGCCGGGATCGTCCCCGCAAGCGCGCTAGGGGCCTGTCCGGAAACCCTCGCCACGCCCGGAGGGGTCACGCGCGAGTCCCGAACGCACCGGGGCTTCCGGACAGACTCCTAGTAGGTGGCACGGCCGCCGGAGATGTCGAACGTGGCGCCGGTCGAGAACGAGAGGTCCTCGCTCGCGAGGAAGGCGACGAGCTTCGCCACCTCCTCGGGCCGGCCGACCCGGCCGAGCGGGATGCGCTCGACCATGTAGTCGACGTGCTCCTGCGAGAGCTGGTCGAGGATCGGCGTTTGGATCACGGCCGGGGCGATGCAGTTGACGAGGATGCCCGTGCCGGCGACGTCCTTGCCGATCGCCTTCGTCATCCCGATCACGGCCGCCTTGGACGCCGAGTAGGCCGCCGCCATCGGATTGCCCTCCTTGCCGGCGATCGACGCCACGTTGACGACGCGTCCGTAGCTGCGGGAGATCATCCCGGGAATGACGGCGCGGTTGGCGAAGAAGACGCCGTTCGCGTTGATCGCGAACACTCGGTTCCACTCCTCGTCGGAGACGTCGGCCGTGCGCAGCGAGTCGCCGCCCACCCCGGCTGAGCAGACGAGGACGTCGAGCCGCCCCAGCTCGCTCTCGACGCGCGCTACCGCGCCGTTCAGGTCGGCGGAGCGGGTGACGTCACCGGAGATCCCGAGGTCCCCCGGCGCTGCCTCTGCCGCAAGGTCGAACACCGCCACCGCCGCGCCGCCGCCGCGGAGCTCCTCGACCACGGCGCGGCCGATGCCGCTCGCGCCACCCGTGACGAGCGCGACGCGGCCGCTGAAGTCGTGGGAGCTCACGGGCGCCCTACTCTAAGCTCTTTCCGTGGAGTTCGATCCGGTCAGCGACTATCCACTCGGGTCGCGGCGTCTCGACCTCGTCTCGACCCCGTCGGGCCTCGGGCTCGACGAGGTAACGATGGCAGCCGTCCGTGAGGGCCTCGTCGACGCGGACGAGATCCGGGCGACACCGGAGACGCTCAGGATGCAGTCGGCAGTGGCGCTCGCGGCCGGCCGCGCCCAGCTCGCCGACAACCTCGCGCGGGCGGCCGAGCTCGCGTCGATTCCCGCCGCAGCCGTGCTCGAGATCTACACGGCGCTCAGGCCACACCGCTCGACGGCTGCCGTCCTCGGCGAGTGGGCCGACCGGCTCGAGTCGGCCTACGCTGCACCGTTGTCGGCCGCCTTCGTCCGCGAGGCGTGCGCGGTCTACGCGGAGCGCGGCCTGCTCGCGACCGCGTCCGGTGAGCGGGCAGCAGCGGTCTAGGCGCTTCCTCTCGCGAGAGGAGCGCGAGCTTCGCCGGGAGCTGGTGATCGCTCCGTGGCCCGAGCTCGGCCTCGTCGCGATGAACGGGCCGGACGATCCCTGCCCCGAGCTCGTCGTCGAGGGCGGCGACGTGATCCGCCTCGACGGGCGGGCGCGGGACGAGTTCGACGTGCTCGACCACTTCCTCGTGCGCCACGGTCTCGACCTCGACGTCGCGGCCGAGGCGGCGGAGCTGGCCGACGACGAGGTCGCGCGGCGGCTCGTCGACGTCGACACGCCTCGCGAGGAGCTCGTGCGGCTCTCGAAGGGCCTCACGCCGGCTCGGCTCGCCCGCGTGGTCGGTTCGCTCGAGCCGGTCGAGCTCATGTTCGCGCTCCGGAAGCTGCGCGCCCGACGGCGGCCCGGCAACCAGGCGCACGTCACGAACCTGAAGGAGAACCCGGCGCTGCTGGCGGCCGACGCCGCCGAGGCCGCGGCACGGGGCTTCGCGGAGATCGAGACGACGGTCGGCGTCGCCCGCTACGCGCCGCTGAATGCGATCGCGATCCTGGTCGGCTCGCAGACCGGCCGGCCGGGCGTGATGACTCAGTGCGCGGTCGAGGAGCGGCGAAACCTCCAGCTGGCGATCCAGGGGCTCGTCACCTACGCGGAGACGCTCTCCGTCTACGGAACCGAGCCCGTCTTCGTCGACGGCGACGACACGCCCTGGTCGAAGGCGTTCCTCGCGTCCGCGTACGCCTCGCGCGGCGTCAAGGTGCGCTTCACGTCGGGTGGGGGCTCCGAAGCGCTGATGGGACACGCGCAGGGAAAGTCGATGCTCTACCTCGAAGCGCGCTGCCTCGCAGTCATCCGCGCGGCCGGCTCCCAGGGGGTTCAGAACGGCTCGATCTCGGTCGTGGCGCTCGCGCTCAGCGTCCCTGGCGGCACGCGCGAGATCCTCGCCGAGAACGTGATCGCGGCCTGGCTCGACCTCGAGGTCGCCTCGGGCAACGACGCGATCGCCTCGCACTCGCCGATCCGCAAGACGGCGAAGTTGATGGGCCAGTTCCTTCCCGGCACGGATTTCGTCACCTCGGGGTACTCGGTCATGCCGCGCCGCGACAACACGTTCGGCGGCGGCAACTACGACGCCGACGACCTCGACGAGTGGCTGACGATCCAGCGCGACTGGCAGGTAGACGCCGGGATCGAGCCGCTTGCGGAGGACGAGGCCGTGGCGATCCGCGAGCGGGCGGCACGCGCGATCCAGGCGGTGTTCGACGGGCTGGGCTTCCCGCCCGTGACCGACCGGGAGGTGGAGGCCGCCACCTACGGATACGCGTCCGACGACCTCCCCGACCGCGACCGGGCCGCCGACGTCGAGGCAGGCGACCGCGTCTTCGAGGAGGAGATCTCCGGCGTCGACGTCGCCCGCGTCCTCGACCAGCGCGGTTTCGGCGACGTCGCCGAGGCGGTGCTCGGGATGCAGCGCCAGCGGGTGTCTGCCGACTACCTGCAGACGTCCTCGGTGATCGATTCCGAGGGAACGGTGCACTCGGCCGTGAACGACCCGAACCTCTACTCGGGCCCGGGAACCGGCTACCGGCTCGAGGGCGAGCGCTGGACGCGCCTCCACGCGTTGCCGTACGAGCTCGATCCTCGGGCGCTCGCCGCGGAGGAGGCCGCTGGTGCGGCCGCGGCCGTCGCCGAGCTGGGCGAGGCGGCTCCGGGCGAGCGGCCGGACGAGGTCGTCATCGCGATCGGGCCGGCGTTCGGAGAGGCGATCCGACGGACGATCGCCGGCCATGCCCACCGCGACGTTCTCGAGGCGCTCGTCGCGGGCGTTTGCGAAGGCGGGGGCGAGCCGCGCCTCGTCAGGGTGCGTCGAGCCGCGGACGTCGCCTTCATCGGACACGACGGCGCGAAGCTGTCGGGCTCCGGTGTCGCGATCGGCCTCCAGTCCAAGGGCACCGCGCTCATCCACCGCGCCGATCTCCAGCCGCTGGACAACCTCGAGCTCTTCGGCATGGCGCCTCTGCTGACGCTCGACTCCTACCGGGCGATCGGCCGCAACGCCGCGGGCTACGCCCTCGGCAACCGCGTCGGGCCCGTGCCGCTCGAGCTCGACAACTTCGCCCGGGCCAAGCTGATCGTGCAGACCACGCTCATGCACGCCCGCGAGACCGAGGCAATCGTGCCGGGGGCCGCGCCCGTCGAGCTCGAGCTCGCCTCGCAGCCGTAGGACACAGCCGCGTCCGGACGCCGCCCCTCGGCCACGGCCAGCGGCTACCCGGCCGGCTTGCCGGCGACGCCCCAGTTCTTCGGCGAGACGCCCTCGACGATGACGTGCGTGTGCTCGCGGACGCCCTCGTCCTCGCACGCGCGGACGAGGCCTTCCGTCAGCTCGCTGATGATCTTCGGAATCGACTCCTCGTTGACGCGGCGGTCGTACAGCTTGACCTCGATGAGCGGCACGTTTCTCTCCTTTCGCGCGGTGACCGGTTGAGCCTACGCGATAATCCCCCGATGGCCGACCTCGACGAGCCGGCGCAGAAGCTGGTCGCCGCTGCCCAGCACCTGCGCGGCGCGGATCACGACCTGCGGATGGTCATCACCATGCTCCGGCAGCAGGGCCGCGAGGTTCCGGACACGATCGAGGACGCGCTCGCGTGCGTCGCCGACGCACTCGAGATCCTCGACTCGTAGGCCCTACGCGGAGCGTCGAATCGCGAGCACCTTCGCCTTCCAGGCGCCGCGCGGGGCGGCGACGTCGACGAGGTCTCCTTCGGCCGAGCCGAGGAGGGCGGTTCCCAGCGGTGAGTCGGGCGAGACGCGGCCCGGCCCGCCGAGGCTCGAGATCTCGAGCTCGAGCACGTCGCCGAACTCGTCCTCGATGTCGACGATCGCCCCGACCGTGACGCGGCCGCTTGCGGCTGCCTCCTGCTCGTCGACGAGGACGGCGTTCTCGAGGCGGGCCCGGAGGATCGTGATCCGCCGCTCGTTCAGGCCCTGGTCGTTCTTGGCAGCGTGGTACTCGAAGTTCTCCGAGAGGTCGCCGAAGCCGCGCGCGGTCTCGATCGCCTTGACGATCTCCGCGCGCTTCGGCCCCTCGAGCTCGCCCAGCTCGGCCTCGAGCGCGGCCTTCTGGGGAGGCGTGAGGTACTCCGGCTTGTGGTCGGCCATCCGGTCGTAGTCTGCCGATCCCGGCCCGATTGCGCCGCGGGCGCGCGAGACAGCTACACTGGGGCGTCCACAGAACGCGGAGTTCGGTCGCGCGACAAGACAGCGCCTTCCTGCCCGTTCGAGAAAATGGCATAGGGAGGTGTTTACATGGCAACCGGAACCGTGAAGTGGTTCAACGATTCGAAGGGCTACGGCTTCATCGCCCCGGATGACGGCGCGAAGGACGTCTTCGTGCATCATTCTGCGATCGCCGGCGAGGGTTTCAAGACGCTCGCCGAGGGCGCGCGGGTCGAGTTCGAGGTCCGCGAGGGCGCCAAGGGCCCCGAGGCAGTCGGCGTCGTCACCGTCGCCGCGTAGGGAGGCCGTCATGGCCGAGAAGGAAGAGAAGATCGAGATGGAGGGCGAGGTCACCGAGGCGCTCCGGAACGGCATGTTCCGGATCACGCTCGACAACGGCCACGAGACGATCGGCTACACGGCCGGGAGGATGCGGCGCTACCGCATCCGGATCTTCCCGGGCGACCGCATCAAGCTCGAGCTCTCCCCGTACGATCTCAACCGCGGCCGGATCGTCTACCGGTACAAGTAGGGGCGAGGCATGCCTCGCCCCTACCGGGCCTGACGAAACGGCTTCGCCGGGCCGGGCCGTCGCTAGACTCGGTCGGCATGAGCGCTACCCACACGCAGGCACCGGCGGGGCGCCCGACGCTCTGTGACGGCGATCTCCTGCGCACCCGGGCGTACGTCGACGGGGCCTGGGTGGACGGCGATTCGGGCGAGACCTTCCCAGTCGTGAACCCCGCCACAGGCGAGACCGTCGCCGAGCTCCCCCGGCTGGGTGCCGCCGAGACCCGTCGGGCGATCGAGGCCGCGCAGCGGGCGCAGCCCGCCTGGCGGGCGACGACCGCGAAGGAGCGCGCGCGGATCCTCAGACGCTGGGCCGAGCTGATGCTCGAGAGCCAGGAGGACCTCGCCGTTCTGATGACGACCGAGCAGGGCAAGCCGATCGCCGAGTCCCGCGCCGAGATCGTCTACGCGGCGTCGTTTCTCGAGTGGTTCGGCGAGGAGGCGAAGCGCGTCTACGGTGACACGATCCCGGGCTTTTCAGCCGACCGGCGGATCGTCGTCACCAAAGAGCCGATCGGCGTCACAGCCGGGATCACCCCCTGGAACTTTCCCGCGGCGATGATCACGCGCAAGGCCGCGCCGGCGATCGCGGCCGGCTGCGCCATGGTCGTGAAGCCCGCGGAGCAGACGCCTCTCTGCGCTCTCGCCGTCGCCGAGCTCGGCGGACGGGCGGGGCTCCCGGCAGGCGTGCTCTCGATCGTCACCGGCGACGCCGAGGACGCACCGGCGATCGGCGGCGAGCTGACTGCAAACCCGATCGTGCGCAAGCTCGGGTTCACCGGCTCGACCGAGGTCGGCAAGCTGCTGATGCGCCAGTGCGCGACAACGGTGAAGAAGGTTTCGCTCGAGCTCGGCGGCAACGCGCCGTTTCTCGTCTTCGACGATGCAGACCTCGACGCAGCGGTTGAGGGCGCGCTGCTGTGCAAGTTTCGCAACTCGGGGCAGACGTGCATCTCGGCCAACCGGATCCTCGTCCAGGACTCCGTGTACGACGAGTTCGTCGATCGCTTCACGAAAGCGGTCGAGGCGCTCGTCGTGGGCGACGGGCTGGAGGAGCGCGTCACGGTGGGCCCGCTCATCGACGGATCCGCCGTCGAGAAGGTCGAGCGCCATGTCGCCGACGCGCGGGAGCACGGCGCCGAGGTGCTCTTCGGCGGCTCGCGGCACGAGCTCGGCGGTCAGTTCTTCCAGCCGTCGGTCCTGACCGGCGTCACCGCGTCCATGGCCATGAGCTGCGAGGAGACGTTCGGGCCGGTCGCGGGGATCAACCGCTTCGCGACCGAGGAGGAGGCCGTCCGGATTGCCAACGACACCCCGTACGGCCTGGCTGCGTACTTCTACAGCGAGGGCATGAACCGGGTGTGGCGCCTGTCCGAGGCGCTCGAGTACGGCATCCTCGGCATCAACACCGGCTTCATCTCGACCGAGGTGGCCCCGTTCGGCGGCATGAAGGAGTCGGGGATCGGCCGCGAGGGCTCCAAGTACGGGATCGAGGAATGGCTCGAGCTCAAGTACCTGTGTCTCGGCGGCGTCTCGTGAGTCGCTCCATTGGGTCGGTCTTGAGCCCGCGGGGCGCGGGCGCGGGACTCGCTCAGGCGGGCTTCTCTGCCGCCACCAGGCCTGGCGGGGTTTCCGGACGGGCTCATGAGAGCGCCGATCTCGAGCGGCCGTGGATTGGGGCGGCTACGTCAGCTGGTTGAGGTCGAGTAGGAGGCCGCGGAGTTGGGAGAAGCGCTTCGGGCCGAGCTGCTGTGCCCAGGCGGTCTCGACTTCGTCGACCGCCTCGCGGATCACGCCGATTGCGGAGGTGCCGCGTCGGGTGAGGACGACGCGCTTCGAGCGCAGGTCGTCGGGATCGGGTCGGCGCTCGAGGTAGTCGAGGCGCTCAAGCTCGCCGAGGAGGTAGCTGAGGGCCTGCTTGCTCATCCGCAGCCGGGCGGCCAGCTCGGAAGGCCTCGCGCCCTGCGGTCCGGGGTACTGGAAGACGTTCAGGTGCGCTGCGTCGAGATCGTCGAAACCGTGCTCGTGCAGCCGCTCGAGCATGCGTCGCTGCACCGCCTCCCAGGGGAGGCGCAGGAGCGCGCCGATCAGCGGCGGCCCGAACGGCTGTCCCGCTGGAGCAGCCGATTTAGTAAAGCTACTTGACGAAGTGTCCATGCTCAGATATCGTCAAGTCACTTTACCACCTACCGCAAGAGGAGGAAGCTCACGATGGCGACAAGGGCACGCGAAGAGATCAGGATCGGGCCGCTGGCGATCCGGTTCCTGGTCGAGAGTGAGGAGTCGGGAGGATCGGTCGCGGTCTTCGAGTTCGACGTTCCCGCCGGGACGAAGGTCCCAGCCGCACACAGCCACGACGGCTACGAGGAGACGATCTACGGGCTCGAGGGAGTGCTGACCTGGACGGTCGCGGGCGTGCCGACAGACGTCGGCCCCGGCGAGGCACTCTGCATTCCCCGCGGCGTCGTCCACCAGTTCGACAACACCCAAGACGTCGACGCGAAGGCGCTCGCGATCGTCACCCCTGGCGTTCTTGGCCCCGACTACTTCCGCGAGGTAGCGGCCGTCCTCGAGGCCGCGGCCGGCGGCCCGCCTGATTTCGTCGCACTGGGCGAGGTCATGCGCAGACACGGACTCACTCCCGCCGAGTGACAAGGAGGAAAACGATGAGCGCGAAGGGCGACTGCCCAACCAGCAGCAACGTGTCGCCATGATCGACGCAGGCCTCGAAGCGGGCTGCGAGGCGTTCGTGGCGATGACGCTGCCCGACGAACGGCGAGTGGCAGGGGCTGCTTGACGAACGGATCGGCCGGGGCCAAGATCGCTCGCATGTCCCACCCCGACCCGCACGGCCCGCCGGATCTCAGACCGATCCAGGTTGGCGAGATCTGGGAGAACCCCGTTACCAGGGAGCGCGCCACCATCCTCGAGTTTCCCCACGCGAACCCGGAAGGCCGCGCCGTCGCCGAGCTGACCGCGCTCGTCGGGGCGCGCGTCGTTGGGGAGCATCGCCACCCCGCGCTTGTCGAGCGTTTTACCGTGCTCGAGGGCGAGCTGACCCTGAAGCTCGACGGGCAGACGAGCGTCCTGCGCGAGGGCGAGTCGGCCGTCGTCGAGGCGGGCGTGTGGCACGACTGGTGGAACGCGGGTAACGCCGACGCGCGGGCACGGGTGGAGATCACCCCTGGCGAGCGCTTCGCACACATGATCGAGACCATGTTCGGGCTCGCACGCCTCGGACACACCGACGCCAAGGGCATGCCGTCTCCGCTACAGCTAGCGCTGGTCGCGCGGGAGTTCGGCGATGTGATCGTGTTCCGCTCACCGCCGCGGGCGGTTCAGCGAGCGATCTTCGGCGTCCTCGCACCGATCGCGCACTGGCGCGGCTACCGCGCCACCTACCCGCAGATCTCACGCACCGTGCTGGCCCCCCGGACATGAGGGAGCTGGGGCGCGGTGACGTGACCTACGGCCCGCCTTAGGCCCACGCCCCCAAAAGGGCCGTCCCTCCGATCGAGTTCGCGGCCGGCCATTGGCGGCCTGCACAGACCCCACCGCTCGTAGAATCCTCCCGATGATCGTCGAACAGCGCGACTACCACGTCTTCACGGGGAAGCTCGCCGAGCTCGTGCGCCTCTACGCCGACGAGGGGATCGCGATCCAGCGCGAGTATCTCGGCGGCTTCGTGGGCGCTTTCACCACCGACGTCGGGGCGCTCTCCACGTACACGAGCCTGTGGCACTACTCGAGCTACGCGGAGCGCGAGGACCGACGGGCGCGGCTGCAGGCGGACGAGCGCTGGCAGGCGTTCCTCTCGAAGATCCAGCCGCTGATCCACACCCAGCACAACCGCATCCTCGTGCCGACTGCGTTCTCGCCCCTGGGCTGAGAGAGATGGCGCGTCTGGAGGGCAAGGTCGCGATCGTCACCGGTGCGGCGCAAGGGATCGGGGCCGCGATCGCCGGCGGGCTGGCCGCCGAGGGCGCCCTCATCGTGGTTGCCGACGTCCACGCCGCCGACGCCGCGGCCGCGCGCTACGACGGCGGCGTGGGCCTCACGGCCGACGTCGCCTCGGAGTCGGACGTCGCCGCGATGGTCGAGGCGACGCTCGAGCGTTGCGGAACGATCGACATCCTCGTCAACAACGCGGGCCTCTACGCGTCGTTGCCCATGGGGCCGTTCGATCAGATCAGCGTCGACGAGTGGCGGCGCGTCATGGACGTCAACGTACTCAGCATGTTCCTCACCTGCCGTGCGGTCGTGCCGATCATGCGGGACCGCGGCGGTGGGGCGATCGTCAACATCTCGTCCGGGACACCGTTTCGCGGCGTGCCGTTCCTGCTCCACTACGTGACGAGCAAGGGTGCGATCGTCACGCTGACGCGCGCGCTCGCCAAGGAGCTCGGCAAGGACGCGATCAGGGTGAACTGCGTCGCGCCGGGCTTCACGATGTCCGAAGGCGTGAAGCAGCATCCCGAGGTGGTCGAGAAGCTGCGCGACGTGTCGATCGCCGCGCGGACGATCCAGCGCGACCAGACGCCCGAGGACGTCGTCGGCGCGGTCGTCTACCTCGCCTCGCCCGAGGCCGGCTTCGTCACCGGCCAGACGATCGTCATCGACGGCGGCCAGTACTTCCATTGATTCTCGCCCTCTACGAGCATCCCGGCAGGGTGGAGGCGGCGGACGGGCTGCGCGTCGTCTACGACGTTGACTCGGACCGGGCGTGGTTCGGCGCCACGTCCGTCGACGGCCCGGCGCTCGTCTGGGAGCTCGGCGGGGACGGTGCAAGCGCCGCGCTGGTCGCCGACGTCACGCTCGATCCCTCCCTCGAGTGGATCGTCCGCTGCGATCGGGTGGACTTCCCGCCGGGTGGGATCGCCTACCTCCACACCCATCCAGGGCCCGGGATCCGCCGCCTGCTCTTCGGCTCGATCCGGATCGACACGGAAGGTCACTCCACGACCTACGGCCCGGGCGGCGCCTGGTTCGAGAGCGGCGCTGAGCCCGTCTACGCAGCGGCGGCCGAGGTGGAGCCGACGGCGTTCGTCCGGGTCATGCTCCTACCCGCCGAGTGGGCGGGGAAGCGCACGATCCGCTATGTCAACCCGGAGGACGAGGCGAGGCCGAAGCTCCAGCGGGCCACCGTCTTCTTGGAGCATGTCCTGGGGCCTGTCCCCGGGCCATGGCCACCCGGGACGGGGCAGGCACCGTGAGCTTGCGGCTGGTTCCGCCGATGCAAGCGGGTTGTGTGCTTTCGGGACGTGTCCCCTTGCCTGTCCCCAGGACATGTCTCGGTGGGGCTAGGTCATGCCGATAAGGACCGGCGGGCAGATTCTCGTCGACCAGCTGCGCGTTCACGGCGTGGACATGGTCTTCTGCGTTCCGGGCGAGAGCTTCCTCGCGGCGCTCGACGCGTTTCGCGACTCGGACATCCGGCTGATCGTGTGCCGCCAGGAGGGCGGCGCGGCGAACATGGCAGAGGCCTACGGCAAGCTCACCGGGCGGCCGGGGGTCGTCTTCGTCACGCGCGGGCCGGGGGCGACGAACGCGTCGATCGGCGTACACACCGGCTTCCAGGACTCGACGCCGATGGTCGTCCTGATCGGACAGGTCGCGCGCGCCCACCTCGGGCGCGAGGCCTTCCAGGAGATCGACTACCGCCGCTTCTACTCCGAGCTGACGAAGTGGACGGAGGAGGTGGACCAGGCGGCCCGGATCCCAGAGCTCGTCGCCCGCGCCTTCACCACCGCCTGCGCCGGCCGTCCGGGGCCGGTCGCGCTCGCCTTCCCCGAGGATGTCCTCTCCGACGACGAGGCCGACGTCCCCGACGCCCGGCCCTATCGGGTCGCACGCGCGAGCCCGGCTCCCGAGGACATGACCCGTCTGCACGAGCTCCTGGCTGGAGCCGCGCGGCCGTTCGTGATCGTCGGCGGCGGCGGCTGGACCTCGGAGGCGTCGCGCGACCTGCTCGTCTTCGCCGAGGCAAACCGGCTTCCGGTCGGCGCCTCGTTTCGCTGCCAGGACTACATCGACAACCTCTCACCGTCGTACGCCGGCGACGTCGGGCTCGCCGCCAATCCGAAGCTGCTCGCACGGATCAGAGAGGCCGACCTGCTGCTGGTCGTCGGCTCGCGGCTCGGCGAGGCGACGAGCCAGGGCTACACGCTCGTCGACATCCCGCGCCCCCGGCAGACGCTCGTTCACGTGCACGCGGGCGCCGAGGAGCTCGGCAGGGTCTACCAGCCCGACCTGCCGATCAACTCGGGCTATCCCCAGTTCGCCGCCGCGGCGGCGGCGCTCGACCCGGCCGACGGCTCACGCTGGGCGGCGTGGACGGAGTCGGCCCGTGCCGACTACGAGGAGAACCTGGTGCACCGGGCGCTTCCAGGCGGCCTCGACCTGGGCGAGGTGATGGCGTTTCTGCGGGAGCGGCTGCCCGAGGACGCGATCCTGACGAACGGCGCGGGCAACTTCTCCGTCTGGGCGCACCGGTTCTACCGGTTCAGGCGCTACCGCACCCAGCTCGGCCCGACCAGCGGCGCGATGGGCTATGGCGTCCCGGCCGCGGTCGCCGCCAAGGCCGTGCACCCCGACCGAATCGTCGTGTGCTTCACCGGCGACGGCGACTTCCTGATGACGGGCCAGGAGCTCGCAACCGCCGTCCAGTACGAGCTCCCCATCGTGATCCTCCTGGTCAACAACGGCATGTTCGGGACGATCCGCATGCACCAGGAGCGGCACTATCCGGGACGGGTCTCCGGGACCGACCTCGCCAATCCGGATTTTGCCGCGCTCGCAGGTGCGTTCGGCGCGCACGGCGAGACGGTGGAGCACACCGACGGCTTCCCGGAGGCATTCGAGCGTGCGCTTGCCTCCGGCCGGCCCGCGCTGCTGGAGCTTCGCGTCGATCCGGAGGCGATCACGCCGCGAGCGACGATCGCCGAGATCCGGGAGGCCGCACGGTCAAGCCCCTGAACGGGGGATCGCTTGCCGGCCCGCGCCGGCTCATGCTCAGACCATGCGAAGGGCGTCTTTCGCATGCATTGCCACAGCCTTGCTCGCGACGATCGCGATCGGTGCCGTCGACGTGCGGGCCGACGCCGAGCTCGGCGCCGCATCCGTCTCGACGCGGCAGACGATCGAGCGCTTCCGCGCGGCGACCGGGGAGAAGCTCGTCGTCGACCGGCGCGCCTCGACTCCGGGGCGCTACGACGCGGTCGGGCTCCGGTTTCGGTCGGCGTCGAAGCAGGCGCGCTTCGGCATCTTCACGATCTACGTCGTCACGTCGGAGGACGTCGAGACGGCAGTCACCGAGCTCCTCGCCGACGGCCACACGGGCGAGCTCGGCGAGCCGGATCGGCACGGGATCCACTGGGAGGAGGGCACGACGCTCGACGGTGACCCGTACTGGCTCGCGAAGAAGCGCTACGGCGTGAACGTCGTCCTCTGGTGGTTCGGCAGCGATGACGCGACGACCGATGCCACCTTCCGCCGCCTCGACAGGGCGCTCCGCAAGGTCACTCGCTAGCGCTCGACGTGAAGCGCGCCCTCGTCCTCGCCGAGGACAAGGTCGCGCCCGGGGTCCGGGACGTGGTCGAGCGGGAGCGGCGCGAGCGCCTCGAAGAACGTCACTCCCTTCGGCGAATAGAGCTCGTGCTCGAGACCGCGGTTGACGCAGACGACGTCGCCGGCCACGAGTGTTCGCGTCTCGCCCTCGATCGTCATGACGACCTCGCCCTCGATGATCGCCATCAGCTGCTCGGTGTGCTCGTGGGCGTGGAGGGCGACCCGCTTGCCCGGCTCGTACGTGACGCGGCAAAGGAGCAGTTGCTCGCCGCCGATCGCGTGCAGTCGCACGCCTTCGTGGAACTCGAACGCGTCGATGCCGTTCCAGGTGCGAAACGGCGAGGGACGATCACTCATCCCGGATGAACCCCGTCCCCCCGTTCGACGACACAGCGCGGATCGAGATCGCCTCGTCGTAGACGACGTGCTTGCCCTCCCGCTTCGGCTCGGCCTTCGCCTCGAGCGCCCTGAGCACGCGCTCCGGCCGGGCCGGGGTCTCTGTCACCCATACGCCGACGGCGTCGTGGATCGCCGCCACGATTGCCGGCGCTTGTGAGTTCGCGGCCATCTCGCCGATCGCCTTGGCTCCGAACGGTCCGTCGGCGGACGGGTTCTCGATGATCGAGATGTCGATCTCGGGAAGCTGCTCCATCGACGGCGCAAGGTACGTGCCGAACTCCGAGCCGCGCCCGTCCACCTCGGGGTAGTACGGGTAGCACTCCTCGAGCAGGCCGAGCCCGAGGCCCATCATCGCGCCGCCCTGGATCTGCCCCTCGACGAGCGTCGGGTTGATCGCCCGGCCAACGTCGTAGACCTGCGTGAGCCTCGTCACCGTCACCTCGCCGGTCTCGTCGTCGACCTCGACGTCGGCGACGCAGGCGGCATAGGAGATCGCGGAGTGCGGCTCGATCTCGACCGAGCCGTTGTCGTCGTCGACGGCCGCGAACGGCTTGAACGCGGCGCCGGTGCCGGTGATCAGCTCCCCGTACTTCCACGTCGCCGCGGCGGCGATGTCGCCCACGGAGAGGCTCTTCTGCGGCGCGCCCTTGGCCCGCACCTCGCCGTCCTCGATCTCCAGGTCGTCCGGGTCGATCTCGAGCTCCTTCCCGGCGATGTCGAGCACTCGCTCCCGCGCCTTCTCGGCGGCGAAGCGGACGGCGTTGCCGCCGATGAACGTTCCGCGCGAGGCGAACGACCCGGTGCACACGGGCGACGAGTCGGTGTTCGTGTTATCCATCGTCACCCAGTCGTAAGGCACGCCGAGCGTGTCGGCGACGATCTGTGTATGGACGGTGCGCGAGCCCTGGCCGATGTCGACCGTGCCCGCGAAGACGTCGACGCGGCCGTCCGGCTTGAGCTTGACCCAGGCCTGGCTCGGGTCGCCGTTCTGGTTCATCCCGGTCGGGTACTCGATCGCGGCGAGGCCACGACCCGTGTGCTTGGCCATCAGTGACCTCCGTCGGTGTGCACCGAGCTTCGCAGGTGCTCGGGGAGCAGCTCGCCCGAGCGCGGCGCGCTCGTCATCGCGCGATAGTCGGCGGGGAGCTCGAGCCCGACCTGCTCGGCCATCCGCTGGATTACCGGCACGGACGAGGGGTCCTCGAGCGTGACCAGGTTCGGTGTCGTGTCGCCGATCCTGTTCGCGTTGCGAAGGCGAAACTCGAACTGGTCGAGGCCGAGCTCGTTGGCGACGCGAGTCATGTGTGCCTCGACGCTGAACGAGACCGACGTGACGCCGAAGCCGCGCATCGCCGTCGTCGGTACCCGGTTGGTGAAGACGACGTAGCCGTCGAAGTGGATGCTCGGGATCGTGTAGCCGCCCGCGATGTGGAACGCGTGCTTCGTGACGCCGTAGGGTGAGAAGCGGGCGTACGCGCCCGAGTCGTGGAGCGTCACCATCCGGCGGCCGAGGATCCAGCCGTCCTTCGTCACGGCGTCGGCGATCTCCAGGTGCCAGGCGGCCCGCGTCGACGAGCAGAGGAACTCCTCCTCCCGCGTCCAGCGCCACTTCACCGGCTTGCCCGACTTGAGCGCGAGCAGCGCGGTGAGCGTCTCGGAGGCGGTGTCGACCTTGCCGCCGAAGCCGCCGCCGACGGTGCCGCCAACGAACTTGAGCCGATTCCAGGGCACCTGGAGGTGCGCCGCGACGACGCCCAGCGAGAAGTACATCGCCTGGGTGCACGAGTAGATCGTCAGCCGGCCGTCCGCCTCGGGGACGGCGAGCGCGGTCTGCGTCTCGAGCGGGACGTGCTCGATCGCCTGCGGGCGGTAGACGCCCTCGACGATCAGATCCGCGGCCTCGAACGCGGCGCCGACGTCGCCCTTGCGGATCCGGCGGCGGTCGTGCGGGCCGAAGTGCGGGTAGACCGGCCCCCAGGGATGGATCTTCGGTGCGTCGTCGTCGAAGGCGCGCCGGATGTCGAGGAGCGGCTCGAGCTCCTCGTACTCGATCTCGATCGCCTCGACCGCCTCGCGGGCAGCGTCTTCGTCGGGCGCCGAGACGACGGCGATCGGCTGGCCCCGGTAGCGCACCTCGTCGACCGCGAGCAGGGGCTCGTCGGCCGGGATGCCGAGCGCCTCGAGGTGGCCGTAGACGTTCTTCGGGACGTCGGCGTGCGTGACGACGGTGACGCCCGGAAGCTTCTCCGTCTTGCTCGTATCGAGCTTCGTGACGTTTGCGCGGTGGTGCGGGGAGCGGAGCGCCTTGGCCCACTGCAACCCCGGGACGCGGACGTCGTCGACGAAGACGGTGCGCCCGGTGACGTGGGCTACTCCGTCGTAGCGCGGAAGCCGGGCTCCGACGGCCTTCATCGAGAGCTCCCAGCTACCGCTTCGACGATCTTGACGTAGCCGGTGCAGCGGCACGCGTGTCCCCCGAGGGCGTGCTCGATCTGCTCACGAGAGGGGGCCGGCACTCGTTGCAGCAGCGCTTCCGTGGCCATGATCATCCCGGACGTGCAGAAGCCGCACTGCGCCGCGTAGTGGTCGTTGAAGGCCTGCTGCACGGGGGACAGGTGCTCGGGTGAGCCGAGCCCTTCGACGGTCGTGATCTCGGCACCGTCGACGGCCTGGAGCGGCAGCAGGCAAGCGCGCCTCGGCTCGCCGTCGACGAGGACAGTGCATGCGCCACAGCCGCCCTGCTGGCAGCCGGCTTTGGGGCTCAGGATCTCGAGCTCCTCGCGCAGGACGGTGAGCAGCGACGCCAGCGGCGGGCTCTCGGGCTCCCGCTCGACGCCGTTGACGGTCAGCTTCATGTGGCTCCTTTGCCCAGCTCGGCGAGCGCTCGGGCGACGAGCCTCGGGAGCATCTTCTCGCGGTACCAGGCCGACGCGAGCGGGTCGGCCGGGGGATCGACGTCGTCGAGCGCCTTCTCGGCCGCCGCCGCGGGATCGGCCCCGCCGGCGAGCGCAGCCTCGACCGTCGGCAGGCGCTTCGCGGTCGCGGCAACTCCACCCGCGGCAACGCGGATCGTTCCGTTGGCGGAGGCGGCGGCGACCGAGAGAATCGTGTAGGCGTGCGCGTGCGGCCGGCCGAGTGACGCGTAGGCTGCCAGCTCGGGCTCGGCGAGCTCGACCTCGAGCACGAGCCGTCCCGCTCCCGCTCCCGCGAGGAAGTCCTCGACCGAGTCGATCCGCTCGCCGCCCAGCCCCGCGGAGCGCACGTTCGCGCCGAGCGCGATCAGCGGAGCCTGGAGATCGCCGCGCGGTGCCTCGCTCGAGGTCGCGCAGAGATTGCCGCCCAACGTAGCGTGACCGCGGATCTCGTAGTCGCCGACGCGCTGCGCGGCGCTCCGCAGCGGCTCGGGCGCGGACTCGGCGAGGGTGTGGAGGGTTGTCGCTGCGCCGATCCTCACGGTTCCGCCGTCCGTTGCGATCTGGTCCAGCCCCGAGCGGGCGAGCAGGAGGACGCGCCCCGGTTGCAGGCGGCCGTAGGTGAGCTCGGGCATGAGGATCGTCCCGCCGCCGACGACCGTGACGCCGCTCCCGTCGCCGAACGCGTCGACCGCCTCGTCGGGAGTAGTCGGGACGAGCACCTCGGTGTCGACGGCGGTCATGGTCGAGCGATTATCGAGTAGCCGGTCCGCGAGGGCAACCGACTGCGGTGCGCATCGCGACCGGGCGCGCCGTCCGTGAGAGACTCCGAGTGCCGGACCATGCCCACAGCCACGACGATCTCCGACGCCTATTCCCGTGTCAAGCGGCTGATCGCCGACGACGAGGTCGTGATCCTCGACGGGGGCAACGCGACCGAGCTCGAACGCACGCATCTGGCCGGCGACCTGCGCAACGCCGTCGACACCGGGCTCTGGGGGACGTCGGGGCTCTACCGCGCTCCGCACGCCGTCCTCGACGTGCACCGCAGCTACGTGGCGGCGGGCGTCGACGTCCTCACGACGGATACGTGGGCGATCCTCGGCGCCGCCAAGCTCGAGGCGTCCGGCGGCCTCGGGGGAACGACGCACTGGATGGACGTCGCCCGTCTGGGGCTGCGGCTCGCCCGGCAGGCCGTCGACGAGGCGGGCAAGGGCGGTGAGGTGGCCGTGGCGTTCAGCGTCAACGGGGACGTCGACTCCGCCGATCGGCTCTCGACGCTCGGTCTGGCGATGCGCGCACTCGCCGACGATCCACCCGACCTCCTCTTTCTCGAGACGATGATGCTCGTGCGGGACGAGCTCACGTACGAGACCGTCGAGACCGCGCTGGCGACCGGGATCCCGGTGTGGCTCAGCTTCCGCCGCTGCCGGCACGGAGTCTGCGGGGTGTACGGGCAGCACTGGGGCGGGCCGGAGGGAGACCTCTTCGGGCGCGCCGCGCGGCGCTTCGAGGAGCTGGGCGTCGAGGCGCTGCTGATCAACTGCCTGCCCCCCGAGCACATCAGCGGGATGCTGCCGTGGCTTCGCGACTTCACCGATCTTCCGCTCGGCGTCTACCCGAACCTCGGCCACTACTCCGATGCCGGCTGGCGGTTCGACGAGCGGGTCGGTCCGGACGAGTACGCAGAGCTCGCCGCCGGCTGGCGCGACGAGGGCGCCCAGATCGTCGGCGGCTGCTGCGGGACGACGCCCGCCCACATCGCCGCGCTTCGCCCGAGGCTGGCCGGGACGAAGCCGGGACGTCCGCGAAGCACACCGCTGGTCGAGGTGCTCGAAGCGACGCCGTTCGTGCCCGAGCCGTGGCTCGACGACGAGGGCCGGCCCCTCCACCCGGTTCCGTTCCCGGAGATCATCCGCGAGCCCGACGTGTTCCAGCCGACCTCCGGGAGCCTCACCGTCTGGAAGGCGCTCTGGCAGCATCGCATCGGCGCCGGCAAGCGCTGCCTCGACGTGGGCTGCGGCTCCGGGCTGTTGACGATCCAGCTCGCGCTGAACGGCGCGGAGCACGTGCACGCTGTCGACATCCAGCGCCAGGCGGTCGCGAACACCCTCGCCAACGCGTTTCGCAACGGCGTTGCCGACCGTGTCTCCGGCGCCGAGGTCGACATCTACACCTACGTGCCCGCCGAGACCTACGACGTCGTCGTCGCGAGCCTGTACCAGATGCCCGTCGATCCGTTCGAGGAGTACACCGGGCACCGCCCGCTCGACTTCTGGGGCCGCAACCTCGTCGACCATTTCATCGACCTCGTCCCGCGCCTGCTCGAGTCGGACGGCGTCGCCTATCTGATGCAGCTCTCGATTCTCTCGCAGCTGAGGACGGCGGAGCTCTGCGAGCAGGCCGGCCTCAGCTCGCGCGTCCTCGACTTCGGCTTCTTCCCGTGGACGCCGACGTTCGCCGAGCACGCCGAGCAGATCGGGCGCGTCGAGCAGCTCTCGGACGCCTACCACCTAGACCTCGGCGGCCAGGACGTGATGGTCGTGTACGTGCTCGAGCTCCGGACGGCCGGCGCGAAGCGCCTACAATCGGAGCCGTGACGCGCCTCCCCGCCGAGGTTCGAGAGCTCTTCTGGGAGGGACTCAACGAGGAGCCCGACCCGGATCGGCACGCCGAGTACATCGGGATTCGGGTGCTGGAGGACGGCGAGGAGCCGGCCTACCGCTGGCTGGTCGAGCGGTACGGGCCCGAGTGGGTCGCCGACGTCGCGGTCTCGGGCAGGCTTCGACCGGAGCAGGAGCGATTCTGGCGCGACATCCTCGGCGATGCACGACGAGTGCGTCGATCCTGACGCCCAGGCACTCGCGGAACGGCTGACCGGCGCCGCCGATCGCCATGCCCTGGCTCTGGGCGATGGGACGGCGTGCGCCCTGCGGCTCGGTCACCGGGTGAGTGGCGACCTGGACCTCTTCGCGCTGGGGGTGCTGGAGCCTCCGCGCCTGCTCGACGAGCTCTCGGAGCTCGGCTCCGTCCGGCTCGCCGGAATCTCGGCGCACGAGCTCCACGTCACGATCGACGGCGTCAAGCTCTCGGCCACCTCGCTCGGCCGTCCGGTGCTCGCGCCGCCCGATCCGTGGCGTGGGCTGCCGGTTCTGTCCACGGTCGATCTCGCGGAGCTGACAGTCGTCGCGGCCGTCCACCGCGGCTTCGTCCGCGACCTCTGCGACTTGCATCTCCTGTGTTGCTCGGGCGTCGACCTCGACATCGCGATCACGGCTGCAAGGGGGATCGACCGCGTCGTCGCGCTGAAGGCGCTGACCGACGCCGACCGCTTCCGGGGCCAGCCCGAGCTCGAGCTTCGCACGCCCTGGAGCCTCGATCGCGCGATCGACTTCTTCACGCTGGAGGCCAGGCGGCTCCTCGCCTGAGGCTCATTGACAGGCCGCGCCCGGCGGGTCAGAGTCGCGCTGTCGAAACGACACGAGGGAGGGACTGGACACGTGGCCTTCACGGCGACCAAAGACCTGATGCTTCCCGCGACCGTGACCGGCTCCTGGCCGCGGCCGCGCTGGTACACGATGAACATGTGGGGCCGGCCGCTCGACACGGCGATGATGGACCCCTGGTTCCGCGAGCAGTTCACCGACGCCCACGCCGTCGTCGTCTCCGACCAGGAGCGCGTGCGGGCTCGACATCCTCACCACGGGCGACTACCACCTCGACGAGGACGTCGCGGGCCGGTCCTGGCACCACTATCCGCTTGCAGCGCTGGAAGGGGCTCGAGCACGAGGAGCTGCAGACGCGCAAGACGCGCTCGCCGCTCCTCTCGTACCCGGTCGGCACGATGCTCGACTCGATCTACAAGACGTGGCGCTGGCCGCGCGTCGTCGGCAAGGTCGAGCACGACCCGAAGAACCCGCTCGAGTACGCGAAGATCTGGCGGATCGCGCAGCAGGCGGCGGCCTCCGGGAAGCCGGTCAAGTTCGGCACCTGCTCGGCGCAGGTGCTCGCGTTCTTCCTCGACAGCCACACGCCGCAGTACGACCTCGACGACAAGAAGCAGCTGATCTGGGACATGGCGGAGGCGATGAACCTCGAGTTGCGCCAGCTCGCCGCGAGCGGCTGCAAGGTGATCCAGGTCGAGGAGCCGACCCTGCACTTCATGGCCCGCTACTACCCCGAGATGACCGAGTTCATCGACTTCCTCGTCGACGCGTTCAACCGCGAGGTCGAGGGGCTCGACGACGTCGAGGTCTGGATCCACACCTGCTGGGGCAACCCGAACATGCAGAAGGTCTTCACGGACGAGTCGTACGCGAACTCGATCGAGATCTACCTCGAGCGGCTCAAGGGCGACGTCTGGACGATCGAGGCGACGGAGAACGACTTCAAGGAGCTCCACGCTGTTCGACGCCGTACAAGGACTCGCTGAAGAAGAAGGTCGCGGTGGGCGTAATCAGCCACCGGACGCTGCAGGCCGACTTCCCCGACGACGATCGCCGACCGGATCCGCCGCTGCCTCGAGCACATCCCGGCCGACAAGCTCGTGCTCTCGACGGACTGCGGCTTCGGGCGCCAGGGCTTCAACCGCCACCTCGCGTTCTACAAGGCGACGGGGATCCCGCAGGCGCCGCAACATCGTGCTGAAGGAGCTCGGGCTCGAGCGAGCGGTACGTCCCGTGCGCCGACGAGCGCCTCGCGTGGGACTACCTCCCCGACGACGAGCCGCTCACGCACCTGAAGCCGCTCAGGTAGAGACTTGACCCATGAGGCTTGCGTGCGCCGACGACACGTTTCGGCTCTTCGAGCACGAGCACGTCTGCGAGCTGATCCGCATGCTCGGGCTCGACGGCGTCGACGTCTGCGTCATGCAGAGCCGTTCCGCGGTCCGGCCCGAGGACGTGCGCGCCGACCCGGCCGGCTGGGCAGGACGGCTCGACGAGCGGATCCGCGGGCGCGGGCTCGAGGTCGCGGACGTGTTCGTCATCCCCTGGACGGATTTCCAGACGATGGCGCCTAACCACCCAGACGCGACGGAGCGCGAGGCGTCGGCCGCGCTCTTCCGCGACCTGCTCGAGCTGGCCGCGCGGCTGCGGTCGCCCGGGATGACGATCCTCCCCGGGATCGACTGGGACGGCGAGACGCACGAGGAGTCGCTCGCCCGCTCCTCGACGGAGCTCGTCTGGCGGGTGGACGAGGCGGCGGCGCGAGACGTGCGGCTCTCGATCGAGCCGCATCTCGGGTCGGTTGCCTCGACTCCCGAGCGGGCGCTCGATCTGCTCGCGCGCACCCCCGGGCTCGAGCTGACGCTCGACTACAGCCACTTCGTCTACCAGGGGATCCCCGAAGGGGAGGTCGAGCCGCTGGCAATGCACGCGCGTCACTGCCATGTCCGCGGCGCCCGCGAAGGCCGTATGCAGGCGGCGGTCAAGGACTCCACGACCGACTTCGAGCGCATGGTCGACGCGCTGGCCGCTGCGGGCTTCGACGGGTTTCTCGGGCTCGAGTACGTGTGGCTCGACTGGGAGCACTGCAACGAGTGCGACAACCTGTCGGAGACGATCCTCCTGCGCGACCGGTTACGGGCGAAGCTCGAGGGTCGGCAGTGGAGCTACCCGGAGATGGTGGTGTAGTGCGGGGTCGCGCCCGGGTGGGCATGGGCGGGACTCGACAGGGCGGGGGTGGGGTGGTAGGAGAAACGTGATCACAGGCGTCCACCATTTCTCGATCGCCTGCTCGGACGCGGACCGGTCGCTCGCCTTTTACTGCGACCATTTCGGCCTCGAGCTCGTCTCAGACCGCGAGGTCGAGCCCGGCGGATTCGTCGAGCGCGTGACGGGGGTTGCGGGCGCGCGCGTCCGCATCGTCCATCTCTCGGGCCACGGCGTGAACTTCGAGCTGCTCGAGTACCGAGAGCCGCGCGGGGACGTGCACGCCCGTGAGCCGAACCACACGGGCAGCGCGCACCTTTGCTTCTTCACCGACGACATCGAGGCCGATACGGAGCGGCTCCGCGCGGCCGGAGTGCCCGTCCGCTCGCGCGACGGCCTCCCGCAGAGAGTCGTCGGTGGGCCGAACGACGGCGGCGCCTGCGTCTATCTCGAGGACCCCGACGGCAATCCGGTCGAGCTCGTCCAGCTCGCCCGGCCGTGGCCGGGAAGCTGAGATGGACACGGGGCTCGCAGGCAGAACGGCGATCGTCACGGGGGCCGTGGGCGGGATCGGCCTTGCGTGCGCCCGGGCGCTCGCGGGCGAAGGCGCCCGGGTGGTGCTCTCCGACCTCGACGCTGGGGCCGTCGACGCGGCCGCTGCCTCCGTCGAGGGCGAGTCGGCCGGCGTCGCCGCTGACGTGTCGAGCCCGGAGGACTGCGCTCGTCTCGTGGACGAGGCCGTCGCGCGGTTCGGCTCCGTCGATGTCCTCGTCACCTGCGCGGGGATCTTCCACTCGACGCCGCTCGACGAGCTGTCGGGGGAGGAGTGGGACCGCATCCTCGCGGTCAACCTCAAGGGGACGTTCCTCGCCGCGCAGGCCGTGCTGCGCGTGATGGTGCCTCAGGGGCGCGGCAGGATCGTCACAGTCGCGTCGCTCGCGGGTCAGGTCGGCGGGCTCGCCTCGGGGGCGGCCTACGCGGCCTCCAAGGCGGGCGTGGTCGCGCTGACGAAGTCGATCGCCCGCTTCGGCGGCCCGCACGGCATCACGGCCAACAGCGTCAACCCCGGGGTGATCGACACCCCGATGATCGCCGGCTGGCCGGCGGAGTCGCGAGCGCGTACGCTCGGCGCGACACCGCTCGGGCGGATCGGCGCGCCGGAAGAGGTAGCGTCGGCAGTCGTCTGGCTCGCATCGGGAGGCGCAGGCTTCGTCAGCGGCGCGCAGCTGGACGTCAACGGCGGCCTCCACATGGACTGAACCGAGAAAGGGGACTACGAATGGCTGAGGCAAAGGTGTGCAGGGGAAGCTGGTGCATGGCGTTCGGATTCGAGCCGAAGATGGCGACGCTCGAGCAGGTAGTCGACGTGCTCTCGGCGTTCGGCTACGACGGGATCGAGCTCGGGGGGTTCTTCGACCACGCGACGGTCGAGCGCTACCCGGACAAGGCGAGCCGCAAGAAGCTTCGCGAGTGGATCGACTCCAAGGACCTCGAGATCGCGGGCATCGCGCCGGGGCCGTACGGCGACCTCTTCCGGCTCCCGTGGGCGACCGGCTCGCAGGAGGTCTACGACGAGTACCTGGAGTACTTCGAGGGCTACCTCGCGCTGGCCGCCGACGTCGGCATCCCCGGGATGCGTGTCGATCCGGGCGCTGCCGGCCCGCTCCCCTACGACGCCGACTACGACGCGGTCTGGGAGCGCGTGGTGAAGACGTTCCAGCACCACGCGGAGAAGGGCGCCGAGGTCGGCTGCGTGATGCTGTGGGAGCTCGAGTCGCTGCAGCCGTTCAACAAGCCGTCGGAGACGGTGAAGATGCTGAACGACGTCGGCAACGACAACTTCAAGATCATGTACGACACGGGCCATTTCCAGGCCTGCGGGGTAATCGGGCACAACCATGTCCAGCCGGCGGAGACACTGCCGAACCAGATCGAGTTCATCAAGATGCTCCCGGAGGGCTCGATCGGGCACATCCACCTCTGCGACACGGACATGAACACGTGCCTGAACATGTTCGGTACGAAGTCCAACTTCGGCGACGGGATCATCGACTTCGAGGAGCTCGTGCCCGTCCTCGCCGAGCGCTATGACGGCGTCTGGTGGGCGGTCGACTCGATCCCGATGGGCTCGAAGGCCTGGCAGGACACCTGGGACGGCGTGATCACGCTCAACGACATGCTCGACCGCCACGTGCGGAACCAATGAGGAGGAAGCGATGAAGGCAGCAGTCTTCTACGAGGCGGAGGACCTCCGGCTCGAGGACGTCCCCGAGCCGGAGGCCGGCGCGGACGAGGTGGTCGTCAAGGTCCTCGCGTGCGGCTTCTGCGGCTCGGACGTCGAGTACTACTTCGGCAAGAGCCCGCTCGGGACGGCCGACGGCAAGGGGCCGCTCGTGCTCGGCCACGAGATCTGCGGGCAGGTCGTCCAGGCGGGCAAGCTCGCCGAGCAGTACGGGCTGGCCGAGGGCGATCGCGTCGCCCTGAACCCGGTGCAGAGCTGCAACGCGTGCAACATGTGCCGCTCGGGCAAGCTCCAGTTCTGCCAGAACCTGACCGTGCTCGGCGTGACGATGAACGGCGGCTTCGCCGACTACGCCAAGACGAAGATCGCCCACGCGTACAAGCTCCCGGACGCGCTCAGCGACGAGCAGGGAGCGTTCGTGGAGATGCTCTCCTCCGCGGTCTACGCGGTGAAGCGGGCCGAGATCGAGCCCGAGAACTTCGCCGTCGTCTGGGGGCCGGGCCCGGTCGGGCTGTCGATGGTGCAGCTCCTCAAGAACGAGGGCGCCCGCGTCGCGATCGTCGGCACGCGCGACTACCGCCTCGACCTTGCCCGCAGCGTCGGCGCCGACCACGCCTGGAACGTCAAGGACGCGTCCTCGCCCTTCTACACCGAGGATCTCGCGAAGGCGATCCAGGAGGCGAACGGCGGCGCGCTCGCCGACCGCGCGCTCGTCGCGACGGCATCGGTGGAGGCGAACCAGGCCGCCGTCGACCTCACCGGCCCCGGCTCGGTGGTGATCCTCATGGGGCTGGCCGGCCCGAGCGACGCCGTCTCGGTGCCGCTCCTCTCGAATCTCTACCTCGACAAGACGATCCGCTTCTCGCTGCTCTACCCGCTCCAGTGGCCGACGACGATCAGGCTGCTCGAGGACGCGAAGGTCGACACGAGCAAGATCATCACGCACTCGGCGGATCTCGAGGGGATCGCGCCCGCGATCCAGCGTGTGCTCGAGCGTGAGGACGAGGTCATCAAGACGGTCATCAAGCCGGGCTGAGGAGGAGCGAATGGCGAAGCCGAAGTTCTCCGTCTCCGAGATCACGACGTTCCACTCGACCTACGACGAGGATCTCGCGAACTACGTCAAGGCCGGTGCCGAGGGAATCGGTATCTGGGAGTTCAAGCTCCCCGAGGGTGGGGACGCCGACTCGCTCGCGAAACTGAAGGCCAGCGGCCTGAAGGCGACGACCTGCATCCCGAGCACGCTGTCCGTCTGGCCGGTGCCGTTTCCCGGACCGACCGATCCGGAGGAACGGACGCAGGGCCTGTGCGACGCGATCCGCCGCTTCGCTCCGTTCGAGCCGGAGGTCATTCTGTGCCTCACGGGCCACCCCGGAGACACGGACCCCGCCGAGGGACGGCGGGTCCTCGTCGAGGGCATGCGCCGGGCCGCGAAGGTTGCCGCCGAGCATGGGCTCACGCTCGCCCTCGAGCCGCTCCACCGAAACGTCTACGGCCACTGGTCGACGATCGGCGACATCCCTGGGACGATCGCGCTGATGGACGAGATCGGGGAGCCGAACGTCGACCTGCTCTACGACCTCTACCACCTCTGGGACACCGACGACGTGCTCGGCGAGACCGCGAAGCACGCCGACCGCATCAACGGGAGCGTCCACATCTGCGATTGGCGCTCGGACACGCGCAACGACTTCGACCGCGCTCTCCCCGGGGACGGGATCATGGACCTCCCGCTGCTGCTCGGCGCGCTCGACGGCATCGCCGAGTGGGTCGACCTGGAGATCTTCTCCGACGACGGGTCGTTCACGGACAAGGACTTCGACGACTCGATCTGGAAGCAGGATCCGATCGACGTGATCGCGCGCGGCAAGGCCGGATTCGAGGCGGCCTGGGCCCAGCGGCACGCGCCCGCGTGATGGGACGGCTCGACGGCAAGCTGGCGCTCGTCACGGGCGCCTCGCACGAGCGGGGAATCGGGCGGGGGATCGCACTGGCGCTCGCGCAGGCGGGTGCGGACGTCGCTTGCTGCGACGTGGCGTTCGAGGATCAGGGCGAGGAGCTGGCCGAGCGGATCAGGGCGATCGGTCGGCGGTCCCTTTTCACCCGCGCCGACGTCGGCGACCGCGCCGACGTGGATGCGCTGATCGGGCGGGTCGCGTCCGACCTCGGCCCGCTGGACATCGTCGTGTCGAACGCCGGCACGGCCGACTGGCAGGACTTCCACGAGGTCACCGCGGAGTCATGGGACCGGGTTGTCGCCGTCAACCTGACCGGAGCGTTCAACGTCGGCCAGGCCGCGGCCAAGGCGATGGTGCAGGGAGGTCGAGGCGGTCGAATCGTGTTCACGTCCTCGGTGCACGTCCAGATGGGCTTTCCGCAGATGTCCGTCTACGGCTCGACGAAGCAGGGCGTGCGGGCGCTCGCCGAGCACATGGCGCTCGAGCTCGCCGAGCACGGCATCCTCGTCAACCACATCGGCCCTGGGTGGGTGAAGTCGCAGCTGAACGACCGCTCGCCCTCGCTGCAGACCGAGGCGGACGAGGCGACGACGATGGAGCTCATCCCGCTCCACCGCCCGTCCGAGCCGATCGAGCAGGGCCATGCCGTCGTCTACCTGTGCTCGTCCGAGGCCGATTACGTGACCGGCGAGTTTCTCCGCGTCGACGGAGGCCTCGTGGTCGGGAAGTACTGATGGCCGACGTCACGCTCGTCGGCGTCGACGCCGCGCTCGAGCCCGCGCTCCGAGAGGCGCTCAGGGGCGTCTCGCTCGACACCACGGTCGCCGGCTTCGGCGGGCTTCGGACGGGCCGCTTCCTCGAGCTCGAGCAGTCTGACTGGGATGCAGCCGTCGCCGGTATGCGGGCGGCGTTCCTCGTGGCGCGCGACGCAGCCGCTCGCCTGGTCGCGAGCGACTCGGTCGGCCGCATCGTGCTTCTGTCGACCCCGCCGGCGGTACGGCCGGTGCACGGGGCGGCGCTCCCTGCGACGGCCGGCGCGTTCCTCACCACGGCGGCGCAGGTGGCGGCCGCGGAGCTCGGAGGACGAGGAATCACCGTCAACGTCGTCGTACCCGGCTGGCTCGAGGGCGACGGCTTCGTCGACGGGATCCCGACCGGCCGACTTGCACGCCCCGAGGAGGTCGCCGCGGTCGTCGCGTTCCTGGCCTCGGAAGCCGCGTCGTACGTGAACGGCGCGGTGATCACGGTCGACGGTGGCTTCTCGATCACGAAGACGGTGGGCGGGAGCCCGCTCCTGCGCTGAGGACGGGTCGGCTGCTGCTCGCGAACTAGACTCGTCAGGTGGACGCTCCGCAGGCACTCGTCGTCGGCCGTCTGCTCGCCGACATCTATCCGAACGAGCTCGAGACGCCGCTGTCCGAGATTCGCACCTTCACGCGGTTCGTCGGCGGCTTCGCCGGGAACGTGTCGACGGGTCTCGCCCGGCTCGGGGTGCGGACGCGGATCCTGTCCCGGGTCGGCGACGACGGGCACGGCGAGTTCATCCGGCGCTTTCTCGCCGACGAGGGGGTCGACGTCTCCTGGCTCCCCACCGACCCGCGCTACCGAACGGCGCTCGTCTTCTGCGAGGCGTGGCCGCCCGACAACTTCCCGATCCTCTACTACCGAGATCCGACCTGTCCCGACTGGGAGGTCTCGTTCGACGACTTCGACCTGGACGAGGCGGCCGCGATCCCGTGGGCGCTCGTCACCGGGACGGGGCTTGCCCGCTCGCCGAGCGTCGAGGTCTGCCTCGCGCTCGCCGAGGCCCGGTCGAGAGCCGGGACGAGCACCGTCTTCGATCTCGACTGGCGCGGGATGCTGTGGGACGACCCGCGGCGCTACCGTGCGCTCGCCGGGGCGCTCCTTCCGTTCGTCGACGTGGTCGTCGGCAACGAGAGCGAGTTTCGCGCGCTCGCGGACGGCGATCCCGCCGAGACGGCCCGGCGCGTGCTCGGGCTGGGCCCGAGCACGGTCGTGCTCAAGCGCGGCGGCGCCGGCGTGCTCGCGGTCACCCCGGGCGGCGCGGAGGATATCCCGGGCCTGCCGGTCGAGGTCGTCAACGGCCTCGGTGCGGGCGACGCGTTCGTCGCCTCGCTCATCGACGGTCTCCTGCGGGGGCTGCCCGTCGCCGAGGCGTGCCGCCGCGGAAATGCGGCGGGTGCGATCGTCGCGACACGGCTCTCGTGCTCGGAGGCAATGCCGACAGCGGCCGAGGTCGACGAGCTCCTCGCGGCGCACGCCTGACGTGTCGTCCCCGGAGGCCATGTCCCGGGGACAGGCCCCGGGACATGGCGGCGCGGGACATGGCTGGGGGACAGGCCCCGGGACATGGCCCTTCGAGTCATGGCGTCGACCCAGCTTGCCGCGGCGTGCCCGCCGCGATACAACCCTCCCATGAGACTCGTCACCTTCTCCAGCGGTGCCAGGCATGGGGTCGGCGCTGTTCACGGCTCCCGAGTCGTCGATCTCCAGGTCGCCTACGCCGGCCACCTCGCCGAGGCCGACGCCGATCCGCGGGCGCAGGAGATCGCCGCCGTCCGGATTCCCGACGACATGATCGCGTTCGTCGCCGGCCTGGGGCCCTCGTGGCAGGCCGCCGCGCAGGCGCTCGCATTCGCGGTCGCCCAGCCGAACGGCGCCCACAGTGACGGCCCGCCGCTTTCGTACGACCTGGCCGAGACGAAGCTCCACGCGCCGCTCGTCCCGCCCGTGATCCTCAACTCGGGCCAGAACTACTGGGATCACCGCGACGAGAAGCCCGCCGTCGAGCAGCACGACCCGGAGTTCTTCCTCAAGTCGCCGCTCGCCGTCATCGGCCCCGGCGACCCCGTGATCCTCGACCCGACGGTGACGAGCAAGCTCGACTACGAGGTCGAGCTCGGGGTCGTGATCGGCAAGCCTGGCCGTCACATCCCCAAGGAGCGTGCGCTCGAGCACGTCTTCGGCTACGTGGTGACTAACGACATCACCGCCCGCGACCGCCAGGCGGTGCCGCATCCGGAGGGTGGCTTCGAGTACCGGCTCGGCCCCGGGAAGAACTTCGACACGTCGGCGCCGATCGGCCCGTGGATCGTGACGCGGGACGAGGTACCCGACCCGCAGAGCCTGAATCTGCGGACGCTCGTCAACGGAGAGTTGCGGCAGTCGAACTCGACGGCGAAGATGATCTGGGACGTCGCCACCATCGTGTCCTTCTTCTCAGACTTCTACACGCTTCAACCGGGCGTCTTGATCGAGACGGGGACACCGGGTGGCACCGCGTGGGCGACGGATCCTGAGATCGGCGGCAAGCCGTTCGAGCGAGAGGACGTCACGCGCGGCGGCTACATGAAACCCGGGGACGTCGTCACGGTCGAGATCGACGGGATCGGCACCTTGACGAACCCGATCGTGGCGGCAGAGTAGGCAGAGGTCGACAAGGAGGTCTGGAGATGGCGCAGGCATTGCTCGAACAGGCGCCGATGCTGTTCCTGAACGCGAAGCTGGTCGACGGCACCGGGCGCAAGCCGGTCAAGAACGGCGCCGTCCGCGTCGAGGAGAACCGCATCACGACGGTCGGCAAGACGAGCGATTTCGGCGAGAACCCGAACGGAAACCACCGGGTGATCGACCTGAAGGGCAAGACGCTGATGCCGGGGCTCGTGGAGGGGCACTTCCACTGCTCGTTCTGGGGTGTGCGCGAGCTGCCCGACCTCGACCTGAAGCTCCCGGCGGAGCGCACGACCGTCTATTCGATGCTGAACCTCGAGCTCGCGCTTCGCTGCGGCTACACGGCCGTCGCGAGCGCCGGGGCTTTGCACCGGATCGACGTCACGCTCCGCGACATGGTCAACGAGGGCGTCATCCACGGCCCGCGCATGGCCGCTTCCGGCCGCGACATCTGTGCGACGTCGGGGATGCTCGACTGGAACCCGTCGTTCTGGAAGCTCGGCATGGACGGCCTGGCGATCTTCGCCGACGGCGTCGAGGAGGTCCGCAAGGCGGTTCGCCAGAACATCCGCGAGGGCTGCGACGTCGTCAAGCTGTACGTGACCGGCGAGGGTCTCCTCCGACCGAATCAGCCGCCGGAGGAGACGATGTACTCCTTCGAGGAGATCGCGGTGGCGGTCGACGAGGCGCACAAGCGCAACCGCCAGATCGCGGCGCACGTGCGCGGCAACGACGGCGTCAAGCTCTGTGCCCGCGCGGGTGTCGACGTGATCGAACACGCGACCTACGCCGACGACGAGGCGGTCGAGCTGATCGCCGAGAAGCGCGACGAGATGTTCGTCGTCCCCGGCCTGGGGTACCACTGGGGGATCCTCGAGCGCGGCGTCGCGTGCGGCATCCCGCAGGAGGTAATGGACGCGACGCTCTACCAGGAGGAGTGGGACGTCGGCTGCGTGGCGATGGACAAGATGCGCAAGGCGGGCATCCGCGTCGTCCCCGGCGGCGACTACGGCTTCGTCTGGTGCCCGCACGGGGAGTACGCGAAGGACATCGAGCTCTTCGTCACCGACATGGGCTTCTCGCCGATGGAGGCGATCGTCGCCGCGACGAAGCATGGCTCGGAGCTCGTGCGCATGGAGGACGAGACCGGGACGATCGAGGAGGGCAAGTTCGCCGACATCCTCGTCGTCGACGGCGACCCGCTCGAGGACATCGCGATCCTCCAGGATCGCGCGCGGCTCGCGATGGTGATGAAGGACGGGAAGGGTGATGGTGAACACGCTCGGGCTACCACAGGAGCTCAAGCCGCTCCCGGACTTCACGATGGAGATCGAGCACATCCAGCGCGCCAAGGCCGGCATCGAGACGATGCCGTCCGCGGCCGAGGTGCAGCACTAGTGCTCCGTCCCGGAAGTCACTCGCGCTCTGGGCGGCTGCAAAGCGGCGCCTGGCCGCGTCCTCGGTCGCCCCGATATGTCTGCATATCGGGGCTCCCTGCGTCCTTGCCTGGCTTGCTTTTCACGCGCCAGAAGCATCAAGCGACTTCCGGGACGAAGCACTAGGTGGCCGAGATCGACACGAACGGCGTCCCCACCCACGTCGAGGAGACGGGGTCGGGGACGCCGCTCGTCCTCGTCCACGGCCTCGGCGGCTCGACCGAGCTCTGGAGGCACGTCATCGGCCCGCTCGCCGAGGAGTTCCGGGTCGTCGCCTACGACCTGCGTGGCTCCGGGCGGACTGCGCCCACCGGGCCGACGTCGCTCGATGAGCTGGTCGCCGACCTCGACGATCTCGTCGAGACGCTCGGCCTCGGCCGCGTCCTCCTGATGGGCCACTCGATGGGCGGCTCGCTCGTGCTCGCCTACGCGGCTGCGCATCCCGAGAGGGTGCTCGGCGTCGTCGGCCTCGGCGCTCCGTCCGAGCTCCCCGACGCTGGCCGCGAGGGGATGCGGACGCGGGCCGAGACCGTCGAGGCCCAGGGAATGGGCGCTGTGGCGGAGACCGTCGCGACCAACGGCACGGCGCCGTCGTTTCGCGAGCGTGACCCGGACGGGTTCCGGGCTTTCGTCACGCTGCTCGAATCGAATGACCCGGCGGGCTACGGCGCGCTGTGTCGCGTCGTCTCCGAGCTCGACATCACGGACAGCCTAGGCCGGATCTCGGCGCCCGTGCTTCTCGTCGCCGGAGATCTCGACGCGGTGGCGCCGCCCGCGGCGAACGAGGCGAATGTCGCGCGCATCCCTGGCTCGCGCTACGTGACGGATCGAGGACGCGGCCCACATCCTGCCGCTCGAGAAGCCCGACGAGCTCCTCGCCGTCGTGCTTCCGTTCCTTCGCGAAGCCGCTTCAGCGTAGTTCAGCGCCCGTCCAGCGCTCCTCAAGCCCGGCTGAGCATCCTCAGAGCGGGCATTTCGCTCTATCGTTGCGCAAGGCACGAACCAGGGAGGACGCTTGGCGGTCGGCCTCGACCCGAGGATCGGCACGGAGCTCGCCGGTTACCGGCTGGAGTCGGTGGTCGGCCGTGGCGGGATGGGCGTCGTGTATCTGGCGCAGGATCTGCGGCTCGACCGTCGTGTCGCCCTGAAGCTGATCTCGCCGGAGCTGGCGGCCGATCCGCGGTTTCGAGAGCGGTTTCTGCGGGAGGCTCGGCTGGCCGCGTCGTTTGATCATTCGCATGTCGTGCCCGTGCACGCGGCGGGGGAGACGGGCGGAGAGCTGTGGATCGCGATGCGCTTCGTCGAGGGGGAGGATCTCGCGACGCTGCTCGGCAGGGAAGGGCCGCTCGAGCCGGTTCGTGCGCTCGAGCTGTGCTCTCAGGTGGGGGAGGCGCTGGACGCGGCGCACGAGCGTGGTCTGGTTCATCGGGACGTCAAACCCGCGAACGTGCTGGTGACGGAGGAGGGTGGACGCGAGCACTGCTACCTGACCGATTTCGGGCTGGCGCGCGATGCCGATGTCGACCCGGGGGCGCCGACACACCTCTCGGGGACGGTGGACTACACCGCGCCGGAGCAGATTGCGCACGAGCCGGCCGACGGTCGGGCCGACGTGTACTCGTTGGGCTGTGTGCTCTACGAGTGCCTGACCGGCGAGCCGCCGTTCACGCGGCCGCGGGCGATGGCGACGCTGTTTGCGCACGCGAGCGAGGAGCCGCCGTCGCTGCACGAGGCACGGCCCGAGCTTCCCCGGGCGATCGACGGCGTGATTGCCAAAGCGCTCGCCAAGGAGCCCGACGAGCGCTACCGGTCCTGCGCCGAGCTGGTCGGCGACGCGCGGGTCGGTTTGGGCCTGGGCAAGGGGAGGCTCAGCCGCGGGCGCCTGCTCGCTCTCGGAGCGGGAGCCGCCCTCGTACTCGGTGCCGCCGTGGCGATTCCCACGATCCTGATCGGCTCCCGGGACGATGCCCCCGCTGCCGCCGAGCCGATCCTGCCGGTAACGACAGACTCGCTCGTCCGCCTCGACCCGCGTACGGGTGAGGCGGTCGCCGCGCTCGAGGTCGGGTCGCGCCCCGTTGGCGTCGCGGCCGGCGAGGGCTCGGTCTGGGTGATCAGCACGGGGAACAAGCGTCTTTCCCGGATCGATCCGGCGACGAACGCGGCGGTCAGGGCTCTCGAGCTCGAGCATTCGCCGAGTCGCGTCGCCGCCGGCGAAGGCGCGGTTTGGATCGCCACCAACCCCGATGCCGCACCGGCAGAAGGCGTGTTGCGATACGCGCCAGGCTCGGATTCCGTCTCCGCCGTTCCCGGCATTTTTTCGCCGGGCGACATCGCTGCAGGCCAGGGAGGAGTCTGGGTGGCCGGCTCTGCCAGCAGCGCAAACGCTGGGACCGAAGGGCCAGGCGTATTCGCAAACCCTTACCGAACCTTTCTGCGGCTGGATGCTGCAACGGGGGCGATCATGGCTTCGGTCTCGTGGGAGAGCCCGTTGTGGACTGCGGTCGGGGACCTCGCGCTCAGGGTCGCCGTCGGCGAAGGCGGCGTCTGGGCGGCTACCTGGGCCGGGCAGATCGCATCCATCGACGCCGCGACGAACAGCGCCATTCGCACACGTGAGATCGGCGAGGGCCTCGCCGGCATTGCCGCCGGCGAGGGCGCCGTCTGGGCGCTCAAGTCGGACAACGACTCGGTCTTCCGGGTCGACCCGGTGACACTTCGGGTCACGGACACCGTGAGGGTCGGCCGCGCGCCCACTGCGTTGGCGGCGGGCGGGGGCGCCGTGTGGGTGACGAGCGAGCGCGACGGGACGGTGACGCGGATCGATTCGACGACGTTCGACGTGGAGACGATCGACGTCGGCGGTCAGGCGACCGACGTCGCCGTCGGCCTCGGCGGTGTCTGGGTGACGGTGGACGTCCGGTGATCGCCAGGCTACGGGAGAAGGTCGGCGACCGCGATCCGCGCCTGCGGGGCTGCGAGCGGCGAGGCTTTCTCTGCGGCGCCAAGCCGCAGAACCGCCCCATACGCCCAGCCGTAGCGCGCCGACTCGGATTCCGCGGGATCCCGGTACACCTCGAGCTGCCGAAAGCCGACATTGACGATCCAGTACTCGGGGATCCTGGCGCGCGCATAGAGGCTTCCCTTCCGTCCCTGGTCGAAGGCGAGGCTCGTGTGCGAGACCTCGACGACGAGGAGCGGCAACGCCGGATGGGCGTCACGGTAGTCGCGCACGGACCCGCTAACCACGCTGACATCTGGCTCCGGCTCCGACATCGGATCCAGCGCGATCGGGGCCTGGGTGCGGACGTGTGCTCCCGGGCCCCAGGCGGCGCGCAGCGCCTCCTGCACGATCCCGATGCCGGTGACATGGAGCGGGCTGGGTGGGGCCACGGTCAGGATCTCGCCGTCGATCAGCTCGAGCCGCTCGTCCGGGCGGAACAGGCCGTGCTCGATCAGCTGCTCGTACTCGGCCCGGGTCCACCTGCGGACCTCGAGCCCGCTTGGGTGCGTCGTCGTCATCCGGAGGCCTCCTGCCTTCGAGTATGGCACAGCGTTCCGCACGGATCTGTGCCGCCGTCGGTACGGATCCGTGCCGGAGAGGCGATGGGATGACCGTCGGCGTGGACACCCGGCTCGGCACCGATCTGGCCGGCTACCGGCTTGAGTCGGTGGTGGGCCGTGGCGGGATGGGGGTGGTGTATCTGGCGCACGACATGCGGCTCGACCGGCGGGTGGCGTTGAAGTTGATCTCGCCGGAGCTGGCGGCTGATCGGCGTTTCCGGGAACGGTTCTTGCGTGAGGCTCGGTTGGCGGCTTCGTTTGACCACTCCCACGTCGTGCCGGTGCACGCGGCGGGGGACACGGACGGTGAGTTGTGGATCGCGATGCGCTTCGTCGAGGGTGAGGATCTCGCGACGCTGCTCGGGCGTGAGGGGCCGCTGGAGCCGATTCGGGCGCTCGAGTTGTGCTCGCAGGTCGGCGAGGCGCTCGACGCCGCGCACGAACGGGGTCTCGTGCATCGGGACGTCAAGCCCGCGAACGTCCTCGTGACGACGGAGGGCGGGCGCGAGCATTGCTATCTGACGGACTTCGGGTTGGCGCGCGATGCCGATGTCGATCCGGGCGCTCCGACGCATCTTTCCGGGACGGTCGACTACACGGCGCCCGAGCAGATCGCCCACGAGCCGGCCGACGCTTGGGCGGACGTGTACTCGCTTGGCTGTGTGCTGTTCGAGTGCCTCGCGGGTCAGCCGCCTTTCAAGCGGCCACGGCCGCTGGCGACGCTGTTCGCGCACACGAGCGAGGAGCCGCCGCTGCTTGACGAGCTCAGGCCTGAGCTTCCCGAGGCGATCGACGGCGTGCTTGCCCGGGCGCTCGCGAAGGAGCCCGAGGAGCGATACGCAACCTGCCACGAGCTGACCGATGCGGCTCGAGCTGCGCTCGGGCTCGAGCCTCGCCCGCGGCTCTCCCGGCGGCGCCTGCTCCTCGTCGCCGCTGGGGCCGCGGCTGCGATCGCCGCTGCCGCGGCCGTCCCAGCCATCCTCCTCCGGCGGAGACGACGCCGGCCCCCAGGTCGCCCTCCCCGTCACCGAGAACACCCTGCTGCGGATCGACCCGAACACGGGCGAGCCGGTGGCGGCGGTCGAGCTGGGCGAGGACCCGACGCATCTCGCTTCCGGCGATGGCTCCGTGTGGGTCCTCGACTCCCGCGAGCACCTGCTACTCCAGGTGGATCCGAAGCAGGATGCAGTGGTCGGCCGCGTCGACATCTCTCGCATCGGGCCGAGCGAGCTCGCCGTAGGCGATCGGCACGTTCTGGCGGGCGCGGGCGCCGTGTGGCTGACCGGAATCGAGCTCGACGTCTCGCGTCTCTGGAAGTACGACGTTCCCTCGGGTGCGCTGTCCCCGTTCACGCGAGCGTTCCTGCTCGGGCTGGTCGACGCGGGCGAGGACGGCGTCTGGGTGAGCGGCATGTCCAGCAGCCTCGTGCGACTCGACGCGACGACCGGCCGCGCGCTCGAGACGATCCCCCGGGTCCTGTACGGCGACCCGACAGCCGTTGGGGACACGACGATCTGGTCCCTGAGCGACGTCAGCGGAGTTGTGCCCGGGGTCGGCGTCGTCGCCGGGGTCGACAGGAAGACGGGCGAGGTCGTCGCGTCGGTCGCCACGGGGCTGACGACGATCGACGACATCGCGATCGGCGAGAAGGCCGTCTGGGTCCTGGGCGACGGCGAGTCGCTCGTGCGGATCGATCCGGAGGCGGGGAGACTGGATCAGACGATCCAGGTCGGACGGAGCGCCGACACCATGGCTGTTGGCGAAGGCTATGTGTGGGTGGGCTCGAGCCGCGACGGGACGGTGACCAGGGTCGACCCGGAAACGTCCGACCTCAAGACCGTGGACGTGGGCGGCCGACCGCGGGGGATCGCGGTCGCCGACCGCGGCGTCTGGGTGATCGTGAGGCCGGCGTGACCGCCCGGCTACGGCAGGAGATCGGCGACGGCGATCCGCGCCTCGGGAGCGGCGAGCGGGAAGACCGTCGCCGACGGGTCGAGGCGCTCGACCGACGCGTAGCCCCACCCGTAGCGCGCCGCCGGGTGCTCGGCCGGTGTGTGACGCACCTCGAGCAGCCGGTCGCCCAGGTTCACGATCCAGTACTCGGGGATCCCGGCCCGCGCGTAGAGGCTCGCCTTCCAGTTCCGGTCATATGCGACCGTCGTGTCCGCGACCTCGATGAGGAGCGCAGCGGTATCCGGATGCTCCTCGACGTAGTCCAACGGAGCACCGGTAACGACCGCCAGGTCGGGCTCCGGCTCGGACATCGGGTCGAGTGCGACCGGCATCTGGATCCGCACGTGGTAGTCCCGCCCGAACGCGTCAGCCAGCACCTGATGGACGTGCGTCACCGTCGCGGCGTGCGGGCTGTACTGGCGTGGCATCCTCAGGATCTCGCCGTCGATCAGCTCGGCCCGCTCCTCGGGATCGAAGAAGCCGTGTTCGATCAGCTGGTGGTACTCGGCTCGGGTCCAGCTCCGGACCTCGAGCCCGCTTGCATGGGTCACAGCCATCGCGAAGGCCTCCTGCACCGAGTATGGCAGAGCCCCGGCCGGCGATCTGTGCCGGTTCGGGAACGGATCTGCACCGAAGGAGTCGCAACGTGACCGTGAGCGAGGATCTCCGTCGCGGGTCGACGCTGGCCGGCTATCGGATCGAGGCGCTGGTCGGGCGTGGCGGGATGGGTGTGGTCTATCTGGCGAGCGATCCGCGCTTGGAGCGTCGGGTCGCGTTGAAGCTGATCGCACCGGAGTTGGCAGACGATCCGCGGTTTCGTGAGCGGTTTCTACGGGAGTCGCGGCTCGTCGCCAGCCTCGACCACTCGCATGTGGTGCCGGTGTACGAGGCGGGTGAGGCGGACGGGCAGCTGTATCTGGCGATGCGCTATGTCGACGGTGAGGACCTCGCGAGCGTGCTTGCCCGGGAGGGGACGCTCGAGCCGGCCCGCGCGCTCGACGTGGTCGGTCAGGTCGGCGAGGCGCTGGACGCCGCGCACGAGCGTGGCCTGGTGCATCGCGACGTGAAGCCGGCGAACGTGCTAGTGGCGAAGGAGGGTGGGCGGGAGCACTGCTACCTGACCGACTTCGGGCTGGCCCGCGACGCGGACGTCGACCCGGGCGCGCCGACGCATCTGTCGGGGACGGTGGATTACACCGCGCCCGAGCAGATCGCCCACGAGCCGACGGAGGCTCGCACCGACGTGTACTCGCTCGGTTGTGTCCTGTACGAGTGCCTCGCCGGAGAGCCGCCGTTCCGGCGGCCGCGTCCGATGGCGACGCTGTTCGCGCACACGAGCGAGGAGCCGCACTCGCTCCACGCAGCTCGAGCGGAGGTGCCCGAGGCCATCGACGAGGTCGTCGCGAAGGCGCTCGCCAAGGCGCCCGAGGATCGGTACCAGACCTGCGGTGCTCTCGTGACGGACGCCCGGGGCGCGCTCGGGCTCACGGCCGGGCGGCGTCGAAGATGGCCATGGCTCGTTGTGGCTCTCCTCGCCCTGGCGGCGGCCGTCGCGTCCACCGCCCTGCTCGTCCGGGGTGATGAGCACAGCGCGGCGTCGAAGCCGGTGCTCCCGCTCGCGAAGAGCTCGCTCGTGCGCATCGACCCGAGGACCTCGTCAGTTGTCGCCGCGGTGGCGGTGGGAGAATCGCCCGACAAGGTCACCGTCGGCGACGGCTCCGTCTGGACGGTGGGCGCTGACGGGACGCTCGCGCAGGTCGATCCGGAGAACGATGCGGTGGTCGCGACGAGCGTCCTGTCCGCTAGCGGCCCGCCGGAGGAAATCGCGACCGACGGCGGCTCGGTGTGGGTCCTGGCCACGGACCCCGCCGAGACGGTCGTCGCGACGAGGGGACTCCGGCTCTGGCGCTTCCGTGCCTCCCAGCGGTCGTACGCTCGCGTCTCGCTGCCCGGCCGCGAGGATCTCGAGGGTCTCGCTTCGGGCGGGGGCTTCGTCTGGATCGCCGACTGGCCGATCAGCGCGCAGCGGGCATCGCTCGTGCGGATCCGCCCCGACACCGGTCGCGTCTCCGGTCGCGTCGAGGGCCCGTGCTGCGCTCTGTCGGTCGGCGCCGGTGCCGTCTGGGCGCTCACGGATCCCAGCGGATACTCATATAAGGCGCACGAGCTGTGGCGCACCGACCTCCACGAGCTTGCGCCGACCGATCCCGTCGGACTCGAACTCGGTGGGGTCGACCTCGCCGCCGGCAAGGAAGGCGTGTGGCTGGCTCTTTTGGAAACCGACGAGGCCGCGGAGATCGATCCCCAGACCGGCCGTGTGCTTCGCACCGTCAGGGTGGGCCGGCTTCCCCGCGCGGTGGCCGTGGGCGCCGGCTCGGTCTGGGTCGCGAACGAGCGCGACCGCACGGTCACCCGGATCGATCCCGGAACGCTCGACACGGAGACGATCGCCGTCGGTGGCGTTCCCACGGACATCGCCGCCGGCGAG
Organism: uncultured Actinomycetes bacterium; assembly: GCA_963712465.1. Lineage (GTDB taxonomy): Bacteria > Actinomycetota > Thermoleophilia > Gaiellales > Gaiellaceae > CAVQHY01. The sequence goes on from CAVQHY010000004.1 coordinate 459,070, forward strand.
GGCGGCGTCTGGGTGACGGTGGACGTCCAATGAGCGTCGAGACGGATCTTCGTCGCGGCTCGGTGCTGGCCGGCTACCGGATCGAGGCACTGGTCGGGCGAGGCGGGATGGGCGTGGTGTATCTGGCGAGCGATCCGCGCCTGGAGCGTCGGGTGGCGTTGAAGCTGATTGCCCCGGAGCTGGCTGAGGATCCGCGATTCCGCGAGCGGTTCCTGCGGGAGTCGAGGCTCGTCGCCAGCCTCGACCACTCCCATGTCGTCCCGGTGTACGAGGCGGGTGAGGCGGACGGGCAGCTGTATCTGGCGATGCGGTACGTGGACGGCGAGGACCTCGCGAGTTTGCTCGCTCGGGAGGGGCCGCTCGAGCCCGGCCGGGCCCTCGATCTGGTCGGCCAGGTGGGGGAGGCGCTGGATGCCGCCCATGAGCGGGGGCTGGTGCATCGGGACGTGAAACCGGCGAACGTGCTCGTGACGACGGAGGGCGGGCGCGAGCATTGCTATCTGACGGACTTCGGGCTGGCTCGCGATCAGGACGCGGCCTCGGATGCTCAGACCCACCTGTCGGGGACGGTCGACTACACGGCTCCCGAGCAGATCGCGAGCGAGCCGGCGGAGGCCCGCGCCGACGTGTACTCGCTCGGCTGCGTGCTCTTCGAGAGCCTCGCCGGGGAGCCGCCGTTCAAGCGGCCGCGGCCGTTGGCGACGTTGTTCGCGCATAGGAGCGAGGAGCCGCCGTCGCTGCACGAGCTGCGGCCCGAGCTTCCCGCTGCGATCGACGGCGTGATCGCGAAGGCGCTGGCGAAGGAGCCCGAGGAGCGATACGCAACCTGTCGCGAGCTGACCGATGCGGCTCGAGCTGCGCTTGGGCTCGAGCCTCAGCCGAGACTCTCTCGGCGGCGCCTGCTGGTGATCGCGGCCGCAGCGGCGGCTGTGGTGGCCGCTGCGGCTGCGATCCCGGCCATTCTCCTCGGCGGCGGCGAGCCCGGGCCGAAGGTGGCTCTTCCCGTGACAGAGAACACGCTCCTGCGGATCGATCCGCGGACGGGTGAGCCGATCGCGGCCGTCCCGCTCGGCGAGGATCCGACGCATCTCGCTGCCGGCGACGGATCCGTATGGGTGGTGGACTCCCGGGAGCATCGACTCCTACGGACCGACCCGCAGCAGGACGCCGTCGTCGACAGCGTCGACATCTCCTCCATCGGGCCGAGCGAGCTCTACACGGGCGATCGGCATCTTCTCGCGGGCGCGGGCGCCGTCTGGCTGACCGGAGTTGAGACCGACGTCTCGCGCGTCTGGAAGTACGACGTTTCCTCGGGTGAGCTGTCCCCGTTTACGCGCGCGTTCCTGCTCGCGCTCGTCGAGGCAGGCGAGGACGGCGTCTGGGTGAGCGGTCTCTCCAACGGCGTCGTGCGGCTCGACGCAGCTACCGGCCGCGCGCTCGAGACGACCCCGGGGGACGTCAGCTCCTCCTGGTCGGCGATTGGGGAGAAGGCCATCTGGCACTCGCCCTACGACGACGTGGGCGTCATAGCGGCCCTCGACAGAAAGACGGGCAAGGTCGTCGCATCGGTCGCGACGGGGCTGACGACGGTCGACGAGATCCGGATCGGTGAGGGGGCGGTCTGGGTCCTCGGCGACGGCGAGTCGCTCGTGCGGATCGATCCGGAGGCCGGGCGGGTTGATCAGACGATCTCGGTCGGTCGTAGCGCCGACTCGATGGTGGTCGGCGACGGGTTCGTCTGGGTCGGGTCGAGCCGCGACGGGACGGTGACCAGGGTCGACCCGGAGACGTCCGACCTGAAGGCCGTGGACGTCGGCGGGAGGCCGCGGGCGATCGCGGTCGCCGAAGGCGGCGTCTGGGTGATCGTCCGGCCGGCGTGAGGGCGGCGACTCCGCCCGACCGGCCGTGTCAGCCGGCGATCGTCCAGGTGAAGCGCGTCAGGCTCGCCTGCGGGGCGAGGCCGCCGGGGCGCAGGCCCGCGCGAACGAGGAGCGTCGGCGGCTGTGCCCGGCTCGCGACTGCCAGCCTGGTCTGGCCGATTCCCGCCTGACGCCACGTCGTCGGTAGACCCACGACGAGGAGCGACGCCGCTGCCGCCGCGTCGACGACGGCCTCGTCGCCCGGCTCGACGAGGAGGGGCTCCGTCGCCACGCCGGCGACCTGCTGCACCATCAGCGCGACGCTGGCGAGCAGCCGGCTCGCGTCGCGCTTCCCCTCGCCGCCGCGCGTGCCCAGCAGGCGCAGTGAAACGCCGTGCGCGCTCGCGATCCACGCGCCGATCTCCGCGGCCGCCCATTCGTGCTCGGCGCCGCCGAAGGGAACGAGTACGGGCGCGTCCGCCGGCGCCGCGTGCACCTCGCGGACGACGAGGACGCCGACGTCGCAGGGAGCGCCCTCGAGGATCTCTGGCAGCGGACCGCTCGCAAGCTCCTCGTCCAGGTCGCCCGGGCGGATGTCGACGAGCACGAGGTCGACGTCCTGCTGTGAGGCGAGGCGCACCGCGTCCTCGCCCGCGTCGTCGGTCGTGAACGCGGCCGCCCGTGCGTCGATCCCGCCTTCCTCTAGCGTCGAGCGACGCTCGTGCAGGAGCGCGTTGACGCGGCCGAGGTCGTCGGGGTCACCGACCAGCCCCGCGAGGATCAGCTCGCGTGGAGGCCGCCGCGCGAGTGGCTCGGCGAGCGCGAGCAGGGCGTCGACGTGCTCGTCACGCTGAGGCACCACCAGGAGCGAGCGGCGGGTGTGCCCGGTTGGAGGGCCCTCGGCCTCGAGCACTCGTCGAGGTTCTGCGTGCTCGAGCTCCAGTGCCGGGTCCTGGCGCAGGATCGCCCGCTCGAGCTCGACGAGCGCCGGGCTCGGGTCGATCCCGAGCTCGTCGACGAGCGACCTTCGCGCCGCCTGGTAGGCGTCGAGCGCCTCGGCCTGACGGCCCGAGCGGTAGAGCGCGAGCATCAGCTGCCCGCGGAGGCGCTCGCGGAGAGGATGCCGTGCGACGAGGCCCTCCAGCTCGCCGACGAGGTCGGCGTCCCGGCCGAGGGCGAGGTCGGCCTCTACGCGCCGCTCGAGCGCGACGAGCCGGAGCTCCTCGAGCCTGGCGATCTCGGCCTGGGCGAACGGCTCGTAGGCGACGTCCGCCAGCGCGGGACCGCGCCAGAGTGCGAGCGCGTCGCCGAGGGTCGACGACGCACCGGCCGGATCGCCGCCGGCGAGGGCGTCCGTTGCGTGCGCGACGAGCCGCTCGAAGCGCCGCAGGTCGAGCGCATCCGGCTCGATCTGGATCAGGTAGCCGGGCGGACGGGTGACGAGGACGTCCGGCGGGAGCACCTTGCGGAGGTGCGAGACGTACGTCTGGAGGACGTTGATCGCTGTCTCGGGCGCCTCCTCGCCCCAGAGCTCGTCGATCAGGCGATCGCGCGAGACGACCTCGTTCGCTCGGGTGAGGAGGAGCGCAAGCAGCGCGCGCTGCCGCGAGCCGCCCAGGGGGAGCGGGTTCCCGCCGTCGATTGCCTCGAGCGGCCCGAGGATCCGGAACTCCATGGTCGCCCGGAACCTTGAGCGCCCGTTCAGCGGGCGTCAAGCGCGGGTTCAGCGCCCGTCCAGGGCCCGGCTCGATCCTGCGTCTCGTGAGCTCGAACGCAAACCAAGGCAAAGGAGGAGCAATGTCGGTCTCGATCTTCAAGCGCAGGCTCGTCCTGGCCGTTGCGGTGGCGGCGATCGCCGCTCCGGCGGCGCAGGCGGACGTCCCCCAGGACATCCAGGTCCCGGGCGGTGGGTACGTGGCTCCGGCTGTCGCCGACTACGCTCCCGCGCTTCCCGAGGACTTCCAAGTTCCGGGCGGTGGGTACGTGGCTCCGGACTACGTTCCGGCGCTTCCCGAGGGCTTCCGGGTTCCGGGTGGCGGGTACGTGGCTCCTGTGACCGGTGGCTATACGCCGGCACTGCCTGAGGACTTCCGGATTCCGGGCGGCGGGTATGTGACGCCTTCTGTGGTCGAGTACACGCCCAACCTTCCGGCGGACTTCCAGGTTCCCGGTGGCGGCTACCTCGCCCCGACAGCGGATGCCACGCCGGTGGCAGCCCCGAACGACGGCTTCGACTTCGGCGACGCCGGGGTAGGCGCCGGAATCGCCGCGGCGCTCGCGCTTCTCGCCGCAGCGGCGGCGATGGCAGTCCGCCGGCGGCACGTGGCACACCTGTAGCAGCTGTCGCCCACACGACACGACGAGCGGGCCTTCGGGCCCGCTCGTCGTTCGGGGCCATGTCCGGGGGTCAGGCGCCTGGACATGGCCCCGAAAGGCCACGCCGGCGTACGATCCGGGTTCTCGGGCATGAACCAGTCGCCGTGTCCGACCTTCCGTCCGGCTGGCGTGTCCCTTTCGGCCAAGTCAGGGGGACAGGCCCCGGGACATGTCCTGCCGCTTCACGTCACGCTCGGCAGGCCGGGGAGGCCGTCGATCGAGGCGGCGTTCGTCTCGGCGCGGTACGCGACGAGGGCGTCCGCTCCCTTGGCGGCCGTCCAGCGCGCGAGCTGGTCGCGATCCCGCTCGTAGCGCATCAGCGGCACGGCGAAGCCGCACGAGTCGGCGATCCTGTCGACCCGCACGCGCACGATGCTCCTGACCCCATCGAAAGCGGCGAAGCGTCCGCGCAGCGCGTCGAAATCCGGGTGATCCGGCTCGAGCACCTCGCCCCGCCCATAGAGGCGGATGATCTTTGGCGGCCCCTCGAACGCGCAGAACATCACCGTGACCCGGCCGTTCTCGCGCAGGTGCGCCACCGTCTCGATCCCACTCCCGGTCAGGTCGAGGTACGCGACCGTCGTCGGGCCGAGCACGGCGAATGTGTCGAGGCCCTTGGGCGACACGTTCACGTGGCCGTCGGAGCCCACCGGAGCAGTTCCGACGAAGAAGACCGGCTGCCGCCGGATAAAGTCGGCCAGCCGCTCGTCGATCGTCTCGTAGACCTTGCCCATGGAGGAGGGAGATTAGTGTCGGAAGGCCTGCGTCGCATCCGGAAGGACGGAGAGGAGCTGCTCGTCCTCGTCACCGACCTCGGGCTCCATCCCGTCGGTTCATCGCTCGCCGATCTCCTCGGCGAAGGCCTCGGGGTGCTGCACGCCGCCGTCGACCGGGCGCGCGACGTAGAGCCGCTGCGCGGGGACGTGGAGACGCTCGCCCCGATCGACCGCCAGGAGGTCTGGGCGAGCGGCGTCACCTACGAGCGCTCGGTCAAGGCGCGCATGGAGGAGACCGTCGTCGCCGACGTCTACGACCTCGTCTACCGGGCCGAGCGGCCCGAGCTCTTCCTGAAGGCGGCCGCCTACCGTGTGCCGCCTCCCGGCGCCCCGCTTCGCGTCCGTGCCGACTCGACCTGGGACGTTCCCGAGCCCGAGCTTGCGCTCGTCCTCACCTCGCAGGGCGAGATCGCCGGGTACCTCGTCGCCGACGACCTCTCCTCGCGGTCGATCGAGGGCGCGAACCCGCTCTACCTGCCGCAGGCGAAGATGTTCGACGATTGTCTCGGCCTCTCGGACACGATCGTCCTCGCCCGCGACGTCGACCCACGGGCGGCGCGGATCTCGCTCGCGATTCGCCGCAACGGCGAGCTCGCCTTCACCGGCGAGACCTCGACGGCGGCGATCGTACGCTCGTTCGAGGAGCTCGCCGGCTACCTCTTCCGCGAGCTCTCGCACCCACACGGCGCCGTGCTGCTCACAGGCACGGGGCTCGTTCCTCCCGACGAGCTCACGCTCGAGGCGGGCGACGAGGTCGAGATCGAGATCGAAGGGGTCGGGTCGCTCCGCCACGCCGTGTACAGGGGCTCCTCCTCGAGCGCCTCGACCGCGGCGGGCCCCCAGGCGCGCCCCGGGCCGTGATCCCGGCTGGCCAAGCTGGCAAAGCCGTTCTCTTCGACATGGACGGCGTGCTCGTCGACTCGACGAGAGTCGTCGAGCGGCTCTGGGTGCGGTGGGCGGCCCGCCACGGACTCGATTCCGGCGCCGTCCTCGCCGTCGGCCATGGCCGCACGACGGTCGACACCATGCGCGACTTCGTGCCCCGGCAGCTGGCGGCGGTCGAGGCCGCCGAGATGGACGCGGATGAGGTGGCGGAGTCGGTCGGGATCGTCTCGTACGAGGGAGTCCAGGAGTTGCTGGCGGGGCTCGATGCCGCCCGCTGGGCTGTCGTGACATCAGCGTCCAGAGCTCTGGCTCGCGCGAGAATCGAGGCGGCTGGGCTTCCGCTGCCGGTCGTGCTCGTCACCTCGGACGACGTCACGCGCGGCAAGCCGGACCCGGAGCCCTATCTGCTCGGGGCGTCGTTGCTCGGTTACAGCTCGGGAGAGTGTCTCGTCGTCGAGGACTCTCCACCGGGAATCCAGGCGGCCCGCGCGGCGGGGGCGCGGGTTCTCGCGGTCACGACGACTCACGCGGCCGACCAGCTCGCAGGCGCCGACGAGGTTGCCGTCGCCATGTCCGAGGCGGCCGCGCGTGTGCGCCGCTGGCTTCGCTGACGGCTGCTAGGCCTCTGCGCGCGACCCGCCGGCCCGCGTCAGCGACAGAAGAACCTCCCGCGAGAACTCCTCCTCGAGCCGCGCCGTCTCGGCTGCCACCTCCGCCTCGAGGTCGTCCCCGCACGGCCGCCGGTCCTGCCGCCACTCCTCGAGGTACGCGTCGCTTCCCACGAGGCCCGCTTTCATCGCAGCCGCGTCGATCGCTTTCTGAAAGCGGGGCGAAAGCTCCGCGCGCGCGGCCCCGCCCTCGCCCTTGGCGGTTACCTGGGCTGGGATGTCGCGCCAGTAGATGACGATGAGCTCAGCCATGCGGCCTCAAACTGGAAAGCTCAGCTCCTCGACGAAGCGATCGTTGAAGTCGCTCCGGTCGGACAGCTCGACGTACTCGACCTCGTCGAGCAGCGCCGTCGCCGCGTGCCGCTCCTGCAGCGAGAGGAGGGCCATCTTCGCGCCCTCGCCGGCGACGTTCCCGGCCGAGACGATTCGGGGCAGAGGCAGCCGCGGCACGAGCCCGATACGCACGGCGCTCGCGGGCGAGAGGTAGGAGCCGAACGACCCGGCGAGGAGCACCTGCTGGATCTCTTCTGGGTCGATCCCGAGCTCCTCGACGAGCAGACGCCACCCGGTGGCGATCGCCGCCTTCGCGAACTGGAGCTCACGCACGTCGCGCTGCGAGAGGAAGACCGCGCCGTCGACGTCGCCCTCGGCGCGCGTCCAGTGCAGCACGAAGACCCGCTCCCCGCCGTCGCGGGTGACGAAGCGGCGCGACAGCTCGGGCGCGAGCTCGGCAGCCTCCTCGTCGGGGACGAAGCGACCGGTCGAGTCGAGGAGCCCCGCGCCGACGAGCTCGGCGACGGTGTCGACGAGTCCGGAGCCGCAGATTCCCGCCGGCTCGGTATCTCCGATCACCTCGAGCTCGAGCGCGTCCTCGCGGATTCTCACGACCTCGATCGCGCCGTCTGCCGCGCGCATGCCGCACTTGATCTGCGCCGCCTCGAACGCCGGCCCGGCCGGCGCGGCCGTGCAGACGATCCGCTCGGCCGAGCCGAGCGCGATCTCGCAGTTCGTGCCGACGTCGATGAAGAGGCGCAGCCGCCGGTCGCGCGTCATGCCGGTCGCGAGGAGGCCGGCGACGATGTCGCCTCCGACGTACGCGCCGAGGGACGGGGAAGACGGACGCGCGCGCGTGGGGGTGCAAGGCCAGCCCGAGCTCCGACGCGGGCATGTCCGGATAGGTTTGCGCCGCGGTGATGAAGGGCGCCACTCCCAGAGGCTCGGGATCGATCCCGAGCGCGAGCTGCGTCATCGTCGCGTTGCCGGCGAGCGCCACCTCGTAGATCTCGCCGGGGTCGACCTCGCCCTGCTCGCAGACCTCCTCGGCGAGCTCCTGCAGGGTCTCGCGCGCGAGGTCGCGCAGGCGCTCGAGCGCGGTCGGATCGAGCATCGTGGCCGAGATGCGCGAGATCACGTCGGCGCCGAAGGGCTGCTGGCGGTTCAGCCTCGAGCGTACGGCGAGCGGCGTGCCGGTGGCGAGATCGAGCAGCGTCGCGACGACGGTTGTCGTTCCGAGGTCGAACGCGATCGCGTGGCAGCGATCGGTCGTGTCGCCCGGCTCGACGTCGACGAGGAGGTCGTCCACGACGACGCACGTGACGCGGAAGTCCGACTCGCGCAGGACGCGCGGCAGGCGGCGGAGAACGCCGATCTCGACGCGGAGGTCGAGGTCGTCGACCGCGTCCCGAAGCCGGTCGAGGTCGGTTCTCTGATCCGCGAGCGTCGGCTCCTCGAGCTCGACGTAGCGCTTCTGGAGCGCCGGCCGCAGGATTACCTGGCGCCCGACGCCCACGGTCGCGGCCTTCGGCCGGGTGACGAGCGGCGGCACGTCCAGGACGAGGTCGGTCTCGGCGTGCGCGCGGCAGGCGAGCCGCCAGCCGTCGGCGAGCCCGTCCTCGTCGAAGGCGCGCAGGTCGAGCTCGGAGACCGGGACCGATCCGTCGGCGACCCGCACCTTGCACTTCTTGCAGGTGCCGTGCCCGCCGCAGGTCGAGTCGATCGCGATTCCGTTCCACGAGGCCGCGTCGAACACGGTCACGCCGGGCGGAACGCGCACGGACGTGCCCGACGGCTCGAAGCGCAGCGCCACCCGGGCCGGCTGGTCGGCCGTGCCGTCGCGCTGCTCGGGCGAGTCCATCGCGATCGTCACGCCGTGGCTGCCTGTACCTGCGCCTGTGCCTGTGCGGCTGCCTGCGCCTGGCGGTGGGCCGCGATCCAGTCCGTGCCCCACTCGTCGCGGCCGAGGAGGAGGTCCGCCGCGCGGCACGCGTCCACGGTCTGAGCCGTGCGCGCGTCCATGATCGCGGACGTCAGCCCCGCGTACGAGGCCGCGACGAGGAAGGAGGCGTTGAGCGTATGGCGCCCCGGCAGCCCGAACGAGATGTTCGACGCGCCGAGGGTCATGTTCAGCCCGAACGTCTCGCTGATTCCCCGGATCGTCTCGAGCGTGGTCTTCACGGCCTGCGGGTCGGCGCCGACGGTCATCGCCAGCGGGTCGATCACGATGTCCTCGAGCGGGATCTCGTAGCGGCCGTGAACGCTGTCGACGAGGCGCTTCGTGATCTCGAGCCGCTCGGCGGCGGTCTGCGGGATGCCCGTCTCGTCGTTCGTCAGGCAGATCACGGCCGCGCCGTGCTCCTTCACGAGTGGGAGAACGCGCTCGAGCCTCTCCTCCTCGCAGGTGACGGAGTTGACGAGCGCCTTGCCCTCGTATGCCGCGAGCCCCGCCTCGAGCGCTTCGACGATCGACGAGTCGATGCAGATCGGTAGGTCGGTGTGCTCCTGGACGAGCGCGACGGCCCGTGCGAGCAGGTCGGCCTCGTCGGTGAGCGGGACGCCCATGTTGACGTCGAGCACGTGGGCGCCCATGGCGACCTGATCCTCGACGTCCTTGACGATCTCGGACAGGTCCCCGGCGCGCAGGGCCTCGGCGAAGGCCTTGCGGCCAGTCGGATTGATCCGCTCGCCGATGATGCGAAACGGCTGGTCCGGCCCGATCACGACCTGGCTAGACCGGGAGCTGAGAACGGTGTGCATTCGCTCCTCTCTCGTGCTTGGTGGCGATGTCGAGGTCCCGGCACAGGCGCGAGATCGCGCCGTCGTGGCGGAAGTCCGTCAGATGAAGGCCCCGCACCCCGGGCAGGGACAGGGCGTGCCGGGCCTGCTCGAGCGCCAGCGCATAGGCGGCCTCGGCCTGGTCGGCGGCGCCCTCGACGCGGGCGACGACCGCCGCAGGGACGTCGATCCCCGGGACGTTCTCGTGCATGAAGCGCAGAGCACGCGCGCTCCGGACGACGACGATCGTCGGCAGGATCGCGGCGCGCTCGGTGAGGCCCTGCCGGTGGAGCGCGGATACGAACGACTCGAGCCGGTCGGGGTGGTAGCAGATCTGAAGCTGGAGGAAGCGCGCGCCGGCGTCGATCTTCGTCGCCGCCCGCCGTGGTCGATAGTCGAGCGGCGGCGCGGCCGGGTTCTCGACGGCGCCCACGAGGAGTGGGGGGGCGGGCTCGAGCTTGCGGCCGGAGAGGTAGCGGCCCTGCGAGAGCGTCGTCGCGACGCGGACGAGCTGAGGGCCGTCGAGGTCGAACACGCGCCGTGCCTCGGGCTCGTCGCCCGCGGTGACGTCGTCACCGGTGAGGCAGCAGACGTTCTCGACGCCGTGCAGCGCCGCGCCGACGATGTCCGCCTGGCAGGCGATCCGGTTCTTGTCGCGACAGACGACCTGGAGGATCGGCTCGATCCCCGCGTGCAGGAGCGCGATCGCGACGGCGACGTTCGACGCATGGGCGTGCGCGGCGGTGTTGTCGGTCGCGTTCATCGCGTCGACCCACTCGGCCATCTCCTCGATCCGCTCGTGATAGGTCTCGAGTGGCCCCGCGTCGACCGCGGGTGCCTCGCCCGTGAGGATCAGGCGGTCGCCCGCCTCGACCAGCTCTCGCAGGCTCACGACTTTCCCACCAATCCGCCCCCGCCCTCGGTAGTCCCGCCCAGGCCCGCCCGAGCGCGACCCTGCTCCCAACCCTCGGGGCGGACCTTGTCGCGCCCGCTGAGGAGGTTCAGCCACGACGACGTTCCCTGCAGGCTGTTGTCGACGGGCGGCCTGAGCTGGTCGAAGTGGCCGCGCCACGACTCCGGGAGCAGCGGCAGCGTCCGCGAGCGCTGCTCCGCCTTGACCCAGACGCAGCGCATCTCGGGCTTCACCTCGCAGCGCCCGTCCTCGCGCACACCGCCGCACGGGCCGTTGCGCAGGGTCTTCGGGCACGTCATCGGGCACGTCATCCCCGTGTCGTGGAGCACGCACTGGCCGCACATGCGACAGCCGAAGACCGGCTTCTTGACCGCGTGCTCGACGACGGCGACGACGCCCATGCCGATCCGCTCAGACCGCGGCGAGCGTTCGCCGCTCGTCGAGCAGCTGCTTGGCGAGCTTCGTCGCGCTGGCCGCGTCGGACGCGTAGCCGTCGGCTCCGACCACGTCGGCGTACTCCTGGGTCACAGGGGCGCCGCCCACGAGGATGATCACGTCGTCACGAAGCCCGGCCTTCGCGATCGCCTCGATGTTCACCTTGAACATCGGCATCGTCGTCGTCAGAAACGCGGAGAAGCCGACGACGTCGGGCTTGTGCTCGTGAATTCCCTCGATGAACGCCTCGGGTGAGACCTGGACGCCCAGGTCGATCACGTTGAAGCCGGCGCCCTCGAGCATGATGTCGACGAGGTTCTTGCCGATGTCGTGCACGTCGCCCTTGACGGTGCCCATCAGGAACGTGCCGACCGACTCCGCGCCCGTATCGGCGAGCAGGGGGCGGAGGATGTCGAGGGCGCCGGTCATCGCGCGGCCCGCGATCAGCATCTCGGGCACGAAGAAGTCGCCTCGCTCGAAGCGGGCCCCGACCTCCTCGAGGGCGGGGATGAGCGCCTCGAAGAGCATCGTCTCGGGCTCGATGCCGTCTTCGAGGCCCTGCTCGGTGAGCGAGACGACGTCGGGCTTGTTGCCGACCAGGGTCTTGTCGTAGAGCTGCTGGAGGATCTCGTCCGTGTTCATGCTCCTGGTTCCTTCGGGTTGGGGGCGATTGGCTGGGACAGGGCGATGTGCTGGCTGAGCGCGGCCGCCTCCTCGACGACCATCGCGGCGAGCTCCTCGAGGCGCTCGCGAGACGTCCGGACGGTCGGCGCCGAGACCGAGATCGCGGCGATCACCGTTCCCCGCGACCCCCGGACCGGAGCCGCGGCGGAACACAGGTCCTGCTCGAGCTCCTCCCACGTCGTCGCATAGCCGGCCCGGCGAACGCCGTCGAGCTCGGCCAGCAGGTCGGACATGGTCGTGATCGTCTCGGGGCCGAGCTTCGCAAGCCGGCCGAACGGCGGCTGCGCGGCTCCGAACGCCATGAAGACCTTGCCCATGGACGAGGCGTGGAGCGGGATCCGGCTTCCCGTCCAGTTGCCGGCGCCCAGCGGGTGGCTCGAGTCGACCTGGGCCAGCCGGGCGACTCCGGCCGGGGTGGGTACGGCCACGTTCGCGGTCTCGCCGGTGGCCCGTCCGAGCCGCTCGAGATAGGGCCAGGCGAGCGTCGCGAGGTCGCCCACGGCGCCGTCACGGCGCGCGTACTCGACGAGCACGGGACCCGGCCGGAAGCCGCCGCCCTGTCGACGTTGCGCGAGCCCGTTTCGCTCGAGCGCGCGCAGGAGGCGCGCCGCGGTGGACTTCGGTAGGCGCGTCTCCTCCATGACCCGGTTGAGCGTCACCGCCTCGTCGCGCTCGAGGAGGCGGACGAGGATCTGGGCCGCTCGGTCGATCGATTGGGAGCCGTCTTCCGCTTTCACCATCTGTCCCACATTATGGTACTCAACTGTGCGTGAGTGTCAAGCGGGCAAGCGATAGCTCTCGTTCAGATCGAAACGCTGGTACCGTTTGATGGGACTTATCCTGTGGCAGCCTTCGGGTGAGTACCGTAGGTAGTCGCCAGAGGGAGGAAAGGAGCTCATCGTGACGACCGCCGAGCGCACCCGGATCGCTTTCGAGCGGGGAACCCCCGACCGCGTTCCCGTTCACTGCTGGCTCGGGCTGCCGCTGATCAAGAAACTGCGGCGTCCCGACCAGTCGTTTCTCGATCTCTTCGAGGACTGGATCGACGACCCGATGGGATCGATCGTGAAGATGCAGGTCGACCTCGGGCTCGACCCGATGATCACGACCTACAGCCAGCACATCGGCGAGCACGAGATCTGGCCGCGCATGCTCTTCCCCCGTCCGTTCGAGACCGACACGTGGATCGAGACGTTCGAGGAGACGGGACGGGGCGACGACTGGCGCGAGCACGCACACAAGATCTCGACGCCCGACGGCGACCTCGACTACTCGTACCGCACCGAGGACGGCTTCGGCACCTCCTGCCACGACTTCCTGCTCAAGGGCGAGGAGCCCGAGAAGAAGCTCCCGGCGCTCCGCCATTTCCCCTCGGCCGACCTCTACGACATGACCGTTCTCAAGGGCATGGTCGAGAAGGTGGGGGAGGAGGCCTGGTGGCTCCACCACGTGATCGGCCCGTGGGACATGGCCGCCGAGGTGCGGGGCCTGGTCGAGCTCTCGATGGACGTGTACGACCGGCCCCAGTTCGTGCACGACCTGATGCGCGTCTGCACCGACTGGCTCGTGGGCTTCTACCGTCGCCTCGGCGAGACGGGCATCCACTCGATCTCGATGAACGAGACGTGGGTGGGCGTCGGCGTCGCGCCCGAGCACTACCGCGAGTTCATGCAGCCCTACGAGGAGGAGTGCGTGCGGGCCGCCCACAACGCCGGGTACCTGGTCAGCTTCCACAACTGCGGCCGGGCGACGCTGCTGCTCGAGGACATGGCCGCCACCGGGCCGGACGCGATCGAGACGCTCACGTCGAGCCGCTCCTCGGGCGACGTCGACCTCGCCGACGCGAAGCAGCGCATCGGCGATCGCGTCTGCCTCTTCGGCGGCTTCAACGAGCATCTGCTCCACGAGGCCGACGCGGATGCGGTGCGCGAGGAGGTCGCGCGCTGCCTCGAGGCCGCGATGGAGGGAGGCGGCTACGTCCTTCGCTCGACCGGCCAACTCTTCGACGCCAAGCCGGGGCTGATCGAGCTCATGTGCGAGACCGCGCGCGACCTCGGCCGCTACAACTGACCCGCCGACCCGGCGTGGGCGACGACGAGCTCTACCGCGTCGAGACCGCGGCCGCCGGCCCGTCCGGTGCGCTGCCCCTGACCGACGACTTCCTCCGCGACAGCCCGTCGGGCGACGTCTTCGGGCTGACGCAGAACGCGGGCATGGGCTGGGAGGCCTCGAAGGTCGGTCGCGACCAGTTCCTCATCCTCTCGACCCAGGGTGGGGTCCGGGCCGACGACGGCACGCCGGTCGCGCTCGGCTACCACACGGGCCACTGGGAGGTCGGGCTGCTCGTTCGCGAGGCAGCCGAGGAGATCGACCGGCTCGGCGGGCTTCCCTTCGCCGCGCACGTCTCCGACCCGTGTGACGGCCGCAGCCAGGGGACGACCGGGATGTTCGACTCGCTGCCGTATCGCAATGACGCCGCGGTGGTGCTCAGGCGGCTCGTGCGCAGCCTGCCGAACCGGCGCGGGGTGATCGGCGTCGGCACGTGCGACAAGGGCCTGCCCGCGATGCTGATGGCCGTCTCCTCGTTCCGCGAGCTCGCGGGCGCCGTGATCCCCGGCGGCGTCACCCTGCCGCCGCGCCACGGCGAGGACGCAGGGGCGGTCCAGACGCTTGGCGCCCGCTTCGCCCACGGCCTCGTCACGCTGGACCAGGCGGCAGACCTCGGCTGCCGCGCGTGCGCCACCCCCGGCGGCGGCTGCCAGTTCCTCGGCACGGCTGCGACCTCACAGGTCGTGGCCGAGGCGCTCGGCCTGACCGTTCCGCACGCGGCGCTCGCTCCTTCCGGACAGCCGGTCTGGCTGGACGTCGCCGGCCGCACCGCACGCGCGGTCCACGAGCAGTGGCAGGAGGGCCGGACCCTCGACGGCGTGCTCACGCCGGCCGCGATCGAGAACGCGATGCTCGTCCACGCGGCGTTCGGGGGGTCGACGAACCTCCTCATCCACATTCCCGCGATCGCGCACGCGGCCGGCCTGACGCGGCCGACCGTCGCGGACTGGCGGCGCATCAACAGCTCCGTGCCGCGGCTCGTCGACGCTCTCCCCAACGGGCCGGCGAACCACCCGACCGTGCGCGTCTTTCTCGCCGGCGGCGTCCCCGAGGTGATGCTGCACCTGCGCGAGCTCGGGCTCCTTCACGGCGACGCGCTGACGATTCTCGGGCGCACCTGGAACGACGTGCTCGACGAGTGGGAGGGAAGCGAGCGGCGTGCGCGCCTCCGCGCGCGGCTCGAGGAGGCCGACGGCGTCGATCCTGAAGACGTGATCTCGCCGCCCGAGCGGGCGCGGGCAAAGGGGATGACGTCGACCGTGTGCTTTCCCGAAGGGAACCTCGCTCCGGGGGGCAGCGTGATCAAGGCGACCGCGATCGACCGCCGGGCCCTCGACGCGGACGGCGTCTATCGCCTCACCGGCCGCGCGCGCGTGTTCACCACCGAGCCCGACGCGATCGCCGCGATCAAGGGCACGGCGGGCGAGCCGATCGTGGCCGGCGACGTGGTCGTCCTCGTGGGTCGGGGACCGCTGGGAACCGGGATGGAGGAGACCGCCCAGCTGACGATGGCGCTGAAGTTCCTCCCGTTCGGACGCGAGGTCGCCCTGATCACCGACGCCCGCTTCTCGGGGGTGTCGACAGGTCCGTGCATCGGTCACATCAGCCCGGAGGCGCTCGAGGGAGGGCCGATCGGGAGGCTCCTCGACGGCGATCTCATCCGGGTCGTGGTCGACCCGGACCGCCTCGTCGCCTCGGTCGATCTCGTCGGCCACGGCGACGAGCAGTGGACGAGCGACAAGGCGGCCCAGGCTCTCGAGGCTAGACCGCTGCGCGACGACGTCGCTCCCGATCCGAAGCTCCCGGCCGACACGATCCTCTGGGCGCGCCTGCAGTCGGCGAGCGGCGGGCTCTGGGGCGGCTGCGTTTACGACCACGGCGCAATCGCCGCCGCTCTCGACGGTTCCGGGTAGCCGGCGCTCGACCGTTCCGCTAGCCTCAGCCGTCCGTGTACGCCCTGCCGCCACCGCCGGTCGAGACGATCGTCTGCTCCGCGGAGGCGCGGGCGATCGAGCAGGGGGCCGAGTGCGGGTACGTGGGCGTTCCGTTCGATCGCGCCAACCCGGGCGGCAAGCGGATCAAGATCTACTTCGAGCTCTACCCGCGCGGCGACCGCTCGAAGCCCCCCGTGTCGACCGTGCTTTCGATCGAAGGCGGCCCCGGCTACCCGGTGACACCGGATCGCGACGGCCGCGCAGCTCTCTGGCGACCGGTGTCGGAGCGCCGCGACCTCCTGCTCGTCGACCTGCGCGGAACTGGTCAGAGCGGAGCGATCGGCTGCAAGGCGTTCACGAAGTCCGCGATCGGCTATGTCGAGCGGGCGGGGCGCTGTGCGGACGAGCTTGGGCCCGCGCGGGACCTCTACGCGACCTCGCAGGCGGTGCAGGACCTCGAGGCGGTGCTCAGCGCGATCGGGGCCGGCAAGGTCGACCTCTACGGCGACTCGTACGGCTCGTACGCCGCCCAGGCGTTTGCCCTTCGCTTCCCGCAGCGACTGCGCTCGCTGACCCTCGACGGCACGTATCCGCTCCCGGGCACCGACCCGGCCTGGGCCGATTTGCTCGATGCGGGCCGTATCGGGCTAGGTCTCACCTGCGAGCGGAGCCCCGGGTGTCCGGCCGAGGCGCGCCCCGACCCGGTCGGTCTCGTGACCCGCCTTGCCGATCGCGTGCGCGCGGCGCCGATCGAGGGCGTGGCGCCGAACGGCGACGGCAAGAGCACGCGCGTACGGCTCGACGAGGACGCGCTTGTCCAGATCTTCTCGGCCGGGTACTACTACCCGGGGCTCTGGCGGGATTTGCTCGCGGCGATTCTCGCCGCCGAGCGGGGCGACACGGCGCCGATCCTGCGCCTCGCGGCGGAAACCGTGACCGTCGACGCCCCCGAGGAGGACCCGACGTCGTCGTCGGAGGCGCTCTACCTCGCCGTCATCTGCCACGACTACCCGCAGCTCTGGGACGTGGACACCCCGCTCGCTGCGCGCCCGGCAGAAGCCGCGAGCCGAATCGCCGCCTACCCGCCCGGAGCGTTTGCGCCGTTCAGCGCGTCGGCCTGGACGGGCACCGACTACGAGGGAGTGCTCGCCTGCCTGCGCTGGCCGTCGCCTGCGCGTCCGGATCCGCCCGATCCGCCCGGGGTCGCCTACCCGGATGTGCCGACGCTCGTCCTGAACGGCGACCTCGACACGATCACCACCGTGCCCCAGGCCGCGGAGGTCGCGCGACGGTTTCCCGAGAGCACCTTCGTGAAGCTCGTCAACTCCTTCCACGTGACCGCGCTCTACGACCGGGATCTCTGCGCGTCCGTGATCTACGCTCACTTCGTCGCGACACTCGATCCAGGCGACACCAGCTGTGCCGCCGAGATCGCGGAGCCGCACCTCGTTCCCTCGTTCCCTCGTTCCCCGGACGACGTCGAGCCTGCACGATCGGAGTCAGGTGACCGGTCGACGCGGCTCGACCGCCGGCTTGCGGCCGCGACAGCCGCCACCGTGGCGGACGTCGTCGCACGCTGGATCGTCAACTACGACGGCACGAGCGTCGGGCTCCGCGGGGGGCGCTGGTCGTATCAGGGCGACGACCCCGTCGTGTTCGAGCTCGACCGGGTCGAGCAGGTTCCCGGCGTGGCCGTGACGGGGAAGGTCAGGTGGCGGATCGCGGACGGGTCGGTGACGGCGAACGTCTCGCTCCGAGCCGGCGGCGGAGTCGCCGGCCAGCTCCGGATCGAATGGTCGACGCGCGCCCAGCTCGCGCAGGCAACGCTGACGGGCGACGTCGACGGCCGCCGGCTCGCGGCCTCGATGCCCGCGCCCTAGCGCGGCTCCGACCAGCCGAGCTCGCGGGAGATCCGCGCGGCACCCTCGACCAGAAGCTGGGCGTTGCCGTCGAGGTTCTCCCCGATCACGCGCGGCCTGGGGCCGGCGATCGAGATCGCGGCACGGACGCCTCCCCGATGGTCGAAGATCGGCGCACCGAGCGCGGCCATGCCGTCGACGACGTCGCCGTCCGAGACGGCATAGCCGCGCTGGAGCGTCGCCTCGAGCTCGGCGAGCACGGCCTCCGGGCGTCGCCGCCCTCTCCATCGGCTCGGCCGCTCCCGGCCGGGGGTTGCGCGACGACGAGGGCGACCGTTTGGCCGCTACCCCGTGGGGGTGGGCTCGACGGCTGCGACCACGGAAGGCCACGTCGTATCCGCCTCCGGGGAGCGTTCGCGTCGTCGTTCCTCGGCGATCATCGCGCGGAGCGTTATGAGCAGGACGAGGTTGAAGAGCAGGGTGGCGAAGGCGCCGAGCTCTCGGTCTGCGAAGTCGAACACCTGGACGATGAAGATCGAGACGAGCAGCCCCCACTCGAACCACCGGTAGGCCTCGAGCCGTGAGCCGCGGATCAGCTTGTAGACGCCGACCGAGTAGAGCACTGCGACGATCGAGCTCGACGCGAGTGTCGCCCAGCCTGAGAAGCCGAGCTTCTGACCGCCGTTGACCTCGTCGTTGAACGAGCTGAACGTCCGATCCCGGGCGTTGATCGCATCGGCGATGTTCTCGCCCAGCTGGGCCACTTCGCCGAGAGCGGCCAGGGTGAGGATGACGAAGATGGCGGTCAGTAGCACGGTGAACCAGCGCTTCGTCGTGCGCTGCCAGTACCAGTCGCGGATCTGGCGGATCAGGCGGGTCGTTGCTAGCGGCGGCGGGGCCGGGATCGCGGCGACCTCGCGTAACAGCCCGCGCACTTGGCGCACGAGCGGGTCGCTTGGGTCGCTGCGGTCGAGCAGCGCGAGCGCCCGGGTGCGCTCGTCCTCGTTGAGGTCGCGGCTGGCCGCCTCCTTGAGGAGGTCGAGCGCGTTTGCGAGTGCCTCGGTCTGCGTGAGCCGCTTGCGCGTGAGCAGCGCGCGCGTAGCGAGCCAGATCAGGACGAGCGCGACGTAGATCAGCGCGAATGTCGGCCGGAAGAAGTAGTCGTTGTCGCTCGTGACGAACTTGCCGATCTCGTCGATGAACAGCCCGAATCCGACCCCCCCGAGAAGCGCGGCGACCCAGCGCGAGGCCCGCGTGATCAGAGAGACGGTCAGAAGGACCGCGACCGCCAGCAGTGCCCCTCCCCAAAGCAGGTGCGCAACGTGGAGTCCGCCGCCGCCGAGCTGGGAGTAGCCGGTGGCGATCAGAAACAGCCGGATAGCCAAGATCGTGCCGATCGTGCAGACGAGGAACGTCTCGGTCAGGCCCTTCGCGTCAACCGACCTGATCGGCGATCCGAGCAGGCGATGGACGTAACGCGTCTTCAGATGCTGGCCAGCATCGAACGCCAGCGTCTTGACGCGATCGGTCTGAGAATCGGCCATCGACGCAGCGTGATCGTACCGCGATCGCTGACATGTCTCGGCTCGCGAGCTTGCTAGGAAAAGCGTGGGACTCGTCGCGATCTCGGTCTCGGCGCTGGCTCGTAGCGTTCACGGCGTGAAGCCACTCCGCTCGACACAGGAGCTGAACGCGGCAAAACGCGCGGCTGATCGCCAGACTCGCGCTTGAGGAAGGGCGCCTCCCTTCACCCGCAGGTCAGCGTGGGACACCAGCCTGCGACTGGGACCGGGTGTGTCGCGGATGCCGTGGCGTCGAGCGGGTCGTAGCCGTACCACGGTGGCAGCGCGACCGTTGCGCGTTGCACTGGGGGGTCTTCAAAGACGCTCCTGGCAGACGCTGTTGAAGCGGTGCCCGCGGCGGCCGCAACCGCCGCGGGCTTCTTTAGGGTCAGGCGTCGACCACGTACTTACGCGGTACTGCAGTAGGCGCTGTCGAGCAGCTTGTAGAAGAGCGGGGCCCCCGCCTTCGGTATTGCACTCGGGTCGATGTTGACCATCAATACGGCTTGCCGCTTCCCGTTGGCGCTCGTGAACGCGTAGGTCCAGTAGCCGGGAAAGCTGCCGCTGTGGCCCCAGGCGGCGCCGCAGGAGGTTGGGAATCGCTCGATGCCGAGGCCGTAGCGCTGATGCAGATCGCCGTTGCTCGGGAGCGTCGTCTTCATGGCCTTAAGGAGAGCCGGATTGAGCACGCGCCCTGAGAGGAGCGCCCGATAGAAGTCGGCGACGTCGTCCACGGTGGAGACGATCGCGCCTGCCGGGCCCGAAAGCGACGGGCTCAGCCCCGACACGTCGGCCAACGGCGGCTGCCCGAGCAGGAAGTAGCCGTGCGCGTACGGGTCAGGCAGCTGCGTCGTCCTGGTCGGATAGGAGCTGCCGGCGAGATGGAGCGGCTCGAAGATCCGCCGCTTCAGCTCGGCGCCGATCGTGTTGCCGGTCACGCGCTCGATGATCAGGCCGGCAACGAGGTAGTTCGTGCTCGAGTAGGAGGAGCGCTTCGTGGCGCCGGGGGCGAAAAGCGCCTTGCGCGTGACGGCCAGCTTGACCAGTCTGAGCGGCGACCAGTAGTAGCCGAGGTTGCCGCTCAGGTAGGGCTTGAGGACGACCGGGTCCTTCTCGTGGTCGTAGAGGCCGCTCGTATGGTTGAGCAGCTGGCGGATCGTGATCTTGTCGCCCTTCGGCACGAGACCGGGCAGCCAGCGTTCGACGGTGTCGTTCAAACGCAGCTTGCCCTCGGCGACGAGTTGTAGGACGACCGTGGCGACATAGGTCTTGGTCAGGCTCGCAATGCGGTAGTGGTCGTCGGGCCGCATCGCACTTGTCGTGGCGAGGTCGGCGACTCCGCCCGTCAGAGACGTCGTTTGGTTTCCGTTTCGAACGAGCAGGATCGCCCCCGGGGCGCCGGCGGCGACGAGTGCGTCGACGTCCTTCTGCAGGTTCGGCGTCTGGCTGCTTGCCGAAGGAGTCTTGCCCATCGCTGACGATGCGACAAGCGCCGCCGCCAAGCAGGCGAGAACGGCGCTCGAGACTGCGAGCCTCCGGCGTGGGCGGCTTTTCGGCTCCGCGTGCTGGTCTGAGGCTGGCATCTTGTTCCTCCCGGTGATCCAGCGGCCGATTCGGCCTGCCAGGTTGGTTGCTCTTCTCGGCTTGGCGACCGCCGCGTCTGGGGGCGTTTCGGCCTCGTTCGGCTGCGGCTCTTCTTGGATGACTCGCGTCTTCATCGCTGCTCCTCTCGTGCGGGCGGGGCGTCTCAGCCAGACTCACACCCGCGGCCGCGCACCGAAAGACGGGAGACTTGCCAGTTCGGGGGACGGGTTTCTGGTGTCCTGCGGCGCCTGCGGGCTAGGAGCGCAGGTAAAGCAGCACGGCGAGCACGCGGCGCGAATCGGTCGCCGTCGACGGAAGGCCGAGCTTGCCGAAGATGCTGGAGACGTACTTCTCGACCGCGCGGAGCGTGATCACGAGCTTGTCGGCAATCCCCTGGTTCGAGCGGCCCTCGGCCATCAGCACGAGCACCTCGCGCTCACGCGGCGTCAAGACGGCGAGTGGATCGCCGCTTCGGCGTTTGGAGAGGAGCGTAGAGACGATGATCGGGTCGATCGCGGAGCCGCCATCAGCGACGCGCCGCACCGCTTCGATGAACTCTTTAACGTCGCTGATCCGGTCCTTGAGTAGATACCCTGCACCCTCGGCCGCGTTCGCGAGCAGCTTCATCGCAAGCCCGAGCTCGAGGTACTGCGACAGCACGAGCACTCCTACCGACGGGTGCCGGGCGCGAATCTCGAGCGCAGCCTGCAGCCCCTCGTCGTGGTGCGTTGGCGGAAGCCGGATGTCGACGATCGCGACGTCGGGCGAGTAGCTTCGCACCTTGAGTAGAAGGTCGTCGGCCGTCTCGCAGCAGCCGACCACGTCGAACCCGGCGTCGCTGAGCAGACGCGCGACCCCTTCGCGGAGGAGGACGCTGTCCTCGGCGATCACGGCACGCACGGGATCTCCGCCCTGACCCGCGTGCCGCCGCCGTCCGGGCTCCAGACCCGGAGGCGGCCCCCAAGCGCCTCCACCCGGTCGGCGAGGCCGCGCAGTCCGCCGCCTCGCTCTGTGTCGGCGCCCCCGATCCCGTCGTCGACGACCTCGACCAGGATGAAACCGTTCCTGCGGCCCACGTCGACGGTCGCCGAAGATGCCTCCGCGTACTTCCCGACGTTCGCCAGGCTCTCGGAAACGACGTAGTACGCAGCCACCTCGAGTGCCTCCGGGAGCCGGCCGTCGAGGTCGACCTTGAGCTCGACCGGAACTGGCGCCAGAGCCGCCAACTGCTCGAGCGCTACCGCAAGCCCATGTCCGCTGACGACTGCAGGGTGGAGCCCCCGCGCCAGCTCGCGGAGCTCCGCGAGGGAGGCTGCGATCTCGCGCCTCGCCTGCTCGAGCCTCGCCTTCTCGTCTGATCCCGCGTCAAGCTGCTCCTCGAGCAAGCTCAGCTCGAGCGAAAGGGCGACCAGCCGCTGCTGGGCACCGTCGTGCAGGTTGCGCTCCATGCGCTTCCGCTCTGTCTGGGCCACCTCCACGATACGTGCGCGCGACCCGCGCAGCTCCTCGAGCCGTGCTCGAAGCTCGACGTGCAGCCGCGCGTTTTCGAGCGCAATGCCAGCGGCCGCGGTCACCGCATCAAGCAGCTCAGGCTCATCCTTGAGCGAGGGATCGTGCAGCAGCGCCGCCACATGTGTCCCCTCCCGATCGATCAGCGTCATCGCTCGCCGGCTGTCCGGGGTCGGCAACTCAACCGGCTGGCCGGCGAGATCCGCATAGCTCCCGAACTCGGGCAGCCAGTACACGAGCGTCAGCGACGGATCGCGGAGCGCGCCTGCAAGCGCGTCGCGCAGATCGGCCGGCGACGGGTCCCCCCGCAGCCCCACGAGCAGGTCGCCGACGGACGAGCGAGCGAGGCGCGCATCGAGGAGCCCGATCAGGAACGCGATCGGCGAGATCCCGATCACGATCAAGGTCGCTCGCTGGAACTCCTTGAACTCAGGGCCCTGGAATGCTCCGAGCACGAACAGGACGGCAATCATCACGAGGCCGATAGCGAACGAGTCGACGAGGAGCGCGACCGAACGACGTAGCGGCCGACCCGCACGTCGCCGTCGAGCCACGAGAACGCCGATGCCAGCCAGGCACATCGCGCTGATCGAGACGAGCTGAACCCGCTCCGCAACCTGCGCCGCGTCCGGCTGCGCCGAGATCACGAGCAGGTTGTCGGCCCCGAAGGCGCCGAGCGACATCTTGACGAGCTGGAGACCGATCGCCGATGCATAAGCGGACGCGACGAGCACTCGCTCGAACCGCGTCCGCAGGCGGCCGTCTGGAAAGGCCAGGTAGACGTGCAAGAAGATCGCCGCAGGCAGCACGTCCAACGCCGCCCCGATCGTGTGGAGGACGTCGGCGTGCGCGAACTGCAGCGCCGAGAGACCAGTTGCGAATCCGCCGGCGATCATCAGCAGCCCCAAGCGGCTGTCCGGTCGACGCCACCACGCCACAAGACCCGCTGCTATGTAGGGAAGGCTGATCCACTCCAGCAGCGCGACCTGCAGATTGCTGACGTCGCTGCTCAGCGCAAGAACGATCGAGCAAGCGGCGAGCCCGCAGCCAGCGAGCGCGATGGCCAGGAGCTGCCAATGCTTCGGCGCCCGAGCGCCGCTCGCATCTGCACCCGGCTCCGGTGCGGCAATCGTGGCCATGCTTCGGGATCGCGGTCTGAACCGCGGTTACCGACGTGAACGGTACCTCTCGACCGCACGCAATACATCGCAACGGCAACCCGTTTCTGTCGGCGGCACTGAACCGCCCTACGTTCCGGGACTCGTCCGGCCGCCAGCATCGCCATCCCCCCGTCATGATGTCGCGCCAAGGGGGCGTCTAGACGCGCTGCAGGTGGTGGGTCGCTTTGGTTGTCGTCAGGTATTTGAGGCCGTACCCGATGGCCCGGTCGAATCCGATGTGGGCTAGCCAGATTAGGTCGACCTGGACCGCCGCGTCGGTATCGGTGACGACTCCAACCGTGGCGAGCGCCGCGGGCAGAACGTGGTGTGAGCCGCGTCGTGGGTCGCGGCGCCGACGCGCGGCCCGGCGGCGAAGGCGATCAGCGAAAGGTCGCGAGGATCAGCGCCAAAAAGAGCCACCAGGTAGTCGGCGTGAAAGCACAAGACTGTCGCCGACGCGGCGACGACACGCCTTCGGCGCGGAGGAGCCGAGGAAGCTGCTCGACCGCAGCGCTAGGACCTTATTGGCACCGGCCTTGCTCGGCGCGGCCGTTTCGCGAGTCGTCGTGTCGAGCGACCTCTAGTCGTCTTGCCTGGTTAGTTCATCAATCTGCCGGTCCGCTTCGCGAACGGTCTGCTCGGCGCGCTCATGGTCGCTGATCGCGTCGACGAGTTTCGCTTCGGCCGTCTCGAGCGCGCGCCGGGCGCCGTTCGATCGCGTCAAGTGCTACCATCTGCCGGCTCGTCCAATCAGTGGGCGGGCGGTGTTCCCGGCTCCAAACCATTGGCCGGCGGCATGTGTCGACAATCGTTTGGTCGGCGCGAAACGCGAGCGTCAGGAGCCGCATTGTCTATATCTTTTCACCGCACCGTACGGTGCTTTAGCCACTGGTGAACCTCGACGTCACGCGTAACAGTCTCTGTTGACGTGTGGCTCGGCGCACAAGGTGCCCTGCGGTCGGCCGGTTTCGGGTCGCTGCGGGGCGGGACAGTGAGTGTATGAACGTCTTTCGATTCATCCCCGGGTATGAGTCGGGAGTCTATGAGGAGGGGAAAGAGCCTTTGCTCTTTCTCTTCCTCTCGTTCCTCGTCGCCTGCGCCTTGACCCGCCTTTACACCCGGCTAGCTCGCAGCCACAACTGGGGCAGCGGCAGCGTCGGCGGCGTCCACATGCATCACATGGTGCCCGGGGTGATCCTCATGGTGGCCTCGGCGATTATGGCCTTCTCCCAGTTCCGAGAGAACAACGTCGTCGTGGAGCTCGCAGCAGTGGGCTTCGGCATCGGTGCCGCGCTCACTCTCGACGAGTTCGCGCTCATGTTCCACCTCAAGGACGTCTACTGGACGCGGGAAGGGCAGACGTCCGTGGACGCGATGATCATGGGTCTCGCCGCCTCGGGCCTTTTGCTGGCGAGCTCGTCCCAATTCGAAGGCGAACGCTCCATCGCGCTCTTCACCACGATCGCAGTAAGCGCCGTTCTCGCGGCGATCACCTTCCTCAAGAACAAGCCGATCCTTGGCGTCGTCGCCATCTTCGTCTCGCCCATGGGTATCGTCGGAGCGCTGCGGCTAGCCAAACCGAACTCGGCGTGGGCTCACTGGTTCTACGATCCTCGGCGAGGAAGTCGCCGACGAACGCAGAAGCGTCAGCGCAAGCTCCAACGCAGCACCCAACGCTTCG
Source organism: uncultured Actinomycetes bacterium (assembly GCA_963712465.1). Taxonomy (GTDB): domain Bacteria; phylum Actinomycetota; class Thermoleophilia; order Gaiellales; family Gaiellaceae; genus CAVQHY01. The sequence continues at coordinate 484,115 of CAVQHY010000004.1, forward strand.
AGCAGGGGCAGCTCGGCCGGTTCGAACGCTGGTTCTCTCATCTCATCGGCGGCAAACCCCACCTCCCCTCGCCACGAGGCTAGCCTCCGCCTGAAGAGTCGCCTCGACTTCCGTCCATGCGCGCGACTCGCCAAGCCCCGCCGAGCGCCGACCTGTCCGTGGCGTCCCCGAGCTGGTGGAGAATGCGCGCGCCGTGATCACGCTCGAGAACAACCCCGTCACCGGAGGGCTCGGCTCGGCCGTCGCCGAGACGATCGCCGAGCAAAGGATCGACCGGCCGTTCGCCCGCCTCGGCCCTCAGGACACATACGCGGTCGGCGGGACGCAGCCCTACGTCCTGGAGCGCTTCGGCCTCTCCGCCGCCGCGGTCGTCCGCTCGGCCGAGACGCTCCTCGGCGCCAGGCTCGGGTTCGCGGCAGGAGGCGCTCTGAGGGGTCAGCCCCAGTGAGCCTTCGAGACCTGCTTGAGCCGGGCGCGACGTTGGAGCGGATCGGGTCGGGGTTCGGCTTCACGGAGGGGCCGGTGTGGAACGTCGGCGGCGGCTACCTCGTCTTCTCCGACCTCGAGCAGGACGTCCGCCGCCGTTGGGGTCCGCGCTCGGGGTTCGTCGAGGTCGCGCGCCCGACGAATCACACGAACGGGATGACCTACGATCGCGAGGGGCGACTGCTCGCGTGCGAGCACGCCACCAGCCTGGTCGTCCGCCATGAGCTCGACGGCGGGCGCACGGTGCTCGCGTCCCACTACGAGGGCAGGGAGCTGAACAGCCCGAACGACATCGTCGTCCGCTCGGACGGGGCGATCTACTTCACCGACCCCGGGTACGGCCGGACGAACGACGTGCACGGCATCACCCGGGCCCAGGAGCTCGACTTCCAGGGCGTCTTCCGACTCGCACCGGAGGGCGGAGAGCCGCAGCTGCTGGTCGACGACTTCGCGATGCCGAACGGGCTCGCGTTCGGCCCGGGCGAGTCGGTGCTCTATGTCGACGACACCGACCTCATGCACGTGCGGCGGTTCGAGGTTCGACCGGATGGAACACTCGGTGGAGGCGACGTGTGGTTCGAGGAGCACGGCGACCCGGCGGACGGCTTCCCTGACGGGCTCAAGGTTGACGAGCGCGGCAACGTCTGGGTCTGCGGGCCCGGGGGGATCTGGATGATCGATCCGACGGGCGACTTCCTCGGCGTGATCGAGACGCCGGAGATCGCCGCCAACCTGACCTGGGGCGGCGGCGACCTGCGCACCCTGTTCGTGACGGCGACGACGGGCCTGTACGCGATCCGCACGAGCGTCGGCCCGTACCTCGTTCCCCATCTGCTCTGAGCCGGTAGGCTCAACCGATGGCCGTTGCCGAGCCGATTCCCGTCCGCCACCTGATCGGCGGCGAGTGGCTCGGCGACCCGGAGCTCGAGCGCGAGAATCCGGCGCGACCCGGCGAGGTGGTCGCCGCCATCCCGGTTGCCGGCCCGCAGGAGGCCGACGCGGCGATCGCCGCCGCGGAGACGGCGTTCCCGGCCTGGCGCAAGACGCCCGGGCCCGCCCGCGGAGCGATCCTGGCCAAGGCGGCCGAGATCCTCGCGGGACGCAAGGACGAGGTTGCCCGCGACCTCACCGCCGAGGAGGGCAAGACCCTCACCGAGGCGACCGGCGAGGTGCAGCGCGCGGTCGACATCCTGCGCTTCTTCGGGGGCGAGGGCTGGCGGATCGCCGGGCAGACGCTTCCGTCGAGCGTCCCGAGCACGCATCTCTACACCGTCAAGGAGCCGCTCGGTGTCGTCGGGCTGATCACGCCCTGGAACTTCCCCATCGCGATCCCGACCTGGAAGCTGGCCCCGGCGCTTGTCGCAGGCAACGCGGTCGTCATGAAACCCGCGACGCTCGTTCCCGTCTCGGCCCAGCATCTCGCGGAATGTCTGCTCGAGGCAGGGTTGCCGGCAGGCGTGCTGAACGTCGTCCACGGCTCGGGCTCGGTCGTCGGCGATGCGCTCGTGCGCGATTCCCGCGTCTCGGCGGTGAGCTTCACGGGCTCGGTGCAGACCGGCCTCGGCATCAACACCCTGGCGAGTGCCCGGCTCGCGCGCGTTCAGCTCGAGATGGGGGGCAAGAACGCGGTCGTCGTGCTCGACGACGCCGACCCGGCCGTCGCCGCGCGGATCGCCGCGCAGGGGGGCTTCGGGCTCACCGGTCAGGCGTGCACGGCGACGAGCCGGGTGATCGCGACGCGCGCTTCGTATGACGGCTTCGTCGAGGCGCTCGTCGCCGAGGCCGGCAGCTGGCAGCCGGCGGACGGTCAAACCGAGGCCGCAAAGATGGGCCCCGTCGTCGACGGCGCCCAGCTCGAGACCGACCTCTCGTACATCGCGGCAGGCAAGGAGGAGGGAGCGACGCTCCTCACCGGCGGCGACAACGAGGGGCTCTTCCTAGAGCCGTCGGTGTTCGCGGGAGTGACGGACACGATGCGGATTGCTCGCGAGGAGATCTTCGGGCCCGTGATCGGCGTGCTCGAGGTCGCCGACCTCGACGAGGCGATCGAGCTAACGAACGACTCCGACTACGGCCTCACCGGCGGCATCGTCACGAACGACCTCGCGGCCGCGATGCGCTTCGCCGACGAGGCTCAGGTGGGGGTCGTCAAGGTCAACCGCCCGACAGTGGGCCTGGACCTGAACGCGCCCTTCGGCGGCGTCAAGCATTCGTCGAGCGGGACGTTCCGCGAGCAGGGCATGGTCGCCGTGGACTTCTACACGCGGCTCAAGACGGTCTACCTGGGAACCTAGGCCGTTTCCGGCTCGAGCCGGAAGACGTCCTCGCCGGCGGCCGAGATGACCGCCTCGCCCTCCTCGGTGAAGACGTGGAGGCGGCGGGGGTCGAGCTCGAGGCGCACCGCCTGATCGGCGGAGAGGGAGAGCGTCGGCGGCGCCAGAGCCTTGAGGACGCGATCGCCGAACTCGAGGTCGACGACCGTCTCGCCGCCGAGCGGCTCGGTCACGTAGACCGTCGCCGGCACCCCGGAGCCGTTACCCGACTCGATCCGGACGTCCTCTGGGCGGACGCCGACGAAGCACGACGCGCCGTCCGCCAGGCTCTCGCGCGCCGCCGGGTCGGACGGCGCTGCCGACACCGCAAAGTGCTGATGCTCGACGCGGAGCCCTTCCGCCGACCAGCGCGCCGTTGCCGGCAGGAAGTTCATCGGCGGCGTTCCGACGACCGTCGCGACGAAGCGGTTCGCCGGGCGGTGGTAGATGGTCTCCGGCGCGTCGATCTGCTGGATCACTCCCTCCCGCAGGATCGCGATCCGGTCGGCCATGCTCATCGCCTCGACCTGGTCGTGGGTGACGTAGACCAGCGTGCGGCCGAGCTCGCGCTGGAGGCGCTTCAGCTCCGATCGCATCTCCAGGCGCAGGAGCGCGTCGAGCGCGGAGATCGGCTCGTCGAAGAGATACGCCTTCGGGTCGCGGACGATCGCACGACCGAGCGCGACTCGCTGACGCTCGCCGCCGGAGAGCTTTCCGGGCTTGCGGTCGAGCAGATGCTCGATGTGGAGGGTCTGCGCCGTCTGGGTGACACGGGCCTTGATCTCCGCTTTCGGCACCTTGTGCTGCTTGAGCGGGAACGCGAGGTTGTTGTAGACGGTCTTGTCCGGGTAGAGCGCGAGGTTCTGGAAGACGATCGAGATGTCGCGGTCGCCGGGCCAGACGTCGGTGACGCGGTCGTCGTCGAGGTAGACGTCGCCCTCGTCGGGCGTCTCGAGGCCGACGATCGTGCGCAGCGTCGTCGTCTTGCCCGCGCCCGGCGGGCCGAGGATCGCGAAGAACTCCCCGTCGGCGACGTCGAACGACACGCCGTCGAGCGCCGTGACCGCGCCGAAGCGCTTCGTGACGTTGTCGACTCTGATCCGTGCCACGGCTCTCGCCTACCTCAGCGCCAGGCCGGTCGTGTCGTCGAAGAGATGCACGGCCGACAGGTCGAAGGCCAGCCCGACGTTGTCGCCGATCCGCGGCCGATCGCCCGGCGCGGCGACGGCGCGGAGATCCTGCCCCTCGTGGGAGAGGTGGATGATGTCCTTCGGACCGAGCGGCTCGACGAGGGCGACCGTGGCCGGAATCGTCGCCTCGGCGGAGCCAGGGGCGACGAGCCGGATGCGCTCGGGGCGGATCGACAGCGTGAGCCCGCCGCCGGTGTCGGCACGCCCTTCGATCGCCGCCCTGCGGTCGGAGACGTCGATCGTGGCGCCGTCGCCGCCGCCGACGGCGACGACGGTGGTCCCGTTTCGTTGCTCGTGGCGCGCGGGCAGGAAGTTGTTCAGAACCGACCCGATGAAGTTCGCGACGAAGCGGTTCGCCGGCCTGTTGTAGAGCTCGTCGGGCGTGGCGTACTGCTGGAGCACGCCGAGGTGGATGACGGCGATCTTGTCCGCCATGCCCATCGCCTCCACCTGGTCGTGCGTGACGTAGACCATCGTCTGGCCGATCTCGTGCTGGATCCGCTTGAGCTCCGCGCGCATGTACGCGCGGAACGCCGCGTCGAGGTTCGAGAACGGCTCGTCGAGGAGGAAGATCGCCGGCCTGACGATCATCGACCGCCCGAGCGCGACCTTCTGCAGGTCGTTGACGGACAGGCGCGCGGCGCGACGGTCGAGCGCCCCCGAGAGCCCGACCGTCTCGGCAACCGACTTGACCTCGCGGTCGAGCTCGGCGTCCGAGGGACTGGGCTTGCGCACACGCAGACCGAACGCGAGGTTCTCGTACACCGTCATGTGCGTGAAGATCGCGTAGTTCTGGAAGACGAAGCCGACGTTGCGCTTCCCCGGCGGGAGCTTCGAGATCGGGGTGTCGTCGAAGTAGATCTCACCGCTCGTCGGTTTCTCCAGGCCCGAGATCATGTTCATCGTCGTCGTCTTGCCGCAGCCCGACGGGCCGAGCAGCGCGAGGAACGACCCGTGCTCCGAGACGAGGTTCAGGCCTTCGACGGCCTTGAGGTCACCGAAGTGCTTGGTCAGGTTGTCGAGCTTGATGTCGGCCATCGACTAGTGCTCCGTCCCGGAAGTCGCTTGATGCTTCTGGCGCGTGAAAAGCAAGTCGAGCAAGGACGCAGGGAGCTCCGATATGCAGACATATCGGAGCGACTGAGGACGCGGCCCGGCGCCGCTTTGCAGCCGCCCAGAGCGCGAGTGACTTCCGGGATGGAGCACTAGCGCTTGATCGCACCGAAGGTCAGCCCGCGGACGAGGTAGCGCTGGATCGAAAGTCCGAAGATCGCGGGGGGGAGGATGAGGATGATTGCCAGCGCGGCCTGGAGGCCGTACTCGTTGCCCGACGCGCCGCCCTGGAGGGACTGGAGGTAGACGGGCGCGGTGTTGCCCGTGTCCTGGGTCATCACCTTGGCGATCAGGAAGTCCGACCAGTTGAGGATGAACACGAAGAGCGCCGTGGCGGCCAGCCCGCCCTTCACCTGCGGTAGCACGGCCTTGAAGAACGCGCCCCACTGCGTGCAGCCGTCGACGATCGCCGCCTCGGCGATCTCGCGCGGGACCTCCTGGAAGAAGCTTCGCATCAGCCAGACGACGAACGTGAACGTGACGGCTCCGTAGATGATGATCAGGCCCAGGTGCGTGTTCCAGAGGCCGATCTCGACCCACATGAAGAGGAGCGGGATGACGATCGCCACCGGCGGGAACATCCGCAGCTGGAGGATCTGGAAGGGCAGCTGACGGCCTCCGGCCCGGAAGCGTGCGATCCCGTAGGCGGTGAAGATCCCGACGACGAGCGCGAGCAGCGTTCCGCCCACCGCTGCGATGATCGAGTTCTTGAGCGGCCCGAGCGCGGAGCGCGAGCGTGCGGTCGCGAACACGCTCTCCTCCGGATCCTTGAGGCCGAGGATGTCCTCGTAGTTGGAGATCGTCGGGTTCTCGGGCCACCAGATCACCTGCCCGGGCGGGTTCCACTCCGGCCGCGGCTTGAACGACATCGTCACGACCCAGTAGAGCGGGAACGCGAAGAACGCCGCGATCACCACGATCGTCAACACCTTCAGGAACGGCCGGATCTTCGGCCAGGTCGTCCCGCCGGCGTCGGCGGCGAAGCGGGCGCGCTGCGGCTCGGTTGCGATCGGCGCAGTCGTCATCAGATGCGCGCCTCCGCCTCGATCGCGTCCTCGACGCGGGGGCCGGCGCCCTCGGCGGGCTGCTCGGCCGTCGTGAGCTCCTCGAGGGTCTCCTCCTGGGCACGCTCGATCGGCCGGATCGCCCAGAAGCCGACGATCGAGACGAAGATGAGGACGAGGATCGCGACCGAGCTCGCGTAGCCCCAGCGCGTGTTCTCCGCCGTCTCGTCGAAGAGGTAGATGGAGATGTTCGTGGTCGCCTCGCCCGGCCCGCCGCGGGTGAGCAGGTAGATCGGGTCGAACATCTTGAACGCCTCGATCGCGCGGATGATGATCGCGATCAGGAGGATCGGCTTCATCATCGGCAGGATCAGGTAGCGCAGCTGGTGCCAGAAGCCGGCGCCGAGAATCTTGGCCTGGTTCATCTGGTCCTCGGGCAGGGCCGCGAGGCCCGAGAGGAAGATGAGGAACATGAGGGGCGTCCACTGCCAGACGTCCACCGTCATCACGGACCAGATCGCGAGGTCGGAGTTCTGGAGCCACTCGACCGTCACGGTCTTGCCCGAGATCGCCGACAGGATGCCGTTCACCGGGCCGTCGAGCTGGTAGAGCATGAAGAAGATGAAGCCCGACACGGCCGGGACGACCATCATCGGCAGGAGGAAGAAGACGAAGACGATCCCGCGCCCCCGGAAGTTCTTGACCAGTAGGAGCGCGAGCGCGAAGCCAAGGACGAACTCGACGGCGACGCAGACGACCGTGATCAGCACGGTCTTCCACATCGCGCTCCAGAAGGTCTGGCTGGTCAGCGCCTCCCAGTAGCCCTCGAACCAGTGCCAGTACTCGTACGCGTGCCAGAAGTCGACTCCCGTCGTCGGCGACCAGCTGGTGAAGCCGATGTAGATGGCGATCGCCGCCGGGAACAGGACGATGAACGCCATGAGCAGCTGGCCGGGGGCGACCAGAAGCCCTCCGGCCCCCTTCTCCGACCTGCCGCCGAAACCCGGCAGGCGCCTGGGCGCCTGCCGGGTTTCGAGTTCGCTCGTATGAGCCTCCACCGTGCCTGCGTACCCGCTTAGCTGACGGTGGTCGAGACGTCCTCCACGGGCAGCTGCTCGCCGGGTGAGTCGGTCACCGTCGGGAACGACGCCTTCAGCGTCTGCAGGGCCTCGACCTGGAGCTCGACGCCGCTCTCCTCGGTGATCTTGTTCCAGCGGTCCTCGAGGGCCTTCGCGGCCTTCTCTGGGGTCTGCTGGTTCGTGAGCACCTTCTGGAGCTCCTCGGACAGCGAGTCGCGGTAGGCGCCGCCGCCCTTGAGCGTGATCGGCGGTGCAGTCCGCGGAATGATGTTCGCGAACTGACCCAACGGCTCTGGCTTGTAGGACTGCGCCACGTACGGATCGTCGAGCGAGTAGTAGTGGTGCGGGTCCTGGTAACCGCCGGGGTTGAACGTCAGCCACGTGTAGACGCGCGCGCCGCCCAGCCACTGGAGGAAGAGGTACGCCGCCTCGTGATGGGAGGGATCGGCAAAGGCGTTCACGCTGTAGCTGATGTTGTAGAAGATCACCGGCCGACGGATGAGAACGCCGTCGACGACGCGACCCGGGGTAACGTCGCTCTTGATGTACTGGCCGACGTTGGCCGTGTCGAGGTCGGGGTTGCCGGGGACGAGCTTCGTCTGGTTCGGGAACGAGCCGCCCATGAAGCCGTTGCCCGCGCCCATGAGCTGGTACTGCGCGAACCAGTCCTTCTCCAGCGCCCCGGGCTCGTGGTACTCGAGCGACTTCAGGAGCTCGGCGAACGCGCGGACGCCGACCTCGTTGTTGACGTTGGCCGAGCCGTCGTCGTTGAAGTAGATCATGTTCGGGTTTGCGCCCGAAACGAACCGCTCGTTGAACTTCACCGCTCCCCAGAACGGCGCGAGCGTGTTCACGTCGCCGTAGAGCTTCTGATCCTTGCGCGTGAAGAACTCGGCCACCTGGTCGTGGTCTTCCCACGTGAGCGGGAACTCGAGCGGCCGGCCGTACTTGTCCTCGAACGCCGTCTGCTCCTCCGGGCTCTCCAGCAGGTCGCTCCGGTAGTAGTACGGCTGCGTGTCGTTGTCGGCCGCGACCGCATAGGTCGTGCCCTTGTACTTGGTGAACAGGTTCACGGTCGGCTCGCCGCCCGCATACCCGTACGTCGGATCGTTCCAGCTCGGCTGGTACGTGTTGACGTAGTCGTCGATCGGCAGCAGGAGACCGGCCTCCGCGAAGTCGCCGATCTCCTCGATCGCCGTCGTGACGAGGTCGAAGCTGCCGTTCTTGGTCGAGGCGTTGCGCAGGTTCTCCTGGTACTCGGAGGCCGGCTCGGTCTCGACGAACTCGATCTTGATACCGGTCTCCTCTTCGAACAGCGCCACGTGCGAGATCGCGCCTTCCGGGAAGGCCTTCTCGAACTGCGGCCGGGCGAAGTTGAGCACCTGGACGACGAGCTTGTCCGGGGCGGTGCCGTCCTGCACGAGCTTACGAAGGCCCGCGATCGCGCGACCCTCCTCGGAGTCGTACGGGTACTGGTAGCGCTCAGCGCCGGGCCAGCCGACGGGGCCGCCGTACATGCCGTCGGCGAGGCCTTCCTTGAGCGGCGCCTCCTCGCCCGACGGGGCGGCGCTGGTCGTTGCCGCTTCCGACGCGGCGGGCGGCGGCTCGGCGGGCGGGGCGGGCGGTGCCGCCTCCTCGTTGTCTCCGCCGCCACACGCGGCGAGCAGGAGCCCGAAGCTCGTCGCGCCGGCGCCGGCGACGAAGCCCTTGCGGCTCAGCGGCTTGCTCAGAAGCTCCTCGCCGGGAAGCGCGTCCTTCATGCGCCCCAGCTTCCCCTTCTTCTCCTTCATGCGTCCTCCTCGATCAAAAGGGAGTGGCCCACACGACACGCGAGGGCAACTCTATTCGTCTAGACCGGATGCTGCTCGAGCGGTTCCCGGCCGCACCGCCGGCCTGCGAGTGGTGCCCTCGCGACTTCTCGAACGTCTCTCTCATCCACCTCCTCATGTGAACACCGGTGAGCTGTCGCCGGCCACCCCCGAGGCTCCGGCGCCTGGCCTTGCTGGTTTGAAACGCACGAATACCATGTCGAAGCGATCCGCTCCGAACAGCGGAGAGGATGGCCACGTATAACAGGGTCTTCCTGCTTTGTCTAGCCGCATGGAGTCGGGGGTCCAGGAGAGTTTGACGTGCCGCTGCGCCAGTTGTTAGCGTCCTCGCGCCGCGAGCAGTTCCGAACAGTGATCCAGTGAGCAACCCCGTCAAGCCGGTTCGCCGCGAGAACGTCCCCTCGACGATCGCCTCTCGACTGCGACGGCAGATCGCTCAGGGTGAGCTCTCGCCCGGCGACCAGCTTCCGGGGAACCGCGAGCTGGCCGCCATGTACTCGGTCAGCGTCGGCTCGGTCCGCGAAGCGATCAGCATGCTGATCAGCCAGGGGATCGTCGAGACGCGGGCCGGGCGAGGAACGTACGTCGTCAGCGGGGACGACACGACGGGGTCGGCGGCCACCGTGGGGGTGCCTCTCCGTCGCCGGGAGGCGGAGGAGCTGATCGAGGCCCGTGAGGTGATCGAGGTGCAGGTCGCCGCGCTGGCTGCCGAGCGCGCCACCCCCCGGCAGATCGAGAAGCTCCGGCGCTGCGTCGAGCAGATGGACGCAGCCTCGGGAAACGCCGAGGACTATCCGGACGCCGACGTCGAGTTTCACCTCGCGCTCGCCGAGGCTGCCGGAAACCGCTACCTCTTCAAGGCCATGACGGACATCCGCGCGCTGCTGAAGACCGACATGGAGCTCGGCGCCGAGGCTGCGATCCGGCGCTTCGGCGACCTGCGCCTGTCTGTCGAGGGCCACCGGGGTCTCGTCGACGCGATCGAGGCGCAGGACTCCGGGGCGGCACGAGAGCGCGTGTCGGCCATCGTCCTGCGCAACCGGGAGTTCGTCCTGGGGCTCTACGCGCTGGCGCCCGGCGAGGCCTCGGCTGCCGCACCCTGAGCGGCGTCCGGCCGCGTTGACGCCGTGACGACGAGGCGGTAGCGTGCCCGTCCGTGCGCGTGCTCCGAACAGTGGAACGGTAGCCGTGGCCTGGGACTCGGTTCACCTCTTCGAATGCCCGACCCGAGTGTTCTACGGCTTCGGAGCCGCCTCGGACGTGGGTGCCCACCTGACCGAGCTCGGGATCTCGAAGGTGCTGCTCGTCTCCGACCCGGGTGTCGCCGGCGCGGGGCTGGTGGCTGCAATCGAGGGTCGCATCCGCGAGGCGGGGCTCGGCGTCGTGGTCTACGCGGAGACGGAGCAGAACCCGACCACGGCGAACCTCGACGCCATCTGTGCGCTCTATCGCGACGCGGGCTGCGACGGGCTCGTCGGGCTCGGCGGCGGCAGCTCGATGGACGCGGCCAAGGCCTCCTCGGCGCTGCTCGAGAACGGCGGGTCGATCTGGGACTACCGCGGCAAGGACCTGGTACCGAAGCCCGGCCCTCCGGTGGTCTGCCTGCCGACGACCTGCGGCACCGGGGCCGAGCTGACGTTCGTGGTCGTCATCACCGACCCGGCCGAGCACTTCAAGATCGTCTGCGCCGCCCGCAACCTCGCGGCGCGCGTCGCGATCGTCGACCCCGAACTCGTGCTGAGCGCGCCGCCTGCCGTGATCGCGGCGACGGGTGCCGACGCGCTCGCGCACGCGGTCGAGTCGTTCCTCAACGTCGGCTCCGACCCGCTGCTCGACGCGATCAACATCCAGGCGATCCGCATGATCGGCCGGAATCTCCGGCGCGCGGTCGAGGACCGCGATCCGGAGGCGGTCGGCCAGGTCTCGCTCGCGAGCACGATGACGGGGATCGCGTTCAACATGAACGCAAACGCGATCGTCCACGCCGCGTCGACGCCCGTGACCGCGCGCCACGGCGTTCCGCACGGGGTCGCGAACGCGATCTTCATGCCTGCGGGGCTCGACTTCCTTCGCCCGGCGTGCGAGGAGAAGCTCACGGCGGTCGCCGAGGCGCTCGGCGAGGACGTGGACGGGCTCTCCCTAGCCGACGGGGCGGCGCGCGGGGTCGACGCGGTCCGGGCGCTGCTCGCGGGAGTCGAGCTTCCACCGACGCTGCGCGCCTGGGGCCTCGACCCGGCCGACCTGGACATCCCGACGCTGGTCGACGACGCGATGAAGAGCCGCAACATCGCCACCAACCCGAGGCCCGTGACGCGCGAGGACCTTGCGGAGCTCTACAGGGTCGTGGCCGGATGAGGATTGCGGACGTCCGGACCCACCTTCTCCACGTGCCGATCCCGGAGGAGCACCGGGTGCGAAGCGGCGCCGGCTACAAGCTCGCCCGCCAGTCGGCGTTCGTCGAAGTCCGGACGGACGAGGGCCTCTCCGGCTTCGGCCCGTGCTCGTTCGGATCCGTCTCGCTGGACCTTCGCTCCGTCGCCGGCCTGATCGAGTCCACCTACGGGCCGGCGGTCGTCGGGCTCGACCCCGCGCGGATCGAGCACATCTGGGACAAGCTCTACTACGGGGCGATCACGCGCACGCACGGGCCGAGGGGCGTCGGGGTCGCGATGCTCTCGGCGCTCGACATCGCGCTCTGGGACCTGCGCGGGAAGACGCTCGGGCAGCCGGTGTACCAGCTTCTCGGCGGTGCCGTCCGCGACCCGCAGCCGCTCTACGTCAGCTCGGTCTACTGGTCGGAGCCGGAGGAGGCCGTCCGGCAGGCACGGGCGTTCCTCGAGATGGGGTTCACACGCTTCAAGGTCAAGGTGGGGCTCGACGTCGCCAACGACGTCGCGTGCCTGCACGCGATCCGCGCTGCCGTCGGCTACGACGTCGACATGCTGGTGGACGCGAACCAGTGCTACACGCGGCACCTCGCGCTGCAGGTCGGACGGGAGCTCGAGCAGCTGAAGGTGCTCTTCTTCGAGGAGCCGCTGCCCACGGACGACGTCGACGGCCACGCGTTCCTGGCCGACAAGCTGGACGTCCGGATCGCGACGGGCGAGAACATGTACACGCGCTGGGACTTCATGCCGTTCTTCGAGCGGCGGGCGATCCACGTCGTCCAGGCCGACGCCTCGCGTTGCGGCGGCATCAGCGAGCTTCGCAAGATCGCCGACATCGCGAGCGGCTTCCACTGCCACTCGGTGCCGCACACGTTCTCGGACGCGCTCTCGATGGTTGCGAACCTCCACGTCGTCGCCGCGGCGACCAACGCGCCGCTGATGGAGTACGACCGCACCTGGAACCCGCTCCAGGAGGAGCTGGTCGTGAACCCGCCGGTCGTGCGCGACTCCGCGATCGAGCTCCCGACGGGCCCGGGCCTCGGCGTCGAGATCGACTGGGACTTCGTCGCGCGGTATCCGTGGACGGACGAGATCGGGATCGGCCTCGCGTCGCGGCCGGCGTTCGGGCTCGCCTCGGAGAGCATCCCCGACCGCACGGCGACGTCCCTCCGGTGATCGGAGTCGCGAAGCTCGCGCCCGGGCCGGGCAACGTCGGGCTCGCCGAGCGGGAAGAGCGCGATCCCGGGCCGGGCGAGGCGCTCGTCGAGGTGCACGGCGCGGGCGTCTGCGGCACCGATCTCCACATCGAGGCGGACGAGTTCGCGAGCGTCCCTCCGGTGACGATGGGGCACGAGGTCGCAGGCGTCGTGGCCGCTCTCGGCGAGGGCGTCGACCCGGCCTGGCTCGGCGCCCGCGTCGTCTCGGAGACGTACTTCTCGACCTGCGGGGTCTGCGAGTGGTGCCGCGACGGACAGCCCAACCTCTGTCCCGAGCGGCGCTCGATCGGGTCGTTCGTCGACGGGGCCTTTGCCCCGCGGCTCGTCGTCCCCGCGCGGTGCCTCCACCGCTTTCCCGAGTGGCTCGACGAGCACGCGGCGCCGCTCGCCGAGCCGCTCGCGTGCGTTTGCCACTGCCTCTGCGACCCGCCCGTGATCTCGGCCGGCGATCGTGTCCTCGTCACCGGCCCGGGGCCCGTGGGGCTCCTCGCCGCGCAGGTCGCGCGCGCGCACGGCGGTGACGTGCTCGTCGTCGGCCTACAGCAGGATGCGGTCAGGCTCGAGGCAGCGCGGGCGCTCGGGCTCGAGTCGGCGTACGACGCGGAGCCGCACTCCGCCGACGTCGTCGTCGAGTGCTCGGGGGCAGCGGGCGGCGCTCGGCTGTGCCTCGAGGCGGCGCGGCGCGGCGCCCGCTACGTCCAGATCGGCGTCTTCGGCAAGGACGTGACGGTACCGCTCGACCGAGTGTTCCAGAAGGAGCTGACGGTTACGTCGGGTTTCGCCTCGACACCGCGCTCGTGGCTGCGCGCGCTGGCGCTGATCGAGCGGCGGTCCGTCGAGCTCGAGCCGCTCGTCAGCGAGGTGGCTCCGCTCGACGCGTGGGAGCGCGTCTTCGCGGATCTGCGGGCGGGCAAGGGCATCAAGGTGATCTTCGATCCACGACTTGGATCAGATAGGTTCGACCCAACGAGCTGACTAGGAGGCTGGCAGATGAAGATCGGGGTGCTGACGGTCATGTTCAACGACAAGCCGCTCGAGGAGGTGGCGAAGTACGTCTCGGGCCTCGGCTACGAGATGGTCGAGCTCGCCGCCTGGCGCGGCTCGAACCACTTCGACACGGATCGCGCGGCGAAGGAGAAGAAGTACGGCAAGGACGTCAAGAAGCTGCTGGCCGCCCACGGCCTGGAGATCTCTGCCCTGTCCAACCATCTCTCCTCGCAGATGGTGCTCCCGTTCTCCGACGCGAGCCTGGACGAGTGGGCCGGCACGTCGGACAAGGAGGAGATGGTCAAGCTCGGTACCGAGCACATCATCAAGACGGCGCAGGTCGCGTCCGAGCTCGAGGTCCCGACCGTCTGCGGCTTCTTCGGCTCGACGGTCTGGGAGAGCTGGTACATCTGGCCGCCGCAGCGGCTCGCGATCTACGAGCAGGGCTGGGAGCTGTTCGTCGAGCGCTGGAGCCCGATCCTCGACGAGTTCAAGAAGCTCGGAGTCCGGTTCGCCCACGAGGTGCATCCGACCGAGATCGCCTACAACGTCTACACGGCCGAGGAGGCGATCAAGCGGCTCGACCGCGACGACTGGGGCTTCAACTTCGACCCGAGCCACCTCGTCTGGCAGATGATCGACCCGGTCGTCTTCATCAAGAGGTTCGGCAAGCGGATCTTCCACTGCCACGCGAAGGACTGGGAGCTCCAGCGCGACATCCTCCACATCGACGGCGTCACCTCGACCGGCTCGTGGCAGCGGCCCGATCGCGCAGCGCGCTACCGCGTCCCCGGTTGGGGCGACGTCGAGTGGAAGCGCGTGATCACCGCGCTGCTCGAGCAGGGCTACGACTACGTCCTCTCGTTCGAGCACGAGGATCCGGTCATGTCCGAGGAGGACGGGTGCGAGCAGGCGATCCAGTTCCTGAAGCCACTGATCATCAAGAAGCCGCTCGGCCCCGACTCGACCGCCTGGTGGCTGGCGTAGCCCCCCGGGCGGGCTGAGAGGAGACGACATGGCAGACGAACCTCAGGTCGGCTTCGTCACCCAGGGGCAGGTCGAGGGAGCGGTCGACATCCCTTCGATCGGGATCGGGATGCTCGGCTACGCGTTCATGGGCAAGGCGCACACCAACGCGCTGAAGAAGATCGCGTACATCCCCTGGCCGCCCCCGTACGAGCCGCGGCTCGTGTCGATCTGCGGCCGGACGGAAGACGCCGTGAAGGAGGCCGCGCGCCGGTACGGCTACGAGAAGTGGACGACCGACTGGCGGGAGCTCGTCGGCGACCCGGACGTGCAGGTGTTCGACAACTGCGGCCCGAACGACTTCCATCTCGAGCCGACGCTCGCCGCCGCACGGGCGGGCAAGCACGTGATCTGCGAGAAGCCGCTCGGACGCACCGCCGACGAGAGCTACGAGATCTGGAAGGGCGTCGCCGACGCCGGCGTCAAGCACCAGTGCGCCTTCCTGTTTCGCTTCTTCCCCGCGGTGCGGCTTGCCCGCGAGATCATCGAGGCCGGCGACATCGGCGACATCTACCACTTCCGCGGCACGTTCCAGCAGGAGTGGATCATGGATCCGCAGTTCCCGATCGTCTGGCGGCTCGACAAAGAGGTGGCAGGGTCGGGCGCGCTCGGCGATCTCGGCGCCCACGTGATCGACCAGTCGCGCTACCTCGTCGGCGAGCCGGTCTCGGTCACCGGGCTCCTGAAGACGTGGATCACCGATCGCCCCGGCGGCAAGGTCACCGTCGACGACGCCTTCGAGGCGACGGTCGAGTTCGACAACGGCGCGATCGGCACGTACGAGGCGACCCGCTACGCGTTCGGGCGCAAGAACCACCTCTGGTGGGAGATCTACGGCTCGAAGGGGGCGATCGTCTGGGATCAGGAGCGCATGAACGAGCTCCAGGTCAACTACGGCAACTCGACGCCCGGCGAGCACAGCCAGGGCTTCCGGACCGTGCTCGTCTCCGAGGCCTACCACCCGTGGTGGCAGTACTGGTGGCCGCACGGGCACATGATCGGCTGGGAGGACGGATTCGTTCACCAGCTCCTGCACCTGCTCGAGTGCGTACGAGACGACAAGCCGATCAGCCCGATCGCGGCCGACTTCGAGGACGGCTACCGTTGCGCCGAGATCTGCGACGCGATCATCCGCTCACACGAGACCGGCGAGCGGCAAGAGGTGGCGTACCGGACGTGACTCCCGCCACCCCACCTCCTGACCCCCTGGACCGGGTCTGAGATGGCGGGTCCGTACGACCTGACCGGCCGCCGCGCGGTCATCACCGGTGCCTCCCAGGGAATCGGTGCCGCGGCCGCGCTCGCCCTCGCGCGAGCCGGGGCGGACATCGCGTTCACCTACCGCAGCGCGGACGCCGCGGCGGAGACGACCGCCTCGGCGATCGACGAGGCCGGCCGGAAGGCGATCGTGCTCAAGGGGAACACGGGCGACCCCGCGCACGTTCAGGAGCTCGCCGACCGGGTCGTCTCGGAGTGGGGTGGGATCGACGTGTGGGTGAACAACGCGGCCGCGCTGATGGTCAAGCCGTTCCTCGAGATGACGGACGAGGACTGGCACGGGCTGTTGGCGGCGAACCTCCACGGCTACTACTACGGCTGTCGGGCCGCGATCGGCCAGATGGTCGCGCAGGGGCAGGGCGGTCGGGTGATCAACGTCACGTCGGTGGTCGGCATCCAACCGATCGCCGATCTGGCCGCCTACGTCACGGCGAAGGGCGCGATCCTCGGGCTCACGAAGACTCTGGCCGTCGAGTTCGGCCCGCACCAGATCACCGTCAACGCGCTCTCCCCCGGGGCGACGGACACGCCGCTCAACCAGGTCGCCTACACCCCGGCGGTGCGCAAGACCTACAACGAGCGGATCCCGCTCGGCCGGATCGCGACCGCGGAGGAGGTCGCGGACCCGTTCGTCTTCCTCGCCTCCGCCGCGTCCCGATACGTCACGGGCACGGAGCTCGTCGTCGACGGAGGCATCGTCCTGAACGGCAACGTCGGCCACGCCCGAACGCACGAATGACGGCGACCGCGACGACGACCCTCGAGAACTTCATCGGCGGTCGGTGGACGCCGCCGTCGACCGACGAGACGGTCGACGACCTCAATCCGGCCGATCCGGGCGACGTCCTCGCTCGTGTCCCGCTCTCGACTCCGGCGGACGTCGAGTCCGCTCTGGCGGCCGCCGCCGACGCGCTGCCCGCGTGGAAGGCGATGTCCCCGATCCGCCGCGGCCAGATTCTCGTGCGCGCCTCGCGCATCGTCGAGGATCGTGCCGAGGAGCTGGCCCGGCTGCTCACCCGCGAGCAGGGCAAGACGCTCGCCGAGTCGCGCGGCGAGATCCCCCGCGTCGT
Organism: uncultured Actinomycetes bacterium; assembly: GCA_963712465.1. Classification (GTDB taxonomy): domain Bacteria; phylum Actinomycetota; class Thermoleophilia; order Gaiellales; family Gaiellaceae; genus CAVQHY01. Next base: position 501,093 of record CAVQHY010000004.1, read on the forward strand.
GCAGTTCCTCGGCTGGGTCGGCTACCAGGGCGGCTCGATCCAGGGGATCACGGCGCCGACCGAGTCCGACCGGATGCTGGGCCTGACGCTCCGCGAGCCGCTCGGCGTCGTCTCGCTGATCACGCCGTGGAACTTCCCGCTCAACATCCCGAGCTGGAAGCTCGGCTCGGCTCTCGTCTGCGGGAACACCGTCGTCTTCAAGCCCTCGCAGGTCACCCCGCTCTGCGCGAGGGCGCTCGTCGAGGCGCTCGTCGAGGCGGGCGTCCCCGACGGCGTCGTCAACCTCGTCTACGGGTCCGGGAGCGCGGTCGGCGACACCCTGGTCACCGATCCACGCGTGAAGGCGATCTCGTTCACCGGCTCGACCGCGGTCGGGATGTCGATCAACGCGAAGGCCGCCGCCCTCGGCAAGAAGGTTCAGGCGGAGATGGGCGGGCACAACGCCGTCGTCGTGCTCGAAGACGCCGACCTCGAGCGCGCGGCGAAGGGCTGCGTCATGGCGGCCTTCGGGACGACCGGCCAGCGCTGCACCGCGCCGCGGAGGATCATCGCGGTGCGTGGGGTCCTGGACGAGCTGACCGCGCGGCTCGCCGAGGAGACGCGCAAGGTGACGGCCGGCCCGGGCGAGCAGGACGGCGTCGACATCGGCCCGCTCGTCGACCAGGGATCGCTCGACGAGGTGCGCGGCTCGATCGAGCAGGCCCAGGCCGAGGGCGCCGTGGTCGCGGCCGAGGGAGAGGTCGTCGGGAACGGCTCGGGATACTTCCTGCCGCCCACCCTGCTCTCGGGCGTCGACCGGACGATGACCATCGCCACCGAGGAGGTGTTCGGCCCCGTCCTCCCGGTCATGGAGGTGGCCGACGTCGACGAGGCCATGGCGCTCGCCGTCTCGACGCGTTACGGGCTCTCGTCCTCGATCTACACGCGCGACCTGAACACGGCGATCCGTTTCATGCAGGAGACGGACGCCGGCGTCGTCCACGTGAACAAGCCGCCGATCGGAGCGGAGGCGCACCTCCCGTTCGGCGGGCTCAAGGAGTCGGGCCTGGGCGCCAAGGAGCTCGGCTCCGCCGCGGACTTCTACACCCAGACCAAGACCGTCTACCTCGATTACTCGTAGAGTCCCGGGCCGTGGAAGTCGTACCGGGAATCCACCGGATCGAGTCGGTACTCGGGCCGCGGCCCTTCTCCCAGTACCTGCTTCGCGGCGAGCGGACGCTGCTCGTCGACACGGGGGTGAAGGAGACGCCGGGCGACGTCATCCTCCCCTGGCTCGCGGAGCGCGGGATCGATCCGGGCGAGATCGACCTCGTGCTCAACACGCACGCCGACGTCGACCACTTCGGCGGCAACGCGGCGATCCGCGAGGCCGCTCCGAACGCGCTCTTCCTCGCGCACGCGGAGGACGCGGCCTGGATCGGCGACCGCGAGCGGATCCTCCGCGAGCGCTACGGCTGGTATGCGGCCCACGGGATCCCCTACGACCCGGAGACGGCGGCCTGGCTTCGCGACGCGATGGGCCCGGACGTGCCGATCGACGTGCGCCTCGTGGGCGGCGAGGCGATCCGTCTCGGACCGGAGCTCGAGGTGCGCGTTCTGCATCTCCCCGGCCACTCGCGCGGGCACGTCGGCCTGTGGGAGCCGCGCTCGCGCACCGCGATCATCACCGACGCGGTCGTCGGCAAGGGGCTGCTCGACCTCGAGGGGAACGTGATCCATCCACCGCCGTACTTCGATGCCGTCGCCTACGAGACGTCGGCGCACGCGCTGATCAATCTCGAGCCCGAACGGCTCCTGACCGCTCACTACGAGGTCATCGAGGGGACGGCCGTCGACCGGTTCCTCGACGACACGATCGAGTTCGTGCACCAGGCGCGTGCCGTGACCGCGGAGCTCGCCGCGATCGAGAAGGAGACGACGCTCGAGCGCGCGCTGGCGTTCGCCGACCCCCGACTCGGGCCGTTCACGTCGATGGCGAACGAGCTCGCCGGCCCGATGCGAGCGCACCTGCGCGAGCTCGTTGCCGCGGGTCGCCTCGAGGAGTCGCCGGACGGCCTGATCTGGAAGGCTCTCTAGCACCTGGATCACCCCACTACCCGAAGGAGGACTCGATGGAGCTCGGGATGATCAGCTCGACCTGGCTCGACACGAAGGTCGGCCGGCTCGAGGGCATTCGCACGGCCAAGGAGATCGGCTTCGACACGTACGACATCTTCGAGGACCCGCTCGACCTGACCGACGCCGAGCGCGCCGAGATCAAGGCGACGTGCGAGGAGGTCGGCCTGCCGATCCGCTCGGTCGTCTGCGTCGCCTTCGGCCTCGTCGACTTCAACCCGTCGGTGCAGCGCTTCACGCTCGACCGGATCAAGGCGTACGTCGACCAGGGCGCCTTCCTCGGCGCCCGCAACGTCCTGCTCGTCGTCGGCGAGTACTACTGGGACGGCGAGGTCTTCCCGCGCGAGGCGATCTGGGACATGGCCAAGGACGCTGGTCAAGGAGGCCGGCGAGTACGCGCAGTCGAAGGGCCTCGAGATCGTGCTCGAGCTCGAGCCGTTCGACGAGGCGCTGCTCAAGGACGTCGACGAGCTCGTTCGCTTCGTCAAGGAGATCGACCACCCGGCGGTCCGCGCGAACGCCGACATCTCGCACCTCCACCTCTCGAACGCGTCCTTCGACGACGTCGCGAAGCTGACCGGGCTGATCGGGCACATCCACCTCTCCGACTGCGACGGCAAGGTGCACGGCGACATGCCGGCCGGGATGGGCGTGACGCCGATCAAGGAGTACCTGGCGGCGATCCGCGACACGGGCTACGACGGCACCGTCTCGATCGAGCTCGAGTACTCGCCCGATCCCGACAAGATCGTCGAGTGGACGCAGCAGGCCTACGACGGCACGGCCGCGATCATGCGCGACCTCGGCGTCCGCGGCGTAGGAGCGAGCGATGGCCGACATCGACCTGCAACACGGGCCCCGAACCTCCCGCCGAAGACCGACTACGGGATCGGCTGCATCGGCGCCGGCTTCATCATGAAGGACATCCACCTCGTCGCCTACGGCGAGGCCGGCTTCGACGTCGTCGCGATCGCGTCGCGGACGCCGGAGCACGCGCGTGCCGCGGCCGAGCGAGCACGGCGTCGGGACGGTCTACGACACGTGGCAGGAGCTGCTCGACGACGAGCGCGTCGAGATCGTCGACATCGCGTTCCCGCCCGACCAGCAGCTCGAGATCGTCCGCGAGGCGGTCAAGCGGCCGCACGTCAAGGGCATCCTCGCCCAGAAGCCGGTCGCGTTCACGCTCGACGAGGCAGTCGAGATGGTGCGCGTCTGCGACGAGGCCGGCATGAAGCTCGGCGTCAACCACAACATGCGCTACGACCAGTCGATGCGGGCGCTCAAGACGCTGCTCGACCGAGGGCGAGCTCGGCGAGCCGGTGGTCGCCGAGATCGTGATGAACGCCCGGCCGCACTGGCAGGAGTTCATCAAGCCGTACGGGCGGATCGCGCTCCTGAACATGTCGATCCACCACCTCGACGCGTTCCGCTACCTGTTCGGCGACCCCGAGCGGATCCTCGTGTCGGTGCGAAACGATCCGAGCCACGACTTCCCGCACGAGGACGGCATGGCGTTCTACATCCTCGAGTACGCGAGCGGCCTGCGGGCGATCGGCCTCGACAACTGCTACACGTGGGCCGACCACAACATCGTCAGTGGCGCGTCGAGGGCACGGAGGGCGATCGCGAAGGGGACGATCGGCTGGCCCGACTACCCGGCCGGCAGCCCGTCGACGATCGACTGGACGACCCGGGCGATGGACGGAGCGCTGGGAGCGGCCGCGCTGGGAGGAGCGCTGGTTCCCGCAGGCGTTCAAGGGCACGATGGGCCAGCTGATGCGGGCGATCCAGGAGGACGCGGAGCCCGAGATCTCCGGGCGCACGACGCTCGGGACGATGGCGCTCGTCGAGGCCGCGTACCGCTCGGCCGACGGAGGGGCGCGCGGTGCCGCTGACCGAGACGCGCGCCGAGGCGGGCTCGGTGAGCGTCGATCCGTTCCGGCTCGACGGGCGCGTCGCGGTCGTCACCGGCGGCGGCGGTGGCCTGGGCGCGGACATCTGCCGCTCGCTCGCCGCCGCCGGCGCGATCGTCGCGGTCGCCGGACGGACGCAGGAGACGATCGACGCCGTCCGCGACCAGGTGGTCGCCGCCGGTGGGAAGGCGATCTCCGTCGTCGCCGACGTCTCGAGCAAGGCCGACGTCGACGCGATGGCCGGAGCGATCGTGGACGAGCTCGGCGGCATCGACGTGCTCGTCAACAACGCGGCGATCTACCCGCGGCGCGCCTGGACCGAGATCACGGAGGAGGAGTGGGACGCCGTCCTCGGCACGTCAACCTGAAGGGGTACTTCCTCTGCGCCCGGGCCTGCTATCCGTCGATGGTGGAGCGCGGACACGGGCGGATCGTCAACGTCACCTCGGTCACGTTCTTCTTCGGCTGGCGATGCTGCTCGACTACGTGTCCTCGAAGGGCGGGATCATCGGCTTCACGCGTGCGCTCGCCCGGGAGGTCGGCCCGGAGGGGGTCACCGTCAATGCGATCTCGCCCGGAGCGTTTCCGACCGACGCGGAGAAGATCCACCCGAACCCCGAGGAGTACAACGCAGTGGATCCTCGACCAGCAGAGCCTGAAGCGGCGCGGCACGCCCGAGGACATCGGCAACCTCGTCGTGTTCCTCGCCGGCGACGCCTCGTCGTTCATCACCGGCCAGACGATCGAGATCGACGGCGGCTGGGCGATGCACTAGTGCTCCGTCCCGGAAGTCTCTCGCGCTCTGGGCGGCTGCAAAGCGACGCCGGGCCGCGTCCTCAGTCGCCCCGATATGTCCAGATAACGGGGCTCCCTGCGTCCTTGCCCGGCTTGCTTTTCGCGCGCCAGGATCATCAAGCGACCCCCGGGACGGAGCACTGACGAGATGACGGTCAGGCTCGACGGCGAGATCGCGGTGGTCACCGGCGCCAGCCAGGGCCTCGGCGAGGCGATCGCCCGCGCGCTCGCCGCTGCGGGCGCCCGGGTCGCGGTCACGTCCCGGGACGCCGCGCGTTGCTCGGCCCTTGCCGAGGAGCTCGGGGACGGCCATCTCGGCATTGCGATCGACGTCACCCGCCGTGACTCGATCGAGGCGGCGGCCGAGCGAGTCGCCGCCGAGCTGGGCGAGCCGACCGTGCTCGTCAACAACGCCGGGGTCAATCGGATCGGGCCGGCCGAGACGATGTCGGACGCCGACTGGAGCCTCGTCCTCGACGTGAACCTGACCGGTGTCTTCGTCTGCTGCCAGGTGTTCGGCTCGCGCATGCTCGCCTCGGGGCGCGGCTCGATCGTCAACGTCGCGTCGATCACCGGCGTGGAGATCGGCATGCGCGGCCGGGCGCCGTACGCCGCGAGCAAGGCGGGGGTCGTCGGCCTGACGCGCGTCCTCGGGATCGAATGGGCAGGGCGGGGCGTGCGCGTGAACGCCATCGCGCCGGGCGCAATCCGCACGCCGATGTTCGATAGCGCCGTCGCGCGCGGCGTCCTCGACGAGGGCATGGTGATCGATCGCATGCCGATGGGCCGGCTCGCCGAGCCCGAGGACGTCGCCCGCGCTGTGCTGCTGCTCGCTGCGCCGGAATCCGGCTTCGTCAACGGGCAGACCCTCGTGGTCGACGGCGGGTATACGGCCTACGGCGACGCCGGGCCCGCGTCGAGGCCGCTGCCGGCGACGAAGGCCGTCGATGCCTGAGCTCCACGGCCGGGGCTGGAGCCGGGGCGAGCTCCTCCGGCGGGTCGGCAGGCTCGGCCAGGTCGCGGGCGTCCGGCTCGTCGACGCTCGGCGACGGCGCCGAGCGCGGCGTCCGGGTGCTCGAGTTCCGCACCGGGATCGGGGTTCGCGTTCGACGTCCTCGTCGACCGCGCCTTCGACATCGGCCGTTGCGAGCACTCTGGGCGCTCGCTCGCGTGGACGCTCGGCGGTCGGCTTCGCCGGCCCGTGGTTCTACGAGTGGCGGGATCTCGGCTTCTTCCGCACCTGGGGCGGCGGGTTACTGACGACGTGCGGGATCGACCACACGCTGTTCATGGCCAGGATACGGCCGAGCAGTACCACTACCCGCCCAAGCAGACCGAGGACTTCCCGCTGCACGGCCGCGTCTCGAACCGGCCGGCGCGGCTCGCCGGCTACGGCGAGCGCTGGGAAGGCGACGAGTGCGTGCTCTGGGCCGAGGGCGAGACGCTGCAGGCGTCCGTGTTCGGCGAGCAGCTGCTCCTGCGCAGGCGGATCGAGGCGCGGGTGGGGGAGTCGAGGCTGACGATCAGCGACGAGGTCGAGAACGTCGGCCGGGACCTGACCCCGCACATGCTGCTCTATCACGTCAACGTCGGCTTCCCGGTGGTCGACGCGGGTTCGGAGCTCCTCGTTCCCGCGAGTGCGGTCGAGCCGCGCGGCGATCATCCGGTCGAGGGCTACCGGGTCATGGATCCGCCCGAGGCCGGCTACGTCGAGCAGGTGTTCGAGCACGAGATCGTCTCGGAGCCCGGCGGCAAGGTTCCCGTCGCGGTCGTCAACCGGGAGCTCGGCCTCGGCGCGTACGAGGTGTACGACTCGGGCCAGCTGCCGCACCACTTCGTCTGGCGCATGCTCGGCGAGGGCACGTACGTCGTCGGCATCGAGCCGTGCACGAACCGCACGGCCGGGCGCCTCGACGCGCGCGGGCGGGGAGAGCTGATCGAGCTCGAGCCGGGCGAGACGCGGCGGTATGACCTCGAGCTCGGCGCGCTCGACGGCGCCGAGGCGATCGCGAGCTTCGAGGCGCGCGTGAGTGCCGCCAACTCGTAGGCTCTGCCGCGATGAACGCCGATCCGCTGGCCGGCCGCGTTGCCCGCTTCGCCGAGCTCGAGGGAAACGAGGCGCTCTTCGTCGATACCGTCATCCCGGGCTACGCGCGCACCATCTGGTCGATCGTCGGCCGAAACGTCGGCGAGGATCGCGGCCAGAGCCCGGCGATTCCTGCCGAGGACTTCCATCTGGCGGTGATCCGGGCCGCACCGGGAAACGGCTCGGCGCTGCATACGCACACCACGGTCGAGGTCTTCATGGCGCTCACCGGAAGCTGGCAGCTCTTCTACGGGGAGGACGAGGAGCGGGAGGTCGTCCTCGAGCAATGGGACGTCGCCTCGGTGCCCGCCGGAGTGTGGCGCGGGTTTCGCAACGCGGGCGACGAGGACGCCTATCTGCTCGCGCTCGTCGGCGGCACGGACGCGGGTCGGCTGACGTGGGCGCCGAAGGTGGTCGAGGAGGCTCGGCGCCGCGGGAAGACCCTCGACGCCGCCGGGTACATGCCCGAGCCGTGATCCGAGGCCGACGGGTTAGAGTCCTTGCGATCGCATGAGCACGGTTAGCCCCGAGACGACCCGCGTCGGCTGGGTCGGCACAGGTGTGATGGGCTCGTCGATGTGCGGGCACGTTCTCGACGCGGGCTACGCGGTCACCGTCCACAACCGGACGAGGGACAAGGCGGAGGCGCTGCTCGAGAACGGGGCGACCTGGGCGGGCACGCCCGCCGAGGTGGCTGCGAGCTCCGACGTCGTGTTCGGCATCGTCGGGTTCCCGAGCGACGTCCGCACCGTCTACCTCGGCGACTTCGGCGTCCTGGCAGGGGCGTCTCCGGGCTCCGTGCTCGTCGACATGACGACGAGCGAGCCGTCGCTCGCGGGCGAGATCTACGAGGAGGCGAAGCACAAGGGCATCGCCGCGATCGATGCGCCCGTGTCCGGCGGGGATATCGGTGCGCGCAACGCGGCGCTGTCGATCATGGTCGGCGGCGACGAGGAGGCGGTCGAGCGCGTCCGCCCGCTGTTCGAGGTGATGGGCAAGACGATCGTTCGCGAGGGCGGCCCCGGCGCGGGCCAGCACACGAAGATGGTGAACCAGATCCTGATCGCCACCGGGATGATCGGGGTCTGCGAGGCGCTCCTGTACGGCTACAAGGCGGGGCTCGACCTCGAGCGGGTGCTCGAGGTCGTCGGCGGCGGCGCCGCCGGCTCGTGGTCGCTCGCCAACTACGGCCCGCGCATGCTCGCCGGCAACTTCGATCCCGGCTTCCTCGTCGAGCACTTCGTCAAGGACATGGGAATCGCCCTCGCCGAGGCGCGACGCATGAACCTGTCGCTACCCGGCCTCGCGCTGGCGCAGCAGCTCTACATCGCCCTCGTGGCGCAGGGCGGCGGGCGCAAGGGAACGCACTCGCTCGTGCTCGCGCTCGCGAGCCTCTCGGACGTCGAGTGGCAGCCAACAACCGGCTCGTAGCGACCTGTCCCGGGTGTCCCGGGGACAGGCCCCGGGACAGGTCCCGCTAAGACGGGGTGCGAATACCCAGGCTGCTCCGGGAGCCCGTCTTTCGGAGGTTCTGGATCGGCGAGACGATCTCGCTCTTCGGCGACCAGGTCGCGCTCATCGCCCTGCCGCTCGCGGCCGTGCTCGTGCTCGACGCAGGGGCGACGGAGATGGGCTACCTCACCGCCGCCGCCCTCGCCCCGAACCTCGTGTTCTCGCTCCACGCCGGCGCGTGGGTGGATCGGCAGGCGAATCGCCGCCGGCTGATGATCGCGGCGGACCTCGGGCGCGCCGCTCTTGCCATGAGCATTCCCGTCGCCTACGCGCTCGACGCGTTGACGATCTGGCAGCTGTACGTGGTCGCGTTCGTCACGGGCGCGTTTACCGTTCTGTTCTTCGTCTCGTACAACGCCCTGTTCGTCTCGATCGTCCCACGGGAGCAATACCTCGAGGCGAACTCGCTCCTCCACGGGAGCCGGGCGCTCTCGTCGGTCGGGGGGCCGAGCATCGGGGGCATCCTCGTGCAGATCGTGTCCGCACCGTTCACGCTGTTGATCGACGCTCTCTCGTTCCTCGCGTCCGCCTTCTTCCTCGGGAGCATCTCGCCCGAAGAGCCGCCGCCCGAGACCGCGGCGCGCGGTCACCTCGCCGAGGGAGTCCGCTTCATCAGGCGCACGCCCGTCCTGCTGGCGTCGCTCTGCTCGACGGCGACCATCAACTTCTTCAACTTCGTCTTCTTCGCGCTGTTCGTCCTCTACGCGACTCGCGAGCTCGACGTGGGCGCCGGAGCTCTCGGGCTCGTTCTCGGCGCGGCGGCCGTGGGCAGCGTGCTCGGGTCGGTCATCACCGGACGTCTGAGCACGCGGATCGGGATCGGCCCGGCGTTCATCGCCGGCTCGCTGCTCTTCACGGCGCCGCTCGTCCTCGTCCCGCTCGCGGCCGGGCCGAAGCCGGTCGTCCTCGCGTTCCTCTTTTTCGCCGAGTTCGGCTCCGGCCTCGGCGTGATGATCCTCGACATCAGCGCTGGATCGATCTTCCAGGCGCTCGTTCCCGATCGGCTACGCGCGCGCTTCTCGGGTGCGTACATGGTCGTGAACAACGGCGTGCGCCCGCTCGGCGCTCTGGCGGGCGGCGCGCTCGGCAGCGCGATCGGGCTGCGGCCGACGCTCTGGATCGCGACCGTCGGAGCGATCGTCGGCGTGCTCTGGCTCCTGCCGTCGCCGCTCCCGCGTCTGCACGCGTTGCCGGATCAGGCCGAGTGACCGGCCGCCGCGGCCATGTCCCGGGGCCTGTCCCCGGGGCATGGCTTGTCGGGAGAGGCTTCCGGACCTCGCCTAGTGGGCCGTCCAGCCGCCGTCGACCGGCAGGACGACGCCGGTCACGAAGCGCGACGCGGGCGAGGCGAGGTACAGGGCGGCCGCGGCGACGTCCTCGGGCCGGCCGAGGTCGCCGGTGAGGGGCTGGAGCTCCTGCAGGCGCTCTCGCAGGCGCGAGTCGTCGCGGACCCGGGCACCCTGCGCAGTGTCGATCACGGCCGGACAGATCACGTTCACGCGGATTCCGTCCGGGGCGTACGTCACGGCCATCGCCCGGGTCAGGGCAATCACGCCACCCTTGCTCGCCGCGTACGCGTGCGTCGACCAGTCCTCGTCGCCGCCGACCATGCCGAGCACGGAGGACACGTTGACGATCGACCCGCCTCCGGCCGCGACCAGCCTCGGAACCGCGTACCTCGAGACGAGATAGACGCTCTTGAGGTTCGCCGCCAGGACGCGGTCCCAGGCGTCCTCGGTGCAGGAGTCGACCGGCCCGTCGCCGTAGCGTCGTCCGCTGATCCCCGCCCCGTTGAAGACGACGTCGAGCCGGCCGTGCCGCTCGACCGCGGTGCGCACGGCCCGCTCCGCGTCGGTCGCAGCGGTCAGGTCGGCGTCGACATCGGCACCCTCGAGATCGACGCCCACGACCGCTGCTCCGGCCTCCGCGAACATGGCGACGACCGCGGCGCCGATACCCCCGGCGGCGCCGGTGACGAGCGCGACAGCTCCTCCCAAAGAGCCCACGGCGCCATTGTGGCGGCGAGGGTCACGGCATGTCCTTTGGACGTCGTCAGCCCAGGATCGTCCGCTGGCGAAGGAGGTGCTCGACGAGCCCCCGCATCCCGAGCTCGCGTGCGTCCGGCCCTGATGCGGCTGACGCCGAAGCCCGAGGTCGGTGATGATCGACGGGCCACCGATGCCGAATACGAGGAAGGGAGCTGACATGCCGAAGACGCTGATCCGGGGCGCACACGTGCTCACCATGGACGACGCGCTCGGAACGATCGCCGGCGGCGACGTCCTCATCGACGGAGACCGCATCGCCGCCGTCGGCACGGGCCTCGACGCGGCGGGTGCCGACGTGGTCGACGGCGCCGAGCGGATCGTCCTGCCCGGCTTCGTCGACACGCACCGGCACATGTGGGCCGCGATGCTGCGCGGGTGCGCCTGCTACGGCGACCTCGGCACGTACTTCCACGACGTCGTCTTCACCTATGGCGCGAACTTCACGCCAGAGGACACCTACGCGTCGATCAGGTTCGGCCTCGCCGAGGCGATCGACTCCGGGATCACGACGATGCACGCGTGGGAGCACAACCTGCAGACGCGTGACCACGCGACGGCGGCGATCTCGGCGCTTCGCGACTCGGGGCTGCGCGGGCGGTTTTCCTACGGGCCTTCGAGCGACCCGTCGGCGGGCAGCTCGTTCGCCCAGGGAACCGAGACAATCGACCTCGAGCACGTGCTCGCGCTGAAGGGAACGGAGTTCGCCCGCGAGAACGACCTTCTGCACCTCGGCATCGCCTGCCGCGGCGCCGAGTACTCGAAGGACGAGATCTGGCAGGCCGAGTACGCGTTCGCCCGCGAGCACGCGCTGCCGTTCACGACTCACACGATGATGACCCAGCACGACGTCGAGCGCGTTCGGGCGATCAGCGTCTACGCAGAGCACGGGGCTCTGGGGCCGGATCACCTCCTCGTCCACGCCATCCACACGAACGAGAGCGAGATCGCGGCGCTGGCCGAGACGGGGACGCCCGTCTCCGTGTCGGTGTTCTCGGAGCTCAGAACGGGCATGGGGATCCCGCCTGTCGTGGCGATGATGCGCGCGGGCGTGAATGTCAACCTCTCGCTCGACACGATGGCCGCGAGCGACAACTCGGACATGTTCGCGACCATGCGCGCGACGATGTGCATCGAGCGAGGGCGCTACGAGGACGCGACCGTCTATCAGCCCGACCAGGTCCTGCGCCAGGCGACGCTGGGCGGTGCGGAGGCGCTGGGCCTCGGTGCCGTCACCGGCTCGCTGACGCCGGGCAAGCGCGCCGACGTGATCGTGCTGCGGGCCGACGACCTCAACCTGGCGCCGCTCAACGTGGCCGACGGCCAGGTCGTCCTCGCTGCCCAGCCGAGAAACGTCGATGCCGTCTGGATCGACGGCGTCCAGCGCAAGCGCGACGGCGAGCTCGTCGACGTCGACGTTGCCGCGCTCGTCCAGGGCGCGAAGGACGCGGTCGCTGCGCTGTCGGAGCGCATCGGAAAGCCGGTCGTATAGCCTCGGATCGGCATGGCCGACCCCGTCTTCCTGATCACCGGCGCCTCGAGCGGGATCGGCGAGGCGACAGCGCGCCGTGCGTCGGAGGCCGGCTACCGCCTCGTCCTCGCCGCGCGCTCGGTCGACAAGCTCGAGGCGCTCGCGCGCGAGCTCGGGGGGCCAAAGCGCGCGTATCCCGTCCGCTGCGACGTCACCGAGTGGGACGACCAGCAGACGATGGCCGCTGCGGCGCTCGATTCGTTCGGGCAGATCGACGTCGTCTTCGTGAACGCGGGCTTCGGCGCCGAGCGCAGCTTCCTGGGCGATACGCCAGAGCACTGGAAGAGCATGGTGCTGACGAACGTCTACGGTGCCGCTCTCACGATCCGCGCAACGCTCGAGACGGTGAGGGAGGCGCGCGGGCACTTCCTCCTCACCGGCTCGGTCGCCGGGCGGAGGAACATCCCCGGATCGCTCTACTCGGCGACGAAATGGGCGGTTGCCGCGATGGCGGAGAACCTCCGCCAGGAGCTCGACGGAACGGGTGTTCGGGTGACGCTCGTCGAGCCGGGGATGACCGACACGGCGTTCTTCTCGAGCCCGCTGACGATCGAGCCGCTCGTCGCCGACGACATCGCCCGGGCGGTCGTGTTCGCGGTGTCACAGCCGCCGCACGTCGACGTGAACGAGATCGTGATCCGCCCCACCGCGCAGCCCTTGTAGCCCGATTCGACACAGGGGAGTTGACTCGCGTGGCGAATTAGTGCCACCCTGTATGGGCTGACCGCGGCGACAGGAAGGATCCCCGATGCTGAAGCTCCACGCGGTCTGCGGCCGACCGTCCAACCGTAATCCGGCTCCCCCGGGCTGGATGCCGAAGTTGTTGCTGGTTCTCGTGCTCGTCCTCGGGATTGCGTTCGTGGTCGGCACGGGAGCGAGCGCCAAGGGCAAGCCGTGTGGCGGGTTGAGCCCGACCATCCTCGGCACGAACGGCAACGACACGATCAAGGGCACGAAGAAGAAGGACGTGATCCAAGCCCTCGCCGGCGACGACAAGGTGCAGGGTCTCGGCGGGAACGACGTCATCTGCGGCGGGCCGGGCGACGACGTGCTCGCCGGCGGCGACGGCAGGGACCGCGTCGACGGCGAGACCGGAAGCGACAGCGTCCAGGGCGGAGGCGACAACGACACGCTGCTCGGCGATCGCGGCGACGACGCCCTCACCGGCGGAGACGGCAACGACACGCTCCACGGCGAGGAGGGCAACGACTCGCTCGCGGCCGGAGCCGGCAACGACCAGCTCACCGGCGACGTCGGCGACGACACCAAGCTCGACGGCGGCGACGGCGACGACCGCATCGACGGCGGGTCCGGCGACGACAAGCTCACCGGTGGGCCCGGCAAGGACATGCTGCTCGGCGGCGACGGCGCCGACACCGCGCTCGGCGGCGGCGATCCGGACCAGATCGACGGCGGCCCGGGTGACGACCGCTCGCTCGACGGCGGCGAGGGTGACGACACGATCGTCGGCGGGGTCGGCAACGACGCCTCCCTCACCGGCGGCGACGGCGTCGACACGCTCGACGGCGGGGACGGCGACGACAAGCTCGACGGCGGAACCGCGAACGACTCGCTGACCGGAGGGGCCGGCAACGACTCCCTCAGCGGTCGAGACGGCGACGACAGCCTGGCCGGCGGCGACGGCAACGACGCGATCTCCGGCGCCGAGGGCAATGACAGGGTCGACGCCGGCTCGGGCGCCGACACGCTCGACGGCGGCCCCGGTCAGGATCAGCTCCTGAGCGGCCCCGACGACGACAAGGTGAACGGCGGTGCCGACAACGACACGCTGACCGACGACCTCGGCAACGACGGCCTCGACGGCGGCGACGGGGACGATCTCGTCAACGCCGGCGCGGGCAACGACACTGTCAACGGCAGCGCCGGAAACGACAACCTCTCCGGTTCGGACGGCAACGACGTCATCAACGGCGGCGACGGCAACGACGCTCTGAGCGGCGGGCCGAACCTCGACGCGTGCGACGGCGGCGCCGGCACGGACTCGGCGACAACCTGCGAGGGGACGCTCGGGATCCCGTAGCGCGGAAGCAAAGGGGAGTCGCCCGCGGGGTCAGCCGACCCCGTGGGCGATTTCCTCGGGCTCCTGGTACCACTTCGTGCGTTCGCCCACGCGGGCGCGGCTGCGCCAGCGCAGCGACTTCGGCTCCTCCTCGATCCGGCTCCACAGGCGAGATAGGCGGTCGTCGACGATCGCGCGCCGGCCCGACTCGAGGTCGTACTCGGGGAGGCGCGCGCGGGCGGTCTCGATCGTGCCCTTCGACGTCCGCCAGAGCCCCCAGTCGCCGGCGAGCAGCGAGGCGACGTAGGCGGCGTTGATCGTCTCGTCGTCGGAATCGCCCACCTCGTGCTCGAGGACGACCGCGTAGATGTCTCGCAGGTCCTTGTCGTTCAGGCTGACGATCTGGAGCTTCGTCAGGAGCAGCTCGGCGAGCGGCACGGTCGCCTGCTCGAGCTGGAGCCGGTCCGCGATCGGGAGCTTGTGGCACATGCGGAACTCGCCGACGAAGACGTCGAGCTGGCGCTCGTTCGCTGGGTCGTAGAACACCATCCGGTGCGCGCCGTTCATCGCGTTGAAGCGCTCGTTCGCCTCGTAGCCGATCGAGGTCAGGAAGCGCTGCGTGTCACGCCCGCCCTTGCTTGTAGTGACGACGTCGATGTCGCGGTAGCGCCGGGCCAGGCCGTCCGGGATGCCGTTGCGCGCGTGCATGCGGACGGCCAGCCCTCCGAGCATCCGGACGGGTACGCCCGTCTCGGCCGCCGTATCGGCGACGCGCCGTGCCTCGTCGAGGACATCGGGCAGGAGCGGGCTCGTCAAGTAGTGCAAACGTTAGCGGATGACTTCAGCGCGAACTATGATCGCGGCGCATGGTGCGGCGTGCGACCCGACCCGCCCGGCTCGACGACGTGGCACGGGAGGCCGGCTTCCACGTCTCCACGGTGTCGCGTGTACTGAACGGCAGCGGCACGGTGTCGATCCGCCCGGAGACCCGCGAGCGGATCGTCGACACCGCACGTCGTCTCGGCTACAGGCCTCACGCGATCGCGCGGAGTCTCAAGACCGCGACCACCGGGGCGCTCGGGCTGCTCGTCCCCTCGCTTCGCAACCCGGTCAACTCGCCGATCATCCGCGGCGCCTTCGACCGAGCCTGGGAGCGCAACTTCGTGCTCATGCTCGCCGAGGACTCGGACGAGAGCGCGGCCGAGGACGCGTATGCCCGGCTCGTCGAAGAGGGGCGCATCGATGGTCTGCTGATCCAGAGCGCCCGCGCGGACAACCCCTGGCTCGACCGCTTCGCCGACGGGCGCGTCCCGTGCGTGTTCATGGACAGGTGTCACCCCGGGAGCGGGCGCAACGTGCACATGCGCGACGGCGACGCCGGGCGGCTGGTGGCGGAGCACCTGCTCGAGCTCGGGCACACGCGGCTCGGCCACCTCGCCGGTCCCGCCGACATCGACACCCTCAGCCGACGTGCGGAGGGGTTCGTCGCCGGCTGCCGGCCGGCCGGCGTCGTGCCCGTGCTCCTGGAGGCGCCGCTGACCGAGCAGGGGGGCTACGACGCTCTGTTCGCGCTGCTGGAGCGGCCCGAGCCGCCGACGGCGGTCTTCGTCGCCAACATCTCGCAGGCGGTCGGGGCGCTCGCCGGGGCACGAGCCGCGGGCGTGGGGATCCCGACCGCGATCTCGCTCGTGTGTCACGACGACGACCCGACCTGCGACTTTCTCGACCCGCCGCTCACCGCCGTCGCGATGCCGCTCTACGAGCTCGGCGGGGCGGCCGTGGACGCGCTCGTCGACCAGATCGAGGGAGGCGAGCCCCGCGACATCGTGGTCACGACCCCGCCCCGGCTCGTCCCGCGCTCGTCGACGGCCTCTCCCGCGGCGCCGTGAGAGTCGCCGCCGCGCTGCTCGTCGAGCCGCACCGGCCGCTCGAGGTCGTAGAGGTCGAGCTCGCCCCGCCGCATCGCGACGAGGTGCTCGTGCGCGTCCTCGCCTCGGGTATCTGCCGCAGCGACCTGTCATACGTCGAGGGCAAGTGGCCGATCCCGCTGCCGATCGTCCTCGGCCACGAAGGGGCGGGCGTCGTCGAGGCGGTGGGCGAGGGCGTCGATCCCACGCGCGTGGGCGAAAGCGTCGTGCTTACCTTCGCCCCGGCTTGCGGCCGCTGCCGCTTCTGCCTGGAGGGGCGCGTCAACCTCTGCTCCGAGGCCGCCCGGTGCCTCGACCACGGCGTCCTCCGCGACGGGACGACCCGCCTCTCACGGGACGGTCAGGCGGTGCACCATCTCGCTTTCGTCTCCTCCTTCGCGACCCATGCTGTCGTGCCCGCGAACGCAGCAATTCCGGTCACCCCGCTGCTCGACCCATCGCTCGCGTGCCTGCTCGGCTGTGGCGTCACCACCGGCGTCATGTCGGTGACGCGTCGCGCCAACGTCCGCCCGGGAGAGTCGGTCGCGGTCTTCGCCTGCGGCGGCGTCGGGCTCTCGGCGATCCAGGGGGCGCGGCTCGTCTCCGCGCATCCGATCGTCGCCGTCGATCCCCTCGGGGCGAAGCGCGAGCTCGCGCTGCGGCTCGGCGCGACCCACGCGATCGACCCAAGCGAGGTCGATGCGCCGGAGGCGATCCGGGCGATCGTCCCCGGCGGCGTCGACCACGCGTTCGAGGCGCTCGGGAGCCCGGAGGTCGCCGCAGACGCGTTCCGCTCGGTGCGCGACGGCGGCACGACCGTCCTGATCGGCCAGCCGGCGATGGGCGTCGGCGCGTCGTTTCCGGTCTACGACGTGACCCAGTTCGAGCACACGATCCTCGGCTCGAACCTGGGTGGCTCGAGCCCGGCCCTCCACGTACCGCCGCTCGCCGGGCTCGCCGAGCGCGGCGATCTCGATCTCGCCAGCCTCGTCACGCACCGCTTCCCCCTCGAGCGGATCAACGAGGCGGTCGAGCTCACCGCCTCGGGCGAGGCGGGCCGCGTCGTGCTCGAGCTCGCGTAGATGGCCGAGACCGCCGATGCGGTCGTCGTCGGCGGTGGCATCCTCGGAGCCTCCGCCGCGCTGCACCTGCTCCAGGCGGGCGTCGGGCGCGTAACGCTGGTGGAGCGCGACGGGATCGCTCAGGGAACGACGAACGCAGGCGCGGGCTTCGTCGGGCTCTGGGCGGGTGGACATGTACATGACGCGTGGGGCTTGGACGAGCTTCGGCTCGAGGAGTACGCGCTCGGGTTCTACGAGGGCCTGTCCGCCCGACATGAGATCGGCTGGCGGCGAAACGGCCTCCTCTGGATCGCCGCGACGCCCGCGGGTTGGCGGGAGCACCTCGCGCCGTACGGCCCTCATCCGTCGATTCCGGACGCGCAGATCCTGGACGGGGACGAGATCGCCGAGGTGACGTCCGGGGTTGTCCGCGCCGAGGGGGTGTTTCGCGGCGTCTATCACCCGCGCGGGGCGCGCGTGTCCGCGCCGAAGGCGGCTGTTGCGATCGCGCGAGAGCTCGCCCGGCTCGGTGGGTCGATCGAAACGCGGCGTCCGGCCACCGGCCTTCAGGTCGACGGCGAGCGCGTCGCCGGGATCGAGACCGAACGGGGCCCGATCGCCGCTCCGATCGTGGTGCTGGCGGCCGGCGCCTGGACGAACGGACTGCTGGGCGGCGGCCACACGGCGCCGCTGGGCGATGGTTCCGCTCGTCGCCGCCCGGATCGTGACCGAGCCGCTGGGCGTGAGCCGCTCCCTGCCGCCGCTTCTCTTCCCGGAGTTCGCACACCTCTGGCTGCGGGAGGACGAGGGCGGCCTGCTCTTCGGCGCGAGCTTCGAGGCGCGGCCGCGCTACGACCTGGTACAGGGAAGCCCGCCCGAGCGCTACGAGCAGCTTCCGCTCGACGCTCTCGTCGCGACCGAGGCCACGGCGGCCCGGGCGAGCGGGGCCGTACCGCTCCTCGCCCGGTACCGAAGCCGCACGCTTGCCTACGGCGCTCCGTGCTACACGCCCGACCTGCGTGCGCTGGTCGGCCCGGCCGGCGGGCTGGACGGTCTCTTCGTGGTCGGCGGCTGCAACGAGGCGGGCATCACGCACGGACCGGGCTACGGGCGGCTGGTGGCGGAGATCGTCACCGGTGCTGCCGAGACCATCGCCGACCCGGGGCCGTTCAGCCCCGACCGGTTCGGACGTGCGCTTCCGGACGGAGCCGCGGTCGTCCGGGCGATGCGAGAACGAGGTCGGTTGAGCTGGGTCGAGGTCTCCGAGAGCTGATGCCGCAGGCTTGACGCTGTCCGGCAGGCGCAGTACCGTCGCGCGTGCAAACGTTTTCCGCAGCGGGAGAACGGTGGGGCTACTCACACGCAGGCGGGGGGAGCGAGACGGCGCGAAGAGCGCTCAAACGCTCGCGCTCTACTACGCCTCCGACGTTCACGGCTCCGAGCGTTGCTGGCGCAAGTTCCTCGGCGCGGGCCGGTTCTACGGCGTCCAGGCGCTCGTGATGGGCGGCGACCTGACGGGCAAGGCGATCGTGCCGATCGCGATCGAGCCGGACGGTGCCTTCTCGACGACGTTCATCGGCGAGACGCGTGCCGGTCGCTCGGCAGAGGAGCTCGAGCAGCTCGACGACGCAATCCGCTTCAACGGCATGTACCCGTGGCACGCGCCCCCGGAAGAGATCGCCCGTCACCGCGACGACGCCGGCGCCCGTGGGGCGCTGTTCGAACGGGTGATGCTGGAGGAGCTGCGACGGTGGATCGCACTCGCCGACCAGCGGATGTCGGAGTACGGGATCGAGGTCTTCGTCATGCCGGGGAACGACGACCTGTGGAGCTGCGACGCGGTGATCGAGTCGGCGTCGTGGGTGCAGGCGTGCGACGACCGGGTCGTCACGGTCGGCCCGCACGAGATGATCTCGTGCTCCTACGCGAACCCGACGCCGTGGAAGAGCCCACGCGAGCTCGACGAGGACGCGCTCTACGCTCGCATCAAGGCGCTCGCCGACCAGGTCGAGCACCCCGAGGCAGCGATCTTCAACCTCCACGTGCCGCCCTACGGGTGCGGGCTCGACACGGCGAACGAGATGAACGACGATCTGACCCTCGTCTACAAGAGCGGCCAGCCAAACCCGATCCCGGTCGGCTCGTCTGCCGTACGGCAGCTGATCGAGGAGTACCAGCCGCTCGTGGCGCTCCACGGGCACATCCACGAGTCGAAGGGGGAGGTGCGAATCGGCAGGACGCTCGCGGTCAACCCGGGCTCCGAGTACAACAGCGGCCACATCCACGGCTCGCTCGTCACGCTCGGGCCCGACTCGGTCAGGCACCAGTTCGTCGTCGGCTAGGCAATCGTCAACGGAGGTCACGCAGTGAGTGAAGCCGAAGCAGTCCCGGAGGTCGGCAAATCTGGGCTCTTCGCCCGGACGGCGACCGGCCTCGTCCGCGGCGTGTCGCCGCGCTCGTCGCTGATCATCAACTTCATCCCAGGTCACCCGACGCAGACGATGGTCGCTGTGCTCCTGTTTGCGCTCGCGGTCGGGGCCGGGGGCAATCCCTTCCTCGCGATCCTGCTCGTCATCCCGATGACTCTGGCCTTCTCGTACGCGTTCGGTCTGCTGACGCAGATGATCCCGCGCTCGGGGGGCGACTACATGCTGGTCAGCCGCGTCATCCATCCATCGATCGGATGGGTGTCGGTCTTCTGCATGACGACCGCCGGCCTGCTCTCGAACGCGTTCTTCGGCCTGGCGGTGATGACCGCGGGCATCGTTCCGCTCTGCGTCGCGGTCGGTCTGATCGCCGACTGGCCCGGGCTCGTGCTGTGGGCGCAGGAGGCGAGCACGAGCAAGGGCTGGCTGATCTTCTTCGGCCTCGCGATGTTCGCCTTCGCCGGCCTGATCCAGCTCTGGGGCTGGCGAACGCTGCTCCGCATCCAGAACCTGTTCTTCTGGATGGTCACCGCTTCGCTCGCCATCGTCACGCTGGTCACGCTCTTCCAGTCGCAGGGGCACTTCGAAGACCAGTTCAACAGCTTCGCGGAGGGTTTCACCAACAACCCCGACGCCTATGCGAGCACGATCGCCACCGCGGTCGATAACGGCGTCGCCGTCGACCCGAGCTTCTCGTTCTCGGCGACGATCCCGATGGTCGCCGTGTTCGCGACGACCGCGATCTTCAGCTACTGGTCGACGTTCGTCGGCGGCGAGCTCCGCCAGGCGTCGACGATCAAGACCGCGAACAATATGGCTCTCGGCGGGGTGATCCCGCTCATCCTGGTCGCCATCTGCACCGCCATCTTCTTCAAGACGTTCGGCAGCGAGTTCCTGAGGGCGGCGAACGGCGGCGGTCTCCCGGCCGAGATCCAGACGCCGGGCACGACGTTCTTCTATCTCAGCGGCATCAGCGTCGGCAGCGCCGCCTACACGTTCGTGATCTTCCTGCTCTACATCGTCTTCTGGCCTCTGATCACCTACATCTCGAGCCTGCAGCAGACGCGGGCGATCTTCGCGATGTCCTTCGACGGGGTGCTGCCGAAAGGCGTTACGCGGGTGAACCGGTACGGGTGCCCGTGGCTTGCTCTGCTGATCGCGCTCCTGATGTCTTCGATCGTCTTCATCTACGCCGTCAGCGACCAGACGGGCTTCTTCCAGGTACTCGTCTACGCCCTTCTCGTGCAGCTGATCGCGATGGGGCTCGTCGGCCTCGCCGGCGTGCTGGCGCCGCGTCTGCGCCCCGAGCTCTACCGGGCGTCGACCTCGCAGAAGTCGTTCCTCGGCATCCCGCTCGTCGTCATCGCCGGCGTCGGCGCGATCCTGACCGGGATCTTCGTCTGGTGGGCCTATCTCCACTACGACCAGCTCGGCACGAACTCGAACATCGGCAAGCTGCTTGCATGGACGGTAGGGCCCGCGGTGCTCGGGTTCGTCCTCTACTTCGTCGTCGCGGCGATCCGGAAAGGGCAGGGCGTCGACGTGGAGCTCTCCTATCGGGAGATCCCGCCCGAATGACGGACGGCACGGCCGGGGCGGTGGGGGATCGCCGCCGCCCCGGTGCCGCCGTCGTCACGGGGGCGGCGAGGGGCATCGGCCGCGCGACCGCGGCCCGTCTCGTCGCCGACGGGGAGTGGGTCGCCGGGCTCGACCGGGACGCGGAGGCGCTCGCCGAGACCGCGTCCGAGCTCGGCGACGCGTTCGTGCCCGTCGTCGGCGACATCACGGAGTGGCCGGCGCACGAGCGTGCCGCCGACGAGGCCGAACGGCTCGGCGAGCTCCGCTCCTGGGTGAACAACGCGGGCGTCGACTGGCAGGGAGCGGTGCACGAGGTCGACCGCGCGCACATCGACGAGGGGATCCGCGTCCTCCAGCTCGGGCCGATGTACGGCTGCGCCGTGGCCGTCCGCCGGATGCTTCGACACCGGCGCGGGGCGATCGTGAACATCTCGTCGATCCAGGGCGCCTACGCCTTTCCCGGCTACTGGGTGTACGACGCGGCCAAGGCGGCGCTGCGGCTCGTCACGCGTTGCATCGCCGTCGACTACGGTCCGTACGGAATCCGCTGCAACGCCGTCCTGCCGGGGGCGATCGACACGCAGATGATGGACGCGCTCGGGCTCGACCACGACGAGGCCGTCCGGCGGGAGGCGCGGGTCGCGCCGATGCTTCGCGTCGGGCAGCCGGAGGAGATCGCCGAGCTGGTCGCGTTTCTGCTCTCCGACCGCGCCTCCTACGTCACGGGCGCCGACGTCGTCGTGGACGGGGGCGCGACGGCGCGCTGCTACGCGTATCCACCGCTCGAGCTCGAAGGAGGGCCCTGATGGGACGAATGGAAGGCGCGCGCGCGCTCGTCACCGGCGCGTCGAGCGGGATCGGCCGCGAGGTGGCGAACCGCTTCGCCCGCGAAGGCGCTGTGGTCGCCGTGGGCGGACGCGACCCGGAGCGGACGCGCCGGACGGTCAACGAGATCGTCGCGGCGGGCGGTCGCGCGGTCGCGGCGCTCGGCGACGTCTCCGAGGTGGAGACCGCTCGCGCGGTCGTCGACGGCGCGGCCTCGGCGCTCGGCGGGCTCGACGCGGTGGTGAACAACGCCGGCGTCGACGTATCGGACTGGGTGCCGGTACACGAGTGGGACGTGGCCGCGTTCGACGAGATCCTCCGGGTCAACCTGCGCGGTCCCTTCCTCGTGGCCAAGTTCGCCATCCCACACCTGCTCGAGGCGGGCGGCGGGTCGATCGTCCACATGAGCTCGGTCTGCGCGATCACGGTGTGGTCGGGCGACTGCGGCTACGACGTCTCCAAGGCCGGTCTGAACATGCTGTCCGACCACATCGCGGTCGAGTACGGGGGGCGGGGGATCCGCTCGAACACGCTGATGCCAGGCGTGATCGAGACCGAGCTCCACCGGTCGGTGATGGACGCGATGGAGGGCGGCGCCGAGCTGGAGGCGGAGCTCCTGACGAAGCACCCGATCGGCCGCTTCGGACGCGTCGGGGAGGTCGCGGACGCGTGCGTCCTGCTGTGCTCGGAGGAGGCTGGGTTCATGACCGGGGCGAACATCTCGATCGACGGCGCGTACAGCCGCGTGTAGGCGATGCGCATCGTCGACGTCCGCACGCACGTCCTGCTCGACCCCGGGTACGACGTCGACGCGACGAGCTCCGCGCAGGACACGATCGTCGTCGAGATCGAGACCGACGCGGGCATCGTGGGCATCGGCGAGACCGACCTGAACGCGTGGATTGCGCGCGCGTTCATCGAGGCGCCGGGCACGCACACGATGGACCGGGGGCTCAAGGCGCTGCTGATCGGCCAGGACCCGCTCGATCCGGCCAGGCTCTGGGAGGAGCTCTATGTGGGCACGGCGATGACCGGGAGGCGGGGCGGCGGCGTTCACGCGCTCGGCGCTCTCGACATCGCCCTGTGGGACGTCTGCGGCAAGGCCGCAGGAGTTCCGTGCTGGCGGCTCTGGGGTGACGCAGCCCGTGAGCGGCTCGCGCCGTACGCGTCGCTCCAGCCGGAGGTCTCGTCCTTCGACGCGTACGTCGACTCGATGGTGGCCTGGGGTACCCGCGCGAAGGAGCTCGGGTTCACGGCGGTGAAGTGCGAGGCGACGTTCTCCGGCCCGTACGTCCACAAGGGTCTCGTGGGACCGGACGAGTGGGTGCCTGAGGTGGTGAGAGCCGTGCGTTCGGCGGTCGGGCCCGAGATCGAGATCCTCGTCGACGTGCAGTACGCGTTCGACTCGGTCGAGCGAGCGCTCGCCTGCGCGGAGGCGCTCGCAGAGCACGGCGTCTACTTTCTCGAGACGCCGCTCTGGGTCGACGACCTCGAGGGCTACGCAGAGCTCCAGCGCCGCTCGCCGGTTCGGATCGCCCAGGGCGAGTGGTTGTCCACGCGGCACGAGTTCGCCGCGCTGATCGCGACCGGGATCGCCGTCGTACAGCCCGACATCGGCCGGGTCGGCGGCCTGACCGAGGCCCGGCGTGTGTGCGACCTGGCCGCTGCGGCCGGCCGCCTCGTCGTCCCGCACGCGTGGAAGACAGGGATCTCCGTCGCAGTCGCCGCGCACCTCGCGATGGCGACCCCGAACATGCCGTTCTTCGAGTTCCTGCCCCCCGAGCTCTGCGCCTCGCGCCTGCGCATGGAGCTGACCGACGACGAGCTCGTCCTCGACGGAGGAGAGTTGCCGATCCCGACACGACCCGGTCTCGGCGTCGAGCTCAACCTCGACGCCGTCGAGGAGTTCGCCGAGGCGGCTCGCCGCGTCCACGCCTGAGGGCGGGGGCGCGGTGCTCGGCCGGGCGGGGCATGTCCCGGGGACAGGCCCCGGGGCCTGACCCGCAGTAGACACGTCCCGTCGCCTGTCCCCAGGGCATGTCCCGACGGGTCGGCGGTGCTCTCGTCTCTACAGCGGACGGGTCACGAAGAGGTGCGCGACGTGGTCGCCCGCTTCGACGACACCGGTCGTTCGCAGCATCCCGACGGTCCCGTCGGCGGGAGCGTCGAGCCGCGTCACGACTTCGCCGTGCGGTCCCCGAATGATCCCGACGGGGTCGCCCTCGCCGATCTCGTCGCCGAGCTCGGCCGCGGTCTCGAGCGGGCCTCCGGCGCTCGCGACAAGAGGGATCCGCCGCTCGATCGTGCTCACCTCGGCCGGCGCCGAACCGCCGGGGGCGATCCCCGCGTGGCGCATGACGTTCGCCAGCGCGGCCCGATAGAGCGCACGCCGCGCGGTCGTCGTCGTCCCGTTGCCGCCGACCTCGGCCTCGATCGTCGGGAGCCCCGCGGCCGCCGCTGCCGTGAGAAACCTCCCGGGCATGTCCGGAGGGAGGCCCTCGACGAACGGGAGCCCGAGGCTGACGGCCGCGGCGCGGCTCGCTTCGGTCGCGCCTGCCTCCTCTGCGTACTCGACGAACGGGAGCGTCATGCCATGCGCGAACCAGCCGTGGAGCGTGACGACGAGGTCGGCGCCGGCGACAATCCGTGTGAGCAGCAGGTCGGCGAGGCGCTCCGTGACCGTTCCGCCCGGGTTTCCTGGGAAGACGCGGTTCATGTCGGTCCAGTCGGACGGTGTCCGGCGCGCGCCGGCCCTGAACGCGAGCGGGTTGGCCACGGGAACGATCACCGTGTGACCCCGCAGGGTCGTGGCGTCGAGCTCGTCCGCGAGAGCGAGCAGGGCGAGGATACCGTCGTACTCGTCCCCGTGCACCCCGGCGACCAGGCAGATGGTCGGACCCGGGTCTGCCCCCGCCACGACCACGACCGGGACCTCGATCGTGCCGCCCACACCCGGCGCGAGGCGAACGCGGAAGCGGTGGGCCCTGGCCGGCTCGAGCACAGCCGGCGCCGGTAGCGCCTCGACCGTCGCGATCGGGTCGCTCACGACGGCCGCAACCGTCGGGCTGCCTCCTCGAACCGCTCGAGCTTGTCGCGGTTCAGCTCGATCCCCAGCCCAGGTCGCCGCGGCAACGCGAGCCTTCCGTCGACGAGCTCGAGCTCGTCGTCAACGAGCTCCCGGCGCAGAACCGATTCGGCCAGCTGCTGCGGGACGAACTCGAAGAACGGCATGTGCGGGGTGACTGCGCCGAGGTGGGCGGTGGCGGCGATGGTGATGCCGGTCTTCCAGCCGTGAGGGACGACGAGCCGGCCGCGCTCGGCGGCGAGCTCGCAGACGCGACGCGCCTCGGTCAGCCCGCCGACGCGGCCGACGTCGGGCTGGACGACGTGCACGCCGCCGCGATCCATGAGCTCGACGAACTCAAAGCGCGTCGTGAGCATTTCCCCCGCCGCGAGCTTGATCGGCGAGCGGCGGGCAAGCTCGGCGTGGCCTTCGACGTCGTCGATCCACAGGGGCGTCTCGACGAAGAAGACGTCGTGGTCGACCCAGCTCTCGATCGCATGCAGCGCCCGTTCGACCGAGTCGAAGCAGTACGCGACGTCGACCATGATCGTGAAGTCGGGCCCGACCGCCTTCCGGACGGCCGCGATCGTTTCGACCATGCGCTCGTCCGGCTCGTTCAGCCCGGTCGACGCGTAGGGGCCGTTGATCAGGAGCTCGAGCTTGGCGGCGCGAAACCCGAGCCTCTGCGCGGCGGTCGCCTGATCCACGTACGCCTGGTTGAAAGCATCCCAGGTCCGCTCGTGAGGGAGCAGCGATGCATACGGCGACAGGTACTCCCGCTCGGTACCGGCCGCGCCGAGCAGCTGCCAGGTCGGCCTGTCCGCAGCCTTGCCGCAGATGTCCCAGAGAGCCATGTCCACCGCGCCGAGCGCGTGGATGAGCGCGCCGCGACGACCCGTCATCAGCGTGCCGACGTAGACCTCGTCCCAAAGGGCCACCGGATCGAGCGGATCGCGGCCGACGAGCATCTCGCCGAGCCCGCGGTCCATCGTGTTCGTCCCCGGCGCCTCGATGCACGCCCGGGCGATCCAGGCGTTCAGGTCGGTCTCGCCGATCCCGACGATCCCCTCGTCGGTGTGCACTTCGACGACGATGTCGTCCTGCGCCGAGCTCGTCGCGTCGACCTCGTAGTCGGGATCGAGGAGGACGTGCGTGTCGATTCGCGTGATCTTCATGAATTTTCTCCCGCCACCCCAGTGTTTTCCCGCACCCCAATTTTCTCCGCCCGCCCACCCGCGCCGGCCGCGACCCTCAGGGCACCAGTGCGACGCAGTCGATCTCGACGAGGAACGAGCCGGCGAGCCCTGCCTGGACGGTCGTCCGCGCGGGCTTCGGATCCGGGAAGTAGGTCTCGTACACGGAGTTCATCGCCGCGAAGTTCGCGAGATCGGTGAGGAAGACGCCGCAGCGGACGACGTGCTCGGGGCTCGAGCCGGCTGCGCGCAGGACGGATACCAGGTTGTCGAGGGTGACGCGGGTCTGCTCCTCGATCCCGCCCTCGACCGGGACGCCGTCCCGGGCCGCCACCTGACCGGCGGTGAAGACGTAGCGGCCTTCGGCGACGATTCCGGGCGAGTACGGGGCCATCGGAGTGGAGCCGGTGACTGCCGCGCGGTGCATGCGAACCTCCTCAGTTGCTGGTGATCGGAACGGGGACGCCGAGCTCGGCGCACAGCGCGTCGAGCTCGACGCGGGTGGCATCGTCGAGGGGAACACCCTCGACGCGCCGTCGCTCGGCGGTGCGGAACGACAGCTCGCCGGGAACCAGGATCTCGTCGGTGCCGGGGAGCCGCTCGGCGCTCCCGACGTAGCCGAGCAGCGCCTCGACGTCGGCGATGAAGCGGTCGCGGTCGAGAAAGCGGCCCGGGTCGAGCGCGAGCAGGAAGACGCCCTGGGTGTCGTGGCCGGGGGCGGGGCGGGAGAACCCCGCGCCGGAGAGGATCCCCGCGAGGATCTCGACGACGAGCGCGAGGCCGTAGCCCTTGATCCCGCCGAGCGGCTGGAGAACGCCGTTCGCCTGCCACCCGGGGGGAACCTCGGCGCCGCGCCGCTCGCGTACGCGGATCGCGCCGTGCGCAGCGACGCTCGTCGCCATGTCGAGGACGAGGTGGGGCGGGCGAGCACGTGGCACGCCGGCCGCGAGCGGGTTCGTCGCGAGCCTTCCTTCGGCGCCACCGTGGGGCGCGACGACCTGACCGGAGCCCGCATCGTTCGCGAACATGAGGGTCACCACGCCACGGCCGGCGGCGCGCTCGACGACGTCGGCGAGCCGGCCGACATGGGCCCCGTCCCGGACCGCGATCGCGGCCACGCCGTGCGCGAGCGCGCGCTCCGCGGCCAGGTCGGCCGCGAGGACCCCGGTCACCTGGCCGAATGCACGTCGTCCGTCGACGACGACTGTGGTGCCGTCGTCGCGCTCGATCGCCGGGGTTGCCGCCGGATCGGTCTCGCCCCGCCGGATCGCATCGGCGTAGACCGCCAGCAGGCGCAACCCGTGTGACTCGTGCCCCGCGAGATCGGCCTTGACGAGCAGGCGCGCGACCACCTCGGCGTGGTCCGGGGGGGCGCCCAGGGCCTCCAGCACGCCGGCGGCCGCCGCTTCGAGCTCCTCGTACGCGACGAGGTGGATTGCCGTCACACTGCCGGCAACGTCTCGACGACGTAGAGGTTCGCGATCGTGCCGCCGTCGACGACGAGCTCCGTCCCCGTAATGGCCGCCGCGTCGTCGGACGCGAGGAAGAGGATGGCCGACGCGATCTCGTCCGGTGTCGCCATGCGGCCTTGGGGGACCCGGGCGAAGCGGGTCGTCATGTACTCGTACATCGGCTCGCCCACGTACTGCCGCGTCAGCGGCGTGGCGGTGTACCCGGGGCTGACGACGTTCGAGCGGATGCCGAGCGGCGCCAGCTCCATCGCGATCGTGCGGTTGAGGCCGAGCAGGCCCGCCTTCGAGCTGTTGTAGGCGACCTGGCTCCCGTCGGCACCGTGAGCGTCGATCGAGGAGATGTGGACGAGCGCGCCACCGCCCGTCCTGGCCATCTCGCGGGCCACGCGCTGGGAGACGAGGAACGGTCCCGTCAGGTTGACGCCGAGTACCTGCTGCCACTTTTCGAGCTCGACGTCGAGGAAGGGACGGTCGTCGTCGATACCCGCGTTGTTGACGAGAACGTCGATCCGTCCCCAGCGGGCGACGGCAGCCTCGACCGCGGCTTGCACCTGCGCCTCGTTCGCGACGTCGGCCTGAAGTGCCCAGGCCGAGCCTCCGCCTTCTGAGATCGACCCGGCGACGGCGTCGATCTCGGCGACGGTGCGGGCCAGGAGCAGGACGTCGGCGCCCTCCGCGGCGAGGCGGCGCGCCGTCGCCTCCCCGATGCCCCGGCCACCGCCGGTGACGACGGCGTTCTTGCCCTCGAAGCGGCTTGCGCTCACGTCATGCAAACGTTTTCACGACCTCGCCGCGCCCGTCAAGCCGTATAGGTGGTCGACGCCGTCCTGCCGCCTCGGCCGGTCCAGTCGGTATGGAAGAACGCGCCCCGCGCCCGGTCGGTGCGCTCGTAGGTGTGGGCACCGAAGAAGTCGCGCTGGGCCTGAATCAGGTTGGCCGGGAGCCGCTCGCTCCGGTAGCCGTCGTAGAAGGCGAGCGCGGTCGAATACGCCGGGGCGGGGATCCCCAGCTCGACCGCGGTCGCGACGGCGCGCCGCCAGCCCGCCTGTGCCGCTTCGACCTGGCCCGCGAAGTACGGGTCGAGAAGGAGGTTGACGAGCCCGGGGTCACGTTCGAACGCCTCTTTGATTTGACCCAGGAACGCCGAGCGGATGATGCAGCCGCCGCGCCACATCAGCGCAATGGCGCCGTAGTCGAGATCCCAGCCGTACTCGGCGCCGGCCGCCCGGAAGAGCATGAAGCCCTGCGCGTACGAGACCATCTTCGACGCGTAGAGGGCATCGCGAACGTCGTTCACGAAGGCGGTGGGGTCGCCGCCGAACGTCGTGTCCGGCCCGCGCAGCGCGGCGGCCGCCGCGACCCGCTCGTCCTTCAGCGACGAGAGGATGCGCGCATAGACCGCCTCGGCCACGAGCGTCACCGGCTGGCCCAGATCGAGCGACGAGATCGCCGTCCACTTGCCGGTGCCCTTCTGTCCGGCCGAGTCGAGGATCCGGTCGACGAGCGGCTCGCCGTCCTCGTCGCGGAAGCGCATGATGTCGCGCGTGATCTCGACGAGGTAGCTGGAGAGCGGCCCGTCGTTCCACTCGGCGAAGACGTCCCCGAGCTCGTCGTGGGAGAGCCCGGCGGCCTCCCGGAGCAAGTGGTATGCCTCGGCGATCAGCTGCATGTCGCCGTACTCGATCCCGTTGTGCACCATCTTCACGTAGTGGCCGGAACCGCCCTCGCCGATCCAGTCGCAGCAGGGCGTCCCGTCGTCGACCTTCGCGGCGATCGCCTGCAGGATCTCGCGCACGTGCGGCCAGGCGGCGGGAGACCCGCCGGGCATGATCGAGGGGCCGTGACGGGCGCCCTCCTCGCCGCCCGAGACGCCGGTGCCGACGAAGAGAAAGCCCTTTGCCTCGAGCTCGGCGGCGCGACGGGCCGAGTCCTCGAAATTGGAGTTGCCGCCGTCGACGACGACGTCGCCGGGGTCGAGATGCGGGAGAAGCTCGGCGATCGTCTCGTCGACCGCCGGTCCCGCCCGAACCATCAGCATCACCTTGCGTGGGCGTGAGAGCGCGGCCGCGAGCTCGGCCGGCGATCGTGTGCCGACCACCCGGGTTCCGTCCGCCGGCCCCGCGAGGAACTCGTCGACCCTGGCGGTGGTGCGATTGAAGACCGCGACGGTGTAGCCGTGGTCGTCCATGTTCAGGACGAGGTTCTGACCCATCACTGCCAGTCCGACGAGGCCGATGTCCGCCTGTCCGCTCATGGGCCGATCCTTGGCCTATGAGCGTGTGGAGGGGGTGTACGGGAACCGGGAGGTTCCCGTACTGCCTTGAAGAAGGGGGTGCGCGGGGGAAACATGGTTTCCCCCGCGGGAGCGAGCCGAAGGCGAGAGACGCTCATGCGCGAGCGAGCTTAACCGCGAGCATCCTCTCGAGCGCTGCGACGGTCGTGGGCGTGTCGCGATGGAGCACGGCGCGGAGGCCGAGCGCCTCGGCCGCGAGGACGTTCGGGCGGAGGTCGTCGACCAGGACGCATGCGGCCGGCTCGACGCCGAGGCGCTCGGCAGCCAGCAGGAAGATCTCGGCGTCCGGCTTGCGCAGGCCGACCTCGGCCGAGATCACCTCGAGGTCGAAGAGACCGCGGAGATCGGTCCGCTCGTACATCGCGAATCCCCACGAGTTCGACACCATCGCCGTCGGCGTGCCTCCCACCCGCGCGGCACGGACTGCCGCGCGCATCTCCTCGTCGGGCTCGAGCCGCGCGAAGATGCGCTCGAGGAGTCGCTCCGGACGGACGCCGAGCAGCGCGGCGAAGCGCCGCTCCCACTCGGTCTCGGCAAGCGCCCCCGACTCGAGCGCGTGCAGGTCGGCGAGAGCCACGTCGTCCTCGACGAGCAGGTGGGGAATCGCGTCTGGCTCCAGCCCCTCGGCGATGCAGAATGCCCGCATCGATTCGAACACGCTCGTTGTCAGGACGCCGCCGAAATCGACGAGAAGCGCGGTCACAGCCTGAGCGCGGCCTCGTCGAGCAGGCGGGGCACGCCTTCGTCGAGCGAGGCCGCCCAGGAGTCGTCCCGCTCGCCGCGGAGGTGGCGCCCGTACAGCGCCTCACAGAAGATCGCCGCCTTCCAGAGCGCGAGCGCCTCGTACCAGACCAGGTCGTCGATCGGCCGGCCCGTCCGCTCCGAGTAGCGCGAGGCGAGCTCCCGGCGGTCGACGAACCCCGGCTGGGCGGTCACGGGCGAGAGGTCGAGCGGCGTCCGCGTCGAGCCACGCTCGGTCCACGTAGCGACGAGGTAGCCGAGATCCGCGAGCGGGTCTCCGATCGTCGAGAGCTCCCAGTCGAGCACGGCGAGGAGTCGCGCGGGGGCGTTCGGCCCTAGCATCACGTTGCCGAGACGGTAGTCGCCGTGCACGATCGTCGCCTCTGCAGACTCCGGGCGCGTCGCCTCGAGCCGTGAGGCGAGGGCCTCGACCCGAGGCAGCTCGCGCGTCGCGTTCACCTCCCACAGGCCGGACCAGCGGCGGAGCTGGCGGTCGAGGTAGCCGGTCGGCCTGCCGAAGCTCTCGAGCCCGGCGGCGACCCAGTCGACCGCGTGGATCTCGACGAGCGCGTCGACGAGCTCCTCACCGATCCGCCGTTGTTCGCGCTCTCCCAACGACGCCGGGAGCTCGTCGGTCACGACCACGCCGTCGATCCGCTCCATCAGGTAGAAGGGCACGCCGAGGATCGACTCGTCCTCGCACACGGCGACGATCCGCGGGACGCGTGCGCCCGCTCCGTGAAGGGCGATCTGGACGCGGGCCTCTCGGAGCACGTCGTGCGCCGACGGGGGGAGAGGCGGGCGCGGCGGTCGGCGCAGCACGAGGCTCGCACCGTCGCGCTCAACCGCGTAGGTCACGTTCGAGTTGCCCCTCCCGATCGACGCCGCCCGGAGCGGCCCGGTGCCGAGGCCACGGGTGTCGAGCCACTCCTCGAGCGGCTCGAGCACCAGCAACGGCGGCCGGTCGAGCCGCTCAGCCTCGTCCCGCGTCGCGACGACGTCGACGAGCGCACGTCCGCTCATCGCATCGATCCGGGCCGGAAGAATGTGACACACACGCACAAGGGGTCAGACCCCTTGTGCGAAGAGAAACGTGGCGTTGGAGCTCTCTTCACCGATCGGCGCCGCCCGCCGTCCGGTGTCGCAAGTGACCTGCTGTCGCAAGTGACTCCCTTGTGTTGCATCACCCACGTTTCGATCGCGCGCGCTCAACCCGATCGTGCTCTCGAGTGATGCAACACAAGCAAGGGTTCGTGACGCGGCCGCTGGGTGGGGCACGCGTCGCTCCTACCCGTCTCGCTCGGCCGCGCGCACCCGCGACGCGCGCTGCGCGATCGCCATGCGATGCGTCTCCGACGGCCCGTCGTAGATCCGAAACGGGCGCACCTCGCCGAGGTAACGCGCGAGCGGGAGGTCGTCGGTGACGCCGTCGCCGCCGCAGATCTGGATCGCGCGGTCGACGACTCGGTGGACGGCCTCCGCGACATAGACCTTCGCGATCGAGGTCTCGTGGCGGCCGGGGCTTCCCGTGTCGAGCACCCACGCCGCCCAGCGGTTCAGGGCGCGGCTCGTCTCGATGTCGATCACCGAGTCGGCGACCATCTGCTGCACCATCCCGAGCTCCTCGAGCCGTGCGCCGAACGCCTCGCGCTCGGCCGCCCGGTCGAGCGCGATATCCAGCGCACGCTGCGCGAGACCGAGCCAGCGCATGCAGTGGGTAAGCCGCGCCGGGCCGAGGCGCACCTGCGCGTAGCGGTACCCGAGGCCGACCTCGCCGAGGACGGCGTCGTCGCCGACCCGGCAGCGCTCGAACGTCACCTCGGAGTGGCCGGCCGCGAAGACCCGGTCGGTGGTCGGGATCCGCCGGCCGACGTGGAAGCCTGGATTCTCCGCGTCGACGAGGAACATCGTCGCTCCCTCTCCGCGCTCGATCCGCTCAGCCGTCCGCGCCATGCAGATCGCGAACGCCGCGCCCTCCGCACCCGAGATGAACCGCTTGGCGCCGTCGATCGCCCAGCCCCCGGCGACGCGCTCCGCGGTCGTCTGCAGCATCGACGGGTCGGAGCCTGCTCCGGGTGGCGGCTCGGTCATGGCGAAGCAGGAGCGAACGCGTCCCTCGGCGAGCGGACGCAGGTAGCGCTCTTTCTGCTCGCCGGTCGCGATCTCCTCGAGCAAGCGCATGTTGCCCTCGTCGGGCGCCGCGCAGTTCAGCGCTGCGGGACCGAGCGGGCTGTAGCCCGCCGCCTCGAAGACGTCCGTCCAGCCGCGGATGTCGAGCCCGTGCCCGCCGTACGTGGAGGGGACATGTGGCGCGAAGACCCCGGCGCTCCGGGCCTCCGCCTGGAGCTCGGCACGCAGGCCGTCGTCGAGCCCGCGGCCGCCCTCGCGGGCCTCGAACGGGATCACGACGTCGCGAACGAACGTGCGCGTGCGCTCGGCGAGCGCCGTCGCCTCAGGCGTAGGTGAGAAGTCGATCATCGGCTGCTCCTCCGGGCCGGGGGTGGGTTCGCGTAGACGCCGTCTTCGAGCGTCGCCGGGTCCGGCGCAGGCGCGGCCTCGGCCTCCGCCAGCGCCGCAGCCACCTCGCCGGCGGCCGCCTCGCGAAGCCCCTCGACCTCGTCGTCGGACAGCCCGTCGAGCACGAGTCTCGCCGCGAGTCGCTCGATCGGGTCGGCGTAGCGCGCTCGAAGCTCGGCGGGGACGTACGAGGCGTCGTCGTGGGCGGCGTGGCCGTGCCCGCGCAGCGTCAGCGCCTCGACCGCCTGCGGCCCCTCGCCGGCGCGGGCCCGCTCGACGGCATCGCGCACGACCTCGAACACCGCGAATGCGTCGGTGCCGTCGATCCGCTCGCAGGGAATCGACCAGCCGCCGATGAGCCGCTCCGCGATCGTCGTGTTCACCATCTGCCGCTCGGTGGGCGTCGAGTACGCGTAGTGGTTCGACTGGACGACGAAGACGGCGGGGACCTTCCAGACGCCGGCGAGGTTGAGGCCTTCGTGCACGTCTCCCGTGGACATGGCTCCGTCGCCGAAGAACGTCAGCGCGACGCGCGGCTCGCCGCGGCGCTTGAACGCGAGCGCGGCGCCCACCGTCACGGGCACGAGGTCACCCAGCATCGACACCAGCGGGAAGATTCCGTGCTCGGGCACGCCGAAATGCATGTTCCCGTCGCGCCCGAACGTCGGTCCGGTCGCCTTGCCGAGGAAGTTTCTGAGTACGTGGGCGACCGGGACGCCGCGCGCGTAGTGGCAGGCCTGCTCGCGGTTCAGCGGCGCGACGACATCGTCGGGCCCGAGCGCGAGCCCCGCGCCGGCGCCGACCGCCTCCTGCCCACGGCCGGTGTAGACCGACCCGACGATCCGACCCTGCCGGTAGAGGGTCATGATCCGATCCTCGACGAGTCGCTGCAGCATCATCGCGCGGAAGAGCTCGAGCCGGATCTCAGGCGCCAGGTCGGGCGCCTCGATGCAGGGGGCCTCCACCCGGCGCGGGAGCTCAGTAGCCAAGAAGCTCCTCGAGCGCCGCGCGTACCGAAGCGACCGAAGGGAGGTACGCGTCCTCGAGCTCGGGCGCGAACGGGACCGGGGTGTCCGGCGGAGAGACGAGCGCGGGCGGCGCATCGAGCAGCTCGAACGCCTCCCCGGCGACGAGCGCGAGCACCCGGCCGGCCACGCCGCCCGCGCCGGCGACCTCCTGGAGCACGACGAGTCGAGACGTCCGCTCGACCGAGTCGAGGATTGCGTCGGCGTCCAGCGGCCAGACGGTGCGAAGGTCGATCACCTCGACGTCGAGGCCCTCTGCCGCCCGCAGGGCGAGGTCGACGCCCGCCGCGTAGGTGACGACGGTCGCGTCGGAGCCGGCACGGGCCACGCGCGCTCGTCCGAGCGGCGTCCTGTGGGATGGGTCAGGTCGCTCGCCCCGGACGCGGCGGTAGAGCGCCTTGTGCTCGAAGTAGAGGACCGGGTCGTCGTCCTCGATCGCCGCTCGGAGGAGCCCGTAGGCGTCGTCGACCGATCCGGGGCAAAGGACCTTGAGCCCCGCAACTCCGACGAACCAGCTCTCCGGGCACTGCGAGTGGAACGGCCCGCCGCGCACGCCGCCGCCGGAGGGTGCACGGATCACGACCGGAAGGCGGATGCCGCTTCGCCAGTGCGTCTTCGCGGCGACGGTGACGATCATGTCGAACGGGCACGAGACGAAGTCGGCGAACTGGAGCTCGACGACCGGACGCTCGCCCATCCAGGCCGCGCCGAGGGCGGCGCCGACGAATCCCTCCTCGGCGATCGGCGTGTCGACGACGCGCTCGTCGCCGAACTCCTCGAAGAGCCCCTTCGTGACGCCGAACGCGCCGCCGAAGTGGCCGATGTCCTCGCCGAGCAGGAAGACGCGCTCGTCCTCGGCGAGGGCATCGTGGAGCGCGGCGCGGATCGCCTCGAGGTACGTGATCTCTCCGGCCGGTACATCCTCGTCGGCGAACGCAGCCTCGAGGTGCGCCGAGGTCACGGGGCTCCCACCACCCCACCCCGCGCCCCGCCGGCGCGTCCCCTCATGAGCTGGTCCCGCCGTCGACGACGAGCGCCGCTCCGGTCACGTACGAGGCCTCGTCGGAGGCGAGGAAGAGGATCGGGGCCGTCACCTCGGCGAGCGTAGCGAGCCTGCCGATCGGGGTCGAGGCGAGGATCTCCTCCCGGATCCGGTCGACGGCGAGGAGCTCCCGGCTCAGGTCGGTCTCGACGTAGCCTGGGCAGACCGCGTTGACGCGCACGGCGCGGGGTGCCCACTCCCGCGCGAGCGTGCGGGTCAGCTGGACGAGGCCGGCCTTCGAGGCGCCGTAGCCCGCCAGCCGGGGGCTGGCGGCGAGACCCATGATGCTCGCAACGTTGACGACGGTGCCGCCGCGGTCGAGCAGGAGGGGCGCGGCCGCGCGCATGACCAGGTACGCCCCCGTGAGATTGACGTCGATCGTCGAGCGAAATGCCGCGACGTCGTGAACCTCTGCCCGCTGCCAGACCGGGGAGATCCCCGCCGCGTTGACGACGACCGCCGGCGGGCCGAGTCGGTCGGCGAGCTCGGCGACCGCCCGCTCGCATGCGCGCGGATCGGTGACGTCCGCGGCGAGCGCGATGCCGTCAATCTCGGCGGCGACCTCCTCGACCTGCTCGCTCGTGCGCGCGAGCACGCCGACCCGGGCCCCCTCCTCGGCGAGCGCGAGAGCGACCGCCCGCCCGATCCCGCGACCACCGCCGGTGACGAGGCAGACCCGGTCCCGAAAGCGGCTCACACCCAGAACTGCTCCCGGCCGAGTCCCGGCTCCTTGGTCTCGGCAGTCGTCCGGTGCTCGACCGGCTGCTCGGGCCCGGGCACCGAGTCGCCGACGAGGCGCGATCTCACCCGGCCGTTCTGGACTCGCGCGGGCCAGTCATGCAACGGCAGGACGAACGTCCCCGAGTTGAGCGCCTTCTTGATCGCGGCGCGCTCCTGCCGCTTCGACGTCCCCTGGTTCCCCGTCGACTGCGGCTCGTGGTCGAGCACCTGGAAGAGCGGATCGACGATCTGGTTCTGGATGTCGTAGATGACGTCGCCGCAGATGCAGGCGACGCCGTCCGCGGTCTCGACGTTGATGTTCATCGAGCCCTCGGTGTGACCACCGGCCGACTCGCAGACGATCCCGGGAAAGATCTCGTCGGGCCCCGAGAGCTCGACGTCGAGCAGACGAAGCGCTCCCGGCGTGTGGAGCCGATCGACGTGGTGCTTGACGTACTCGGGCGGGTACTGACCGCCCATGATTCCCGACACCGAGTACTCGAGCTCGCGCCGGTTGGTGATCACCGTCGCCTGCGGGAACCGCTCGTCCTGGCCGGCGTGGTCGATGTGGTGATGCGTGTGCAGGATCCAGCGCACGTCGTCCATCTTCACGCCGTGCTTGGCCAGCTGGTTCTCGATCCTCTGCTCCTCGGAGACGAAGCCCGTCATGTGCAGCCGCTGCATGATCTCCGGGCTCTGCGCGCCGGTGTCGACGATGATCGGCTCGGTATCCGGCCCGAGCAGCAGATAGCTCCAGGTCTTGGCGCGTGTGATTTGACCCATGTTGCGCGCGAGCACGAGGAAGCTCGACTCGAGCTCGATATCGATGACGTCGAGGATCTTGATCTCGTAGGGCACGTCCGCCTCCTGTCTCTCGACCGACCCGGTCGGTCGAGTAACTAGAGAGCAGATGCCCGGGGCTGTCAACGTGGACGCCGGGCGCCGCGAGCTGGTCACCCGGGCCGCTGAGCCGTGGCCTAGGTGACATGCCTACACACGTTGTGAACGGCTGAGGGTTCTATCCGGCCCTCCTTCGAGGCTGTGGGTCTTCCCGGACTCACGCTCAAAGGAGGGCGCGGATGTATCTGCACGCTAACGCCAAGCTCGGACTGGCGGGCCGGCTCGCGCTGGTGCTCGCGGTCGAGGACGGTCTGTCTTTGAAGGCGGCCGCGGCCGCCTTCAGCGTTTCGCCGGCCACGGCCCATCGCTGGTGGCATCGCTGGCTCGACGGCGGCTGTCAGCCGCAGGCGCTGCTGGATCGCTCGAGTCGGCCGAAGCATTCGCCGCGGCTGCTGGCTGCCGAGCTCCAGCGGCGGATCTGCGACTGTCGCCGCAAGACCGGCTGGGGACCTCGCCTGGTTGCCGGTGCGACCGGCTTCGCGCACTCGACCGTCTGGAAGGTGCTGAAGCGAGCGGGGATCTCCCGGCGGCCGGCGGCGACCAAGGAGCCGGCCAACCGTTACGAGTGGCCCTGCCCCGGCGATCTGCTGCACATGGACACAAGCCGCTACGCGCGCTTCCTGCGGCCCGGCCACCGCGTCACCGGCGATCGCTCGCAGCGCTCTCGCAACTGGATGCGGCCCGCAACCAGAGTCGGCTACGACTACGCGCACGCGATCGTCGACGATCACCGCTGCCACACTGGCTCGACCACTACAACCACCGGCGGCCACACAGCTCGACCGGCGACCGGCCACCCATCAGCCGCGTTCACAACGTCCGTGGGTAGGACACCTAGGCCGCGCGGGCGGCGACGGCTGCAGGAAAGCGAAGCTCGAAGCTCGTGCCGACGCCCGGGGTGGACGTGACCCGAACTCCGCCGCCGTGCGACTCTGCGATCTGACGGACGATCGCGAGGCCGAGACCGTTGCCGGCCCGGGTTCTGTCGGCGCGGTAGAAGCGATCGAACACGCGGTGCAGCTCGCCGGGCGGGATGCCCGGGCCCTCGTCGGTGACGGTCGCGTACACCCAGCCGTCGACGCGGTGCGTCGCCAGCTCGATCCGCGACTCCTCGGGCGCGTGCTTGAGCGCGTTGTCGAGGAGGTTCGCGAGCGCGCGCTTGAGCTCTCCCTTGTCGCCGACGACCCAGAGGCCGGGCTCGAGCTGGCGCTCGATGCGGATGTCGCGGAGCTCCGCGATCGTCGAGAACTCGTCGGTGACCTCGGCGCCGACGGCAGCCACGTCGACCTCGCGCTTGAGCGAGCTCGGGCTCTCGAGCCGCGCGAGCGCGAGCAGGTCGCCGACGATGCCGGCCATGCGGTCGGACGCCCGGCGGATCACCGTCGCGTGCTCGCGCAGGCTCTCGGCAGTGGCGTTGGGCTCGGTGAGCGCGACGTCGAGGTTCGTCTGGATGATCGCCAGCGGGTTGCGCAGCTCGTGTGACGCGTCGGCGATGAAGCGCCGCTGCGAGGAGAACGACGCGTCCAGCCGCGCGAGCATCCCGTCGAACGTGTCGGCCAGCCGCTTGAGCTCGTCGTCGGGGCCCTGCAGGTCGATCCGCTGCGACAGGTTGGTGGCCTCGATCTGACGGGCGACGTTCGTGATCCCGTCGATCGGTCGCAGGACGCGGCCCGCGACGATCCAGCCGACGCCGAGGCTCGAGACGAACAGCACGCCGAGCGCGCCGAGCGAGACCGTGCGCATCGTCGTCAGCGTGTTCTCGTTGATCCGGTTCTGGACGTCGCGGATGTCCGCCGCGTAGAACAGCTGCCTCTGTCCGAGCTCGTTCGTGCGGCTGTAGATGATCTCCTCGCCGACCCGACCGCGCTGGAGCGTGAGCGAGAGGCCGAGGTAGAGAGCCCCGACGATCAGCGCCGCGACGACGAAGAGGACGCTCGAGTAGAGAACGGCGATGCGGAAGCGGATCGAGCGCACGTCGTGTCCTCTAGCCCTCGCGCAGCCGGTAGCCGCTGCCGACGACGGTCTCGATCGGCTGGTCGCCGCCCGCCTCGGCGAGCTTGCGGCGCAGCGTCATCACCGTGACGCGGACGGTGCGCGTCGCGGGGTTGGCGTTCTCGTCCCAGACGTGCTCGAGCAGCGTGCCCTCCGACAGCACGTCGCCCGGCCGGCTCATGAAGAAGCGAAGGAGGGCGAACTCCTTGGGGGTGAGCGCGAGCGGCTCGCCGGCACGCCGGGCTTCGCGGCGGGCGGCGTCGAGCTCGAGGTCGCCGACCTCGAGCGTCGCGCCCGAGGCGCCCGCGTCGCGACGAAGGAGCGCGCGGATCCGCGCGGTCAGCTCCTCGAAGTGAAACGGCTTGACCAGGTAGTCGTCGGCGCCGTCGTCGAGCCCGCCGATGCGGTCGGCGACTCCGTCGCGCGCGGTCAGCATGAGGATTCGCGGGTCGTGCCCTGCCTCGTCGCCGTCGCGCAGGCGGCGGCAGACCTCACGCCCGTCGATCCCGGGCAGCTCGATGTCGAGGCAGACGAGGTCGTACGGGAACACCCTCGCCTTCACGTATGCGTCGTCGCCGTCGTACGCGACGTCGACCGCATACCCCTCGTTCCTGAGCCCCCTCGCGATCGCATCCGCGAGATCACGCTCGTCTTCCGCCACCAGCACGCGCATATATGACCGCCTCCGAGCGTATACGGCGGCAGGTTGAGTTCAGATCAAGGCAATTCGGCGCGCTCGGGAGCTCGAAGCGACTAGCCGGGCTTCGCGCCCATCGCCCACACGGCGACGACGTAGGCGGCGAGCAGGATGAGTGAAAGGACGGTGGTGGCCTTGAGCAGTCCCGCGCCGCCGCCGCGCCGCAGGCGTCGCACGCCGACGCCGCCGAGGATCAGGGCAACGAGGAGGAGGACGGCGCCGGAGTCGGCGATGATGTAGCCGATTCCCAGCCAGGTCGGGTCGCCGTCGCCCGAGAAGCCCTCGCGCTCGTAGATCCACTCGGCCCCGGCGCGCATGACGATCAGGCCTGGAAGCGAGACGGCGAGCAGTGAGAAGTAGCCGAGCCGAAGGAGTCGGGGGTCACCTCGCGCAAGCACGAGCGCGGCCGCACCGACGATCAGCCCGGCAACGAGAATCATCGCCCCGGCCACGTGGACGAACAGCGGCAGGTTCCAGCTCTCCGGGCGAGTCGCCGCGAGCACCTCAG
This sequence comes from uncultured Actinomycetes bacterium, assembly GCA_963712465.1. GTDB lineage: Bacteria > Actinomycetota > Thermoleophilia > Gaiellales > Gaiellaceae > CAVQHY01. Next base: position 541,071 of record CAVQHY010000004.1, read on the forward strand.
GCACCCGGCTTCCAGATCATGTCGGCCAGGATCAGCACCGCGGCGACGCTGGCGAGCGCATGGAGCGCGAGGCCCCTTCGGGTCCGCACGAGCTGACCGAGCTCGGGGCTGGCCGCGTCGTCGCCAGACTCGAGCAGCTCGCGTGCTCGGCGTTCTGCCCGAGCGTACTCTGCGCCTGCGCGCTGCCCCGCCCCGGTCGCGACGAACCAGAGAACGATCGCCGCGATCACCCAGCCGTCCCAGACCTGGACGGCGTCGAGCGATACCGCGAGCCAGATCCCGAGCGCAAGCGTCCCGAGCCCGCCGGCGCCGACGAGCGCGGTCAACGGCAGGTTCAGTCGGAAGATCGCCCGCACGCCGCTCGGCTGATCGACCCTCCTGGCGGCGACGATCATCACCCAGAACCCGATCAGCGCTGCCACGAACGCAAACGCGGCGAGCAGGTGCAGCGAGAGCAGCCAGTCGTCGAGGGTCACTCGCGGCGCAGCGTAGCGACACCGGACGCTGTGACGAGAAGACCGGAGACACCGATCCGGCGCAGGACGCTCTAGGCTGCAACGGGTGACGCCGGAGATCCGCGTCGTCGAGCCCCGAGCGGCTGCCACGGGTGACGGCGATGCTGGGCCGCCTGACTCCCGACACGGGGCGCGTCAACCGATCGGGGACCCCTGCCATGGCGTCGAGGCGCGTGTGGTTCATGCGCTGTGAACCGTGACCGCGTAGCCCGCACGACTCAAGTTGCGGGGCCTGGCCCCGTAAAGGAACCGTAAGGCCGCGACTCGTCGAGAAGGCCGTCCGCTTTAACTCGCCTTTACACCCCTCCTGCTTCCCTGGTCGGGACACCCGAGTCAAGGAGCCAGGAGTGACGGAAACCCAGCCCACGCTCGTCGCCGTCGGTGACGTGCGCTCGACGCTCGAGGCGGCGCTGTTCGAGATGAAGCGCGTGATCGTCGGTCAGGAGGCCATGCTCGAGCGCGTGCTCATCGGCCTGCTCACCGGCGGGCACCTGCTGATCGAGGGCGTGCCCGGCCTCGCGAAGACCCTCACGGTGAAGACGCTCGCCGACACGCTCGGCGGCACGTTCAGCCGGATCCAGTTCACCCCCGACCTCGTCCCGTCCGACCTCGTCGGCACGCGGATCTACAAGCCGCGCACGGGCGGGTTCGACGTCGAGCTGGGCCCCGTCTTCTGCAACTTCCTCCTCGCCGACGAGATCAACCGCGCTCCCGCCAAGGTGCAGTCCGCGCTGCTCGAGGTGATGCAGGAGCGCCAGGTCACGATCGGCGGCGAGACGCACGTGGTTCCCGACCCGTTCCTCGTCCTCGCCACGCAGAACCCGATCGAGTCCGAGGGGACGTACCCGCTTCCCGAGGCCCAGGTCGACCGCTTCCTGATGAAGGTGGTCGTCGACTACCCGGAGTTCGGCGACGAGCTCACGGTCGTGCAGCGTTCGCTCGGCGAGCAGCCACAGCTCTCGCAGGCCGTCTCGCCGGACATGCTCACGGTGCTCCAGAAGACGACCGCGGGCGTCTACGTCGACCCCGAGGTCTCGACCTACGCGGTCTCGCTCGTGCTCGCTACGCGCAAGCCCGCCGACGTCGGCCTCGCCGATCTCGGCCAGTACGTCGCCTACGGCGCGAGCCCCCGCGGCTCGATCAATCTCGTCCACGCCGGCCGGGCTCTCGCCCTGCTGCGAGGCCGTGCGTACGTGCTCCCGCAGGACGTCCGCGACGTCGCGAAGGACGTCCTGCGCCACCGGCTCGTGCTCTCGTACGAGGCGCTCGCCGAGGAGATCTCGCCGGACCAGATCCTCACCGCGGTCCTCGACGCGGTCAAGATGCCGCAGATCGACCTGGCGCGGGAAGCCGCGGCGTGAGCCCGGCCCCCGCCAGAACTCCCGCACGGCCGGGGCCGGGGCCGATGCCCGAGGCGCTCCTGCGGCAGATCGACCTGACGCTGCGCAGGCGCGTCGACGCAATCCTCACCGGCGAGCGCCGCTCGACCACCCTCGGCCTCGGGACTGAGCTCGCGCAGATCCTCCCCTACCAGCCGGGTGACGACGTTCGCCTGATCGACTGGAATGCCACCGCCAGAACGGGCGAGCCGCACGTCCGCGTCCAGGTGGCCGAGCGGGCGATGACGACATGGCTCGTGCTCGACATCTCGCCGTCGATGACGTTCGGCACCGCCGACCGCCGCAAGGCGGACGTCGCCGAGGGCGTCGCCCTCGCGGTCGGCAACGCGGCGAGCCGACGGGGAAATCGCCTCGGCCTGGTCACGTTCGGCGACGGTCCGCCGCGGACGCAGCCCCCGAAGCAGGGGCGGCCCGGCCTAACCGCACTGCTGAGGACGCTGCGGCAGGAGCCGGCCGAGCACGGCACGGGTGCGACCGACCTTCGCGAGGCGCTCACCCGGGTCACGCGGATCGCGAAGCGCGGATCGCTCGTCGTCCTCGTCTCAGACTTCCGCTGCCCGCGCGACTTCCGGCCCGAGCTCTCGCGACTCGCAGCCGCCTGCGGCGTCGTCGCCGTCGAGCTGAGGGACCCGCGCGAGCAGGCGCTGCCCGACGTCGGGATCCTCTGGCTCGTCGATCCCGAGACCGGCCGTCTCGTCCGCGCCGACACGAAGAGCCGCAAGCTCCGCGAGCGGTTCGCGACGCGTGCGGCGGTGGAACGGGACGAGCTCGCGGCGCTCCTCCGCTCCGCCCGCGCCGACCACGTCGTCCTCTCGACCGAGGGCGACTGGCTGCGTGCGCTGGCGGGGTTCCTCCGAAAGCTGGAGGTTAGACGCCGGTCTTGGGGGTCAGGGGGTGGGGTGGTGGGAGTCCAATGAGTTTCTTGAGCCCGAACATGCTCTGGCTGCTCGCGCTCGTGCCGCTGCTCGCCGCGGGCTACCTGCTCCTGCAGCGGCGGCGGATGCGCTACGCGGTCCGCTTCACGAACGTCGATCTGCTCGCGAACGTCGTCGCCGAGTCGCCTCGCTGGCGGCGGTGGGTTCCGCCCGTGCTCTTCCTGGGTGCGCTCGCCGCGCTTCTGTTCGCGACGGCCCGGCCCGAGCTCGTGACGAAGGTCCCGCGGGAGGGGGCGAGCGTCGTGCTCGCAATGGACGTCTCCGGGTCGATGAGGGCCGAGGACGTCAAGCCGACAAGGCTCGCCGCGGCGCAGAGCGCGGCCAACCGCTTCCTCGACCGCGTGCCCGACAAGTTCCGGGTCGGCGTCGTGACCTTCTCCGACGGGGCTCAGGTGCTCGTTCCGCCGACCCAGGAGCACGAGCTCGTGCGGCAGTCACTCGACGGCCTCGTCGCCGACGGGGGAACGGCGATCGGCGACGCGATCGAGCTCGGCACCGGCCTGCGTCAGCAGCAGGATCGCCTGATCGCCGCGGAGGATCAGCCGAAGGACGGCAAGCCCGCCCTCGTCATGCTGCTCCTCTCTGACGGTTCACCGTCGCCCGACACGATGGATCCGATCGAGGCGGCGAAGAAGGCGAACGCCGCCGGTATCCCCGTCTACACGATCGCGCTCGGTACCGATACCGGCACGATCCAGGTCACCGACGAGCTCGGCATCCCACAGACCGTCGAGGTTCCACCCGACCGGGAGACCCTCGGCCAGATCGCGCGTCTCACCGGCGGTGCCGCCTTCTCGGCGCCGACCGAGCAGGCGCTCGAAGCCGTCTACGAGCGGCTCGGCTCCACGATCGCGTTCGCCGACGAGAAGCGCGAGGTGACCGCGTGGTTCGTCGCCGGCGGGCTCGTGGCGCTCATCCTCGCCGGCTCGCTCTCCGCCCTGTGGTTCAACCGCCTTCCGTAGGAGGAAAACTCGAATGCGTCCACTCATCCCCACGGCGGCCGCCGTGCTCGCGATCGGCCTCGCGGCCGCCGGGTGCGCGGCCCAGGTCGACGCCGACCAGGCGTCGACCACCTCGACCGTCCCCACGCAGCAGGCGGCGGCGGCAGCGACGCAGGCCGCCGGTCCGGAGCTCGCCGACATGGTCGAGGATGTCCTGCCCTCGCTCGTCAACGTTCGCGTCCAGATGGGCGGCGGCGGAGGACTGCTCGAGGATCTCCTCGGCGGCAGCGGCGAGGGTCAGGGCTCGGGGGTCGTGATCGACCCGAAGGGGATCATCCTGACCAACAACCACGTCGTCGAGAACGCCGAGACCGTCACGATCGTGCTCACGGACAAGCAGGAGCTCCCCGGCCGCGTGCTCGGCACGGCGCCGGACAAGGACCTCGCCGTCGTCTGCGTCGACAGGACCGATCTCGACCCGGTTGAGATCGGGAGCTCGGCCGACCTGCGGCTCGGCGACGACGCGATCGCGCTCGGCTATCCACTCGGGCTGGGCCCGACGGTGACGAAGGGGATCGTCTCGGGCCTCGGGCGCGAGATCGCACCGCTTGGCGGCGTGCCGCTGAAGAACCTGATCCAGACGGACGCGGCGATCAACCCCGGCAACTCGGGCGGCCCGCTCGTCGACCACGACGGCAAGCTGATCGGGATCAACTCGGCCGGCGCGCTCGCGGCGTTCGCCGAGAACGTCGGCTTCGCGATCGCGATCGACGGCGCGATGGAGACGGCGACGACGATCATCGCGGACAACCCGACCTGCGGGGCCGGCGGCAGCTCCAGCCCGGTGAATCCAGAGCAGCCGATCGACCCCGAGCAGCCGGCCGACCCGGGCCAGGGCGGTGGTTCCACGGAGCCGCAGCCGTCCCCTGCTCCGACGCCGGCTCCGGCCCCCGCGAACGAGCCCGGTGCATGGCTCGGCGCCGCCGTCGCCGACGGGCAGCAAGGTGCGCTGCTCGCAGAGGTCGTCCCGGGCGGCCCGGCCGATGCCTCGGGGCTCGAGCCCGGCGACGTCGTCACCGGGATCGACGGCCAGCCGGTCGGCGGCGCGGAGGAGCTCGTCAACGCGATCGCGGCGCACGAGCCGGGCGACAGCGTCACGCTTGAGCTCGCCGACGGCTCGACCGTCGAGGTCGAGCTCGGCGCTCGCCCACAGTCGGGCTAGCCGACCCAGCGAGACATGTCCCGGGGACAGGCCCCGGGACATGTCCAAGACGACGGCGTCCCCGGGACACGCCCCCGAGACACGTCGCGTCCGAGACAGCAGCGGGGGGAGAGCATTGATCCACGCTCTCCCCCCGCTGCGGTAAACGCCGGCTAGCGGCGGCGTGCGGTGCGGCGCGAGGTGCGCCGGGCGACTCTGCGAGCCATCATCTCTCGTACCTCCGTGTTCGACTGTTGAACTGCGCTTGGCGGGGAATCACACCGAGGCCTTCTCGCTCGGGTGCATCGCCGCGAGCTCTTCTGCCTCCGCCGCAGTGGCGAGACCGATCGCGACGAGATCCTGCGGATGGATGAAGGCGTCACCGAGGCCGATGCCGCCTGCGCTCAGGATCGCGTTGCGCAACCCCACCGCCCAGTGATGCTCGATCAGCAGCAGTGCGGCAGCCGAGTCGTTCGGGATCGTCTCCAGCACGTCCCAGGCCTGCTCGTCGGAGAACACCTGGATGCCACCCTCGGCGGCCATCTCGGCGCCGATCTCGGCCCCGGCCTCCATGCCCTCCTCGCCCTCGATGCCGAGACCGATCAGCGCGGCTACCTTGCTGCCGAGCTCGATCGCCTCCTCTTTGGTCAGGTTGCTGAGGTGCATAACGTCGATCTCGCCGTCGGCGTCCTTGTACACGGCCAGCGCGTCGATCACGCGCACCGTGTCGCTCTCGCGGAGCTTCTCCAGCTCCTCGAGGATCTGGCCGTGGAAATCCGGATGCTCGAACCCCAGCACCAGCAACTGAACAGGTCCTATCGCCATGCCTACTTCCTTTCGATCGGGTACTCGCGACGACTCTAGCGTGGACTCGTCGAGCCCGGTGCGCATCGTCTCATCGGGGTGATTCGCACAAGCCCTTAACGCGACCGCAACCGGGCCTAAGCAAGGCTCAACGAAGGTGAGGACGCGCTCAACGTACCCCCTGGTTCACTCTCCGGCGCAGGCTACGTAAAGGAGAGACAACCGCTGATGACTCGACGTGCTCGCTTTGTCCTACCGGCCGTGCTCGCTGCGGCTGCCATTGCCGCTGCAGGGTGCGGCGGCGCCGCTTCCGATGCCTCTGGCACCCGATCAGCCGACATCCGGCCCACGGCCGCGACGCAGGTGGCCCCCGACCAGAGCGGAGACGCGACGCTGGGCGCGGCGTCGGCTCCCCAGGATGACCGGCCCGGCGTCGCGGATGTCGTCGCGGAGGCGCTCCCGTCGGTCGTCGGAATCCGCGTCCAGACGTCGGACGGCCAGCAGGGCCAGGGGTCCGGTGTGGTCATCGACGGCGACGGGATCATCCTCACGAACAACCATGTGGTGACGAACGCGGTCAAGCTGGTCGTGTCGTTCAACGACGGCAGCGGCCGCGAGCTCCCCGGCACGGTCGTGGGCACCGCTCCCGACCGCGACCTGGCCGTCGTCCGGGTCGACGCCAAGGATCTCCGTGCGATCGAGATCGGCAACTCCGCGTCGCTTCGCCTCGGCGACGAGGTGATCGCCCTCGGCTACCCGCTTGGGCTCGGAACGACGGTGACGAGGGGAATCGTCTCGGGGCTCCACCGCGAGATCCAGCCCGAGGGCGATGCCCTCCTTCACGATCTGATCCAGACGGACGCGGCGATCAACCCGGGCAACTCGGGTGGGCCGCTCGTCGACGGGGACGGCCGGCTGGTCGGCCTGAACAGCGCGGGGACGACGTCCGCGGAGAACATCGGCTTTGCCATCTCAATCGACGGTGCGATCAAAGTGGCGGACGAGATCCTCGCCGGCGGCTACCAGCAGGGCGGAACCGCCCAGCAGGCCGGTCAGGGCGCCTGGCTCGGAGTCTCGATCGCCGCCGATCAGAACGGTCTCGTCGTCGCGCAGGTCGTGCCCGGTAGCCCGGCCGAGGCCGCGGGCCTCGAGCAGGGCGACGTCATCGTCGGTCTCGACGGCCGTCAGGTCGCCTCCCCGGACGAGCTCGGCAGCGCGATCGCCGCACATGCGCCGGGAGATCGAATCGAGCTCCAGCTCGCCGACGGCCGAGCCGTCGACGTCGAGCTCGGCCAGCGACCCTAGCCGGTCGCCCTAACCCGAACGGTCTCGAAGGGACATGCCCCGGGGTCAGACCCCGGGGCATGTCCCTTCGAGCGAGTGGTGGTGGAGCTCGCTGCCGCTAGCCGGCTCGCGCTCTCCAGTCGTCGATCAGTCTCCTTGCGATCGAGAGTGGCGGCGGAACAAGGGGAAGATCATCCGGCGGGTACCAGCCCGCGTCGAGGATCTCCTCCTCCTCGACGTCGATCTCCCCGCCCGCGTACTCGGCCGTGAAGCCGATCATCAGGGAGTGTGGGAAGGGCCACGGCTGGCTCCCGAAGTAGCGGACGTCGCGGACTTCGATCCCCGTCTCCTCGCGCACCTCGCGCACGACTGCCTCCTCGAGCGACTCGCCGGGCTCCACGAAGCCGGCGACGCAGCTGTACATCGGCTCGGGGAAGCCGCGTCCGCGGGCCAGCAGCGCCTCGTGGCCGCGGCGCACGAGGACGATCACCGCGGGCGAGAGCCGGGGGAAGGCGAGGTGTCCGCAGGAGGGGCACGACCGTGCCCGCTGACCCGCGAGCGGCTCGGTCGGCGTGCCGCACGCCCCGCAAAAGCGATGCGCTCGCTCCCACTCGACGATCTGCACGGCTCGTCCTGCCACGGCCCAGATCTCCTCGTCGATAACGCCGTAGAGCCCGCGAAGACCCTGGAGCTCCTCGTCGTCGCCGGCCGCCGTCGCGAAGCAGTCGACTCCCTCGAGGGCGCCGAGGTAGAGCAGCCCGTCCGCCTCGATCGCAACCTCCTCGCGAACGACGACGTCGGTGCCACGACAGGCGAAGACCCAGGCGCGCTCGACGCGGAGCCCGGGCGGGTCGATTCCGGGATGAAAGGAAGGGGCCACCGATTCAGTATCGCCACGCTGAGGGTCGGAGCGGACGCCCGTCTACGATTGACCCGTGCTCGTGATCCGCGGCGCCGACGAGGAACGTGTGACGTGGCGTCCGGGCACGAAGGCGCGCCTGCTCGCGGGAAGCCAGCTCGGCAGCGAGGCCGTCTGCGTGCTCGAGCAGTGGCATGAGCCGGGCGGAGGTGCGCCGACTCATCGCCACCGGGGCGTCGAGGAGGCAGTCGTGCTCCTCGAGGGTGAGGCGGAGTTCTGGGTCGAGTCCGAGCGCGAGGGCGTTGTCGGCGTGGCCACGGTCGTCGTCCCGCCCGGTCTGTGGCATGGGTTTCGCAATACCGGCAAGGGGCCACTCCACGTCCTCGCCGTCTTTCCGGTGGCCGACCCCCCCGTGGAGTACGCGGCCGAGCCCGGGACCGTGCTGGCCATCGCCGGCGAGGGTGGCGTGCGCCGGGACGCTCACCGCGTCGTGCGAGTCGATTCAGACGCCCGGTGAGGCTTGACGGCGTCCAACCGGCCAGGCGGGCCGGCCCGCGGTCACGAGGTGCGCCTCCAGGGCGGCGACTCGACGACCGAGATCTTTTCGTAGAACCCTCGACGCCAGGGCTGGTCTGGGCATGCGTAGACTTGGCCTGTGGCCATCGAGACCATCGACGAACTCGAACGCTCGCTTCAGGCCGCCTCGTACCTGCCCGACCGGGGGCTCTCGACGGCGCTCTTCCTCGCGCTCAAGCTCGAAAAACCGCTTCTCCTCGAGGGCGAGGCGGGCGTCGGCAAGACCGAGGCGTCGAAGGCGATCTCGCGCGCGCTCGGCGCGCGGCTGATCCGCCTCCAGTGCTACGAGGGGCTCGACGTCGCCCACGCCGTGTACGAGTGGAACTACTCGCGCCAGCTCCTCCACATCCGCGCCGCGCAGGAGGGGACGGTCGACGAGCAGGAGCTCTTCGGCCCGGAGTTTCTGATTCGCCGGCCGCTGCTCGAGGCGATCGAGAGCGAGGAGCCGGTCGTGCTCCTGATCGACGAGATCGACCGCGCCGACGACGAGTTCGAGGCGTTCCTGCTCGAGATCCTCTCCGACTTCCAGATCACGATTCCCGAGATCGGGACGATCTCCGCAACGCGCCGTCCGGTCGTGATCCTCACGTCGAACCGCACCCGCGAGCTCCACGACGCGCTCAAGCGGCGGTGCCTCTTTCACTGGATCGGCCACCCGTCGCTCGAGCGCGAGATCGAGATCGTGCTCCTGCGGGTGCCGGGCATCCCCGAGCGCCTGGCCGAGCAGGTGGCGCGCTTCGTCGAAGGGCTGCGCCGCCTCGACCTGGCGAAGCCGCCCGGGGTCGCCGAGACGATCGACTGGGCCCATGCGCTAGCCGCGCTCGGGACCGCCGAGCTCGACGCCGAGGTCGTCGAGTCGACCCTCGGCTCGGTGCTCAAGTACCACGAGGATTTCGAGTCGGTCCGTGACGAGCACCTGAACGAGCTCGTCGCCGAGGCTCGGGCCGCCGGTGCCCGCTGAGCCTCTCGTCCGCCACGTCGTCACGTTCGGGCGGATCCTCCGCGAGGCCGGGCTGGAGGTCGGCCCGGGGCGTCTCGCCGACGCGCTGACGGGCCTTGACAAGGTCGACATCGCGCGCCAGGACGACGTCTACTGGACGCTCCGCTCGACGATCGTGTCGCACGAGGACGAGATCGAGCCGTTCGACCGTGCCTTCAACGCGTGGTTTCTGCGCTCGCCCGTCGTACCGGTGCGGCGGGCAGCGGACGGTGTCGAGGTCGTCGAGCTCCTGCGCAAGCGCGACGCGAAGGAGCGAAAGCCCGGCGAGGGCGAGGAGGGCGAGGAGTCGCAGGCGGGCGGTTTCTCCGCCGACGAGGTGTTGCGCGCGAAGGACTTCGCCGCCATGACCCCGGAGGAGTTCGCCCGGGTGCGCAAGCTGATCCAGCAGTGTGCCGCGGCGCGTCCACGACGGCGCTCACGGCGGCTTCGGCCGCACCACCGCGGCTACGACCTCGATCTGCGCAGGCTCGTGCGCCGGTCGCTCGGGACGGGCGGCGACCCGATCGATCGCGCGTTTCGCGAGCGGATGCTGAAGCCGCGGAAGCTCGTGCTCCTCTGCGACGTGTCCGGCTCGATGGAGCAGTACACACGGGCGCTGCTCCTGTTCCTGCACGGAGCGGTCGGCTCCGGCAAGGGCGTCGAGGCGTTCGCGTTCGGCACGCGGCTGACCAGGCTCACCCCCGAGCTCGAGTCGAAGGATCCCGAGGCCGCGCTCGAGGCGGCCACCCGCCGGGTCGTCGACTGGTCAGGAGGGACGCGGATCGGCGCGTCGCTCAAGCATTTCAACGACGAGTGGGGGAGGCGCGCGCTGACGCGCGGAGCGGTGGTCGTCATCCTCTCGGACGGCTGGGAGCGTCAGGATGCCGTTCTCGTCGGTCAGGAGATGGCGAGGCTCTCACGACAGGCCTTCGCGGTCGTCTGGGTCAACCCGCTCAAGGGCAACCCGGAGTACCAGCCGCTCGCCGGGGGGATGCGCGCGGCGCTTCCGTACATCGACCGCTTCATCTCGGGGCACAATCTCGAGAGCCTCGAGGAGCTGGCCGAGGTCGTGCAGGGGATCGAAAGGAGGCATGCGGCATGAGGGGATGCGCCCGGTGGGGCCGCGCCCGGCAGGGCGTGGGGTGGGCTGGTGGGAGTTCGATCAGCGGGGGTGGGGTGGTGGGAGTGCCATGAAGGAGGTTCTGGCTGATGTCAAGCGGTGGCGCGAGGAGGGGCAGCAGGTCGCGATCGCGACCGTGGTCGCCACGCGGAGGAGCGCGCCGCGCCCGATCGGCTCGAAGCTCGCCGTGTCGGAGCGAGGTGCGATGTCCGGCTCGGTCTCCGGGGGCTGCGTCGAGAGCGACGTCTTCGTCGCCGCCGAGGAGGTGATCGCGTCGGGCGCGCCGCGGATGCTCTCGTACGGGATCTCCGACGAGGAAGGCTGGAACGTCGGCCTCCCGTGCGGCGGCGAGATCGACGTCTGGGTGGAGCGGCTCGAGTGAGGGGCCGTGCCCGGCTCGGCGGGGGTGGGGTGGTGGGAGAAACGTGAAGAGCGCGCTCACCGACCGTCTGTTCGAGTCGATCGAACGGGAGGAGGAGCGGTGCGTCCTCTTCACCGTCGTCGAGGGGGAGCCGCTCGGCGCGAAGCTGCTCGTCTTCGAGTCGGGCGAGGTGGTCGGCGACGACCCGCTCTCCCTCGTCGGGCTCGCAGACGACTTGATCCGCGCTGCGCGCAGCAAGGTCTTCGAGCACGAGGAGCGCAAGATCTTCGCCGAGATCTTCGGGCCGCCGCCCCGCCTCCTCGTCTACGGGGCAGTCGACTCCGCGGACGCGCTTTGCGCCGCGGCGAAGGTGCTCGGCTGGCACACGATCGTCGCCGACGCGCGCGGCATGTTCGCCACGAAGGAGCGGCTTCCCCACGCCGACGAGATCGTCGTCGCGTGGCCCGAGGAGACGTTCGAGCGCGTGCAGCCGGACCACGCCACCGCCGTGGTCGTCCTGACCCACGACGACAAGTTCGACGTGCCGGCGCTGTCCGCGGCGGTGCGGACGGAGGCGTTCTACATCGGCGCGCTCGGCTCCCGCCGAAACCAGGAGCGCCGACGGGAGAAGCTCCTGGAGGCCGGAGTCTCGGAGGAGGAGTTCGCCAGGATCTCGGGGCCGTGCGGTCTCGACATCGGCGCGGAGACTCCGGCCGAGACCGGAATATCGATCCTCGCCGAGGCGCTCGCGATCCGGGCGGGCCGGGACGGCGGTAGGCTCCGCGATGCCAAGGGCCGTATCCATGTCGAAGTCACCTGAGAGCGGGACGTCGTGACGAAGAAGCTCGCATGTGGAGACCTCGTCGTTGGTCAGCGGCTTGAACCACGGAGCTCGTCCTCGGGGACATGTCCCGGGGACTGTCCCCCTCGCTGGGCGTCTCGCGTCGACTAGACTCGCCTCGCTTCCGCCCCGCAGGCACGAAAGGAGCGAGACCCGTATGGGGATCCAGGCGAAATCGCCGGTCATCTACGAGCTCGTCGAGGAGGGCTCCTCGGTCGAGCAGGTCGCGACCGGCTTCACCTTCACCGAGGGCCCGATCTGGGTCAAGGAGGGCGGCTACCTGCTCTTCAGCGACATGCCTGGGGACGTTCGGCGCAAGTGGAGCCCGGAGGGTGGCGTCGTCGAGACGATGCGCCCGGCGAACAAGTGCAACGGGATGACGCTCGAGGCGGACGGCAGCCTCCTCGTCTGCGAGCACTCCACGAGCTCGGTGGTACGCGAGACGCTCGCGGGCGACGGTACGGCGGCGAGTCGCGAGACGATCGCGACCCACTACGGGGGCAAGGAGCTCAACTCGCCGAACGACGTCATCGTCGGCGACGACGGCTCGATCTACTTCTCCGACCCCTGGTACGGGCGCATGCCGGGGTTCGGGCTCGAGCGAGAGCGCGACATCGACATCTGCGGCGTGTACCGGATCCCGCCGGGCGGCGGCGACGTCGAGCTCCTCCTCGACGACTTCGACATGCCGAACGGGCTCTGCTTCTCGCCCGACCGGACGCTCATGTACATCAACGACACCCCGCGGGCCCACATCCGGGTCTTCGACGTCCGCTCGGACGGGACACTCGCCGACGCCGGGATGTTCTTCGACGGCGTCGGCACCGGAGTGATCGAGGAAGGCATACCGGACGGGATGAAGTGCGACGAGGACGGCAACGTCTGGGTCACAGGCCCCGGCGGCGTCTGGGTGATCTCGCCGGAGGGCGAGCACCTCGGGGTCGTCGAGGTGCCCGAGAACGTCGGCAACCTCACCTGGGGCGACGCCGACTGGAAGACGCTCTACGTGCCGAGCTCGAGCTCGCTCTACCGCATCCGCACGAAGCTCGCCGGCGACCGGCAGGTCTACCACTAGGAGCCGTCATGAAGAGGATCGACCCGAAGACCTCGGCCCTGATCGTCCAGGACCTCCAGAACGACGTGATCATGGCCGGAGGCGCGTTCTGCGGCGATCCCGGCCCGGCCGAGCACGCGAAATCCCAGAACGTCGTGGCCAACGTGAAGAAGCTGGCGGCGGCCGCCCGTGAGAAGGGCATGCCGGTCATCCACGTCTGGTACGTCGTCGAGAAGGGCGCCCCGGGGCTGAAGCAGAACGCGCCGCTCTTCCAGGCTGTCAAGGCAACGAACGGAATCGTCCGCGGTACCTGGGGGGCCGCCCCCGTGGAGGGGCTCGAGCCGAAGAAGGGGGACCTGATCGTCGAGAAGATGCGCATGTGCGCCTTCACCGACACGAGCCTCGAGCAGCTCCTCAAGGGTCACGGCGTCGAGCGGCTCGTGATCACCGGCGCCTGGACGAACTTCTCGATCGAGCACACCGCCCGCACGGGCGCCGACCTCGGCTATGCCTGCACGGTCATCTCCGACGCGACGTCGACGATCAACGACGAGTGGCAGCACGCGGCGCTGAACTACGCGCTCGTGAACATCGCCGAGGTGGGAACGACAGAGGAGGCGCTGCGGGCGCTCGGCGCCGGTCGGAAGGCGACCCGGAGGCCTGGCAGCCGGCTCCGGGCCAAACCCGCCGCGAGGACGCGCAAGACCGGCGCGAAGACCTAGCCGCGTGAAGACGCGGGCCGCGCTCTTCCGGGCCGCTGGAGAGCCGCTCGACGTGTGTGAGATCGACGTCGAGGAGCCGGGGCCCGACGATGTCCTCGTCCGGATCACGGCGACGGGCGTCTGTGGCTCCGACCTCCACCTCGTCCGCGGCGAGTGGCTCCGCCCGACTCCGATGGTGCTCGGGCACGAGGGCGCCGGCGTCGTCGAGAGGGTCGGCGATCGCGTCGAAGGGCTCTTGGAGGGCGAACGCGTCGTCCTCCACTGGGCGCCCTCGTGCGGGCTGTGCGATCAGTGTGTGCGCGGGAGGCCGTACGTGTGCGTTCCGCTGCGGACGGGGATCGCGAACGGAACGCTGGCCGACGGGACCACGCGGCTCACGCTCGACGGCGAGACCGTCTACCGCATGACCGCGATCGGGGCCATGGCCGAGCGGATGGTCTTGCCCGCGAAGGCGGTCCTGCCGATTCCGGACGACCTCTCCCTCGAGCAGGCGGCCCTGATCGGGTGTGCCGCGCTCACGGGAATCGGAGCGGTGCTGAACCGCGCCCGGGTCGAGAAGGGCGCGAGCGTCGTCGTCATCGGGGCCGGCGGCGTCGGCCAGTTCGCCGTCCAGGGTGCCCGAATCGCGGGGGCAGCGCGGATCGTCGCCGTCGATCCCGTTCAGGCGCGCCGCGACCAGGCACTGCGGCTCGGCGCGACGGAGGCGTGCCCGCCCGACGAACTCGACGGGCAGTTCGACTACGCCTTCGACGCGGTCGGCGGCGAAGCCACGTTCGCTCTTGCGCTTCGCTCGGCGCGAGGGGCCGGCACGGTCGTCGCGGTCGGCATGGCGGCCGCCGGCGTCACCTACGCGCTCCCCCCGGGTGAGCTGACGAACGAGGAGAAGGTGGTGACCGGCTCGCTGTACGGCTCGGAGGATCCGGCGACGATGCTCCCGCGCGTGCTCGAGCTGGTTCGGGCGGGCACGCTCGATCTCGAGCACGCGCTCGGTCCCTCGTTCCCGCTCGAGCGCGTGAACGAGGCCGTCGAGGCGAGCCTCGCCGGCGTCGCCGGCCGCGTTCTCGTCGCCCCCTGACGGAGATCCTCGCACCGGGGTCATGAATCGGCGGCCCTGCGCCGATCTAGCGCAGGATGACCGAGATCGAGGGCATCCTCGAGCACATCATCGACGGCGCCGTCGTGCTGGACGCGAACGCCACCGTGGTCTTCGCCAACCCGGACTGCCAGCGGATCTTCGCGCGCGACCGGCTGGAGCTGGTCGGCCTCCCCCTGGCGCAGCTCTTCACCGAGCTTCCGGCCGACTGGCCGTCCCCCGGTCGCCACCACGTCGAGGCCCGGCGCTCGAACGGGACGCTCGTACCCCTGCGCGCGACCCTCACTCCTGTCGGCGACGCGCTGGTCGTGACGCTGCAGGAGCGCGCCTACGCCAACGTCACCCCCGTCCTGCACGAGGCGGCCGAGGATCCGGGACGCATGTTCGAGAGCATCGCCGACGCCGTCGACGCCTTTCTCTTCGCCGGCGAGCTCGACGGCTCGGGCTGGTATCTGCCCATCCTCCACGGGCCTGGGCTCGACCGGCTCCTGGGCGGCGATGTCGACTACGAGGACGCGAACCGCCTCTACGACACGTGTATCGAACCGGAGGACTACCCCGCGTTCGAGCGTCTCTACGATCACGAGCGACGCGTGCCGGGGGAGGTCGAGGAGGCCACCTACAGGCTCCGCGGGCTCGACGGGCGGACCCGCTGGGTGCGAGAACGGTCGGTGCTTCGCGAGACAGACGGCCGCTTCATGCTCTACGGCGTCGTCTTCGACGCGACGGCGGAGATCGAGGCGCGAGCCGAGATCGAGCGGCGGTCACGCACCGACCAGCTCACCGGCCTCTGGAATCGCCCACACCTCGTCGACGCGCTCTCCGCAGAGCTGGAGCGAGCACGCCGGGAAGGGCGCCTCCCCGGATTGCTCATGGTCGACCTCGACCATTTCAAGCCGACCAACGACACCTACGGTCATGCGGTCGGCGACACCGTTCTCCGGGAGATTGCTCAGCGGCTTCGGGGCGCGGTCCGACGCTACGACGTCGTCGCGCGCTGGGGCGGGGAGGAGTTCGGCATCCTCGTCCCGGGCGTCGAGAGCGACGAGGCGGTCTTCGCGGTCGCGGAGTCGGTCAGGCGCGCGATCGAGGCCGCGCCGGTCGCCCTCGACGGCGACCGGCTCCTCAACGTCACCGCGTCCGTCGGCGGCGTGCTCGCCAACGACGGGCTCTGGTCGGTGGAAGCGCTCGTGGACGCGGCCGACCGGGCGCTCTACGCGGCGAAGCGCCACGGGCGCAACCGCACGACGCTCGCTAGCGAGCTCACCGTCGAGGACTATGCCGCCGAGGAGCCCGAGGCCCTACGGCTCGCGCAGGCACTCGCTCTGTCCGCGAGCGCCCGGGAGCGCATGCCCGAGGATCACGTGCGCCAGGTCTCGGATCTGGCCGGCCAGATCGCGGTGCGGCTCGGCTTGACCGAGGACGCCGTCATGCGCTGCCGGCTCGGGGGCTGGCTGCACGATCTCGGCAAGGTCGCCATTCCGGACCG
Source organism: uncultured Actinomycetes bacterium (assembly GCA_963712465.1). Lineage (GTDB taxonomy): Bacteria > Actinomycetota > Thermoleophilia > Gaiellales > Gaiellaceae > CAVQHY01. The sequence continues at coordinate 557,245 of CAVQHY010000004.1, forward strand.
GGTGCTGACGAAGCGCGCCCCGCTCGACAACGAGGAGTGGGACGTCATGCGCACGCACTCCGAGATCGGGGAGCAGATCGTGCGCCGGATCGCGGGCCTTGCGCAGGCCGCCCTCGTCGTTCGTCACCATCACGAGCGCGTCGACGGCGGTGGGTACCCGGACGGGCTGGTCGGCGACGGGATCCCGATCGAGGCGCGGATCGTCGCGGTCGCAGACGCGTTCTCGGCGATCGTGACCGACCGCGTCTACCGACCGGCGCGAAGCCGCGAGGAGGCGCTCGTCGAGCTCCGGGCCTGCGCCGGCGTCCACCACGATCCCGCGTGCATCGAGGCGCTGGCCGCAGTGCTCGACGATCCCGCCGGGGTCGTGTTCGCGCCGTTCCTTCGCTAGTGCTCCGTCCCGGAAGTCGCTTGATGATCCTGGCGCGCGAAAAGCAAGCCGGGCAAGGACGCAGGGAGCCCCGATATCGGGACATATCGGGGCGACTGAGGACGCAGCGCGGCGCCGCTTTGCAGCCGCCCAGAGCGCCAGTGACTTCCGGGACGGAGCACTAGGCGCTAGAGCGGCTCGGGTGTGGCGTCGCCGGCCGCGGTCGCGCGCCGGCTGTCACGAAACGCATCGACGAGGATCAGGATCCCCTTCGTCACCGGAACGGCGAGCAGCGCCCCGACGATCCCGAAGAGGGCGGTGAACGCGATCACGGTCACGACCGAGACGAACGGGTGGATCTCGACGGTCCTCTTGAAGACCTTGGGTGTGATCAGGTTGTTCTCGATCTGCTGGTAGGCGATCAGGATGACGCCGATCGCCACGCCTTTCCACCACTCGTCGAGCAGACCGACGATGACGACGGGGATCGTGCCGATCGTGGCGCCGATGTTCGGGATCAGGTCGGTGATCCCGACGAAGAGCGACAGCGGCGCCGCCCCGGGGATGCCGAGGAGCTTCATCGAGACGAAGCACGTCATGCCGGCGATGAACGCGATCAGAAACTTGCCGTACCAGTAGCCGGTGTTCATCTCGAAGATCTCGCGCATCGCCCCGAGCGCCGGCCGGCGGGTCGCCTCGGGCAAGAGGTTCGCCGCGCGATTCTTGAGCTCACGGCCGTAGACCAGGAAGTAGAGCGTGAAGGTGAAGATCATGAAGATGGCGAAGCCGCCGCTGACGAGCGCTCCGATCAGGTCGAGCGCCTTGCCCGATCCGAAGAAGTTCGCGCTGTCGGCGGCCGTGTCGCCTGCGGTGTCGATCGCCCCCTCCGCGTTGAGCGACTGCGCGATACTCGAGCTCTTGAGCTGGTCGACGTACTCCGGGATATTGGTCTTGAGCTCCTTCGCACCGTCCACGATCGGGGGGATGAGCGCAAACGCGAAGAAGAGGATGACGCCGCCGATGACGAGAAACGCGCACGTCGTGGCCTTGCCGCGACCCATGCCGCGACGCTGGAAGATGCGCACGAGCGGCTCGATCGAGAAGGCCAGGAACCCCGCTGCCACGAGCCAGATGATCGTCTCGCGGACGAGCCACACCGCGATCAGAAGCGCCGCGACGGCGAGCACGACGGCCAGCACCGCTGCCGTGGTGCCGATGAAGAAGCGTCGGTTTGGCGTGCCCTCGGGAGTCGCCCGTCGTGCAGCTTCGTCGCTCATCGTCCAGAACGGGTTCTGCGGCAGGAGTCCCGATCCTGCGAGACAACTGGGACGTCTGTGCCCGGTCTAGATCAACGGGGAGGGCAGGAGCCCCCGGGGTCGCCGAGGCACGCCCGGCTCGAGGCGGTTCGCGGGCGGGCCGTCGTCGCTCGTGCGCGGCTCGAGCAGGAGCGACCGGCGCACGAGTCTGTCGAGATCGGATTCCGCTGGCTCCTCCGCGACAAGGAGATCGCCGGGGGCGTGCTCGGCGGCGGCCTCGCCTACCGCTTCTTCTTCTGGGTCCTCTCGCTGTCCGTCGTTGCCGCCGGAGGCGTCGGATTCCTGTCGCGAGCGAACGCCGGAAGGGTTGCCGCGGAGACGGGAGCGAGCGAGTCGCTCGCCCAGACCGTCGCGACGGCGGCGCAGCAGTCGGGAACGTCGCGCTGGTGGCTTCTGCTCACCGGCATCACGCTTCTCCTCTGGTTCAGCCTGGGCCTCCTGCGCGCCCTCCGGCTCGTGCATGCAGCCGCCTGGCGAGTCCCCCTGCCCCCGTTTCGCAAGGCTCCCATGGCGATGGCGACGGTGGTCGCCACGCCGTTTGCGTTCCTGCTGCTCGCGGCCGCGGCAGGGTGGGTACGGGTCAACGTCGGGTTCCTGCCGGGCCTCGTCGCGACACTCGCAGTGCTCGTCGTGTTCGCGGCTCTGTGGCTTCGGGCCTCGATCTGGCTGCCGTCGCCAGACGTCCCCTGGACGGCGTTCCTCCCCGGAGCCGTAGTGTTCGGGCTCGGGGTGGAGGCGCTCCACCTCTTCAGCGTCTACTTCCTCGAAGCCAAGCTCTCGGACGCATCCCAGCTGTACGGCGCCCTGGGGCTGGCGACGACCGCGCTCTTCTACCTGTTTCTCCTTGGCCGCGGGGTCGTGTGGGCGGCCGAGCTGAACGCAGTCGTTTGGGAGGTGCGGAGCTCGCGAGACAGCCAGGGCTCGATGTGAAACCCGGCCAGGTCCCGCGCCGCAGCGGCTCCGCGTTCGCAATGCTTCCCGCCTCGTCGACCGAAGGAGGAGAGCATGAGCGAGCGCGAGGAGATTCGGGTGGCCACGCAGTCGGAGCCGATCAGCCACTACACGGACGCGGTGCGCGCCGGCGAGCTTCTCTTCATCTCGGGCATCGTCCCGGTCGACGCGGCGGGGGAGCTCGTCGGCGGCGACGACGTCGCCGCCCAGGCGCGCCAGGTCTTCACGAACATGGGCGAGGTGCTGGCGGCGGCGGGGTGCTCCTTCGCCGACGTGGTCAAGGTCACGGTCTACCTGACCGACGTCGACCATCGGCCTCGCATCAATCCCGTCCGGCAGGAGGTCTTCGGCGAGACGCGTCCCGCGAGCACGCTCGTCGAGATCAGCCGGCTCGCGATCCCGGGCGCGAAGATCGAGGTCGACGCGGTCGCGCTCGTTCCCCGCTAGACGCCCGCGACGGCCTCGAGTCGACCGGTCTCGATCGCCTGCACGAGCGCCTCGTGGTCACGCTCGGTCTGGTCGGCGTACGCGGCACCGAAGCCGGCAATTGCGCGCTCGAACCCGTCGCCGCGGCCCATGTAGCCTGCAAGCGTCGCGGCGTCACCGGCGCGCGCGTGCGCCCGAGCGAGCGCCCAGCCGCAGATCCCGGCAACGAAGGCGAGCCCGTCCTCGTCGAGGCTTGAGACGTCCACGGATCCCTTCATGTCGCGGAGCTGGCGGACGTAGAAGTCTGATCCCCGGCCGTCGCTGATCCAGCCGAGGAAGATGTCGCTGGCCGCCTGCATGATCCGCTGGCCGGAGACGACTCGTTTCCCGTGGTTTCGGAAGCGGCTCGCGCCCGCGTGCGACTCGAGCACGGAAGCCTGAGCCTGCTTGATCTGCAGGAAGAGCGGATCGTCGTCACCATCGCCGAGGAGCAGGACGATGTACGCACGTGTTCCCACGCTGCCCACGCCGGCGACCTTGCGGGCGGAGTCGGCGTATCGGTACCTGTCGAGGAGGCCGCGCCGTTCGGGCGGCAGCGTGTCTCGGTACTGGCGGTAGACGCCCTGAGTCGCCTCCTCCTGTCCAGGAGGGCCCACGTGCTCGACGAGCGGCGGGTCGTCCTTGATGCGGCGCTTGCCGTCGACGACGTCCGTGAGCTTGGAGAGCGCGCCGAGGTTCGTGCGTGCCCGGGCTCTGGCCACGTGCTGCTCGACTTGCTTTCGGTGTCGCGCGCCCACCAGCTCGAGCACGGCGACGGCGTCGACGCTCGAGTACCAGACCTCGAGGTGGCTCATCCTGGCGAAGCCGAGCATCCTGGTGCGATAGGCGCGGATCGTCGCCCGCGCCGCAGCGCGGCAGTCCTTCTCACGGAAGCCGTTCACCCGGCCGGCGACGACCACGCTGGCGGCCAGGCGCTTGACGTCCCACTCGAACGGCGCGATCGCGTTCTCGTCGAAGTCGTTCAGGTCGAAGACCAGGCGTCGCTCCGGTGTCGCGTAGCTCCCGTAGTTGGAGAGATGTGCGTCGCCGCAGCAGTTGAGGCGGATCCCGCTGGCGGGTGTCCCGGCGAGATCCGACGCCATGACGGCCGCGCTGCCGCGAAGAAACGCGAAGGCCGACGTCGCCATCCGCCCGTACCGGATCGGCACCAGCTCGGGCACGCGCGTCTTTGCCTGCGCCTCGAGGAGCGAGATCGGGTCGGGGCGGTCGGGATGCGGCGACCACTCCGCGTGTGATCGCCGTGGAGCCTTCTCACGGCGCGCCCTCCCGGCCGCGGCTCGCTCTCTGTGGCCGGGCTGCAAGGCGGCACGTGCGCTCATGGCGGGGAGACGCTAGCGGACTTCCCGGTGACGCGGCCTCTAGATTCACACTGATGGCAGAAGCCGAGGCCGCTGGAGCCCGCAGGAGGACGATCGTCCTCCGCGTCCTCCTGCTGCTCGTCACGCTCGTCTCCCTCTACTTCCTCCTGCCGAGCCTGCTCGACGTCTTCACGTCATGGCGTCAGCTGTTCACGCTCGACCCGCTCTGGGTGCTGGGCGCTATCGGCTTCGAAGCGGTGAGCTTCCTCGCCACCTGGGAGCTGCAGCGGATCGCGTTGCGCACGCGGAGCTGGTTCGCCGTCTCGACCTCGCAGCTCGCCGGAAACGCGTTCGGTCGGATCGTTCCCGGGGGAATGGCGACGTCGGGTGCGCTCCAGTACCGCATGCTCGTCGCGATGGGCGTTCCGGGCGGCAGGGTGGCGACCGCGCTCACGGCCGTCTCCGCGCTCCTGTTCGGGATGCTGCTCGCGCTGCCGCTGCTGGCCCTGCCGGCGATCATCGGCGGCACCCCGGTCGACTCGAGCCTTGAGAAGTCGGCGTACCTGGGTGCTGGCGTGTTCGTGCTGATGGCCGTCGCCGGAGCGGTCGTCTTCGCCTTCGATCGCCCGCTGGCGATGATCGGCCGGGCTCTCGAGCGGCTCCTGAACGCGACCGTCCGGCGGAAGCGGCACGTGGCCGGCCTGACCGAGAAGCTTCTCCGCGAGCGCGACGGGATTCGCGCGGCGCTCGGCGCGCGCTGGAAGATGGCCCTGCTCGCCGCCGTGGGGAAGTGGGGGTTCGACTTCCTCGCGCTCGTCGCCTGCCTGTACGCGGTGGGAGCGGAGGCGAACCCCTCGCTCGTCCTGCTCGCCTACGTGGCGGCCTCGCTGCTCGGGATGATCCCGCTCACCCCGGGCGGGCTCGGGTTCGTCGAGGCAGGGCTGACGGGAACGCTCGCGCTCGCCGGGGTCGGGGCCGGTGCCGCCCTCGTCGCCACGCTCGCCTACCGGCTCGCCTCGTTCTGGCTCCCGATTCCCCTGGGAGCGGCGGCGTACTGGCTCTTCCGCCGCCGCTTCCCCGGAGCGTGATCAGATCGTGCCGGAGCGAAGATCGTGCTTCACGCTGCGAAGCCCGAAGGCGGTGATGATCTCCCCGATGCCGCGGATGACGCAGAAGACGCCGGTCAGCGTCAGCAGCAGGAAGACCGAGCGGTCGTCCTCGCCGGCCGCCCAGACTCCGAGGGCGAACATGATGATGCCCTGCAGCAGCGTGAGCCACCAGAGGTCGTGGTGGCGATGCATCAGCGCCACGACGATGTCGACGACGCCGGCCACGAGCAGGAACCAGCCGAGCAGCAGCCCGAGCACGAGCAGCGTCTTGCTCGGGTAGGCGAACGTGATGATCCCGGCGATCAGCGCCAGGATGCCGCCGATGATGAACCACCACTTCAGCTCCGGGACCTGCGACGCGCCGACGAGCCAGCTCACGCCCGTGAAGATGAACGCGACCCCGATCAGGATCGCCACGGTCGTGAGCGAGTCGGCGTCGTACGAGAGCACGATGAAGCCGAGGATCAGGAAGAGGATGCCGGTGATGAGGCCGAGCCACCAGAGGCGTGAGGTGGCCTCCGCGGCTCCGCGTTCGTAGGGAGTGAGCATGGCGTTGAACCTCCGTGTGCTGGACCGCGGCCGGGACGGCCCGGCCGCGTGTGCTTCTACGGATCGATCGGGTTCCCTTCCCGGGGGGCAGCCGCCGCGAGGGCTGCCTCGGCCTCCGCGGTGAGCTCGAGGACGAGAAGCTCCCCTCGCATCGGCGCGATCCGCTCGCGGAGGCGCGCCCAGTCCGCATCCTCGATCAGAACACAGAGAATCGCGTGCCCAGGCTCCAGCGCGGCTGCGAGGTCCTTCATGCGGCTGTCCTCGATGCCCCGGTCGAGGAGGCCGGCGCCGCCCCCGATCGCCAGCCCGGCTGCGGCGGCGGCGATCGGGACGCCGAGCAGGAGCCCGGCGAGGAGCCCGATCGTCCCGCCCGCCACGGCGCCGCCGCCGATCGAAAGGCCGTGACGCTGGTGAAGCTCGACCTCGCCGTCCGCCGTCTTGACGGCGATCGCCGAGTCGGCCAGCTTCACGATCTTCTCGCTGCGGAGCTCCTCGAGCCGGTCGAGCGCCTGCTCGGCGTCCTCCTTCGTCGGGTAGGCCGCGGCTGCGAAGCTCCTGGGTGCGCTCACGCCTGCGCCTCCGCGAGGTCGAGCGAGCCGCCGACCGGGAGCACGTGCACGTCGACCTCGGGAGCGAGCTCGGCCGCGGCCCGGCGAAAGTCCTCCGGCGGGTCCGTGAGGAAGGCGCCACGGCCGTGCTGGATCGGGAAGTACGTCCCCCAGTGGATGGGCACGGCGATGCGCGGGCGCAGGAGCGCCAGCGCCTCGGCGGCGCCTCTCGGGTCGAGGTGCCCGTCGCCGAGCGTCGGCCCCCAGCCCCAGACGGGGACGAGGGCGACGTCGAGGTCGGGCGCGAGCTCAGCCATGGCGTCGAAGATATCCGTATCGCCGGCGAAGTAGACCGAGCGTGATCCGGAGACGAGGTAGCCGAGCGCGGGCGCGCTCGTGCGCAACGGGCCCCGGCCGGCGTCGTGCGACGCCGGCGTCGCCCGGACGGAGACGGTCCCGACCGCGATCTCCTCGCCCGCCTCCACCTCCACGACGTGCTCGAAGCGTCGCCTGCGCAGCATCGCCCCGGCTCCGCGCGGCACCACGACGGGTAGCGACCGACCGAGCTTCTCGAGCGAGGGGAGGTCGAGATGGTCGTAATGGACGTGGGAGATCAGCACCGCATCGATCCCGCGTAGACCGCCGGCGGCCACGGGCACCGTGCGGCGCAGGTGCGTCACGCGGTTGCGAAGCAGTGGATCGGTGAGCAGCCGGACGCCGTCGAGCTCGATGAGCACCGTCGAGTGCCCGAGCCAGGTGAGCCGGCGGCGGGGCGTGGTCTGTGGGCTGTTCACGGGACGGAGATCGTACTGCGAGGCCGCAAGGTGGTAGGCTCCTGCGCGGCTCGGCTCCTAGCCCGCCAGCGTTGCGATGGCCGACGAAACCGCACCCGATACGAACCTGGCCGCCGACGCGGGACCGAGCCGCAAGCACCGTGCGCTCGTCGTGATCCTGATCGTGATCGGGTCGCTGCTCCTGTTCGTGTCGATCTTCGCGCTCTGGGCCAAGGCGACGCTGCTCGACACCGACGGCTGGACCGAGACGTCGTCCCGGCTGCTCGAGGACGACGAGATCCGCGCGGCGCTCGGCCCCTACCTCGCCGACCAGATCTTCTCCTCCGTCGACGTTACCGCGCAGCTCCAGTCGGCGCTGCCGCAGAATCTCCAGGGGCTTGCCGCTCCCGCCGCCGCGGGGCTCCAGCAGCTCGCGGAGCGGCGCGCGGTCGTCTTCCTCGGGCGCCCGCTCGTTCAGCGGGCCTGGCGCGAGGCGAACCAGATCGCACACGCCCAGTTCGTCAAGCTCGTCGAGGACAAGGGCAAGTTCGTCAGCAGCACCGGCGGCGTGGTCACCCTCGATCTCGGCGCCGTGGTCGATCAGATCGCGCAACAGACCGGAGTCGGCAGCCGGGTCGTCGAGCGCATCCCGCCGGGCGCGGGCCAGATCGTCATCCTCGAGTCGGACCGGCTCGCACAGGTGCAGTCGGCCGTCCACGTGCTCGACATCCTCGGCGCCTGGCTCTGGGTGATCGCGCTCGCAGTCTTCGTGCTCGCCGGCTTCCTCGCCCGCGGCTTCCGGCGCAAGGCGCTTCTGTGGACCGGCTACGGCTTTCTCTTCGTCGGCCTCCTGCTCCTGATCGTGCTGCGGATCGGCCAGAACAGGCTGATCGACGCGCTGATCCTCAACCCCGATTACCGACCAGCGGGCAAGGCGGCGTGGGTCATCGTCGTCTCGGCGCTGCGCGACACGGGTCGGACCGTGGTCACGATCGGCGCGATCGCAGTTATCGCTGCATGGCTCGCCGGGCCCGGCCGCCACGCCGTCGCCCTGCGACGCTGGCTCTCTCCCTTCATGCGTGACCACGTCGCGCTCGTCTGGGGCGCGTTCGCGCTGGTGTTCCTCCTCATCTTCCTCTGGGGCCCGACGCGGGCGACCGGGAGCATCGGCACTCTGGTTCTGCTCGGGTTTGCCGCCCTCGGCCTCGTGGTTCTCCGGCGCCAGATCGTCCGGGAGTTTCCAGAAGGGTCGACCGGGGGTGGCATCGAGCTCGGCAGCTCCGGCTCCGCGGTCGCCGTCGCCACGTCCGCCTCCACCGCCGCCTCCGCCGCGCCGCCGGTGCCGGGCGACCAGCAGCGAGACTCCCGGACCGGGACGCCACCACCCGAGGAGTAGTGCCGGGGGGGAAGGGGGACAGGGAAGGGCTGCGCGCCCGGACCGTCCTCGAGCGGGCGCTCTCGACGTACCGGCAGCGGTGGCCCGTCGTTGCCGGGCTCGCGTTCGTCGTCTTCGGCCTGACCTCGGCGCTGTCGGTCAGCATCAACGTCAGGCTCGGGGGCACGGCGTCCGGCGAGGCCGGACTGATCCCTGCGATCGCCGCGACCGTGGCGATCGTGGTGACGAGCCCATCGTCCCTCGGCCTCGTCTTCTACGCCGGCATCCTCGATCACGTCGTCGCCGAGCACCAGCACGGCGATTCGAAGCGAGACGTCCACGAGATCGTGCGGACGCTGCCGATCGGACAGTTGCTCCTCGCCAACGTTCTCCTGGGGACGATCACGGCGCTCGGCTACCTCCTGCTCGTCGTTCCCGGGATCATCGCGTTCACGCGTCTCTGCCTCGTCGGCCCGCTCGTCAACATCGAGGGCCAGGGCGCGACGGCCGCGCTCAGGCGTTCGGCGGAGCTCGTGCGCCCGCATTTCTGGATAGTGCTCGCGCTCGTGTGGCTCCCCGTCACCGCCGAGCACTGGATCATCGAGGCGATCGAGCATGCGCTCCTCGGCGACGACGACCCGTTCGTCGAGGCGTTTCTCGTGAACGGGATCATCGGAGTCGTGATCGGCTCGATCGGCGGGCTGGTCGAGGTGACGATCGCGCACGAGCTCGTCCGGCGCGACCGGGCGGCCGCTCGGAGCGTCGCCGGCTGAAGACTGACCCGGGCCCGGGCCCGCCTGCCCGGCGACGCCGAATCGACCTCTAACGCTGCTCGAGCCCCGCGATCCGCCGGGCGAGGAAGGCGCGATCGGGCTCGCCCGGCGCAAGCTCGAGGGCTCTTCCATACGCTGCGCGCGCCTCCTCCGGGCGATCGAGCCGCCGCAGGAAGTCGGCTCGGGCCGCGTGGAGCAGGTGGTAGTCGTCGAGCCCCTCGATCCGGTCGATCAGCGCGAGGCCCCGCTCCGGACCGTCGGCCAGCGCCACGGCGGCGGCACGGTTCAGCTCGACGACGGGCGACGGTGTCAGCTCGGCGAGCTCGCCGTACAGCCTCACGATCTCCGGCCAGTCCGTGTCGTCGGGATGACCCGTCCCCGCATGGACGGAGGCGATCGCCGCCTGGAGCTGGTACGGGCCCGGCCGGCGAAGCGAGGCGGCGCGGTCGACGAGCGCGAGACCCTCGTCGATCGCTCTCTCGTCCCAGAGCGACCGGTCCTGCTCCTCGAGCAAGACGAGCTCACCCGCCTGGTCGAGCCGGGCGGCGCGACGCGAGTCGTGCAGCAGCATCAGGGCGAGGAGACCGAGCGCCTCGGGCTCGTCCGGCATCAACGCGGCCAGGAGCCGCCCGAGGCGGATTGCCTCGGCGGCGAGATCGGCACGGGAGGCCGAGTAGCCCTCGTTGAAGACGAGGTAGAGCACGGCCAGCGCGCCCGCCAGCCGCTCGGGAAGGAGGTGGTCGGGCGGGACACGGAACGGGATCCCCGCACCCCTGATCTTCCCCTTCGCTCGCACGAGCCGCTGGGCCATCGTCGCCTCGGGGACGAGGAAGGCGCGGGCGATCTCGGGCGTCGCGAGCCCGCCGACGAGACGCAGCGTCAGAGCAACCCGCGCCTCGAGCGCGAGCGCCGGGTGGCAGCACGTGAAGATCAGGGCCAGCCGCTCGTCCGGGATCGAGCTCATCCGATCGTCCTCCTTGTTCTCTGCCAACGCGGGAACGAGCCGCTCGAGGGCAGCGACCTTGTCGGCGTAGACCCGTTGCCGGCGGAGCCGGTCGATGGCGCGGTTTCGGGCCGTCATGACGATCCAGGCGCCCGGATTGGCCGGGACGCCGTCCACCGGCCAGCGCTCGAGCGCGGTCGCGAAGGCATCCTGGACGGCGTCCTCGGCCAGATCGAAGTCGCCGAGCGCCCGGATCAGGGCCGCGACGGCACGTCCCGACTCCTCACGGAACAGGCGCTCGACGACGTCGGCGGTGGGCTCTACGACCGTGCCTCCGCCGCGTAGTGATCGGTCGAGCCGACAGCCTCGTAGTCCATCACCGGTCGCACCTCGATCGTGCCGGTCAGCGCCCCGGGGATCTTCGCCGCCCAGGCGATCGCCTCGTCGAGGTCGGCGCACTCGAGCACGTAGTACCCGCCGAGCTGCTCCTTCGTCTCGGCGAAGGGCCCGTCGGTGACGAGCGTCTCGCCGTCGCGAACGCGGACGGTGGTCGCGGTGGTCGAGGACTGGAGCCCGTCGCCCGCGACGAAGGCATCCTTCCCGTGCACCTCGCGGCCGAACTCCTCGTACGCGGCCAGCGTCCGCCGGATGTCCTCGGGCGTGGCGGTCTCCCAGGCAGCCTCCTTGCCGTAGATCGAGAGCATGTATCTCATCGCGTGGCTCCTTTCGGTTGCGTGCGGCTCCTCTCTCGCCGCTCTCATACGTACGACGAACGGCCGGACGCGAAATCGACACCCGACTTGAGCGTCTCTTGAGCAGGCCATGCCAGCGTAGCGGCGGTGAGAGCCCTACCCGGCATCTGCGCTCTGACGGCGGCGATCGTGTTGCTGGGCGCCTGCGGCGGCAGCGAGGATCAGCCCGCGCGGGGCGCAGAGCCTCAGCGCGGCGGGACGCTCAACGTCGGGCTCGTCACCACTCAGCTGCCTCCGGCTGCCTATGGCTGGCCGGAGGGCTTCGATCTCAGCTTCGACCCGCAGGCCAAGGCGTACGGCACGCACCTCGAGATCTTCCGCTGCTGCCTCGTCCGGACGCTTCTCTCGTACAACGGCCGCACCACCGAGCGAGGCGGCGCGGAGCTCCGCCCCGACCTGGCGACCTCGATGCCGGAGATTGCGCCCGACGGACTTACGTGGACGTTCCGTCTCAAGCCTGGGATCCGCTATGCGCCGCCGCTGGAGAAGGTCGAGATCACGGCGGGGGACTTCGTCCGGGCGATCGAGCGGGCGCTCAGTCCGACCCCGACCGAGCTTCAGGAATGCTGCGGCTTCAGCCCGTACTTCTCCTCCGGCTACTTCTACTACCTCGGGGTGATCGCGGGAACGGAGGAGTTCGCTGCGGGCGACGCGGACACGATCTCGGGGATGGAGACGCCCGACGACCGCACCCTCGTCGTCCACCTGACCCGACCGACCGGCGATCTCGGTTTCCGACTGTCGCTGCCGATCGCCTCCCCGATTCCGCCGAACCCCGCCAACCCTGACGCTCGGCTAGGTGTCGCCGAGGGCCACGAGAGGGGGTACGGCCCGTACCTCGTCGCCTCCGGCCCCTACATGGTCGAGGGCTCCGAGAAGCTCGACTTCGCCGTCCCTGCGGCGGAGCAGCGTGCGGTGGCCGGATACGTTCCCGGGCAATCGCTCACACTTGTTCGCAACCCGTCCTGGAAGGCCGAGACAGACCCTCTCCGTCCCGCGTATCCGGATCGGATCGTGCTCCTGACCAAGGCTGGGAGCCACGTGGCGGCCGCGAACGTCGACGACGGGGTGGTCGACCTGGTTCTCGACGCCAATGCCCCCATCGACCAGGTCCGGCGCTACGACGAGCAGCCCGCTCTCCGTCAGCGCATCCATCGCGGGCAGAACGACTTCACGGGCGCCGTGACGATGAACCTCGCCGTGCCACCGTTCGACGACGTCCACGTGCGCAGGGCGATGAACTTCGTCCTCGACAAGGAGGCGATCAGCCGCCTCTTCGGCGTCAAGCCCCTCGTGGCCATCGGCTACGTGTACGGGAAGATCGCGGGCCACGTTGCGCCCGACGCTGTCGAGGGAAGCCTTCTGCACGACTACGCTCCGTACCGGACGGTCGGAAACCGGGGTGATCTCGCCAAGGCGAAGGCGGAGATGGCCCAGTCGAGGTACGACCACGACGGTGACGGTGTCTGCGACGACCCGGCCTGCCGGAACCTCACGTTCGGCGTCTGGAAGGACTGCGCGCACGAGGAGATGGCCACGATCGTCCGTGATAACGCCCGGGCGATCGGCGTCGACCTCGAGATCGAGCTCTACGCCGACGCGGCCACGACGTATACGAAGGTGCTCGACCCCCGAAACAGGATCCCCGTCACGTTCGGGCTGGGCTGGGGGAAGGACTTCCCGAGCGGCTCGAGCTTCTTCTTCTCGCCCTTCTACGGACTCGGCCTCAGCGGGGTCCGCGCGAAGTCCATCAATCATTCGCTCGTCGGGGCGACGCCCGATCAGCTGACCGAGTGGGGCTACTCGGTCACGTCGGTGCCCTCGATCGACGACAAGCTCGAGAAGTGCCTCACGCTGGGCGGTCGCGACCAGCTCAGGTGCTGGGCCCAGGCCGACGAGATCCTGACCGAGAAGATCGTGCCCTGGATTCCGTTTATCTTCGGCACGGGCGTCGTCACGACCTCGAGCCGCGTCGCCGGCTTCGACTACGATCAGTTCGCGGGCGCGCCGGCGCTCGACCGGATCGCGCTCGAGCCGGACCGCCTCTGATCAGGGCGCCGGTGCGGTCACCCACACGAGGCCACGGTCGACGGCGAGGCCGTCTGGCGCATTCCCGACGACGATGGTGCCCGTGACCTCGTTCGTCGCTGCGTCGATGCGCGACACCGTCCCGTCGAGGGCGTTCGCGACCCAGACGGAGCCGGCGTCGACAGCGATGCCCTTCGGCTCGTCACCGACGTCGATCACGGCTACGGCCGAGCGCGACGCAAGGTCGATCCGAGTGACCGAGTCGCTCGTGCCGCTCGAGACCCAGACGGCGCCCGTTCCGACCGCGATCCGGCTCGCCTCGTGGCGCAGGGCGATCCGCTCCGGCTCGTTCGTAGCGGGGTCGATGCGGACGACGGCGGCGCCGTCGGTGACCCAGACGGCGCCGCCCCCGGCGGCGATCCCATCCGGGCTCCCTCCAACTGCGTAGGTCGCGACGAGATCGTTGGTGCCTGGATCGATCCGGAGCACTGCCTCGGCCAGACCGTTGACCACCCACACCGAGCCCACGCCGACGGCGACGTTGCCGACACCGGTACCCAGCTCGACTGTTTCGACGATCGTGTCCAGGGCCGGGTTGATGCGTGAGAGCGTCCCCTCGAACTCGTGCGTGACCCACACGCCGCCCATCCCCGCGGCCAGCCCGGTGGGCGTGCCGTCGGCGGCGATTCGCCTCACCTCCTTCCCGGTGGCCGGGTCGAGGTGGGAGATCGTCTGATCGTCGAAGTTCGCGACCCAGATCCCGCCTTCGCCGGCGGCGATCAGCGTCGGACCGCTGCCGACCGCGGTGGCGCCGACGATGCGCTCGGTCCCCGGGTCGATCCGCCCAACAGAGTTCGGAGGGAGGCGGGTTAGCTCGTTCCCGCCTCGGGAGAGCAGGAGGCCCGCGACGATCCCGGCGGCGGCGAGCAGCACGATGGCCACGGCGACGACCCACGTCCCGCGCCGGGCCGCCACGGCGCCACCGCTCGACGCCGGGGCAGGCGGGGCCGCGAGGGCAGGGTCCTGGTTCAGGATCTCCTGCTCGAGCTCCCTGAGCGCGGGGCTCGGCTCGATTCCGAGCTCCGCGTCGAGTGTTCGCCGCGCCGCCTGGTAGGCGTCGAGCGCCTCCGCCTGGCGACCCGACCGGTAGAGCGCGAGCATCAGCTGGCTGCGCAGCCGCTCGCGGAGCGGGTGCTGCGCGACCAGGCTCTCGAGCTCGCCGACGACGTTCGCATGCCGCCCGAGCGCGAGCTCGCAGTCGATCCGATCCTCGGTCGCGGTCACGCGGAGCTTCTCGAGCCGGGCGATCGCCGTCTGGGCGAACGGCTCGTAGGCGAAGTCCGCGAGCGGCGGCCCGTGCCAGAGCGCCAGGGCCTCGGCCAGCATCGCCGACGCGGTCGCCGGGTCGCCCTCGTCGCGGACGCGCCGGGCGTCGGCGACGAGATGCTCGAAGCGGAGGAGGTCGAGCTGGCCCTGGTCGAGCGCGATCATGTAGCCGGGCGCCTTCGTGACGAGGAGCCTCGCTCCGTCTCCACCGTTGCCGAGCGTCTTGCGAAGCTGCGAGACGTACACCTGGATTACATGGTTGGCCGTGGCCGGCGGTTGCTCGCCCCAGAGCTCGTCGATCAGGCGGTCGGTCGAGACGACCTCGTTCGCATGGAGCAGCAGGATCGCCGCCAGCGCACGCTGCTTCGCCCCTCCGAGCGGACACACGCGGCCGTCCTCGCTCGCTTCGAGGGGGCCGAGGATCCGAAACTCGACGCGTCCGGGCACAGGCGTCCTCGCACGGAACGTAGCAGGTTCAACAAGCGCGCTTGAGCGTCCGTTGAGCGATTCGACCGCGCTTCTGACGGACGTTTGAGCCCATCCGAGCACCCTCGTCTCACGGCCGCAACGAATGCGGCCCGCAACGAGAGGAGACACCGTGAACAAGCGACACTGGAGGAAGAGGCGGCTCGTCGGGGCGCTCGTCGTTGCCGGCGCGTCCCTGGCTATCGCCGGCCCGGCAGCCGGCGCGGCGGGGCCCGAGGCTCCGTGCGACACCCTGCGGCAGATCGTCTATGCGGGCCGAAGTCATCCGGGCCCCGCGGCGCCGTGCTACGTCCTGAGGGACATCGTCTACGGTGACGACAGCACCGGTCTGGTCGTGAAACCGCTCGGTACATCCCTTGAGGTTGCACCTGAGCCGGTGCCGACGAACGTCGGCGCGCCGACCCCTGGGTCGGTGCTCTCGCAGACATCGTCGACGGTGGAGCAAGGCTTCGACTGGGCCGACGCGGGCATCGGGGCCGGCACCGCCTTCGCGCTGGTGCTCCTCGCCGGCGGGACGGCGATCGCGCTTCGCCGGCACGGCCGTCCGGCCTTCTGATCGACGACTCGAAGGGAACGCGAGCGGGCCTCAGGGCTCGCTCGCGTCTGCGGCGATGTAGAAGAGCATCCGCTCGGCCGTTCGGTAGCCGGCGCGCTCGTAGATCCGGAACGCGCCGTCGTTCCCCGGCGAGAGGACGACAACGTCGGCGCCGCCGTCGAACGCTAGCCGCGTCGCCGCGGCCGTCATGTGCGATCCGACGCCGAGCCCGCGAAACTCGGTGAGGGTTCCGATCCCGACGATCTCGGAGAGCCCGTCGAGCGGAGCCATCGCCTGCGCGGCGGCGGCGGGTTCCCCGTCGAGGCGGCCGAGGAGGGCGATGTCGTCGTCGAACCGCTCCGCGTAGGCGAGCGCCTCGTCTCCGCCCACCGGTTCCTCGTTGCCGCTCCCGAACGCGCGCCGGCCGATCGTCAGGTACTCCTGCACGACCTCGACCGGGGTGCGCCGGGTCAACTGCTCGACGGAAAGGCCGGCGACGGGCGGGGGAACCCGATGCTCCGAGCGTTCGCAGACCATCAGCGGCAGCCGGTCCTGCTGCTCGAACCCCGCTGCGCGGAGCGAGGCGGCGAGCTCGGGCGCGAACCCCTCGACCCACTCCAACCGTGGGACGCGCTCCCGGTCGGCGAAGGCGGCGCGCAGCCGTCCGAGCGGCTCGGACAGATCGCCGCCGACCGGCCCGTCCGGGATCGCGTAGTTCAGCCAGACCAGGCTGCTGGCCGGCCGGAAGAAGGCGGTGAAGGGCGGCACGCCGACCGTGTCGCTCAGGCGTGCCGCCGTCGCCCGGAAGTACTCCTGGAGCCTGGCCGCGTCATGGGCGGTCACGCGCCAACTGTAATCTCTGGCGGCAATGAGCCCGGACGATCCGCGTCAGCCACCCGACGAGACTGTCCCGTTGCGCACCGGCGGCGCCGCGCCGCTCGCCGTCCTGGCCGCTGACCCGGCGTCCGGCGAGGAGGGCGTTTCCGTCCGGATCCAGCCGACGGTGACGTTCTCGTCTCCGCTCGACCCGCGGACCGTGACGCCCGCGACATTCCGCCTCGTGCGCCAGGGCACCGCGGTGCCCGTGACGGCGCAGGTCGTGGTCGACGCCGCGACCCGCTCGGCGAAGCTTGCGCCGACTGCCGGGCTCGAATCGGGGGCCGCCTACGTCGCGACGGTCGAGGGAGGCCCGCGCGGTGTGCGCGGAGCCGACGGTGGCGAGCTCGCGACGGACATCGTCTGGGGCTTCACGATCGAGGAGCGCCGGCGAGGACGTGGCTGGCTGATCGGCCTGCTCGCAGCCGGCCTCGCGCTCGCCGCGGGCGTCCTCGTCTGGGCGTTCGCCTTCAACGGCGACGAGGGTGTCGACGCCTCGCCTTCGTCGATCGACTTCGGCGATCAGAACATCGGTCAGCGCAGTGCCGTCCAGACGGTCACGGTCACCAACGACGGGGGCGAAACGACGATCGACTCGATCGAGATCCAGGGGACGAACCCGAAGAGCTTCTCGATCGCCGACGCGTCCACCTGCGCCACGGGGCAGCTGGCGCAAGGAGACTCCTGCACGATCGGCGTCCGCTTCACCCCGTCCCAGAGAGGCGAGCGATCGGCCGAGCTCGCCGTCGCGCTTGCGGCGGGCGATCCCCTCTCGGTGTCGCTTACGGGCTCGGGTGTCGGCGAGGGCGTTCTCTCGGCCGGGACGAATCAGATCGACTTCGGGACCGTGCTCCTGGGTGGGAACCCGGCGACCCGCCAGGTCGAGTTCACGAACTCGGGCACGGCGCCGATTGCGCTGACGAAGATCGGGATCGAGGGAGACGACGCAGCGAGCTTCGCCGTCTCGAACGGCGCGACGACGTGCACGACGGACACGCCGCTGGCAGCATCCGCGTCGTGCATCGTCGCGGTCGCGTTCTCGCCCCAGGAGGTCGGGCCGGCGTCCGCGTCGCTCGTTCTCGAGCACGACGGCACAGGCGGCTCCACGCAGATCGCGCTGGCCGGTCAGGGCAAAGGTCAGGCGGCGGGGATGCTCGCGCCGGGCACGGCCGACTTCGGGTCGGTCGACGTTGGCGGAACGTCGGAACCGCAGATGTTCACGGTCACGAGCACCGGCACCGGCGGCCTCCCGCTCTCGACGATCGCGATCGACGGGCCAGACGCCGGCGAGTTCGAGGTCACGGGCGACGGCACCTGCAACGAGGGGGCGACGCTCGCAGCCGGAGACGAGTGCACGGTCGTCGTGGTGTTCATCCCCACGGACGCGGGCGCGCGGACGGGCGAGCTCGACGTCACGGGCGGCCCGTCGGCTCTGACCGCGGCACTGACAGGCACAGGATCTCCCGCCTCGACCGGCTAGCTGCGTCTCGCTAGCGTCCCTCGAACTCGGGCCTTCGCTTCTGGGCGAACGCCTCGACACCCTCGCGGAAGTCGTACGTCGTGCGCAGGAATCCGTAGGCGAGCCCTTCGAGCTCGAGGCCGAGGTGGAGCGGCCCGTCGTAGGCGTGGTTGAGGACGCGCTTGGCCATCGTCAGGGCGAGCGGCGAGAGCGTCGCCAGATCGTCGACGAGCCGCGCGACCGCGGCGTCCAGTTCCGCTGAAGGGACGACCTCGGTCACGAGCCCGATCGCAAGCGCCTCCTCGGCGCCGACGCGCCGGCGCCGCATGACGATGTCCTTCGCGCGACCGAGACCCACGAGCCGGGCCAGCCGCACCGTGCCGCCGCTCCCGGGGATCATCCCGAGGTTGAGCTCGGGAAGGGCGAGCTGGACGTCGTCGGCGGCAATCCGCAAGTCGCAGGCGAGCGAGCTCGAGCCCGACGCCGAACGTGTAGCCGCGCAGCTTCGCGATCACCGGCTTCGGGCAGCGCTCGGGGGCAGCGACGTTGTGGGCCAGCCGGGTCAGCGTCTTCGGCTCGGCCTCGAGGAAGCCCTGGACGTCGCCGCCGGCCGTGAACGCCTTGTCGCCCGCGCCCTGCAGGACGACGAAGCGGACGTCGTCGTCGGCGCTCAGCTCCTCGAACAGCTCGCGGAGCTGCTCACGTGCGAGCATCGAGACGCGGTTCATCTTCTCGGCGACGTCGAGCGTGATCGTGGCGACGCCGCGCGCGTCGTCACGGGTGAGGGCAAGGCCGTCGAGGGTCACTCTCCTCCCATCATCCCGCCCCCGCCCTCGGTAGTCCCGCCCAGGCCCGCCCGAACGCAACCCAGCGCTTCCTCTCTGAGAACTCGCCGGAGGATCTTGCCCGACGGGCTCTTCGGTAGGTCGTCGACGAAGCGGTACTCCTTCGGGCGCTTGAACCGCGCCAGGGTTGCGGACGCGAGACAGAACGCGTCGAGATCGTCCGCCGTGGTCTTGGGCTCGGCGACGACGTACGCGACGACGCGGTCGCCCCAGCGGTCGTCGGGCCGGCCGATCACTGCGACCTCGCGCACGTTCGGGTGCGCGGCGAGCACGTCCTCGACCTCGAGCGGATGGATGTTCTCGCCTCCCGAGATGATCATGTCGTCGACGCGGCCGTCGATCCAGAGGTCGCCGTCCTCGTCGAAATGACCGGTGTCGCCCGTGTAGTACCAGCCGTCCCGGATTGCCTTCGCGTCGGCGTCGGGGCGGTTCCAGTAGCCGCCGAAGGCCTCATCGGACGACAGGTGCGCGCAGATCTCGCCCTCTCGGAGCTCGAGTCGCGCGTTGACGCTCGGCCGGCCCGCACAGCCGGGCTTCGCGAGCTGGTCTCGCCCGATCGTGTACGTGTAGATCTCGGTCGAGCCGTAGTGGTTGACGAAGACCTCGGGCCGGAACGCGTCGGCACACCGGCGCACGAGCGTGGACGTCATGGCGGCGCCCGCGTACCCGAGCGCGCGCACCGAGGAGACATCGTGCTCGGCGAAGCCGGGGTGTGTGACGAGGTCGTGGAAGAGCGTCGGGGCGAGGTAGAGGGACGTGATCCGCTGCTCCTCGATCAGCCTGAGTGCCTCCTCGGGGCTCCAGCGCGGCTGCGGCACGTAGCAGCCCGCGACCAGGTGCATCGCGACCAATGAGTGGATGCCCATCGTGTGGTACAGGGGCATCACGCCGAGCGTCCGCTCGCCGAAGCGATAGCCGTGCTGAAGCGCCTGCGACCAGCCGCCGGCGCGGTCGGCGCGGTGCGAGCGCGGAACGCCCTTCGGCCGCCCCGTCGTGCCGGAGGTGTAGAGCATCAGGCTGGTATCTCGCTCGTCCCGATCGAGCGCTCCCGGGTGCTCGCGGCCGTCGGGTAACGCATCGGTGTCGCGCAGGACGATCCCGGCGCCGCAGTCCTTCACGCAGTAGTCGAGCTCGTCGTCGGCGAGGCGCCACGAGAGCGGCACGAACACGGCGCCCGCCCACTGCGCGGCCCAGTAGACGAGAGCCGTGTCGAGCCGGTTGTCGAGGATCACGGCGATCCGCTCGCCGGGCTCGACGCCGAGGCCCCCGGCGAGCCGCCGGACACGCGGCAGGAGCTCGCCATACGGGATGCCCGGGAACGCCTCGGCCTCGGGCGTGCGCTCGCAGGCGGCAAGCAGGCTCTCGGCGAGGTTCATCGGCGGCCGGCTGCGTCCAGGATCGCCTCGACGATCGGCTCGTAGCCGGTGCAGCGACACAGGTGGCCGGCGAGCAGCTCGACGACCTGATCGCGGGTGGGGCTCGGGTCGTGCTCGAGCAGGTCCGCGGCGGCCATCAGGATCCCCGGCGTGCAGAACCCGCACTGGAGAGCGTGCTTTGCGCGGAACTCCTCCTGAAGCGGGCTGAGCACACCGTTGCGGGCGAGACCCTCCACGGTCTCGACGTGCGTTCCGTCGGCCTGAACCGCGAGCAGCAGGCAGGATCTCGCCGAGCTGCCGTCGACGCGGACCGTGCAGGCGCCGCAGACCCCGTGCTCGCACCCGACATGCGTCCCGGTCAGTCCGAGCGAGTGGCGAAGGAAGTCCGAGAGCAGCAGTCGAGCCTCCACCTCCTCGCGGTAGCGGCGCCCGTTGACGGTCAGCTCGATCGCGATCACGCCGGCTCCGGCGCGTACGCCCCGGGGCCTGTCCCCGTGACATGGCGGCTCAAGACATGTCCCAACGCCGCCTCGGCGGAGGCGATCGCCGGAAACCGCGTTGGATCAGAGATCATCAGCATCAGCCTGGCCCTCGTGGACATGTCCCGGGGCCTGTCCCCCTCACATAGCCCCCTTGGCCACGGCCTTTGTGGGCATGGCCCGCTGCCAGGCGCGACCGACCGCACGCTCCACCATCAGCCCGAGCAGATGGCGTTGGTACGGCGCCGACGCGTGGAGCGCGTCGTGCGGCTCGAGCTCGCCGCGGGCCGCCTCTGCCACCTCGCGAGCGAGGGCGTCGGACACGCTGTTGCCGACGAGCAGTGAGGCTGCGTCTGCGAGCACGGGGCGATCGGACGGGCCGGCGATCCCCAGTCGTGCCTGGACAACCCTGCCCTCCTCGACACGAAGGACGCACGCGGCCATCGCCGGCGCGTAGTCGCCCGCTCGAAACGCGAATTCCTCGAACGCGGCGCCCTCGCCCTCCGTGGCCGCCGGCCACATCGTCTCGACCAGCAGCTCGTCGGGCTCGAGCGACGTCGTGTAGTGGGTGACGAAGAGCTCGTCGGCCGAAATCGAGCGCTCCCCCGCCGGGCCACGTGCCACCACCGCCCCCCCAAGGGCGACAAGACAGAGCGGCAGCTCCGCCTTCGCGTCCGCGTGAGCGATCGAGCCGCCGACGGTGCCGCGGTTGCGCGTCACGAAATGACCAACGTGCGGGAGCGCCTCCGCCACGAGCGGCAGCCGGCGCCGCACGAGCTCGGAGCGCTCGAGCGCCGTCTGGCGGGCGAGCGCACCTACCCGAATCGAGCCGTTGTCCTCCACGAGCGCGTCGAGCCCCGGAAGCCGGTTCAGATCGATCACGACTGCCGGGCGGGCAAGACGCATGTTCAGCATCGGCACCAGGCTCTGCCCCCCGGCGAGCACCTTGCCGTCGTCGCCGTGCTCGGCCAGAAGGGTCAGCGCCTCCTCGACGCTTTCCGGGCGGGCGTAGTCGAAGCGTGCCGGCTTCATCGCTGAAGAAGCTCCCAGACGCGGCTGGGCGTCAGCGGCACCTCGAGCTCGTCGATTCCGAGCGCGTCGGCGACGGCGTTGGCGATCGCGGCGGGCGCGCTCATCGTGTTGCCCTCGCCGAGCCCCTTCGCACCCAGAGCGGTGAACGGCGAGGGCGTCTCGCGGTGAAAGGATCGGAGCGGTGGGAGGTCCGGTGCCGTCGGACACAGGTAGTCCATGAACGACCCCGTCAGGAGGTTTCCCGCCTCGTCGTGCGTGTGCCGCTCGAACAGCGCGGCGCCCGCGCCGTGCGCGAACCCGCCGCGGACCTGGCCCTCGACGAGGAGCGGGTTGAGCAGGCGGCCCGCGTCGTGCACCGTCACGTAGTCCAGGACATCCACTCGGCCGGTCTCGGGATCCACCTCCACGACGGCGACGTCGGCGATGAAGCCGTGCGCGCCCGACGAGACGACGCGGTCGTCCGAGTCGGGAGGCGTCAGGTTCGGCACCGCGTAGAACGCCGTTTCGTGCAGGCCCGGCTCGAGGCCCTCCGGCAGGCCGTCCGGGTTCCAATGCGCGAGCCCTGCGATACGGCGGAGCGAGATCTCGCGATCGCCCGCGACCGCCTGGCCGTCGGCGAGCTCGACCAGCTCCGGATCGATGGCGAGCGCGTGGCCGGCGATCGCCTTGACCTTGGCGGCGATCTTCTCCGCCGCACGGAGGACGGCGCCTGCGCCGACGCCCGAGAAGCGCGACGAGTAGTTGCCGGACGAGACGGTCCAGGCACTCGTGGACGTGTCGACCTCGGTGAGCACCTCCACGTCCGCGGGAGCGACGCCGAGAACGTCCGCGACGATCTGCGCCGCAACGGTGCGGTGGCCCTGCCCCTGGGGGGTCGTAGCGATCCGCACGGTGATTCCGCCGAGCGGCGAGACGATCACGGTCGCGCCCTCCGCGTTCCCCGACTTCGGCAGCGACTCCGCCCGCTCCTCGGCCGTCTGCGCGAGCGTGATGTAGCCCATGTTCGAGACCGACGGCTCGACCACGACCGCGAGCCCGACGCCGACGAGCCGCCCTTCGCTGCGCCGCTGCTGGGCCTCGGCGCGGCGCTCCTCCCAACGCGCGTGGGCAAGAGCGTCCTCGAGGCACGCCTGGTAGTCGCCGGAGTCGTAGAGCCCCCCGCTCGGGGTTCGGTACGGCATCTCCTCGGGCCCGATCAGGTTGCGGAGGGCGACGGCGGCCGGATCCAGCCCGAGCCGGCGCGCGGCGATCGCCATCGTCCGCTCGAGGGCGAAGTAGAGCTGAGGTCCGCCGAAGCCCCGGTTCAGCCCCGTCGGGCACCGGTTCGTGAGCACGATGCGGTTGCGCACCTCCACGCTCGCCACGCGGTACGCGCCCGAGAGCGACCCGTGCATCCGGTAGAGCGTCGCCGGCTCCGGGGCGCGGACGTAGGCACCGACGTCCTCGACGACGTCGTAGCGAAGCGCGAGCAGCTCGCCGTCCGCGGCGAACGCAGCCTCGACGTCGGTGACGCGCTCCGTCGACATCTGGCTGGCGGCGAGATGCTCGAGCCGATCCTCGATCCAACGAACCGGCACGCCGAGCTTTCGCGATGCGAGCCCGATCAGCACGACGTACGCGTAGACGCCCGACTTGATCCCGTAGCTCCCGCCGGAGTCGGGCGGCGTCAGCAGGCGGAGCCTGGACCCGGGCAGCCCGAGCGCCGCAGCGGCGACGGAATGCAGCGTGAACGGCCCCTGGAAGTTCGCCCACGCGGTCAGCGTGCCCGCCGCCTCGCTCCAGTCGGCGACGACGCCGTAGCACTCGAGCGGAACGCCGCTCCAGCGCGGGAAGCGGAAGCGCTCGCGTACGACCAGGTCGGCGTCCGCGAACGCCCGAGCGACCTCCCCGTAGGTGAAGCGCCGCTCCGAGACCATCTCCGGCCCGTCCGCGGCGACGAGCGGATCGACCACGGGCTCGAGCGGCTCGTAGTCGACCTCGACGAGCTCGAGCGCGTCCTCTGCCACGTAGCGGTCCCGTGCGACGACGACGGCCAGCGGCTCCCCCTGGTAGCGGGTGGTCTCGACCGCGGCCGCGTACAACGGAAATCCGGGAGCGTCGACCCCGGCCGGGAACGGTCGCGACAGCCGCGCCACGTCCTCACCCGTGAGGATTCCGACGACGCCCGGGAGCTCCAGGGCCTGCGAGATGTCGAGCCGCGCGATCCGCGCATGCGCCACCTGCGAGCGGAGGATCGCTGCGTGCCTCGCGTTCGGAACAGGGTCGAGGTCGTCGAGAAACCGGCCCTCGCCGCGGAGCAGCACCTCGTCCTCGATTCGGGGGACGGCCTGCCCGACCCAGCTGCTTGGCTCGACCGCGATGCCCACGGCAGGACGTTACCGCAGGCGCTCATACCACCCTGGCTCCGTCCCAGCCTGTGCCCTATAGTCACGCCATGTCCACGTACGACACGGAGCAGGAAGCCCGGACCCCGGTTCTCGTCCGCGACGACGCACGCACCGTCTTCGCGCAGGTCATGTTCCTCGTCGCCGCCACCGTCGGGGTCGCGGCGCTCGGCGCGTACGTCGGTCGCGACCTGTCGTTCGGCTGGGGGATCGCGTTCTGGATCGTCGGCATCGGCTGCCTGATCGGCCTGAACGTCACCAGGGCGAACCGCAGCCTTCAGATCTTCTTCCTGTTCGGGCTCGGCGCCGCGCTCGGCCTTGCGATCGGACCGACGATCAACGCCTACATCGACACGTTCGGCTCGACGATCGTCGCCCAGGCGGCGGGCCTGACGGCGCTGTTCATCGGGGCGCTCGGCACGGCCGGCTACGCGACGCGCCGCGACCTCTCCGGGCTCTACCGATTCCTCTTCATCGCCCTGCTCGGGCTGATCGTCTTCGGGATCGCGATGATCTTCGTCTCGATCCCGGGCGGGTACCTGATCTACTCGATCGTCGGTCTCGTCATCTTCGCCGGCTACACGCTCGTCGACTTCAACCGCCTTCGGCGGGCGTCCGAGGCCGATAGCGTCCGGATCGCGGCCGGCATCTTCCTCGACGTCCTGAACGTCTTCCTCCTCATCCTCAACCTGCTCGGCCTGAGCCGCAGCTAGGTCACTGCGCGCCGCGCGCGATAATCGCGGCGTGACGGGGTTGCGCGCGGAGCTGGTCGCCCTGATCGAGGGGGTCAGGGCAGGTGAGGTCTCGGAGGAGGACGCCGTGGAGCGGCTCGTCGAGCTCCCCTACCGTGACCTCGGATTTGCCCGCGTGGACATCCACCGCGAGTTGCGTCAGGGCGCGCCCGAGGCCGTGCTCGCCGAGGGCAAGACGCCCGACCAGGTCGTCGCGATCGCGCGAGCCCTTCACGACGGCGGCGCCGGGTCGGTGCTCGTCACGCGGGCGGACGCGCCGACGCGCGCAGCGGTTCGTGCGGCTCTACCCCAGGCCGCCGAGCACGAGGCATCGCGATGCGTCTGGATCGCACGAGACGTGCCCGAGCCGGTGGGCGTCGTAGTCATGGCCTCCGCAGGGACGTCGGACGGGCCCGTCCTCCACGAGGCCCGGATCCGGGCCGGGCTCCTCGGCGCCGAGGTTCGGATCCACGAAGACGTTGGGGTCGCCGGGCTCCATCGGCTGGCGGCGGCGTTGCCCGATCTCGAGCAGGCCGACTGTGTCGTCGTCGTCGCGGGCATGGACGCCGCGCTCGCGAGCGTGGTCGGCGGTGTCGTCGCCGCGCCGGTGATCGGGGTGCCGACGAGCGTGGGCTACGGCTCGGCAAGGGGGGGAGAGACGGCGCTCCAGGCGATGCTCTGCTCCTGTGCGGCCGGGCTCGCGGTCGTCGGGATCGACGACGGATTCGGCGCGGGGACGATCGCAGCGCGGATCGCGCGGGCGGCAGGAAGCCGCGCCGCGCAGGGTGCGTCGAGGTGAGCGGCATGAACTGCCAGACGGGTCGACCCACCCAGGGTGGGTCGGCGAATCGCTTCGCTCCCGCCGACCCTACCGGCGCAATGCGGGCGAAGCCGTCACGACTTCGAGCCGAACCGGTGAACCCGTGACGCGACTCGCGTATCTCGACTGCGTCGGGGGGCTCGCCGGCGACATGCTTGTGGCGGCGCTCCTGGACGCGGGCGGCGACGCCGAGCGGGTTCGCACGCTCCCACGGCGGCTCGGCTTCCACGGCATCGAGCCGGCGGTCGAGCGGGTCACGCGCGGAGGCCTCGGCGCGCTCCACGTGCGCTTCGAGGGGGCCGAGGAGCCGGGCGACGAGAGAAGCTGGGTCGAGGTGAGAGAGTTGATCGAGGCGGCCGAGCTCGACGACAGTGCCCGGGCCCGGGCACTCGACGTCTTCTCGCGGCTCGCGAGGGCCGAGGCCACCGCGCACGGCACGCCCGCCGAGGACGTCCATTTCCACGAGCTCGGCGCTGCCGACACGCTGCTCGACGTGTGTGCAGCAGCCGAGCTCCTGGCCGACCTTCGCATCGACCGCGTCGTGTGCTCGCCGCTTCCCGTCGCGCGTGGGCTCGTGACCGCCGCACACGGAGTCCTCCCACTGCCCTCGCCCGCCACGCTCGAGCTCCTGCGGGGAGCGCCGCTCGTGGGTGCCTCCGGCGGTGAGCTGGTGACGCCCACGGGTGCCGCGATCGCCGCGAGCGTCGTCGGGGAGTGGGGCGAGCTGCCGCCGGTCGTGCTCGAGCGGATCGGCGTCGGCGCGGGCACGCGCGAGCTCGACGATCGCCCCAACGTCGTCCGCGTGCTCCTCGGCAGCGAGGCGACATCACCGCGCACGGGAGTGGTGAGCCTGCTCGAGACGACCCTCGACGATCTCCTCCCAGAGCTCGTCCCGGACGCGGTCGAGCGCTGCTTCACGGCCGGCGCCCTCGACGTCTGGACGACTCACGTCCAGATGAAGAAGGGCCGCCCGGGAATCCTGCTCACGGCCCTGACCCGTCCGAGCGAGGAGGGGGCCGTCGCCGAGGCGATCTTTCGCGAGACCACCGCTCTGGGCGTTCGCGTCCAGCGCCTCGCCCGCTACGAGCTCGAGCGGGAGGAACGCACGGTGGAGGTGTCGGGAGGCTCGGTGCGGGTCAAGATCGGGCGACTCGACGGCCGGATCGTGAACGTCGCGCCCGAGCACGACGACTGCGCGGCGATCGCGCGCGCCACGGGCGCGGCGGTAAAGTCGGTCTGGGCCGAGGCTCTGGCCTGCGCCCGGATATGACGGATCGTGTCGAGGAGCTCGAGAGTCTGATCGCGCCGCTGCACAGCGCCGTCGTCGCGTTCTCGGGCGGCGTCGACTCCTCGCTCGTCGCCGCGCTCGCGCGCAGGGCGCTCGGCGAGGGCGCGCTCGCCGTGACGGCCGTCTCGCCGGCGCTCGCTACGGGCGAGCTCGACGGAGCCAGGGAGGTCGCGGCGGCGATCGGGGTCGCCCACGAGACGATCACCACGGACGAGCTGGCGCGCGAGGGCTACCGGCGGAACGAGCGCGATCGCTGTTACCACTGCAAGTCGGAGCTGTACGAGTCGCTCGGCGCGCTCGCGGCGGCACGTGGCTACGGGGCCGTCCTGTCGGGCGCGAACGCCGACGACCGCGGCGACTGGCGACCAGGTCTCCACGCCGCCGCCGAGCACGGCGTCCGCCATCCCTTGCTCGAGGCGGGTGTCGGCAAGGAGGAGGTGCGAGGGCTGGCCGCCCTGCTCGGCGTTCCGAGCGCGGACAAGCCCGCCTCGCCGTGCCTCGCGTCCCGCCTCCCCTACGGGACGCCCGTCGATCCGGCCGCGCTCGCGCGCGTCGACCGTGCCGAGCTCGCGCTCAAGCGGCTCGGGTACCGGGTCCTCCGCGTGCGCCACCTCGGCGACACGGGTCGGGTCGAGCTCGCTGCGGACGAGCTTCCACGGGCGCTCTCCGCGACCGGACGGCGCGCCGTCGTGCAGGCGGTTCTCGGGTCCGGCTATGCCGACGTCGAGATCAGCGAGGAGCCGTTCCGCTCCGGCTCGCTCAACGCCGTCTTTCTGGGCCGGCTCGGGTAGCCGCATGGACGAGGCGACCCTGACGCCGCTGGAAGGCGGCGTCCATCGCGTCACGATGCCCTTGCCCTGGGCGCTCGACCATGTCCACTGCTACGCGATCGAGGATCGCGACGGCTGGACGATCGTCGATTGCGGGCTCGGCACGCCCGGAACCGCGCGGCGCTGGGCAGGGGCGCTGGAGCGGCTCGGCGCGCCGCGCGTCCGGCGGCTCGTCGTGACGCACTACCACCCGGATCACGTCGGGTCGAGCAGTGCTCTCGCCGCGCTGACCGGCGCCGAGGACGTCGTCCAGGGCACCCACGACGCCGTGCTGACGCGAAGGGCCTGGGGCGACGAGCAGTCCGCCTCGGCGTTCGAGGAGTACCTGCGCACGAACGGGATGCCTGCTGAAGAGGCCGCGCGCTCGGCTTCCGACGAGGAGGGAACGCCGGTCGAGTTCGCCGTACCGACCCGCCTCGTCGACGAGGGTGACGCGCTCGAGCTCGCCGGCGAGAGCTTCAGGGTGCTCGTCCTGCCGGGGCACGCAGACGGCCACATCGTCCTCTTCGGCGAGACGACCGGGCGCATGTTCGGCGGCGACGTCCTGCTCCACGACATCACTCCGAACGTCGGGCGCTGGGAGGACACGTTGCCCGATCCGCTCGGCCGGTACCTGGCGACGCTCGCGCGGATCGAGGAGCTCGCGCCCGCGGTCGTCTACCCGGGACACAAGCGGGTCGTCGACGATCCGGCCGGCCGCGCCGCCGAGATCCGCGCGCACCATGCGGTGCGCCTCGACGTCCACCTCGAGGCGCTCTGTCGGGGAGCGCAGACGCCGTACGAGGTTGGTTTCCACGTGTGGGGGGACGCGCTCGGGTTCCACGAGCGGCGGTTCGCGCTCGTCGAGGCGGTGTCGCACCTCGAGCGCCTCGACGTCGAGGGCCGCGCCGTCGAGGTGGAGCCGGGCCGCTGGCGGCCCGCCTGACGGACGGCTACAGGCCGAGCGCTGGCGGCACCTCGCCGAGGGAGCGAACGACGACCGCGCCGTCGTGGGAGCCCGATCCGACCCGCCGCACCCAGACCGCGGCCGCCAGACCCGCTCCGAGCGCTCCGGCGATGTCGTAGGCGGGCGAGTCACCGACCATGGCCACTCCGGCGGGATCGGCGCCGAGCAGCGCCGCAGCGGCGTGAAACGCTGCGGGATCGGGCTTCGCGACGCCGAGCTCCTCCGAGATCGCAACCGCGTCGACCTCGTCGGCGAGCCCCGTGATCTCGAGCTTGCGCCGCTGAAGCGCCGAGGGGCCGTTGGTGAGGATCCCCACCGCGAGCCCCGCAGCGCGGATCGCTCGGAGCGTAGGGACGGCGTCGGCGTAGGGCCGGAGGTTGTCGACCTGGCGCACTTTCGCCTCCCGGTAGGCGGCATACAGGTCGTCGTCGAGCTCCGTCCAGGGCGCAAGTGCCTCACCGAGGAGGTTGACGCGGTAGGTGCGAAAGTCCGTGTCCGATACGAGGTACGCGTCCCAGTGTCGGTCGAACGCCTCCTCGTAGCGGGCTGCCATCGCCTCGAGGTCGAGCCCGGGGATCCGGTCTGCCAGCACCGTCTGGATGGCCGGCTGGACGACACGCTCGACCGCCGAGAGATCGGCGAGCGTGTCGTCGAGATCGAAGAGGATCCCAGTCAACGTCGCGGATGCGGATAGGTTCCGGGCGGCAGGCACGTAGCGGCAGGTGATCAGATGTGGGGCGTCTCGATCTCCGGCGAGCTCGACGGCGCGATCGGCGGCCTCGCCGAGCAGTTCGGCAAGCGGCTCACACGACCTTGCCGGCGGCGCGGGCGACCTGGTCGTCGCTCGGGCCCCCGGCGTCGAGCGCGCGGAACGCCTCGAGCACGGCGCGCGGCGAGTTTCGATGCCGCTTGGCGGCCATCGTCAGCGGCTCGTGGAAGGCGCCGCCGCAGTGCGCGCAGGGCCAGGCCAGGCGCGCCATCAGACGCGCGGCCTCCCCGTCGGGATAGCGCCTGAGGATCTCGACGATCGTGGTCGATCCTCGAAGCTCGTCCGCCATGGCTCGATTGTACGGCGACGGATGCGTCGCCCAGGGAGCCGCCCCCTACGCGTGCGCCTCCTGCGGGAACCGGAGCGGCTCGGCGTGCATGCGCACGGCGTTGCGCGGCAGCTGGTAGCGGGCGAACGGGAGCACGATCACCTTCGCGTCGGGCCCCTGCCGCTCCATCGCGGCCGAGAACGCGCCGTCCAGGGACGTGGTTGCGTCGATCCCGATGTCGGCCGCGAGCTCGAGGTTGTCCTCGAGCGTCACCATCGTCAGGCGCTTGCGCGTCATCACCTCGTAGATCGGCACCCAGATGCAGCCCGCCCACATCTGGATCGTGCGGGCGTGGATGTCCTTGAGGACGCGCTCGTAGTTCTCACGGCTCGGGGGCATGTACGGCTTCATCAGGTCCATCAGCGCGAGCCCGGGAAAGTCGCCGATCGCGGTGGACACTCCCGGCGAGGGCGAGCAGTAGACGATCTCACCGCCGTCTCGCAGCACGAGGTCGGCGGACATGCAACCCCAGCCGGTGTGGAAGAAGAGGTGATCGGTCGGGGCGAAGACGCCGCAGATCGCGATGTCGGCCTGGCCCTTCTCCGGCACCGGGCTCTCGTAGGCGTAGATCTCGTTGAAGCGCTCGATCGCGAGCCGGTGCGCCTCGGGGTGCGAGCCGAACAGGCAGTCGATCACGCGCCCGTGGGTGTCGAGGACGACGTTCATCGTGCACGTGAGCCCGCACATCGTCGCCACCTCGTCGATGTCGGAGCGCATCGGCCCGGCGTAGGCGCCGTAGTGCGTCTGCGGCGACGGGACGAACGCGCAGTGGTTCGACTCGATCGTCTCGTCCGAGACGACCCCCGGAAGGATCAGCTTGCCGCCGCCGCCCGCGCCCCAGTGGTTCGACTGGGCCTGTCCGATCGTGAGCTTGAGCTCGCAGTTCGCGACCTCCTCGTGCAGCCACACCGGAGTGCCGCGCGAGGACACGCCGACGTAGGTGTACGCATCGGCGTTGCGGGGCTCGTTCTGGAAGAACGGGATCCCCAGGCGCTCCATGCGCGCGAGGTTGTCCTTGCCGAGCTTTTGCTCGATGTCCGACTCGGACATCGGAAACACCTTGCCGTTCGCGCAGACGACGCGGGCGTCGGTCACGCCCGCCGCCTCGAGCGCGTCGAGGACGGCCGGGAGGAGCCTCGACTGCGGGGTCGGGCGAAACTGGTTGTCGATCACGATCGCGACGCTCGGAACGCCTGCGAGGAGGTGCGAGAAGCTCGGCCCGGCGACCGGGTGCTCGAGCGCGTAGACGGCCGCTTCGGTTGCGTCCGGGACCGGGGCGGGCTCGTCCGGGTAGATCGCAGCGAGCAGGTTCGCCTCGGGGATCTCGAGCTCGAGCGTGTCGCGATTGACCTTGCTGTCGTCGCCGGCTGAGCCGATTGTCAGCGGGTCGAGGGACTCGTAGGGGATCACTGCCCGGTACGTCGAGGTCATGCGCTCCTCCGGTCTCGGGGTGCCGACTCGTTGTGAGCCTAACACCGGTCCGGTACCGTCATGGACGTGCGCGCGACGGCGATCAACCACGTCTCGATTCCGGCCGTGGACATGGAGGCGTCGGCCCGGTTCTACGTGGACGTCTTCGGCGCCGAGGAGGTGCCGGCGCCGAACTTCGGGCTCTCGGGGGCCGTGCGGTGGTTCCGCGTCGGCGACGTCCAGCTTCACCTCTTCCCCGTCGACGAGGAGCCGGTGCAGACGGCCCAGCATCTCGCGTTCGAGGTGGACGACTTCGAAGCCGCCTACGTGTCGCTTCGCGAGCTCGGCATTCTCGCCTCCGCCGGTGGCCGGCCGACGGCCGTGTGGGTGCTTCCGAGCGGTCAGCTCCAGATGTACTTCCGCGACCCCGCCGGCAACCTGGTCGAGATCAACGCTCCCGACGTGGAGGCGCTGGATCGGTCGGTCTTCGGGAGTGACCTGAAGCCCCTCGCCGACGTGATCCCGCAGTCCGACGAGAACATGCGCGCACGTCTCCTCCTGCACGAAACGTCCGCGGCCTGAGCCATGTCGCCTCCCCGCCGGGGGTGAGCTCGGCACGGCGGGGCGCGATCCAGCAATCCGGGGCCTGTCCCCGGGACATGGCTCGACCGGACTGCTGACGGCCGCGCCACGGAGGCGGCGTACCCCCTTCCCGCGGGATCGTTCCGACCATTCGTCGCCGCCACTGTCCGGGGCGGACACGTCCTGGGGCCTGTCCCCAGGACATGTCTGGGGAGGACACGTCCCCCCAGCGCTGCAGAACGTGGACGCCAGGCGACGAAGCGCCGTTCTCGCGGCCGGAGAGCTGCGCGATCCGCGCCCTCATCCCATCCCCAGCGAGATGATGCCCCGGTCGACCAGTCCCTGGGTGAACGCGGCCGACGGGAGCAGCTTGACCCCGTAGGCGTCGCGGAGGAACCACTCGAAGTAGACGAAGACGCTCGAGCGCACCGCGCCGATCTTCTCCAGCCGCCCCAGGTCGTAGACGGCGAGGCGGCTGCGGATCTCGGGGTCGGCGACGAAGGTCTCGACGAGCGCGTCGATCCCGGTCTCGACGTCCGTGAGGAGCATGGTCGGAGTCTCCGACGCGAGCCGCTCGATCGCGACGAGCCCGGCGCGGAGCTCGAGACGGCTCGTCTCGCGTCGCCAGCGCGCGACGAGGAGCGTCGGTGTCGATTCGAGCACCTCGACCTCGTCGAGCTCGTCGTGGCAGTGCACCGCGAACGCCGCGAGCACCTCGCCCTGGGTCAGCGTCCGCGCGACCCACTCGATCCGCCGCGACGTCGTGAACGCTTCGAGCGCGAGGGACGCCTGCTCGGGATCGAGTGCCGTGACCTCGGCGAGCAAGTCCGGGGGAAGAGCGCCGTCCGGGAGCGGCACGAGCCGCGGGTCTGCGACCGCCTCGAGCGCAGCAGCCTGCTGCGGGCTCAGCACGCCAGCAGTTCCTCGAGCGCGTCGGCAGTCAGTGCTTCGAGCGGCAGATGGGCGCCGCCGGCCGCCTCGGCCAGCCTCGGCCCGAGGCCAGGCTGACCCGGCGCGGCCGCATCCGCGACGACACAGGCGATCCTGGCCCGACGCAGCGCTCGTGCCTCGGCGAGCGCGTCCGCCACGGGATCGCCACCGGGCCGGAGCGGGACGGTGGGGAGGCCGTCGGTCACGGCGACGACGAGCGGGAAGGCGTTCGGTCGCTTGGCGAGCTCCTGGCGCAGCAGGCGTCGGGCGCGCGCGAGCGCGTCGGGCAGGGGTGTCCGGCCCGAGAGGGGCACGGCGCGCAGCCGCCGCAGCGCAAGCGCGGCGCTCGTCGTCGGCGGTAGCGCCACCGTGGCCTCGGGCATGCCTCCCTTGAACGCGACGAGGGCGACCCGGTCGCCCCGACGGGTCGCCTCCTCGAGGATGCGCAGCGTCAGGCCCTTGACTGTCTCCACGGTCCGCTCGGCGTGAACCGAGTAGCTGTTGTCGACGACGAAGCAGACGACGAACGGGGAGCGGTGCTCCCGCACTTTCCTGCGCAGGTCGCCGGGGACGACCCTGATCGGCGTGCCGGCGGCACGGGACGCCGCCGCGCGCAGCGTCGCGTCGAAGGCGATGTCGGAGTCGCCGCGCCGCGCCAGCCGGTGCCGGGAGTACTTGCCCTGGCGGAGCGCGACGAGCGAGCGGGCGCGTCGACCGATCGCTCCGCGCTCGAGGGCATCCCTCGCCGGTGCGGCCTCGAGGACGCGCGCGGCGTCGATCGCGACCGGCGACACGTCCGGCACCGACTCGAGGCCGGCGAGCTCCGTCTCTACCCCGGCGTCGCCGGGCTCGCGGCTTTTTTTGGCACGGCCTCCGCGTCGAGAACGTCCTCCAGGATGCGCGAGAGGCGCCGCTCGTCGATCTCGGGCGCAGGGCCGAACGGATCGGCCGGCAGGCGATGGCCGAGCGCGAGCGCCGCAGCTCTAAGTACGTCGTCGCGCCCGACCTCGCTCCGACCGGCGAGCGCCGCGAGCGCCTTCGCGCACTCGAGCGTCGTCACGTCAGCCCTGTGGCTCGGGATGCCGACGTCGAGGACGAGACGCGCGATCGCGCCGTACAGCCCGTCCGGTACGTGCACGGCAGGGAGGAGCCGCCGTGCTCGTGCGATCCGCTCGGCGAGCTGTGCCTGTTCGCCTGACCAGCCGGACCGGAACCCGGATGGGTCGGCGGCGAACGCCTCCCGGCGGCGCATGACGTCTGCTCGCGCCGACGGGTCGGCCAGCGCCTGCACCGCAACGTGGAGTCCGATGCGGTCGGCGATCTGCGGGCGGAGCTCCCCCTCCTCCGGGTTCATCGTCCCGACGAGGAGGAAGCGCGCGGGGTGCGCGATCGATACGCCCTCCCGCTCGACGACGTTGACGCCGAGCGCGGCCGCATCGAGCAGCACGTCCACGAGGTGGTCGTCGAGGAGGTTGATCTCGTCGACGTACAGGATGCCGCGATTCGCCTCGGCCAGCAGCCCGGGCTCGAGCGCCTTGACTCCGTCCGACAACGCCCGAGCGATGTCGACCGAGCCGGCGACGCGATCCTCGGTCGCGTTCAGCGGCAGGTCGACGATACGCACCCGCCGGCGCGTCGCGGGGAGCGCCTCGCCCTTGTCGACCCGCGCACGACACGACTCGCACGGATCCGCCGGGGAGCACGAGAAGCTGCAGTCGGCGACGACGTCGATCTCCGGCAGCAGCTCGGCGAGGCCCCGGACGGCCGTGGACTTCCCCGTGCCGCTCGGTCCCTCGACGAGGAGCCCGCCGATCGCCGGCTGGACGGCGTTGAGCAGAAGCGCCGTCTTCAGGCGCTCCTGCTCGACGATCGCGGTGAAGGGGTAGTGGATCAGGTCAGGACGAGGCGCTTGCCGAAGGTGGGCTCCGCCTGCGTGATCGGCGGGAACTTCCACGTGCCGATCAGCGGCACGGCCGTGTCGCGGTTGACCTTGACGTCGACGACGTAGGGTGTGCCCGCGTTCAGCGCCGTATCGAGCGCGTCCGCTAGGTCCCCGGGCTGGTCGACCGAGATGCCGCCGGCTCCCATCGCCTCGGCCATCTTGGCGAAGTCGGGATTCCAGAACTCGCCGGTCGAGTGCTTGACGAAGCTCGTGCCGATCTCGCGGC
Organism: uncultured Actinomycetes bacterium; assembly: GCA_963712465.1. Taxonomy (GTDB): domain Bacteria; phylum Actinomycetota; class Thermoleophilia; order Gaiellales; family Gaiellaceae; genus CAVQHY01. The sequence continues at coordinate 592,116 of CAVQHY010000004.1, forward strand.
CGTCCATGTAGAAGCGCTGAAGGTCGCGGATCACGCCGATCGTGTAGTTGTTGAGAATCACCCAGACGGCCGGGATGTCGTACTCGGTCGCGGTCGCAACGGCGCCGGGGAACATCATGAAGCTGCCGTCGCTCGTGACGCAGATCGCCTGCCGGTCAGGCTTCGCGAGCTTGAGCCCGAGCACGCCGTAGGTGCCGAACCCCATCCCCGCGAACCCGCCCGGAGTGAAGACCGAGCGTGGCTCATAGACGTCCCAGTACTGCTCGACCCACGTCTGATGATTCCCCGTGTCGGTGATCATCAGCGTGTCGTCGGGAGCCGCCGCCCGTAGCTCCTTGATCACGCGCCGCGGGTCGATCGGCACCGCGTCGGACGCCTTCTCGGGCTCGATGAAGTTCGACCACTCCTCCCTGTAGCTTTCGACCTGGTCGAGCCAGGGCGAGCGCTCGCGCTTCGGGCCGCGCCTCTCGGCGACCTCTCGAAGCTGGCGCAGCACTTCGCGGGCGTCGCCGACGATGCCGAGCTCGGTCGGGTAGTTGCGGCCGATCTCCTGCGGATCGATGTCGATGTGGATGAGCTTCGTCGGCGGGATGTTGTACGTGTAGCCCGGCACCCAGGAGGAACAGTGGATGTCGGAGAAGCGACAGCCGATCGCGAGGATGACGTCCGCGTTGCGGGCCGCCTCCGTGGCGGGGTACTCGCCCCAGCAGCCGGCGATGCCGAGGTGGAGCGGGTGCTTCGCCGACAGGGCGCCCTTACCCATGAACGTCGAGTACACCGGCACGTTCACGTACTCGGCGAACGCGGCGAGCTCGGCGCTCGCGTCGGAGCAGATCACGCCGCCCCCGGCGAGGACGAGTGGGCGCCGCGCCTTCAGCAGCAGGTCGAGCGCTCTCTCGACAGCCTCCGGCGAGCCGGGCGTCCGCCAGTTGAGCATCAGCGACCGCTCCTCCGGCTCGGGCACCTCGATGTCGGCCTTCTCGATCCAGAGGTCGTAGGGCACCTCGACGTGCACGGGGCCCGGGCGGCCCGTGCGCGCGAGCTTGAATGCCTTCGGGAGGAACTTCGCGAGGTCATCGACGGAGTTCGCCTGGAAGCTCCGCTTCGTGATCACCTTGGCGATCGACGGGAAGTCGGCCTGGTAGTGGCGGTTCTCCTCCTGGAGCGCGCCCGAGTCGTACTGGCTCGTCGCGACCTGGCCGGTCATGGCGATGAACGCAGACGAGTCGTAGAAGGCGTTCGCCATGGCGACGGTGAGCAGCATCGGCCCGGGGCCCGTGGACGTGTAGACGGGAATGAGCTGACCGCTCGCGCGGAAGTAGGCGTCGGCCATGTACCCCGCGCCCGACTCGATGCGCGGGAAGACGATCTTCAGCTCGTCTTGACGGTCGAAGACGCCGTCCAGAAGGCCGACCGCCCCGTGTCCGGCGTAGCCGAACATGTAGGGGGTCTTCTCCCGAATCAGGTACTCGACGACGAGGTCGGCGCCGCGAATCTCGGCCATGGAGTTCCTCCTCGCTCGTGACTGCGCTGCGTCCTTCGAGGCGATCATATAGAGCCGGCGACCGGGGATCAGGACGCGACTCGAGGGTGGGCTCAGCCTGCCTCGAGAACCTCCGCGGCCACCCGATAGGCCGATCGAATCGCGCCCTCCATGCCGCCGGGGCCGACCCGATCGTCGGTGTGCTCCCCTGTGAAGAAGACCCGGCCGCCCAGCGGCGCTCTGATCAGCGGGAGCAGCGTCTCGCGCTGGTCGCCGATCGGGGCCCGGGCGATGCAGCGGGCGTAGGGGTCGTCGGTCCAGCTAACCACGGTGCCGTGAAGGCGCGTGACGGGGAGGCCCGTCACCAGCTCCATCGTGCGATCGGCCTCCTGAAGGATCGCCTCCGCGTCCAGGTCCCGTGGCTCCCGCTCCGCGCTGAGAATGGTGGTCACGACGATCGGCTCTCCGGACTGGTGGATCGAGAAGTCGAGAAACCAGCTCGGTAGCCGGTCGGTGAAGACTCCCGTTCGCATCGCGTCCCGCACGGTGTCGCGCTCGGAGTACTGGATCCCGACGCCCGCGCCGCTCCCGTACCGCAGCGACACGAGTGCGCCGACCTTCTCGCCCGGGAGCGGAGGATCCCACCCGAGCCCTGTCGTGAGCGGGCCGGGAACCGCGATCACGGCCAGATCGCCGCTCAACGTCTCGTTATCGGACTCCACGGTGACGCCGGAGCTCGACCAGCCGACGGTGCGAACGGGCTGCTCGAGGCGGACGTCGAGCCCCTCGGCGATTCGGTGGGGAAGCTGGTCGTTCCCGCCTGCGATCTGCATGTAGACCTCGGGCCCGAGATGGAGGGTGAAGGCGTCCACGTAACGCAGGGGAATCGAAGGCTGGATCTGGATCAGCGCCTCGAGGAACGCGTGGGGCGTGGCCGACAGGCGGCTCCGCCGGGCCCAGGCGTCGACCGTCTCGAAGGGCACCGGCGGGGTCTGCTGGTGGGCGGCGCCGAGCTCCTCGAACGCTGCCCCGGTGGCTGCCCCGTCGAGCGTGCGCCCGCCGAACAGGAGCTTCGGAAGCTCCGCGCCGAGCGTTCCCTTCGGGGTCACCTCGAGCTCGAAGCGCTCGCACAGCTGCAGGATGTTCGTCTGGCCCTCGTAGAGGATCTCGGCTCCGACGTCGGCGAACTGCCCGTCCTGGAAGCCCTCGCGGATGGTGAGCACCCGGCCGCCCACGCGGTTTCGGGCCTCCAGGATCACGACCTCGTGCCCCGCCTCCTGCAGCTGCATGCCCGAGACCAGCCCGGACAGGCCGGCGCCCACGATGATGACCTTCACGGGTCTCTCCTTTCGACAATCCGTCGACTCACGATGCGAGCACGTCGAACCTCGATTGCCGAGCACTTCTACTCGCAATGCCCGTCGAACACAAGCTCTGTCTCCGACGCGCCCGTTTGACAAACCCGGCGGCCGTGGGATACGTACGCTGGACACCATGAGCGCAACCCCGGACGACGCGGTAGGCCACAGCGCAGAGCTGACGTGGACCCTGGGCCGGTCCCTGTGCACCGAGCGAGGCGGTCACTACCTCCTGTCGACACCATCCATGGTGCTCCTGATCGAGAAGGCCGCGATCGAGGCAGTGACGCCGTTCCTCGCGGCGGGGGAGACGACCGTCGGGACAGAGGTCTCGGTTCGACACGTTGCACCCACGCCCGAGGGCGCGACGGTGCGCGCGCAGGCGATCGTCCGCGAGCGTGACGGACGCCGGTTTCGCCTCGACGTCGAGGTGTTCGATCAGCTCGATCAGGTCGGCATTGCCGAGCACGAGCGGTTCGTGGTCTCGCTCGACAAGTATCTCGCGCGGTTGCAGGACAAGAGCGCCCGGCTCGCGGAACAGGGCACGTCCCCGTCGTGACGGACACCACCTTTGCGGTGCAGCGCGATCCGGACCGCGGGATCGCCCGCATCACGATCGGCGCTGCCGATCAGCTGAACGTCCTCAGCCACGCCACCCGCTTCGAGCTCTCGGCCCAGATCGAGCAGCTCGGCGCCGAATCGTGGATGCGTGTGCTGATCATCGACTCGGCCAGCACCCGGGCGTTCTCCGCCGGTGTGGACGTCGGCGAGTTCGCAGGGCTGACGCCGCTCGAGATGTCTCGTCTGCATCTGTCGATGTCGGCTCCCACGCGCATCCCCCAGCCCGTCATCGCTGCGATCGACGGTCACTGCTACGGGGGGCCGTTCGAGCTCTGTCTGGCCTGCGACTTCCGCATCGTCACCGACACCAGCTCCCTGGGCCTGCCGGAGATCGGTCTCGCGCAGATGCCGGGGAGCGGAGGAGGCCAGCGTCTGCTTCGCCTCGTCGGGCCCACCCGGGCGAAGCTGATGTGCATGACCGGGCTCAAGGTCGACGGGAGGACGGCCGAGTCATGGGGGATTGCGAGCAGATGCGTCTCGCGGGACGAGCTCGCCGCGGCGGTGGACGAGCTGGCCGCTCAGGTTGCGGGCCTCGCGCCCGCCGCCGTCCAGATGATGAAGCTCGCGCTGAACGCCGGAGCGGACGCGCCGTTGGCGGCGGCGCTCGACCTGGAAGGCCAGATGTACGCGACCCTCAGAACGACCGAGGACTACGCCGAGGGCCTCGCCGCGTGGCGAGAGAAGCGCCCGCCGAGCTTCCTCGGACGGTGACGCGGCTGCACGACGGGTCGGTTCGCCGCAAGGAGGACGCGCGGCTGGTGCGCGGCCGTGGTCAGTTCGTCGCCGATCGGGCTACCGTGGGCATGTCGGAGGCGGCCATCCTGCGCAGCCCGCACGCGCACGCGAGGGTGGCGGCGATCGACGCCGAGGCGGCGCGGTCTCTCGACGGCGTGCACGCCGTGCTCACGGCGGCCGACCTCGCGAGCCTGCTCGACGTTCTGCCCAGTGTTGCCAGGAGCGCTCCGCCCTACTATCCGATCGCGGTCGAGAAGGTCAGGTACGTCGGCGAGCCCGTCGCGATCGTCGTGGCGCGAGATCGGTACGTGGCGGAGGACGCCGCCTCGCTCGTGCAGGTCGACTACGACGTGCTGCCCGTCGTTGTCGATCCGGTCGATGCGTTGAAGCCGCTCGCTCCCCTGCTTCACGACTCGAACCCGGGGAACGTGGCGTGGCAGCGGCGCTACGCCTACGGCGACGTCGAGAGCGACTTCGCGACGGCCGACCGGGTGGTCGTGCGTGAGCTGCGGTTTCCGTCGTACGTGTCCATGCCGCTCGAGACCTACGGAATCGTGGCCGAGTACGACGCGGAGCAGGAGGAGTACCTCGCGTACTGCAACTTCCAGGGCCCCTTCAGCCTGCACGCCGTTCTCGCGAGAGGCCTGCGAGTTCGCGAGGACCAGATTCGCATCGTCGCGCCGGGAGACAGCGGTGGGAGCTTCGGGAGCAAGGCGATGATCTATCCCTACGTCGCCCTGCTCTGCGCCGCCGCCCGGCGGACGGGTCGGAGGATCAGGTGGATCGAGGATCGGCGCGAGCACCTGCTCGCGAGCACGCGTGCGTCCGATCGCGTGTGCCGGCTAGAGGCGGCGGTCACGAACGACGGGACGCTCCTCTCACTCCGCGCGTCGCTCCTGGACAACGTCGGCGCGTACCTTCGCGCCCCCGAGCCCGCCACCGTGGTGCGGGTGCTCAGCGATTTCCAGGGCGCATACAAGCTTCGCAGCCTGGAGGTCGACGGAACGTGTGTGTTGACGAACACGGCCCCGACCGGCCTCAATCGGGGCTACGGCGGGCCGCAGCACTACTTCTGTCTCGAGCGGCTGATCGACGAGATCGCGGCGGAGGTCGGCCTCGACCCCGCGGCGCTGCGCCGCAGGAACCTCGTCGGCTCGAGCGAGATGCCGTTCACCACGGTCAGCGGCGGCCGCTACGACAGCGGCGACTACGCCGCTGTTCTCGACCGCGCGCTCGGCCTGGTGGGCTACAACGAGTGGCGCCGGCGCCAGGCGGATCTACGCGCTGAAGGCCGGCTCGTCGGGATCGGGCTCGCGGCTGTGATCCAGGGCTCCACGTCGAACATGGGCTACATCTCCGTCGCCGAGCCGACAGCCGATCGTCAGGGCCTCGGGTATCTGCCCAAGTCAGGCAACCAGGAGACCGCGCGGATCAAGATCGACAACGCCGGGCGCGTCACCGTCGGGATCAGCACGCTGAGCCAGGGTCAGGGTCACGAGACGGTCGCCGCACAGATCGTCTCCGACGTCCTATGCGTTCCATACGAGCGGGTGCGGGTGTCCAATCACCTGGACAGCTCGGCGAGCGTGTGGAGCGTCGCCTCCGGCTCGTACTCGAGCAGGTTCGCCGCGATGGGAGCCACCTCGATCCTGCTCGCGGCCCGCCGGCTCGAGGGCAAGCTGAGGGGCATCGCAGCCCATCTCCTCGAGGCTGCCGAAGAGGACCTCGAGCTGACCGCCGACGGCTTCGTCGTCAGGGGGACACCGGCGCGGAAGGTGTCGCTGCGCAGGGTCGCGGGCGCGGCCCACTGGAATCCGGACTCACTTCCGGACGGCGTCGATACGAGCTGCGAAGCCTCGGCGACGTTTCGCTTTCCCGGGCTCGAGCCACCGGATGCCAACGACCGCGTGAACGCATCCGGTCAGTACGCGTTCATTGTCGATGTCGCGGTCGTCGAGATCGACCGCGAGACGGGCAGGCTCTCGATCTCCGATTACGCGTCGGTGCACGACGCCGGAACCGTCCTCAACCCGGCGATCGTCGAGGGGCAGCGCAGGGGCGGCTTTGCTCACGGTCTCGGTGGAGCGCTGTTCGAGCAGCTCGGCTACAGCCCGGAGGGTGACCCGTGGGCCGACACGCTCTACGACTACATCTGTCCGACCGCTGCCGACATCCCACCGCTCCGTCTCGGTGAGCTGCAGACCCCCTCGCCGCTCACACCGCTCGGCGCGAAGGGCTGCGCCGACGGCAGCGTCGCTCCGACCCCGGCGGCAATCGCCAACGCGGCGGCGGACGCGCTCCGGCCTCTCGGGATCCCGGTCGACGAGCTCCCGCTGGATGCGCCGGCGATCTGGGCCGCGATCGCGCGGGCCACGGCCGGTTCGCCGTGAGATGGTCCCGGCATGGTGGGCGACGGTGACGGCGAGCGCCGGGCTCACGATCGGAGAGGCGCTCAGGAGGGCCGCCGTCACGGCAGCGAATGATCTCGCGCTGATCGATTCCGGCTCACGGTTCACGTACGCCGAGCTCGACGCGCGTGTCAACCGGCTCGCCAACGCATTCCTTCGCGCCGGTGTCGGCCATGGCGATCGCGTCATGTGCTGCGTGCGCAATCGCGCCGAGCTCGTGGACGTCTACTTCGCGCTACAGAGGATCGGCGCCGTGTACGCGCCGGTCAACGTTCGGCTCAGTCCGGGCGAGCTCTCGGAGTGCATGCGGCTCGTCGAGCCGAAGGGGCTCGTCTTCGAGTCGCCGTCGCTCCCCGTTGTGGAGGCGGTGGGCGACGGGACCCCGCCGCTGCTCCTCTCCGTTAACTCGAGCGAGTCGGCGCCGCCTGGAACCCGCTCCCTGGAGGACCTCGCGTGCGCGGAATCGAGCGAGGAGCCCGAGACGACCGTGTCCGACGCGGATCTGAGCGTCATCCTCTTGACGTCCGGAACGACCGGGCGCCCCAAGGGCGTTCCCCGCACGCACGCCAACGAGATCGCTGCGACGCTGTTCAACCTGGTCGCGTTCCCATGGGCGATGGGGGAGCGAATCCTCGCCGTCATGCCGCTGTACCACACGATGGGCGTCCGACTGCTCCTCAGCACGGTTCTCCTACGCGGGGTCGGCGTCATCCAGCGTCAATGGGATCCGGGCGAGGCCCTCGACCTGATCGAGCGTCACGAGATCTCGACGATGTTCCTCGTGCCGACGATGTACCACGACCTGCTGCGGGAGCCGGGTTTCGACGCGGGGAGACTCACGACCCTCCGTAGCCTGGGTACCGCCGGCATGGTCATTCGCGCCGACCTCGTCTCCGAGCTTCGAGACGCGTTCGGTTCGCTACCTCTGCTGAACGTGTACGGCTGCTCCGAGCTTTACTGCCTGAGCTACGCGGACTACCTCGATCGCAAGCAAGGCACAGTCGGGCGCGGTGCGCCTCACCAGGAGCTTCGTGTCCTGTCGCTCGAGGGGGACGGCGTGGTCGAGGCTGCGACGGGCGAGCTGGGCGAGATCGTCGCCAGCGCGACGGCGCCCGACGCCTTCGCCGGGTACTGGCGAAACGACGAGGCAACGGCCCAGGCGATCAAGGATGGTTGGTACTACACGAAGGACCTCGGCTACCGCGACGAGGACGGAGATCTCTACGTCGTCGGGCGGGTCGACGACATGATCATCAGCGGGGGCGAGAACGTGCATCCGCTGGAGGTCGAGTCGGTGCTCGCGCTCTGTCCGGGAGTCGCCGACGCCTGTGTCGCCGGACTGCCCGACGAGAGATGGGGCGGGGTCGTGACGGCGTTCATCGTTCGCGGCGACCCGTCTCTGACCGAGCAACAGGTCGTCGACCACTGCCTGGGCACTGCCTCGCTGGCAGTGTTCAAGCGCCCTCGACGGATCCTCTTCGTCGACGAGATTCCCAGGAGCGCCGTGGGCAAGGTGCAGCGGCGCGTGCTGCAGGAGCGCTACGCGGAGCACCACGGGTCGGGCCCAGCTTGAAGCCGGCTCCGTTCGTCTACAGGGCGGCTTCGAACCTCGCGCATGCCCTCGAGCTCCTCGACGAGGCTGACGGCAACGCGAAGATCCTCGCCGGAGGCCAGAGCCTCGTCCCGCTGATGAACCTCCGGAAGGTGACGCCACCGGTGCTCGTCGACATCGGCCGCTGCACGGACATGAACGAGATCCGCGTCGAGGACGATTGCCTAGCGATTGGTGCTCTGGTCACGTACCGGGCGCTCGAGGAGTCCGAGCTCGTGGCGGCGCATTGCGGGCTGCTCGTCGACGCGCTCGGCTACGTCGGCGCCCCCGCCGTTCGCAATCGGGGGACGCTGGGTGGAAGCCTCGTGCACGCCGACCCCACCGCCGAGGCACCGACCGTCGTCGCGGCGCTCGGCGGGGAGCTCACGATCGCGGGCTCGAGCGGGGAGCGGACGGCACGGTTCGCCGAGTTCTGCCAGGGCGCGTATCGGGTCGAGCTCGCTCCCACCGAGATCGTCACCGAGGTGCGGGTGCCGAAGCTACTGGACGGCGCCGTCTGGGGGTTTGCCGAGGTCTCCCACCGGTTCGGTAGCTCGGCGCAGATGGCGGCTGCTGCTGCCTTACACCTCGATGGAGAGCGCGTGGTCGCCGCATGGATCTCGATCGCCGGGCTCGCCGGCGTTCCGACCAGGGCACGTATTGCGGAGCAGGCCCTGTCCGGGCAGGCCGCTATCGCCGATGAGTTCGACAAGACGGCTCACGTCGCGGTCGACGAGCTCGCGGCCGCCGGCGAGGACCCCTACCGCCGCCAGCTCGCCCGCGTGGTTGTCGGTCGTGCGCTTGCCCGGGCACGACAGCAGGCGACGGGGGTCTCGTGAACGCGCTCGCACGGGTAGAGCTGTCGATCAACGGCGAGTGTGTCGTTCGTGAGGTCGAGCCACGGCGGCTGCTGTCGGACTTCCTCAGGGAGGATCTCGGGCTCACGGGGACGCATGTCGGCTGCGAGCACGGCGTGTGCGGTGCCTGCACCGTCCATCTCGACGGCCGCTCCGTCCGCTCGTGCCTCCTCTTCACGGTCCAGGCGGCAGGTTCGGAGATCACGACGGTGGAAGGAGTGGGCGGCCCTGAGACTCTTCATCCGTTACAGGAGGCACTGTCGGAGCACCACGGCCTACAGTGCGGCTTCTGCACGCCGGGAATGGTCATGACCGCGCTCGAGCTGATCCAGCGAGATCCCATCCCGTCCGAGACGGCGATCCGGCAGGCGCTCGCCGGCAACCTGTGCCGCTGTACCGGCTACGAGGCAATCGTCCGCGCGATCGAGGCGACGGCTCGACGGCTGCACACCGAGAGCGATCGCGAGCCCGGAGCGTTTGATGGCTAGGGCGCGGAAGGCCGGCCCCGCGCCGGTGGTGCTCGCCCGGCCTCTGGAATGGCAGACCGAGCTTGCAGATGCGCTGGTGGACGGCGGCGTGACCGTCGCCGCGCTCGTGCCGGACTCGAGGCTGGACGGGATCGTGTCGGGCCTGCGGGCGCGGAAGCTCCCCGCGCACACGCTCATGCGCGAGGAGGAGTGCATCGCGTTCGCCGCTGGGCATCGGGTCGCGGGCAAGCGCCCGGCTGTGTTGATGCAGTGCTCCGGCATCGGTAACGCGCTCAATGCGCTCGGCTCATTTGCCATTCCCTACGGGCTCGGGATACCGCTCGTTCTGTCGATGCGCGGCACCCTCGGCGAGAGCAATCCGAGTCAGGTGCCGATGGGTCGGGCCACCCTGCCGCTTCTCCACGCCCTCGGCGTCCAGACGTTCTCGCTGCGGGAGAGGCTCGACGTCAAGAGCATCGTCGGCGGTGTCCTCGCGCTTGCCTACGAGGGACAGGCGAGCGCCGCGATCCTGCTCGAGCCGGAGCTCGGGGGTGGCCGTGAACGCAGTTGACGTAGCGAGGGCAGCCTTGAGGCACGCGCCGGCCGCGCTGTTCGTGTCCTCGCTCGGCACGGCGACCTCCGCCCTGCGAAACGCCTCGAACGATGGCCCGCATCTCTACTTCGGCGGTGCGATGGGAAGCGCGCTCGCCTGCGCGCTCGGAGTCGCGGACGCGGTTCCGAGCCGTCGAGTTGTGGCGCTGCTCGGCGACGGCGAGCTGCTCATGGGTGCGAGCTCGCTGTGGTCGGTGAGCGGACTCGCTCCCGCCAACCTCGCCATCGTCGTCCTGAGCGACGGTCACTACTCGATCACCGGCGGCCAGCCGCTCGGCGCGCCGACGTGCTTCGCCGACGTCGCTGGCGTTCTGACGGGGCTCTCCGGCGCAAGGGTGGACTCCGTCGACGCGCTGCTAGGCGCGCTGACGAAGATGACGCTCCCAGCCCTGATCGAGGCCGAGGTCGACGATCGCACGTGGCCGGGGTGGTCGCCGTTCGTCGATCCCCCGTCCGTCAGGGCGCGGTTCGCGGTCAACGTCGCCGGAGCGCCGTAGCCGGCGGGGAGGAAGGCGCCGGCCCGCGGCGGATGCAGGCCGGTCGCGAGAGGGTGCTCCATGGCCCGTTGAAAGCGGGTTCGGAGCCTGTTACCGTCGTCGCGCCCCCGAGGTAATCGATGATCGGTGATTTCTAGGCTGTAATGGTCGAGCACGCCGAAACCGTCTCTGGCGTCGGTACGGGGAAGGTCGTCCACGCGCGGCTCGGCCACACGGTCGCGCGGGTGCTGCTGGTGCTCGTCGTCGCCCTCGTCCTCGCCTGGGTCGGCTACAAGGCGGCGCAGAACCCGCAGGTCTTCGTCATCGTCGGGATGAACGGCCTCACGCTCGCCGGGCTCTACTTCGTCGTCGCGAGCGGCTTCACGCTCATCTTCGGCCTCATGCGCGTCGTCAACATGGCGCACGGGTCGCTGTACATGCTCGGTGGCTTCTTCGCCTTCGAGCTCCAGCAGACGCTCACCGAGAGCGACTCGGAGTCGGGCTTCGGGGCGTGGATCCTCGCCGCGCTGGTCGCGTCGCTCGCCATGGGCGTGATCGGCCTCTTCATCCAGCAGGCGTTCCTCCGTTGGAACCAGGGTCAGAACCTACGCCAGGCCCTGATCACGATCGCAATCTCGATCATCATCGCCGATCAGACACTCGCGCATTTCGGGGGCGTCGCCGACGAGATCATCGCCCCCGGCGGCTTCCCCGAGAGCGTCAGCCTCGGTGTGTACGGGATCAGCTACGGGTTCTTCCGCATCTTCGTTCTTGCCGTGGCCGTCGTCGTCGGGCTCCTGCTCTGGGCGATGATCAAGAAGACCCGCTTCGGGATGATCGTTCGCGCCGGCGTCGACGATCGCCAGATCGTCTCGGCGCTCGGCATCAACATCCAGGTGGTGTTCGCGATCTCGTTCTTCATCGGCGCGTTCCTCGCCGGGCTCGGCGGCGCGCTCGGAGGGACGATGATCTCGGTCGACAAGGACAACGACACCGCCTATCTCCTGATCGCGCTGATCGTCGTGATCATCGGCGGGATGGGAAGCCTCGGCGGTGCAGCGATCGGGGCGCTGTTTCTCGGCCTGATCGACTCGTTCGGCGACGTCTATCTCCCCTCCGGCTACACGAACTACTCGCCGCTCCTGACGTTTGCGCTCCTCGTTCTCGTGCTCGCGTTCCGCCCGCTCGGACTCTTCGGGAGGCCGGCGTGACGAGATCGGGCCGACCGGGGATCGGTTGGATCGCCGGGGTCGTCGTGCTGGTGGTCGCGGCGCTCGCCCCGCTCATCTTCAGCGACTTCTATCTGAACCAGATCCTGACCAAGGCGCTGTGGCTCGGCGTCGTCGCGTCGAGCCTCATCTTCCTCGCCGCCTACGGCGGCATGGTCTCGCTCGCCCAGACGGCGCTGTTCGGCGTCGCCGGCTTCACGATGGCCAATCTCGTCCTCGCGGAGGGGGGCTCGTCGCTCTCGTGGACTCCCTGGCTCGGCGTGATCGGCGGCATCGTCGCAGCCATCGCCGTCGGCCTCTTCATCGGTGCGATCGCGAGCCGCAGCGAGGGCATTTACTTCCTGATGATCACGCTCGCCTTCGGCGTGATCACGCAGCTCTTCTTCGAGAAGGTGACCGAGCTATCGGGCTTCGGCGGCGTCAACCAGGTGACGCGACCGGGGCTCGTCGGCAACCCGGGTCAGCAGCCGAGCCGTCTCTACTACGTCGCGCTGGTCACGGCGATTGCCGTGTACGCCTTCATTCGCTACCTGGTCAGGACGCCCTTCGGGATCGGGCTTCAGGGAATCAGGGACAACCCGACCCGGATGCGGGCGCTCGGCTACAACGTCGCGCTTCACCGCACGCTCGCCTTCGGCGTCGGCGCCTTCATCGCCGCGCTCGGGGGGATTCTCTCGACCTGGTGGAACGGCAGCATCTCGCCGGGAGCGATCAACATCGGCGCGACGCTGGACGTGCTCGTGATCGCGGTCATCGGCGGTCTCTTCCGCCTCGAGGGCGCGTGGGTAGGTGCGCTCGTCTTCGCGGTCCTCGACAACTGGAGTCGCGGGAGCGAGCTGATCGGCGAGCGCTTCAACACCGTGATCGGGGCGATCTTCCTCGTCATCGTGCTGCTCTCGCCCGGCGGTCTGGTCGGCATCTGGACGTGGCTCGTCGACCGGCTGCGGCGGCGGGCGGCCGGGTCGCCGGCGGCTCCTCTTCCGCCGGGCCCGCCCGCCCAGGAGCCGGGCTCGTGACCGGGGCGAGCCCAACTTTCGGCGTCAGGCCGCGTCTAGGACCCGTGGGCGGGGAGAGGAGGCTCGATCGAGCGGATCATGACCACGCCCAGGTGCTCGTACTGATAACCGGGAGTCGGGGGTACGAAAGGAGATGTGGATGGCAGACAGGAATCAAGGCAACGGCCGCCTGAAGCTGCTTGGGCTTCTGGCGGTCCTCACGCTCTCGCTCGTCGCGCTCGCAGGGTGCGGCGGCGGCAACGACGAGGAAGCCGCGCCGCCGGCACCGCCGGCGGAGACCGCCGCTCCCGCGGACACGGGTGCAGCGACCGGCGCCGCGACCAGCGAAGGCGAGGGGACGCCGATCAAGATCGGTCACCTCTCGACCTGCGAGGGGGCGTTCGGGCCGTTCTACGGCCAGACGGTGGGTGGCACCGAGCTAGCTCTGATCGACCGGGGAGCGACCCCAGTCGACCCGACCGATCCGACGAAGGGCGTCGAGAACGCCGTCGTCGCCGGGCACCCGGTCGAGATCGTCACCGGCTGCTCCGACGCGACGCCGGAGAAGGCGCTCTCCGAGGCCAAGCGGCTCATCGAGCAGGAAGACGTCGACATCCTCATCGGCCCGCTCTCCGGCAGCGAGGGGATCGCCGTCGCCGAGTACTCGAAGGAGGTCCCCGACAAGACGTTCGTGAACGGCACGTCCGGCGCCCAGGACACGACGCTCAAGGTCCAGTCGCCGAACTTCTTCCGCTTCAACACGGACGGCGCGCAGTGGACCGCGGGCCTCGGCGCCTACGCCTACAACGTCCTCGGCTGGCGCACGGCCGTGACGATGGGCGACGACTACGACTTCCCGTACACGCAGGTGGCGGGCTTCGTGGCCGAGTTCTGCTCCCTGGGCGGCAAGATCACCCAGCGGCTCTGGCCGGCGCTCGGCGAGGAGGACTACTCGTCGTTCATCGCGCAGATCCCGAGCGACGTCGACGGCTTCTTCCTCGCCGTCGGCGGTACCGGCACGGTTGCGTTCGTCAAGCAGTACACGCAGCTCAAGGGCAACCTTGCCGACGACATCATGGGCGGCGTCTTCATGACCGACCCGATCATCCAGAAGGAGCTCGGCGACCGGATCAAGGGCGTCGTGACGGCCGGCCCGACCGCGGGCGACAGCACGGATCCGAAGTACCAGGATCTGGTGGATCGCACCAACGCGGCGTGGCCGGACTTCGGCGTCAACGTGCCGAGCGTGTTCTTCTACAACTACTACAACAACACGGAGGCGGTCCTGCAGGCGCTCGAGGCGGTCAATGGCGATCTCTCCGGCGGCCAGGAGGCCTTCCGGCAGGCGCTCGGCGACGTGGTGCTCGACGCCGCGTTCGGGCAGATCAAGCTCGACGAGAACCGCCAGGCAATTGCCAACAACTACCTCCAGCAGCTCACGGACGACAACGGCGACGGGACGATCGAGGTCAAGACGATCGCGACCGCCGTGGATGTCGACCAGTCGTTCGCGGGCGCATTCGACGTGGGGACACCGACCCCCGACCGCGACAACCCGGAATGCGGCTCGCAGGGCGAGCCCGGACCGTGGACCGCGGAGATCACGAAGGAGAACCTCGGGCAGTGAGCCCGAGCGACCCACAGGCGCCGTGTCCGTAGCGGCGCCTGCTTCCGAGAGCGCCGAGCCGATTCTCCGCCTGCGGGGGGTCGGCCGGCGCTTCGGAGGCGTGCAGGCCGTTCGCGACGTCGACCTCGAGGTTGTCGCCGGCGAGCGCAGGGCCGTCCTCGGCCCCAACGGCGCCGGCAAGACCACGCTCTTCAACGTCATCGCGGGCGAGTTCCCGCCGAGCACGGGGTCGATCGAGCTGTTCGGGCGCGACGTGACCGTCGAGCCCGCCCGCAGGCGCGTCGGGCTCGGGCTGACCCGCACCTACCAGACGTCACGCCTCTTCCTCGGCCTCTCCGTCGAGGACAACCTCTACCTCTCGGTCGTCGGCGTCGAGGGTGGGCATCTGCGCCCGGTCGGCCTGCGCGGCCGTGACGGTCGTTTGCGAGCCCGTGCCCGCGAGGCGGCCGAGCGCGTGGGCCTCGCGGGCACGCTCGGCTCGCCCGCGAGCTCCCTCTCGCACGGGGAGCAGCGCCAGCTCGAGGTCGGGATGGCGCTCGCCGGCGAGCCGAAGCTGATGATGCTCGACGAGCCCGCAGCCGGCCTCTCGCGCGGGGAGCGCACGAGCCTTACCGAGATGCTGCTCGCGCTCGACCGCTCGATCACGCTGATCCTGATCGAGCACGACATGGACGTCGCCCTGACGGTCGGCGAGTACGTGACGATGATGCACGACGGGCGGGTGATCGTCGAGGGGACGCCGGCAGAGATCCGCGCGAACCAGCTCGTGCACGACCTCTATCTGGGGCGAGGCCACTATGACGACGAGTGAGGTCGTGCTCTCCGTCAGCGGCCTCGACGCCTTCTACGGCCGCGCCCACGTCCTGCAGGGGATCGAATTCGAGCTGGCCGACCAGCCCGTGGCGATCATCGGGCGAAACGGCATGGGCAAGACGTCGCTCTGCCGCGCGATCATGGGGCTCGCTCCTCCGAGCGCGAAGGGATCGATTCGTTTTCGCGGCCAGGAGCTCGGCGGCAAGCCGCCGTACAAGATCGCGGGCGCAGGCATCGGCTACGTCCCCCAGGGGCGCAGGCTGTTTCCCTCGCTCTCCACGGACGAGCATTTCCGGATGCTCGGGGCCGGCAAGAACGGGGCGCGCTGGACGATCGACTCGATCTACGAGCTCTTCCCGAGGCTGGCCGAGCGCAAGAAGGTCGGCGCGACCCAGCTGTCAGGAGGCGAGCAGCAGATGCTCGCGATCGGCCGCGCACTGCTGAGAAACCCGACCCTCCTGATCATGGACGAGCCGTCGGAAGGGCTCGCTCCGACGATCGTCGAAGGGATGGTCGACACGCTCAGGACTCTCGTGCAGGAGGGGGTGGGGTTGCTCCTGATCGAGCAGAACCTCGGCGTCGCGACCGCGGTCGCGGAGCGCCAGCTCGTCATGGTCGCCGGCCGCATCTTCACCGAGACCACGGCCACGGCGCTCCAGACCGACCCCGAGCTCCAGCAGCGCTTCCTCGGCGTCACCCGGGTCGAGCACGCCGAGTAAGCTCCCCGCCACCATGCCGACCGTCGTCCTCGTCGGGACGCTCGACACGAAGGGCGTCGAGTACGCGTACCTGCGCGACCGTCTCCGCGAACACGGCTGCGACGTCGTCCTCGTCGACGCCGGGATCGTCGGCCCTCCTCTCGTGGAGCCCGACATCCCGCGCGAGGAGGTCGCCGGCGCGGTCGGCGCGGACGTGAAGACGCTCGCCGAGGCCGGTGATCGCGGCGCCGCAGTCGAGACGATGGCGCGGGGAGCGGCAGAGATCATCGCGCGCCTCCACGCCGAGGGGAGGCTCGACGCGATCGCCGGCCTCGGCGGCTCGGGCGGCTCCGCGATCGCGACGCATGCGATGCGCCGGCTTCCGGTCGGCGTCCCGAAGCTGATGGTCTCGACCGTGGCCTCGGGCGACACCAGGCCGTACGTCGGGGCCTCGGACGTGACGATGATGTACTCGGTCGTCGACATCGCCGGGATCAACCGGATCTCGGAGCGGATCCTGTCGAACGCCGCCGCTGCGATCGCGGGCATGGCGGAGGTGACCGTCCCAGGAGGTGCGAGCGCAAAGCCGCTCGTCGGCGCGTCGATGTTCGGCGTGACCACCGCGTGTGTAACCGCGGCGCGCGAGCGGCTCGAGGAGCTCGGGTACGAGGTGCTCGTCTTCCACCAGACCGGAACGGGCGGGGAGTCGATGGAGGAGCTCGCCCGCGCCGGCTTCATCACGGCGATGCTCGACGTGACGACGACCGAGCTGGCCGACGAGCTCGTCGGCGGCGTCCTTCCGGCACATCCGAAGCGGCTCGAGGTGGCGGGCGAGCTCGGAATCCCGCAGGTCGTCTCGCTCGGCGCGCTCGACATGGTCAACTTCGGGCCGATGGAGTCGGTGCCTGAGCGGTTTCGCGAGCGGAACCTGTACGTCCACAACCCGACGATCACGCTGATGCGCACGACGCCCGAGGAGTGCGCCGAGCTCGGCCGGCGGATCGCGCGCAAGCTGAACGCGGCGACGGGGCCGACCGCGCTGTTCGTGCCCCTGCGCGGCGTGTCGGCGATCGCGACCGAGGGCCAGGTCTTCCACGACCCCGAGGCCGACGAGGCGCTGATCGCCGCTCTGCGCGAGAACGTCGATCCGGCCGTCGTCGAGGTGCACGAGCTCGAGCTGGACGTGAACGATCCAGCGTTTGCGCTGGCGATGGCCAACCGGCTCGACGAGCTCCACGGGGAGTGGAGCGGCTCGTCGTGACGCCCTACCCTCGTCTCTTCTCCGAGTGGCAGCTGCGGAGCACGGTCGTCAAGAACCGGGTCGTGTTTCCGCCGACGTGCCCGACGTGGGTGTCGGATCCGTGGAGCGGCCTCTTCACCGACATGGCGACCGCCTACTACGCCGAGCGCGCCAAGGGCGGCGTCGGGCTGATCATCATCGGCGCCGCGCACGTCCATCCGAGCTCGCTCTCGGCGCCGCTGCTGATGCCGCAGCTTCACGACGACGGCCAGATCGAGCCGCTCTCACGCATCGCCGACGCCGTCCACGCGGAGGGCTGCAAGCTCGCGATCCAGCTCTGGCACTCGGGCGTCCGCGGCGGCATCGGCTACAAGCAGGCGGCGCACTACGACCCCGACGCGACGTGGTACTCGCTCTCGCCGAGCCAGGTGCCGCTCGGCGAGTTTCCGGGCGCCTCGACGCCGAAGGAGATGGACGAGGGCGAGATCGAAGAGGTGCTCGAGGCCTACGGCAGCGCCGCATCGCGCGCCATGGCCGCCGGGCTGGACGGCGTCGAGTTCCATCTCGGCCACGGCTACCTCCCGTGGCAGTTCCTCTCGCCGCTCTACAACAAGCGGACGGACGGGTGGGGAGGCTCGTACGAGAAGCGCCTGCGCTTCCCGCTCGAGGCGTTGAGCCGGATCCGGGCCGCGATCGGCGACGAGCGCTTCCTCGGCTACCGGATCAACTCGACGTCGTTCTGGCCCGGCGATCTCGAGCTCGAGCAGGTGACGGGGATCGTCGCTGATCTCGAGGCGCAGGCGGACGTCGACTACGTCAACGTCACCGCGGGTGTGCACCACGCGTTCATCCACACGCCGATGGAGTTCGAGCCAGGCTGGGAGCGCGGCTACGCCCGCGCGATCCGGGAGGTCTCGTCGAAGCCCGTGCTGCTCGTCGGCCGGATCACGACGCCCGAGGTTGCCGAGGCGCTGCTCGAGGCGGGCGACGGCGACGCCATCTGCCTCGCCCGACAGCTCTTCGCCGACCCCGACTGGGCCGTCAAGGCGGCCGAGGGGCGCTCGGACGACATCCGCCGCTGCGTCGCCGCCAACTGGTGCTGGAAGAGCGTGTCGGTCGGCGGGCGCGTCCAGTGCGTCTACAACCCGGAGATCGGGCGCGAGGCCGCGTGGGGGAAGGGGACGCTCGTCCGGGTGTCCGATCCGCGACGCGTCCTCGTCGTCGGCGCCGGCCCCGCGGGGCTCGAGTACGCACGCGTCGCCTCGGCCCGAGGCCACGACGTGACCGTCCTCGAGGCGAAGGCAGAGCCCGGCGGCCACGTGCGCGTCCAGTCGCTGCTCCCGAGCCGCGAGGAGTACGGGCGGATCGCGACGTGGCTCGCGGATCAGAGCGCAAAGAACGGCGCCGAGATCCGCGTCTCGTCGCCCGTGACGCCCGAGACCCTCGACGGCGTCCTCGCCGCGGAGCGGCCCGACCACGTGGTCGTCGCCACCGGCGCGCGGATCTGTCGCGACGGCTTCCAGGGGTGGACGGCCGGCCCCTTGCCGGGCTGGGAGACGGGAGCCTGCGTCGGCTGGGATGAGGTCGCGGAGGGGGCCGTGGAGCCGACCGGGGACGTCGTCGTGCTCGACGACCTGCAGGACGTCGTCGCACCGCTCACGGCCGTAGCGCTCGCGCAGCGCGGAGCGGGGTCGGTCAAGCTCGTCACGCGCTGGCCGATGGTCGGCATGGAGACGATCCTCGACGTCTACCTCGACTGGATCCTGCCCAAGCTCTACGAGGCCGGCGTCGAGATGCTCTGCGATCGGTTCGTTCGCAAGATCGATGGAAGCTCGGTGACGCTCTACAACGTCCATCGTGAGCAGGACGAGCTGACGTTGACGGCCGACACGATCGTGATGGCGACCGGGCGACAGTCCGAGAACGGCCTTCAGGCGCTGCTCGTGGAGCGGGGCGTGAGCTGCGAGACGATCGGGGACGCGACGGCGCCGCGCGGCACGTACGAGGCCGTGTACGAGGGCCATCGCCAGGCCAGGAAGCTCTGACCCCGTGACGCGCGCGGATGCCCTCGCCCGGCTGCGGGCCCAGGTCGAGGCCGGGAGGCCGATCATCGGCGCCGGCGCCGGGACCGGGCTCTCGGCGAAGTGCGCCGAGGCGGGCGGCGGCGACCTGATCATCATCTACAACTCGGGCCGCTACCGCATGGCCGGCCGGGGCTCGCTCGCCGGGATGATGCCCTTCGGCGACGCGAACGCGATCGTCGTCGAGATGGCGTCCGAGGTGCTCCCGATCGTCGAGGAGACGCCGGTGCTCGCGGGTGTCTGCGGCACGGATCCGTTCCGGCTGATGCCGGTGTTCCTCGCCGAGCTTGCGCGGATCGGCTTCTCGGGTGTCCAGAACTTTCCGACCGTCGGCCTGATCGACGGCACGTTCCGTCGGGGGCTCGAGGAGACGGGGATGGGCTACGGCCTCGAGGTCGAGATGATCAGGCAGGCGCACGAGCTCGATCTGCTCACGTGCCCGTACGTCTTCGACGTCGAGTCGGCGGTGGCCATGGCCGAGGCGGGCGCGGATGTCCTCGTGCCGCACATGGGGCTGACGACGAAGGGCACGATCGGCGCGACGTCGGCGAGGACCCTCGACGAGTGCGTCGGCCTGATCCAGGCGATGCACGACGCGGCCAGGGCGGTGAACCCGGACGTCCTCGTCCTCTGCCACGGCGGCCCGATCGCCGACCCCGAGGACGCGGCGTACGTCCTCGAGCGAACGACCGGAGTCGTCGGCTTCTTCGGCGCGTCGAGCATGGAGCGCCTGCCGACCGAGATCGCGATGACGGAGAACATGAAGCGGTTCAAGGCGATACCGGTATTCACGTAGGGGCGGGGCTTGCCCCGCCCGCGAGCAAAGGAGATCACATGAGCAGGTTCGTCCTCGCAGGCGACGTTCGCCAGGAGAGCTTCGACTGGGGCGAGGTCGGCTGGCGCTGCGTCCCACCGATCACGGGCTCCAAGCAGCTCGCCGTCCTCGACGTCGTCCTCGCGCCCGGCAAGGGGCACGACTTCCACAAGCATCCGGATCAGGAGGAGATGATCATCGTCAAGGCGGGAGGGATCGAGCAGTGGATCGAGCGCGAGAGCCACGAGCTCGGCGCGGGTGACTCCGTCTACATCGACGCGGGGGCCGTCCACGCATCGTTCAACACGGGAAGCGAGGACGCCCACCTCCAGGTGTTCCTCGGCCCGGCGATGGGCGAGGGCGGCTACGAGCTCGTCGACGTCTCGGGCGAGGAGCCCTGGGCGTCGTTGCGCGGCTAGACGAATGTTCGTGGCCAGCCTCCTCGACGCGACCGAGCTTGCCCGACTGATCCGCGAGCGCAAGCTTTCGCCCGTCGAGGTGGCGGAGGCGCACCTCGAGCGGATCGAGGAGCTGAACCCGCGGCTGAACGCCGTGGTGACGCCGATGGACGCGCTGGGCGGGGCGCGCGAGGCCGAAGCGGCGATCCTGCGCGGCGACGAGCTGGGCCCGCTTCACGGCGTCCCGTTCACGATCAAGGACTGCATCGACACGGCCGGGGTACGGACGACCCGCGGCTCGCAGCTCTTCGCCGACCTCGTGCCGGTCGCCGACGCGACAGCCGTGGCCCGGCTGAAGGCGGCGGGCGCGGTCCCGCTCGCCAAGACCAATCTGCCCGAGTTCGCTCTCTGGTGGGAGACGGACAACCTCGTCTTCGGCCGGACGGTCAACCCGTGGAATGCGGAGCGCACCGCGGGCGGCTCGTCCGGGGGCGAGGCGGCGGCGATCTCGGCCGGGCTCTCGCCGCTCGGGCTCGGCTCCGACCTCGGCGGCTCGATCCGCCTGCCCGCCGGCCATTGCGGCGTCGTCGGGCTGAAGCCCACGCACGGCCGCGTGCCTCTCACAGGCCACTGGCCGGACGTGATCCTCCGCTTCATGCACGTCGGTCCGATGGCGCGGTCGGTACGCGACGTCGCACTCGCGCTCTCGGTGCTCTCCGGAGAGGATCCGCTCGACTGGTGGTCGGTGCCGGTCGAGGCCCCGCCGATCGAGGTCGGCATGGAGGTCGCCGGGCTTCGCGTCGCCTCGCTGTCGCGAACCGGCTTCGGGCCTGTCGACGACGAGGTCTCTGCGGCGGTCGATCGGGCGGCGGCCTCCCTCGCGGGGCGCGGCTGCGAGGTCGAGGAGCTCGACCTTCCCTGGCTCGAGTTGCGCGACTGCAACAGGCTGACGATGACGCTCTACAGCGCGGAGGGCTCGGTGCTCCTCGGCCCGCTGGTCGCCGGGCACGAGGACGAGCTGCACCCGATGCTCCGCCGTCGGCTGTCGCTCCCCCGCGACCCCGGCGACAAGTACCTCCTCGCCGAGGCCGAGGTCGAGGGGCTCCGGCGCGACATCGCCGAGCTCCTGACCCGGTACGACGCGCTGCTCTGCCCGACCACGCCTGTTCCGGCGCATCCACACGACCTCGAGGAGCTCACCATCGGCGATCGCACGGACATGGCACGCGCGGTCATGCGCGCGACGATCCCCTGGGATCTGACCGGCTCGCCGGCGCTGTCGGTTCCGTTCGCGCTGAGCAATGACGGCCTGCCCATCGGCGTGCAGCTCGTCGGTCGGCGCTTCGACGAGCCGACCGTACTCCGTCTCGGCGCGGCCCTCGAGGCCGCGCGGGAGCCCGCCGAGTTCTACCCGCCGTCTTTCCGGACGTAGGTGTAGTGAGCGACGGCGGTCGAGCTGACCAGGCCGACGCAGTCGTACCCCGCCGGGCCGCCGTCCAGGTTCTCGAACAGGCGCGAGCCGCCGCCGAGGAACACGGGAACCACGTGGATCTCCATCTCGTCGATCAGGCCCGCACGAAGGTACTGCTGTGCAGTAGCGGCGCCGCCGCCAAGCGACACGTCCCGGCCGCCGGCCGCCTCGGCTGCCCGCTCGAGCGCAGGCTCGATACCTTCGGTGACGAAGTGGAAGGTCGTGCCTCCACGCATCTCCAGCGGCTCCCGCGCATGGTGCGTGAGCACGAACACGGGCGTGTGGAACGGCGGGTCGTCGCCCCACCAGCCGGTCCACGCGTCGTCGCCCCACGGCCCGCGCACAGGCCCGAACATGTTGCGCCCCATGATCGTTGCGCCGATGTTCCTGTTCCACGCCGCGGCATGATCGTCGTCGAGCCCGGTCTCGCCTCCGTCCATCCCATGCGCCGCGCGGAAGCTGCGGGTCGCGAACGCCCAGTCGTGCAACCCGAGCCCGCCCTCGCCAAGCGGGTTCTCGAGGCTCTGGCCGGGACCTGCCACGTATCCGTCGAGCGACATCGTCATGGTGAATCTGAGCTTTGCCATTCGGGCCTGGGAGAGCTTGGGGACGATGGTCACTCGGGTCGTTCGAACACAGCAGCCATTCCCTGGCCGCCGCCGATGCACATTGTCACGACTCCGACCCGGCCGCCGAGGCGCTCCAGGGCGTGCATGAGCTTGACGGTGAGGATCGCGCCGGTGGCGCCCACCGGGTGGCCGAGCGCGATCGCGCCGCCGGCGACGTTGACCTTCTCGAGCTCGAGCCCGACGTCGCGGACGACGGCCACCGCCTGCGCGGCGAAGGCCTCGTTCAGCTCGACCAGGTCGACGTCGTCGAGGGAGATGCCGGCGCGCTCCAGGGCCTTTGGGATTGCCAGGGCCGGCGCATAGCCCATCACCTCCGGCTCGATGCCGCTCGCGGCCCACGAGCGCAGGCGAAGGCGGGAGGCGAAGCCTCGCCTACGTGCTTCCGACTCTCGCATGAGGACGACCGCGGCGGCGCCGTCGTTGATGCCCGCCGAGTTGCCGGCCGTCACGGTGCCGTCGCTTCGAAAGACCGGCGGGAGCGACGCGAGGATCTCCTCCGTCGTCTCCGGACGAGGGTGCTCGTCGCGGATGACGGGGTCGGACGCGCGCGGCGGCGTCACCGCGACGATCTCCTGCTCGAACCAGCCCTCGGCGAGCGCCCGGCCGGCGAGACGCTGGCTCCGGGCGGCGAAGTGATCCTGCTCCTCGCGCGAGACGCCGTGCCGCTCCGCGACACGCTCGGCCGTCTCACCCATCGGGTAGCCGCCGAACGGATCGGTGACGAGCGAGAGCGTGCCGTCGACGAGCTCGCGCGAGCCGAGCTGGTAGCCGTCCCGCGCGTGGTAGTCGAGAAACGGCTGACGGCTCATCGACTCGTCCCCGCCCGCGACGACGACGTCGGCCTGGCTGGTGAGGATCTCCTGCGCACCGCTGAGGATCGCCTGCAGCCCTGACGAGCACAGCCGGTTGACGTTCATCGCTGTCGCGGCCGGCGGGATTCCCGCCTCGATCGCGCACCGTCGCGCGTTGTAGGCGTCGGGCCCCACCTGCCCGACCTGGCCCATGACGACCTCGTCCACGTCGACGGGCTCGACGCCCGCCCGCGCCAGCGCCTCCCGGATCGCCACCGCGCCCAGGTGATGTGCGTCAACGTCCTTGAACACGCCGCCGAAGCGGCCGATCGCGGTTCTCACGCCGCCGACGAGGACGACCGGGTCGTCGTTTGCAGCCAACGAACCGATCGTACCCGCGTGCGGCGATGCCAACGGACTTCGTCACAGACGCGCACAAGGGGTCAGACCCCTTGTGCGCGCGCCGCACAAGATCTCGGCAACCACTCCGTCCGGAATTGCGATCATCGGCTCCCGGCCACGCGGCCGCCGTCCGGCCGCTCAGGGATCCTTGGCCCGTGGCCGGCCCCGAGAGGGTCATCTCGGTTCGCACCCGCACGATCCTGCTCGTGCTCTCGCTCACGCTGCTCGTGGTCGGGACGGTCTTCCTCGCCTGGCAGCTCTGGCGAGTCCTCCTCTGGCTGCTCGCGGCGGTGATCCTCGCCGCCGCGCTCAATCCCCTGGTCGAGTTCTTCGAACGGCGCCGTCTCAACCGTGCGTTCGCGGCGCTCCTGGTGCTCGTGCTGACCGTGCTCGTCATCAGTGGCCTCGCCTACGTCGCGATTCCGCCACTCGTCTCGCAGGTGACGGACTTCGTCGAGGCGATCCCCGAGCTCGTCTCCGACCTCACGGCCGGCGAGGGGCCGCTCGGGTTCCTCCAGCGCGACTACCAGATCGTCGACCGTGTCAAGGAGGCGGTCGAACAACGAGGCGCGGGCGGGATCTTCGGCATCACCGAGCGCGGGCTCGGCGTTGCGAAGAGCGTGCTCTCGGCCGTCATCTCGCTGATCGCGGTCGTGTTCCTCACCCTGTTCATGCTCATCCAGGGCCCGCGCACGATTCGCTGGCAGCTGTCGCTGCTTCCGGAGACCGCCCGTCCACGCTGGGAGCGCGCCGGACGAGACGTCTACCGCACGGTCGGCGGCTACGTCACCGGCAACCTCGTGATCAGCGTGATCGCCGGCACGATCATGGGGATCACGCTCTGGATCATCGGCTCCGACTTCGCGCTCGCGCTCGCGGTCATCGTCGCCTTCTTCGACCTGATCCCGCTCGTCGGCGCAACGCTCGCGGCCGTGATCGTGGTCACGGTCACCAGCCTCGAGCTCGGCTGGGTGCGCGGCGTGATCGTGCTCGGGCTGTTCCTCGTCTACCAGCAGTTCGAGAATCACGTGCTCCAGCCGCTGATCTACGGGCGGATGGTGCAGCTCTCGCCGCTCGCCGTGCTCGTCGCCGTGCTGATCGGCGCGGAGCTCGCCGGGATCCTCGGCGTCCTGGCGGCGATTCCCGTGGCCGGGGGCATCCAGGCCGTGTTTCGGGAGGTCTGGGCTTACCGGCGAGAGGTCGCCGCTGCGCCCCAGGCGCCGTCCGGCTAGCGGAACAACTCCTAAAGCACCCGGCGCTGCCGGCCGACACCCCTACCGATGTCCCGGTTCGCCCGGAGGGTCGCCCTTCTTCTCGTCACGCTCGTTCTGCTCGCGCCCGCGGCGATGCAGGCCGGCACGGTCCGCGGTGTCCCCACCGAGGACGAAGCAATCGAGGCCCTGACCGTGGCCGGGGTCAACGAGGTTCGGCGCGAACACGGCCTCCGAGCCCTGCGCGTCTCGTCCGGCCTCGCCGCGGCGGCCCTCGTCCACGCCAGGCAGATGGGAGACGGCGGATTCTTCGCCCACGAATCCCTGGACGGGGCCGAGTTCTGGGAGCGGATCGGGCGCTTCTACCCGGGCCTGGGGTCCGAGCGCTGGAGCGTGGGAGAGAACCTCCTCTGGGCTTCGCCGTCTGTATCCGCAGAGCGGGCGGTCGAGCTCTGGCTCGCAAGCCCGAGCCACCGTCGGGTCCTGCTCAATCCCGCCTGGAGCGAAATCGGCCTTGCCGCCGTGCACCTGACGAACGCGCCCGGGATCTTCCTGGGGCTCGAGATCACCATACTGACCGCCGACTTCGGCACGCGGGCCTGAAACGCGCTACCGGGCGATGAGGGGGAGCCGGCTCGCCGAAGGCGCGGCCACCCTCGGTACCCCCGGCTCCCCTCCTGGGCGTACCCCGAGTCCGGCTCCGATCGTCCTCGACGCCCACGCTTTGGACGGAAAGACCATGGACGAGCGCAAGAGCATAGACGATGCATCGTGATCGGAGCCCGACGACCCGGATCACGGAATCGGCGCCGGATTCGGCCGTCGTCTCGCGGCTGCCCACTCGTAACGAGTCTGTAAATCCTTTCCCGCAGACCGCTGGAACCGGTCGGAAACGTGACAAACATACGGCGATCGGATGGGGGGCCGAGGCTCCTGAAGCGTCGGCTTCCGGTCATGGGCCCCGGCACGACACCAGGTCAGCGGTCAGCGCGCGCCGGGGCTCACCTGCTCGCGGAGGTCGACGCTCGGATCGGGGCATCCGGGCCGCTTGGCTGGTGGCGGAAGCCACGAGACGGATGTAACGTTGTTCGACTGCTGCAGGGAAGGGAACACGGTGATGCTCCGGCTGCTCTGGGCCGACCGCCGGCCTGTGGAAGGCGCGGAAGGCTCTCGAGCACGCTGACGCCGACAGCAACCGGATTCACGCGATCAAGGGTTACATCCGGGCGTGGGCGATACTCGCCGACTGAGCGGGACACGCCCGCATCTCACCGCTCGGCTCCGCGTGAGGAGTCGTGAGATTGCCTGATCCAGAGACGACCATACTCGAGACAGAGAGACTGGTCCTGAGGCGTCTCACCATGGACGACCTGGGTGCGCTGGCAGCGATGTACGGCGATCCGGAGGTGAGGAGGTATTTCCCCGAGGGCGTCCTGACGCACGAGGAAACCCGAGAGGAGCTGGAGTGGATCATCGACGTCTACTACGGCCGGTACGGGTTTGGTCTGTGGGCGACAATCGACAAGCAGACGGACGAGCTCATCGGTCGCTGTGGGCTGCTTCCGTGGACGATCGACGGCCGCTCGGAAGTCGAAGTCGCCTACCTGCTCGCCAGAGCGCATTGGGGGCGGGGGTTGGGCACCGAGGCGGCGCGCGCGGTCCTCGAGTACGGCTTCGATCGGCTGCACCTGTCGCGGCTGATCTGCCTGATCGACCCCGCGAACGAGGCTTCGCTGAAGGTAGCCACCAGGATCGGCATGGCCCTGGAAAGCGAGATCGATCTGGAGGGCGAGCCGACTCTCGTGTATGCAAAGAGCAGGCCGTCGACTTGAATCGCTCCCCGCCGGCCGAGCGATCGGAAACGTGAAGCAGCTCAGGCCGTCGGGCTCTCGCTCCCGCTCGACCGAACTGCCTCCGGCTCGAAGAATCCGGCTTGGTACGCGAGCACGACCGCCTGGACACGGTCACGGAGATCGAGCTTCTGGAGGATGTGCGTGACGTGCGTCTTGACCGTCGTCTCGCTGATGTACAGCTCCTGACCGATCTCCGCGTTCGAGAGGCCGCGGGCGATCAGGCGAAAGACCTCTCGTTCGCGCTCACTGAGATCGACCAGCTCTTTCGGAGGGCCTGGGCGCGGAATGCGGGCGAACTGTTTGATCACGCGTTTCGTGATCGTTGGTGAGAGCAGCGCGTCCCCGGCGGCAATCGTGCGAATCGCGGCGATCAGCTGTTCGGGAGGGTCGTCCTTGAGGACGAAGCCGCTGGCTCCGGCTCTGAGCCCCTCGTAGACGTATTCGTCCAGGTCGAACGTCGTGAGGATCAGGACCCGCGCCGCGTCGTCGGCGGCCAAGATCCGCCTCGTGGCCTCGAGCCCGTCGAGCTCGGGCATGCGGATGTCCATCAACACGACCGTGGGCCGGAAACGGGCCGCCTTGTCGACCGCCTCGAGCCCGTTGCTCGCCTCGGCGACGACCTCGATGCCGGGCTCTCCGGCGAGGAGCATGCGGAAGCCCGCGCGCACCATCGACTGGTCGTCGACGACGAGAACGCGGATCGTCATGGCCGGTCGCCACCGAGCGGGAGGCGTGCGCTGAGCACGAAGCCACCTCCGTTTGCCGTTCCTGCGGTCATCTCGCCACCGTAGATCTTGACGCGCTCGCGGACGCCGACGAGGCCGTGGCCGAGGTCGTCGCTCGTCGCGGTGCCGATGCCGTCGTCGCGCACGTCGATCTGCACCTCGCCGGGCCGGTAGCGGACGGTCACGTCCGCCCGGGTGGCGCGCGCGTGCTTGAGCGCGTTGGTCAGGCCCTCCTGGACGATGCGGTAGGCGGAAAGGTCGACCGCCCGTGGGAGCGGCGAGGGCTCGCCTTCGACATGCAGCCGCACCGGCAGGCCGGCGCGGCTGACCTCCTCGACCAGAGAGTCGAGCCGGTCGAGGCCAGGCTGGGGCGTGAGCTCGACGTCGTCACCGTGGAGGCGCATGGCTGCAAGGAGGCGGCGCATCTCGGCCAGCGCCGTGCGGCCTGTCTGCTCGACGCCCCGGAGGGCATCGCTGTCCTCGGCGAGCTCGGCGGGGAGCTTGTGCCTGACTGCGCCGACCTGGAGCACCATGACGCTGACGGCGTGAGCGACGATGTCGTGGAGCTCGCGTGCGATCCGCGCGCGCTCCTCCGCGACGGCGACGCGCGCCGCGGCTTCGCGCGCCCGCTCCGCTTGGGTCGCGCGAGCCTCCGCCGCCTCGGCCTGCTCGGCCCGCTCGCGCAGCGCGAAGCCGGCGAGCCAGCCGATCCCGAAGAGGAGCGGGATGAAGAAGAGCTCCGCTGGCGAGTGGTTCGGGCCGTTGTAGACGATGATCGCCGCGCCGCAGAACACGATGGCCAGGCCGATCCACGCCTCCACGGCGTTGCGGAGGTTGCCGAGCAGGAACGCGGCAGCCAGGCCGACGGCAGAGATGCTCGCGCTGAATGGGATCAATCGCCCGTCCACGAACGAGAGCGCCGGGCCGAGAATCCAGACGAAGGCGGGTGCAGCGAAGGGGAACCGGCGGCGTCCGAGCAGCGGCAGCACGATGGCGGCGGTCGCCAGGATGGAGAAAAGGAGCGGCGCGGTTGGGGCGTCCGGGTCGTCGCGCCGGAAGGCGACTCCGAGCATGCCGGCGACGGCCGCGACCACGATCAGCGCGTCGAATCCGTGCCTGCGGACGAGCAGCGAGAGATTCCTCACGCCGTGAACGTACTCCACGGCTTCGCCGGCTGCCTCCTACCTGAGTAGGAGGCCGGATCGTCGGTCGGTACGAGCGCGAATCACGCCTGGCGACGAGGCCGCCTCGCGGCCGCGCTCATACCGTCGGGGCATGGAATCGACCACGAAAGGACGTGACGCCATGACCCCCCTCGCCAAGTCTCAGAACCTCGCGGCCCGGATGGGTCGCTGGAGCGCCGACCACTGGAAGACCGCGACGTTCGGCTGGCTCGCGTTCGTCCTCGTCGCCTTCGCCCTCGGCGGCATGGCCGGCACGAAGTCGATCGACCCGAACACGGCCGGGCCGGGCGAGTCCGGTCGGATGGACAGGATCCTCGACGCCGGCTTCAAGCGGCCGGCGGGAGAGAGCGTCCTCGTTCAGAGCCGCTCGCTCTCGGCGACCGATCCGGCCTTCACGGCCGCGGTCGAGGACGTCGTCACGAGGCTCTCGAAGCTCGGGGTCGTTCAGAACGTTCGCTCGCCGCTCGAGCAGGGTAACGCGGGCCAGATCTCCAGGAACGGCAACGCGGCGCTGGTCGAGTTCGAGATCCGCGGCGCAAAGGACAAGGCGGCAGAGAAGATCGATCCGGTACTCGACCAGGTCGACGCTGCGCAGCAGGCTCACCCGCAGCTCTTCATCGGCGAGTTCGGCGATGCCAGCTCGGTCAAGGCGGTCGAGACGGCGTTCGCGGACGACCTGGGGAAGGCCGGTCTCCTGTCCCTCCCGATCACGCTCGTCATCCTGGTGATCGCGTTCGGGGCTCTCGTGGCTGCCGGCATTCCCCTGGTGCTCGCGCTGACGGCTGTCTTCGCGACCTTCGGCCTCGTGGCCGTGACCAGCCAGCTCGTGCCGGCGGCGACTCAGGCGGGCGCGATCGTGCTCCTGATCGGGCTCGCGGTCGGCGTCGACTACTCGCTCTTCTACTTGAGACGCGAGCGCGAGGAGCGGGCCGCAGGACGCAGTCCCCGGGCCGCGCTCGAGATTGCGTCCGCCACGTCCGGCCGGGCGGTGCTCGTCTCCGGCCTCACCGTCATCACCGCCATGGCCGGCATGTTCCTGACCGGCAACAGGATCTTCGCCTCGTTGGGTCTCGCGACGATCACGGTGGTCGCGATCGCGATGCTCGGCTCGCTGACCGTGCTCCCCGCCTTGCTCTCCAGGCTCGGGGACAAGGTCGACAGGGCTCGCGTTCCTCTGGTCGGCCGCCGGCGCCGCGAGCAGGGCGAAGGCCGGATCTGGGGCGCGATCATCGACCGCGTGCTTCGCCGGCCCGTGCTGTCGGTCGTTCTCGCCGGCGGGCTGCTGGTCGCGCTTGCGATTCCTGCGTTCCAGCTCCACCTGGTGCAGCCCGGCCCCGACACCTTCCCGCAGTCGCTGCCCGCGGTCCAGACGTACAACCGCATGCAGCAGGCGTTTCCCGGCACGGCCTTGCCGGCCAACGTGGTCGTCGAGGCTCCGGACGTGAACGCGCCGACCGTGCAGGCGGCGATCCAGAAGCTCGAGCAGCGGGCTCTGGAGAGCGGCCGCATGCACGAGCCGATCACGGTCGACGTCAACGAGGCCCGGACGGTCGCGAACATCACCATTCCCATCGACGGCAAGGGAACCGACTCGGTCTCGAACGCCTCGCTGGCCGTTCTCCGCGAGGAGATCGTGCCCAACACCGTTGGTGCACTTCCGGATACCGAGGCCGGCGTCACGGGGCTGACCGCCCAGTGGAAGGACAGCTCCGACGACATCACGTCGAAGCTGCCGCTCGTCTTCGGGTTCGTGCTCGTGTTCGCCTTCTCGCTCATGCTCGTCGCCTTCCGGTCGCCCGTGATCGCGGCCAAGGCGATCGTGCTCAACCTCCTCTCCGTGGGTGCCGCCTACGGCGTGCTGGTGCTCGTCTTCCAGCACGGCTTCGGCAAGGGCCTCCTCGGCTTCAGCTCGACGGCCGGGATCGACCCGGTGGTCCCGCTGCTCCTGTTCGTGATCCTGTTCGGGCTCTCGATGGACTACCACGTTTTCCTCCTGAGCCGTATCCGGGAGCTGGTTCAGCGTGGTGCGTCCACAGACCAGGCGGTCACCGAGGGAATCAAGTCGACCGCGGGCGTCGTCACGAGCGCCGCGATCGTCATGGTCGCCGTCTTCGCGGTCTTCATTACGCTCTCGATGCTGATGTTCAAGCAGTTCGGCGTCGGGCTCGCGACCGCGATCCTGCTCGACGCGACGATCGTCCGCGGAGTGCTCCTGCCAGCCTCGATGAAGCTGCTCGGGGACTGGAACTGGTACCTGCCGCCCTGGCTCGAGTGGCTGCCTCGGCTCGACGTCTCCGAGACCGACGCTCCGTCCGAGACCGAGCCGACCCCCGTCTCCGCCTAAGACCGACGGTTACCCCGGGCCTTCGTGGCCCGGGGTAACCGCGAAAGGAATCCGTCATGACCGTTTCAGCAAGCGGTTCGAAGAAGACTCACCTCGCCGAGCGGACGCGGGTGTTCACACCCGCACGGATCGTCGCTCTCGCGTTCATCGGGCTGGCGATGCTCGGTCTCGTGTACCTCCGCTTCGCGCCTGACGCCGACCCGGTCTCCGTGCCCAAGGGCGCCCAGCCCGGCGACCTCATCCTGAAGCCGTGCAGCTACGAAACGGAGAAGGGCAGCTACGTCGCCGACTGCGGAACCCTGGTCGTGCCCGAGAACCGGGCCGATCCGGACTCGCGGCTGATCGCGCTGCCCGTGACGCGCATCAAGGCCAGGTCCGACAACCCGGCCGAGCCGGTCTTCCGCCTCGAAGGAGGTCCCGGCAAGACGAACATGGAGTTCGCCAACGCCAGCCGTTTCGCCGACGACCACGACGTCGTGCTGGTCGGCTACCGGGGCGTGGACGGCTCGGTCCGGCTCGACTGCCCGGAGGTCGTCTCCGCGCTCAAGCACTCGACCGACCTCCTCGGCGAGAAGTCGTTCCGCGCGTACGGCGACGGTTTCAGGGCCTGCGCCGACCGGCTGACGGACGGCGGCGTCGATCTGGCCGGCTACGGCCTCCCGCAGCAGGTCGACGACCTCGAGACCGCGCGCAAGGCGCTCGGCTACGAGCGCATCGACCTCCTGAGCGAGAGCGCCGGGACGCGGACGGCGATGATCTACTCCTGGCGCTACCCGCAGAGCATCCACCGGTCGGTGATGGTCGCCGTGAACCCGCCGGGGCACTTCCTCTGGGACGGGAAGACGACCGACGAGCAGATCGCACGCTACTCCGAGCTCTGTTCGCAGGACGAGAGCTGCAGTGCGCGGACGGACGACCTCGCTGCGTCAATGCGGCAGACGGTCGCCGACATGCCCGACCGCTGGTTCTTCCTGCCGATCAAGGACGGCAACGCGCGGGTCGCCTCCTTCTACGGGCTCGTGGAGTCGACCTCTGAGGCCGCGCCGATCTCCGCTCCGATGACGCTGGGCTCGTGGCTCGCGGCCGCCGACGGAGATGCGAGCGGCTTCTGGCTCCAGTCGCTCGTGGCCGACCTCGCGTTCCCCGAGTCGTTCGTCTGGGGGCAGATGGCCGCCGCGGGAAGGCTCGACGCTCAGGCGGCGACCGACTCCTTCTCCTCCGGCAGCCGGACGCCCGATTCGAATCTGGGCGACGCGGCGACGACGTTCCTCTGGGGCAACGGCCGGCTGGCCGACTCCTGGCCGGCGGCACCGGACGAGAACGAGTACAGCCGCGTGCGGGACTCGAACGTTGAGACCCTCCTCATCGGCGGGAAGCTCGACTTCGCGACGCCGCCGCAGGGGGCGACGGAGGAGCTCCTCCCGCACCTGCCGAACGGCCAGCAGGTCGTGCTGCCCGGGTTCGGGCACTCGACCAGCTTCTGGACGGAGCAGCCGGAAGCCGGCACTCACCTGATCAACACCTACCTCGCCACCGGCAACGTCGACGACTCGCTCTACGAGCCGCAGGCCGTCGACTTCACGCCCCAGGTCACGCAGACGGCGCTCGCCAAGGGCATCACCGGCGCCATGGTCGGCCTGGCGCTCCTCGCGGTGCTTTCGCTGCTGTGGATGGGTCGCCGGGTGCACAAGCGGGGACACCTCGGACGCAAGGCCGGCTCGGTGCTGCGGTCCGTGTACCCGATCGCGCTCGGCCTGGGCGGCTGGTTCCTCGGTGTCCTGATCGTCATCACGACGATGCCCGGCGTCCCCCTCGACGACGAGCTGCTCGCGGTCCTCTCCGTGGGCCTGCCGATTGGGCTGGGTATCTACCTTGCGTGGGTGAATCGCGATTGGTCCGCCAAGACCAAGACGACGGGATTCGCGGCGGCAGTGGGCGGCGGCCTGGTCGGCGGCTGGCTCGGGTTCAACGCAACCGAAGGGCTGTTCGCCCTCGTCACCACGATCGCCGGAGCGACCGTCGGCGCCAACCTGATCCTGCTCGTCCTCGACATCGCATGGGATCGGCAGGTTCGCGATCGCTACGTCGAAACCAACGCCAAAGACACCCTGGAGGCACGCCCCTCGGCCGTTTGATGGGCACACGCAGCGGGCGAGGCCCGGCCGAGCGTCGCCCGATGCAACGCCTGCTCCGCCCATGATCGCCTCGTCAAGTCCTGCGGCCCTTCGTGTCCGCAGGACTTGACGTCTCGTGTCGGCTAGTTGAGGGCGCGAACTCGGATCGAACGTGCTCACGATGCCTCAGCCCGCCACTGGAGGCTTCGTCGGGAAGGCTGGCGGCTCTACAGGGCCACTTTCAGTGTCTCACCGACCTCGTCCCCGCCGGTCGGTTTTCGGCGAACGGAATGTTCCAGGCCATCGGTGGATGGCCCGTGAAGACGAACTCCTCCGGCGTGCGCCGGTTGCTACACCACATCATCTGCCGAAGGCCGGAAGCGACTGGCGGGCGCTCCGGCTGGCGCACGGCTACGGGGTCGGTCAGCTCGCCCGGCGCGCCGGGGTAGACCGCGCAACGCTCTGGTCACCCCGGCGGTGAGGAACGCTACGAAGGAAGCGCCGATCGCAGCGTTCGTGGTTAGCGGCAACACCGACGGGTCGCTGAAGCTCACGCAGTCAAGGGTCGTGACCGCAAGCAGTCTCGCATCCGCCCTGATCCGCGTCTCCGTCTTCTTGACGGTAGGGCTGATCGGCCTATTTTCGGCGCTGAAAGGCGCGAAAGGCGGGGGCCACGCCGTCCACGTACACGAGGCTCACGTCGGATCGGATGAGCAAGCAGCCCACGCGATCCTCGCTCAGGCTGGACCGGACGCAGCCGTCGGGCTCGTTTCTTGCAACGATCGTGAAACGCGACACACGGTCGCCGCGCGAGCGGCCGACCGGGCAAGCCACAGCTGGGACGGCTCGCGCACGGAATTCCTCGCCGGCCTCGACCCGGGGAGCAAGCACGACTGGGTGCGCGCTGCGCTCGGCGAGCCCTCCAGCACGAACCGCTAAATCGTCGACGGGACGCATTCGCTCCCCTTCGCTCGACGAACGCCTTCGAAGGACCTGCCCCGAGGAACGCGAACTCGACTGCGATGGCATCGGAGACGCGAGGCGAGCGTCAACTCGACCGTCAGCTGGCACGCGCCACGACCCCCCGAGGGGCCGCGATCGTCATCGCCGTCATCACGACCTCGATCACGATCGGCGCGGGCCTGCTGATGACGGTCGTCGACCGCACGAACTTCCCATCGCTCGGCGGCGGTCTCTGGTGGGCCGTCGAGACCGTCACGACCGTAGGCTACGGCGACCACGTCCCCAACACGGTGGCCGGTCAGATCGTGGCAGCGCTCGTGATGCTGCTAGGAATCGGCTTCATCACGGTGATCACCGCGTCGATCACGAGCACGTTCGTGGAACAGTCACGCCAACAAAGACAGCGCGGCGGGCACGACTCCGTAGCGACTGCCGAGCAACTGGAGAGATTCGAGCATAGGGTCGAGGCTCGCCTCGAGCGGATCGAAGCCACGCTGAGCACACGCGACTAACAGCGGCCGCGGGCCGCATCGGGGCCGACGCAGGCGTCTTGGTGTACGTCAGCGACGCTCGAGCAGGCCGATCAGCTCCTGGCCGGCTTCGAGGGCGGGCCGGTCCCCCGCGGTGAGGATGCGCAGCTGCTTCCCGGGGGTGTGTACGAACATCGGGATCCCGTCCGGCCCCACACGGGCGCCGAGGTCCGCTTCTCTGTCGCCGAAGCGGGCACGACGTCGATCTCGTTGAAGGAGAAGGGCGATGCGGCCATCCGGCCGAACCGGATCGGCACCAGGCTGGCGATGCGGACGTCGTCCTGGCTCTGCAGCAGGGCGACGGGATCCGGTCGGTCGGGAGCCGGCCCGTACTCGGCGTGCGAGGCAAGGGGCACCTCCTGCCGCATGGCCTTACCCTGCTTTCGCCGCTCGCGGCTGTTCTCGTGCGCCGAGCGCCTCGACTGCTCGAGCAGGGACGTGGCGCGAGGCAACACCCTCTGGAGGCCGTGGGCCATCTTCTCGTGCTTGGGAGTGCCGGTTTTAACGGCCACGATCCGTGGGCACGTTGTCTGCAACTCTGTGAACGGGCCAGCGCCGTCCGCCTCCACGACATCGGGAAACGGCGCTGGCCGACCAGCTATCGAAGATTTCGTGGCTAGGCTGTCGTAGCCGGCTGGTTCTTGGTCGCAGCAGTCTTGACCTGGTCTGCGCTGTCCGAGTCGACCTTCTCCTTCGTGACGTTGCTCGCGTTGGAGAGTGCCTTGTCGATGTCGTCCGCCCACTGCTCCTCGAAGAACGCCACGATGCCCGAACTGTTGAGCGGCAGCGTCTCCTCCACGTCTGCCTTGATCTCCTCCTTCTGGCCGTGCGACACCAGGGCGCCGGCGCCCGCCCCGATACCCGCGCCGACCGCCGCGCTGGCAAGCAGGGCGGGCGGGAAGATCAGTCCGACGACCGCGCCTCCGACCAAGCCCCAGGTGGCACCCTTGCGGGTCTCGTGGAAGTCGTCGTCGACGTGGATCTTCCCATCGGAGCGGCGGCTGACGAGGACGAGCCCGTCGACCTTGATCACATCGTCCTTGGCGAGTTGCTTGATCGTGTCCCAGTCGCCTCGGGCGGCGTCCGGGTCGGCATAGGCCGCGATGTAGAGATCGACCGGCTTGTCGGTAGTAGATGCCATGGGGTCTCCTCTCATTTGCGACCGGCACACGACCGGCCGCATGGGCCCGGACTCGGAGGCGTACCCTATCAGGGGCCAATCGTCATCCATGGATGAGCGGGACACCCATTTGTGGCGGCGGTGTACGGACTACCCGTCGAGAAGCTCGTCGATCGCCGCGTCCACGGCTTCGTGGAGGGGCTGGGTCGTGTAGCCAACGAGCTGCACGTTCGATTGCGCCTGGAGCACCTCCACGAGGTTCTCGAGGGCGTCCTCGTCCTCGTCCTCGACCTCGACGAGGTGCTCGGACCGCCAGGTCGCGATGACGTGTACCTGCCTCATAGCGCCTCCTTCCGACCCGTATCGGCGTCTGCGGGCGCTCGGTAAAGGTGAAATCGGGTCCGATCTAAGGGGTGAGGCGGTTGCCGTGGTCTCTCCGTGGGGCCGAGGCGACGTCGCCGGGCGCGTCTTCCCGACGAGCAATGCGCTCATCCTCCGAGATCGGCGCGGAGGCATCGTGAGGGGGAGGTCGTAGGATCCCGACGTGAGTTCCTGGGCGCTCGCCGCCGCCGCCGGAATCCTCATCGCCTATGCCGGTCTATCGCGCGCCCTCGAACGGACGCCGGTCTCCGCGGCCATCTTCTTTCTCTCGGCTGGCCTGATCGTCGGGAACAAGGGCCTTGGCTGGATCGATCTCAGTCCGACCAGCGAGCAGGTTCGGATCCTTGCCGAGCTCACGCTGACGCTCGTGCTCTTCGCCGATGCTTCGCGCATCGATGTGTCGGCGCTTCGACGCGAGTACACCGTGCCCGCGCGGCTGCTCTGTATCGGTCTACCGCTGACGATCCTTGCGGGCTGGGCGCTCGGCGTGGGGATGTTCGGGTCGTTCGGCCTGGCGGAAATCCTGATTCTCGCCGTCATCCTGGCGCCAACCGATGCCGCGCTCGGGCAGGCGGTCGTGACCGATCCGCGCCTTCCCTCCCGCATCCGGCAGGGGTTGAACGTCGAGTCGGGGCTGAACGACGGCATCTGCGTGCCCCTGCTGTTCATCGCGCTCGGGATCGCCGACGCCGAGGCTGGCTCGAAGAGCGCCCATAGTGCGATGGTGCTCGTGGTCGAGGCGATCGGCTACGGGCTTCTCTTCGGAGCGATCGCGGGCGTCGTCGGAGCGTTCCTGGCGAGGCTCGCGCTGCAGCGCGGCTTGATGGACTCCGCCTGGGGCCAAGTCCTACCGGCAGCCACCGCGGCGCTTGCCTACGGGCTCGCGGCACCGCTCGGAGGAAGCGGTTTCATCGCCGCATTCGTCGCGGGCTTTGCGTTTGGCGCCCTCCACCGTCGAATCGAGGGACGGGAGACGTATTTCGTAGACCAACTCGGCGAGCTGACCAACGGCGTGATCTTCATCGTCTTCGGCGCGGCCATCGTGGG
This sequence comes from uncultured Actinomycetes bacterium, assembly GCA_963712465.1. GTDB lineage: Bacteria > Actinomycetota > Thermoleophilia > Gaiellales > Gaiellaceae > CAVQHY01. The sequence goes on from CAVQHY010000004.1 coordinate 629,384, forward strand.
ACCGGTGCTCGCCGGCCTCACATGGCGAGCCGCCCTGTACGGCGTTCTCAGCCTCACGGCGGTGCGTATGGTGCCGGTTGCCATCTCGCTGCTCGGGACACACGCCAGACGGCCGACGGTGGCGTTCGTCGGCTGGTTCGGGCCGCGCGGGCTCGCCTCGATCGTCTTCACGATCATCGTGCTCGAGGACGGGGGGCTGCCGCACGCCTCGACGATCACGGTCGCCGTGGTCTTCACGATCGTCCTCTCCGTCTACGCTCACGGGCTCTCGGCAAAGCCGTTGACGGATCGTTACGTCAACTGGTACCAGGCGCATCCACGCGATCGCCGGCCGCGCATGGAGAGCGTGCCAGCGCCGCCTCAGCGCTGGCGGCGCCCCCTGACTGTGCCCGCCCCCCAGGCGCCACGACCGCTCGAATAGAGCAATTCTTGCTCGAAGCCGCTTTGCTTCAACTCCGGTGTAAGGCGACGCGCCACCCACCCCCGGACGTTCGGGCTTGCCCCCCGGCCACTGCCCGCCGAAGGCCCTCGATCTCCGCGCGCGAAAAGTGCCGAAGGCGGTAGAGCCGTGGGGACGCTGACCCCCGAGGTCACCGGTCTCGGGTTGGCAGTCGCGTTCACGAGCCCCGGCTCGGTGATCGCTGTGATCGTCTTGCTGAGCATGTCGGCTGGTGTGCGGCGGGCGATCGCGTTCATCTGCGGGTGGATCCTCGGGATGGCAGTGCTCGCTGTTCTGATGGTCTTCGTGCTGCATGGCCTGGACTTCAGCTCGAGGCACACGACTCCATCGCGGACTGTCTCCGTGGTCGAAGTCCTGCTCGGCTGTCTGATCGTGATCGTTTCGGCGCGTGCCTACCGCCGGCCGAGGCAGCCGACGAAAGCCACTCACCGCCGAAATGGCTCGACCGTCTCGATCGGATGCACTGGCTTCTTGGCATCGGCGTCGGAGCGGTCATGCTCAGCTATGCGCTCACGCTTGGGGCAGGTGCCGAGATCCTCAAGGCGAACGTCGGCACCCTCGACCCTGTGATCGCATACCTCGTGTTCGCCCTCACCTCGATCGTTACGATCACCGCACCTGTCGTCGTCGTTCTCATCGCACCCGACCGCTCCGCGCACGTCCTGGCTACGTGGAATGAGTGGCTGCTGGGGCACTCACGCTCCATCGCGCTGATCGCGCTCGTAGTCATCGGCGTCTTGCTGACCGTCAGAGGCGCATACGACCTGGCCGCATGAGTGAACCGGCGTTCGAGCCGTTAATACCGACGCCTTTGGGCACAGCTCCGGTCTGATGCCCAAACCCCTGTGAATCCTCCGGAGCGCTTTTCGATCTGAGCGCTTCTCAGCAGCTTCCGCTGGCGGGCCGCCTCAAGCCTTCTCCGGGCGCTCGACCTCGGTGAACAGGTCTCCCTGCGCGGCGGCTGACCCCGCGCGGCCGCCGCCGGCTCCTCGCAGCACCCACGCTGCTCCGACTGCGAGTAGCGCGCCTGCCAGCGGGCCCACGACGTAGACCCAGTAGCTGGCGAAGTCGGTTCCGACTAGGTCCGGCCCGAACGTGCGGGCAGGGTTCATCGACGCGCCGGAGATGGGGCTTCCCCAGAGGCCGGCAAGAGCGATGTAGGCGCCCACTCCGAGCGCTCCGAAGATGCCGATGTTCTGTGCGCCGGATGCGGTGCCGAGGATGACGCTGACGAGCCCCAGTGTCAGCACCCCTTCCATCAGAAACGCATCTCCGGCCGAATAGCCTGCCGCCGGGTAGTTCGAGCCGTAGGTCGCGGAGACGTTGATCACTGCGTGCAGGAACAGCGCCGCGAGCGTCGCACCGATCAGCTGCACGCCGATGTACCCGGGCACCCGTCGCCAGGGAAAATCGCCACGGAGCGAGAACGCGAGGCTGACGGCGGGATTCAGGTGCGCGCCGGAGACCTTGCCCATGAAGAGGATGATCGCCATCACCATCAGCCCGGGCGCGACGACCGCGGCGGTGCGGCTGATCGTGTCCGGGAACGCCTGACCCATCATCCCGCCACCCGCCGCGACGAGGACGAGGAAGAACGTGCCCAGAAGCTCCGAGAAGAGCCTGCGCCACTCCTGGCTTGGATCCTTGAAGTCCTTCAGCGTTTGGACGACCTCGCGATCGAGATACGCCAGCACTGTGGACTCGCCCGACGGCGACTGCTGCTCCATGAATCCGTCTCCTTCCCGTTTGGTCTGAACGACTTCCTTCGCTGTCACCCTGCAGGGCGGTCAGAGGCCTGTTTGGGCGGTGACCCGGCCTTCACTGACGGCGTCTTGCAGTGCCCGGTAGTCGCGTTCGTTCTGGTCGGCGTAGGTTTCGGCGAAGGCGGCGATCGCCTGGTCGAAGACTTCTGACTTGCCGAGGTAGGAGGCGATCGCGACCCGGTCGCCGGAGCGGGCATGGGCGCGGGCGAGTGTCCAGCCGCACGCTTTTCCGTAGGCGGCCGCGCCCGCAGGAACGGCTGCTTCGAAGGCGAACGAGCCTTTCCAGTCCTTGAGCTGGCGGACGTAGAAGTCGCGTTCTTTGCCGTCGAGGCCAGAGCTGATGTGCTGCCAGCCGAGAAGGATGTCGCTCGTGGCCTGCATCAGGCGTTGGCCGGCGACGACCCGTCGGCCGCCCCGATGCCGCCGACTCTACCCGCCGCGTCGGATAGAGTCGGGGCGCCCCGATACTTGAGGGTAGTTGCCGGTTGCGACACCACACCATCTGCCGAAGGCCGGAAGCGACAAGGGAGCAATTTGCAGGAAGTTTTCGCCGGCGCAAGACGGGGTTGACCCTACAAACCCTCAAGGCCGTCCTTCACCAGGAGGGGCTCGGTCGTCGCCGAAAATGGCCGTTTTGCAGGTATGTAAGCCCTCTGACGGACGAACCGTCGACCCCCTCCTTACCATTTGGGGCGTCACGCGCGTACACGCGCGATCACCCGCGGCACAGTTTCGCCTGCAAATCGTGCTGATCCAGGCGTTCGGGATGCGTCGCAAGGCGTCGCGCGTGTCGTTTCTGATGTGTCCGTTTTGTGTCCGCGGCGCGTTGCTGGTTCTGACAACAAGTCGGGTGTCTTGATCGGTGGTCATCGGAGGAGCGCGTTGATGCGGGCGGCGCGAATCCCTGGTGAGAAGAGGGATTCCGGTCCCTGCGGTTCCCTCGACGGGCCTCAGTGGTCCCGGTGGGCCGCCCGAGGTGACCGTGATGGCGTCGGGCTGCCTCGGCCTGATCTCCTTCCCGCGGATCGAGGGGCGGGCCACACTCGAGCAACTCGACGACCGCTACCCCGGCCTCGTCGAGGCGCTCCGCACGCACCCCGGCATCGGCTTCGTGCTCGTCCACTCCGACAGTCGTGGAGCCGTCGTGCTCGGGGGCAGCGGCGCGAACTACCTCAATGAGAAGCTCATCGAGGGAGACGACCCGCTTGCCTCATTCGGCCCGAACGCCGCACTACACGTGAAGCGCACCGATACCTTCCCCCATTGCCAGGACATCATGGTCAACAGCACCTATTGGACGGCCGTGGACGAGGTTGCCGCCTTCGAAGAGCTGTGCGGCTCACATGGCGGCATGGGCGGCACCCAGAACCATCCCTTCATTCTCTGCCCCTCAGACTGGACGCCGCCGTCGCAGCAGATCGTCGGCGCCGAGAATGTCCACCTCCAGTTCGTGCGCTGGCTCGTCGACCTGGGCCATACCGCCTACGCCGGCCTGCCGGACGACCCGCACCGACTCGTCCCGACACCGACCGCCGAACCAAGCGAAGCGTAGGAACGATGATCCACCGGCCCCTCCAGATCGTGATCACGTTCAAGACGCTGCTGCTGGCGGTCGCACTCCTTCTGCTGACGTGGGCCGTCATCTCGATCCGCGACACCCTGCTGGTGGTCTCCGTGGGGATCTTCCTCGGGCTCGTCTTCGATGGCCCCGTCAGGCTCGTGGAGCGCAAGACCCGCCTGGGGCGCGGCATGTCCGCGACGGTCACCGTGATCGGCGCCCTCGTCGTGCTGTCCCTGCTCGGGCTCGTGCTCATGAAGCCTCTGCTGGCAGGGATGCAGTCCTTCCTCAAGGACTTGCCACAGACGGTCGACCAGCTCAAGAACTCGAGCGAGCTCGGCTTCCTCAAGAACACAGGCGCCGCCGACAACGTCACATCCGGAGCGCAGAGCGTCTCGAACTCTGTCCCCGACGCGCTCGGGGCGCTCGTCGGGTTCGCGGGGTCGATCGCCTCCATGGCGCTCGACATCTTCCTGGTCACGTTCATCTGCCTCTTCTTCCTCTGCGAGGTCGCTTACCTGAAGGCGTCCCTCGCGAGCGTGCTGCCGAAGGGCCAGGAGGAGGTGTGGCTGCCGCTCTGGGATCGCGTCACCACCATGGTCTCTCGCTGGGCGATCGGCGTCGTGATCATCGCCGCGATCGCGGGCACGACGCAAGGGCTGGCGGCCTACCTGCTCGGGTCGAGCTACGCGGTCGCGCTCGGGCTGATCGCCGGGTTCCTCGACATGATCCCGAACATCGGCGCGACGATCGGCGGGTTCGTTCTCTCGCTGACGTTGCTCGCGGAGGAGGGTGGCCGCGCTCTCCGACGCGCACATCCCCCCGCGGAGAGCGGACGCGATCGTGGAGACAAACGAGCAGAGCCGGATCGACGGGCTGCGCGTCGCCGTGTCGATCCTGGCGCTCTTCGCGCTCGTCGCCCTGCTGTTCACGCGAGGCATCCCGACGGTACAGCCCGGGGCGCAAACCAAGCGCAGCTCACTACCGACATAGCCGGCTCTTGCACCCGCGCCGCGCATGCATCAAGGCCGGCGCTGCCCGCCCTGCCTACACTGGTGTGCAGCGGGGGTATGCTCTTCCGTGACGCCTCGAGCGGTCGCCGGCTACTCCGCTGTAGTGCGTGCTGGCACGCTGTCGCCGCGCGTTCGTAGCACGGCGACGATGGCGATCACCAGGTAGCCGAACACGGCCACCCTTGGGGCGAAGACTGCGAGCACGATCACGCCGACGTAGAAGCCGATGTTCGGCGTGGCCGCGAGGGTGATCGCGTTGATCTCCCTTTCCGTCACCTCGGGCTTGAGAACGCGGCGGTCGCGGAGTATCGAGGCCCACATGACGCCGAGGAGGACTGAGATCACGAGCAGGGTCCCACCGTAGAAGATCACTGCCGCTCGCTCAGCGTCGGTGTCATGGATCGCCTCGGCCATCAGCTTCGTCGGGAAGGGCAGAAACGACACCGCCATCAGCAGCAGGAGGTTGATCAGCATCAGCTCCCTGTTGGCGTACTGCAAGCGCCGGAAGATGCCGTGGTGTGCACCCCAGATCCCTCCGATCGTGATGAAGCTCGTCACATAGGCCAAGTAGGACGGCCACTGGTGGCCGATGCCGCTCCAAAGATCGGTGAACGCTGACTCGGGAACGCTGATCTCGAGGATGAGCAGCGTGATCGCGATCGCGAAGACCCCGTCGCTGAACGCCTCCATGCGGCCGGTGCCCCAGTAGTTACCCACCCTGACTCACTTCAGCTTCCGGATGCAACGCTCCTGCGCCGCTCGCGCGCAACGTCGACGCGGGGCTAGTAGGCTCGGCGGTCACGCGCCGAGCCTACTCCAGCTCTGCACGAGCTGATGGAGGGCATCCTCCATGTGCTCGTCGAACGAACGGCCTGATCGACACTCCACTGTGATCTCAGACGCACCCGCGTTCTCGGCGGCGTACTTAACGAGCGAGCTCTTGCCGACGCCCGTATCGCCGAAGACCAGGACTTGAGCGCCGGACTCGCGAATCGTCTCGACAAGCGAGCCCTGGAGACCCGGATTGCCGAAAAGATCCGGCTCGTTCCGCCGCGTGAACATCTCGCGGGACACGACCGTTCGCGGCGTGAAGACGTCTTCAGCCTGCCGCTCGGAGTTCACGGCGCAATCCTATGCCGCCGAGCACGGCTCCCCACGGGGGGCTCCATCGCGAAACTGAGAGAGGCGGCGCTACCTAGTCGCTACTTGGTGCGTTGGTGCTTACCGTTGGTTCTGCGTCGAAGATGCCGCTGTGCGCGGGTTTCGTGATGCGCCCGGGAGGATTCGAACCTCCGACCCGCGGATTAGAAGTCCGCCGCTCTGTCCACTGAGCTACGGGCGCCTGCGCACCGCCCGCATCGGGCGCGCGCTTCCCGAGTGTAGGCGTGCGCGAGGGAACACGACTACGCGCAAGCCCAGGACAGGCGTCCGGTTAGTGGCGAAGCTACAGTGTGTTCCGCGCGGTGGCCGTAGCTCAGCTGGTAGAGCCCCGGGTTGTGGTCCCGGCTGTCGCGGGTTCGAGTCCCGTCGGCCACCCTCTAGCGGCCACGCAGCGCAGCCCGCGCTGCGTGGTAGCCGCACATGCCGTGGACACCGCCGCCGGGCGGGGTCGACGACGAGCAGAGAAACACTCCCGCAAGCGGGGTCGAGTACGGGTTCAGCCGAGCGACCGGGCGCGTGAAGAGCTGGCGGAGGTCATGGACGCCTCCGTTGATGTCACCGCCGACGTAGTTGGGGTTGTGCCGCTCGAACCGCGTCGGCCCCCAGGCCGAGCGGGCGAGGATCCGGTCACGAAAGCCCGGAGCGAAGCGCTCGACCTGCGCCTCGATCCGCTCGGTCATGTCGATGGTCGACCCGTTCGGGACGTGGCAGTATGCCCAGGCCGTGTGCTTTCCCCCGGGCGCGCGCGATGGGTCGAACAGGCTCTGCTGGGCGAGCAGGACGAACGGGCGCTCGGCCACGCGGCCGTGCCACGGGGAGTCCTCGGCCGCGACGATCTCGGCGAGCGTGCCGCCCAGATGGACGGTGGCGGCGCGTGCGCACTCCGTGGCGCGCCACGGGATCGGGCCGTCGAGCGCCCAGTCGAGCTTGAACACGCCCGGCCCGAAGCGATAGCCGGCGAGGCGCCTGCTGTAGCGGGCTGACAGGTGCTCGCCCGCGATCGCGAGCAGGCCGCGAGGGCCGACGTCGAGCAGCACCGTGGGCGCCGGCGGGAGCTCGGCCAGCGACCCGATCGGCCGGCCTGCCTCGAGCTCGCCGCCGAGCGAGCGCAGGTAGGACGCGAGCGCGTCGGCGATCCGCTGCGAGCCTCCCCGGGAGAGCGGCCAGCCGACCGAGTGGCCGAGCAGGGCGAGGACGAGGCCGAACGACGCGCTCGGCGCGCGGGTCAGGGGGAGCATCGAGTGGGCGGCGAGACCCGCGAAGAGCCCCCGGGCCCGTTCACCCGAGAAGGTATGTCCGGCGACGACGGTGGCCGGCAGGGCCGCGCGCGCCCCGAAACGAGCGAGCGACAACGGGTGCTTCGGCAGGCGAAGCGGCCCGAGGAGATCGGTGACCAGGGCGTCGGCGCGCCTGACCGGCGGCGCCAGCAGCCGCCGGTACGCGACGGCGTCGGATCCCAGCGTCGCCGCGGTCGCCTCCACCGAGCGCTCGAGCACGGCCGCGCTGCCGTCGTCGAAAGGGTGGGCGAGCGCGGCGGGCGGCTCGATCCACTCGAGCCCGTGGTCGGCCAGCGGAACCGAGCGGAAGAACGGCGACGCGACGCCGAGCGGGTGGATCGCCGAGCAGATGTCGTGGACGAACCCCGGCAGCGTCAGCTCGGCCGAGCGGGTGCCGCCGCCGATCGTCTCCTCGCCCTCGAGCACGAGGACGGATCGGCCCGCGCGCACGAGCGTGATCGCGGCGGCGAGACCGTTCGGGCCCGAGCCGACCACGACGGCATCCGGCACCCCGGCGGACGGGCTAGCGGGAGCGGCGCAGGAAGAGCGCGCCGGCGCTCGCCGCGAACAGCGAGCCGAAGATCGCGAGCTCGGCGAGCCACCACGATCCCATGTGATGCGCGGTCGCCCGGCACGACCAGGCGAGAACGAGGCCGATGCCCGCCGCGCCCAGCGACGCGAACATGGCCGTGCGCCCGTGGCGCGTGATCGCCGCGAACGCGGCCCCCGCAAGCGCGAGGAAGAAGCCGGTCGCGACGAGATCTGCCCACAGCGGCGGCGTCACGTTCTCGGCCGGCGCGGGCTCGAAGCCGATCAGGACGACCATCGTCACGACCCAGGCGAGCGCGACAAACCGAGGCAGCCAGGCGGCGGCGACCGATCGCAGCCTCCGTGGGGCCGGAGGCGGCGAGAAGGCGGGCGCATCCCAGAGGCGCTCGAGCTCCTCGACGCTCCGCGCGTCAGTGCCGGGGGCGAGCCGGTCGGTGACGACGACCACGTTCAGAGCTTAGCGCCGCCGCGCGAGGAACGCGGCGGCTGCGTACTCGTGCTCGACCAGACGGCCCGAGTAGACCGCCGCTGTGAGGGCAGAGTGGTCGTGCACGCGCAGGTCGCGTGTGAAGAGGACGACGGCGGTCCTCACCGGCGCCGGCCGGGCGACCGCAGCTCGAAGGCGCGGGCGACGTCGGTCATCGAGAGCAGGCCGACGACCATCCCGCCTTGCATCACGAGCCCCCGCTTCAGGTCGGACTCGGAGAGCGTTGCGGCCGCGTCCGCGATCGCGTCGTCCGGGCCCACGATCGGCACCTGGTCGAGGGGAATCATGCAGTCGCGTACGGTGCGTTTCCTCCAGCCGTCCTCCGGGGCCTGCGACACGCGCTGGAAGGGTAGGAGGCCGACGACGACCCCACCGTCGACCACCGGGTACGTCGCGAACTGCTGATTCCAGCCGAGCCGGTCCGCCAGCTCACCGAGCGTCATGCGGCCGTCCGCGGTCACGGGCTGACCCACCATCAGGTCGCGGACACGAAGACCCTCGAGTGCACCGCGCGTCCGGCCGAACCGGTCCTCGGCTCCCGCCGCCTGGAGGAGGAACCAGCCGATGAAGGCGAGCCAGACTCCGCCGAACACCCCGCCGCCCCGGTAGACGAAGAGCCCGATGCCCGCCACGATGAAGAGGTAGCCGAAGCCCTTCCCGACGAGCGCGGCGACGTGCGTCGCCCAGGAGAAGCTGCCCTTGACTCGCCACAGCGCCGAGCGGAGGATGCGCCCACCGTCGAGCGGCAAGGCCGGGAGCAGGTTGAACACGAGCAGGGAGAGGTTGATGTAGCCGAGCCAGGCGGTCACGCCGTCGACGACCTCCGGCAGCGGCACCAGTAGTCCGGTGAGCGCGAACACCACGCCGAGGGCGAGCGAGACGAGCGGCCCGGCGATCGCGATCCGAAACTCGGCGCCCGCCGACGGGAACATGCCGCGGAACTTCGCCACGCCGCCGAAGAGCCAGAGCGTGATCCCCTCGATCTGCATTCCCTCGCGCCGGGCGACGAGCGCATGGCCGAGCTCGTGCGCGAGCAACGAGGCGAAGAAGAGGCCGGAGGCGGCAAGCGCCATCGCGATGTACGTGCCGTCGGCGTAGCCGGGGTTCTGGTCGGGAAAGACCGCGCGTGCGAGCGTCCACGTGATCAGGGCGAACACGATCAGCCACGTCCAGTTGACACCGAACGGAATGCCGGCGATCCGGCCGATCGTGATGCTGTCGCGCACGGCGGGCTACTGCTTGTCGCGCGGGCCGCGGGCCTCGTCGCGCGCGTTGCGGACCGCCTCCGCGGCGGCCTTGCTGACGAGAGCGGCCCGCGACTTGACCGCCTCGGCGACGGCAGGTGCCTGCCCCTTGACGGCGTTGGTCACGGTCGGCCCGTGCTTCGTGGCCTGCGTCTTCGCGTTCTCGAGGAGCTGTCGCTTCTGGTCGGCGGGGATGCGATCCCATGTCCGCTTCGCCTTCATCGCCGCGACGAACGCGAGCTTCCAGCCGGGCATGTCAGTCGGCCTCCGCGAGCCGGGCGTAGGCCTGCTCGAACAGATCGTGCGGCTGGGCACCCATCACGAGCATCCGGTGGTCGAGGACGAAGGCGGGGATCGCGTTGATGCCGTGCATGTTCGCTTCGCGTGTAGACGTCTCGACCCGCTCGGCGTAGCGGCCCTCGTCGAGTGCGGCCTTCGCCTCCGTACGGTCGAGGCCCGCTTCGGCGACGAGGTCGAGGAGCGTCTCCTCGTCGCCGATGTTCCGCGCCTCGGACCAGTAGGCGTCCATCAGGCGCGTGTGCACAGCCTCGTGCAGCCCGTGGTCACGCGCGAGCTCGGTCACCTCGAGCGCCTTCCTGGAGTTGGGCACGACGTCGGGGTGGGGGTTGTACGTGCGGCCGGCCTCCTCGACCATGCGCCGTACGTGCTCGATCGAGTCCGGCCCGTAGCGGGCAATCAGCTGCGTGCGCGGAATCCCCTCCGCCGGGTACTCCGGATGGAGATCGAAGGGCGCCCACTCGACCTCGGCGCCGAACCGGCGCTCGATCCACTCGGCCCGCTCGTGGCCGACGTAGCAGTACGGTCATATGTAGTCGCTCCAGATCAGAACCGAGTGCTCCACCACACACCTAGCGTACCCCTCGGAGCACCGCTCGAGTCTTCGCCCACACGCGCCTCGCGAGTCTCACCTGCGGGGAAGCGTCCAGGGTGAGGCGGTACGCTGGCCCGATGACGCGTGTCGCCTTCCTCGGCCCTCCGGGGACGTTCACGGAGGAGGCGTTGCTCGCCGAGGCCGACCTCGCCGCGGGCGAGCTCGTCGAGCGAGCGTCGATCCCGGGGGTGATCGCCGCGGTCGAGAGCGGCGACGCCGCGCTGGGCGTCGTGCCGATCGAGAACTCGATCGAGGGCTCGATCGACGTGACGCTCGACATTCTCGCCTTCGAGTCCGACCTGCTGATCCAGCGCGAGATGGTCCGGCCGGTGGCGTTGAACCTGCTCGCGCGGCGCGGCACGCGGCTGCGCGACGTCCAGACCGTCGTCTCGCTCCCGTACGCGACCGCACAGTGCCGCGCGTGGCTCGCGAGCAATCTGCCCAAGGCGGAGCTCGTTGCAGCGAACTCGACCGCGGGAGCGGTGGAGCGTGCAGCGCGCTCGCGGGCGAAGGGCGTCGCAGCGATCGGCACGCGCCTCGCCGCGGAGCTCTACGGCCTCGCCGTCCTCGCCGAGGACGTCGAGGATCATCCCGACAACGCCACCCGCTTCGTGTTGATCGGTCGCGGCATCCCGGCTCCGACCGGCCACGACAAGACGTCGATCGTCATCTTCCAACGCGAGAACCGGCCGGGCTCGCTGATCTCGATCCTCCAGGAGTTCGCGGCGCGCCGGATCAACCTCGTCCGCCTCGAGTCGAGGCCGACGAAGAAGAGTCTCGGCGAGTACTGCTTCATCGTCGACGCCGAGGGTCACGTCGCCGACGAGGTGCTCGCCGACGCCCTGCGCAACCTCGCCGTCAAGCAGGCCCGGGTGAAGTTCCTCGGCTCGTACCCCGCAGCCGGAGACGACGGGGCTCCGCGACGGCGGGCGGCCGGCAAAGCCTGGCGGGACGCCTCTGCCTGGATCGAGGCGATCCGGGGCGAGGTCCGAGCGGACCCTTAGACGTCTTCGAGCCAGATCTTGGGGACGACGCCGGCGAGCGAGCCCCACGTATCGAACTTCCCGTTCGTCACCTTCACCGGCTTCGTGCTCGGGGCCTGACCGCGCTATGCGGCGCGGGGCGATCATCATACGAGGGTGGGGTCGGAGCGACTCCGTCCGGTCAGGCGACGGGCGGGGAGAGCGAGTACGCGAGGTAGGCGACCCAGCCCTCGCCGGACTCCCACGCCCTGGCGGCGACCTCGCAGTCGTTGCAGCCGAAGCCGCCCTCCCAGGCGTGGAACATGACGGACGAGCGCCATTCGTCCCCGCGCTTCGCTGCCTCCCACCGCCGCTTGAGCCCACCGCTCGGCTCGAGGCAGTAGGACTCGCCGGAATCGGAGAACCGCTCGCGGCCGAGCGCGACCTGCGCCCAGCCGTCCAACCCGTGCGCCGAGCCGTGGGCCAGCTCCGCGTCGGCGCCCGCGCTCGCGGCGGCCAGCAGCATGACGGAGAGCTCGGGGCTCGTCGGGTGCCCGGAGCCCTGCCAGCGCACCCCCGCGCGCTCGCGCTCGCGGACCTGGCGTGTGCCGGTGGCGGGGTGCTTCAGTCGCATCAGGTCGAGCACGCGGATCGTCGTGCCGTCGCGGGCCAGCACGGCCACCTCGCGAAACTCGGGCTCGGGCCCGACCGAGACGACGAGCTTGGGCTCCTTGACGAAGTACGCCCCGGGCCCGCGCGGCTCGTGTTGCGACACGGTGGCGTGGCACTCGACCCGGTCCGGGAGAAACGTCCAGTCGTAGCCCACCGTGACGAGGGGATCGGTGTAGCCGTCACGGAGATCGACCTCGAATGCGGCCTTGACCGCCGAGCCCTCCTCGCGCAGGCCGAGCTCGCGGCAACGGGCGACACCGAAGCCGTCGTTCGTCGCCGCGTCGGCCTTGCCGGTCAGGTCCCACTTCCAAAGCCCGCGGATGAGGAGGTGGAGGCCGAACTGCCCGATGCCGCCGCTGCGCGGGTCGTTCAGCTGGTTCGGGTCGTTCCCGTTGACGTCGTCCACGATCCAGACGCCCTGGGTCGACCGGACCCGCGCGACGTACCCGGGACCGGCCTGTCCCGACGCATCCCGGTGGATCTCCTTGAAGATCGTGTGCTCGCCGTCGCCGTTGCGAACCAGCACGTGGTGGGCGTCGTTCTCCACGATCCGGGCGAAAGACGCCCCCATCGTGTCCTACCTGCGCTCGAGGCGATCCAACCTCGTCTTGATGCCTTCGAGGAGCCCGACGATCTCGGCCCGGGCCTCCTCGTCGCGCGCCACATCGCGCTCTGACGCAGCGACCGTGCGCTTGAAGAAGAGCGCCGATGCGATCAGGCTCGTCAGCACCGGGACGAGGCCGATCGTGAGCACGATGAACATCGCGGCGACGCTTCGCCCTGCCGCCGTCTGGGGCACGATGTCGCCGTAGCCGACGGTAGCGACCGTGACGACCGCCCACCAGAGCGCTCGGCCGTACGACGTGAAGACCTCGGGCTCGACGAGGCGCTCGGCCAGGGCGGCTATGAACATGAGCGCGAGATAGACACCCACGACCGTGCCGACCGCCCGTCGGACGGTCAACCGGCCCCAGAACTGCTCCTGCCGCGCCGCCCTTCGTTCTTCACCACGCATCGTCGAGAAGTTCGGACGCGCGCGCCGAACCCTCCGTTCGCCCTGCCACTCGGGGGCGTGCTTCAGGTCGAGTCCGGCTGCGGTGTGAGGGTCGGGTAGATCATTCGCGAGGGTCGCTCGACGTCGAAAGCGCCGTCTCGCTGGGCCGCGCCGATCACATGGGCGTAGCGGGCGAGCCGCTTGCCCTGGTAACGGGCGACCGCGAGCGCACGCTCGTCCGGCCCGCTGACGCTGTGGCCACTCACGAATGACGCGCCGTAGGGATTGCCACCGGCGTTGAATACTTCGTGCACGGTGTAGCCCACCGGCACGATCACCATGCCCCAGTGATACAGCGTGTTGTTGAGCGCAAGGATTGTGGACTCCTGACCGCCGTGAGCGTTCTGGGCTGACGTGAACGACGTCGCGACCTTGTCCGCGAGCTTGCCGTCCTGCCACAGCTGTCCCGCCTGGTCGATGAACTGCTTGAGCTGCGCCGCAACGTTCCCGAACCTGGTCGGCGTTCCGAACGCAACGCCGTCGCACCACTCGAGGTCGTCTAACGTCGCGACCGGAACCTGCGTCGTCTCGGAACGGTGTCGGCCCCAGTGCTGATGCTGCGAGATGACCAGCTCCGAGAACAGCTCCTCCACCTGCCGCAGCCGGACTTCGGCGCCCGCCTCCTCAGCGCCCTCGGCAACGAGCCTTCGCGAGCCGGTAGACGTTCCCGGTCGCCGAGTAGTAGATCACCGCCACACGAGCTTCCACACAGCCCCCCTCGTCGCGCATGGTCGAAAATTCTCATGTCGTGTCTACCCCATTTGACGCGCCAGAGCAAAGGCCGCCGCGGCGAGAATCCCCCAGCGAGCTCCCAGCGACCATGCGGACGGGTGGGGGGATGAGTGAGACGAGGGTGCACCGTGTGGTTGTCGTCGGCGGCGGCTTCGGCGGGCTGCAGGCCACGCTGAAGCTGAGGCGGGCGCCGGTTGAGGTGACGCTTGTCGACCGGCGGAACTTCCATCTCTTTCAACCGCTCACCTATCAGGTTGCAACGGGAGCGCTATCGCCCGGCGAGATCGCCTATCCGCTGCGGGCGATCTTCAAGCGGCATGCCAACGTCCGGGTGCTGATGGCCGAGGTCGCAGACTTCGACCTCGAGCGACGCGAGCTGCAGCTCCGGCCGATCGGAGGAGTCCCAGCACCTGGCGCGATCCCCTACGACACGCTGATCGTGGCCGGCGGCTCGCGCTACTCGTACTTCGGCCACGACGACTGGAGCGAGCACGCCGCCGAGGTAAAGTCGCTCGAGAGCGCGCTCGGCGTGCGCAGCCGCCTCCTCAGCGCCTTCGAGGCGGCCGAGGTCGAGCCCGACCCCGAGCTGCGCGCCGCCTTGCTCACCTTCGTGGTCGTGGGCGCCGGGCCCGACCGGTGTCGAGATGGCCGGCCAGATCGCCGAGCTGGCCCGCGACACGCTGCGCCGCGACTTCCGCCAGATCGACCCGCGCACAGGCCGGATCCTCCTTGTCGAGGCGGCCGATCGAGTGCTGACGACCTTCCCGCGTTCGCTCTCGGCGAAGGCCGCGCGATCGCTGCAAAGGCTTGGCGTGACAGTGCTTACGAGCCGTACGGTGATCGGCGTCGACGCCGAGGGCGCGACGATCGACGACGGCAGCGACAAGCCAGAGCGTCTCCCCAGCCGCACCGTCATCTGGGCCGCCGGAGTCACCGCCTCCGGGCCTCGCCTCGAGACTCAGCGAGCTGACCGGAGCCGAATGCGACCGCGCGGGACGCGTGACCGTCGAGCCGGATCTCACGCTCCCGGGGCATCCCGAGGTCTTCGCGCTCGGCGACATGGTCCGGGTGCGCGACCCCGGCGGGCGCTCCCGTGATCCTTCCGGGGGTCGCGCCGGTCGCCATGCAGCAGGGCCGCTACGCGGCCAAGGTCGTGCGAGCTCGGCTGCGCAGCCGCGACGCGCCGTCCTTCCGCTACCGCGACAAGGGGAACCTCGCCACCATCGGCCGCGCCGCCGCCGTCGCCGACGTCAAGGGACTGAAGCTCAGCGGCTTCATCGCCTGGATCACCTGGCTTGTCGTCCACCTCTGGTATCTCATCGGCTTCCAGAACCGCGTTCTCGTCCTCATCCGCTGGTCATTCAGCTTCGCCACGCACGGCCGTGGCGCACGACTGATCACCGAGTCGGGATCGGACTCCAGACCGATCGAGTCTCGGACGCAGCGATAGAGCAGATGCGCGAGCCCGCTCGCGCAGTCTGGTCGAAGGACGGCCTCTGGGTCCGCTTACGACCCGTTTTTCGCGGCCCGCACCTCCGCGACCCGGATGACCTCGTCCCAGCGACCCTTGCCGAATAGACCTGCCTTGTTGCGGCCTTCCAGCGCGAGATCGCGGATCTTCCCCTCGTACTCGGGATCGTGCGTGTTGTACGCGGCATCCGTCAGCAGCCGGGCGGCCTGCTTGTCGTGGCCGGCCGCGAGCTCCCGGCGGGCCTCTTCGATCAGTTCAGTGACAGTCATCGAAACCTCCTCTCGGTGGCTTCGATCAGTGTGAAACGCGTGCTCTCAACGCAGGCTCAACACGCACGTGGCACACGTTCCTAGCTCGTAGGGGCGGCGGAATCGGCGAACCGGTAGCCGACAGCCGATTCCGTGAGGAGATACCGCGGGTGCGCCGGATCGGTCTCGATCTTCCGCCGGAGCCTCGAGACGTAGACATGCACGTAGTGCAGCTCGGTCTGGTAGGCGAGACCCCACACCTCCCGCAGGATGACGCGATGGGTCAGGAGCCTGCCCGGGTTCTGGGCGAAGAGCGCGAGGAGCTTGAACTCGCGTGGTGTGAGCGACACGAGCTCGCCGCCCCGGGACACCATGTGCTGGTCGAGGTCGATCCGCAGCTGACCGATCTCGACTACCGGCCCGCCGGGCGAGCTCGCCCGGCGGAGCGCTGCTCGAAGTCGGGCGAGGAGCTCGTTCACGCTGAATGGCTTGGTCACGTAGTCGTCGGCGCCTGCATCGAGAGCGTCGACCTTCTCGGACTCCTCCCCGACGACGGAGAGGAGGAGGATCGGGATCTGCGTCCAGGCGCGGAGCTCGCGGCAGACGTCGATCCCGCTTCGGTCCGGCAGCATCAGGTCGAGGATGATCGCATCGGGGATTCTGAGTGCGGCCTGGGCGAGCGCCCGCTCTCCGGTGGGCGCGGTGTCGACCTCGTAGCCGGCGCCGCGCAGGATTGTCTCGAGTGCGCTGAGGATCTCGGGCTCGTCGTCGACGGCGAGGATCCGCGCAGCGCTCATGCCCCGGTTCGAGCGTTCGCGACGCTCATGCTGGTGCGGGTCGAGTCGACGACCGCCGGCAGTGCGAGACCGAACGAAGCTCCACCACCCGGACGGGCTTCGGCCCAGATGCGCCCGCCGTTGGCTTCGACGAAGCCCTTCGCGATCGCGAGCCCGAGGCCGGTGCTCGGACCTCCCTGAGTGGTGGACGCCCGACGGAACGGCTCGAAGACCGTCTCAAGCTCGCGGTCGGATAGGCCCGGGCCCCGGTCAGCGATACGGACGATCACCTCATCGGCCGTGGTCTCGACGTCGACGGTCACCCGCGAGTCGGCGGGGGAGAACTTCAGCGCGTTCTCGAGGAGGTTGACGAAGGCGCGCTCCAGCTGAGCAGGATCCACCGAGACGAGGGGAGGGTCAGTCGGAATGAACACGTCGAGCCGGCGACTCCCAGCGATCTGCGCGAGCGCCTGGTCGAGGAGTCCCTCGATCGTCACCAGTCTCGGCTCGGACCGTGCTGCATCGGCCTGCAGCCTGGCGAGGTCGAGCAGGTTGCCCACGATCCGGTTGAGCCGCTCCGTCTCGGCGACCGCCGTGGCGAGAAGGCGTTTCCGGTCCTCCGAGTCGAGGGTGAGATCGAAGCTCTCGAGGCCCTCGAGCGAGGCTCTGATCGCTGTGAGAGGCGAGCGGAGGTCATGGCTGACCGTCCGAAGCAGCGCCGTGTTCAACGAGTCGCTGCGGCGGAGCGCCTCTGCCTCCAGCGCCTCGTGGGCGAAACGCTCCCGATCGACCGCGATCGCGAGCAGCGACGCGAGCGCGGGCAGGAAACGGCCGCGGGCCGACGAGTTCAGCTCGGCGCCTGCGTCGAGGTAGAGGCTGCCGATGCGCCGGTCTCCGGCGCGCAGCTCGACGGCCTGTTCCCCCTCATGGGGAGCGGCCCGGTCGTCGAGCTCGATGCGGGACAGCGGCAGATCGAGAAGGCGCGCGGTCGCTTCGGTGATCCTGGGCAGCTCCGCCACGACACCCCCGCCGGACAGGAGCGCCGTCGAGACTTCCGCGAGCAGAGCCGCCTCGCGCTCCCGCTGCTCGGCCTCGCGCGCACGGTCCCGGGCTCGCGCGGCGAGGTCGCTCACGAGGAGGCCGGTGACGAGATAGACGCCGAGCGCGAGCCAGTTCTCCTCGCCCGAAAGCGTGAGCTTCAACGTCGGCGGCAGAAAGAGGAAGTTGAACAGAATCACGCTCGCGACGGAGACGCCGATCGCGTATGCCCTCCCGAATACGATCGCGGCCGCGAGGACGGCGAGCACGTAGACCACGCCGAGGTCCACCGCCGGAATGAACGAACGGAGCAGGTAGACGACGCCCGTCACCACCCCGACGGCGGCAGCGCTCCCGAGACATCCGACAACCACGCGCGGCCGATTCGCGGGAGCGATTGGCGCCCGAGCCCAGGGACGTCTGCCTGGCACGAACCAAGGCTAGCCCTTGTCGTCGCGACTCAGCCAGGCAGGGTTGATTTGAGTTGCGGTTGGTGCGCGGTCAGTCCAGCGCGAACGATCCTGTGACGATCTCGCCTGCCGGCTCGTACGTCCCGATCACGACTCCAGTGCTCGAGACCTTGCTGTCGACGAGCTTCAGCCCGGAGGGGATGGTGCCGTCCGAGAACAGGCGTTTGCCCGAACCGATGACGAGGGGGAAGACCCACAGGCGGTACTGGTCGACAAGGTTGTGGCGCAAGAGCGTCTGGATCAGGTTCCCGCTGCCATGCACCTGCAGCTCTGGCCCATCTTCCCTCTTGAGCGCAGCGATGCCTTCGGCTGCGTCTCCCTCGATCAGGACCGAGTTGCTCCACTCCAGCGTGGGATGACTCCGCGACGCCACGTACTTGGTGGCGTCGTTCAACGGCTTGGCGCCGGCATCGTCTGAGGCGTGCGGCCAATGTGCGGCGAAGATGTCGTAGGTCTTGCGTCCGAGAACGAGGTCGAACGGCATGCCCATCGCCTCGCCCATGACCTGACCCATCTGCTCGTCCCAGTAGTTCACCGACCAGCCGCCGTGGGCGAAGCCGCCGCTGTCGTCCTCTCGAGGTCCGCCCGGGGCCTGCATGACCCCGTCGAGGGTCAAGAAGGTGCTCACGATCAGCTTTCTCATCTCTCGTGTCCTTTCGATCGGATCCCCGGCTCGAGTCGAGCCCACCGCCGTATCAGACGACCCAGCGGAGCAAGACTCATCGCGAGCGCAGAGCACCGGGGTCTGCACTGTGTTGCACGAATCGCACGTTTCACACGCTTGCGCGTCCGCGCGCAGGCACGCGTAGTCGACTCTCGTCTGGTCGAGAACGACATTCAAGCCGCGCTCTCTCGATCGGCCGCGAGGTGGACGCAGTCGGTCGCGCCGTTCGGGCTCACGTCGCGCCGACGTCAGGGCGATCGGAACACTCGTACAAGAACGCGCAGCGCGCCGAGCTTCCCGGTGCTCGAAAATGGTCTAGTGGACGCCGGGCGCGCCCTCGAGCAAGGTCGCGGCTCCTACGCCAGCGGCGATTGGCAGGACGCCTTCGACGCGCTCGGGCGTGCGCGTCGGGAACAGGCGCTGGCGGCGGAAGACCTCGAGCTGCTCGCGCGGTCGGCCTACATGCTCGGCCTCGACGACGAGTACAGACGCGCGCTGGAACAGGCGTATCACGCGTACCGCGACGCTGCCCACGCGTTGCCTGCGGCGCGCTGTGCCTGGTGGATCGGCCACAACCTGCTGTTCCTCGGGCAGTCCGCTCCTGCGCGCGGATGGTTCGCTCGCGGCCAGCGGTTGCTCGAGCGCGAGGATCGTGACAGCGCCGAGCGCGGCTATCTCCTGCTCCCGACTCTCCTCGACCGCTCCGGCCAGGGCGACTACGCCGCTGCGTACGCGACGGCCGCGGAGATCGCGGAGATCGGAGAGCGGTTCGGCGACGAGGACCTCGTGGCGATCGCGCTGATGGAGCAGGGCCACGCCCTCGTCAGGCAGGGAAGGACCGAGGAGGGCCTGCGGCTCGTCGACGAGACCATGGTGGCGGTCACGGCGGGTGAGCTGTCACCGGTTGTCGCCGGCATCGTCTACTGCAACACGATCGCGTTCTGTCGTGACGTGTACGAGCTTCGGCGGGCGCGGGAGTGGACGGAGGCGCTGACGCGCTGGTGCGAGCAGCAGCCGGACATGGTGGCGCACAAGGGCCTCTGCCTGGTGCACCGGGCCGAGATCATGACGCTCGGCGGCGCGTGGGAGGACGCGCTTGAAGAAGCGCGTCGTGTCGCCGAGCGGTTCACGCAGGGAGTCCTGAACCAGCGGGCTCTCGGCCACGCCGCGTACCGGCAGGGGGAGGTCCATCGCCTTCAGGGGCACTTCGACGACGCCGAGGCCGCGTACCGAGAGGCGAGCCGCTTCGGGCGCGAGCCGCAGCCAGGCCTTGCGTTGATGCGACTGGTGCAGGGACAGGGCGGGGCGGCAGCCGCGACGATTCGGCGTGCCGTCAGCGAGACGTTGCCGCCGCTGAAGCGGGCGGCGCTCCTGCCGGCCTGCGTCGAGATCCTGATTGCGACCGGCGACGTCCTCGAAGCGCGTGCGGCATGCGACGAACTTGCCGAGATCGCCCATCGTCAAGCGAGCGAGGCGCTGATTGCTCTGGCTGCGCAGGCGGACGGCGCCGTAGCGCTGGCCGAGGGCGACGCGCGGACCGCCCTGCCGGCGCTTCGCAGTGCCTGGCAGGCGTGGCAGGAACTGGACGCGCCCTACGACGCCGCACGCGCGCGTGTTCTGATCGCGCAGGCGTGCGCGGGCCTCGGGGACGAGGACACGGCCGCGCTCGAGCTGGATGCTGCGCGCGACACCTTCTTTCGACTCGGCGCGGCACCCGATCTTGCGCGGATCGACTCGCTTACGCGCAAGCGCGGGCGAGGCGACCACGGGCTGACGGCGCGCGAGCTCGAGGTGCTGCGCCTGATCGCGCGTGGCAGGAGCAACCGGGAGATCGCGAGCGTGCTCGTGATCAGCGAGCGTACGGTCGCCCGACACGTGCAGAACATCTTCGCCAAGCTGCGCGTGTCGTCGCGAGCCTCGGCGAGCGTCTTCGCGGCCGAGCACGATCTCCTCTGACCTGGCGCGGAATGACCACGCCGCACAGGCAGCGCAAGTTGGTCAGATCGCCCGATGCCGTGTCTTCGAAGGCTCCGTAGCGTCCCTCTCGGTAATCGAAAGGAGGATCGAGATGTTCATCGTCGTCCATCACACGATCACCGACCAGGAGACCGCGTTCGCGCGCGGCGGGAACCTCCTCGCCGGGAACGGCGCTCCGGCGGGCGTGCGGGTCAGAGAGTTCTATCCCAGCCGCGACAAGGCCGACGTGTTCTGCCTGTGGGAGAGCAACTCGTTCGAGGAGGTGCGCGACTACGTCGACGCGACCATGGGCGACTCCAGCCGGCAGGAGTACTTCGAGGTCGACGCGGAGATCGCCCGCGGGCTTCCAGAGCTGGCGACGAGTCGAGCGTAGGCACGGCCGTATCGCGAGGGCCAAGGAAGCGGCAGCGCGGCGACGGCACATCGGCCGACAGCGAGTAAGGAGGGAGCGGTGGAGAAAGAGCTGGAGCAACAGCTCGCGATGGCACAAGCGGCGCTGCTCGCCCGGTTCGCGCCTGACACACGAGTCCGGAGGATCCGGTGGTCGCAGGGCGAGACGCAACTACTCGAGCTCGGTACGGGCGCTCCCTTGCTCTACGTCCACGGCGGGTTGGCGGGCGCATTCGAGGTCGTGCCGATCCTCGCAAAGCTCGCGAAGAACCACCGCGTCCTCGCGATCGATCGGCCGGGTCACGGGCTTGCTGATCCCTTTGACTACCGCGGCGTCGACCTGCTCGCCCACGCTCGGACGTTCCTGGGCGACGTCCTCGACGCGCTCGAGCTATCCGCCGTGAACGTGCTGGCCAGCTCGATCGGCGGCCTCTGGTCCGCCGCGTTCGCGATTGACGAGCGCGGGAGCGTCTCACGGCTCGTGCTCCTCGGGGCACCGGCCGGGGTGAGACGGGGTCAGCCGCCACTTCAGCTGCGCATGCTCGGGCTCCCCGTCGTCGGGCAGCGGTTTGGCAGGCGCGTGTTCTCGAATGCGACACGCAACGGAAGCCGGAAGTTCTGGGGCCAGGTGCTCGTCGAGCACCCCGAACGAGTCGATGACCTGCTGCTCGACGTCGATGTGGCGAACGAACGACGGAATGTCGAGAGCATGCTCGGACTGATGCACTGCATCGTCGATGCGCGAGGGCTCCGACCGGCGCTGATCCTCGGTGAGCATTGGCGAGAGCTGACGACGCCGACGCTCCTGATCTGGGGCGAACGGGACGCCTTCGGCTCGCCGAAAGACGGTGAGGCTCTCGTCGCAAAGATTCCAAACCTTCGCGTCGTCCGAATCGCCGAGGCGGGGCACCTGCCGTGGCTAGACGACCCCGAGAGCGTCGTGGCAGAGATCGAACGTTTCCTGGCCGCTCAGCCGAGAGGCGGAGTGGAGGCAGCCGTATAGCGACCACGGCATTTCGCGCCTGCGCTTGCGCGGCACGTTTCGCGCTTACGGCGCCGGCGAAGGTGCGCATGGTCGACTTGGCTCCCGTCGAGAGGGATGTGCGAGCGACGGCTGCGGTGATCGTCAGCCGCGTTCGCTGACGGACTCGCCGATCCTCGGCCCATGGCATGTCGCGCGGGCGCGAAATGCCATGTGGTTACACCGCTGCTTTCACTCCGCTCCGTGGCTGTGAGGCCAGGAAACCTTCGATCTCTGCCACGACGCTCTCGGGGTCGTCGAACCACAAGTTGTGCCCCGCCCCGGCGATCCGGACTAGGCGAAGATTCGGATTCTTCGCGACGAGAGCCTGACCCTCCTCCGGCGAGCCGAAGGCGTCAAATTCGCCCCAGATCAGGAGCGTCGGCGTCGTCAGCTCTCGCCAACGATCGCCGAGCACCAGCTCTCGGCGATACCCCAGCCGTCGGGCGGAGGCGATACGGCTCACCAGACCGAGCATGCTCTCGACATTGCGGCGCATGTTCGCGACGTCGTAGTCGAGCACCAGGTCGTCGACTCTCTCGGGATGATTGACGATGACCTGGCCCCAGAACTTCCGGCTTCCGGCGCGCGTCCCATTCGAGAACACGTACCTGCCGAGCCGTTGTCCGATGAGCGGGAGCCCGAGCGGAAGCAGCTGGCGCGGCACCTGACGCTTGACCCCCACCGGGGCGCCGGCGAGCACCAGGCGCGAGACTCGGCTCGGAGCGTCTATCGCGAAAACGACCGCCCAGAGCCCGCCCAGCGAGTTCGCCATCACATCGACGCTCGGCAGCTCGAGCGCGTCGAGAATGTCGCCCAGGAACGTCCGAGCGTGGTCGAGCAGATCGACGCCACGGTAGTCGAAGGGATCGGCGAGCCCGTGACCCGGCCGATCGACCGCGAGGACGCGGTGGTTTTCTGCGAGCGCGGCGAGGATCGGCACGACCTCGTATGCGCCGCCCAACCCACCGTGGACGTACAGCAGCGGCGACCCGGTACCGAGCTCGAACAGTTGCGTCTCGCCCTGCGACCAGCGGATTCTCCGGACTCGTGTGTCAGGCGCGAACCGGGCGAGGAGCGCCGCCTGTGCCTGCTCGAGCTCGCAATCCAGGTCGGTTCCCATGTGCCACGAGGATGGCTGCGCGCGAAACGCGCAGCATCGGTGGGAATACCTATCCCGCTACCGATTTCCGGGTCGGCTGGCGGAGCGCGTACGCGGCCGCCTCGGCCCGGTTTCGCAGGCCGAGCTTGGACAGGATGCGCGCGACGTGATGCTCGGCCGTGCGCCGGCTGATGTAGAGGCGTTCCCCGATCTCTGCGTTCGAGCACCCTTCGGCCAGAAGCGACAACACCTCGGTCTCGCGCTTGGTCAGCGCCCCGTACCCCTTCGGGAACGTTCGCCCCGGAGCTCCGAGCTCTCGGAGTAGGGAGGCGGCCGCGTCGGCGTCGCAGGCCGCGCCGAGACGCTCGAACGTGTCCAGCGCGTGGTGCGCCTCCACGGCTGCTGCTGCCGGCGCGTGCGAGGCGAGCACCCGGGCGAGCGCGACTCGCGCCTGCGCAGCTTCGAAGGTCAGACCGAGCCCCGCGAACAACTCCAGGGCCGTTTGGAAGTCCGCCCGTGCTTGCTCGTCTCCTCGAGTTGCTCGGACCTTGCCCTTCGTGATTATCGCGACCGCGCGCGTGCGGTCGCCCTCTGAGCCGCTGGCGAGCTCGGCGAGCTGTTCGAGTGTCTCGTCCGCGGTTACCAGGTCGCCGCGAGCTAGCTGTACCTCGACGAGCAAGCCGAACAGGGGCGGGCAGTTCGGATCGGACAGCGGGGTGCTCTCGAGGCACAAGCGGACGAGCTCCTCTGCGAGCGCGAGGTCGCCGCGTGCCAACGCGATTCTCGCCAGCGACCCTTTCGCTCTCGTGTGCCAGTCGATCTCCTCGAGCAGACGCTCGGCCTCCTCGAAGCGTCCCTGGCGAACGCGTAGCTCCGCAAGCCGAAGCAACGGGAAAAGCCGCTCCGCGCGGTACCCGGTCTCGAACAGGCGGACCGCGGCTAGCAGTTCGCGCTCCGCCTCATCCCAGCGTCCGAGCGCGATCAGGATGCCGCCGTAGTGCGTCCGGCAGGTTGGCGGCACGAAGTCGCCCCACGCCTCGAAGCGAGTCGCGGTCTCGAGCCACTGCTCGGCACGGTTGACGTCGGTCGTCCGCTCACAGGCGCTCAAGAACCGGCAGTAGATCTCGCCGATGGCGCCGACGCCGGCGATCTCTCCCGCCGTGACGGCGGCCATCACTTGGTCGAGCAGAGTCATCCCCTCGGCGACGCGCCCCGAAGCGACGTACGCGTCGCCGAGCAGAGCCATGGCATCGAACTCGAGGTCCCTGTCCCCGTACCGCCTGGCGATCTCGATCGCCTCGGCCGCGAACTGCTCGCGCTCGGATGCATCCGACGTCCACGGAGCGCGATCAAGGATGAGCCAACCGTGCGCCGCACACTCTTCGACCCCCTCGAGCACGCTCTCCGCCCGCGCCATCCAGCCGTTTGCCGCGGCCACGTTGCCGTGAACCGACGCGTACAGGAACGCCAGCCAGCGCGCCAGCTCGGCAGGCCTCCGCCCGTAGGGCGCGCCGCTCGTATTCGGCAAACGCTCGCTCCTTCAGCTCGATAGCGCGCGCATGCTCACCCGCGAACTGCAGCGCCTCGCCAAGGCCATCGAGAATCTCGGCGGTCTCGCCGAACTCCGCGGCTTGCTCGAAGAGCGCGCGGGCGCCCTCCCAATCCGCGGCGGCAAGTGCCTTGCGGCCGAGGCGCAGGAGCTCGTCAGCGGTCGCGACACCCATCGCCGCGAATGATCCCAGGAGGCTGGGCCACTCGCCAGGCGGCGCTCCGTGGCGCTCAAGGGTGACCAGCGACTGCCGCCACCGCGTCCCGTCGTTTCCGGCGACGCGCTGCGGGTCGAGGGAGAGCGCGAACGATTTCGCCTCCCTTGGCGCAGGGCTGGCGACGTCCTTGGGGTAGCACCGGGGTCTGCGCGGCCTCGCAGGTCCGGGATTGCTCACAACGCGGATTCGAAGCCGCTTGGGCTGGGCGCCGCTGTGCAGGGACTTCACCGACGATTCGTAGTCGCGCGCCACGTCTCGCGCCACACACCACCGGATATCGGCCCGTCAGGCGACGCGCATCGGCCGTTGCCGGCTAGCGCACCCAGCCCCAGCCGATGCTGAACAGCTCGACGGCGACAGCTGCGAGCAGCCCGGCGAGGACGATCGCCGCGGCGAGCGCCACCCACGCGAGCAGTATGGCCGCCACCAGCTCAACGGCACCCAGCACAGTGGGCACGGGGGGGCCGAGCGGCGTCAAAGCAAACCTCCGCCGTCGGCGGACTGGGCTGAGGTCGTCCAAGACCCCATGTGGGGTGATTGCACCGAGGTCGTCGTGGGGGTCGACCATCATCGGGGCCTTTCGTCTCCTCAGGTCAATTCGCGTCGCGATCTTGTCAACTCGCGTCGTGAACAGCAAGCCAAGTCCCCCAAATGGGGGAGGGCTGCGTACGTCCTGAGATCAACGTCCGGCGGTGGGCGTCGTAGGGCGTCCGCCACGGCGGCGGCTGCCGCTTCGTCGTCGACGCGGAGACGACCCCCCCGAGGCCCGGCCCGACGCCCGTGTCGATGCTAATGGGGTATCGGGCTTGACGCCCCTTTGGTTTCTGACCCAACATGCGGGCGTGGCGGGCCGCTCCGACGCGCTTGCTCCGGGGCCGGGACTATCCGGCTACGTTCGCCGACTCTTGGTTTTCGGATGAGGACGCCTGCCTCGCGTTCCTCGAACGGCTGCGCTGGCCGGACGGCTTCATCTGCCCGAGCTGCGGCGCACTAGAAGCAAGATGGTCTGGCGCGACCTCGAAACGGCAGCACCTGAGATCGTCCGACTAGGCAAGGAGCGCTTCGACCGGGCGCGCGTCGCGCTGCTTGGGACGCTCCGCAAGGACGGCTCGCCGCGGATCAGTCCGGTAGAGCCGTACCTCACGCAGGGCCATCTCCTCTTCGGGGCGATGTCGTGGTCGCTGAAGAAGCGCGACCTCCTACGGGATCCCCGTTGTGTGCTGCACAGCGCGATCTCTGACCCCGACAGCGGTGAGGGAGACCTCAAGCTGTACGGTCGCGCCACGGAGGCCGACGAGCAGATCCGGAACGGATGCCGGGAAGCCTGGTGGGCAACCAGACCGGCCGATGCCGCCTCGGTGTTCTCCCTTGACATCGACCAGGCGACGTTCATCAGCTGGGACACCGAACACGGCCAGATGACAGTCAGGCGATGGTGGCCGCCACTCGGCTACAGAGAAACCAGGCGCGACTACCCGTAGAACGACCAACCTAGGGTGCGATCTGCGCGCTCGCGGGACAGTGCCTGCAGCATCGAAGGGGACTCATGCCCCGATACCCCATCAAGCTCTAATCGCACCGCGCGCCCCGTCTCGCGCCACAATGCGCCACGCCTAGGCGGACGTCAGCGGAAAGCGTTTCTACCGCCCGCGGTAGATGAAGTGCCTGTACCCAACGCGGTTTCCGCTTGAACCTACGGAATGGCCCCGGGAGGAGTCGAACCTCCGCCCGCAGATTCGAAGTCCTCACGGCTACTGGCTGATATGCAGGGACTTCGCCGGCGATTCAAAGTCCCGCGCCACGTCTCGCGGCTCACCAGGGTCATCCTGGGGCGCTGATACCTTGACGGGCGTGGAACCCAAGCTGACCCCCGACCAGATCCTCGGGCTCATCTCCGCAACGCCTGAGCAGGCCGTATTCGACTGGAAGGGCGACTTCAACGTGGCAGACCCGGACGCGAGGGGCGAGGTCGTCAAGGACATCGTCGCGGTCGCGAACGGAACCGCGTTCGCACACACCAACGGGTACATCGTCTACGGGGTGAACCCGCGCGACGCCAAGCGGCCGGTCGTGGGCGTCAAGACGCAGTGGGACGACGCGACGCTCCAGCAGTTCATGGCATCGAAGGTTGATCCCAAGGTCGTCTTCCTGCACTATCACGTGGAGTTCACCGACGGCGCGGTCGTCGCCGTCACGCACGTCCCCCGGGCGCGAAGCCCGTTCCACGTCGTCCAGCAGGAGGTCGGGAATCTCCGGCAGGGGCAGGCGTTCATCCGCGACGGATCGTCAACCCGCCCGGTGATGCAGGCGGACTGGAAGCACCTCCTGTACGGACCAAAGAACGGCTACCTCCCGCAGGTGCTCGCTCAGCACGGCATGCTTGTGAAGGAGCAGGAGGTGCGGGTCGCGACGATGCGCGAGCTACGCGCTCAGGAGGACAAGATCAGGCGCGACATGGATGCGATTGCTGGCGTGTCGCTGTACTCCGGCCTGTAGCGCGACCTGACGGCCGCGCGGGCGACGTCCTCGGGGGGTCAACGCTCATCGGGGCGTCTCGTCTACCGATTGCGGGCCGCGACGCTTGTCACCGCAACAGCCCCCAGCCGATGTTGAACAGCTCGACGGCAACGGCTGCGAACAGCCCGGCGAGGACGATGGCGACGGCGAGCGCTGCCCACGCGACCAGCACGACCGCCACCAGCTCAAGCGCGTCCAGCGCGTGCAAGGCGCCTCGGGATAAGGGGGGCTCGAAACCTAACCGGGGGTCGTCGTCGTGGGGGTCGACGCTCACCGAGGCCTTTCGTATCCGACTGCTCGTTCGGGCAGACAGTACTCGACGCTACACGTACGTACGGATATCAACGTCCGGGCGGGGGCGCAGGAGCGCCTCGGCTGCTAGGGCGGCTCCGTCCTCGTAGCCGATGCCGAGCTGCTCGGATACGACCTCGGCTAGATCTTCTCCTTGCATGCGGTGACCTCCCGCAAGAATGGGCGGACAGCCTCCGCAAGCTCGTACGGGTGGTCGTGATACGCCGCGTGCGTGCCCGGCGTGGTGGCGACCTCCACGCCCAAGCGCTTGCCGAGCCGGCCCGTGATCTCGGGGGAGAATGGGAGGCCGTCCTCGCTCACGAGCAGGCTCACTGGTGCTGAGAGCGCGGCCAACGTTTCCTCGTCGGGCAGGTACAGCTCGTAGCTCCCGAGCTCGACCTCGAACAACGTGCTGGCGGTGGCGCGCAGCCGCTCGCGAAGCGCGGGCGTCAGCCGGTTCCAGCCGTCGTCTCCCGCCACGTAGCACCAGAAGCGCTCAACCGCGGCAGGCGGCCCGCCTCTCTCCATTGCCTCCTGGACAAGCGCCCGCAGCGGGGCTCGCACCGCAGCGAAATCGACCAGCGCGTACAGCCCCGGCTCGTGCAGGATCGCGCCGCGCACCCATGCCGGGTGACGGACCACCAGACACAGCGCGAAGGTCCCGCCGCTGCTTGTCCCGAACACAGCTGCGGGACCCGTTTCGAGCGCCTCAAGTAGCGCTGCCGCGTCGTCGGCCTGCTCCTCCGGCGACGTCGTCTGCCAGCCGGCCGGAACGGGACTGCGACCGTTCCCGCGCCGGTCATAGCTGACGACCGTGAACTCGTCGGCGAGTAGGTCGGCGAATGCGTCGAAGTGGCCGCCGTCGCCTGTTGCTCCCATGATCAGCAGGACCGGTGGCCCCATGCCCCGGACCTCGAAATAGAACTCGGCCCCGTTGACAGTCACTCTCGACATCTGCGCAGTCCCGATCGCCTGCCAGCGAATCTTCTCTCCCGATCCACACCAGCGCAAATTCCGAGGACGGTCGGTGGGCTCGCAAGCGGCATTACGACCCACGGCTTCATCCGCTTCTTGCTAGCACCGCGTTCGTCGTTGCCTTCGCCAGGTAGCTGTCGACAAGCTCGGCGGCCTCGGTTTCGTTCCCGGGCATCAGGTGCCCGTACAGGTCGAACGTGGTTGTGATGCTGGCGTGCCCTAGGTACGCGCTGCGACTTCGCGTTCACCCCGGCGGCGATCATCAGGCTTGCGAACGTGTGCCGGCACTCGTGCAAGCCGATCGGATTCAGGCCGGCGCGTTTCCAGTCGGTGCGGGCGCGCCGGCAGACGCTTGTCGCCTCGCACGGCACATCTCGGGTGGTGCCGAACACCAACCCCGAGTACCGGCTGGTGATGATCCGGTGCTCGGTCAGGGCGTCGCGTAGCGCGCCGGCGTAGACGAGCGGGTAGCCGAGGTCGAAACCGCGCTTGCGCTGTCCGAGATCGAACCCGGCGAGGCGCTTGCGAGCATCGCTGCACTACGCGGCGAGGAGCGCGCGGCACAGCAAGAACTCGAACGTTCCCGACGTGTCCGTGAGGGTGTCCGTCAGCGTGCCCGCGAGGTAGCCGTAGCGCTCAAGGAGGGGCGCGAGGCCGAGGCAGCCGAGGCCGTTCGAGTTGCCCGGGTGCATCAGGCGCACGCCACTGCGGCCCTTGGCGCTGCGGATCAGCTTGTCGCCGACGCCGAGGAGACCGCGCAGAAGGTGAGCCGCGCGCCGCTCGATGAACGGCTGCTCAGCGACAAGGAGCGGGCTGTCCTTGACGTGCAGCGCCAGCAGAACCGCGAGGTCAAGGGCTGGGCGTTCAGTCAGAACTCGTACGTGGCGCTGGAGACGATCAAGTCGACGCACCCTGAGATCTACGCGGAGGGCGTCGCGCGCCTCAAGCGCAAGGCCTCCGAGCAGAAGCAGAAGGCCGACGAGATCCGCGAAGAACGCCTCAGCTGGCAAGACCTGAAGTGAGCCGCCGCAGGCTGCCAGTTCCCCCCGAGGAGCGGGTGCCCGGGTACGGCGTGATCGCGCAGCCCGACATGACCATCGAGCCGTCGGTCAACCCGTGGCAAGTCCACTGGGATCTGCTTGGCGCCGAGGATCGCGAAACGCTCCGTCTGATTGCGCTGAGAGTCAGCCTTGGGCGCACCTACCGCGAGGTCGCCGCGGAGCTTGCCATGACCGAGGGCGAGGTCTTCCGTCGGATGCGCGACCTGCGCCGAGCGGTGCGGGCGAACATCGACGCCGCCGGCTCGTAGCCGCGGCAATCCCCGCGGCAATCCCGCGGCAATCTTACCCCTGTTCGGGCGGTGTCAGGCGGTGCCAGGCGGAAGCCGCTTCCTACTGCCCGGCGGTAGAAAGTCCCTGCACCCACCCGGCTTCCGGCTTGCCTAAAGGGGATGGCCCCGGGAGGAGTCGAACCTCCGCCCGCAGATTCGAAGTCTGCCGCTCTATCCACTGAGCTACGGGGCCGCGCTGCCAGTCTAGCCCGGTCGAATCGCGCGCTATCGTCCGGGGAGACGCGGGCGTGGCGGAACTGGGAGACGCGGCGGGTTTAGGTCCCGCTGGGCTAGCGCCCTTGGAGGTTCGAGTCCTCTCGCCCGCACTGCCGCGACACCGTCCGTTGGACTGGAACGGGACCCGGAAGCCCTCTGACACAATGGGCGTCCCGTGAAGACCAAGGTCGAAGAGCTGCCCGAGAGCCGCGTGCGCCTCGAGGTCGAGGTGCCGGAGCACGACGTGCGGCACGCCTTGGAGCACGCGGCGGGGGATCTCGCCGGCTCGATCAAGATTCCCGGCTTTCGCAAGGGCAAGGTGCCCGTCCCCGTGGTGATGGCGCGTGTCGGCCGGCAGGCGGTGTGGGAGGAGGCGTTCCGCGGTCACGTGGACGGCTGGTTCTGGAACGCCGCCTCGACGTCGGGCGTCCGGCCGGTCGGCAACCCCGAGGTCGCCTACGAGGCGGTCCCGGGCGAGGGGGAGCCCTTCACGTTCACGGCCACGGTCCCCGTCATGCCGAAGCCGGAGATCGCCGACTGGACGCAGCTCGAGGTCGGCGCCGCCGAGCCTGACGTGCCCGCCGAGCTCGTCGACGCGGAGGTCGACCGCCTGCGCACCACGGTCGCCGAGCTCGTACCCGTGACCGACCGGCCCGTGCTCGAGGGCGACACGCTCGTCCTCGACCTCGCGTTCGACGAGGACAGCGTCCAGCGCGACTACGTGGTCGAGACCGGCGACGAGCGCCTCGTCGACGAGATCGACGAGGCGCTGATCGGCATGTCCGCCGGCGAGACGAAGAGGGTGACGTTCGAGGTTGCCGACGGCTCGTCGAGCGAGGTCGACGTCACCGTCAAGGAGATCAAGGAGAAGGTCCTGCCCGCTGCCGACGACGAGCTCGCAAGGGCGGCGAGCGAGTTCGAGACGCTCGCCGAGGTTCGTGCGGACATCGAGGCCCAGCTGCGCGAGCAGCTGGAGGCCGAGCTCGACACGCGGTTTCGCGAGGACGCGGTCGACGCGCTCGCGGCGGCGTCGACGATCGAGGGCATCGAGCCGCTCGTGGAGCGCCGCACGCAGGAACTCGTTGGCGGGCTCGTGCGCTCGCTCGAGCGGCGGGGCATCTCCGCCGACGTCTATCTCACTGCGACCGGCCAGACGGAGGAGCAGATCGTCGGGCGTCTGGGCGCCGAGGCAGAGCGGGCGGTGAAGCGCGAGCTCGTGCTCGAGGCCGTGGCCGAACAGGCGGGCATCGAGGTCGGCGACGACGAGATCGAGTCGCTCATTCGCGACCAGGCCGCGGAAGCCGGCGAAAATCCCGACGAGGCCGTGAGCACGATCCGAGAGCGCGGCGCCTGGGAGGCGATCCGCGACGACGTGCGGCTGCGCCGCGCCGTCGACGAGGTCGCCGGCGGCGTCAAGCGGATCCCGCTCGACCTGGCCAACGCACGCGAGAAGCTCTGGACACCCGAGAAGGAGAAGGGCGGTACGAAGATGAACATCTGGACTCCGGGAAGCGGGGAGGATCGATGAGTCCGTTGATTCCGATGGTGGTCGAGCAGACGTCGCGAGGCGAGCGCGCCTTCGACATCTACTCGCGCCTGCTGAACGAGCGGATCATCTTCCTCGGGACCCCGGTCGACGACCAGATTGCCAACCTGATCGTCGCGCAGCTGATCCACCTCGAGTCGGAAGACCCCGACAAGGACATCTCCATCTACATCAACTCGCCAGGCGGCTCCGTCTACGCGGGGCTTGCCATCTACGACACGATGCAGTACATCAAGTGCGAGGTGCAGACGATCTGCGTCGGGATCGCAATGTCGATGGGGGCGCTGCTGCTCGCCGGGGGGACGAAAGGGAAGCGGATGGCGCTGCCGAACTCGAAGATCCTGATCCACCAGGTCTCGGCTGGCTTCCAGGGGCAGGCGACCGACATCGAGATCCAGGCGCGCGAGACCCTGGGGCTCAAGCGTCTGCTCGAGGAGATCATCGCCAAGCACACGGAGCAGGAGCTCGAGAAGGTCTCGAAGGACATGGAGCGCGACTACTTCATGACCGCCGAAGAGGCCCAGGAGTATGGGATCATCGACAACGTCGTGGCACACCGGTAGGCAAACCGCGAGAATCGCGCTACAAGGTAAGGAGACATGGCCCGAGCGACCGACGGTAACGAGCAGCTGCTCTGCAGCTTCTGCGGGAAGAGCCAGCGGCAGGTCAAGAAGCTGATCGCCGGTCCCGGCGTCTACATCTGCGACGAGTGCATCGATCTCTGTAACGAGATCATCGACGAGGAGCTCACCGCTCCTGCCCAGCTCGACCTCGACAACCTGCCGCGGCCAAAGGAGATCTACTCCGTTCTGAACGACTACGTCGTCGGGCAGGAGGAGGCGAAGCGCGCGCTCTCGGTCGCCGTCTACAACCACTACAAGCGCGTGCGCATGACGACGTCCGACGGCGAGGTCGAGCTGCAGAAGTCGAACATCCTCCTGCTCGGCCCGACCGGGTGCGGCAAGACGCTCCTGGCGCAGACGCTCGCGCGGATCCTGAACGTCCCGTTCGCGATCGCCGACGCGACCGCGCTCACCGAGGCCGGGTACGTCGGCGAGGACGTCGAGAACATCCTGCTCAAGCTGATCCAGGCCGCCGACTTCGACGTCAAGAAGGCCGAGACGGGGATCATCTACATCGACGAGGTCGACAAGATCGCGCGCAAGGCGGACAACCCGTCGATCACGCGCGACGTGTCGGGCGAGGGCGTCCAGCAGGCGCTGCTGAAGATCCTCGAGGGGACCGTGGCGTCGGTGCCGCCGCAGGGCGGGCGCAAGCACCCGCACCAGGAGTTCCTCTCGATCGACACGACGAACGTCCTGTTCATCTGTGGCGGCGCGTTCGCCGGGCTCGAGAAGATCATCGCGAAGCGGACCGGGAAGAACCAGGTCGGCTTCGGCGCCGAGGTGCAGTCGCGCCGCTCGGTCGAGAACGCCGAGCTCCTCTCGAAGGTGATGCCCGAGGACCTGCTCGCGTACGGTCTCATCCCCGAGTTCATCGGCCGCCTTCCGGTCGTGTCCGCCGTACACCAGCTCACCCGCGAGGACCTTGTCCAGATCCTGCTCGAGCCGAAGAACGCGCTCGTCAAGCAGTACCAGCGCTTCTTCAGCTACGACGACGTCGAGCTCGTCTTCACCGACGACGCTCTCTGGTCGATCTCCGACAAGGCGCTCGAGCGCGAGACCGGCGCCCGCGGCCTGCGCTCGATCATCGAGCACGCGCTCCTCGACGTCATGTTCGAGCTGCCGTCGCGCAAGGACGTCGGCAAGTGCGTGATCACCAAGGAGACGATCGAGCGCGACCTTCGCCCGACGCTCGTGGCCGAGGGCGGCCGCTCCCTCCCGCTCGAGGAGCTCGAAGAGGAATCTGCGTAGGTTCCGCGCCTACGCTTCGCGGTCCCAGTAGCCGACGCCGCTCTCCCGGCGGAAGAGCCCGTCGTCGGCGCCCTCGCCGGCCCCGAAGATGCCGATCTTCTCGCCGTCGGGGTACACGGCGACCGAGGGGTCCTGCTTCGTCGAGAGCATCAGCACCCGGACCGTGGCGTCTGTGGTGTTCGTGACCTTGTGAGCGCCCTCGGGCCCGGGCGGGAAGCACACGATGTCGCCGCGCTCCAGGACGTCCTCGCCGGCGGCGCGGCGTAGCGTCGGCCGCCCGTCGAGGACGACGAGCCACTCCTCACGCGGATACTCGTAGTGGTAGGGGCAGATGCTCTGCCCGGCCGGGAGCTCGTAGACCGATCCGCCGAGCATCACCGCTCCGATCTGCGGCCCGAACCGCGCCATGCCCGACCGGTACCCCTCGGGGTCGGTGTCGTCGTAGGCGACCTCGGCGGTGAAGAGGTTGAACGAGCCCATCAGGTTACGCGCCAGTCGAAGGAGACGACCTCGGTCTCGCCCTCGAATCCCTTCAGCGACACCGGGCGAGGATCGGAGACGGCGAAGCGCGTGCCGCCGGCAACGGTGTCGATGCTCGCCACGATCTCACCGCCCTGCGCGAGCGCGCCCACCCGTGCGGCGGCGTGGACGCCGCGTCCCTCGTAGTCGCCGTCCTTCGAGGTCGCATCGGCGGTGTGGAGGCCGATGCGGATGTCGAACGGCAAGCCGGAGTCATCCAGCATGCGCTGGATCGCGACTGCGGCCTCGACCGCCGCCGCCGGCGTGTCGAACGCGGCGAAGAAGCCGTCGCCGATCGTCTTCACGACCTCGCCTCCGCCGTCGCCGATGCCGGCTTCGACGATCTCGTTGTGCTTTCGCAGGAGCCGGCGCCACTTGTCCTCGCTGAGCTCGCCGGCCCACTTCGTCGAGTCGACGATGTCGGTGAACATGAACGTGCGCGTCGTCTGCCTGCCGGTGTCGACCCCGAGCAGCTCGGCGGTCCGCTCGGCGTCGAGAACCGCCCCGAGGCTCTCGAAGCGGGCGCGCGCCGCGCGTAGCTCCCGGTCGGCCGCGTCGTCGTCGCCGGCGGCGCGGTAGGCGCGTGCCAGCCACAGTCGGGCGCGGGCGGCCTCGTAGGGAGCATCCACCTCGTCGTGCCAGCGCCTGAACGCGGTGCGCAGGCAGTTCAGGGCGTCATCGACCTTGCCGTCTGCGAGGGTCACGGCTCCGGTTGCCCAGGCGGCGCGGGCCGCGAGCGCGGACGTCTCGTGCGTCCGGGCGACCTCGGCGAGCTCGTCCTTCGCCGAGCGGGCGCGCTCGACGTCCCCTCCGGCGAGCGCGATCTCCACCTGCGCGGGAAGCATGCGGGCTCGCGTCAGCGGGAGGAGCGTGTCGTCGGCGAGCGCGAGGCGGATCGAGCGCTCCGCGACGTCGGTCTTCCCCTGCGCGAGTCGCAGGAGCGCGAGCCCCGGCTGTGGATCGCGGCCGAACTCGTGCGCCTGGTCGAAGGCTTGCTCGGCCTCCGGGATCCGCCCGAGCCGCAGGTTGATCTCGCCGACCTCGTAGAACGCCTCGCCGGCGATGCGCGGATTGAACGCGCGCAGGTCCTCGACCGCGTGCTGAGCCTCCTGCGCGGCCTCCGCGAACTGTCCCCGGTGGCGGAGCACCTCGGCGCGGTTGACCCTGCAGAGGCCCGGGAACCCCTTCGTCGCCCCCTCCGACTCGCACAGCTCCGTCGCCACGTCCGTCCACTCGAACGCCCGCCCGTAGTCGGCGCGCGCGCGGCAGACGCCAATCGTGTTGCAGTAGACGACGAGGGCATCGTAGGGGTCGAGCTCTCCGGCGGCCGCAGCCGCGCTCGCCGTGTCGAGCAGGCCGAGCCCCTTCTCCACCTCACCCTTCTCGACGAGCGCAACCCCCTGGCGCTGGATGCCGATGATCTCGAGATTGCGATCGCCGAACTCGCGGCCGAGCCGCTCGGCCTCGCTGCCGAAGGCGATGACCGCATCGAGGTCTCCCTTGCCTAGTGCGATCAGCGCCTTCTGGACGGCCAGCCAGCCGTGCTCCGGCGTCTCGTCGGGCTCCTGGTCGAGCAGCCGCTCGGCCTGTCCGAGCCACCCCCCGGCGCGCGACCTCTGCATGAGCATGCCGTAGTGATGGGCGAGCGTCGTGGCGAGGAACGCGGCGCGGCGGCGATTGCCCGCCTTCAGATGCGCCGCGAAGGCGCGCTCCATCACGGGCATTCCCGCCTGGGAGTTCGCGCTCCACATCGCCGTCTGGGCGTACAGCTCGAGATCGTCCGCCGACAGCTCGGACGTTCGATCGGCCTCGGCGATCAGATCGAAGGCGGCCTTCCAGTCCCGTCGCTCGGCTGCCGCGCGCCCCGACTCGAGTGGGTCAGCGAGTTGTGTCAACCCTCTGATTGTACGGCGGGCCATCCCTGCCTTCATAGAATCCGTGGCCGATGGATCCCCTTTACAAGCCTGAAGGCGTCGAGGAGCGCTGGCAGCGTGCCTGGGAGGGGGAGGGTCTCTACGCGGCCGATCCGGACTCCTCGCGCGAGAGCTACATGATCGCCGTCCCGCCCCCGAACGTCACCGGGGCGCTGCACATGGGACATGCCCTCAACGGGACGATCCAGGACTGTCTGATCCGATGGCACCGGATGCGGGGCTTCAACGCCCTCTGGCAGCCCGGCTACGACCACGCCGGGATCGGGACGCAGGTCGTCGTCGAGAAGGAGCTCGCGAAGGAGGGCCTGACGCGGCACGACCTCGGCCGGGAGGCGTTCGTCGCGCGCACGTGGGAGTGGCTCGAGACCTACGGCAAGGTGATCATCGGCCAGTACAGGCGCCTCGGCGCGTCGCTCGACTATCGCCGGGAGCGCTTCACGATGGACGAGGGCTACGTGCGCGCGGTGATGACGTTCTTCGTCCACCTGTACGAGCGGGGCTTCGTCGGCCGCGACAACCGGATGATCAACTGGTGCCCGCGCTGCGCGACCGGAATCTCCGACCTCGAGGTTCATCACCACGACGTCGACGACCGGATGGTCTTTGCACGCTATCCCGCGGCTCGCGGATCGGAGTTCGTGACCGTCGCCACCGTGCGTCCGGCCACCATCCTCGCCGACGTCGCGGTTGCCGTGCACCCCGACGACGAGCGCTACCGCGACCTCGTCGGTCGGGAGGTGATCGTGCCGGTCGTCGAGCGGCGCGTTCCGGTGATCGCCGACGAGCGGGTCGACCCGGACTTCGGGACGGGCGCCCTCAAGGTCACGCCCGGCCACGATCCGATCGACTTCGAGATCGGCCGCGCACACGGCCTGCCCGAGCCGATGGTGATCGGGCTCGACGGCCTCATGAACGGCGAGGTACCCGGGTTCGAGGGCCTGAGCCAGGAGGAGGCGGGCGACCGGGTCGTTGCCTGGCTCGAGGAGCACGGACAGCTCGAGAAGGTCGAGCCCTACCGCCACGCGGTCGGCCACTGCGAGCGTTGCGGCTCCCGGATCGAGCCGCTCGTCTCCGAGCAGTGGTTCTGCGACATGACCGAGCTGGCAAGGCCCGCGATCGAGGCGATCCGCTCGGGACGCGTCCGGTTCACGCCGCCCGATCCACGGCGACGTCGCGCTCGGGTGGCTCGAATCGATCCGCCCCTGGAACATCTCGCGCCAGCTCTGGTGGGGACACCAGATCCCGGTCTGGTACTGCGGCTGCGGCGAGACGATCGTCTCCGTCGACGCTCCCGACCGCTGCGACGCGTGCGGCGATCACGAGCTTCGCCGCGACGACGACGTGCTCGACACCTGGTTCTCGTCGGCGCTCTGGCCGTTCGCGACGCTGGGCTGGCCCGAGCAGACGCCCGACCTCGCGGCCTTCTACCCGGGCGTCGTCAACTCGACGGCGCGCGAGATCATCTTCCTCTGGGTCAACCGGATGATCATGGCCGGGCTGGAGCTGATGGGCGACGATCCCGTTTCGCGACGTGATCATCCACTCGACCGTGCTGGCGCCCGACGGCCGCCGCATGTCGAAGAGCCTCGGAACCGGGATCGACCCGCTCGACGTGATCGGCGAGCATGGCGCGGACGCGACCCGCTACGGATTGCTGAAGATGTCGTCGACCCAGGACGTGCGCTTCTCCTACGGCGCCGTCGAGGAGGGGCGCAAGCTCGCGAACAAGCTCTGGAACGTAAGCCGGCTTCTGTTGCAAGCCGCAGAAGCCGAAGAGGTCGAGGCGCGGCCGAAGTCGCTCGAGGAGCGCTGGATTCTCGCCCGGCTCGACGCCGTTCGTGACGAGGTCGACGAGCACCTCGCCGCGTATCGCTTCTCCCCGGCCGTCGACGCTCTCTACCACCTGACGTTCGACGACTTCTGCGACTGGTACGCGGAGGCAATCAAGCCCCGGCTCTGGGAGGGCGACGCCGATGCCGTCGCCACCGCGCTCGCAGCCCTCGAGCGTCTGCTCGCGCTCCTCCATCCGGTGATGCCGCACGTGACCGAGGAGATCTGGTCGAACCTCCCCGCGCGGCAGAGCCGGCTGATCGTCGCGCCGTGGCCCGAGGCCGACCGCTCTCATGCGGACTCCCTCCGCGCGCTCGAGCCGATCAAGGATGCGGCGGCCATCTACCGCAGGAGCGGCGTGCGCGTGGCGCTCGAGGGCGACGACCTGCGGATCTTCGAGGCCGTCGTGAAGGCGGCCCGAAAGGATGCTCGAGCTTCCGCTCCACCTGCCTCCGCCACCGCGCTCTCTGCGCCCCCATCGCTCGAGAAGGAAGTCGAGCGCCTCGAGAAAGAAGTCGCCCGTGCCGAGGGGTTGCTGGCCAATGAGAGCTTCGTCGCGAACGCGCCCGATGAGGTGGTCGAGGCCGAGCGGGAGAAGCTCGCCCGTTATCAGCGCGAGCTCGATGCCCTTCGAGCGTCCAGGGTGGCGTAGGGGCGAGGCATGCCTCGCCGGCGAACGACCTCCGCCGTCGAATGGATCGAATCCCTGTCCCCCTGGCCGGAAGAGGGGTTCGGGCTCGGCCGGATGCGCGCGCTGCTCGACCGGCTCGGCGAACCGCAGCTCGCCTACCCGTCGATCCACGTCGTCGGCACGAACGGCAAGGGGACGACCACGCGGACGATCGAGGAGACGCTCGCCCGCGAAGGTCTGCGTGTCGGCGGCTACTACTCGCCGCACGTCGTCGGCTGGTCCGAGCGGATTCGCGTGCTTGGCGGCGACGCGGACTTCGAGCGCGCCGTCGAGCGCATCCGTCCGGCCGCCGAGGCCGAGGGTGCCACCCAGTTCGAGGCGCTCACGGCGGCTGCGCTGGCGGAGTTCGCCGAGGTGGGCGTCGACGTCGCCGCGGTCGAGGCAGGCCTCGGTGGACGATACGACGCGACCAACGTCCTGCGCTCGCCGGTGCAGGTGCTGACGAACGTCGCGCTCGACCACGCGGAGGTGCTCGGCGACACGCGGGAGGCGATCGCGCGCGAGAAGCTGGCCGTCGTCCAGCCGGGTGCCACCGTCGGCGTCGGCGAGCCGGAGTGGGAGCCGCTCGCCCGGGAGCTCGGCGCCGGCCGGGTGCTCGTCGAGCCGCGCGGCAACCGGGCGCTCGGAGGCGTCGCCGCGTCGGCGTTTCTCGGCCGTTCGGTCGAGCCGGCAGAGGTCTCCCTCCCGGGAAGGCTGGAACGCCGTGGCAGCGAGATCTGGGACGGCGCGCACAACCCGGAGGGCGTGCGCTGGCTGCTCGAGCGTTTGCCTCCGGGTGACTACGTCCTCGTCGCCTCGATTCTCGCGCACAAGCGCGCGGACGAGATGCTCGCCCTCTTCGCGCGCGCCGCCTCACGTCTAGTCGCGACGTCGTCGCCGAACCCGCGCGCGCTATCGGCGGAGGAGCTCGCCGAACGGGCGCGAACATCGTTCCGTCATGTCGAGGTGGAGCCGAACCCTGTCGCTGCGCTCGAGCGCGCGCGAGCCCTCGCCGGCACGCACGGCCGCGTCCTCGTCTCGGGCTCCTTCTACCTTCTCGCCGAGCTCGCCCCCGTCCGGGGTGACGACGTACCATCATGGGAAAGATCGGCGAGCATCTGAGCGTCTTCGCGCTCGTCGCGATCGTGCTGGTTGCGATCGTGGCGCTCGCGTTCGGCGCCGGGTGGTTCGTCGGCAAGATTCTCCTGTGAGGCGATGACCGCGCTCCTGCTCCAGACGACCACCGACTCCGGCGACGACCTGCTCCAGTCGGTCAAGGACGCGTTCGACTCCCCGTACTGGACGGTCGCGCGCAACGTGGCGCTGTTTCTGCTCGTCGTGTTCTGGCTCGCCTCGGCCTACTGGGTCTACAAGGACGCGCGCCGGCGGATCGAGGACCCTTGGCTGCTCGCGATGGCCGTAGCGCTCGGCGTCTTCCCGCCCTTCATCGGGCCGCTGCTGTACCTGTTCTTCCGGCCGCCGGAATACCTCGACGAGGTGCACGAGCGGGAGCTCGAGATCAAGGCGATGGAGGAGACTCTGCATCAGGGAGAGCGCTGCCCGGTGTGCCGCGCTGAGATCGAGCCGAGCTTCCTCTCCTGCCCGATCTGCACGACGAAGCTGCGCGCCGCCTGCTACCGCTGCCGGCAGCCGCTCGACCCGCTCTGGCAGATCTGCCCCTACTGCGAGACACCGGTCGACCTGCCCCGCGCCGTCGGCGACGCCGCAGGCTAATAGGGGTCACGTCCGGGAGCCGGTACTCTTGAGCGCCGATGGCGGTGGCGGACGTCGCGAC
Source organism: uncultured Actinomycetes bacterium (assembly GCA_963712465.1). GTDB lineage: Bacteria > Actinomycetota > Thermoleophilia > Gaiellales > Gaiellaceae > CAVQHY01. The sequence continues at coordinate 669,628 of CAVQHY010000004.1, forward strand.
GGCGTACACGGTGTTCTTCGTGCTCGTGCTCGTCTTCGTGTGGGTCGCGCTCGGCGTCGTGGTGTGGATCTTCTGGCGCGCCAAGAGGCGCGACGACGCAAGGCGGAAGGAGCTCGAGCAGTGGCGGAACGCACCCTCGTCCTGATCAAACCCGATGCGGTCGGGCGGAAGCTCGCCGGCGAGATCCTCGCGCGGTTCGAGCGTCGAGGCCTCGAGATCAGGGCGGCAAGCTTCCGTCGGGCCGACCGCACGCTCGCCGAGCAGCATTACGCCGAGCACACGGAGAAGCCGTTCTTCGGCGAGCTCGTCGAGTTCATCACGTCGGCACCGACGCTCGCGTTCGTGCTCGAGGGCGAGGGTGCGATCGCGGTCGTGAGGACGACGATGGGCGCGACGAACCCGGCGAGCGCCGCGCCGGGAACGATTCGCGGCGACCTCGCGCTCTCGATGCCGGACAACCTCGTGCACGGCTCCGACTCCCCCGAGTCCGCAGAGCGCGAGATCGCGCTCTGGTTCGGCGCCGATGAGCTCGTCTGACGACGTCGCGAGCAACCGCGAGCTCTGGACACGGCTGAACGCCGAGTACACCGATGAGCAGGCGCGCCGCGCCTGGGCGGACGAGGAGATCAGCTGGGGGGTCTGGGGCGTCCCCGAGCGCGAGCTCGGAGCACTCGGTGAGGTCGCCGGCCTCGACGTGATCGAGCTCGGCTGCGGCACCGCGTATTTCTCGTCCTGGCTCGCACGCCGCGGGGCGCGCCCGGTCGGGGTCGACATCACCCCCGCCCAGCTCGAGACCGCCCGTCGCTGCCAGCAGGAGTTCGGTCTCGAGTTTCCGCTCATCGAGGCGAGCGCCGAGGAGGTGCCGCTGCGGGACGCGAGCTTCGACCTCGCCGTGTCCGAGTACGGCGCGAGCATCTGGTGCGACCCCGACCGGTGGATTCCGGAGGCGGCACGCCTCCTGAGGCCCGGCGGGCGTCTGGTCTTCCTGCGCAACTCGACCCTCGTGGTGCTCTGCTGGCCCGACGACGGCCCGGCCGGCGATCGGCTGCTGCGACCGCAGTTCGGCATGCACCGGTTCGAGTGGCCGGAGGGCGGCGTCGAATACCAGCTCGGCCACGGCGACTGGATCCGCGTCCTGCGCGCGAACGGATTCGAGATCGAGGATCTGATCGAGCTCCGGGCCCCGCCGGACGCGACGGATCATCCGTACTACGACGAGGTCCCGGCCGAGTGGGCCAAGCGCTGGCCGTCCGAGGAGATCTGGGTCGTTCGCAAGCCCGCGTGAGTCCCCTCCCGGAGACATGTCCCGGGGCCTGTCCCCGCGACATGTCCCATCCGTACGGTGTCCTGGCTCTCGGCTTCCGTGGCCACGTACGATCGGTAGGCGGCTCGCGCACGATCGTTGGCTGCGCCGAAGTAGCCGAGGAGCCAGTCGACGGTGAGCAGGGGCGCAGGAGCGACGAGGCCGGCGATCGCGCGGTGGCTGCTCCAGCGCCAATGCTCGGCTCGATCGCAAAGGCCGGCGCGCACCGGGTTCAGCACCACGTACCGAGCAAGCGCAAGCATGTGCCAGTCACTCTCGACGAGAACGGAGTGGAACCGGTCCTGGAACAGGTGCCCATCGAGCTCGTGCCGACGGTTGAACCGCTGGGCGTACACACCGTTCAGCCGATGCATGCCGGTCGACAGATTCGCCTCGGGGGTCTCGACGACCGCGTGGTAGTGATTGTCCATCAGACAGTAGGCGTGACAGCGCCATTTACACCGTTGCACTACCTGTCCGAACACGCGGAGAAACTGCTCGCGATCTCGGCTGTCGACGAAGATCTCCTGTCGCCTGTTGCCCCGAGAGGTGACATGGAAGATACCTCCGGCAGTGCTGAGGCGGGGGCGTCTTGCCATTCGACCACGGTACGCATTGACGTCGCCGGGGACGGCTGGCGCGCGGCACTCGCGACGGTTTTGACGACGTCCTTCGACATGTCCCGGGGACAGGCCCGGGGGCATGGCTCGCAGTGACACGCCCGAGCGGTGAACCACGGCACGGGCCAGGCGGGCTCGTCCTCGCTTCGACGTCGCCGCAGCGGCGTGCCATCCTCGCCCAGCTCCGGATCCCGTTCCGGCTCGCCGAGCCGGCATACGCCGAGGACGACCCTCCCGACGCGGATCCCGTCGAGCTCGTGCGTGAGCACGCGCGTGGGAAAGCGCGTTCGGTCGACGCCGCGGGCGGGGTCGTGCTCGGCGTCGACACGACGGTCGTACTCGACGGGCGGAGCTTCGGCAAGCCCGTAGACATGACCGATGCGGCGCGGATGCTCACGGCGCTCGCAGGCCAGACCCACGAGGTCGTCTCCGGCCTCTGTCTTCGCGGGCCCGACTGGGAGGAGGTAGGGCACGACACGACTCGGGTCGCCTTCCGGGCTCTGACGAAGCAGGACGTCGCGAGCCACCTCGCCCTCGGCGAGTGGCAGGGACGTGCGGGCGCCTACGCGATCCAGGGCGCCGGCGCGGCTCTCGTCGAGCGCATCGAAGGCGACTACCTAAATGTCGTCGGGCTCCCCGGCGCGCTGCTGGTGCGGCTCCTCGCCGTGCGGTGTCCCGGGGCGTACCGCTTCGGCTAGGGCGGTACACTCAACCGACGATGGGCTTGTTCAACGGCTTCGGCGGGCTCGGCGGTCGCGAGATCGCGGTCGATCTCGGTACGGCAAACACCCTGGTCTACGTTCGGGGTCGCGGGATCGTCCTCTCCGAGCCGTCGGTGGTCGCGATCGACCAGCGCACCGGCGAGGTGCACGCGGTCGGGATCGAGGCGAAGCGGATGCTCGGCCGCACGCCGGGCACGATCTCCGCGATCCGGCCGCTGAAGGACGGCGTCATCGCCGACTTCGACGTGACCGAGCAGATGCTCCGCCACTTCATCCAGAAGGTGCACCACAACCGCTTCGCCCATCCGCGCGTCGTCGTCTGCGTCCCGTCGGGGGTCACCGGGGTCGAGAAGCGCGCGGTCGAGGAGGCGACGCTGTCGGCCGGCGCCCGCCAGGCCTACCTGATCGAGGAGCCGATGGCCGCGGCGATCGGCGCCGGCCTGCCCGTCTCCGAGCCGACGGGGAACATGATCGTCGACATCGGCGGCGGCACGACCGAGGTCGCCGTGATCTCGCTCGGCGGAATCGTCGTCTCGCAGTCGATCCGGGTCGGCGGCGACGAGATGGACGAGTCGATCACGAACCACACGAAGAAGGAGTACAAGCTCATGATCGGCCAGCAGACGGCCGAGGAGCTGAAGCTCGAGATCGGCTCGGCGTGGGAGATGAAGGAGGAGTCGCGGGCCGAGGTGCGCGGTCGCGACATGCTGTCCGGACTGCCGAAGACGGTCGTGCTCTCCTCGGAGGAGGTGCGGCGTGCGCTCGACGAGCCCGTGACGCAGATCCTCGACGCGATCAAGTCGACGCTCGACAAGACGCCGCCCGAGCTCGCCGCGGACATCATGGACCGTGGCATCGTGCTGGCCGGGGGTGGCGCGCTTCTGACCGGTCTCGATCAGCGCCTCCGCCACGAGACCCACATGCCGGTGCACGTGGCCGAGTCGCCGCTCACCTGTGTCGCGGTCGGCTCCGGCCGCAGCCTCGAGGAGTTCGAGGCGATCCACCGGTCGGCGAAGGCCCGGCAGCGCAACGGCCGTCTTCGCCGCTAGCGGCCGCTAGACCGCCTGGACGCCCATGGTGATCCGGCCGACATGGCCGGCGCCGCTTCGACGTAGGCGCAGGGTCGAGCCCTTGCCCCCGTTGCGGAAGATCGGGTCGGTCGCGTTTCGCACCTCGCGGCTCGGTCGCCTGGAGTACGGCGCCTGCCGGTAGACGACGTCGGTGAGCGCGTCGGGGAAGTACAGCTGTCCCGTGTGCAGAACGTCGCCGCCCAGGTGCACCTTGACGTGGACGTGCACGGTGCGACCCCGGTACCAGCCGGGGTAGATCGTCCGGAACGTCGCAACGCCGTTCGCGTTCGTCCTCTGGATCCCCCGCAGGAACGAGGAATCGGAGTCGACGCCGGAGTAGGCGCCACCCGCGTCGCAGTGCCAGACGTCGACGACCGCCCCCCGGATCGGCTTGCAGGTCGAGGCGTCGACGACGCGGAGCCGCAGCGTCAGCGGCGACCCGGCCTTCTCCTCGGTGATGTCACGCCGCAGCTCCTCATCGGCGACGTAGTACGGGCCCTCGGTCTGCTCGGGTGCGAGCACGCACGTGACGTCGCCCGAGGCGACTCGGACGGGCCCGGCGCCGGCCGAGGCGGCTTCGGACGAAGCCGCCCTCCAGCCGCCCGCGCCGAGCGCGGCTGCGACGAGGCCGCCGAGCGTGACGAGCGACCGACGGCGGGTGATCCGGGGCTCGAGAGGGTTCGTGGGCCGGCGCACGCGGTGACGATACCGCCCGATGTTCAGAGCGCTGTAAGAGTACGGACCCGCTCGCCCACGCCCGCGACTTTCGTCACAATCAGGCAGTGACGATCGGCGCCAATGTGTTCGCTCTCGGCGCCGGGGCGACGAGTGTGCTCACGTTGGTGTTCGTCGTCTTCCTCGTCTTCTTCATCCCCGCCTTCGTTCGCGGATTTCGAGAAGGTCGGCGCGAGCCCGGCGGCCAGCTCGACCCTGACCTGGTCCTAGCGTACGGGCGGGTCTGGAAGGCACCCTACGATCAGCCGCGCGCGGCACTCCCCGGCCACCGCGAGGACACGGTGGAGGCGATCGTCGCCGCGCTCGGGTCAGATACCCGGCGAAGCATCTTGCTCGTCGGCGAGCACGGCGTTGGAAAGACCGCTCTGCTCCGCGCGGCTCTCGATCGTCTTCCTGCCGTCCCGCTCGTCTTCGAAGCAGGAGCGTCCGATCTGAACGCGGGCGCGGGGTACGTCGGTGAGCTCGAGCGCCGCGTTGCCGAGCTCGCGGACCACCTGGACGAAAGCAACGCGATCTGGGTCTTTCCCGCCTTCGAAGAGTCGCTGACCGCGGGCGCGTACGAGGCAGACCCGAGGGGCCTGGTCGGCGCTCTCCTTCCGCGTGTCGAGACGGGCCTGCTCACGCTGGTCGGCGAGCTCGAGCCGGCCGCCCACGCGCTCCTCGTCGCGCGCCGCCCCCGGGTCGCGAGCCTCTTCGAGATCATCCGCGTCGACCCGCTCGGCGAGCGAGACGCGGTGTCGGTCGCTCGTGACGCGCTCGTCGAGGCCGGCGTCGACGCGGACGAGTCGCTCCTCCGCAGCGGCTTCGAGCTCGCCCAGCAGTTCCTGCCAGGCGCTGCGCCGCCCGCGAACGTCCTCGCGCTCATCCGGGCGGCGGCCGACGCCGCCGAGGAGGACGGGCGCTCCACGATCGAGTACCGGGATCTGCTCGCCACCCTGCAACAGGCGACGGGCCTGCCGCTCACGTTCCTCGACGCCTCTGCTCCGCTGTCGCTCGACGAGACACGCGGGTTCTTCGAGCAGCGCATCATCGGCCAGGCAGAGGCGATCGACGCGATTCTCGAGCGGATCACGCTGGTCAAGGCGGGCTTGACCGATCCCACGCGTCCGCTCGGCGTCTTTCTCTTCGTCGGCCCGACCGGAACCGGGAAGACGGAGCTCGCGAAGGCGCTCGCAGAGTTCCTGTTCGGAAGCCCGGAACGGCTCGTGCGGCTCGACATGTCGGAGTTCCAGACCGCCGAGTCGCTCGAGCGCCTGCTAGCCGATCGCAGCAGCCAGCCCGAGGCAGCTCCCCTGATCGCCTCGGTCAGGCGGCAGCCCTTCTCGGTCGTCCTGCTCGACGAGTTCGAGAAGGCCGCCGAGCCGATCTGGGACGTCTTTCTCGCCCTCTTCGACGATGGGCGCGTGACCGACCGGGGCGGCCGAGTCTGCGACTTCCGTCGCACGATCGTCATCCTCACGTCGAACGTCGGCGGAGCGCTGGCGACCGGACCGGCGATCGGCTTCGAGCGCGACGCCGAGCCGTTTCGCACAGAGACTGTCGAGCGTGCACTGCGAAGGTCGTTTCGCCCCGAGTTCCTGAACCGGATCGACCGCGTGGTGGTGTTTCGCCCCCTGCCGCGAAGCGCCATGCGCGCTCTGCTCGAGAAAGAGCTTCGCGACGTGCTCGAGCGGCAGGGTCTTCGCGGCCGCCCCTGGGCAATCGAGTGGGACGACTCGGCGGTCGAGCTCCTGATCGAGCGGGGCTTCTCGCCCGAGTACGGGGCCCGCCCGCTGAAGCGCGCGCTCGAGCGGGAGCTGCTCGCGCCGCTCGCGCGTGCGATCGTCGAGCGGCGCGTCCCCGAGGGAGAGCAGTTCCTCCTGCTCTCCGCGCCCGGCCGGAAGCGGATCGAGGTCGCCTTTGTCGATCCGGACGCTCCCCCAGGCGAGGCCGGCCCTGAGCCCGCCACGAGCGAGCCATCGGTCCAGGCGACGCTTGCCGGCCTCGTCGCCGACCCCCGGCCGGACCAGGGCTCATGCGACTTCTTGCTCGGCGAGCTCGAGCGCGTCGAGCGGGAATCCGGAGAGCTCGCGGTGGGCGCGCGGAAGGCCGCGCTCCTCGCGTCCCTCTCGGCCGAAGGGTTCTGGGACGATCCCAACCGGTTCGAGGTGCTCGCGGAGGCCGAGTACCTCGATCGGTTCGAGACCGCATCCGAGACCGCTGCGCGGCTCGGCGAGCGTCTGGGGCGGGCCGCTCCAGGGGGCCGTGACCGGCTTGTCCGGCTGCTCGCGCAGCGGCTGTACGTGCTCGACGCGTCCTTGCACGGGATCGCGGCTGGTGCAACGCCCGACGTCTTCGTCCACCTCCGCGCGGTCGGCGGAGCCGAGGCGGTGGGTTTCGCCGACGAGCTCGCTCGGATGTACGAAGGATGGGCGGAGCGCTGTGGAATGCGCCTGGACCGCCTCGCGGGAGACGTGGGATCCGGCGAGCACGTCCTCGCCGTCTCGGGGCTCGGGGCGTCGGTGATCCTCTCGGACGAGACGGGTCTGCACGTTCTCGAGCTGGCCGACGAGGGACGCGGGCCCGAGCCGCGCGGCGTTTTCGTCGTGATTGCGCCCTGGGAGCCGGGCCTTCCGGGCGATCGCGCCACGCGTGTTGCCCGGGCCCGACAGGCGCTGGCGGCGGCGACGGCGAGCGAACGGGTCGTGCGGCGCTACCGGCGGGAGCCGTCCCCCCTGGTACGCGACGCGGTGCGCGGCTACCGGACGGGTCGTCTGGATCGTGTTCTCGCCGGCGACTTCGACGTGGTCGGAGGCTGACCGACGACCCGAGCGCCCGGCTCTCGAGCGGCGGCCGGGCGCGATGTGGGCGCGAAGGCGCGTCTGGTTGGGTTTTGTCCTATCTCACGATCGATGACCCTCGGAGACCAGCGTCGAGGGTGGGGTCGCGGCTCCGAGCCAATCTCTAGAATCGGTCGACCGTGCCCCGGCAACGCACAGCACGGCTCCCCGTGCTGGGATCGGCTCCCGGACGGCCGGAGGGCCCATCCCCACGCGAGACCCGGACGTTCAGAGCCCGCCTGCTCGCGGTCGTCCTCGTGCTCGTCTCGCTCGCCCTGATCACGGTCTATCTCCGGGAGTCGTCCGGCGGCGCCCTGCACGAGGGGCAGCGCGTCGGACTGTCGATCCTCACGCCGTTCGAAGTGGCCGGAGAGCGGATCGCCCGGCCCTTCCAGGACGGCTGGAGCTACGTCAGCGACCTGCTCGACGCCAAGGACGAGAACGAAGGGCTCAGGGCACAGGTCGAGGCGCTACGCAAGGAGCTGATCGCGAGTCAGACCGCCACTCGTGAGAACGCCGAGCTGCGCAGATTGCTCGCCTACCGCGACGGCGAGCGCTTCCCCGGGGACTTCCGCGCGGTCGCCGCGCGCGTGATCGCACGGCCACCGAGCCCGTTCACCCAGGACGTGGTCGTCGCGGCGGGCTCCGACGACGGGGTCGCGAAGGACGATCCGGTCGTGACCGAGGACGGCCTCGTCGGCATCGTCAGCGAGGTGGGTTCGGATGCCTCGAAGGTCACGCTGCTCACCGATCAGCAGAGCTCGGTCTCGGCGATCGTGCTGCAGTCGAGCACGCCCGGCGTCGTCCGTCACGGGCCCAACCCGAGCACGCTCGTCCTCGACCGAGTGGACAAGGAGAGCCTCGTCGCGGTCGGCGACACCGTCATCACCGCCGGCTGGCGAAGCGGTGCCCTCGAGTCCCTCTACCCGGCCGGCATCCCGATCGGGTCGGTGATCGCCGTGGGACAGAACGACATCGACCTGTACAAGCGCATCCAGATCACGCCCCTCGTCGACTTCGACTCGCTCACATCGGTGATCGTGCTCGCAAAGAAGGAGGGCCAGGGCGGGTGAAGCCGCGATGACGACGCTCGACGCGCTCAAGACGGCGGCGCTCTTTCTCGTGGCCGCTGTGATCCAGGTCTCCGTGCTCCCCGGAATCCAGGTAGGACATGCCTCTCCCGACCTCATCCTCGTCCTGCTCGTCTCGGTCGCCCTCCTCCGGGGCCCGCTCCACGGCGCGCTGGCCGGCTTCTGGGTTGGGCTTCTCCTCGACACGGCCACGCTCGGAACGCTCGGCTTCACCTCGCTCCTGCTCACCGTTGCCGGGTACTGGGCGGGCCGCTTCGGCGACGCGACGACCCGATCGTCCGCACAGCCTCCGCTCGTCGCCGTCGCGGTTGCCACGGCGGCGGTGACGCTCGTCGGCGCCTTCATGCACTTCCTGCTGGGAGAGTCTCTGCCGGTCCGAGAGCTGGTCTTCGGCGTGCTGTTGCCGGCGCTGGGCTTGAACTTGCTCATCACCATTCCGGTCTACCGCCTGACGCGACGCCTCTACCGTCCCACGACCGTGGAGCGTCGAACCGGGGTGAGCGCGGCTGTCTAGCCTCCCGACAGGGGCTGGGAGCGGCAGGGGGAGCGGTGGGCCCGCGGATCTCTTCCTGCCGCCGACCCCCGGCGTCGAGGAGCCCTACCGACTGACGCCGCGGATGGCGATCCGGATCGCGATCCTCGGGGTGATCGCGATCGCGCTCTTCTGCGTTCTCTTCTTCCGGCTCTGGGCGCTCCAGGTCATTTCCGGCGACCGGTATCTCGACGACGCCCGCAACAACCAGATCCGAACCTTCCGGGTGGCCGCGCCGCGCGGCACGATCCTCGACACGAACGGCAACGTGCTCGTGTCGAACGTCGCCGGAACGACGGTCAGGCTCTGGCCGGCGACGCTGGCCGAGATGTCTGTCGAAAAGCGTCAGAGGATGGTGAGACGTCTCGCCGCGCTCCTCGCCATCCCGCTCGGCGACATTCAGGCGAAGCTCCGGCGAGCGAAGGCCGACCCGCTGTCACCGATCACGATCAAGACGAGCGTCCACGAGCCGAAGGTGAACTACCTGCTCGAGCACCAGGCCGACTACCCCGGCGTCCAGATCTCGGAGACGCAGCTTCGCCGCTACGAGCAGGGATCGCTTGCGCCCCATCTCCTCGGCTACGTCTCGGAGATCTCCCCGGAACAGCTCGAGAGCCTCGGCGAGAAGGGCTACGCGGCCGGTGACCAGATCGGCCAGACCGGAGTCGAGGCGTCCTTCGACAGCTTCCTCCGCGGGGTGCCGGGCGTCGGCCAGGTTCGCGTCGACGCGCTCGGACGGGTGACGAGCGACCGGCAGTTCAGCCAGCTCCCCGAGGCCGGTCATGCGATCCGGCTCACCATCGACTCAGACCTCCAGCGAACGGCCGAGCGCGCGATCCGGTACGGCATCAACCTTGCGCACGAGACCTACGAGCGCGGCTGGGCCTCTGCCGGCGGCGCGATCGTCGCGATGAGCCCTGAGACCGGCGAGGTGCTTGCTCTTGCTTCCTATCCCTCGTTCGATCCGTCCGTTTACGTCGGTCGGGTCGCCGAGCAGAAGCTGCGGAAGCTCGCCGACCCGGGAGCGAACTTCCCGACGCTCAACCGCGCGCTCGCCGGCCTCTACCCGCCCGGCTCGGTCTTCAAGCCCGTGACCGCGCTCGCGGCGATGCAGGAGGGCTTGCTCTCACCGGGCGAGCTGATCCAGTGCACCGGAGGTCGCACGATCGACGGCCAGAAGTTCAGAAACTGGAATCCGTACGCCAACGAGCCGATGGAGATCACCACCGCGCTCGCGGCCTCGTGCGACACCTACTTCTACGACGTCGGGCTTCGCTTCTATCGCCAGACGGGGTCGCCGCTGCAGACCTGGGCGCGGCGGATGGGCTTCGGCACCGTCACGGGAATCGACGTCGGCCCCGAAGGGGCCGGGCTGATCCCGACCCCCGCGTGGCACAAGCGCACGTTCAAGACCGCGATCGACCGTCTGTGGACGTCGGGGGACTCGGTGCAGCTTGCGATCGGCCAGGGAGACGTTCTCGTGACGCCGCTCCAGATGGCCCGCTTCTACTCGGTGATCGCCAACGGCGGCAAGCTCGTCGAGCCGCACGTCGTCAAGGACGTCGAGGAGCCCTCCACCGAGGGGGCGCCGCCGCTCGTCCTGCGCTCGTTCGCGCCGAAGCCCCCCCAGGATCTCGGGCTCGACCCCTACGGGCTCCGCTACGTCCAGGAGGGGCTCTACGACGCGACCCACACCGGCTACGGGACCTCATCGACGATCTACGGATCGTTTCCGGTCGAGATCGCCGGGAAGACGGGGACGGCCGAGAAATACACCGAGATCGGCAGCTACAAGGGCCTTCTCGACCAGTCGTGGTTCTGCGGCTACGGGCCGTTCGACGGCTCGACCTACAACGGGAAGCCCCCGCTCGTGGTCTGCGCCATGATCGAGAACGGCGGCCACGGCGGCACCGCAGCCGCGCCTGCCGCCAGGGTCGTGTTCGAGAAGTACTTCGGCGTCAAGGGCGCGCCGATCGACGTCGAGGGAATCGACTCGGACTGATGGCCGTCCGCGTCGACCAGCGCGCCGGCCGCGCGCATGCCCCCTCCGGCGTCTTCGAGCTCGTCCGGCACCTCGACTGGGTGCTGCTGGCAGCCGTCGGCGGTTGCATCTCCTACGGCCTCTGGATCCTGTCGGCCGTGACGCAGGACGACGTCCCCGGCGATCCGGGGTACTACGTCGTCCGCCAGAGCGTCTACGCAGGCGTCGGCCTGCTCGCCCTCGCGGTCACGACGGCCGTCAACCCGGACGTGTACCGGCGATATCGCAACGTCCTCTATGCCGTCCTGCTCGTCTCCATCGCCGCCGTCTTCGTGGTCGCGACGGACATCCGCGGCTCGCGTCGCTGGATCGAGCTCGGCTCCTTCCAGCTGCAGCCGTCGGAGATCGGCAAGGTGCTTCTGATTCTCTTTCTTGCCGGCTTCCTCGCCGACCGCGCGCGCAGAATCGGCGAAGCCCGGGTGGTGCTCGCGACGATCGGCCTTGCGCTGGGGCCGATCCTGCTCGTCTTCGAGCAGCCGGATTTCGGCACCGCGCTCGTCTACACGGCGGCAACGGCTGCGGCCCTCTTCTTCGCCGGCGCGCGCTGGCTCCACCTGGTCGCGCTGGCCGTCCTAGCCGCGGTGGTCGCGATGGCGCTCCTCTGGTGGCTCCCGGCCGGGGGCATGCAGGTGCTGGAGCCCTACCAGGTCGATCGTCTCACGGGCTTTCTCCACCCGGACGCCGACCCCAGCGGGACCACGTACAGCGTCAACCAGTCGATCACGGCCGTCGGCTCGGGCGGACTGGACGGGCGAGGCGTTGCGGGGGCGAGCCAGACGCGGCTCAACTACCTGCCCGAGCACGCCACCGATTTCGTCTTTTCGTCCCTGGCCGAGACGCGCGGCTTTCTCGGCGTGTCGATCCTGCTCCTCCTCTACGCGCTGGTGATCTGGCGTGGGATCAAGATCGTCGCGATCGCGCCGTCGTTCTTCTGTGCGATCGTCGCGGGGACGATCGTCTTCACGCTGCTGTTCCAGCTGTTCGTCAACGTCGGCATGACCGTCGGGATCGCACCGATCACGGGCGTTCCGCTTCCCTTCCTGAGCGCCGGCGGAAGCTCTCTGATCACGACGATGATCATGATCGGGCTGCTCGAGGCCGTTCACGTCCGCGGCCGCCTGGCGGGGCGGAGCCGATGACGGGGGAAATGAAATGAAGATCCCCGGGGTTCCCATCGACCCGCTGTCGCTGCTGAAGGCCGCCGAGGACGTCGAGGCCGGCGCCGAGAAGTTCCGTCCGGTGGTCGTCTCGGGGGTCGGCGAGGCGCCTCAGCACCTGTACCTACGCCTCCGCGAGGGAGCCGGCGAGGACATCGTCAGGAACGCCACCGCCCGACGTCCGGTGGAGTCGGATCTCGACGGGGCCGGAGTGCTCGTTCACGTCTTCGAAGGTCACCCGAGCCCGCAGGACGAGGAGGCGTTCACCCTGGGCGCGCGCAAGGGAGTCCAGCTGGTGGCGGTCGCCAGCGGTGCGCCGGACGGGCTCCGCCTCCGCTACGTCCTTGCCGACGACGTGGTCGTCGTCGACCGGCCTCCGATTCCGGTCGACCGGGTTGCCGGGCGTATCGCCGCTCGAGCCGGCAAGGGTGCGTACGGGCTCGCGGCCGCGATGCCGAGCATCCGGCCCCAGGTCGTCGATCGGATCATCGCGTCGGCAGTCAGGAGAAACGCGCTTGTCGGTGCCGCGGTCTTCCTGCCGGGGGTCGACTTCGCGGCGATGACGGTCACGCAGGCGCAGATGGTGTTACGCATCGCCGCCGCGCATGGCCACCGGCTCGACACGCGCGAGCGCGTCTTCGAGATCCTCGCTGTCGTCGGTGCGGCGTTCGGGTGGAGGGGCGCCGCCCGCCAGCTCGTCTCCCATGTTCCCGGGCCGACGTGGATGTTCAAGGCGGGAGTGGGCGCCGCCGGCACGAAGGCTGTCGGGGAGGCCGCCGCCGCGTACTTCGACGCTCGACCGGCGCCGACCGCCGAGCCCGCCGAGGAGCTCGCCGAGAGTCAGGTCGCCGACCCGCGCGGCACCGTCCGGTCCGGGTCCTAGCCTTCCGGCATATGGAGTCCGAGATCCCGGAGCGGGAGCCCGGCGAGTCAGCTCTGGAAGTGCTCGCGATCGAGGAGGCGGACGCGTGGTTCGAGTACCTCGAGGTCACGCGCGGACAGCTCGGGTCGGGCCGGTACGCCGAGATCGAGCCCTGGGCGTGGGCCCGGCTCAACCAGCGTCTTCGAGGCGTGCGCCGCAGCCGGGCGAGACTGAATTCGGCCGCCGCATAACGAGGGCGCTCGCAGGCCCTGCTGCTACGCTGCGAACAAGGACGCGCCGTGTGGCGCGCAACACGATGAGATTTGTGGCAGACACGCTTCGACGCTCCTCGGGAGTCTCTTCCCACCACTGTGTGGAGCTCAGCGTGCGCCCGAAAGGAGACCGTCTAGGTGCCATGGTTCCGTCGCAAGAACCGTACGGAGGAGTTCAAGCAGGAGGCGGCGCCTGCGGAGGCCGCGCCTCTCGAGGCTCCCCGAGAACCGAAGCCCGAGCCGCCCGCGGAAGTCGAGACCGGCTCGGAGCCGGCAGCCGAGAGTAGGGCTGCGCCTCGCCGGCGCGGGACGCGCGGCGGACGTGGCAAGAAAAAGCCGGCGGAGACGTCGGCGGCCGGGCAGCCCGAGGCCCCACCGAAGCCGGCCGCGAAGGAGCCGGCGGCTGCGAAGCAGCCCGCGCGCCAGCGGCGCGAACGCCAGCGGCGAGGCGCGACGCCGAAGCGCGCGTCGCTCCCGCAGGTGAGAAAGGAGATTCTCGTCTCGGTCGACGTCGGCGAACAGCGCGTCGCCGTGCTCGAGGATGGGAAGCCCGCCGAGGTCTATCTGGAACGACGCGGGCGCCGCTCGATCGCCGGCGACATCTTCAAAGGCATCGTCGACAACGTCCTCCCGGGAATGGAGGCCTCGTTTGTCGACATCGGCCTCGAGAAGAACGGCTTTCTCTACGTCGACGAGATCGTCGTCCCGGAGCTCGAGGGGAAGCGCCACAGCCGGCGCATCCAGGATCTCGTGCAGCGGGGACAGGAGGTGCTGGTCCAGGCGGTCAAGGATCCGATGGGCACGAAGGGCGCACGGCTGACCACCGAGATCTCGCTTCCAGGCCGGTTTCTCGTCCTGGTTCCGTTCGGCGAGGGGATCGGTGTCTCGCGCAGGCTCGAAGACGACGAGCGGGAGCGCCTGAAGGCGATCTGCAAGGGGCTCGAGCTCCCCGAGGGCGGCATCATCGTTCGTACGGCGGCCGAGGGCGCGTCGCAGGTGGAGCTCGAAGGCGACCTGGCGCTCCTGCGCAATCTCTGGGATGCGATCCAGGCCAAGGCGGCCAAGACAAAGGCGCCGGCTCCCGTGTACCAGGAGGCCGAGCTACCGCTTCGGATCGTCCGCGATCTGTTCATCCGGGACTTCGAGCGTCTGCGCGTGGATCACGCCCAGACGCACCGCCGGATCGAGGGCTACCTCAAGCGCACGTCGCCCGAGCTCGCCGCACGGGTCGAGCTCTACACGGGCGCCGAGCCTCTGATGGAGGCCTCGGGCGTCGACCAGGCCGTCCGGTCGACGCTCAGCCGGCGCGTCGACCTTCCGTCGGGCGGGTACCTCATCTTCGACTATGCGGAGGCCTTCACGGTGATCGACGTCAACACCGGCCGATTCGTCGGGGCCAGGGGCAAGGGCACCGGTGCGAGGCTCGAGGACACGATCACGAAGAACAACCTGGAGGCTGTCGGCGAGGTCGTCCGCCAGCTTCGCCTCCGCGACATCGGCGGGATCATCGTCATCGACTTCATCGACATGGCGAATCCGAAGAACCGCCAGCTCGTCGAGGAGGCGCTTCAGACGGAGCTACAGCGCGACCGGACGAAGACCTACGTCGTCGAGATCTCTCCGCTCGGCCTCGTCGAGATGACGCGCCAAAACGTCACGGACGGTCCGCGCGAGATCCTGACCCGGAAGTGCCCGGTCTGCCTGGGCGACGGCATCGTCGTCTCGCATGAGACGCACGCGATCGACGACGAGCGCAGGCTGCGCCGCCTCGTCGAGCGCTCGCCGCACGAGGCGTTCCTGGTCGAGCTGAACGATCACGTGGCCGATCTGCTCGTCGGGCCGGGAGCCTCGCGGCTCGTCGCGTTCGAGGAGGAGACGGGCAAGCGGATCTGGCTCGTACCAACGCACGGCGTCTCTCTCGACCACCTGGCGGTGCTGGCCGAGGGCTCGGCCGACGAGGTCGCACCGGACGGTCTGCCGCTCGCTCCCGGACAGGAGCTGATGGTCAAGCTCGAGCCCGGTGACGACGAGAACGCCACGGCACACGTGGATGGATGCCCGATCGCGGTCGCCGGCGCGGCGGGCAAGGTCGGCAAGCGGATGAAGATCCAGGTCGTGCGGTCGACTCCGACGCGCGCCTACGCTGTCCTGACCAGCGCGAAGCGCCCGGACACGCCGGTGCTGGCGGAGGACCTGGCCGAGGCGGGGGCGGACGTGCCCAAGCGGGCTCGCAAGGCGCCCGTCGAGCGTGTGGCGGCGGTCGCACCGGAGGACACCGAGGCGCCCGAGAGCACGGGCGACGTCGTCGAAGCGGTTCCGACCGCCGACGAGGAGAAGCCGAAGAAGAAATCGCGCCGTGGCTCTCGCGGCGGGAGGGGCCGAAAGAAGAAGGCGGTCATCGCCGAGGCAGTCGATACGCCCGCCGATACCGTCGTCGCTGATGACGCGGTCGCGGAGCTCGAGCCGCCGGCGGAGGAGAAGCCCAAGCCCAAGACACGGCGCGGCTCGCGCGGGGGGCGCGGTCGGAAGAAGCCCACGGTGAAGGCGTCGGCGAACGGCGCCGGTGCGACCGAGCTGGTCGCCGACGCGGTCGACGTTGTCGCCGAGCCGGCCGGCCCGGACGGCGTGCCCGACGCGGAGGACGGCGACGGGGCGGCACCGGCGCGAAAGCGCACGCGCCGAGGCTCTCGCGGCGGTCGGGGACGGAAGCGCAAGCCGGCGCCCGAGAACGGCGCCGCGCCGACCGAGGTGGTCGACGAGGCCTCGACCCCGACCGAGCCGATTGCCGCCGGCGAGGACGCCTAGATTCGTCCCGGAAGGACGGAGCACTAGCTACACTTCCCGATCGGCAGCGGGCTTCCGGCCCGCTCCGTCCACGTCTAGAGCCGTGACCTACGCGATCATCACAGTCGGTGCCAGGCAATACCGCGTCCGCGAGGGCGAGCGCCTGCAGGTCGAGCGACTCCCGATCGAGGAGGGGAAGACCTTCCATCCGGACGTCCTCCTCGTCGGCGGCGACGGCGAGGCGAAGCTCGGAGACGAGTTGAAGGGCGTTCAGGTGACCGCAAAGGTCTCCGCCCACGTGCTCGGCGAGAAGGTGGTCATCGGCAAGTACAAGAAGCGCACCGGCTACAAGCGCAAGAACGGGCACCGTAGCCGGCTCTCGGAGATCGAGATCCAGTCGATCGGCAAGAAGCCCGCTCGCGCTCGGAAGCCGGCCGGGACCGCCGCGAAGGGAGGTGGCGAGTAGATGGCCCACAAGAAGGGTCTGGGCTCGTCGAAGAACGGCCGCGACTCCCAGTCGAAGCGGCTCGGCGTCAAGATCTTCGACGGTCAGGACGCGAGGGCGGGCCAGATCATCGTCCGCCAGCGCGGCACGCGGTTCCGGCCGGGCGCCGGGGCCGGGCTGGGTCGGGATCACACGATCTTCGCCACCCGGGACGGCAGGGTCGAGTTCACCTCGGGTCACTCGGGGCGCACGATCTCGGTCGTCAGCTCTCAGCCCTAGACCGCCCTCCGCCCGTGTTCAACGATCGGGCCCGTATCCAGGTGTCGGGTGGCCGCGGCGGCGACGGTGCGATCAGCTTCCGCCGCGAGAAGTACGTCCCGAAGGGCGGGCCCGACGGCGGAGATGGTGGTCACGGCGGTGACGTGACAGTCGTCGCCGACCCGGACCTCCGCGACCTGTCGCTCTACCGGGGAAAGACCCGCTACCAGGCCGGCCGCGGCCGCCACGGGGAAGGCGCCAACCGGCGCGGCGCCGACGGCGAGACGATCGAGCTCCGCGTTCCGGTGGGAACTCAGGTCCTCGACGTCGAGGAGAGGCTGCTCGTCGACCTTGCGCACGGGGACGCGCGCGCGATCGTCGCCCGCGGCGGCGCCGGCGGTCGTGGCAACAGGAGCTTCGCGACGCCGACCCGCCAGGCGCCGCGCCTGGCCGAGGTGGGTGAGGCGGGCGAGACAGCCGAGCTCGAGCTGCGGCTGAAGCTGCTGGCCGACGGGGCGCTGCTCGGCTTCCCGAACGCGGGCAAGTCCTCACTTCTGCGGCGGATCTCGAACGCGAAGCCGAAGGTCGCCGACTATCCGTTCACGACGGTCGCCCCCGTGCTCGGCACCGTCGAGGCTCCCGACGGCCGCCAGCTGACGGTGGCAGACGTGCCGGGGCTGCTCGAGGGGGCCAGCGAAGGGGTCGGCCTGGGCCACGAGTTCCTGGCTCACCTCGAACGCGCGCGCCTGTTTCTCCACGTCATCGACGGGACGGAGGACTGCGACGAACGCTTCCGGGCGATCGGCCGGGAGCTGAGCGCGTACGGCGCCGGCCTGGCCGAGCGCCCGCAGATCGTCGTCCTGAACAAGGCCGATCTCGAGTCCGATCCCGCCTTCGAGGTGCACGATCCACGGATCCTGGGTGTCGTCCGCGTCTCCGCGGTCACCGGCGCGGGCATCGCCGAGCTCGAGCGCACGCTGTTCGCGCTCATGCCCGCGAAGCCCGCAGTGCCCGCCGACGACCATGACGGGCTGGCCGACCACCTCGTCTACCGACCGCGGCCCGCCCACCGGCGGCGGTTTCGGATCCTCCGAACGGAACGCGGCTACACCGTGGCCGGCCGCGGCATCGACGTCTCCGACGAGGAGCTGCACGACGCCCTGGTGGCCGCCGGCGTTCGGCCCGGCGACGAGGTCAGTGTCGGCGACGAGACCTTCGAGTTCGCGTGACCGGTCTACTCGGCGGCGCGTTCGATCCGCCGCACAACGGTCATGTCGCGCTCGCGGAGTGTGCGTTGCAGCACTTCTCGCTGGAACGGCTGGTCGTGATGGTGACCGGGGATCCGCCGCACAAGCGGACGACAACGGGTCGCTGGGAGCGGTTTGCGCTCGCGCAGGCCGCGTTCGCGGGCCTGCGGAAGATCGAGCTGAGCGCGCACGAGCTCGAGCGGCCAGGGCCGTCCTTCACCGTCGACACGGTTCGCTGGGCGGCGGGGCTCTGGCCGGACGTCGTCTTCCTCGTCGGAGCGGACGAGTTCGCCGACTTCCTCTCCTGGAAGGATCCCGACGGCGTGATCGAGGCGGCCCGGCTGGGCGTCGCCACCCGTCCCGGGCATGCGACCGAGCGGCTCGAGGCCGTTCGGGCGTCGCTCGACAGGCCCGACCGCGTCGAGTACTTCGAGATTCCCGCGATCCCGATCTCCTCGAGCCAGATCCGATCGCTCGTCGCCCGCGGCGAGCCCGTGGACGAGCTCGTTCCCGGGCGGGTCGCGCGCGAGATCGAGCGCCTGGGCCTGTACCGGCCGCGTTGACCGATGTCGCCGCCGACGGCTACTCTGAGCCCAGTCGAACCGGAGATCACGACCACCTGACGACCCTCGAACAGGCCCGGCGCATCGCCCACCTCGCCCAGGAGAAGCTGGCGAGGGACGTCGTGATCCTCGACATGCGTCCTGTCTGCTCGTACACGGACTACTTCGTCATCGCCACGGGGGCGAACGCACGCCAGACGCACGGGATCCTCGACGAGGTGCACGGGCGGATGAAGAAGGAAGACGGGATCCTGCCGAAGAGCGTGACCGGCCAGCGCGAGGCAACCTGGATCCTCGCCGACTACGTCGACGTCGTCCTCCACGTGTTCACGCCCGAGGCGCGCGACTACTACAGGCTCGAGGAGCTCTGGGGCGACGTCCCGTCGGTCGAGCTCGCCGCGGCCGGCTAGCGCCCTCCGCTCGAGGCAGCCACGAATCGCGGCTTCCGTGAGCGAAACGGGTTCGAACTCGAGTCTCTAGACTTGACGGCGTTGCAGCTCGCGGGGCCATAGCTCAGCTGGGAGAGCGTCTGGCTGGCAGCCAGAAGGTCACGGGTTCGAATCCCGTTGGCTCCACCTCAACCCTCGCCGTCTGGACTCCCGTCCGCGTGCCCGGATAGTGTCCGTCCGGTGAGCCGGCCGCCGGACGAGCCCGAAGACTTCGGCTTCGACGTCGAGTTCGACTTCGAGACCGACGAGGCGACCGAGGCGACGCCGCCGAAGCGCGGCATGAGACCCGACGTCGGCAGGATCGGCGACACGATCGCGGGCCTCGCAGGCCGGGGGCCGGAGGGTGTCGATCCCGAGGTGATCCGTCGTCGCCGGATCGGCGCGGTCGTTGGGTTGATCGCTCTCGTCGCCCTGATCGTCGGCCTCGTGGTGGCGTTCGCGGGCGGCGGTGGTGGGGAGGAGCAAGCCAACCCGCCCGAGCCGATCGGGCCACCCGCGTCCGGCATCACCACCTCGACGTCGCCGGAGCCGCCGCCGGCGACACCCCCGGCGACGGCTCTGCCGGCGGACACCGTGCTCCGCCCCGGCGACTCGGGCGAGGAGGTCGTGGCGCTCCAGCAGGCCCTGATCGAGCTCGGCTACGACCCGGGCCAGCCCGACGGCGACTACGGCGCCGCGACCGAGGAGGCGGTGGCCTCCTTCCAGCAGGATCAGGGCCTCGAGTCCGACGGAGTCGCCGGACCGACGACGATCGAGGCCATCAACACGGCGCTCGCCGAACGTCCCGGGTAACCGCTGTAACAATCGGGGGCGCACCCTGTGTCCGAACAGGGATCATGACGCCCGTGACGCACCGTCCCGAGCCGCTCCGCGTCCGCCTTCGCGAGCGGGTTCTCGCCGGCGTCAGCGTCTCGTCGCTGCGCCTCGAGGCTGCCGCGGCGAACGCGCTCCTCCGCGACGGGGCCCTGCTCGTGGACGTGCGCCGCTACGACGATCCCGCGGGGCCGCTCCGCGGCTCGACGCGCATCCCCCCGGACGACATCCCGGCCCGCCTGGCCGAGCTGCCGCGCGACCGTGCGATCGTCCTCGCCTGCACCTGACTCCGCGAGGCGACGAGCGTCCGTGTGGCGCACTGGCTGAGAGACCGGGGGTACGACGCCTACGCCGTGGTGGGCGGCGTGGCGGCCGTCGAGGGCGCGCCGCTGCCGCAGCTCGGCGATGACGTGCCGTTCGGCGCAGTCGCGGAGCGGGCGGCGGTTCGCGCGCTTGCGGCGCTTCGCCATCGCCGCTTTCGCCTCTTCTCCGTCGGCGTGCTCGTCTCGATGATCGGAGGGTGGGTGGAGGCAGCCGCGTTCGGCTACGTCGTGCTGCTCCTCGGCGGGTCGGCGGCGACGCTCGGCATCATCGGCTTTCTCAACACCGTGCCGAACCTCGTGTTCGGCCTGCCCGGGGGTGTGCTCGCCGACCGCTACGACCGGCGCAGGCTGCTGCTCGTGTTCCAGACGGCGAACCTGCTGGTGTCCGCAGCGCTGGCGCTGCTCTGGGCGACCGGAAGGCTGTCGATCGGGATCATGGGCGCGCTCGCAGTCGTCGGCGGAAGCCTCGGGGCGCTCAGCTTTCCCGCCTTCCAGGGGATGCTTGCCGGCACCGTTCCGAGGGACGAGCTCGAGAGCGCAGTCGCGGTGAACAGCCTGTCGCTGCAGGTGGCGCGGTTCGTCGGCCCCGCGCTCGCCGGCCTGCTGCTCGCGGCCGCCGGACCGGCATGGGTGTTCGGCGTCAATGCGGCGAGCTTCGCGGCCGTGCTGGGAGTTCTCGCGCTCCTCCCGGCCTCGCGCGGTGCGATCGTCGACGCCGCGGGCGGCCTCGCCGGCTCGTTTCGCGACGGGATCCACTACGTCTTCGGCCAGCGAAGCATTGCGTCGCTGATGGCGCTGATGGTGTTTGCCGGTCTCTTCGCGACGCCGCCGGTGGCGTTCATGATTCCGGGAATCGTGGACGGAAATCTCGGCGGGGGCGCGGGCACACTCGGGCTCGTCACCGCCGCCGTCGGGCTGGGCTCAGTCGCCGGCTCGATCCTCCTCCTCAGGCTCGCTGGTCGCGTCAACAAGGGCGAGCCGCTCGTCCTCGGCTTCCTGCTCACCGCCGCAGCGATCGCGGGGGTGGGCGCGTCGACCAGCATCGCGCTGTCGGTCGGGCTCGCAGTCGTTGGTGGGCTCGCGGGCGTCGTGTTCGTCGGCCTCTCGACCGTGGTCGTCCAGGCCTCGGCCTCGGAGGAGATGCGTGCGCGGGCGCTCGCGATCTGGGCGGCGGCCTTCGTCGGCATGCTCCCGATCGGCGGCCTCGTCACCGCCGGCCTGGCCGCGTGGCTCGGGGCTGGAGGAGCGGTGATCGCCGACGGCCTCGCGGCGCTGATCGGCGGCGCCGCGGTGATCGTCCTGCGGCCCGAGGTGCGCTGGCTCGGGTGCGCGGCGCTCCCCGAGGCGTGCGTCGTGGCGACGGTTCCCGGAGCCCTGCGTCTGTTCCCCGCCGTCGAGTCGGCGCCGACGAGCGGCGTCTGACGCGGGACGTGGTTCCGGATCCGGACGACCCGCCTGACTCGGCCGGCAGTCTCTAGCCTCTGTCCGTGAGCTCGAGTTACTGGGTCGTTCTCGCGATCGGCGCCGCGTTCGCCTGCGCGGGCATGGCCGTCCTCTGGATGATCCAGGTGCGGATCCGGGACGCCAGCCACGTCGACGTCGGCTGGGCGATCTTGATCGCGTGCGTGGCGGTGATCTACGCCGTCCTCGCCGACGGAAGCGTCTCCCACCGCGTCCTCGCCGCCGCGCTCGCCTCGCTGTGGGGCTGGCGGCTCGGCCTGTATCTCCTCTTCAACCGCGTGCTCGGCAAGGAGGAGGACGGGCGGTACAGGGCGTTGCGCGAGAAGTGGGCACCGCACGCGAACCGCAACTTCTTCTTGTTCTTCCAGGCCCAGGCCGGCTTCGTGATCGTGTTCTCGCTGCCGTTCCTGCTGATCGCCTTCGATCCGTCCAGCGGGCTCGGCGCGCTCGAGTGGGCCGGCGTGGCGGTCTGGGCGATCGGCAACCTCGGCGTGATCGTGTCTGACCGCCAGCTCTCCCGCTGGCGCGCCGACCCGGCCAAGAAGGGCCTGACTGTGCGGGACGGCCTCTGGGGCTGGTCGCGGCATCCGAACTACTTCTTCGAATGGGTGACGTGGTGTGCCGTGGCGCTCGTCGCGACTGCGGCGCCGTGGGGCTGGATCGCCTGGGTCGTGCCCGCGTTCCTGCTCGTGCTCCTGTTCCGCGTCACGGGCATCCCGGCGACCGAGGCCCAGGCTCTGCGAAGCCGGAAGGACTACCGCGAGTACCAGGAGACGACGAGCGTGTTCGTCCCGCGCCCGCCCAGGCGGCGACTCGCCTAGAGACCGATCCACCCGGCTCGCCGACCGGCTGCTCGAGCGCGGCCTGGTGCCCGATCGCGCGGTCCGCGCCGCGATCCGGGCCAACTGCCGGCGCAGGCTCGCGATCGAGGGCCGCCGTCAGGTGACGATCGACGACTTCGTCCGCCGTTCACGTGACGCCCCGATCGCCCTCGTGCCCGAGAAGGCGAACGAGCAGCACTACGAGGTGCCGGCCGAGTTCTTCCGGCTGTGCCTCGGTCCCCGGCTCAAGTACTCGTGCTGCCTGTGGCCTGCCGGCGTGACGACGCTCGCGGGCGCCGAGGAGGCGATGCTCGAGCTCACCTGCGAGCGTGCGCGCGTCGAGGACGGGATGGAGATCCTCGACCTCGGCTGCGGGTGGGGGTCGCTGGCGTTCTGGCTGCGGCAGGGCTTCCCCTCGAGCACGGTCGTGGCCGTCTCCAACTCGGCCCCCCAGCGCGCCTTCATCGAGGAGGAGGCTCGCCGCCGCGGGATCCGGGGAATCGAGGTGCTGACCGCCGACATGAACGTCTTCGACACGCAACGGCGTTTCGACAGGATCGTCTCGGTCGAGATGTTCGAGCACATGCGCAACTACGACGCGCTCCTCGCGAGGGTGGCATCGTGGCTGCGCCCGGGCGGGAAGCTCTTCGTCCACGTCTTCTCCCACTCTCGCTACGCATATGCCTACGAAGCGTCGTGGCTTGCCCGAACGTTCTTCACCGGCGGGACGATGCCCTCGCACGACCTGCTGCTCGCGTTCCAGCGCGATCTCGTGTGCACCGAGCGCTGGGCGATTCCCGGAACGCACTACGGTCGGACGGCGAACGCGTGGCTCGCGCGACTCGACGCGAACCGGTCAGCCGCTCGGTCGATCCTGGCCAGCGTCCGGGGTGAGGAGAGCGCCGGGCTCGCGCTCGCTCGGTGGCGCGTCTTCTTCATGGCCTGTGCCGAGCTCTGGAACTACCGTCACGGGCGCGAGTGGCTCGTGTCGCACTACCTGTTCGAGCCCCGTTCCACGTAGGCCTTCAGGTTCGCAAGCTCCTCCGCCGTCGCCCTGTGCATCCGACCCTTCAGAAACGGCGACGCCGCCTTCAGGAGCAGCGACTTCGGCGTCAGCGGCCAGTCCATCGTCACGTCGGTGCCCTCGCCGACCGGATCGAGCCGGAAGTCGACCTCGAAGTCGGCCGCCTTCCATCCGCCCCGGAGGCCGAGTCGTCGGGGCGGCTCGTAGGCCGTGACGACGTCTTCGAGCTCGATCGTCCGCCCACCCCATTCGAGCACCTCGCGGATCCGCGATCCGGCGCCCAGCGGGCCGTCGGAGACCTGGCGGAACTCGCGCAGAGCTGGTCGCCAGCGGGTGTGGGTGTCGAGGTCGGAAACGACGGCCCAGACGTTCTCCGGCGGCCGGTCGACATGAATCCGCTCGACGATTCTCATCCGGCGAGCCTAGCGCTCGGCTCTGCGGTGGCGCCGCGGTCAGTCGATCCAGGCGTGCGCCGGCTCGCCGTATGGGTGTCTGAGCTCGGCGACGGCGGCCTCGAGCCTCGCCGTCAGCGCCTTGGCCGCACGGATCGTGGGCTTCTGCCGCTCGACGACGATCGGCTCGGCCACGATGATCCTCACCTTCGGCAGCCCGAGCTTCGGGCGGTGCGGGCGGAGGATCTTCTCCGTTCCGATCAGGGCCGTAGGGACGATCGGGGCCCCGGTCTCGAGGGCGAGCCTCGCAGGCGTGCGGAAGAACGGTCGATGGCGAAAGGGAAGGCAGGTGCCCTGCGGGAAGATGCCGACGAGCTCGCCCTGATGGAGGAGCCCCCGCGCCTGTCGGATAGCGTCGCTGTCGCCGCGGCCCCGGTCGACCTTGAAGGCGCCGAAGCCGTCCATCGTCCACCCGACCAGCTGGTTTCGCCAGAGCTCCGCCTTGGCCATGTAGTGGATCACACGCGGGGTCGCCACTCCGAGGACGAAGGGATCGATGGTGGACTCGTGATTGGCGATCACGATCGCCGGCCCGTGCCGCGGGATCCGCTCGTGCCCAACGACCTCGATCCGATACACGAAACGGATGCTCGGGCGGATGAGTGCGTGACCGATCGTCTGGTAGAGGAACATCGGTAACGGGCTCAGCGCGGCGGGTGTTCGTCGAGAGGGCGCGACAGGACGAGCTGGAGATCACGAAGCGAGCGTGTTGCGAACGCCGCCTCGCAGTAGGCGAGGTAGAACTCCCAGGTCCGGACGAAGCGCTCGTCGTAGCCGAGCTCGTGCACCTCCTCGCTGCGGGCGAGGAAGCGCTCTCGCCAGGCTCGCAACGTCGGTGCGTAGTGGCGGCCGATGTCCTCGAGCCCGTCGACTCCCAGCGTCGAAGAGCGGGTCATGGCGTCGACGAGGGCCTTGAGCGACGGGAGCAGGGAGCCGGGGAAGATGTGCTCGCGGATCCAATCGGTGTGGCGGCGGTAGGAGTCATAGCGCTGGTCGGGGATCGCGATCGTCTGGATACAGGCAACGCCGCCGGGAATGAGGAGGCGGTCGCAGGCGGCGAAGAACGTCGGGTATTGACGATGCCCGATCGCCTCGAGCATCTCGATCGAGGCGATCTTCGTGAACCGGCCTCGCAGCGTGCGGTAATCGCGAAGGAGGATCTCGACTCGGTCTCCGAGCCCGGCTTCGGCGACGCGCTTGCGCGCGAGCTCATGCTGTCGCCGCGAGATCGTGAGCCCGGTCACCCGAGCGCCGTACTCCGCGGCTGCGACGAGTGCGAAGCTTCCCCACCCGCAGCCGATCTCGAGCACGCGGTCGTCGGGACCGAGTGCGAGCTTCTCGCAGATCCGTCTCAGCTTCGACCTCTGCGCGTCGGCGAGCGACTGTCCCGGCTCGTCGAAGGTCGCGCAGGAGTAGGTCATGGTCTCGTCGAGGAACAGCCCGTAGAGGTCGTTGCCGAGGTCGTAGTGATAGGAGATATCGCGCTGCGCCTGCGTGAGATCCCGGCGAATCGGAACGTGTGGACGGCGACGCTCGAGGCGGGCCAGCGTCGCCAGAGGATTCCGTCGCCTCGCCGCCTCGACGTTGCGGATCAGAAGCTCGAAGAAGGCGACGAGATCGTCAGCCCGCCAGTCTCCGGCCGCGTACGACTCGCCCAGCCCGAGCCGCGGGCCGCGTGCAAGCCGGCGGAACAGGTCGCGGCTCGAGACCCGGACGGTTGCTTGCGGGCCCGTGCCCGGACGCCCGAAGCGCCGGCTGCTTCCGTCCGGGAGAACGAGCTCCAGCTCGCCCACGGTGACCTGCTCGAGCGCCCGCAGCACGATCCGCTCGACCGGGCCCGAGAGGTCGACGCGCCCGCCCGGCTGCGGCAGCGGGCGACGCGCCGGGCCCTGTGCGCGCGTCGGGCCGCGCGCGGGAATCGTGCTCATCTCGGCCCTGTTTCGGCACAGTCCGCGCGCCACTCGCGCGGATCTGCCCGATACGCTCGAAGTGGGGAGGAGGCCGGGTGCACCTGACCCGCAGCCCGCCGATAACGGCGCTTGCCGGCGAACGGAAGCGGGCACCCCGGGAGCGCGGGCGGGGTTGAGCCCTCGCCGGGCCGGAAGGGAGGCTTGTGGTGGAACTGCACCCCCTTGGCCCAGAGCTTGACCGCCTGCCAGTGGATGCGCGCGACGACCTGCGCGGGCATCAGCGGGTAGCGAACGAGTGCGCGGCCTAGTGACGCGTTGGTGAGCTCCTGCCGTCTGCAGTTCAGCGTCGCCCAGAACGTGCGCTCCTGCTCCCCGCCCTCGTGCACGTCGATGCGCGCATACACCCGGTTCGCGGGCTCGGAGAAGTGCCAGGTGTACGTCTGGTCGAGCGTGAAGAACGGTGACACGTGTAGGCGCTTGTCCGTCGTCCAGGCCTGGTTCGGCCCGTCGTCCGCGAGCTCGTTTCCGGGAGCGAGCAGGTACGGCAGCTGCTCTCCGAACGTGTTGCTCACCTCTGCGACGATGCAGGCGAGCTCTCCGCTCGCTCGATAGCACCAGTAGAAGCTGACCGGATTGAACGCGTATCCGAACGCGCTCAGGTTTGTGAGCAGGAGGATACGCCCGCCGTCGAGGTCGATTCCGTGCTCGCTCGCAAAGGCGAGCACGTTCTCCTTGACCGGTCGCTTGGGATCGCCGAGATGGTCGCGCGACCGCAACGCGACGACGTTCGGCCGGTCGACCGCGAAGAGCCGAAGCCGCCGCTCGAGCTCGGTCAGCTCCTCGAGGTCGAGCAGGGTCAGGAAGACCGGGTAGCGGAACACGTTCTCACGCGGTGTCCTGCGCGCGTGCATCACCGTGCCCTCGTACAGGGCGGATCTCACCAGCGCGCCCCCAGCGACTCGGCGGCGGCGAGACCCGACGCGAGCCCGTCCTCGTGGAAGCCGAAGCCGTGGTAGGCGCCGCAGTAGGCAGTGTTGCGCCGGGCGTTGAGCGTCGGCAGCTCGCGCTGGGCCCGCATGCTCTCGAACGTGTACCGGGGATGCTCGTAGACCATGCGTGCGATCACCCGCTCTTCGCGGATCTCGGCGCCCCGGTTCAGCGTCACGCAGTACGCCCGTGGCTCGTCGAGCGCTTGTAGGCGGTTCAGGTAGTAGGTCATCGTCGGTTGGCTCGCAGGTGCGCGGCAGTCGGCGAGCTGGTAGTTCCAGGATGCCCG
This sequence comes from uncultured Actinomycetes bacterium, assembly GCA_963712465.1. Taxonomy (GTDB): domain Bacteria; phylum Actinomycetota; class Thermoleophilia; order Gaiellales; family Gaiellaceae; genus CAVQHY01. The sequence continues at coordinate 696,678 of CAVQHY010000004.1, forward strand.
CGCGGAGGCGGCGGTCGGCAGGAGACGTTCGTCCGTGTGGAGGACCGTCTCGTTGGTCGTATAGGAGAACGCGCCCAGAATGCGCCGCTCCGCGTCGCTCGGGTCGGCAAGGAGGCCGAGCGCCTGGTCGGGGTGCGTCGCCATCACGACCCCGTCGAACCGGAGCGGCTCTCCTCGCGAAGTCTCGACGGTGACCCCGTTGGCGTCACGACGCACCGTTCGCACCGGCTGCTCGAGCCGCAGTCGCGCCCCCGTCCGCTCGAGCAGCCGCCCGATGTAGACGTGGCTGCCGCCGACAACCGTTCGCCACCGAAAGCGCCCGAAGCCGAGCATCCCGTGATTGTCGAAGAAGCGCACTGCGTATGCGGCCGGAAGGTCGAGCACTTCGGTAGGGGCCGTCGACCAGATCGCCGCCGTCAGCGGGACCAGGAAGTGATCGCGAAACTCGGGCGAGTAGCCGCAGGCGGCGACGTAGCGGCCGAGCGTCAGCTCGTCTGTGATCTCGGCCTTGGCCGTGCGAAGCCACCGCCCGACGTCCCAGAGCATCCGGAGGAACCGGGGGTGAACCGCGTTTCGCGGCTGGGCAAGCGGCCTCCTGCCCGACCATTCGAGCCCGCAGCGGCGACACGTCACCGAGAAGGACATCTCAGAGTCCTGCGTTGCGACGCCGAGCTCGCCGAAGAGCCGCACGAGCTGCGGGTAGTTGCGTTCGTTGTGGACGATGAAGCCGGTGTCCAGAGCGACCTCGCGGTCGCCTGCGCGGTGGACGATCGTATGCGCATGCCCTCCCGCCCAGGTCTCCCGCTCGAACAGCTCCACCTCGTGGGCCCGCGAGAGGGCGTAGGCGGCGCCGAGCCCGGCGATGCCGGTTCCGACGACGGCGATCCTCATCGCACTCGATAGGCTGGACAGAACATGGTCGAAAACACCTTAGACACTCGCCCCGTGATCGCGACCGTACGTCCGCGGACGAGCTTCGCGAGTCAGATCGTGACCGTCGTCGCCGTCGCCGTGCCTCCCCTCGGCCTCCTCTCGGCGGCCGGGATCCTGTGGGGAGTGGGCTGCGGGCCGGCGGCGATCGTGGCGCTCGTCGTCATGTACACGCTGTGCGGGCTCGGGATCACCGCCGGCTTCCACCGACTCTTCACGCACAAGAGCTTCGACTGTGGCCCGGCGACGCGCGCCTTCTGGGCGATCGCGGGATGCATGGCGATGCAGGGGCCGCTGACGCAGTGGGTGACCGACCACCGCAAGCACCACGCGCTCTCGGACGACGACGGCGATCCGCACTCACCGCACGGGCACGGCGAGGGAATCCGGGGAATCATCAAGGGCCTCGGTCACGCGCACGTCGGCTGGCTGTTCCACGCGAAGGGCATGGAGCGCGGTGTCGAGTACGGGAAGGACCTCTACGAGGACGACCTGATCCGGGGGATCGACCGCCTCTACCTGCTCTGGGTCGTCATGACGCTCGGCATCCCCTTCCTGATCGGCTATGCGTGGGGCGGCGGCTCGGTCCCGCTCGGGCTCGAGGCGATGGTCTGGGGCGGCGTGCTGCGGATCTTCCTCTTCCAGCACGTCACGTGGAGCATCAACTCGATCTGCCACATGTTCGGCGACCGCCCGTATCGCACCCGCGACGAGAGCCGGAACGTCTGGTTGCTCGCGCTGCCGTCGTTCGGCGAGTCGTGGCACAACTCGCACCACGCCTTTCCGGCCTCTGCCGTGCACGGGATGGATCGGCGTCAGCTCGACCTGTCGCACCTCGTGATCCGTGGGATGGAGCGGCTCGGGCTGGCGCGGAACGTCCGCCGTCCGACCGATACCCAGCGCGCCCGCCGCCGAGCGCAGCCCGAAGCGGCAGCTCAGCCCGAAGCAGCCTGAAAACGGCCGAGCGCCCCGGCCACATGCTCGGCCCAGGAGCGCGCGCGCGGAAGCGGGATCGTCCCGCCCGACGGCGCGCGCACCGCGATTCCGTGGAGAGCGCCGCGGATCACGGTATAGGTTCCGTTCACCCCGAGCGACCGGGCGCGCTCGAAGCCGCGACGGGAGTTGCGCGGGCTCACTCCCGGGATGCCCGGGAGCCAGGCGTCGAGTGAGCCGTGGAAGATGGTCAGCCGCCGGCCGAGGAGGGTGTCGAGGGCCATCCCGTCCGGAAACCAGGGCGCCAGGCCGACGAGCTCCGTCACCCGCGGGTGGTTCGCGGCGCCGATCGAGACGGCGCCGCCCATCGAAAAGCCGAGCAGCGCAACCCGCTGGGCGCCCTCCGCGACGACCGCCTCGATCGCCGCGAGCGCGTCCTCGATGCACGAGTCGAGGCGTCGCCACGACTTGACCCGGTAGCGGACCTCGGCGAATCGCATGCCCGGCAGCTCCGGCGCGAGCCGCTCGACGAGCCATTCGAGGCTCGCACTCCATGTTCCCTCGACCTCGCCGCTCTGTCCGCCGTTGACGCAGACGACGGCGTCCGCGGGACCGCCGCCTGACAGGCGCATCTCAGCACCGGTTGCGAGTGGACGGGTAGGGAGCGTCACGCTCCCCGAACGCTACCGTGGGCCGCTGCGCCTGAAGTCCGGGTACTTGCCGGTACGGCGAGCGCCGTCAGGGAGCTCAGGTGGGAACCCGGCCGCGACCGCCTCGCAGGCCATCCGCCAGAGTCGCAGCACCTCGGCGCCGAGGACATCCGCTGCCTGCTTGTAGCCCTTTCCCGACCGGGGAAGGTGGTCGAAGCGCATCGGCTCGCCGTAGACGACACAGCAGCGTCTGCGGTTCCTCGGTGACCAGCCGAACGAATCGAGGCCGACCGGAATCACGGGGACTCCCTCCTGCATCGCGATCATCAGGCCGCCGGGCAGCACCGACCCCGGATAGCCGAACGGCTGGCGATGACCCTCGAGAAAGACGCCGACGGCATGGCCGCCGGCGACGAGGTCGCGCGCGAGCCGGAGCGCCTCGCGGTCGCCCTCGCCGCGCCGCACCGGAAAGGCGCCCGTCCACTGCAGGATCTCGCCGGCGACCGGGATGGCCAGCAACTCGACCTTCGCCATGTTGAAGATCGTGCGCGGGCAGTAGCCGCCGACGAGGGTCGGGTCGATCGCCGACAGGTGGTTGGAGGCGATCACCATCCCGCCCTCAGCGGGCACCCGGGCGGCACCGTACGCGTACGACGGCGCGATCCAGGTGTGGATCCGGGCGGCCACGGGGCGCGCGCCGTACGGCCAGAAGATCTCGGGGTTCCGCCGCCACAGCGGATAGAAGACCGTGGTCAGCCACGACCGAGCGGGCTCCGGCAGCGGGCGGTTCGGCACGGCGGCAGACTCTACTCGCCCTCCGGGCCCCGTCCGCCCGCTTCGTGTAGAACGTCGGCCATGGAGCGATACGACCCCGCGGCGATCGAGGGCCGCTGGCAGCGCGTCTGGGAGGACGAGCGCGCCTTCGAGGTGCCGAACCCCACAGCGCCCGACGAGGGCGACCCCGACCGCCGCACGTACGTCCTCGAGATGCTCCCGTACCCGTCGGGCGACCTCCACATGGGACACGTCTTCAACTACACGCTCGGGGACGTCTTCAGCCACATCCGCCGCCGCCAGGGGTTCACCGTCCTGCGGCCGATGGGGTACGACGCGTTCGGGCTCCCGGCCGAGAACGCGGCGATCCGCGAGGGCGGACATCCGCGGACGATCACGCTGCGCAACATCGACGCGATCCGGACGCAGATGCGCCGGATGGGCTGGTCGATCGACTGGAGCCGAGAGGTCACCACGTGCGAGCCGGACTACTACCGCTGGACGCAGTGGCTCTTCCTCCGCTTCTACGAGGCCGGGCTCGCCTACCGCAAGGAGGCGCCCGTGAAGTGGTGTCCCAACGACCAGACGGTGCTCGCCAACGAGCAGGTGATCGACGGGCACTGCGAGCGCTGTGGTGCGGAGGTGGTGGCCCGCAGCCTCGCGCAGTGGTTCTTCAAGATCACCGACTACGCCGACCGGCTGCTCGACGAGATGGTCGAGCTCGAGTCGTGGCCCGAGCGCGTGCTGACCATGCAGCGCAACTGGATCGGCCGCTCCGAGGGCGCCGAGGTCGTCTTCGCCGTCGAGGAGCTCGGGACGGAGCTGCCCGTGTTCACCACGCGCCCCGACACGCTGTTCGGAGCGACCTTCTTCGTCCTCGCCCCCGAGCACCCGCTGATCCCGGAGCTCGTCGCCGGCACCGAGCGGGAGGCGGAGGTGCTGGCCTACGCGAGCCGGGCCGGTGCGGAGTCGGCCGTCAGCCGCGTCGATCCCGAGCGAGAGAAGACCGGCGTCGACACGGGCCGGTTCGTCGTCAACCCGGTCAACGGCGAGCGGATCCCGATCTGGGTGTCCGACTACGTCCTGATGGAGTACGGAACCGGCGCGATCATGGCCGTTCCGGCGCACGACGAGCGCGACCTCGCGTTCGCAGAGCGATTCGGATTGCCGGTGCGGACGGTCGTCGCGCCCGCTTCCGGAGAGGCGCCCGACGGCGCGTTCGTGGCGCATTCACCGGACGAGGTGCTCGTCGACTCGGGCGACTTCTCCGGCCTCTCCAGCCCGGATGCGATGCACGCGATCACCGAACGTCTCGCGGCCGAAGGGAAAGGCAGGGCCGCGGTCGGCTACCGGCTGCGCGACTGGCTGCTCTCGCGTCAGCGCTACTGGGGTTGCCCGATCCCGATTGTGTACTGCGAGGCCTGCGGCATGCTCCCGGTGCCTGACGCGGACCTGCCCGTGCTGCTTCCCGAGGTCGACGAGTACCTGCCGAGGGGCCGCTCGCCGCTCGCCGCCGCCGAGGACTGGGTCCGGACGACCTGCCCGGGCTGTGGCGCGGAGGCGCGACGCGAGACGGACACGATGGACACGTTCGTCGACTCGTCCTGGTACTTCCTGCGCTACGCCGACCCGCGCAACGACGAGGCGCCTTTCGAGCGCTGGATCGCCGATTACTGGTTGCCCGTCCACCAGTACATCGGCGGAGTCGAGCACGCGATCCTGCACCTGCTCTACGCCCGCTTCTTCACCAAGGTGCTCAACGATCTCGGGTACGTGGGCTTTCGCGAGCCGTTCCTGCGGCTCTTCACGCAGGGGATGATTCACCACCTCGGCGCGAAGATGTCCAAGTCGAAGGGCAACGTAGTCTCACCCGATGCGATGGTCGAGCGCTACGGGGCCGACGCCGTTCGCCTCTACATCCTCTACATGGGCCCGGCCGAGGACGACAAGGAGTGGAGCGACACGGGCATCGAGGGGACGTGGAGGTTGCTCGATCGGCTCTGGCGGCTCGGCCTCGAGGTCGCGGGCAGAGAAGCCGCCGGCGAGCCCGGTCGTTCCGAGCTCGTGCGGATGGCCCACCGGACGATTCATCGGGTCGGTGACGACATTCTGCGGCGCTTCCAGTTCCATACCCCCATCGCCGCCCTGTTCGAGCTCGTCAACGAGATCTATCGCGTGAAGGACCGGGGCGGCGACGATGCGGACGTCCGCTTCGCCACCGAGACGGCGGTGAGCCTGGTTCAGCCGTACGCGCCCCATGTCGCGGAGGAGCTGTGGCAGCGGCTGGGGCACGAGCGCCTGTGGGAGCAGCCGTGGCCGACCGCCGACGAGGCGCTGCTCGAACGCGACACCTTCGACCTCGTCGTGCAGGTCAACGGCAAGGTGCGCGATCGCGTCGGCGTACCCGTCGGCCTCTCCGACGACGAGCTGGTCGCCCGCGCGCGCGAGCTCCCGCGCGTAGCTGCCCACGTGGACGGCAAGACGATCCGCAAGGCGATCGTCGTCCCGGGCAAGCTCGTCAACCTCGTGGTCTGATGATTGATTCCACGAGACCGCCTTCTCCGAGGCGTCGCCTGGCCGCTCTGGGACGCGGCGCCGGGGCGCGGGCGAGGCGTGACGCCTTGGCGAGCCCCGGCGTCGCGAAGCGCACGCTCTGAACGGACGGCCCAGCCGGCCTTCGTGCAGAGCGGAAGCGGCCCAGACGCGCCAGCGGGCGCATCCGGACGCGCGGGATCGTGGAATCAATCATCGAGCGTCGGCGAGCGCGGCGACGACGCCGAGCCCGACGAGGACCGATCCACTCACCCGCCGGCGGATCCGGGCGAAGCGCACGCTGGCGCGAAGTCTCTCCGCCGCTGTTCCGGCCGCGACCGCCCAGAGGCTGTCGGAGACGAGCGCGATCCCGACGAACACCCCGCCGAGGACGGCGACCTGGACGCCGACGCGACCCGCGTCGACGTCGACGAACTGAGGGAGGAACGCGAAGAAGAACAGCGCCGTCTTGGGATTGAACGTGTTCACGATTGCTCCCTGGGTGAACGTCCTCCCGAGCGACCGCCGGCGCGGCGGCTCGAGCGGGTCGAACGTCTCCCTCGACAGCAGCGTGCGCACGCCGAGGTACACGAGATAGACGGCACCGGCGTACTTGACGACGTTGAACGCGACCGCCGAGTGCAGCAGGAGCGACGAGAGTCCGAGCGCGGCAGCGGCGACGTGGACGGTGGCTCCTGCGCCGACGCCGAGCACGGACACCAGACCCGCGGCCCGCCCCTGCTCGATGCTGCGCGAGACGATGTAGAGGACGGCCGGTCCGGGGATCACGATCAGCGTGAGGGCCGCGATTGCGAAGAGTGCGAGCGTCGAGGTGTCGGGCACGGTCGCACGGTAGCGCCGGCCCGCGTCTCGCACGTCGAGACCCGGGCGCGCGCACCGCGAGCCGGCATGCTTTCGGCACGACGACGGCGCAGAGTCGACTCGATTCGTGTGCCATCCGCGCGACCTTGCCGGCGACCATCGGTGCATGCAGATGCCGTCGATCACGCGCGGCCGTGCTGCCGCATACGCCCTGGTCGTGCTCGCGCTGCTCGCGTTGGGAGGGCGGTTCCTCCTCGGCAGCGGAGCCGCCTCGCCGCCGGCGCGTGCGCAGACATCCTCGGAGGGTCTCGTCGCCGAGGCCGTCCCACCGCAGCAATTGGTCGTCCACGTCGTGGGGGCGGTGCGACGACCCGGCCTCTACGAGCTCCCGGAGGGCAGCCGCGTCGACGACGCTCTGCGTCGGGCCGGCGGCGCACGGCCGAAGGCCGCCCTCGAGCTCGTCAACCTGGCCGCTCCGGTAGCGGACGGACAGCAGATCGTCGTCCCCGTTCGGGCGACGCCATCGGCCGGCTCCCCGCAGGCCGCCGCTCCACCCGGTGTCCCTCCGCAGCCTGTGCATCTGAACACGGCGTCCCTCGACGAGCTCGACGCGCTCCCGGGCGTCGGCCCGGTTACGGCGCAGAAGATCCTCGACTACCGAACCGAGCATGGCGCGTTCTCGTCCATCGACGAGCTCGACGCGGTGTCTGGTATCGGTCCTGCTCGGCTCGAGCAGCTGAGGGAGCTTGTGCAGCTTTGACGTTGACTGCTCCGGTCAGGCTTCCGCACGTGCTCGCCGCGAGCCTCTGCGTCGGCGTCGCGGCCGGGCTTGTCGCCCGGCCGCCGATGGTCGTTGCCGTGGCAGCGTTGGTCTGCGCCGTCGTTGGGGTCCGATCGCGGCGCTCGAGCGTCCTCGCAGTCGCCCTGATCGCGGCGGGCTGGTGGTGGGGCGGGATGCGACTCGCGGATCTCGATCACAGCGCTCTTGCGACCCATCTGGAGGAGAGCGCTCTCGCCCGGCTCGAGGTGACGGGCCCGGCTCGGCGAGGCCTGTTCTCGACCCGGGTGCCCGTACGAGTCCGGATGTTCGATCACGTGGCGCTCGACGAGCCCGCAAGGTTCGACCTCCCGCTCGGCCGGGCACCACCGCAGGGAGCGCTGCTCGACGCGATCGTTCGCGTGACCGCGCCGCGCCCCGAGGAGCACGGCTTCGACGAGTCGGCGTATCTGCGGCGGCAGGGCGTCCATGTCGTTCTTCGAGCCTCCTCGTATCGCGTGATCGGCCGACGCGGCGGGGTCGGTGGAGTCGCGGACAGGCTGAGGCGCCATCTCGCCTCGACGATTGCTCCGAAACTCCACGGTGAGCGCCGGGCCGTGATCGCCGGCGTCGTCCTCGGCGCGGACGAGGGCCTCAGTCCCGAGCTTCGCAATCGATTTCGTGCCTCCGGTCTGTACCACCTGCTGGCCGTATCCGGCCAGAACATCGCCTACGTTGTCGCCGGCGCGCTCCTCTTCGCGTGGATGCTCGGGGTGCCGCGCTGGGCCGGTCAGGTCGGCGCGATGGCGTGCGTCGGAGGGTACGTCGCTGCTGTGGGGTGGCAGCCTTCGGTAGTTCGCGCCGGAGTAGCGGGGGTGCTGGCCTCGCTTGCCTGGCTGGCGAGCCGCCCCGGCGATCGCTGGTACTTCCTCCTCGTCGGCGCGGCGGTGCTGCTCGCGTGGAACCCGAGGTCGCTGCTCGAGCCTGGGTTTCAGCTCTCGTTCGCCGCGGTTGCTGCGATCTTTGTCGCCGTCCCGAGGCTGGAGCGGCGCTTCGTCGGCTACCCGCTGCCGGCGAGGCTCGCAGCCGTGGTCGCCGTGGCTGCGTGTTGCGGCGCCGTGACCGCTCCGATTCTCTGGCTGCATTTCGGCTCGGTTCCGGTCTACTCCGTGATCGCCAACGCGCTTGCCGAACCGGTCGTGGCGCCGCTGCTCGGCGCTGCGCTCGTTGCCTCGGCGCTCCATCCGGTCGTCCCCTCCGCGGCGGCAGCGCTCGCCTGGGTCAACGGGTGGCTCGCCGCGTATCTCGCCTGGTGCGCGCGGGCGATCGGTGGGCTGCCGTTCGCCCAGGTCTCGACGCCGAGCGCTCTGCTGGCGCTCGCCGTCGTCGCCATCTCGGTGGTGCTGGCCTTGCGGCTCCGGAGCCATGGCGGACGGCGTGCGGCGGCGTTCGCCCTGGTCGCGCTGTCTCTCCTCGTCGCGTGGCAAGCCCGTCCCGGATCGGCACCCCCTCCAGCACCCGCGGGGCTCCGCATCACCTTTCTCGACGTCGGCCAGGGAGACGCCGCCCTCCTCCAGACCGCCGACGGGGCGGTGCTCGTCGACGAGGGTCCCCCGGAGGCAGATGTGGCCGGCCAGCTCGAAGAGCTCGGGATCACGCGGCTCGATGCGATCGTGCTCACCCACCCACAACGCGACCATGTCGGGGGCGCCGCAGCCGTCCTGAACGGGCTCGCCGTGGGCATGGTGCTGGATCCTGCGCTTCCCGCCGAGAGTTCCGACGAGCGCGCAGCCCTGAGTGCCGCGCGCAGCACCGGCGTTCGCGTCACGGTTGCACGAGCAGGCCAGGAGTACCGTCTCGGCCGGCTCCGGCTTCGGGTTCTCTGGCCGAACGGCCCCGGTGCTCCCGGCGACGACCCGAATAACCACGCGGTCGTCCTCCTCGCGTCGTACGCTCGGATCGACGTCTTGCTCACGGCCGACGCCGAGAGCGACGTCACGCTTCCACTTCGCCCGCCCGCCGTCGAGATCTTGAAGGTAGCCCACCACGGGTCGGAAGACGCCGGGCTCGCGGAGCTCCTCCGGCGACTACGTCCGCGCGTCGCGGTCATCTCGGTCGGGCGAGACAACGACTACGGCCATCCCACGCCGCCGACGATCGCCGCGCTCCAGTCGTCGCCGGGCCTGACCGTGTACCGGACGGACGAGGACGGCCGTGTCGTCGTCGAGGGCGATGGGGCCGGGCTGACGGTCATAACCGAGCGCTGAGTATTCTGGCCTGCGTGTCCGTCGAGCCCCTTCTACCCGTCTATCTGATCTCGGGCACCGACCGGCCGAAAATCCGGCGGGCCCTGGAGCGCCTCCGCGTGCGCTTCGACGAAGGCTCGATCGATCAGCTCTCGGCCGAGAAGACTGCGGGCGGCGAGGCTGCATCGGGCCAGGACGCGGTCGCCGTCTGCAACTCGCTCGGCCTTTTCGGCGCCGACGGGAGCCGGCTCGTGATCGTCGAGCGAGTCGAGCGTTGGCAGGACTCCGACGTCGACGCGGTAAGCGCGTACCTGGTCGACCCGTCCCCCTCTGCCGTGCTCGCTCTTGTGACCGACGAGCCGGTCAAGGGGAGGCTCCCAGCGCTCTGCAAGAAAGCCGGCGACGTCCTCACGTTCGACACGCCGCGACCACGCGACCTCCCGGCCTGGGTCCGTGAGCATTTCGAACGACGTGGCGCACGGGTGGTGGGGGACGCGCCGCGCGCGCTCGTGGAGATCGTCGGCGACGATCCGATCGCCCTCGAGACCGAGGTGGAGAAGATCGCGACCTGGGCGGGCGGAGACGAGATCGACCGATCCGAGGTCGAGGCCCTCGCCGTGCCCGCGGGCGATGAGTCCGCCTGGGCCGTCACCGACGCCTGGGGAGCCCGAGACCTCCGTGCCCTGCTCGAGGCTTCGGAGCGTGCCCTCGAGCACGACAAGCCGTTCGTCGTTGCGCTCAGGCTCGCCTCGTACGTCGGCAAGGTGCGCGCCGTGCAGGGCCTGGCCGACGAGGGGCAGGGCGCAGCGGCCATCGCGAAGCGTCTTCGCATGCACGAATACCCTGCGCGCAAGGCGATGGGTCACTCGCAAAACTACTCGCGGGAGGAGCTCGACTCTGCAATCGTCCGGCTCGCCGAGCTCGACGCCGCCTTGAAGGGCGCGAGCCGGCTCGCACCCGAGCTCGAGCTCGACCGGACGCTCGTTGGCATCACGGGGACAGACCCCGGTCGGCCACAACCGGCCTCGAGCTGATCCCCGAGGCCGGGTCTAGGAGGCCGCGGTCTCGCCGGCGGCGAGCCGCGCGGCCTGAGACTTCTTCCGGGCCGCTCGGTTGGGATGAATCGCGCCTCTGGCGGCGGCTCGGTCCAGGAGGCGCACGAGCTCGCGCTGCTCGGCGGCGGCCCGGTCGAGGTCTCCCTCGGCCGCCGCCGCTTCGAGCCGCTTGAAGAGCGTCTTCGCGGCCGAGCGGTAGCGCAGGTTTTCGAGCCGCTCCCTGGTGGCCCTCCGTACCCGTCGCTCCTGCTGCTTGATGTTCGGCATCTCAGAGAAAGGCCCGCGATTCGCGGGCAGGCGTGAGCGTAGCAGAGCCCGAACGGTCCGGTGCGCCACCATCTGCACCGTCGGCAAGGGTCGCAGGCGGCGTGTCCGTGACGTTGCCCCACCCGGCGTCGTCGCCCTCTCGGCGCTCCGACGATGCACACGCGTATCGCGTTCTCGGTTAGGCTCGATCTTGTCCCCACCCAACGGGTGGGATCCGGACTGGCCGCTGGGCGGCCAGTCGGTGGGCTCCACCCGCGCCCGATGCGCCTCCGCGTGCGCGCCGCACCGGTGGGCAGTGCCGGGCAGGGGCTCTCCTATACTCGCCGCCGTGAGCGACGACCCCGCCGGGCCCGCCGCCGCGCCGGCCGAGCCCGTGCGACGCGGACGCCGCCGGCTCGCCTGGTCGGCCGCGATCTACTCGGTGCTGACGCTCATCTCCCGCGTCGCCGGGCTGATTCGCGAGATCGTGGCGCGACGCTATTTCGGCGTCGAGGGATCGATCAACGCCTTCACGGTCGCCTTCCAGATCCCCAACCTCGTCCGGGCGCTGGTCGCCGACCTCGCGCTCTCGGGCGCGTTCGTGCCGCTCTTCAGCTCGCTGCTCGAGAAGGGCGAGCGAGAGCGCGCGTGGCGGCTTGCATCGACGCTGTTCTGGCTCATCCTCCTGGGCCTCGGAGGTCTCACGGCGCTCTTCATCGTCGTCGCGCCGTGGGTGATGCGCCCGTTCGGCTACGAGGGCGCCCAGGAGGATCTCGTCGTCGGGCTCTCGCGGACGCTCTTCCCGATCGTCGTTCTGCTCGGCCTCTCCGGGATCATCGTCGGGATCCTCCAGAGCTACGAGGAGTTCGCGATCCCCGCGCTGACGCCGATTCTCTGGAACCTGGCGATCATCGTCGCACTCGTCGTCGGCGTCCCGCGGGCCGACACCGACTCGGGAGCGCTCTACGTCTACGCGGGCGGCGTGCTGATCGGGACGGTGATCCAGCTCGTGTTCCCGATCCCGTGGCTGCGCGGTCTCGATGGGCGGCTCCGTCTCGTGATCGACCTGCGCGATCCGAACGTCAAGAGGTTCTTCGTGCTCGTGCTGCCGATCACGGTCGGGCTCGGCCTCATCAACGTCAACCTGCTGATCGATACGTTTTTCGCCGCCCGGTTCGTCAACCCGGATCTCGCCCCGAGCGCGATCGACGCGGCGTTTCGCATCTACATGCTCCCGCAGGGGATGTTCTCCGTCGCGGTCGCGACCGTCCTCTTTCCGGCGCTGTCGCGACTCGCCGCCCGGGGAAGCCTCGACGACTTCCGGACGACCGTCTCGCTGGGCCTGCGCCAGATCGCCTTCATGCTCATACCGGCGGGAGCGGTCAGCGCGGCCCTCGCGGTGCCGATCGTCCGCGTGCTCTACCAGCGGGGAGCGTTTACGGCCGATCAGACGGACGTCGTCGCCGCGGCGCTCGCGGCCTTCTCGCTCGGGCTCGTCTTCAACGGTGCGATGCTGATGCTCACCCGGTCGTTCTTCAGCCTCCAGCTGCCGTGGATCCCGAGCGCGATCGCCGGCGCCAACCTCTGTCTCAACATCGCCGCCGACTTCGCGCTGTACCGGGTCGGAGTGTGGGGACTTCCGCTGGCGACGTCGCTCGTCAACATGGCGGGAGCCACCGCGCTGGTCGTCATCTTCCGAAGGCGGGTCGGTGCCCTCGACGGCCGCAAGATCGCGGACTCGGTCGCCCGTGTCGTGCTTGCGACTGCGATGGCCACCGGGATCGCATACGCGGTCTGGTGGGGGTTCGATGCGGCCCTCGGCGACGGGCTCGGCGGCCAGATCGTCGCGGTCGGACTCGCGGTCGCGAGCGCGGCCGCCGTCTACCTCGGTGCGGCCTGGGCGCTTCGGATTGGCGAGCTGGACGCGTTGCTAGCGTTGGTACGCCGCTCCGGCCGCACCCGCGGCGCCGCGCCCGAATGAGACCTCTCGATCGCATCCGCAACTTCTCGATCGTGGCGCACATCGACCATGGAAAATCGACGCTCGCCGACCGCATCCTCGAGCTCACCGACACGGTCTCCGAGCGCGAGATGCGCGAGCAGGTGCTCGACTCGATGGACCTCGAGCGGGAGCGTGGCATCACGATCAAGGCGCAGGCGGTGCGGGTCGAGTGGAAGGGATACGAGCTGAACCTGATCGACACGCCCGGCCATGTCGACTTCACGTACGAGGTCTCCCGCGCGCTCCAGGCCTGCGAGGGCGCCCTGCTCGTCGTCGACGCCGCGCAGGGAATCGAGGCGCAGACGCTCGCAAACGCGTACCTCGCGATCGAGAACGAGCTCGAGATCGTCCCCGTCGTCAACAAGATCGATCTTCCTCAGGCCGATCCGGAGGGCACGGCCGCCCAGGTTGCCGAGCTCGTAGGCGAGCTGCCGGCGCGCGTCGTCCGTCTCTCCGCGAAGACCGGCGACGGCGTGGCAGAAGCCCTCGACGCCGTGGTCGAGCGCATCCCGCCTCCGACCGGGGATCCCGCGGCGCCGCCGCGGGCGCTCGTGTTCGACTCGTCCTACGACCAGTACCGAGGCGTCGTGGCGTTCGTGCGGGTCGTCGATGGGAGCTTTTCGACGCGCCTGCGTCTTCGCGCGATGGCCGCTGGTACGAGGTTCGAGGCGGAGGAGCTCGGCTTCTTCTCTCCCGTGCGAACGCCGAGCGCGACGCTGACTGCGGGCGAGGTCGGCTACGTGATCACGGGACTGAAGGACGTCGGCTCGATCCGCGTCGGCGACACGATCACGGCCGAGGGCAGGCCCGCATCGGAGCCGCTCCCGGGCTATCGCGACGTCAAGCCGACCGTCTTCGCCGGGCTCTTCCCGACCGACTCGGACGAGTACCCCGAGCTACGGGACGCACTCGAGAAGCTCAAGCTGAACGACGCGTCGCTCTTCTACGAGCCGGAGAGCTCGCGGGCGCTCGGGTTCGGCTTCCGTTGCGGGTTTCTCGGCCTCCTGCACATGGAGATCGTGCGCGAGCGACTCGAGCGCGAGTTCGGCCTCGACCTGCTCGTCACCGCTCCGAATGTCGCCTACCGCGTATGGACGAGCGACGGGCAGGAGCTCGAGGTGCACAATCCCGCCGAGATGCCGCGTGAGCTCGAGCGGGTCGAGGAGCCGATGATCCGCGCGACCACGATCGTTCCGAAGGAGTATGTCGGGTCGGTGATGGAGCTGAACAACGAGCGGCGCGGGCGCTTCCACCACATGGAGTATCCGAGCGAAGAGCGCGTGATGCTTGCCTACGACCTGCCGCTCGGCGAGATCGTCTACGACTACCACGACCAGCTCAAGAGCCGCACGAAGGGCTACGCGAGCTTCGACTACGACGTGACGGAGTTCGCCGAGGCCGATCTCGTCCGCGTCGACATCCTCCTCGCCGGCGATCCGGTCGATGCGCTCTCGATCGTCGTCCACCGCTCCGAGGCCTACAAGCGCGGGCGGGCGCTCGTCGATCGGCTGCGCGAGGAGATCCCCCGCCAGATGTTCGACGTTCCCGTGCAGGCCGCAATCGGCGCGCGAATCATCGCCCGCGAGACGATCAAGGCGCGGCGCAAGGATGTGCTGGCCAAGTGCTACGGCGGTGACATCACGCGCAAGCGCAAGCTGCTCGAGAAGCAGAAGAAGGGCAAGAAGCGCATGAAGCAGGTCGGCTCGATCGAGGTGCCGCAGGAAGCGTTTCTCGCTGTTCTCAACCTCGACCAGGAACGGCGATGAGGGGGGCGGTCCCGGTTGTCACCGCAGAGGGCGAACGGTGCGCTTGGGAGCCCGTGGGGGCGACCGCGGTGCGCCACCTGTATGTCCACGTGCCGTTCTGCGCCCATCGCTGCGGCTACTGCGACTTCGTCACGCTCGTGGGGCGGCGTGGTCAGCACGATGCCTACGTGGACGCGGTCGTGCGCGAGCTCGAGCTCGAGCGCCGGCGCCTAGACGCTGCGGTCGAGACGGTGTTCGTCGGGGGTGGGACCCCGACCTACACCGAGCCTGCGGCGCTCGAGCGTCTGCTGCGCGCGCTCCCTGCGACAGCAGAGCTCACGGTCGAGGCGAACCCCGAGACCGTGACGCGGGCTCTCGCTGCCCTGCTTCGGAGAGCGGGCGTGAGCCGGGTGTCCCTCGGCGCGCAGAGCTTTCAGCCCACGCTCCTGCGAACGCTCGAGCGCCGGGCCGGCGCCGGCGACGTCCGCCGGGCGTTCTTTGCTCTTCGTGATGTCGGATTCGACAACATCTCGCTCGATCTGCTCTACGGCATCCCCGGCCAGAGCGCCGCCGATCTCGATCGCGATCTCGCGGCGGCGCTCGAGCTCGACCCCGAGCACCTGTCGTGCTACGAGCTCGAGGCGAAGCCGGGCACACGGTTCACGCACGCCCACGGGGCTGAGCTGGCGCGGCAGAGCGAGGCGATGGAGGGCTACTTCGAGCGCGTCGTGGAGACGCTGGTCGGGGCAGGCTATCGCTGGTACGAGACGGCGAACTTCTGCAAGGAGGGACGACGGGCGCAGCACAACCTCGCGTACTGGCTGGGACGAGACTACCTCGGCATCGGCGTAGGAGCAGTGTCCACCGTCGGTGGTGTTCGCTGGCGGAACACGCCTCGGCTTTCCGAGTACCTGTCGGCGCTGGCCGCGGGCACGGGGCCGCGCCGCGAGCACGAGCAGCTCGGGCCGGAGGTCAGGCTGCGCGAGCGGCTGATGCTCGGCCTGCGACTCGACGAGCCCGTGGCGCTTGCCGAGCTCGACAGGGTCGTCGACGCCGGAGGCCTCGCCCGCATGGAGGCCCTCGGCCTCGCCGAGGTCGAGGCGGGCAGGCTTCGCCTGACTGCCCGGGGCCGATCTCTCGGCGGGGCGGTGACGGTCGAGCTCATGGCGGAAACGCCTGCAAACGGGCTATCTTTGAACGGTGCCTGACGGGAACGCTCCCACGCTCACCTCGCGCCAGGAGCAGATCCTCGCGCGCGTCGTCGAGGAGCACGTGGCGACGGGATCGCCGGTCGGCTCGAGGACCCTGGTTCTGCGCGGCGGCCTCGAGGTCTCGTCGTCGACCGTTCGCCACGAGCTCGCCCTGCTCGAGGAGCAGGGGCTCCTGACGCACCCGCACACGTCGGCGGGGCGCGTGCCGACCGACCTCGGCTATCGCGCGTACGTGGATCGGGCGCTCGACCATCCGGAGTCCCGGCGTCGTTCGCTCGACCTCGACCTCTCCGGCAACCAGAGCCCCGTGGACACGGTGCTGAGGGCGACGGCGGAGGCGCTCGCGCACGTGACGCACCTGCTCGCGCTCGTGTCCGCTCCGCCGCTCGAGTCGACGCACGTGCGGCACGTGGAAGTTCTCGAACTGCAGCCGCAGCTCGTCATGGTCGTCGTGATCACGTCGACGGGCGGCGTGACGAAGCGGCTCTCGAGCTTCGACGAGCCCGTCGATCCGGGCCTCGCCGAGTGGGCGCGCCAGTATCTGAACGAGCGTCTAGCCGGCTCGCAGCTCAGCGGGCGGTCGCTGCGGCGGTGCTTCGACGACCCCGAG
Source organism: uncultured Actinomycetes bacterium (assembly GCA_963712465.1). Lineage (GTDB taxonomy): Bacteria > Actinomycetota > Thermoleophilia > Gaiellales > Gaiellaceae > CAVQHY01. The sequence continues at coordinate 713,191 of CAVQHY010000004.1, forward strand.
CTGGCCCCGCGCGAGGCGGCGTTTCTCGCCGAGCTCCGGCCCGCGTTCGCCGAGGCGATGGAGGAGGGAGAGCAGGGTCTGTTCGTCGGCGGCACCGCCGGGGTGCTCGACGAGTTCGCCGGTGGGGACCTCGCCGGCTACCGGCGGCTGCTCGAGGTGCTCGAGCAACGCGCGTCGCTGATCGAGTTGATGCGGGTGAACCTCGGCTCCAAGCGTGCCTTTGCCCGCGTCGGGTCGGAGTTCGACGACCCGGAGCTCAGGAGCGTCGCGCTCGTCGGCGCGCCCTACGGCCTCCAGCACAGGAACCTGGGGATGGTCAGCCTGCTCGGACCGACCCGCATGGACTACGTCACGGCTATCGACGCGGTCAGGCTGGCCTCCCGGGAGCTTTCCCGCTTCGTCGAGGATCTCTACGACGAGTAGCGCCCGGTCCTGAGCTGGCTCCGGCAGCGGCCGTGAGTACGCTTAGTCGATGGCCACGACCGGGCGCGACTACTACGAGATCCTCGGCGTCGAGCGGGGCGCATCCGAACGCGAGATCAAGTCGGCGTTTCGCCGGCTCGCGCGCGAGCTGCATCCGGACGTCTCCGAGGTGGCCGACGCGGAGGAGCGGTTCCGCGAGGCGGCCGAGGCGTATGAGGTCCTCTCGAAGCCCGAGACCCGCGAGCTCTACGATCGCTACGGTCACGAGGGGCTCCGGACCGGTGGGTTTCGCCCGGGTGACTTCGACTTCTCGAGCATCGCGGATCTGTTTGGTGCGTTCTTCGGCGACGACGTGCTCGGCAGCCGCGGCCGCCCCGCGCGGGGGGTCGACGTGCTCGCCGAGGTCGAGATCGGGTTGGTCGAGGCGGCGCGCGGCGCGACGCGGACGGTCCCGTTCCCGGTCGCGGTGGGGTGCCCGACGTGCGCTGGCAGCGGCGCGGCCGCCGGGACCTCGCCGGAGCGTTGCGCGCGCTGCGGAGGCGCTGGACGCCTGCAGGCGGTGTCGTCCACGGTGTTCGGGCAGTTCGTTCGCATGCAGGCGTGCCCGGCGTGTGCTGGTACCGGCCGGGTGATCTCGACCCCGTGTCCCGACTGCGACGGCGCGGGCCAGGTTACCCAGGAGCGGACGCTCGAAGTGACGATCCCGGCCGGCATCCACGACGGACAGCAGATCCGCCTCTCAGGCGAAGGACACGCGGGCGCGCCCGGAGGTCGCGCGGGCGATGTCTACGTGCGGGTCGCCGTGCTCCCCGACCCGCGTTTCGTCCGTGACGGCAACGACATCGTCTCCAAGGTCGACCTCGCCATGTCGCAGGCGGCGCTCGGCGCTGTCGTGACCGTTCCGACACTCGACGGCGACGCTGAGCTCGAGCTCTCGCCGGGAACGCAGCCGGGTGAGGTCAAGGTGCTCAGGGGCAAGGGAATGCCGGTGCTGCAGGGTTTCGGGCGAGGCGACCATCGCGTCTTCGTCAACGTCCTCGTCCCCCGCCGGCTCACCGACCAGCAGCGCACGCTCCTCGACGAGTTCGCGAAGACCGAGGACGAGTCCACCTACAAGCCGGACGAAGGCCTCTTCGATCGGCTGCGATCGGCCTTCCGCTGAGCCACGCGGCCCTTCGCCGCGTCTCGGTTCGGGTCGGCCTCGAGCGGGCGGAGGCCGCGCGCGCGACGATGATCGAGCTGTTTCCGGAAGGCTTCGAGGAGGTCGACCTGTCAGACGGGGTCGAGCTGGCCGCATACACGAACGCCGGGGGCGAGGAGAGGCTCTGGCAGGTTTTCGGCCCCGGTCGAGCCGAGGTTGTCGAGCGCGGCTGGCTCGACGCCTGGAAGCGGTTTCACCGACCTGTCCGCGTCGGCCCGCTGTGGGTCGGCCCACCGTGGGAGACGCCGGACGCCGACGCGATCGCGGTCGTGATCGATCCAGGCCGAGCCTTCGGCACGGGCGCGCATCCGACGACGCAGCTCTGCCTCGAGCTGTTGCTCGAGACGGACCCGACGAGCCTGCTCGACCTCGGCTGTGGTTCGGGAGTGCTCGCGATTGCCGCCGCGCGGCTGGGTTTTGCCCCCGTCACGGCGCTCGACCACGACCCGCTCGCAGTCGGAGCGACACGGGCGAATGCGCAGGAAAACGGCGTCTCGATCGACGTCGTCGGAGACGACGCCTTCCGGACTGCCTTACCGCAGGCGCGCGTGGCGGTCGCGAACATCGCCCTCGAGCCGGTCGAGCAGCTCGCCTCGGCCGTGCCCGCGACCCGGTTCATCGTCTCCGGCTACCTGGCCTGCGACCAGCCCGAGGTGGCCGGATGGCGCCCGGTTTGTCGGCGCGAGCGCGACGGCTGGGCCGCGGACGTGTTCGTGCGCCGCTGATCCTCGAGTCGACGACGGCTGCGCGGGCAGGGGTTTACGATGGCGGGCTGGTGGCCCGGTTCGCCGTCGACTTCCTCGGCTGCAAGGTGTCCTATGCCGATGTGCAGGAGATCCGTGAGCGGCTGCTCGCGGACGGCCACGAGGAGTCGGGAGACCGGCCCGAGGTCGTCGTACTGAGCACGTGCTGCGTCACGCACGAGGCCCTGACCAAGTCGCGGAAGGCAGCGCGACGGGCGGCGCGCACGGCCGCGCGCGTGTACGTGACCGGGTGCGGCGCGAACCTCGCCGCCGACTCGTTCGCCGGTCTTCCCAAGAGCGTTCGGGTGGTTCGCCAGCCGGCGGAGCGCACGGCCGATCATGTCGCACGCGACGTCGGTGCTCTGGCCTGCACCAGGGCCGACGTCGGGCTCGACCGCGTCCGGGCGTTCGTGAAGATCCAGGACGGTTGCAGCTTCTCCTGCCATTTCTGCGTGATCCCGCAGGTACGTGGCGCCTCCCGCAGCAGAAGCGCCGAAGCCGTGCTCTCGGAGGTGCGGCGCAGGGTCTCGCAGGGACACCGCGAGGTCGTTTTCACAGGCATCAACCTCGGGTGTTTCCGCGATCGCGCGGCGGGCTACGACCTCGCGCGCCTGGTGCGCGACGCCGGGGCAACGCCGGGGCTCGCACGGCTTAGGCTCTCGTCGATCGAGGTCAACCACCTCGACGACGCGCTCATCGAGGCGATGCGGGAAACGGCGAGCGTGTCACCGCACCTGCACGTGCCGCTTCAGTCGGGCGACGATGGCATTCTGCGGGCGATGGGCCGGCGGTACTCGGTTGCGACGTATCTACGTCGCGTCGAGCGCGCCGGAGGTTTCAATCTCACCACCGACGTGATCGTCGGTTTCCCCGGTGAGGACGAGCGGGCGTTTCGCGGGACGCTTCGCGCGGTCGAAGCGGCGGGGATCACGAAGGTGCATGTCTTTCCGTACTCCCCGCGTCCCGGGACTCGCACCGCGTCCGACGATACCGTACCGCCGAAGGAGAAGCGGGAGCGCAGCGCCCGTCTGCGGGCGCTGTCATCTTCGGCGTGCCGCCGTCGCTGGCTCGAGAAGCTGGGCCGCGAGGACATTGTGCTCGTCGACCGACCCGGCCGCGGCTACGGGGACGACTACACGCCATGGCTGGTCGAGGCGCCGGTTGGCGAGCTGGTTCACGCGAGGGCGACCGATCTGACGGACGACGGGGTCGTCGGTGTCGTCGCCTGACTGTCTCTTCTGCACACTCGCGCGCGAGGGAGATCACCTCCGGCGTGGCGACGGCTTCGTCGCGATCCGCGACCTGTACCCCAAAGCGGAGACGCACCTGCTCGTGCTCCCGGAACGGCACGTCGACACGTTCCGCGACATCGGCGCGTTCTCCGACGAGGAGGCCGGGGAGATGCTTCGCTTCGTTGCCGATACCGCGCGAGAGGTCGGGCTCGACGACTACCGGGTGATCGTCAACGTCGGTCCCGGCGGCGGCCAGACGATCTTCCACCTGCACTGGCACCTGCTCGGCGGCGACCGGCTGCCCGCGTTCGGATGAGCCTCATCGCCCGCATCGAGCTCGAGCTCAAGGACGCGATGCGGGCCCGCGACGCGTCGCGCGTGTCCACCCTGCGGCTGACGCTGTCGGCGCTCCGTTCGGCCGAGAAGGAGCTGGGCCGTCCGCTGCACGACGACGAGGAGCTCCAGGTGCTCCAGCGGGAGCGCAAGCGCCGGCTCGAGGCGGCGGATGCGTTTCGCGACGCAGGGCGCGAGGAGCAGGCGGGCCGTGAGGAAGCGGAGCGCGAGGTGATCGAGGAGTTCATGCCCGAGCCGGCCTCCGACGCGGAGCTCGAGCGGATCGTGGACGACGCGATCGCAGAGACCGGCGCCACGTCCCTCCGCGATCTCGGCAGGGTGATGGCGGACGTCATGCCTCAGGTCGCGGGCAGGGCGGACGGCTCGGTCGTGAGCCAGCTCGTGCGCGAGAAGCTCGCCTGACCGGTTGGCACGGAATTCTTGCGATCTCGTGACACCCCTGCGCGGTTTCGAGCACTAGCCTGAAAGGCGGGTGGTGGGTGGCCTTACTCCCCACCCAGGGTGGGGCGCACCCTGAGCGGCGGTCGGCTCGGGCCATCGGTGGTGTCGTGGGCCGAGGTCGCCTCGCGGCTCACTAGACTCCGGGTATTGCAGGAAGCTCTCGACGTCAGTAACGAGGTCGCCGCCGAGCTCGCGGCCGTCGACGGCGGCATCCTCGGGGCGCTGCGCGAGCGGCTCGGGTGCTCGATCCTCCTGCGTGGCAATAAGCTCACGCTCGAGGGAGACGAGCGCCACATCGGCGAGGCCCGGCTCGTGATCGACGAGCTCGTCGACCTGGTGGAGGGCGGTCACGTGATCGGCCCGAGCACGGTCGACGCCGTCCTCGGCGCGCTCGATGCGTCCGAGGATCTCCGTGACGTCTTCGAGGACGTCGTCTGGCGCCATCGGGGCAAGAAGATCACGCCGAAGACCGTGAACCAGAAGCGCTACGTGAGCGCGATCCGCGGCCGTACGATCACGTTCGGAATCGGCCCTGCCGGGACCGGCAAGACCTACCTCGCGATGGCGGTGGCCGTGGCCGCGCTCGCCGAGCGGCAGGTCAGCCGGATCATCCTCACGCGGCCCGCCGTCGAAGCGGGGGAGAAGCTCGGCTTCCTGCCGGGCGACCTGCTGGCGAAGGTCGACCCATACCTGCGGCCTCTCTTCGACGCGCTGTACGACATGCTCGACGCCGACCGGCTGAACGCGTACTGGGAGAAGGGGATGATCGAAGTTGCGCCGCTCGCGTTCATGCGCGGTCGCACGCTGAACGACTCGTTCATCGTCCTCGACGAAGCGCAGAACACGAGCCCCGAGCAGATGCAGATGTTCCTGACGCGGCTCGGATTCGGCTCCAAGGTCGTCGTCACCGGCGATGTCACCCAGGTCGACCTTCCGCGCCACCAGTCGTCCGGTCTGATCCAGGTGCGTGAGATCCTTGCCGACGTCGATGGAATCGAGTTCATCGAGTTCGGTAACCAGGACGTGGTCCGCCACGTGCTCGTCCAGCGGATCGTCGAGGCGTACAGACGTCACGCCGAGGAGACCGGGACGACGCGGCGGCGGTGATCTCGATCGTGATCGCAAACCGAAGCGGGGAGCCCATCGACGAGGCCGCGGTCGCGGGCGTCTGTCGTGAGGTTCTCGCCGGAGAGAGAGTCGATTCGGGAGATCTCGGTGTCGCGTTCGCCGGGCCGGAGGAGATGCGAGGGCTCAAGCGCGAGCATCTGGGCATCGATGAGGTAACTGACGTGCTCTCGTTTCCAATCGACGGAACAGAGGCTCTCCCTGCAGGACCGCCCCGTCAGCTGGGCGACGTCGTCGTCTGCCCGCAGGTCGTGGGCCCTGCGTGGCGAAGGCCGCTCGTGCACGGGCTCCTCCATCTCCTCGGCTACGACCACGGCGCGGAGATGGACTCGCGGGAGCGTACGTACGCGCGATGACGACGACTCCGACCGAAACCCCGCCCGAGGCCGAGGAACCCGAGGCCGAGCGGCGCCCCGTCCGCCTCCTCCGCCCGGGTGCGAGACGGCCGGCTCTCGCACGGCCTGTGGGGCGCAGCCCGTCGATCCTGCAGAGCTTCAACTATGCGTTCGAAGGTGTTATCCACGTCCTGCGCACGCAGCGCAACATGCGCTACCACTTTGCGGCCGCGACGATCGTGCTCGTGCTCGCGTTCGCGTACGACGTCTCGAAGTTCGAGCTGATCTCGCTCCTGATCGCGATCGCCTTCGTCCTCATCGCCGAGATGATCAACACCGCGATCGAGGCGACGATCGACGTCGCGACCACCTCGTTCGATCCTCTGGCGAAGCTCGCCAAGGACATCGCGGCCGGCGCGGTATTGATCTCCGCCACCGTCGCGCTCGTGGTCGGCTACCTCGTCTTCTCGGACCGGATCGCCGACCCGAGCTTCGATCTCGTCAACCGCGTCCGCGACATCCCCGTCGACCTGACGGCGATCGCGCTGATCCTCACCGTGATCGCCGTGATCTCGGTGAAGGCGATCACGGGTCGCGGGACGCCTCTTCGCGGCGGCCTTCCGTCGGGGCACGCGGCGCTCGCCTTCTCCGGCTGGATGGCGATCACGTTCGTGACCGCCGGCTACCAGCATCGTCTCCTGGTCTCGAGCCTTGCCTTCCTGATGGCGCTTCTCGTCTCGCAGACGCGCGTCGAGTCAGGCATCCACTCGACGCTCGAGGTCTTCTGGGGCGCTCTTCTCGGGTCGCTCGTGACACTCCTGCTCTTCCAGCTCGTGGGATGAGCCCGTGAACGACGCGGAGCTGTACGAGCGGGCGACCATGGCCGCGGCTCACGCGTACGCGCCGTACTCGGGCTTCCACGTCGGTGCCGCCGTGCTTGCCCGCGACGGCCGGGTGATCACGGGCGTCAACGTGGAGAACGCCGCCTACCCACACGGGATCTGCGCGGAGCGATGCGCCGTCGGCACCGCGGTGACCGAGGGGATCAGGCCGGGTGACGTGGAGGCCGTTGCGATCACGGCGTCGCCGTGCGGCGGCTGTCGTCAGTGGCTGGTCGAGTTTCGCGTCGACCGCGTCATCTTCATGCACGAGGGCGAGCTTCTCGTTCGGACGCCTTCCGAGCTCCTGCCCGACTCGTTCACGCTGTGACGAGCACGACGCGCTCAGGCGCATGAGGTCGGGCTTCGTCGCCGTCGCCCCGGTGGGGGTCAGGGGGTGGGGTGGCGGGGAACAGCCACCGCGGAGCGGTGGCGTCGTCCGGCCGCCGGGGCCCGGCGCATGAGGTCGGGCTTCGTCGCCGTGGCCGGCCGTCCGAACGTCGGCAAGTCGACGCTCGTGAACGCGCTCTGCGAGGCAAAGGTCGCGATCGTGTCGGACAAGCCCCAGACGACCCGGCAGCGGATCGCAGGCGTCGTCAACGGCGACGGCTACCAGCTCGTGCTCGTCGACCTGCCGGGGTTCCAGCGGCCGCTGGACACGCTGACGGCGCGGATGCAGCGGACAGTCGATTCGTCGTTTGCCGACGTCGACGGCATCCTCTTCGTGCTCGCGGCCGACGAGTCGATCGGCGCGGGTGACCGGTTTGTCGCGGCGCGCGTCTTCGCCGGCGAGGCGCCAGTCGTGATCGCGCTGAACAAGATCGACCGCGGTTCGCGTGCGGCGCTGCCGGCACGGATCAGCGAGGCGGCAGCGCTCGGCGACTTCCGTGAGCTCCATCCCGTCAGCGCGCGTACGGGCGAAGGAGTAGACGCCCTGCGGGGCACGCTCGCGGCGCTGCTCGGGGACGGGCCCATGTACTTTCCGGACGGCGAGGTGACCGATCTGCCGCTCGAGCACCGGATCGCGGAGCTCGTCCGCGAGCAGGCGCTCGCCCTCACCCGTGAGGAGGTGCCGCACTCGATCTCGGTCGAGGTGACCGAGCTGGAAGCCCGCCGGGTGCACGCGGCCGTGTACGTCGAGACGGAGTCGCAAAAGACGATCGTGGTCGGCAGGGGCGGCAGTATGATCCGCGCGATCGGGTCGGGGGCGCGACCCGAGATCGAGAGCGTGCTCGGCCGCAGGGTCTTCCTCGAGCTCCAGGTCAAGGTGCGACCGAAGTGGAGACGGGACGAGGGCCTGCTCGAGCGGCTGGGCATCTAGGCGAAAGGGGAGCGCGTGGTTCAGACGGCGGACGGCTTCGAGATGCGCCTGGCCCGGTACGTGTTCGAGCGGTCCGAGGAGGCCCGGGAGGTGCGCGTCGGCGAGAAGGAGACGAGCGAGCAGGCGGCGATCGTCGCCCGCTACGCGGATCTCTTCACCCGCGAGCAGCACGAGTCGCTACGACGCGAGGAGGAGGCTGCGTCGGGAGAGGGGCGCGAACGGCTGCTGCGGCTCCGGGAAGCATGTGCTTCCGGGATCGCCGCCGCCGAGCTGGCCGAGGAGTCGGACGCGCTCGAGAACGCGATCCTCGCCTGCCGCGTCGAGCGCGGCGGCGAGTCGATGCCGCTTCGCACCGCTCAGGCCAGGCTCGCCGTTCTCGCCGGGTACGCCGAGCGCGAGGAGCTCGGTGAGCTCGCGAGCGATGCCTCTGCAGCCTTCAACAACGCGCGCCTCGCGTTGCTTCGGCGTGGGGAGGAGATCGACGCCGACCTCTCGGGCGAGCCCGATCCCGTACGCCGGAGCGCCGACCTCAAGGGGGTCGACCTCGACGCGCTGGCCCGCGCGCTCGACGCGGCCGCACGTCGACAGGACGAGGCCTGGTCCGGCCTGCGCGAGCGGTGGCTCGAGCGACTCCTCGGCGACGAGCGTGAGGCGGAGCCGTCCTCTTCCCACGTGGCATACCTGCGCCGGCTCTCGCCGCTCGCGGACCTCTACACGGAGGAGCGCTCCGTCCCGGTCTGCCTCGACACGCTGGCCCGACTCGGCTTCGACCTCGCCGGGGACCCCCACATCAGGCTCGACCTGGAGGACCGCCCGCAGAAGAATCCCCGCGCGTGCGTGATCGCGTCCGACCCGCCGACGGTCGTGCATCTGATCACGCGGGCGCAGGGCGGGCTCCACGACTACCAGGCGCTCCTGCACGAGGCCGGTCACGCCCTGCACTACGCGGGCTGCGACCCGGAGCTCCCGTACACGTTCCGCAAGCTCGCACGCGACCACGCGCTCACCGAGATCTACTCGTTCCTGCTCGAGTCGGTGACGCGAGAGCCCGGCTGGCACGGCGAGTACTTCGAGCTCGCTCCCGACGAGGCGGCCGATCGCGCCGAGGCGGCCCGCTTCCTCGAGGTGCTCCTGTTTCGGCGCTACGCGGCCAAGCTCCGCTACGAGCTCACGTTCTGGAGCGACTTCGGCAACGCTACGCGACACGACACGACGTACGCCGAGGCTCTGCGCGCGGCGACCGGCATCCGCTACCGGCCCGACGGCTACCTCGCGGACATGGACGGCGGCTTCTACTCGGCCGACTACCTGCGCGCATGGATCCGCACGGCGCAGCTTCGCGAGCACCTGCGCACGACCGTCGGCCACGAGTGGTGGCGCAGCGCCGAGACCGGTGAGCTCCTGCGCGGTCTCTTCCTCGAGGGCACGAAGCCCTCGAGCGAGGACGTCGCCGCCCACATCGGCTTCGACCCGCTCGACACGCGGCCGCTCGTCGACGAGCTCGTCACCGCCGCATAGGCGGCGCGGCCGGGCCGGCGCCCCTCACGTCTCCTTGGGCTCCGCGACGGCCTCGTCGCGTTCCCAGCCCTCGTGCTCGAGCACGAGCGTCTCGAACGCGTGGCCGCTCGTGTCCGCGTCGAGGGCGGACAGCGCCACGTACTCCGACGGCCAGCAGCGATACACCTTGAACGCCAGCGCGAGCTGACCCGCCTCGTTGAGCAGCTCGATCACGACGTCCTTGCGAAACGTTCTCAGTGACATCTCCACGCCGAGCCCCCATACCCTCGCAGCCCACTTCTCGAACTCGGCGTCATGCGTGCGGCCACGCTCGAGCGTGATCGGATCGTAGGACGTGATCCCCGGCGACCTGTGCTGAAGGCTCGGGCTCCCACCCTCCCGGTGGACGACGACGTCGGTCGTCCGCCGAAGCGCGCTCACCCGCGACACGCCCGCGACGTACCTGCCGTCCCACTTGACCCGGAACTTGAAGTGCTTGTACGCGTCGAGCCGGCTCGGGTTGACCGTGAACTCGGCCATCTGGGCCTCCTCTCTCCCCGCAGCGACACCGGAGGCTTCGCTGGGCCGGGGCGGGTTCCTGCCGGAGCCCGGGGCTACACTGCGAGCGGTGGCGGAATCAACGGTCCTCCCGCGGGGCTTCGAGCTCCCGCTCAGGCCGCGGCTCCCCCGGGTCGGCTCGGTCGACCAGGTCGCGGTCGAGGAACGCGCAGCGTCGCTCGGCAAGCGCTCGATCAAGCGGGAGTCGAAGCTCTTCGCGCTCGACCTCGTGGTTCGGATGTGCGACCTGACGACACTCGAGGGCGCCGACACCCCGGGGAAGGTCGCCGCGTTGTGCTCGAAGGCGCTCCGGCCGGATCCGGCCGACCTCACCGTGCCTCCGGTCGCGGCGGTGTGCGTCTACCCGAGCCTCGTGCCGGCCGCGGCGAAGCGGCTTGCCGGGACGCCCGTCGCGGTCGCCTCGGTGGCGACGGCGTTCCCGTCCGGGCAGAGCCCGACCGACCTGAAGATCGCCGAGGTCCGTCGCGCCGTCGAGCTCGGCGCCGGCGAGGTCGACATGGTGATCGACCGCGGAGCGTTCCTCTCGGGCGACTACGGGAAGGTGGTCGAGGAGGTGCGGCTGGTCAAGGACGCGTGCGAGGGCGCGCAGCTGAAGGTGATCCTCGAGACGGGAGAGCTCGGCACGTACGACAACGTCCGCCGGGCGAGCCTGCTCGCGATCGCCGGCGGCGCCGACTTCGTCAAGACGTCGACGGGGAAGATCCAGCCCGGCGCGACACCGCCCGTGGTGCTCGTGATGCTCGAGGCGGTGCGCGACGTCTACGAGGAGACGGGGAGGCGGGTCGGCGTCAAGGCGGCCGGCGGCATCCGCACGTCGAAGCAGGCGGTGCACCACCTCGTGCTCGTCAACGAGACGCTCGGTTCCGAGTGGCTGACCCCCGACCTGTTCCGCTTCGGCGTCTCGTCGCTTCTGAACGACGTGCTGATGCAGATCCGCAAGGAGAAGACGGGGCGCTACCAGAGCCCCGACTACTTCACGATCGACTGACCCGTCGAGGGGCCCGCGTCGAAGGCGGCGGAGCGGGCGGCTACGATGGGCCCGAGTGAGCGACGTCGAGAAACGACAGGCTCGCACTCCCGTGCCGAGCGCCTTCGAGTACGCGAGCGCTCCCGAGTCGCGCGAGCTCGTCCACCTCGATGCGCGCTACGGGCTGTTCGTCGGGGGCGAATGGGTCGAGCCTCGCTCCGGCGAGTTCCACGCCAGCGTCAGCCCGGCGACCGAGGAGCCGCTCGCCGAGGTCTCCTACGGTGGCGCCGAGGACGTCGATCTCGCCGTCACCGCGGCCAGGGGGGCATTCGCGAACGGCTGGTCGGAGCTCGACCCGGCCGAGCGCGCGAAGTACCTGTTCCGCATCGCCCGGATCCTCCAGGAGCGGGCGCGCGAGCTCGCCGTGCTCGAGTCGCTGGACGGCGGCAAGCCGATCAGGGAGTCCCGTGACGTCGACCTGCCGCTCGCCGCGGCGCACTTCTTCTACTACGCGGGCTGGGCGGACAAGCTCGAGTACGCGTTCCCGAATCGCCGCCCCCGCCCGCTCGGCGTCGCCGCCCAGGTGATCCCGTGGAACTTCCCGCTGCTCATGCTCGCGTGGAAGATCGCCCCGGCGCTGGCTGCCGGCAACACGGTCGTGCTCAAGCCGGCCGAGACCACGCCGCTGACCGCGCTGACGTTCTGCGACGTGCTCCGCCAGGCCGAGCTGCCGGCGGGCGTGGTCAACATCGTCACGGGCGACGGCCGGGCGGGCGCGGCGCTCGTCGCGCATCCCGACGTCGACAAGGTCGCGTTCACCGGCTCGACCGCCGTCGGCAAGGAGATCCAGCGGACGGTCGCGGGCACCGGCAAGCGGCTGACGCTGGAGCTCGGCGGCAAGGCGGCGAATATCGTCTTCGACGATGCGGCGCTCGACCAGGCCGTCGAGGGCATCGTCAACGGGATCTACTTCAACCAGGGCCATGTCTGCTGCGCCGGTTCGCGCCTGTTCGTGCAGGAGTCGGTCTACGAGCCGATCGTCGAGAAGCTCCGCCGGCGCATGGGCACTCTGCGGGTCGGTGACCCGCTCGACAAGAACACCGACGTCGGGGCAATCAACTCGGCCGAGCAGCTCGAGCGGATCCGTGAGCTCGTCGCCAGCGGTGAGGCGGAGGGCGCCGAGATCTACCAACCGCCGTGCCGCCTGCCCGAGAAGGGCTGGTGGTTCCCGCCCACGGTCTTCACGAGCGTCGCTCAGAGCTACCGGATCGCCCAGGAGGAGATCTTCGGGCCCGTGCTCTCCGTGCTTACGTTCCGCACGCCCGACGAGGCTGTCGAGAAGGCGAACAACACGCCCTACGGGCTCTCTGCCGGGGTCTGGACCGAGAAGGGCTCGCGCATCCTCTGGATGGCGGAGCGCCTGCGGGCGGGCGTCGTCTGGGCCAATACGTTCAACCGCTTCGACCCCGCCTCCCCATTCGGCGGTTACAAGGAGTCGGGCTTCGGCCGCGAGGGCGGCCGCCACGGACTCGAGCCGTATCTCGCCTTCGACTGATGGATCGGCTTCCCGTCAAGAAGACGTACAAGCTCTACATCGCCGGCGAGTTCGCCCGGTCGGAGTCGGGCCGCTCGCTCGAGGTGCAGGGCGCGAACGTCGCCTGGGGCTCGCGCAAGGACCTCCGCGACGCGGTCCGGGCCGCGCGGTCGTCGTTTCCCGGCTGGGCCGGCAAGACGGCATACAACCGCGGGCAGGTTCTCTATCGCGTCGCAGAGATCATGGAAGGGCGTCGCGCGCAGTTCGCCGAGCTGGGCGGGGGCGACGCCGAAGTCGAGTCGGCGATCGACACGTGGGTCTGGTACGCGGGCTGGGCCGACAAGCTCGCGCAGGTGCTCGGCGCCTCGAACGCCGTCGCCGGCTCGTACTTCAACTTCACCGTGCCCGAGCCGACCGGCGTCGTCGGCGTCGTGGCGCCCGAGGAACCGTCGCTGCTCGGGCTCGTCGAGCGGCTCGCCCCCGTGCTCGTCGGCGGGAACACCGCAGTCGTGCTCGCCTCGGAGCGCTCACCGCTCGCGGCGGTCACGCTCGGCGAGGCGCTCGCGACCTCGGACGTCCCCGCGGGCGTGGTCAACCTGCTCACCGGCCGGAAGGCCGAGCTCGCCCCCTGGCTCGCCGCGCACGCCGACGTCAACGCGCTCGACCTGGCAGGGGTCGAGGGCGGCCGCGCCGAGCTCGAGCGGCTCGCCGCCGACAGCGTCACACGCGTTTCCGTGAGCGGTTCGGGCCGGTCGCCGTGGCATGCCGCCGCCTTCCTCGAGCTCAAGACCGTCTGGCATCCGATCGGCGTCTGACAGACTGGCGATGATGCGCGCGTGAGCCGCTTCGCCCAGGCGATCTCCGAGGGGGACGGAATCTCCGTCATTCCCGTGCTCGACGGCGACGTCGCCGCCATGGCGTCGGTCGCCGATGAAGCGGGCGCCGAGGCGCTTGCCGTGCGCTCGAGGGGCGACGTCGCGCGGGTCCGCGCAGTCACCGACCTCCCGGTGATCGTCCTCGAGCTCGTCGACGACCCGGCGAGCGTGCGGGCGCTCGCCGCCGACGGTGCCGACGCCTGCGTGCTCGTCCTCGAGGAGCTCGACAACGGCGACGACCTGCTCGAGGGCCTGCACGAGGAGGCGGCCGAGCTCGACCTCGACTGCGCGCTCTCGGTTCGCGACGAGGAGGAGCTCGAGGAGGCGCTCGAGCGCGTCGACCCCGAGATCATCATCCTGTCCGAGCGCGACCCCGGCAAGGGCGAGGAGGAGCTCGAGCGCACGCTCGATCTCCTGCCCGACGTCCCTGCCGGCAAGCTCGTGATCTCGGAGAGCCGCGTCGTCGCGCGCGAACAGGTGCTGGCGCTCGAGCGGGCAGGAGTCGACGCCGTGCTTCTGGGGGCCGGACTGCCGCGCGAGCGCTTCGCGGACGCGCTCGCGGCGCTCACCGGCTACGAGGTCTAGAGGCTCGATGTGAAATGAGCACACCCGCGGATGGGGCCTGCACACGGCTCCTTGGTGCATGCCCTCCCCGCAGGCACACCCATTTCACCTCAAGCCTCTAGCCGAAGAACGCTTTCGCTACCTCGTACCACTCGGAGGGCACGGTCTTCAGCTCGGTCACCGCGCTCGTGAGCGGGACGTCCACGATCTCGTCGCCGCGCAGAGCCGCCATGCGCCCGAAGCGACGCTCGTCCGCGAGGTCGGCCGCCTTCAGCCCGTAGCGCGTGGCGAGCACGCGGTCGCGCGACGTCGGCGTGCCGCCGCGCTGGACGTGGCCGAGCACCGTCACCCTCGTCTCGTAACCGGTGCGAGCCTCGATCTCCGCCGCCAGCGCGGCGCCGACGCCGCCCAGGCGCACATGTCCGAACTGGTCGAGCGCTGCGTTCTGGGTTACGGCCCGCGACTCGCCGGTTCCGTAGGTCAGCTCGTAGCCCTCGCTGACCACCACGATCGAGAAGTCCTTGCCGCGGTCGTGGCGGCGCCGGATCTCCTCGCAGCAGTCCTCGACTGTCAGCGGCTGCTCGGGAATGAGGATCACGTCGGCCCCTCCCGCGATGCCGCTCGCGACCGCGATCCAGCCCGTGTGGCGCCCCATCACCTCGACCACCATCACGCGGTTGTGCGACTCGGCCGTGGTGTGGAGGCGGTCGATCGCATCGGTCGCGATCGAGACGGCGGTGTCGAAGCCGAAGGTGTAGTCGGTCGCGGCGAGGTCGTTGTCGATCGTCTTCGGGACCCCGACGACCGGAAACGCGTGTTCCGAGTGGAGCCGCGCGGCGACACCGAGCGTGTCCTCACCGCCGATCACGACGAGAACGTCGAGCCTCTCGCGCTCGAAGGTCGCGAGCACGCGTTCGGCGCCCCGCTCGATGCTGTACGGGTTCGTCCGCGTCGTGCCGATGATCGTCCCGCCCCGCGGCAGGATCCCCGAGATCTCGCGCTGGCCTAGCGGGATCAGCTCGCCGTCGAGGAGGCCGCGCCAGCCGCCGAGCACGCCGACGACCTCGGAGCCGCGCGCCAGCGAGCGTCGCGTCACCGCGCGGATAGCCGCGTTCAACCCGGGGCAGTCGCCGCCTCCGGTCAGGATGCCAATCCGCCCGCTCACGCTGGAACCATCTAGTGCCGAAGGCGGGGATCGAACCCGCACGGGGCCAGGCCCCACTGGATTTTGAGTCCAGCGCGTCTCCCAGTTCCGCCACTTCGGCCGGTCGTCGCTGCCGGCCCATCGTACCGGCCGTCGTCGAACTACAGCAGGCGGGCGAGGAGCGCGATCAGCGCGGTTCGCTCTGCGAGCGACGGGACGAGGATGCGCTCGTTGGTCGCGTGCGCGCCTCCGCCCTCGGGCCCGAGGCCGTCGAGGACCGGGATGCCCAGCGCGGCGAGGAAGTTCCCGTCGCTCGCCCCGCCGGCCGACCCTTCAGCGAGGTCGAGGCCGAGCAGCGCGGCGAGCTCGCGGGCACGCGCGGCGGCCGTCGCCACCGCGGGAGTACGCTCCATCGGCGGGCGCTCGTGCAGGCGCCGAACCGCGAGCGTCGCGCCCTCCGCGACCCCGAGCCGGCCGAGCTCCCGGTGGATGCGCTCGTCCTCGGCCGTCGTCGCGACCCGCACGTCGACCTCGGCGTAGGCAGATCCTGGAACGACGTTCGGACGCGAGCCGCCGCCGACGACGCCGACGTTGATCGTCGTTCCGAGCTCCGGCCGGGCGAGCGACTCGAGCTCGCCGAGGAGGGAGACGAGCTCGCGGATCGCGCTGACGCCGCCGCCGGCGCTCAGCCCTGCATGGGCTTCCTGGCCGACGATCTCGAAGCGGTATGTCGCGACGCCCTTGCGGGCGGTCTTGAGCCCCCCGCCGGGGAGGCATGCCTCGGGCACGAGCGCGGCCGCCGCGCCCCGGCCGAGCGTGGCGATCAGCTCGGCTGAGGTCGTCGAGCCGGACTCCTCGTCGGCGTTGAGCAGCAGGACGATCGGACGATCGAGCTCGCGGAGCGTGCGGAGCGCTCGCATCGCTGCCAGGCTCGCGATCAGCCCGCCGCGCATGTCGTGCACCCCCGGCCCGTGCGCCACTCCGTTCTCGACTCGGAACGGCCGGGCCGCCGCAGTCCCGCGCGGCCAGACGGTGTCGTAATGAGCGACCACGAGCACGTATCGGCCTGTTCTGGGACCGAGCCGTGCCTCGAGGTGCGTGCCCGCCGGAGTCGGGTGACGCCGAATCGACGCGCCGAGCCCGGCGAGCCACTCGGCGAGCAGCTCCTCCGTCGCTCGTAGTGCCTCGACGTCCCCGGTCGGCGCGTCGATCGCCACGAGCCGGCCGAGGTCGTTGACGCTCTCGCCGAGTGTCGCCGCGGCGTGGCCGCCGAGCCGAGTCGCCAGCCGCCCGGCCGAAGTGTCCGTCGGCGCTGGATTCCGCTCTCTCGCCCGCCGGCTCGGCGCCGTCAAGCGGCCAGCTCCCTCGCCTCTCGGAACGCCCGCGCGACGAGGACGCGAACCAGCTGGCGCTTGTACTCGATCGACCCGTTCGCATCGTCGACCGGCGCAGAGGCCTGGGCGGCGAGCTCGCCGGCGGCGGCGATCGCGTCGTCGCCCGACCCGCCGAGCAGCGCCTCCTCGGCGGCGGACGCACGAACGGGGACGAGGCCCACCGATCCGACCGCCACGCGAGCCTCGACCACCTCGCCGGCCTCGACTCGCGCCAGACAGGTGACCGTGACGGCTGGCCGCTCGTGGAAGGCGAGCTTCCGGTGGACGACTGCCGAGCCGCGCGGCGGCTCCGGCACGCGGATCTGAGCCATGAGCTCTCCGGGACTGAGCGCCGTCGCGTATGGGCCGAGGACGAAGTCCCGAAGTGGGAGCGTTCGCATGCCGTCGCCGCGGCGGAGCACGACCTCTGCGTCCGCGGCGAGGAGGAAGGTGGCCGGGTCGGAGTGAGGGTCGGAGAAGCAGAGATTTCCTCCGAGCGAGCCCGCGGTACGGACGCGCACGTTGGCAACCCACCGTTCCATCTCGGCGAGCGCCGGCCACCGACTGCGCACGAGCGACGAGCGCTCGAGCGTTCGATGCTTCACCGCGGCGCCGATTTCGAGGAATCCGTGGGCAGCCTCGAGGCGCTCGAGCTCCGGGATTCCCTTCACGTCGACGAGATGGCCGTAGGCGGCGAAGCCGAGCTTCATCAGGAGCAGGAGCTCGGTGCCGCCGCAGTAGGCGACTGCATCGTCTCCCAGCTCGTCGAGGAGCGCGGTCGCCTCGGGAAACGTCGTCGGCCGGTGGAGCTCGAACGGCGGGAGCCTGCTGCGCACCGTTAGTGCTTCTCGCGCGCCAGGATCATCAAGCGACTTCCGGGACGGAGCACTAGGCGGTCACGGGCGCCTGGGAGAGCACTTCGAGCGCGGCATCGACGCCCCGGCCGACGCTGACGGACGCCCCCACGTCGGCCAGCCCGCGTCCGAGCGCCGACAGCGCCACGACCGGGTTGAGGGAGCGGGCGGCAGGCCCCATGTGCCCGAGGCGCACGAGCCGCTCCTTCAGCTCTCCGTACCCCGGCGAGAGCATGACGCCGTAGCGCTCGCGGATGTGCGCGAGCAACGCGAGGGTGTCTACCCCGTCGGGCGTCCTGACCGCGGTGACACAACTGGCGCAGATCTCCTCACTCCGCGCCCACAGCTCGAGCCCCATCGCTCTCACTCCGGCACGAGTCGCCCTTGCGGCGCGCTGGTGCGTCGCGATCGTCTCGTCGAGCCCGACCTCGAGCACCTCGTCGCAGGCGGCCTCGACACCGTGGACGTCCGAGACGGACGGCGTGTACGGAAACGCTGTGCGGCCGCCGTCGATCCAGCGCTCCTTCCAGTCGAGGAGCGAGAGGAACGAGCCGCGAGGTGCGGCCGGGTTCGCGAGGATCCGGGCCCAGGCGTCGTCGCTCACGGTGACGAGCGACATTCCGGGCGGCCCGGCCAGGCACTTCTGGGGCCCGGCGACGCAGAGGTCGAGACCCCAGTCGTCCGGCCGGAGCTCCTCGCCGGCGAGGGACGAGACGACGTCGGCGATCACGACCGCGCCGTGCATCTTCGCGATCTGGCCGATCTCCCGCGCAGGGTTCAGCGTTCCCGAAGGGGTTTCCGAGTGGACGAAGGCGACCAGCTCGATCTCGGGATGCTCGGCGAACGCACGCTCGACGTCGGCCGGGTCGACCGACTCGTCGTACGGCACCTCGACCTCGTGGAGGACCGCGCCGTACTCCGCCAGCCACAGCCCGAACCACTTGCCGTAGACGCCCGAGGCGAGGTTCAGGGCGGCTGTCCCCGGCCGGACGAGCGCGCGGGCCGCGGCCTCGAGGCCGAGCACCGCCTCGCCCTGCATCAGGATCACGTCGGCGCTCGTGTTGTAGAGCTCGCCGACCTTCCGCTCGAGCTGACGGAAGCGGTCGAGGAACACCGGGTCGTAGTCGTAGGTGATCGGCGAGCCCAGGGCGGCCAGCACGCGCGGCGAGGCCTGTGTCGGGCCGGCGGTGAGAGTGAAGTCCGGGTGGCGCATCGCGCCTCCTTTCACGTGCGCCCGAAGAGCGCCTTGATCCTTCCCGTCAGAACCGTCCAGGCGAGCGAGACGGCGCTGAGCTCCTTCGCCGCGGCCGCGGGCTTGGCCGGTGGCGTCGCGCTGGCGGTCGGCGGCGTCGTGCCGGCGCCCAGGGCCCCCGCGACCGGCTCGGGTGCCTCGAGGGAACCGAAGCGCGACTCGAGACACGTTGCCATGTCCGCGATCATCCGTTTGGCCACGTCCTCGACGACGCCGCGGCCCATCTGAGCAGCGCGGCCGGTCAGCTCGACGTCGGCGACCGCTTCGACTCGCGAGCCCCCGTCGGCGGCAGAGACCGTCATCGCGATCGTCGCCTGCGCGCTTCCTTGTCCCCGCGCCTCGCGTGCTTCGCCGACGAGCACGGCCCGCTGTGCTACGTCATCGGCCTCCGCGATCCGCACCGTGCCGTCATAGACGAAGCGCATCGGGCCGAGCTTGACGGTCACCTTGACCGCCCGAGCCCCGTCCTCCTTTTCGTCGCCGAGCTCCGCGCCGGGAAGGCACGGCGTCACCTGCTCGAGGTCGAGGAGGAGCCGGTAGGCCTTGTCGGGCGGGAGCTCGAGCGCGAACTCGTTCGTGATCTGCATCGGAGCCTCCTGGTTCGGCTACCTGGCACCACGAACATACGGCACGCCGAGCGCCGCGGGGAGGTACGCGCGTCGGCCGAAGACGACGAGGACGATCATGACCACGACGAACGGAAGCATGAATACGACGTCGATCGGAACATCGATCCCCTCGATCTGGAGAGCGTCAGAGATCGAGAGCGACGCGCCGAAGAGCAGCGCGCCGACGACGACCCATACCGGCCGTCCGCGCGCGAGCATGGCGAAGACGATGGCGATGAAGCCGCGCCCGCCGACGATCGTGTTCTCGTAGACGCCGGTCTGGAGCGAGAGGTAGGCGCCGCCGAGGCCGGCCATCGCGCCGGCGAAGAGCACGGCGCCGGCGCGCGTAGCCGTCACGCTCACTCCGGCTGCGTCGAGGGCGGCGGGCTGGTCCCCCGCGGCGCGGATGTTCAGGCCCTGGTGCGTCGAGCGCAGCATCCAGGTGACGGCGAGCACGAGTCCGATCGTCAGGTAGACGACCAGCGGCTGGCTGAAGAGGCTCCCGGAGAGCGCCTCGCGGCCGCCCACGGCGGGTAGGTCGGCGAGCCCGGGAATCGAGACTCGCTCCAGGCTCTCGAGCGACGGGCGCTCCGCGGCGAACTGTGCATCGAAGACGAGGCTGGCGATCCCTTCGGCTGAGAGCGTGATCGCGATCCCGACGACGATCTGGTCGAGTCCAAGCTGCACGCAGAGGACGACCATGAGCACCGCGGTCAGCGCTCCGGCCAACATGCCGGCGCCGAAGCCGAGCCAGGAGAAGCCGCCGTAGTAGGCGGCGACGAAGCCGACGTACGCGCCGACGAGCATCATTCCCTCCAGACCGATGTTGAGCACACCGGCGCGCTCTGACACGAGCTCGCCCAGCGCGGCGAGAAGGATCGGCATGCCCGCGACGATCGCTCCGCCGATCAGCTGTGCGAAGAACGCCTGGCTCACGTTTGCCCGGCCTTCCGTCGCGTCGATGGGATGTAGCTCCGTCCCAGGTCTCGACGGCGGCCCAGCCACTCGGTCACCGCCATGAAGAACAGCATGAACCCGACCAGCGCCAGCGTGAAGTCGGGGGTGAGCTCGGCCTGCTGGGCGGCGAAATCACCGCCGATCTGAACCGTTGCGAGGAAGAAGCAGAGTGGCACGACGGCGAGCGCGTTCATGCGGGCGAGGAAAACGAGCGGGACGACCCAGAGGCCGTAGCCCGGGTCCCAGTCCGCGCGAACGTACCCCCAGATCCCGAGGATCTCGCCGGCGGCCGAGAGTCCGATGAAGGCGCCGCTGAGAAGGAAAGCGACGACGATCAGCCGGGGAACGTCGAGACCCATGTGGCGAGCCGCCCGCACGTTCGCTCCGAGCACCTGCAGCCGGAGGCCGAACGACGTCCGGCCCATCAGGAACCAGACGAGAATCGCGGCCACGAGTGCGACGATGGTGCCGACGTGCATCCGCGTGCTCGGGATCGTCGGCAGGAGGGCGGTGAAGTCGAGAATGCTCGTTTGCGGAACGTTCGACGAGAAGTCCTGGAACGGCCCCTTGATCAGGATGTTCGCGAGGTTGATCCCGATGAATGTCATCATCAGGGTCGTAATGATCTCGTTCAGCTCGTAGCGCGCCTTCAACGTGGCCGGGACGATCGTCCAGGCGGCACCGACGGCGGCTCCGACGATGCAGCAGACGATCAGGTTGATCGTGTTCGGCAGGTGCTTCTCGAGCGCCGGCGCGAGCCCCGCGACGATCGCGGCGGCGAGTAGGAACTGGCCGTCGATGCCCAGGTTCCAGATCCCGGCGCGGAACACGACGACGAGCCCGACGCCGATCAGCGTGAAGGTCGCGGCGAGCATCGCGCTGTCCTGCCAGGCACCGTACTCGAGCCCGCCCTCGATGATGTCCTGGTAGAAGGTGATCGGGTTGCGGCCGAGCGCGAGCAGCAGGACGGCGCCCGCGCAGAGCGCGAGGAAGATGGGGAGAACGGAACGCAGGAGGATGTCGGCCGTCGCTCCGAGGCGGCGACGTTGCAGCGGCGCCTCGAACGTGGCCGGACTCTCCGGGGTCGCGTCGGGTGCAGCAGTCGCCTGGCTCACGGCCCTGAGTTCTCGTCCGCAGCCGGCCGATCGTCGGGCCGTTCGGCTGTTCCGCCGACCATCAGCTCGCCGATGCGCTGCTCCGCGCCGGTTCCGTTGTCGACGATGCCGGCCAGCCGCCCGCGCGACAGGACCGCGATACGGTCGCAGAGGTCGAGCAGCTCTTCCAGGTCGGTCGAGATCACGAGCGAGGTGACGCCCCGATCGGCCTGCTCGCGAATCCGCTGGCGCACGGTCTGGGTCGTCCTGATGTCGAGGCCGTACGTCGGCTTCGAGTAGACGACGATCTTCGGGTCGAACGAGAGCTCTCGCGCCAGGACGACCTTCTGGACGTTGCCGCCCGAGAGCGTTGCGACGCGCGTGCCCGAGCCCGGAGTCCTGATGTCGAAGTCGTCGATCAACCCGCGTGCAGTCGACTCGATTGCCGCGGGCCGGATCCGACCACGCTGCCAGAACGGCTCGTGGCCGATGCGCTTCAGCACGAGGTTCAGCCCGACGCTCAGCGAGCCCACCGTGCCCTCGCCGAGCCGATCGTCGGTGACGTATCGCAGGCCGAGCCGCTCGCGCTGCGAGACCTTGAGCGCGCGCAGCGAGACGCCAGCGAGCAGCACGTCGCCTTCCGCAACCGAACGCTGGCCCGCGATCGCCTCGGCGAGCTCGCGCTGGCCGTTGCCGTCGACGCCTGCGATGCCCATGATCTCGCCGGCCCGGACAGCGAGCGAGACGTCGTGAACGCCGATCTCTCCCGGTCTCGCGGCGACGGTGACGTGCTCGAGTTCGAGCAGCGGGTCGGGCGGAAGCCGGCGCTGCACGGCCCTGGCCGACAGTGTCTGCTCCAGCTCGGCGACGTCGGGAACCTCGCTGAGCTCGTCCCCGAACATGAGCGCGACGATCCGGGCCTGGAGCTCCTCGTGTGTTCGGCGCGCCAGCTCGTCCTGCTCGATCGTGCCGACCAGGCGACCCTGCTTCAGGACGACGACGCGATCGGCCATCGAAATGGCCTCGTGAAGCTTGTGCGTGATGAAGACGACGGCGAGCCCTTCGCTCTTGAGCCGACCGAGGACCTTGGCCAGCTCAGCAACACCCTTCGGCGTCAGCATCGACGTCGGCTCGTCGAGGATCAGGATGCTGGAGCTTCGCCAGAGAGCCTTGACGATCTCGACCTGCTGTTGCTGGCCGAGAGCGAGGGTCCCGGTCTTCGCATCCGGGTCGATCTCGACTCCGAGCACCGACGCGAGCTCGTCCAGCCGCGCCCGGGAGCCGCGTTCGTCGAGTCGGAGACGTGACCTGCTGGCGCCGCGCGGCCCGCCGGTGCCGAGCATGAGATTCTCCAGCACCGTCAGGGTGGGCACCAGGGTCGTGTGCTGGTAGACCATGCCGATGCCGAGCTCGATCGCGCGGCGCGGCGAGTCGATGACGACACGCCTGCCTTCGACGCGGATCTCGCCCCCGTCGGGACGAACCATTCCCGCGAGGATGCTCATCAGCGTGGACTTTCCCGCCCCGTTCTCGCCGAGGAGCGAAAGAACCTCGCCGTGACGGATGGCGAGGTCGATCCGTTCGTTCGCGAGCACGCCGGGGTACGCCTTCGTGATCTCGAACAGCTCGACCGCAGGGGCACCGCTTCCGGGCGCCCCGTTCGCTTGCGTGGCTGCCGTGGGCTGGCCTGGAGTCATGTGGGCCGAGGTCGGGGGGCGGCCCTCGGCCGCCCCCCGAAGACCTCCTAGGAGGCGAGCAGCCTGTCGACCGACGCCTTCGTGGGTGTCAGCGGAACCTTGATCGAGCCGCTGATGATGCCCGCACGCGCGGCGGCAGCCTTCGCCCACGCCGACGCCGGCGCCTTGTCCGTCTTGAGCAGCGAGATGCCCGTCCGGACTGTGAGGAAGTAGTTCTGGTTGCCGAATCGGCCGTTGTTGACGTCCTTGATCGCCTGGTTGAAGAGTCGGGTGAAGTCCCAGATCACCGACGAGAGGTAGACGCCGTTCTTCGCGATCTTCGACTTGTTGCCGATCACGTCGATGAACCAGGCCTTCTTGCCCTGTCCTGCGGCCTCCTCGACGGCGTTGAGCATGCCGAAGGACGAGCCGTCGCCCATGCCGAAGACGACGTCGGCATTCGCGGCGAGTACGCTCTGCGTCACCCGCTTGCCGCCGGCCGCATCCGCGTAGGCGGCAGGACCGATCTGCGCGAACTTGAACTGCAGATCCGGCTTGACGCTCCTCGCGCCAGCGATGAAGCCGCCCGACTGCTTGTACCAGTTGGTGTCGGCGGCCGAGATGACGATGCCCAGGATGCCGGTCTGGGTGACCTGCGCCGCGAGCACCCCGGCGAGGTAGGCGCCCTGCTGGCTCGTCGTCTCGATGTCGGCGACGAGGCCCTTTCGCTTCGCCTTCGGATTGTCGTAGACGATCGTCGGCACCTTGTACTGCTGAGCGACCTTCGGCGCGACGGTGTTGTATCCAGAGGCCTGCGCGATGATCAGCCCGGCTCCGCGCCGCGCGAGCCTCGCGAGCACCGGCTCGACGTTCTCGTAGCCGATGCCCGTCGCCGCCTCGAGCGAGGCGCCCTGGGCCGACGACGAGGTCTTGGCGCCGATGAACCCCTGCTGGTTCCAGCCGAAGTCGGTCGGCTTCTCGGGTGACGCATAGCCGACCTTCCTCACCTGGGCATTCGGCTCGGCACCCACCGTCGTCGCGACGACCAGCGACATCACGACGGCGACCAGGAATGCGGCGAGCCATCCGGCCCGCACTCGGTATCTCATCTCAGCTCTCCTCTCTCCGATCAGATCCCCAACAACGTCTCCAGCGGTGTGCTCGCTCGCGGTCAGCCCACCTCCTCCTCGGCACGCGTGTGGAAACGATCATGCACGTCGGCGTCCCGGAGGAACAGGCGAACCGCGTTCAGCCCGAGCACGCGGTCGACGAGGCCGGCCTCGAGTCCGCTCAGGCGCACCTTGCTCATCTCGACCGTCGGGTGGTGGAACGGCGCATCGGATCCGTACAGGACCCGATCCGCTCCCACGCGCTCGACCGCCTCGCGGATCTTGGTATGCATCGGCATTCCCGACGTCTCGAGGTAGACGTTCGGGTTCCGCTCGGCGATATCGATGGACGCGTTGATGTAGACGATGTTGCCGTGACCCATGTGGCCGAGGATCACCTTCGCAGCCGGGAAGGCGACGATCGCCTCCTCGATCGACCAGGGAAGCGTGAAGATCGGGTGACCGCAGTGGATCAGGACGGGCAGGTCGCGCTCGACGACGAGCTCGTAGAGCGGATGGACGATCGGGTCGTTCGGGTGGTAGCCGTCGAGCAGGGGATGCAGCTTGACGCCGAGGAAGCGCGGGTGATCGAGAAACCGGGCGGCCTCCTCGACGTAGCCGGGCAGGCGCGGGTTCGCCCAGACGAGCCCGTACGCGTCCTCGACCGACTCGAGCACCCCCGCGACGTAGGCGTTGTCGGGGTGGAAGACCATGCATCCGGCGTACTCGTGCTCGCGCATCAGCGCGACCAGTCCGTCCCGGTCGAGGCGAACGTCGAAGAGCGGGAACTCGCCGACGTGCATGTGGGCATCGAAGATCAGGGTGATGCTCGCTCCGGAGCTGCCTTGCCCGGGTGCGGGCCAGGTGGTAGGTTCTCCCGCAGATTGTCGACAATCGACACCAGAGCGCTACGTATAACAGCAGGTGGGCCGAAGCGCAATGGCCTCTGAGGCTGGCGTCGTTGCGTCGCTCGAAGGCTCCGCTCCGAGGCTAGAGAACCTCACGCTCTGGGAGCGCGTCCATCGCCACCTTCGCGAGGAGATCCTCACGAACCGGCTCCCGCCGGGAACCGTCCTCGGAGAGGTTGGGCTCGCCGAGTCGCTCGGAGTCAGCCGCGGGCCGGTGCGCGAAGCGCTCGGGCGGCTGGCGGCGGAAGGGCTCGTCACCGTTCGGCCTCGTCGCGGGGCGGTCGTCTCGGAGCTCGGCGCAAAGGAGTTCCTCGAGGCGTACCAGGTGCGGGAGGCGCTCGAGGCGCTCGCCATCCGTCTCGCGGTGCCGAGACTCGACGCCGAGCACGTCGACGAGCTAGGTCGGCTGGTGGACGAGCAGGGTCGGCGTGCAGATCGCGGGGAGGTCGAAGCGTTCTTCGCGGCCAACTCCGCTTTCCATCAGCTGATCGTGGAGGCATCGGGAAACGAGACCCTCGTCGACATGTACCGCCAGCTTCTGGGGCACATGGGTCGCTACCGGATGCGCTCGCTGGCCCTTCGCGGCACGCTGAAGCGGTCGGTCGTCGAGCATCGAGCGATCCTTCGAGCCGTTCGAGCGCGCGACGCGGATCGGGCGGCTCAGCTCCTGTCGGAGCACATCCGCGTGCCGCAGCTGCGGCTCGAATCCGCCGACGACGCGGAGGTGGTGCCCAGGACGGGTAGCGCCGCGCCCGGCGGAGCCGCACTCCCCGGGGGGCGGGGTGTGGTGGGAGAGCGGGGTCGCGCCCGGGCGGGCCTGGGCGGGACTATCGAGGGCGGGGGTGGGGTGGTGGGAGCCCCATGACACTCGCGTTCGGCGTCAATCTCAACAACCGGGAGCCTCTGATTGCCCCGGACTACGACCTCGGGATGCTCCTCGAGTTGGCCGAGAGGGTCGAGGAGCACGGCTTCGACTCCGTGTGGGTGGGAGACAGCCTCTTCTCCAAGCCCCGCTGGGAGCCGATCTCGCTCCTGTCGGCGCTCTCGCAGCGCACAGAGCGGGTGCGGCTCGGCACGTCGTGTCTCGTCTCCTCGACGAGGAACCCGCTGTACCTGGCCCTGGAGTGGGCGACGCTCGACCAGCTCTCGGCCGGCCGGACGATCCTCGGCGCCGGTGCGGGTAATCCCGAGGAGGGGGTGAGGCGTGAGTTCGATGCGCTCGGCCTGGACTTCGCCCGGCGGGGCGCCATCTTCGAGGAGGGCCTGGCCGTGCTCCGTGCACTCTGGAACGACGGTGCGGTGACCTTCCACGGCGAGCATTTCGACTACGAGGACGTGTCGTTCTACTCCGGGACGGAGCTGGGTCCGCTCATGCCGCTGCAGACGCCGCCGCCGATCTGGGTCGTCTCGAACCCGCGGCTCAAGGGTGACGCCCCGCCTGACCTGATGCGGCGCCGGCTCGAGGCCGCCTGCCGGCGGATCGTCCTCTACGGCGACGGCTGGATGACCTGCTGCCGTGCGCAGCACCCGGAGGAGCTCGTCGAGCAGCTCGGCTGGATCCGCGAAGCCGCCGAACGCCACGACAGGGACTTCGACGAGCTCGTCGTCTCCTACCAGGTGACGATGAACATCGGCGATTCCGAGGAAGACGCGCGCTCGGCGTTCGACGAGTACATCTCGAAGTACTACCCCGAGCTCTCGCAGGCGATGGATCTGTCCAACTGGGGACCTGTCGGGACGCCCGACCAGATCACCGACTGGATCCGCACGTTCGCCGAGGCCGGGGTCCGGCACTTCATCTGCCGCTTCGGCGCCGTCGACCAGTTCGCGCAGGTCGATCGATTCGCCGGGGAGGTCCTACCCGTGTTCAGCGCGGAGCGAGTGAGGTGAGTGGTATGGCGATTGCGACGGACAACCTTCTGAAGGACGCCGCCCTCGTGGTCGACGTCTGCATGTCGGTCGAGGACGGCGACGTGGTGACGATCATCTGCGACGACGAGCACGCCGAGCAGGCCGAGGCGGTGGCGGAGGTCGTCGTCGAGCGCGGTGGCTGGCCGGTGATGATGAACAACGAGCTGCAGGTGCGACGAGGTCGAGCCGACGTGCGGTTCCCGATGGCGCCGCCCGCGAATCTTCACCGGGCGATGGTCGGCTCCGACGAGGTGATCATCGTGACGAACCTCGAGTGGGCGAACCGCTTCGCGCACGTCTCCGCCGTCAAGGAGACCTGCGCGGCGAACGGCAAGATCGCCTCGGTCGAGGAGGGCATGGGCACCTGGGGCCTCACCGTCGAGCACATCAAGGAGGCGACGCAGCGCGCGAAGGACGCGATTGCCGCGCTCGAGGGCAAGACCCGCGTTCGGGTTACGACGGCGCTCGGCACCGACTTCACCGTCTCGATCGAGGGACGGCCGGCCCTCGAGGTGACGCCGATGAAGCAGCGGGGGCAGATGATGGGCCCAGTCCCCCTCTGGGCCGAGGTCGCGTTCGCGGCGGTCGAGGACTTCACGCACGGCACCGCGGTCGTCGACGGCGTCATGCTCGGCATCGGGCTTCCGGGGCAGGTGAAGGAGCCGATTCGCTGGACGCTCGAGGGCGGCAGGTGCGTCGCGATCGAGGGCGGCGAGGAGGCAACACGCCTGCGCGAGGCGATCGACGGCGTCGAGAACGCGACAGTCGTCGGCGAGTTCGCCTTCGGCACGAGCGAAAAGGCGCCGTTCGGCTCGCCGTCGGAGAAGGGGCGCATCGGCACCGTCCACCTAGCCCTCGGCGACAACCACAACGCCTATCCGGGCGGCCAGAACGTCTGCTCGCTCCATCTCGACGGCGTCTTCCTCGACGCGACGATGTGGATCGAGGACGACGGCACGTACATCCTCAGGGACGGCGAGTGGGTTCTGCCGTAGCCAGGATCGCGCTCGAAGACGTCGAGCCAATCGAGCTCCCGAACGGAAGCTGGTCACGCATGCTCGTCACCGAGAATCGCGTCGGCGGCAACATGAGCTCGCTCGGATATTCCATCTTCACACCGGGGACGGAGCTGCCGCCGGTGAAGCACGAGACCGAGGAGGTCGCCTACGTCGTCTCGGGCTCGGGCGAACTCCGCCTCGACGACGGCGCCGTCTCCTTCCGGCCGGGCGACGCGCTCCACGTGCCGGCCGGCATCTGGCACGCTGTCGCGAATACCGGCGCGGTCGACGTCGTAATGGTCTTCGGCTTCCCGCACCCCGACTACCCGCCGACGGAGCGGCGATGATCGACACCGCCGAGCTCCTGCGCGAGCAGGTCGCGTCGGCCTGCAGGATCCTTGCGCTCGAGGGATACGCGGATCTAACGCTTGGCCACGTGAGCGCCCGGGTCCCGAGCGAGGACGCGATCCTGATCAAGCGCAAGGGGGTGTCACTCGACGAGGTGGAGCCCGACGACGTCGTCGAGGTCGGCCTCGACGGAGGGGCACGGAACGGGCCGGCCGTGATCCACCTCGAGACCGTCTTGCACACGGCCGTGTATCGGGGCAGGCCCGACGTCGGCGCCGTCGTCCACGGGCATCCGCCCTACGCGACGGCGCTGGCGGCGACCGGAGGGAGCCTCGAGCTCCTCACGCACGACGCCGTCCTCTTCGTCGAAGGGCTCGCCCGCTACGAGGAGTCCGCCGACCTGGTCGTCGACGACGAGCAGGGTGCCGCCGTCGCGCGAGCGCTCGGCGGGCACCGAGCCGTCCTGCTTCGCAACCACGGCGTGCTCGTGACCGGCAAGACCGTGCCCTGGGCGGTGCTGACCGCCGTCACACTCGAGCGCGCCATCCGGCTTCAGTCGATCGCCTCGTCGCTCGGAGAGCTACGCCCGATCGCCCTCGAGTCGGCCAGGGAGCTCCAGCCAGTGAAGTACCAGGATCACTTCGTCGACGAGTACTGGGGCTCGTGGCTTCGGAGGATCGGCCGGGACGCTCGATGGAGCTGACGCTGACCGTCAACGGTGAGCCGACGACCGCGGCGGTCGAGCCGCAGGAGCTGCTGCTCGACTTCCTTCGCAACGAGCTCGGGCTCACCGGCGCGAAGCGCTCCTGCGATGTCCAGGTGTGCGGCGCCTGCACCGTGCTCCTTGACGGCGAGCCTGTTAGCTCATGCTGCACGCTCGCCTGGGAGGCGTCCGCGCGCGAGGTGACCACGATCGAGGGGTTCTCCCGTCAGCCTTCGTTCGTCGAGCTCGAGCAGGTGTTCGTCCGACACGCGGGAGTCCAGTGTGGCTTCTGCACGCCCGGTATGGTGTTGACGATCCACGCGCTGCGGGAAGCCGGCGAGCTGGCCGGGGGCGAGGAGGAGCGCAAGCGGGCGCTTGCCGGAAACCTCTGCCGCTGCACCGGGTACAAGGGGATTCTCGAAGCAGTACAGGAGCTCACGGCGGCGTGATCGCCGTGGCGACCGACGTCGAACGCGCGGGAGCGGTTGGGCAGGCGCTCCCGCGCGTCGACGCGGGTGAGAAACTGCGCGGGCAGGCGCAGTTCGTCGGCGACCTGACCGCGCCGCGAATGGCCCACGGCGCGGTGCTCCGAAGCGAGGTCGCGCACGCACGCATGGTCGAGGTCGACGTCTCGGCAGCTGAACGCATCCCCGGGGTCGTGTGCGTGCTGACGGGCGCCGACCTCGGGGACATCGATCCCTACTACGGGCACGCGATCCGAGACCGGCCGATCGTCGCGATCGACCGGGTGCGGTTTGCTGGCGAGCCGATCGCGGCAGTGGCGGCGGCCTCCGAGGCGACGGCGGAGGCGGCACTGTCCGCGATCAGGGTCGAGCTCGAGGAGCTCCCCGCCGCCGGCACCGTGGACGAGGCGCTGGCGCCCGGCGCGCCGGAGCTCCATCAGGGGCTCCAGCGCGCCGGGCTCTTCCACGGGCTCGGCGAGCTCCCGCCGCGCGACGGGAACGTCTGCTACCGCTACGGCCTCGAGCGCGGCGAGCTCGAGGCCGTCTTCGCCCATGCGGACGTCGTCGTCGAGGGCGAGTACACGTTCCCGGCGGTCTACCAGTACGCGATGGAGCCGCATGCCGTCCTCGCCGAGTGGCGCGGCGACGAGGTCACGCTCTGGGCGAGCTGTCAGCACCCGTTCCTCGTTCGGGCCGAGATCGCCGCGCTCTTCGGCGTGCCCCTCGCGCGCGTCCGGGTCATCGTGCCGTATCTCGGCGGCGGGTTCGGCTCGAAGTCCTACACGAAGATGGAGCCGATTGCAGTGGCACTCGCCCGCAAGGCCGGCAGGCCGGTCAGGGTAGTGAACGGTGTGTCCGACTCGATGCTGACGACTCGACGCCACGGCATGAAGGCGTGGATGCGCACGGCCGCCACGAGTGAGGGACGGCTGCTCGGACGGGAGGTGCGCTGCTGGTTCGACACGGGCGCCTACGCCGACAACGGCCCGCGCGTGGTGGCAACCGGAGGCGATGCGGCACCGGGGCCCTACCGGTGGGAGGCCGTGCGGGTGCAGGCGGACTGCGTCTACACGAACACGTCGCCGGCCGGCTCCTACCGGGCGTTCGGGGCGACGCACCTGCAATGGATCGGCGAGTCGCAGGTGGACGAGGTGGCTCGTCGCTGCGGGGTCGACTCGCTCGAGCTTCGCCGCAGCAACCTGCTCGTGCCGGGGGAGGAGGTCCGGCCGGGCGGCAAGCCGCTCGATGCCGATCTCGTCGGCGACGTCGAGCAGGTCGCCGAGGCGGTCGGGTGGGGCGCGCCGCGGGAGCCATGGGTCGGGCGCGGCATCTCGGTCGGCCTCCTCGCCGCCGGCGCGCATCCCGTCTCCACGGCGACAGTACGGTTGGAGGCGGATGGGAACCTGGTCGTCCTCGTCGGCACGACCGAGAAGGGCCAGGGGGCGCGCACCGTCATGGCGCAGATCGCCGCGGAGGTGCTTGGCCTCACGCTCGATCGGGTGCGCGTCCAGGGGGCGGACACGCGCTTCACCCCCTACGACCGCTCGACCGGCGCCAGCCGGTCGACGACCCTCGCCGGCCTCGCCGTTCAGCGGGCGGCGCTCGACCTCCGGGCGCAGCTCGTCGAGATCGCGGGCGGCGAGCTCGATCCCGCCCGCTACGCCGAGCTGATGGCCGAGCGCTTCGGGTTCGCCGGCGGCGAGCTGATCGGCACGGGCGAGGTGCGCCCGGAGGGGACGGGCTCGTACGCCGAAGGGCCGGTCTTCTGGGAGGTCTGTGTCGGCGCGACCGAGGTCCGCGTCGACCCCGACACGGGGTTGATCGAGGTGCTGCGGACGGCGACCTGCGCCGACGTGGGCAAGGCGATCAACCCGCAGCTCGTCGAGCGCCAGGACGAGGGCGCGACCCTGCAGGGAATCGGTAACGGGCTCTTCGAGGAGATGGTCTTCGCGGGCGGCGTGCTGACGAACGACACGCTGCTCGACTACCGCATTCCGACGTTCGAGGACGTGCCGGGCGAGATGCGATGCGTGATCGTCGAGAACGGCGACGGGCCCGGCCCGTGGGGCGCGAAGGGTTGTGGCGAGGGGGCGCTCGCGGCGATCCCTGCCGCCCTCGTGAACGCGCTTGCCGACGCGGGCGTGCCGATGAACGAGCTTCCGCTGACGCCCGAGCGCGTCTGGCGGCGGATCCGCGAACTCGAGGAGGTCTAGTGGGGAACTTCGCACGAGCGGCGATCGTCGGCACAGGGACGATGGGCCCGGGAATGGGCGCGGTACTCGCGCGGTCGGGGCTCGACACGGCGCTGTACGACGTGAGCGCCGAGCAGCTCGAGAAAGCCAGGGCGGGGGTGGGTCTCGCAGAGGGCGTGCTCGACCGGCTCGACGCACCGCAGGCGGACGGCGGGCGGGTCCGCTACGAGACGGATCTGGGCGCTGCGCTCGCCGGCGCGGAGCTCGTGATCGAGGCCGTTCCGGAGAAGGTCGAGCTGAAGCACGAGGTCTTCGCTGCGTTCGAGCAGCACGTCGGCCCTGAGGCGATTCTCGCCTCGAACACCTCCGGGATCCCGATCACGAGGATCGCGGAGGCGACCGCTCACCCGGGTCGGGTCGTGGGCATGCACTGGTCGAACCCGCCGCACCTGATCCCGATGATCGAGGTGATCCCGGGCGAGCAGACGCGCCAGGACGTCGTCGACTCGACGTGCGACCTCGTGCGCCGCTTCGGCTACCACGCCGTCGTCGAGAAAGAGGTGCCCGGCTTCGTCGAGAACCGCATCCTCTACGCGATCATGCGCGAGTGCCTCGACCTCGTGGACCGGGGCATCATCGACCCCGAGGGGCTCGACACGAATGTGAGGTGGGGCATCGGCTACAAGCTGGCGGTGATCGGCCCGATGGAGCTCCTCGACATGGCTGGGCTGGACATCTACAACGCCGTCGGCTCGTACCTGAACAAGGATCTTTCGACCTCAGGCGAGGTCTCCTCGACGATCCGCGGTCTGATCGGCGAGGGCCGGCTCGGCATGAAGACGGGCGGCGGGCTCTACGACTACACGCCCGAGCAGATCGACGAGCTGCGGGCGGCGCGGGCGGCGAAGCTCGTCGCGGTGAGGAAGGCGCTGGAGGCTTAGATGAAGATCTGGTTTCTCGACACCGGCTCGATCGTGATCGACCACGCCCAGCTCATGTGGAACATCGGGGGCGGCACGCCGGTGCGCATTCCTTCCTACGCGGTTCTCGTCGAGCACGAGGACGGCCTCTTCCTCTTCGACACGGGCTTCGACTACGAGCACACAAATGCCGTGCTTCCTTTCGAGCTCCCCGAGCAGACGGCCGAGCAGACGATCCCGGCGCAACTCGCGCTCTGCGGCTTCTCGACCGCGGACGTGGGCACCCTCGCGATGTCGCACCTCCACTTCGACCACGTCGGCGGCAACAAGCACCTGACGGAGTCGCGCGTCGTCGTCCACGCGCGGGAGATCGCACAGGCGCGAAACCACGAGCCGTTCGAGTTCTTCGGGTACTCCGACAGGACGTGGGACTACGAGGGCGTTCAGCTCGTCCCGGTCACCGGCGACCTCGAGCTCGCGAAGGGCCTGTGGCTCTACGAGACGCCTGGCCACACTGTCGGGCACTACTCGCTGCTCGTGAAGCCCGACTCGGCGGCGCGCCCGATGCTGTTCGCGTTCGACGTCGTCTACACGCGGGAGGCGCTCGACAAGGGCGTCCAGCCCGGCTTCCACAACGACCCGGTCGCCGGCGTCCGCTCGATCGGGCGGATCAAGGCGCTCGCCCAGGAGCACGGCGCCGACGTCTACTTCTCGCACGACATGGACGCGTGGCACACGTACAAGCACGCCCCGGATCACTACGACCTGTAGGAGGAGCGCATGGGCAAGATGGACGGCAGGGTCGCGATCGTCACCGGGGCGGCACAGGGGATCGGTCGAGCGGTCGCCCGAAAGCTCGCCGACGAGGGCGCGACGCTCGTGCTTGCCGACCTGAACGGCGACGGGGTCGAACGGGCAGCCTCTGAGCTCCCCGACGCGATCGGCCTGCGGATCGACGTGTCGAGCCCCGAGGACGTCCAGAGGATGGTCGACGAGACGCTGGCGGCGCACGGCCGGGTGGACGCGCTCGCG
The DNA here is from genome assembly GCA_963712465.1 of uncultured Actinomycetes bacterium. Taxonomy (GTDB): domain Bacteria; phylum Actinomycetota; class Thermoleophilia; order Gaiellales; family Gaiellaceae; genus CAVQHY01. Next base: position 746,803 of record CAVQHY010000004.1, read on the forward strand.
CACGTCGCCGCGATCGTGCCGTTCACGCCCTGGGAGGACGTGACCTTCGAGGAGTGGCGGCGGATCATGTCGACGAATCTCGACGGGACGTACCTCGTCGACCGCGCGGTGTCCGTGCCGATGCGTGAGGCCGGCTACGGACGGATCGTCAACACTGCGACGAACGCGATGCTCGCAGGTACGCCCAACCTCTCGCACTACATTGCGTCGAAGGGCGGGGTGCTCGCTTTCACGCGGGCGCTCGCCCGCGAGATCGGCAAGTACGGGATCAGCGTCAACGCCGTGGCACCAGGGTTGACCGAGACCGAGGGAACGCTCGCGAGCCCGCACGCCGAGGCGTTCGAGTTCGTGCAGATGCTCCAGTGCATCCCACGGCGCGGCCTCGCCGCCGACATCGCGCCGGCCGTGGCCTTCCTCTGCTCCGAGGAGGCCGGCTGGATCACCGGTCAGCTTCTGGTCGCCGACGGCGGCATGTCGCACGACTAGCGGTGGCTGGCCGGGTCCAGGGGGTCAGGAGGTGGGACGGTGGGAGCTAGGCGCCGTGGAGCGGCGCCGTTTCCCGTCAGCCGGGCCGGGGTGATCCTCGCCGTCGCCGACGTGGAGGCGTCGCTTCGTTTCTACCGCGACCTGCTCGCCTTTACCGTTGATGCGCTCTTCGACGACCCGCCGTACGTGACGCTTTCGATCGCGGGCACGCGTCTCTCGCTCGCGGAGCAGGGACACGCCGCACCTGATCACAACGTGCTCATGACCGCTCCGGCCGACACGTCGAGCGCCCAGGCGATTGTGGTTCTCGAGGTCGACGATGCGCTCGAGGTGTATCGTCGGCTCGAGCACGAGGGCGCTGCCGGCCACTTCGTCGGTCCGGTCTACTCGCCGCCCTGGGGCGGGCACAGGTTCTTCCTCCGTGACCCGGACGGCTATCTGATCGAGATCGAGCAGCCGTGAAGGCGGTCGTCCTCAGCGGGCCCGGGGATGTCCGGATCGAGGAGGTCGCCGAGCCCACCGTCGAGGCTCCGACGGACGCGATCGTCGAGGTGAAGGCAACGGCGATCTGCGGCGCAGACCTTTTTCCCTTCCGCGGGCTGACCCCGGGCTTCGAGAACGGGACGATCCTCGGGCACGAGTTCGTCGGGGTCGTCCGCGATGTCGGCGACGCGGTCGCCACCGTGCGATCCGGCGACCGCGTCGTCAATACGAGCATGGTTCTCGACGGGACGTGCCCTGCCTGCCTGGCAGGGCGGCCCACCCAGTGCTCGGGACGCGCGCTCTTCGGCTACTCCGGCGTCTATCCGCGGCTCGACGGTGCGCAGGCCCAGCTCGTCCGCGTGCCCAACGCGGATCAGGTGCTCGCGTCGCTGCCGAAGGCCGTCTCCGACGAGGCGGGAGTGTTCCTCGCCGACAACCTCCCGACCGCATACGACGCGGTCGTGGAGCGAGGTGGCGTGAAGCCGCACGACGTCGTCTGTGTCGTCGGGCTTGGCGCCGTCGGCCTGATGGCGGTCATGTGCGCCGTCGACGTGGCCGCGACCGTGCTGGCAGTCGACGGTATCGCCGAACGCCGCGAGCTCGCGGAGCGACTCGGCGCGCACACGGTCGAGCCGGGCGAGGCCGCGGCCGCGGTCGCGGCCGCGACAGAAGGGCTCGGCGCCGACGTCGTCGTCGAGGCTGCCGGCACCCCGGCCGCGCTCGATGCGGCTCTCCGGCTCGCGCGCGGCAGGGGGACAGTGTCGGTCGTCGGAGCACACTTCGAGCCCGACTTTCCGCTGAACAACGCGCTGATGTTCGAGCACGAGCTGACGCTCCGTTTCTCGATCGGCGACTCGGCCGGACACAGGCCGCTCCTCCTCAGGCTGATCGAGGAGGGAAGGCTCCGCCCAGACCTAGTCGTGACCCATCGTCTAGGGCTCGACGACGCAGTCGACGCGTACCGGCTCTTCGACGCCCGCGAGGCGACCAAGGTCGTGCTCGTCCCGTAGTGCGTGCGGGATGGTTGGCGCTGGCCCTCGCCATCCTCACCGCCTGTGGCGGCTCGCATGCCGACGGCATCGAGCCGACGCAGGCCGGCGTCGAGACCGCCCTGCAGGCGCGACTCGAGGCCAAGGACCTGTCTGTGAAGGGCGTCGTCTGCGTCGATGAGGGCGCGAAGTGGGAGGGCGAGACTGTCTTTCGCTGCAACGTCAACTTCGGCGATCCCCACATCGAGGGCTATTGCGCCGTGGTCGAGGGCGGCGAGCTGGTCACGCACGTGGAGCGGCCCGAGCTTCGCTGCGACCGCGAGCGCACCCCCGGGGGCGAGCCCGTCGGGTGAGCTCGGTCGCGAGCGGCCGCCTACGCCACGCGATGCCGCAGCCAGACGTTCGGCTCCCAGTAGGAGCCGCGGTCGTGCTCGCGGTCGATCGCGACCGGCGCGAGCCCGTGGGGGAAGACGTACTCGCCGCTCTCGGGGAAGGCGAGCTCCGTCCACGCCTCCCACTCCGCGACCGTGCCGGTGATCCGGAGCGACCGCGGCGAGGGGGCGAGCACGTCGGCGCCCAGGCGGACGTGGACGCGGAGCCAGGGATCGAACGGCAGGCCGTCGTCTCGCGTCCACGCGAGGTAGCGCTCGATCGGGACGAGGGGGTAGCGCTCCTTCCAGCTCGGCCGCAACGGAACGATGACGTCACCGAGCCCGTGCGTGCGAGACACGTCGGCGAAGGTCTGGACGGCGACGCTCGAGATCCCGCCGCCCTGCCGGGCGGGAACGATCTCGATCGCGAGCGCCAGGAGCGCGTTCGCCGGACCGCCCTTCTCCGCGAGCGCGAGACCCTCGAGGAACGCGTCGTCGATTCCCGGCGGCAACCCCTCGACGGTGCCGTCCCACCGGCACGGAAGCGAGTGGATCTGTGCGACCGGCTGGTCGTCTGCCTCGTCGACGAGGATGAGCTGGTAGTCGGCCGCGACGTCCCAGAGCCGCTCCCAGTCGGGGCGTAGGACGTCGCCGTGGCGGTTGTACTCGGGCCAGACGTCGGCGAGTAGCTCGTCCGCGGCGTCGGAGAGCTCGGGCTGCTCGGCGGCGCTGTAGACGGCAAAGCCCACGGCGGGCGAGCGTATCGCGCCGCGCCGGGCGGACGTCGTGCGAGGATGTGCCCAGCCGAGAGGAGGAGCGATGAGCGTGAAGGAGGAGAGGCTGGGCTTCGACGACGTCATCGTCTCCGCCGACGAGCTGCGGGCTCTGTACGGCGAGCCGTCGGAGGTCGCCCGCGACAAGATCATCGACCGGCTTGACGAGCACTGCCGCGACTTCATCGCGCGCTCGCCGTTCCTCCTGCTCGCCACCGTCGACGGCTCGGGTCGCTGCGACGTGTCGCCGCGCGGCGGGCCGCCCGGGTTCGTCGAGGTGCTCGACGAGCGCCGCCTCGTCTTTGCCGACGCCAAGGGGAACAAGCTCGTCGACTCGCTTACGAACATCCTCGCCACCGGCCGGGCCGGTCTCCTCTTCCTGATCCCGGGGCTCGCGGAGACGCTCCGCGTCAACGGCCGCGCGGTCCTGACCCGCGACCCGGCGATCCTCGGGCGCCACGAGATCCAGGAGGGCCGCCCGCCGCGGCTCGCGGTCGCGCTCGAGGTCGAGGAGGCGTTTCTCCACTGCGCGAAGGCGTTCATCCGCTCCGATCTCTGGAAGCCGGGGACGTGGCCGGACCTCGAGGACATGGCCCGTCCAGCCAGGATCTGGAAGGACCACGCGAAGCTCGCGTCGACCCCCGTCGAGGAGCTCGAGGACTACCTCGTCGACGACTACGCGAACGATCTCTACTGGGAGCCGCAGGCCCGCGAGACCCCGTAAGAGGAAGCTTGCACCGCCCGTGGATCCCGGCTAGCCGCGCTGGAGCGTGATCCAGTTGAGGCCCGCGACGCGGGGAAGACGGACCCTGAGGGTGTTGCCGCGGCACTGGAACGGCACCGTCCCGGCGGGCACGCTTCGCGTCCGCAGAGGGCGGGGCCGGGAACCGAGTAGGTCTCGCCGTCCTGGCGTCGCCTTGAAGGCGTCCCATTCGAGCGTCGACGTGCCCCTCGAGAGGGTCAGCTCGGGGCGGGGGAGGCGATCCCGCTCGCGCATAGACTCCGAGCCATGCCGAAGACGTTGACCGGCCAGGAGCTCGAGCTCGACGACGGGCCTGCCCGTGAGTCCGGGCTCTTCCTCGTCGACGGCAACAACCTCGCCTACCGCGCCTACTTCGCGCTGCCCGAGGAGCTCGCGACGAGCGACGGCTTTCCCACGAACGCGCTGCTCGGGTTCACCAACATGCTCTTCAAGCTTCTCTCCGACTACCGGCCGAGGGGCGTGGCCGTCGCCTGGGATACCCGCCCCACCCATCGCACCGAGAAGGCACCCGACTACAAGGCGGAGCGGCGGCCGATGCCCGATCTGCTACGCGAGCAGTTCCCGCATTTCCGGCCGATCGTCGAGGCGTTCGGGTATCGCAACCTCGAGTTCGAGGGCTGGGAAGCCGACGACGTGATCGCGACCCTCGCCACCCGTGCCGACGCCGCGGAGATCAAGACGTGCGTCGTCTCGACCGACCGGGACGCCTTCCAGCTCTGCTCGGAGAACGTCTGTCTGATGATGACCCCGCGTGGGGTCGCCGACGTCAACGTCTACACGCCCGAGCGCGTGGCGGCGCGCTACGGGATCGCGCCGGCGCAGATCCCGGACTTCATCGGGCTCAAGGGCGACACCTCGGACAACATCCCGGGCGTTCCGGGGATCGGCGACAAGACCGCCGGTCAGCTGATCGCCCAGTACGGGTCGCTCGAGAACGTGCTCGAGCACGTCGACGAGCTCTCGCCCGGCCGGGCGAAGGCGATCCGCGAGCACGCGGACCAGGCTCGCGCGGCCAGGGAGCTCGCCACGATGCGCCGTGACCTCCCGCTCGACGTCGACCCTGCGGCGCTCGTCCTCTCGCCGCCCGACCGCTCGACGCTCCGGGAGATCTTCCGCCGCTACGAGTTTCGCAACCTCCTCCAGCGCGTCGACGTGATCGACGAGGCGCTTCCCGCCGCGCCCGTCGACGTCGAGGGCGTGGACGTTCCGTGGCGCGAGGCCGAGCTGCCGCTTCTGACGGGTGAGGTCGGTCTGGCTGTGGAGGGCGGCCGGTTCGCAGTCGCGTCCGCCGAGGTGGTGGTCGGAGACTGGAGCCCCTCGCTCGCCCTGCGCCTGCGCGAGGCGAGAGTCGTCGCGCACGAGTTCAAGACGCTCCCGCGCGATCTCTTCCGCGCGGGGCTCGCCGCCTCCGACGACACGCTCCTGATGGCCTACCTGATCGAGCCCGGGCGGGCGACCTACGCGCTCGACGACCTCGCCGCCGAGTACGGGGTCGACCTCGTTCCGGATCCCCCCGCGGAGGAGGATACGGCCGCGCTCGTCCGACACGCCGCCGCGCCGCTTCGGCTCGCGGCCGCGATGCGCGAACGGATCGCCGAGCGGGGCCTCGACCCCCTCTACCGGGAGGTCGAGCTGCCGCTGACCGAGGTGCTGGCGGCGATGGAGGACGCGGGCGTCAAGATCGACACCTACCGGATGGGCGAGATCACCGCGCGGCTCGCCGACCGCGTCGAGGAGCTCGAAGCGAAGGCGCACGAGCTGGCCGGCGAGGAGTTCCTGCTCGGCTCGACGCAGCAGGTCGCACGGATCCTCTTCGAGAAGCTCGGGCTCACCGCCGGGCGGAAGGGCAAGACCGGCTACTCGACCGACACGCGCGTGCTCCGCTCGATCCGCGACGAGCATCCGATCGTCGAGGTGATCGAGGAGTGGCGGGAGTACTCGAAGCTCCTGAACACGTACCTCGGGCCGCTTCCGAGCCTGATCTCGCCGGAGGACGGGCGCCTGCACACGACGTTCAACCAGCACGTCGCCGCGACCGGACGGCTCTCGACGACGAGCCCGAACCTCCAGGCGATCCCGATCCGCACCGAGCTCGGCCGGGAGATCCGGAGCGCATTCGTCGCCGAGCCCGGTCACCGGCTCGTCTCCGCCGACTACTCCCAGGTCGAGCTGCGCATCCTCGCGCACGTCTCGGGCGAGCCCAAGCTCCGCGAGGTGTTCGAGCGCGGCGAAGACATCCACGCCGCGACCGCGTCGGAGGTGCTGGGCATCCCGCAGGCGCAGCTGACGAAGGACGAGCGCAACCAGGCCAAGGCGGTGAACTTCGGGATCATCTACGGCATCTCGGCGTTCGGGCTCTCGGAGAACCTCGAGATCTCGCGTGAGCAGGCCCAGGACTACATCGACGCCTACCTCGCCCGCTTTCCGCTCGTTCAGGACTTCATCCAGCGAACGATCGAGCGCTCGACGCGCGACGGCTATGCGACGACGCTGTTCGGCCGGCGCCGGCCCGTTCCCGAGCTGAAGGCCGCCAACCGCCAGACGCGCTCCCTCGGCGAGCGCCTCGCGGTCAACTTCGTCATGCAGGGGACGGCCGCCGACGTGATCAAGAAGGCGATGGTGGCGATCCATCGCCGCGTGCGCGACGAGGGCCGAGGCGCCCGCCTCGTCCTCCAGGTGCACGACGAGCTCCTGCTCGAGGTGCCCGAGGTGGAGGTGTCGGCGATCAAGGAGCTCGTCCGCGCCGAGATGGCCGGCGCCTACCCGCTCGACCCGCCGCTTGGCGTCGACGTCGGCGTGGGCGACGACTGGACCGAAGCCAAGTCGTAACCGCCGGGCGACTCGTCCGGTCGCACCTCGCTTGCACGGCGCTGAGCCGTGTGGTAGACGCGCGCCCGTGCGGCGCTTGGTGCTCCTGGCTACTCTGATTGCGGCGGTAACGATCGACGCCACGGCTGCAGGTGGCCCGGCTGCTCCCGATCAGGCGGTTCCTCTTCGGGGCAAGGCCACGTTTCCCGCGATGGACGGCCGCCGAAGCTGCAGCTCCGCCAGGAGGGGGCAGGACGTGTACGAGGCGTGCACGCCCGGGTTCGGCACGTACGTCGGGAAGCCGAGTCGTGCCGGCGCCTCGATCGGCTGGAAGTGGAAACTCGCGATGGCCAACGGCATCCCGACCGGCCGCGGAACAGAGGCCGCGACCGTCAAGCTCAACTTTGGCGGCGGCAAGTTAGTCGAGCTTTCCCTGAAGGGGCAGCTGAGCCCTGTCGGCAAGCAGTCTAGAGACCGAGGGAAGACGACCTCGAAGGGCACGTGCAAGATCAGGAGCGCGAAGGGCTTCGGCAAGAAGCGAAGCGCAAAACCCTGCACGTACAGGCTGTCGGTGACCCGCAACGGGAGCTCCTACAGCCCGATCGTGCTACGCGTCTCGGGCGCGCTGTAGCGCTAGTACGCGCCCAGCTCCCGAAGCCGCTCATCGCTGATCCCGAAGTGGTGTGCGATCTCGTGCAGGACGACGCGCCGGGTCTCCTGTGCCAGACGGTCCGGGTCGCCGCCGAAGTGGCGCTCGAGCGGCCCCCGGTAGATCGTGATCCGATCGGGGAGCACGGCGCCGTACCCGCTGCCGCGATGGGTCAGCGGATGGCCCTCGTACAGGCCGAGCAGAGCCCGCCCCGGCGGAGGCTCGTCCTCGACGAGGATCGCCACGTTCGACATGTAGGCGCGCAGCTCGAGCGGAAGCGTGTCGAGCGCCTCCTCGACGCAGCGCACGAAGTCGAACGGCTCGTCCAGCTCGCGGCGGTGGGTCACGAGCTCGAGCGTAGCGGCGGTTCGCCACGTCGCACCTAACATGTCGTGCGCTCCGTCACGGGAAACGGCACCGAGCAGTTCGTCCTCAAGCTCAACGTCGGCGGCGGGAGCCACCGCCGCGCTCGACTGCAAGGACACGCTCGAGCCGTCCGACGACTAGCCTGGTCGAGCCTCAGCCTGTCCAGGCCAGCTCATCGGCCGACGCAAGCCAGCGGACGACCTTGCGGCGTCCCGCGACACGGTAGACCGCGATCGTCTCCGGCTCGGCGACGGCGATCCAATCGCCGTCGGGTGACCACGCCGCAGCGTGCTCGGCGAACGTCCTGGGCGCGGCGCCCTGGAAGCAACCCAGGCTGAGCAGCTCGACCCGACCGGGCCGGACGAAGAGCGCCGCGCAGTTGTCGGGAGCGAGCCTCGGCAGACGGCCCGCGAGCCGTCGTGGGAGGTCGAGCACGGCGACCCGCTTGCCGCCGAGCCACCGCTCGACCCGCGTGCCCTCGACACCGATCCCGATCGAGCCGTCGCTTCCCCAGTGGACGGACGTCACGGCTCCGTCGGCGGTCAGCACCGTCCGCCCGTCGACGATCACGCGCTTCCCGCGGGTGTAGGCGATGCGGCCGGCGGGCGTGAACGCGCTCGGGCAATCGTCGAGCGTTCGCGCCGCGCCGCCCACCTGGAGGTCGAACCCGCGGCGAGACTGCGCACACCACGCGGCGCGCCGACCGTCATGACCCCAGACGAGGAAGCCGAACAGCGCGCGGTAGCCGCCGAGGTTCTGGCGCGGCCGGCGGAGGTCGACGAGGCGAAACGCCACCGTCGCGAGCGACTCCGACCCCTGGTTTGCGATGCCGTAGGCGATCGTCTGGCCCGCGGGAGGCGCCCAGAGCGCGCAGTTCCCCTCGAGCCGGGGAAGCGGGAGCTCGACGCCCTCGCGAACATCCACGACCCGGACGCGGCAATCATGCGCGTCGGTGAAGACGATCCGGCCCGGGGCGGGGAGCGCGACAAACGCGGACGGCGCCTCCGGGACCGTCTCGGGGCGGTCCGACACGACCTCAGCGGGAGGCGGAGAGGAGGCGGCATCACCGGCCGGCTCACCGCTTCCGCGCACCGCGTCGACGGCCGCGAACACGCCGATCGCGGCCACGGCTCCGAGGATTGCGATGTCCCGGCTGTTCACGGTCTCCTGGCTATAATGCGCGCTCGCACATGGTGAACGAGACGGCTACCGAGGCAGATCCGAGCAAGCTCGAAGACGGTGTCTGGACGACAGGTCCAGACGGAACGATTATCCCCGATTACGATGCGACGTTCCCCGTCATCAACGAGGGGGAGGTCGTCCGCGGCACCGTCGTCCGCGTCGACAAGGACGAGGTGCTGATCGACATCGGCTACAAGTCCGAGGGCGTCATCCCCGTCTCGGAGCTCTCGATTCGCCGGTCAGTCAATCCCGCCGACGAGGTCAAGCTCGGCGACGAGATCGACGCGCTCGTGATGACCAAGGAGGACGCCGACGGGCGCCTGATCCTGTCGAAGAAGCGCGCCCGCTTCGAGATGGCCTGGAAGCGGATCGAGGGCGCCGCGGAGAGCGGCGAGCCCGTCGAAGGAACCGTGATCGAGGTCGTGAAGGGCGGCCTGATCCTCGACCTGGGGGTGCGGGGTTTCCTGCCCGCCTCACTCGTCGACATCCGTCGCGTCCAGGACCTCGACGAGTTTCTCCACAAGCAGCTGCGGTGCAAGGTGATCGAGCTCAACCGCAGCCGCAACAACGTCGTCCTCTCGCGTCGCGCCGTGCTCGAAGACGAGCGCAAGGAGATGCGCCAGGCGATCCTCGACCGGCTCTCGCCCGGCGACGTCGTCACCGGCACGATCTCCAACATCGTCGACTTCGGCGCCTTCGTCGACCTCGAGGGGATCGACGGGCTGATCCACATCTCCGAGCTCTCGTGGAGCCACGTCAACCATCCGTCCGAGCTGCTCGAGATCGGCCAGGAAGTTTCGGTCAAGGTGCTCGACATCGACCGTGACCGCCAGCGGATCTCCCTCGGCCTCAAGCAGACACAGACGGATCCATGGCAGCAGGTGGTCGACACCTACGACCAGGGCGACGTCGTCGAGGGCCGCGTGACCAAGGTCGTCACGTTCGGCGCCTTCGTCGAGATCCTTCCCGGCGTCGAGGGTCTGGTCCACATCTCCGAGCTCGCGCAGCACCACGTGGAGAACCCGCGCGAGGTCGTTCAGCAGGGCGAGACGGTGCGCGTGAAGATCATCGAGATGGACGCCGAGCGCCGGCGCCTGTCCCTCTCGCTCAAGCGCGTCGACGACGGGGAGCGACCGCAGCTCGCGGACGCGCCCGGGCTGGGACTCTCGGAGGAGGTCTTCAGCGCCGGGCTTGCGGACGAGCCCGACGCGGAGATCGTGGTGGAGGAGACGGCCGATGAGTACGAGGCCGCTCCGGACGAGGCCGACGAGCACGGATAGCCGGCGGCGGCCCGTGGCCGTCGCGATCACCGGCGGGATCGGCGCAGGCAAGACGGCGCTCCTGCACGCCTTCGAGCGCCACGGCGCCGCGGTGATCTCGAGCGACGAGATCGTGCACGCCCTCCTGCGCCAGGACCCGGAGGTGAAGGACGCGATCGTCTCGCGCTGGGGCGACAGCGTGCTGGCCGACTCCGGCGAGATCGACCGTGCACGCGTCGGGCGCGTGGCGTTCTCCGACCCGGCCGAGCTCGAGTGGCTCGAAGGGCTGCTGCATCCGCGCGTCTCGACCGTGTACCTGCGGTGGCGCGACGAGCTCGCGAGCCAGGATGACCCGCCCGCCGTCTGTGTAACGGAGGTGCCGCTCCTCTACGAGGTCGGCGGCGAGACTCGGTTCGACGTCGTCGTCGCCGTCACGGCCTCGCGCGAGGTGCGCATCAGGCGGCGGCTGCCGCCGCTCGACGACCGTGCGAGCCGGCTGCTGCCCGACGCGGAGAAGCTCGAGCGCGCCGACTTCGCGTTCGTCAACGACGGGTCGCTCGAGGAGCTCGACGAGTTCGTGCGTGGCGTCATGGAGGTGTTGGCGGAGCGGGATCGCGCCCGACAGGGCGGGGGTGGGGTGGTGGGAGACAGGTGACGCGGCGCCTCGTCGCGCTCGCGCTCCTCGTCGCGGTCGCCGGCGTCGGCTTCGTGGTCGTGAACGACACGATGCCCGGCTGGTATGCCCGGATTCGCTACCCGCTCGAGTACGAGAGCATCGTCGCCGGGCATGCGAGGAACTACGATCTCGACCCGGCGCTCCTGGCGGCCGTGATCTACCAGGAGAGCAGGTTCGACCCTGACGCCCGCTCGCCGTCGGGCGCGCTCGGCTTGATGCAGCTCCTGCCGTCGACGGCGAAGGGCATCGCAGTGCATACGGGCGGCACGAGGTTCAGGGTCGACGATCTCTTCAACCCCGAGCTCAACGTCCGCTACGGCTCCTACTACCTCCGTCGTCTCCTGCGCAAGTACGGTGAGGTCGACCTCGCGCTCGCGGCCTACAACGCCGGCCAGGCGAACGTCGACCGGTGGCTCGAGGGTTCGGGAGAGGTCGAGTTCGCAGAGACCCGGGCGTACGTGGAGAGCGTGCTCGAGGCCCGCGACGCGTACGCCAAGGCATATCGAGGCGAGCTCGAGGAAAGGTAAGAGGTGGGAGCCGCGTGCCGGGGGCGGCTCCCAACCCCGTCTGATACGGGACCCCCCGGAACCTGGATCAATCGAACCGTCAGGCAGGCGACCGCAGCCGTGCGGGTGGCTTCGCGGGGACGGCGAAGCCGACCGTGTCGGGCTCGTAGCTTCGGGTTGCCGAGTCATAGTCGCCGCTGCGCCTGATTAGGGCGGGGCGCAGTCAGCCAGCTTAGGGGACGCTCGTACGCGCCCAGACGTTCTCGAGAAGCTTCCGGACCGACCAGCGATCGGCGGTGCCGCCGAAGTTGAGGACACCGCCCGCAAAGACCTTGGCGCCGTTGGCAAGCTCGTAGTAGGTCATCTCGGCGCTGCGTCCGGGACCGAAGACGTCGGGGATCGTCGCGAGAACCTGTGTCCCTGGCGGCGTGTCCGGCGTGCGCGCGTCGATCTCGATGCCGTAACCGCCGAACCTGGCGCCGGGCCCGACGCCGGTACCCTCCCACGCCCAGGCGGGCGCGCCCTGGCCAACGACGTATGGGCCCTGGCGCGAGCCGTCGTCGTTCGCGAGGTACTGGACGCCGATCAGCGCTGCCTCGGGACGGCCGAGGTCGCGCCAGAGCGCCTCGCGGTAGAGGCGTGTCCCACGGCGCTTGACCCTCCAGAAGAAGTTGTTCGCGGAGAGAAACCAGAGGTTGCCGCCGAGGTCGCGGTAGCGCTCGATGACGTCGTACTCGTGCTCGGTGACGTACTCGGTGTGGCCAGGGAAGATGATCAGGTCGTAGAGCGCGGCGAGCTGGTCGCCGCTACGGAAGCGCTCGAGGTCGTCCTCGGCGAGGAACTCGACCTCCTTCCTCGTCCGATGGAGCCAGCGGATGAACCCGACGTCATAGGTCTTGAAGCGAAAGGGCACGCCGCGGCCGAGGTTCGGACGGACCAGCTCGACGGGCGGGTTGCCACCCGCGTACCACGTGTCGCCCCAGCCGTCGCCGTCCGCATCGCGATGGTTGTAGGCCGCCCAGGTGTTCGTGGGCAGCACGACCGCGACCCGGCTCCGTCCGAAGGTCGCCGGGCGGAGGACGAAGGGCGCGTAGCCGATGCGTCCGTCGTCCGCGACCAGGCGTGCGAAGTAGAGGCCGCCAGGCCACTCTCCGATCCTGGTCTTGATCTCACCCGGGCCGCGGCGTTTCCGCCGCCAGTCGATCGTGACCGGGTCGGTCATCTCGACGCCGCTCATCTCGTCGTTTCGAAACGTCGGAGTCGTCTCCGGGCCGCAGTGGAAGAGCTGGACGGTCAACTCCTCGGCGTCACTCTCGACGCGCAGCTTCGCGCGGTCTCCGGGCGAATAACTGCGCTCGCTGAAGACCGCCTCGACGCCGAGGAGGCGGACGACGGGAGCCCGTCGGTCGACGGCTTCCGTCGCCCGGTCGCCACCGTAGGCGCTACGGCGGCCGAGGTCGTCGGTCACGGTCAGGCGCAGCAGATACGTTCTTGCCTCGAGGCCCGGCTCGGGCGTCCACTCGATGCGGTGAGCGCCGGGGCCGAGCCGCGCCGTCTCCTGCCACACGGACTTCTCGATGGTCTTTCGGGTCGTAACGGCGTCGAGCTCGACGGTGGCAGTGCGGTCGAGCTGAAAGTGGAGGTAGGCAGTCGTGCGGCGCGCACGCTCGGCCGGACTTACGGTGGTCAACAGGCGGTGGTCGCCGGCGTACGGCCGCCCGCCGTTCGTGACCGCGAGGAAGCGAAGCTCCGGCGAGAAATCCGGGCTCGGGACAGGGGTCGGCGCGGGGGCGGGGTCGGGCGGCGGCTCGATCCCTGCCCGCGCGACGTCCTCGAGCAGCCGTGAGAGGGCCGTCCCGGCGACACCGCCGGCGGCAGCCCTGAGCAGCCTCTCTCGGGTGAATGTGCGGTTGAGCAACGCCGAGGTGAAGTATCGGCGGATCGAGCTCTGTCCTTCAGACGAATTTCGCGCCCGGCCGCCCGGTTTCTCCGTCGGCTACGGGACGGAGGTACGCGCCCAGAGGTTCTCGAGCAGCCTGCGCACGGCCGGGCGCTCCGCCGTGCCGCCGAAGTCGAGCGCGCCCGCTGCGAATACCCTGGCGCCGTTGGCCAGCTCGTAGTACGTCATCTCGGCCGAGCGGCCGGCGCCGAAGAGGTCCGGGATCGTCGCAAGCACCTGTGTCTCGGGCGGCGAGGAGGGCGCGCGCGCATCGATCTCGATGCCGTAGCTTCCGAAGGCGGACCCGGGCACGATCTCCGCGCCTTCCCATGCCCATGCGGGGGCATCGGCGGCGATGACGTAGCCGCCTCGGCGCGATCCGTCGTCGTTGGCAAGGTACTGCACCCCGATCAGAGCCGCCTCGGGCCGGCCGATGTCGCGCCAGAGCACTCTGCGGTAGAGGAGCTCGCCGACCCGTTCGACGCGCCAGAAGAAGTTGTTCGCGGAGAGAAACCAGAGATTCCCGCCGACGTCGCGGTAACGCTGGACGACGTCGTACTCGTGGTCGGTCACGTACTCCGTGTGCCCAGGGAAGATCACGAGATCGTAGATGGCAGCCAACTGGTCGCCCGTGGAGAATCGGTCGAGGTCCTCCTCGGCGAGGAACTCGACGCTCTTGCCCGTGGCGCTCAGCCAGCGGATGAAGCCGAGGTCGTAGCTGCGGAAGCGAAACGGGACGCCGCGGTTCAGAAACGCCCGGGTGAGGCTTACTGGCTGGCCGCCGCCCGCGTACCATGTGTCGCCCCAGCCGTCGCCGTCGGCGTCGCGGAAGTTGTAGGCGGCCCACGAGTTGGTCGGGAGCACCACTGCAACACGGCTCTCGCCGAAGACGCCTGGGCGGACGACAAAGGGGGCATACCCGACCTGGCCCGTCGGGGCGATCAGCCGGACGTAATAGAGCCCAGTCGGCCAGTCGCCGATGCGAATGCGGAGCTGTCCAGGGCCGTTGCGCTTGGACCACGCGATTCTCGACTGGCCGGTGACCGCCACGCCGTTCAAGATGTCGTTGCGATAGGTCGGCGTCTCCTCCGGGCCGGATCGGAAGACCTGAAGGAGCAGCCTGCGCACGTCCGTCTCGACGGTCAGCGTCGCCTCTTGCCCCGGCGCGTAGCTCCGCTGAGTGAACGCGGCCTCGACCCCGAGCAAGCGCACGACCGGCGCAGGCAGGTTCCAGGGAGCTTCGCGGCGGTCGCCGCCATAGGTACGCCGGTTCCCGGAACGGTCGACCACGGTGAGCCTGAGGAGATATGTCCGGGCTTCGGTGTTGAGCCGCGGCCGCCAGCGGATGACATGGCGACCCCGAGGGAGCGACTCCTGCAGGTGCCAGATCGTCTCCGGAACGGTGCGTCTGACCCTCATCACGTCGAGGCGAACCCGCGCCGCTTCGTTCAGCGTGAAGCTCAACCTGAGCGAGTCGCGCAGGCCGTCACCGTTCGGGCTGAACGTGACGACTCCCGCTGGGTCACCGGTAAACGGTCGACCGGCGTCGGCCCGGATTTCCGTCACCTCGGGCGCGCGGGCGTCGATGACTATGTTCGTGGATGCGAGAACGTGGGGCCAGACAACCGCCTCCAACCGGTACAACCCATCGGCGAGCGGCTGCCCACCAACGCGGCCGTCCCAGCGAAAGCGGAGCGTCGTCGTATAGCTCGGGCCCCCAATCCAGGCGATCGCGACTCCCGCGGAGGTGAGGACGCGTACGGCGAGAAACTGGGGCGTCGCGATCTTCGCGACGACGTCGATTGGGCCCGTCCGAGTCGAGAGTCTCGAGGAGCTGACCTTCAAGACCACGCCCGCCGACGCGTTGCCGGCAGACAGCGATCCCGCCAGAGAGACAGCACAGCAGACGATGACGATGAGCCGCGTGGAGAGATCGTAAGCTGTGCCCGGCACGGCCGATACTGGCCGTTCGGCGAGGAAACGGTAACCGAGGCCGGCGCCGATACCATGAGTCGATGGCCGAGTTTCGCGTCGCCTCCGCCTACCGGCCGACGGGAGACCAGCCGGAGGCGATCGCCTCGCTAGCCGCGTCGATCGCAGCCGGCGATCGCCAACAGACGCTGCTCGGGGCCACCGGCACCGGGAAGACCGCCACGATGGCCTGGATCGTCGAGCAGGTGCGCAGGCCCGCACTCGTGATCGCCCACAACAAGACGCTCGCCGCCCAGCTTTGCAACGAGTTTCGCGAGTTCCTTCCCGACAACGCGGTCGAGTACTTCGTCTCCTACTACGACTACTACCAGCCCGAGGCGTACGTTCCCCAGGCCGATCTCTACATCGAGAAGGACGCGTCGATCAACGACGATATCGACCGCCTCCGACACGCTGCGACCTCGGCGCTGCTCGTGCGGCGCGACGTCGTCATCGTTGCCTCGGTGTCCTGCATCTTCGGTCTCGGCTCGCCCAAGGAGTACGCGGACAAGACCGTGCTGCTCGGCGTCGGCACCGAGATCGATCGCGACCTCATGCTCAGGAAGCTCGTCGACATCCAGTACCAGCGCAACGACTCGATTCTGGGCCGCGGGCGCTTCCGTGTGCGCGGAGATGTCGTCGAGGTGCAGCCCGCGCACATGGAGTCGGCCTACCGTGTGTCGCTCTTCGGCGACGAGGTCGAGTCGATCACGCACTTCGACCCTCTCTCGGGCGAGATCTTCGCGCGCCTCGACCACCTCGCGATCTTTCCGGCGACGCAGTACGTCACCTCGCGCGAGACGATCGAGCGCTCCGTGACCGAGATCCGCCGAGAGCTCGAGGAGCAGGTGGCGCTCTTCGAGGCGCAGGGAAAGCTGCTGGAGGCACACCGGATCCGCTCGCGCACCGAGTACGACATCGAGATGATGCTCGAGCTCGGCTACTGCAACGGGATCGAGAACTACTCGCGCATCCTCGAGGGCCGGCCGGCCGGGTCGGCGCCGCACACGCTGCTCGACTACTTTCCCGACGACTTCGTTCTCTTCGTCGACGAGTCGCACCAGACCGTTCCGCAGATCGGTGGCATGTACGAGGGTGACCGCTCGCGCAAGGAGACGCTCGTCGACTACGGGTTCCGGCTGCCGTCGGCGCTCGACAACCGGCCGCTGCGCTTCGACGAGTTCCTCGAGCGGGTCGGACAGATGGTGTTCGTGTCGGCGACGCCCGGGCAGTTCGAGTTGCGCCGGTCGACCAACGTCGCCGAGCAGATCATCCGACCGACGGGAATCGTCGACCCCGAGGTCGAGCTGCGTCCGACCAAGAACCAGATCGACGACCTCCTCAACGAGATCCGTCGGCGGGAGGAGGCCGGAGAGCGCGCTCTCGTCACGACGCTGACGAAGAAGATGGCCGAGGACCTGACCGACTACCTGCTCGAGTCGGGCGTGCGGGCCCGCTATCTCCACTCCGAGATCGACACGCTCGATCGGATCCAGATCATCCGCGAGCTGCGGCTAGGCGAGTACGACGTCCTCGTCGGCGTCAACCTGCTGCGCGAGGGCCTCGACCTGCCCGAGGTGTCGCTGGTGGCGATCCTCGACGCGGACAAGGAGGGCTTCCTGCGTGGCCAGACGGCGCTGATCCAGACGATCGGCCGCGCCGCTCGCAACGTCAACGGCAAGGTCGTGATGTACGCGGACAAGCTGACCGAGGCGATCAGGGGCGCCATCGACGAGACGAGCCGCCGCCGCGAGATCCAGCTGGCATACAACGAGGAGCACGGGATCACGCCTGAGTCGATCGTCAAGGGAGTCTCCGACATCGCCGAGTTCCTCTCCCTCGAGCAGCCGCACGTACCCGGGAAGCGCCGGCGGGGCCAGCGCCAGGTCGAGGGCATGGGCGCCGACGAGCTCGAGCGGCTCGTGATCACGCTGGAGGAGGAGATGTTCGCCGCGGCCGAGGAGCTTCGCTTCGAGTACGCAGCCAAGCTGCGCGACGAGATCAAGGGGCTCCGGAGGGAGCTGCAAGCGCTGTCCGGAGCGGTGTAGAGGCGGTGTAGCCGAGCCGGGCCGAGGCGAGCGCGCGCTGCAGGCCCACGACCCCGTCACCGCCTTCGACGCGAACGCGATCGAGGTCGTAGAGCTCCGAGGGCCGTGCCAGTCCGGGCTCGACGGTCGTCGCGCCGAGGAAGCCGGCCCGGCGGACGGCGGCCGCGACGCGCGTGTCGTAGAGCCCGCTCGGGTAGCAGAAGAAATCGACCGGCAGGCCGAAGCGGCGCCGGATCTCTCGCCGTGAGCCGGCGACCTCGCGGCGGAGCGCCGCGTCGCTCAACGCCCGAAGATCAGGGTGGGTGAGCGAGTGCGCGTCGACCTCCCAGCCCGCCTGGATCATCGCTCTCACCTTCGAGGTGCTCAGCCCCCAGGTCCGCCCGAGGTTCGAGACGTCGAGGTTGAGCACCGCGGGCCAACGCAGAGCTCGCAGCACCGGGAAGGCGTTCGTGTACTGGCTCCGGTACCCGTCGTCGAACGAGATCACGATCGGGCGCCGCGGGAGCGTCGCGCGTCCGTGCCACGCCTCGTAGACGTGGTGGAGGTGACAGCGACGAACCCCTGCCGCGCCAGCCAGTGCATCTGCGAGGCCAACTCGACCCTGGGAACGCGGAGCGCGGGAAAGGGTACGCTCGGAAGCGGCTTCGCGATCACGTGGTACATGAGCACCGGAACCGGGCGTGCGTTTGAGGCAGCCACGGTCGGGTGAGCTCCCGCCGAAACGAGAGCTGCGACCGAGGCCAGGAGCATACTAGAGGCATATGACACAACAGTGATTCTAAGGCGTTTGCGAGGGAACACAGCGGCGGACGCCGAATCCCGAGCCCGTGCGGGACGACGGCCGGAGCCGCTTCGACTGGGACCTGCCGCCCGAGCCGCTGGCGCACTCGGGCAACGATCGACCCGCTCCGGCGACCGCTCCGCTCACGCCGATGCGCCGGTACCGCTCCGAGTCCGCGCGGCGTTCTCGCACGCGCCGGCGCCGGGCCACCGCGTCGCTCGCGGCGGCGTTCGTCCTCGCCGCCGCGGCCACCGCCGCCTTCTCGGGCACAGCGCCGACCGGGGACCCGGCGCACGGGGCTGCTTCCGCCGAGAAAGCGGCGAACCCCGCCCAGCCGACCACCAGCAGCCCTGTCGCTTCAGCCCGGCCGATCAACACGGTGTTCGAGGGGATCACCACGTTTCGCGGCAACGCGTCGCGCTCGTACCTCGGCCAGGGCCCCGTGCCGCGGAGGCCGCGCGTGCTGTGGCGGTACCCCAGCTCCGGCTCGCTCTGCATGCAGTCGGCGGACGAGCACGGCCTGCAGACCTGGTGCGGCCTCGGCTGGACCGGCCAGCCGAACGTGATCGTCGGGAAGGGCGGCAGAACGGAGATCCGCTTCGGGGCCTACGACGGCCACTACCACTTCCTGGACGGCACGACCGGCGAGCCGATGCGGCCCGACCTGCCGACCGGCGACCTGGCAAAGGGCTCCGCCACGTCCGACCCGGACGGCTATCCGCTCTACTACGCCGGCTCGCGTGACAACTACCTGCGCATCGTCGCCCTCGACCGCAAGCAGCCGACCGTCCTCTGGAAGCTTGACGCGAACACGAGCGTGCCGAGAATCGTCTGGAACAACGACTGGGACGGCGCGCCCCTCGTCGTCGACGGCCACCTGCTCGTCGGCGGCGAGAACTCGTGGTTCTACGTCATCCGCCTGAACCGGAGCTACGGCAGGCACGGAAAGGTGCGCGTACGGCCGCGGGTCGTCGCCCGCGTCCCGGGCTGGGACGCCCGGCTGCTCGCCGACATCGGAGACGATCGCGTCTCGATCGAGAACTCGGTCGCGTACCACGACGGAGTCGCGTACTTCGCGAACTCCGGGGGGCTCGTTCAGGGTTGGGACGTCTCCCGGGTGCTGAAGGGCGGGACGAAGATCCGCCGTGTCTTCCGGTTCTGGACGGGCGACGACACCGACGCCACCGTCGTCGTCGACGACGCGGGCTACCTGTACGTCGCCAGCGAGTACGAGCGCTTCACGGCCCGCTCGAAGCAGGTTGGTCAGCTGATGAAGCTCGACCCACGCCGGCCGAAGCGCCCGCTCGTCTGGTCGGTGAAGTCCCACCGCCTGGGCTTCGAAGGCAAGGGCGGGATCTGGTCGACGCCGGCCCTCTACGGCGGGATGCTCTACGTCGCGACAAACGCAGGCGAGCTCCTGGGCGTCGACCGCATGCGCGGGAAGGTGCTCTGGCGGCTTGCGCTGCCGGGCCCGACCTGGGGGTCGCCGGTCGTCGTCGATGGCGTTCTGCTGATCGGCGACTGCTCCGGCACGTTCCGCGCCTTCGACGTCTCGAGATCACGCCGGAAGCCCAGCCAGCTCTGGGCGCTGCGGCTCGGCGGGTGCATCGAGTCGACCCCGTCGGTCCTCGGCGGGCGGATCTACATCGGCACCCGTGGCGGCGGCATCTACGCACTCGGCGAGCGGGGCTGAACGAGGTCGACAGGGCCCGACTCTCGGGGGAGGCCTCTATCATGCAATCGAATGCAGTGGCAGGCGCTCAGTCGCTGAAATGGGGAGGCTCGCGGAGCATCACGGCAAGGAGCTCCTCGCTCGCAACGACATCCGCGTCCCGCGCGGCGAGGTCGTGCGCTCGGCCCGTGACGCCGTGGAAGCGACTCGATCGCTCGGGTCGAGCGTCGTGATCAAGGCGCTCGTTCCGCACAACCGGCGTGCGAAGGCCGGAGGGGTCCGCTTCGCTCGCAATCTCGGCGAGGTGGAGGCCGCCGCCGAGGCCCTCCTCGGGACGGCGATCCTGGGCTCGGACGTCGACGCGCTGCTCGTCGAGGAGCGGCTGGAGCCGGAGCGCGAGCTCTTCCTCTCGTTCGGGATCGATCGGGATCGGGGGCTGCCTGTCGCGATGGCGAGCCTGAGCGGCGGTGTCGACATCGAGGAGACGCTGGAGCGGGATCCGGCCGCGATCAGAAGCGTCACCCTCGATCCATGGGAGCGAGACCTCGGCTTTCAGCTGCGTGGACTCTGGTCGGCCGTCGGGCTCGAAGGCACGATCCTGCTCGAGGTGACCGAGCTCAGCCGTCGCGCGGCACGCCTGTTCTTCTCCGTCGACGCCGACGTTCTCGAGCTGAACCCGGTGGCGCTCGTTGCGGCTGACGATGGAAGCGTCGAGCCTGTCGTGATCGGCGTGGTGCTCGGTGTCGACGAGCTCGCGCTCGGTCGCCAGCCGTCGCTCGCGCCGCTCGTCGACGCCAGCGCGGATCGGTGGAGGCCCCCCACGCCACTCGAGCTCGAGGCGCTGGAAGTGGCCGCGCGCGAGCCCTACCGCGGTACCGCTCGGTTCATGGAGCTAGAGGGCGAGATCGGTCTGCTCGTCGGCGGCGGCGGCGGCAGCCTCGTGCTCTTCGACGCCGTCCGGCGCGCTGGAGCTCGACCGGCCTGCTTCACCGAGATCGGAGGGAACCCGACGTCCCAGAAGGTGCGCGGCCTGACGAGAGTCGTTCTCTCCTCCCCGGGGGTCGAGGGTCTGCTCGTTGGTCACAACATCACGAGCAACACGCAGTGTGACCTGGTGGCGGAGGGAGTGATCGCGGCGCTCGCCGATCTAGGCCTGAGCCCGCACACCTTTCCGGTCGTGGCCCGAGAGGTCGGCACGCACGACCAACGTGGCCGCCGGCTCTTCGAGGAGGCCGGGATCGAGTACCTGGGCGAGGAGGCGACGCTCGAGGCGGCCGCCCGGCGCATCGTCGAGCGCGTCCACCTCGCTCGGATGGCCGTCACATGACGCTCTTCTTCCACGAGCCCCCGCGCGTCGTCGTCCAGGGTGCGACCGGCCGCGAGGCGGCGATGGTCGTCGGACACATGAACGCCTACGGCACACGCGTGCTCGCGGGTGTCACTCCGGGCAGGGCAGGCAACGTTGTCGACGGCGTGCCCGTCTTCGACACCGTCGCTTCGGCGGCGAGCACGTGCGGCCCGTTCGATGTCGCGATCGTCTATGTTCCGCCGCTTGCCGCGCTCGATGCCGTGTCGGAAGCGGTCGCAGCCGGAGTCGAGCTGGTGCTGGTCGTGACCGAGAACGTTCCACTCCACGATTCGGTGAAGCTCCTCGCCCTCGCACGCGCGGCGGGGGTGGCCGTCGTGGGGCCCAACTCGGTTGGTCTGATCTCTCCGGGACGGCGGCTCAAGCTCGGCGCGATCGGGGGGGACGATCCCGACCGCGCTTTCGTTCCCGGTCGCGTGGGCGTGATCTCCCGCAGCGGGGGCCTCACGGCCGAGGTCGGGTTGCAGCTCAAGCGCAGCGGGCTCGGCGTGTCGACGGCGGTGAGCGTCGGCGGCGACGCGATGATCGGGATGCCGCCGGCCGGGCTCCTGCGCCGCTTTCGCGACGACGACGAGACCGATGTGGTCGTCTACGTCGGCGAGGCGGGAACGAGTCTCGAGGAGGAGCTCGCCGACGAGCTCGGCAGCGACGGGTCGACCCCGCTCGTCGCGCTCGTGCTCGGCGAGTTCATGGAGGAGTTCCCCCGGGGAACCGTGTTCGGGCACGCCGGGGCGGTCATCGAGCGCGGCAGGGGCAGCCCGGCGGAGAAGAAGCGGCGTCTTGCCGAGGCCGGTGCGGCCGTCGCCGAGTCCTTCGACGAGCTGATCCTCGCGGTCGGCGAAATGGTTCGAAACGGAGCCCCCGCGTGACCACGACCGCGTCCCGACTCCGGTGCGACGCGTTCGTGGGCGGCCGCTCGCGGCCGGCCGAGCGTACGTTCGCGGATCTCGACCCGGCCACGGGCGACGTCCTCGCGGACGTCGCCCGCTGCGGCCAGGCAGAGGTGAACGAGGCGGTCGCCGCCGCCCGCGATGCGTTCGAGACCGTCTGGGGCCGGCGCGCGCCTGCCGACCGGGCGGAGGTGCTGGGGCGGATCGCCGCGCTGATCCGCCGGGACGCCCAGGAGCTCGAGCGGCTCGAGAGTCTCGACACGGGCAAGCCGCTGACGCAGGCGCGGGCGGACGTCCAGGTTGCGGCGCGCTACTTCGACTACTACGCGCACGTCTGCGAGGCGGTCTTCGGAGACACGATCCCGCTCGGCGACCGCCTCTTCGTCTACACGGTCCGGGAGCCGCACGGCGTGACAGGGCACATCGTGCCGTGGAACTACCCAGTGCAGATGTGCGGTCGCACCGTCGCACCGGCGCTCGCGGCCGGCAATTGCTGCGTGATGAAGCCGGCCGAGGAAGCTCCGCTGACCGCGGTGCGAGTCGCCCAGCTCGCGGTCGAAGCCGGGCTGCCGCCGGGCGCGTTCAACGTCGTCCCCGGGCTCGGGGAGGAGGCGGGGGCCGCGCTCGCCGCCCACCCCGGCATCGACTACCTGAGCTTCACCGGTTCCAACGAGGTCGGGAAGCTCGTGTCTCGTGCAGCCGCCGACAATGCGGTACCGGTCACGGTCGAGCTGGGAGGTAAGTCGCCGAACGTCGTCTTCGCGGACGCCGATCTCGATGTCGCGGTCCCGACGATCGTGCGCTCGATCGTGCAGAACGCGGGCCAGACGTGCTCGGCGGGCTCGAGGCTCCTCGTCGAGCAGCCGATCCACGAGCGCGTGCGAGACGCCGTCGCCGAGCATTTCCGACGTCTCCGGCTCGGTCGGGGAATCGACGACCCGGACCTCGG
Source organism: uncultured Actinomycetes bacterium (assembly GCA_963712465.1). Lineage (GTDB taxonomy): Bacteria > Actinomycetota > Thermoleophilia > Gaiellales > Gaiellaceae > CAVQHY01. Next base: position 769,730 of record CAVQHY010000004.1, read on the forward strand.
GCCGCTGATCAGCGAGCGTCAGCGTGAGCGGGTCGCGGCCCTCGTCGACGCAGGAGCGGGCTCGGCAGATCTCGTCACCGGGGGTGGGCGCGCGTCCCCTGACGGCCTCAGCGGCTTTTTCTTCGAGCCGACGCTCCTCGACAATGTCGAGCCGCAATCCGATCTCGCACAGGAGGAGGTGTTCGGTCCCGTGATCGCAGCGATGACGTTCTCGGACGACGAGGAGGCGATCTCGCTCGCCAACGGCACCCGCTACGGGCTCGTCGCGGCCGTCTGGACGAAGGACGTGCGCCGCGCCCACCGCCTCGCCAGGGAGATCCGCGCCGGCCAGGTGTTCGTCAACACGTACGGAGCCGGCGGCGGCGTCGAGCTCGCCTTCGGGGGGACGAAGCAGTCCGGGTACGGGAGGGAGAAGGGCTACGAGGGCATCCTCCACCTGACCCGCACCAAGACGGTCGCGGTGGACGTGGCCTGATGGAGAAGCGCTCGCCCGACACCGTGCTCGAGGATCTGGCCGCCGCTTCCCGGCCCGGGTGGGAGGGCCTGCGCGTCTGGTGGCTGGTCGACGGGCCGTCGGCCGGCTCGCGGCAGCTCGTCTTCAACACCACCACCTTCCCGCCGGGGAAGTGGCACGAGCTCCATCGGCATCCGCATGCCGAGGAGGTGCTCTACATCGTGTCAGGCGCCGGGCTGCACCTCTCGGAGGGTGACCCGGTCCGGCAGCGGGCCGGCGAGGTCGTGTACATCCCGGCCGGGGAGTGGCACGGGTTCGCGAACGACACGGACGAGCCGGCGGTGATCGTCGCAGTCTTCGGCGGTGTCGCGACCTACGCCGAGGCAGGCTATGAGGTGCACCCCGACCAGCCGGAGGCGATGCCGACGGTGCCCCAGGGCGCCTAGCGGGTCCCGACCTTTGCCCGGGTGAGCAGTGGTGCTGTGGAACCGCGAACGACGAGCTCGGCCGGGAAAGAGACCCGCACCCCGGGGCGGTCACGGTCCTCGATGTGCGAGAGGGCGACCTCGGCGGCGAAGCGCCCCACCTTGTCGCTCGGATACCGGACCGTGGTGAGGGGCGGCGTGATGTGGTCGCTCAGCGGCGCATCGTTGTAGCCGACGACCGAGATGTCGTCGGGGCACCGAAGCCCCGCCTGACGCAGCGCGTCGATCGCCGCGATCGCCATCGCGTCGTTGTGGACGAAGAACGCGGTGGGAAGCTCGGCCTCCTGCTCCAGGTAGAGCTCCATCAGGCGCCTGCCCTGATCTGCCGTGGGCTGGACGGCGACCTCGTCGAGCTCGACGAGCTGGGCGCCGGCCGCCGCGATCGTCCGGCGGAAGGCCAGACTACGCTCGGCAAACGGCTGAACGTCCTGCGCGCCGCGCAGCTCGCCGAGCGTCCGATGCCCGAGGTCGAGCAGGTGCTCGGCCACGAGCCGTCCACCGTCCGCGTCGTCGTGGACCACCGTCGGGATGTCGACGCCCGGCAGTGGTCTGACGGCGAGCACGACGTGGAGGCCGTCGCGCACGATCGCCCTGACGATCTCGGAGTCGGCGGCGCGGGCAGAGGCCACGATCACGGCGTCGACCCGTCTGCTGCGGAGAGCGTCGAGGGCGAGAGCCAGCCGGTCCGAGTCGTCGAATGTCTCGATGATCAGGGGCATGAACTCCCGCGGATGGAGAAAACCTGCGATTCCGTGGATGACCTCGCCCGCGAACGGGTTCGAGAGGTCGGACACGATCACGCCGATCGTCTTCGTCGACCCGCTGCGCAGGCTGCGGGCGACGATGTCGGGGCGGTACCCGAGCTTGCGCGCTGCCCCCTCTACCCGAGCTCGGGTCTTGGGCGTCACGAGCCACATCTTGGCCGGGTCGAGGGCGCGCGACGCGGTACCCGGATGGACGCCGGCGATCTCCGCGACGTCGCGCAAGGTGGCGCCGCCCGGCTTGCCCGCTCTGTGCCCGCTCGTCGTCACGACGTGATCCCTGCACTCAGCATAGGGAACGGGTCGAGGGTCATCCGGGTTGCTCTCCGACGAGACGCTTGGTCCTGGCTCGGGCCAGGGCCCTGCGCTCGCGAAGGTCAAGCATCTGCGGGCTTTCCGTCAGGTATTCGACGAGGAGCACCGCCAGGAGCAGCCCCCCCGTGGCGACGCTCTCGATGTAGGTGGGAGCCCCCCGGCTGGAGAACCCCGAGATCAGGAAGCGCAGGGTCAGGGCGCCGATGACCATGCCGACGACGTGGCCGCGCCCTCCGTACAGGCTGACCCCGCCGACGAGTGCCGCAGTGACCGCGGAGAGGAGGATCGGCTCGAACGCGAACGGCGGCGCGCTTCCCGACTTGATCGAGGCGAGCGATCCGGCGAGCCCGGCGCAGGTTGCCGAGACCGCAAAGGCCAGGACGAGCGGCCGTGTCCGCGAGACGCCGGCGGCGACCGCCTCCTGACGTGCGCCCCCGACGGCGTAGATCTCACGACCGTAGCGGGAGAAAGCCAGCAGCAAGCCAATGAGGATCGCGAAGCCGATCGTGACGAGGCTGAACGGCGAGAAGATCCAGATGCGCCGGATGAGCGACTGCGCCATGTCCAGGTCGTCGAGGTCGAGCAGCACGGCGCGCTCGTCGGAGATCACGAAGGCGAGGCCCCTGAGCGCGATCAGCGTCCCGATCGTGAAGACGAGCGAGTTGATCCGGAGCCTCGCGATCACGAACCCCTGAGCCGCGCCGAAGGCGAGCGTGCCCAGGGTCGTCAGGATCACCGCAGGTACGAGCCCGAGCGAGGTCAGCTCCACGGCGATGATTCCCGCGACCGCGGCCAGAGAGGCGACCGACAGGTCGAGCTCGCCGGCGATCATCGTCACCCCGACTCCCAGCGTGACGAGCCCGAGGAGTGCGAACCCCTCGAGCATCGCGTAGAGGTTGTCGACGGTCCGGTAGTTGTCGTCGGTCGCCGCGAACGCGACCCAGACGGCGAGGAGGACGACGACGCGGCCGATCAGCGCGGGTGTGATCAGGCGATGTCGCACCGTCAGGTCGCTCTCGTCCGCAGCAGGTGAAACGCCGACACCGCGAAGCACACGATGATCCCCTCCACGAGCAGTCGCATGCCAAACGTGTAGCCGCGAAGGAGCATGAAGTTCGCGAGCAGCGCGATGAACACGGCGCCGAGCGCGGTTCTCAGAGTCGAGCCCTCGCCGCCCTGGATGGCCGTTCCGCCCACGAGCACGGCGGCCACGGCGTCGATCGTCAGGTTGTCGAACATGGTCGTCTTCGCCTGGCCGACCTGCGCCGCGGTGAAGATCCCGACGAGAGCAGCGGCGCCGGCAGAGATGACGAAGGCCGCGATCGTGGGGCCGGTAAGGCGGATGCCGCTCGCCGCCGCCGTTGCACGATTGGCTCCGATCAGCGAGATCTTTCGGCCGAACCGCGTCTTGGTCAGGACGACCATGGTGAGGGCGGTGAACGCGACGAACGCGATGCTCTGGTTGGGAATGCCGAGCGGCCTCCCGACACCGAGCCAGTCGATCGACTCGGTACCGAGCTGGATCGTCTTGTTCGCGACGACGATCGACGTGAGCCCGAAGATCGCCGCACCGGCTCCAAGCGTTGTCACGATCGGGTTCATGCCGAGGGCGACGATGCCACCCTGAACCGCCCCGACGGCGACCGCGAGGACGAATGTGACCGCGATCGCAGCGGCCAGGGGCCAGCCGTTGGACACCGCGAGCGCGAACGCGATCGCCGACATGATCGCCGTCTGCTCGGCCGACAACGAGACGAAGTTGCCCGAAAGCGTGATGAACGTCATCCCGACGGCGACGATTCCCGTGATCGAAGCCGCGCGAACGACCGTGAGCATGTTGTCGACGGTGAGAAATGCAGGGGTCGTCAGCCCGCCGATGACCAGCACGAGCACCACCGCCGCGCCGATCGTCAGGGGGACGACGACCTTGCGCCGGTCGACGCGTCCGGCGCCGCTGCGCGGTGGCTCGGCCACGGTTGCTTCGACGTCCGTTGCGGGCCCGCTCGTCAGGTCGGGCTCCCGGTCGTGCGGCCGGCGGACGTGACGTCCCGCATCAGGGCGGCCTGATCGAGATCCGTGGCACTCGCGACGCGAACGAGCTCGCCGCGGTAGAAGGTCGCGACCGTGTCGGCGAGCCCGAGAACCTCCGGAAGATCGGACGAGCTGAAGACCACCGCGAGCCCCTGCTCGGCGAGTCGCCTCAGGTGAAAGTAGATCTCGGCGCGCGCACCGACGTCGACCCCGCGTGTGGGCTCCTCGACGAGGAGAACTCGGGGCCTGATTGCCAGCCACTTGCCGAGCGCTACCTTCTGCTGGTTTCCGCCCGACAGCGTTCTGACGTAGTAGCCGAGCCTGCTCGGGTCGATGACGAAGAAACCGGCGAGCTCCTGCGCGAGTTCGCGCTCCCGTCGTCGAGACAGCCAGGTGTTCGGGCTGATCCGCGGCAGGGCGGGAGCGCTGAGATTCTCGGTCACGGTCCGGATCTGGAAGACGCCGTCGACCTTTCGGTCGCCCGAGCAGAACGCAATGCCGGCGTCGATCGCCCGGCTGAGGGTCCCGGCGTTGAGACGCTCGCCGTCGACGAGGATCTCGCCCGCGACCATGTGCTGAGCTCCGGCGATCGCCCGGAGGACGCTGGGAGCGCCGCTGCCGAGCTGGCCGGCCAGTCCGAGGATCTCGCCCCGCCGGACCGACAGGCTGACCGGCTCCGCGAGCCCCTCGGCCTCCAGCCCCGAGACGACGAGCCGTTCGTCGCCCATCGAGGTGCTACGGGGCGGGAACATCTCCTCGAGGCGGCGACCGAGCATCGTCTCGATCAGCGCCTCCATGGTCAGCGTCGAGACGTCGACAGGAGGGTTGCTGTGGCCGTTGCGAAAGACGGTGGCCCGATCTCCGATCGCGAAGACCTCGCCGAGTCGGTGGGTGACGTACACGATGCTCTTTCCCTCGGCGGCCAGGCGGCGTACGACGCGCTGCACCCGGTCGATCTCGACGTCGGAGAGCGCGGCGGTCGGCTCGTCGAGAATCAGCAGGCGTGCCTCCCTCGCGAGGAGTCGGGCGAGCTCGACGAGCTGGCGCTCGGCGACGGAGAGCGAGCCGGCGATCGCGAGCGGGTCGAGCTCCTCGAGCCCGACGGCGTCGAGGAAGCCACGAGCGTCGCGCGCGAGCCGGCGGGTCGCCCACATGCCGCCGCGGCCGCTGCCGAGAAAGACGTTCTCGGCGGCGGTCAGCGTCGGGACGAGCGAGAGCTCCTGCTGAACGACGGCGATCCCGGCCTCGCGGGCGCGGTCGGCGGTTCGTAGCTCCAGCTGCCGTCCGTCGATCGTGATCGTTCCGGCATCGGGCGACACGAGTCCGGCGAGAACCTTGACGAGCGTGCTCTTGCCGGCGCCGTTCTCGCCGAGCAGCGCCATCACCTCGCCCCGGCGCAGTTCGAACGACACGTCGTCGAGCGCCTGGACGGAGCCGTACCGCTTCGAGATCCCGGACATCTCGAGCAGCGCGGGTGCGGCCGCGGGCGGAGGCTGCTCGTGCAGCTCCGAAACGGCCATCAGGGGGCTGCGTCCTCGCCGGCGATCCAGGCGAGAATCGCCTCCTGGACCGGGGCGTGGATCAGCTCGATGCGGACGCCGTCGAGATCGACCGGGTCGAGATAGCCGACGATCATGCTGCCGTCCGGGCGGTACTGGGCGGCCGTGAACCGAAACCCGGCCTGCTCGAGCTCGCGGAAGCGTTGCTCCGGATCGTCGTCGAGCACCGCGACGTGGTGAAGGCCGCCCAGATGCTGTGGCCCGTAGATCCCGTCCCCGACGACCTCCAGCAGCTCCCACTGCGGCGGGCCCTGGTGGGAGAAGGCGATGCGAAGGTCGAATGACGTCTCCGTCCCACCCTCGACGAGCCGGTCGACGTGCACCGTGCGCGGCTCCATGAACGTGATCCCGAGCGGCGCGTAGCGTGCGATCCCCTCCTCGAGGTTCGAAACCATGATCCCGATGTGGACGTACGGGAGCTCGGCGCTCATCGCTCTCCTCCAGGCCTTCTAGAACCAGACCATCTCGCCGCCGGTGAGGTTGAACTGGGCACCGGTGGTGAAGCTGCACTCGTCAGAGGCGATGAAGGCGGCCAGGTTGCCGACGTCGTCGGCGGTGCCCATCCGGCCCATCGGAATCGAGGCTGCCTTCTCGGCGATCATCGCGTCGCGGTCGGCTCCAGCCGCGGCAGCTGCCTCTCCGAACCCGGTGTACATCATGTCGGTGACCATCGTCCCAGGACACATCGCGTTGACGGTGATGCCGTCCTTGACGTGCTCGAGCGCCATCACCTGGGTGATCCCGACGACGGCGAACTTCGAGGCCGAGTAGACGCCCCAGCCCGGCCACGACTGCTTGCCGGTCTGGGAGGCGGTGTTGATGATCTTCCCGCCGCCCTGCTTGCGCATGTGGCGGACGGCGGCGCTCGAGCAGTTGATCACGCCCCGGACGTTGACGGCGAGCACGCGGTCGATCACGGCGTCGTCGGTGTCGGCCACGTCGGCAATCGGCTGGCCGATACCCGCGTTGTTCGCCAGGATGTCGAGCCGGCCGTGCCTTGCGACCACGTCGTCGAACGCCGCCTCGACGGCTGCGCGGTCGGTGACGTCGAGGAGAATCGCCTCGCCGCTCGGCACCGATGCGGCTGTCTCGCCGGCGTCGAGCAGGTCGGCGCAGACGACCGTCGCTCCTTCGCGCCCGAACGCCCTCACGATCCCCGCCCCGAGCCCGCGGGCCGAGCCCGTGACGACGGCGATCCTGCTGTCGAGTCTTCCCATTCCCTCCTGATCACTCCTTGCTCGTGAATTGCGCTTTCGCGAGGGGCGGCCCGGCGTCTGCGCCGGGCCGCCCCTCCGTCTGCGCTAGTAGGTGCAGAGCTCGCGGAAGGTGAAGCCCCAGAGCTTCGTATCGTCGATCGCCTGGACGGCGGTGGCCGGATCGGTGCCCAGCTCGACCGGCGGGTTCGGAATGAAGTTCCGCTGGAACGGCGGTCCCTCGAACACGGGCTGCGCGTCCGGGTCGGCCGGAGCGTTGTAGTCGCCGTCCTGCACCTGTCCGCCGCTCTGGATGTAGCGACCGGCGACGTTCACGGAGAAGACACCTTCGAGGCGCGCCGCCTGGAGACCGGAGCCGAACTGTCTCGCGGCTTCGAGCTCGGTGAGGTCGCCGTGGCACGTGCCGCCGACCACCATCACGTCCTTACCCGGGGTGTAGCCGTTCTCTTCGAGCGCCTGGATGACGCCCTTGGCCAGCGCGTCGTTCGTCGCGTAGACGAAGTCGATGCCCTCGCTCTTGTACTTCGGGATCAGCTGCGAGGCCGCCTTGTAGCCGGTCTCGGCGTCGAAGCCCGCGTTCTCGGTTGCGAGCACGTTGAAGGGCGCGCTCGCCGTCTCGTCGTCGAAGCCCTTGATCCGGTCGTCTCCCGCCGAATATCCGGCCGGGAACGAGATGATCAACGTGTTGCCGCCCTCACTGTGGAGCGTCGCTCCCGACTGCGTGAGAACGTCTCTGGACTTCATCAGGAGATCGCCGGAGACCTGTCCGTTGAGGACGTCGTTCACGCCTGCGTACGCCTTGATCAGGCTCTCCGTCTCGGGCAGAGGCAACTGGTTCGTCTGGATGACCGGGATGCCCGTGTTGGAGAGCTGTTGCAGGGAGGCGATGCCCGCCCTGTTGTCCGCAGGCCACCAGATGTAGGCGACCGGCGTGTCCCCGCTTGCGATCTGCTGCTGAACCTGGACGTCCTGCTCGGACTGATCGAAGTTGTTCTCGATGATCTTGAGCGTGAAGTTGTCCGCCGCGGCCTCCTCCTCCGCGCCCTTGATCCACTCGGCGAGGTAGTTGTTGGCCCTCGTCGGCATCAGAACGACGATCAGACCGCCGCCGCCGTCGATCGCACCACCTGCCGCCGCTCCCCCCGTCGCGGCGCCGGTCTCGGATCCGGCCTCCGGCAAATCGCCAAGCCCGACGGTGTCCCCTCCTCCCGCGGCCTCGTCCCCTCCACTCTCGTCCCCGCCTCCGCAGGCTGCGAGCGTCAGTCCCACGGCCAGGACGAGAGCGGCGAGTAGGGCAAGCCGTTGCAGCCACTCTCGCTTCATGCCACGCTCCTCCTCGAAGCTACCGAGGCCGGCTGCGGCGCCGACCTCTACCGCCGGGCACTCTAGAACAGCCGCCGCGCCGATGCAATGGTTTGCAGAGAAACGGCGCGATCTACAGGTGCCGGAGGTGTTGTGCGATAGCGGAGATGTCGGCGTCGCCGTAGCCGGCACGATCCGCCTCGCGCGCGATCGCCGCGTTGACCTCCGCCTGGGGCACACGTGCGCCGAGCGCGCGCGCCAGTTCGAGGATCAGCTCGAGATCCTTCTCCGCGAGGGTCAGACGCATGCCGACGGGGGTTTCGCCGGGCCGCTCGAACGCTTCGCGGCGGTAGTGCACGAAGGGTGCCGCGATCGCGCTTGCAGCGAAGACCTCATAGGCGCGAAGCCGTTCGATTCCAGCGCGTTCGGCCAGCACGAGGGACTCGGCGACGCTCTGATTGAGGGCGTAGATGACGTTGTTGACGGCGAGCTTCATCGTCGCGCCCGAGCCGGCGGGGCCGAGGTGGAAGATCGTCGACCCGATCGCTTCAAGTACAGGCCGGACGCGTTCGACGTCGCGCTCCGCGCCCCCGGCCATGATCGTGAGCTCCCCTGCCTCGGCGAGCGCCACGCTCCCGGACACTGGGGCGTCGACGACGGCGCAATCCTTTGCAGTCAGCACGTCACGTAGCCACCCGATCGGCTCCGGGCCGATGGTGCTCGCCTCCACGCCGACCGTTCCGGGGCGCACGGTTCGAAGGAAACCCCCGTCCCCGGCATAGACGTCGCGCACGGCCGCAGCGTCGGCCACCGACGTGACGATCACGTTCGAGACGACGGCGAGGTCGGCGGGCGTCGCGAAGGCCTCGACGCCCAGCTCCTCCGCCGTGCGCTCGCTCACCTCCGTCGTGCGGTTGAAGACGCCGACAAGCAGGTTCGCGGCCGCCAGGTTGCGCGCCATGCGCGTGCCCATCCTGCCGAGTCCGGCCAGCCCAACGCGAAGCGGGCCCCCGGGCTCGGCGCTCACCGCGGCACGGTGTCTGTCGGCCGCCTGGCGTTCGTCCACGGATCGATCAGCGTCTTGATCCGCTCGGCTCGCCGTTCGACCATGGGAACGATCCCCTGCTCGAGCATCTCGTCGAGCGGGAAGGCTTCCGGGGCGATGTCGGCCCACCCCTCGGATCGGCTCGCCAGAAGCCGAACGGCTTCGGGGAGGTCCGCCTCACAGACATGGGCGTTTGTCCCGATCAGCTCGACCTCGCGCAGGGTCAGGCGGCGCAGATCGATCGTCCGGGGCTGTTCGTGCAGCCCCGTCAGCACGAGCCGCGCGCCTGCCGGCTCCGCCGCGCCGAGCGTCGACGCGAGGCCGGCCTCCGAGCCCGTGACCTCGAAGACGATCGCCGGCTGGATCTCCCGCTCCGCGAGCGCGCGCGCGAGGTCACGCGCGCCGTCAGCCTCCCCGATGACCGTCTCGGCGCCGAGCGCGCGGGCGATCTCGAGACGGCTGGCGGAGAAATCGACGACCGTCAGGCGCAGACCGGCCTGGGCTGCTGCATAGACGAGAAACGCACCGATCCCGCCCGCGCCGACGACGACGGCCTGCGCACCTGCCTCCGGCCTGCTTCGGCGAAACGAATGGACCGCGATCGCCATCGGCTGGGCGAGCGCGGCTGCGTCGTCAGACAGCCCGTACGGGCGCACATCGAGGCAGATTCCCGCGGGGACGGCAACGTACTGCGCCAGGCCGCCGTGCCGCTGGAGCCCGACGGTCGCGTAGGTGCTGGAGAGGTTCGGTCGGCCCGCGGCCGAGTACCGATCCTCCTCCTGGACGTAGCCGCCTCCGCACGCCACGACCGCTCCCTGCACGAACCCGTCGACGCCGTCGCCGATCTCGATCACCCGGCCGGAGACCTCGTGGCCGGGAACGAGCGGCCCGGCATGGCCCGTGACCGGATGCGGACCGGGAACCGCGTAGATCGCGGGCCCGTGCTCCCACTCCGATGCGTCGGTACCGCAGATTCCGACCGCGTGCACCTCGAGGAGCAGCTCGCCCGGCCCGGCCCTGGGGTCGGGTACCTCCTCGATCCGGAGATCCCGATTCCCGTGGTAGACGGCGGCCCTCATCGACGCCTGGGCAGTCCGGCCACCGCTCTCGTCCGCGCTAGACGGGCGCCGGAACCGGCGTGGTCGGCGTGGAATGCGGCTCGGGCAGCGTCCGGTCGCTGTTTCGGTGCGACTCGGTCTCGCGTTCCCTCGGTAGCGGTCCGAGCGCCGTGTGGTACTGCGGGCCCGCGACCATCAGCTCCTCGGCGGGGAAGCGCGTGATCAGCTCGCAACCGTCCCTGGTCACCACCATCTGCTCCTCGATCCGTGCGGCGCTCCATCCGTCGGAGGCGGGCCAGAACGTCTCGAGGGCGATGACCATGCCCTCCTCGATCGGCTCGGGGTGGTCGAGCGACACGAGGCGGCTGATGAGCGGCTTCTCCCAGACCGAGAGCCCCACGCCGTGGCCGTACTGGAGCGCGAACGCGGCCTCCTCGTTCGGGAACCCGAACTCCTCCGCGCGCGGCCAGAGGCGGGCGATGTCGGCGGTGGTGACGCCGGGTCGCAGGGCGTCGATGGCGATGTCGAGGTAGTAGCGGCAGCGCTTGTACGCGTCCGTCATCGCCCTCGACGCGCTGCCGACCGTGAACGTACGGTAGTAGCAGGTGCGGTAGCCCTGGAAGCTCTGGATGATGTCGAAGTACACCGGGTCGCCGGGCCGGAGGACCCGGTCGGAGAAGTTGTGCGGATGGGGGCTGCAACGCTCGCCGGAGATCGCATTGACTCCCTCGACGTGCTCCGAGCCCATGCTGTAGAGAACGCGGTTGACCTCGGCGACGCAGTCGTTCTCGCTCACGCCCGGCCGCATCACTTCGTAGAGTCGCTCGTACGCGGCGTCGACCATCATGCAGGCGTGCGTGAGGAGCTTGATCTCGTCCGGCGTCTTCACCCGGCGCGCGGTCATCAGCTGCTCCTGGCCGTCGACGATCTCCAGGCCGAGCCTCTGCAGCGCGAAGAGAACCGGCGGGTGGCAGATATCCACTCCGAGGGGCGCGTCGAGGAGATCGTGAGCCTCGAGCACGTCGTAGACCTTCTGAGCGACGGCCTCGGCGCGGCCGGCGGCTGCCGGCATCGCGCCGTGCTGGGTCGAGATCCCGGCCTCCGAGCGACCCTCGAGCCAGGGGCAGTACAGCGCGTGATGGCGCGCCGCCGAGCCGAAGTCCCAGAGGTGCGGCTCACCCCCGCTCGGCAGGAGGCAGAAACGTCCGGCCTTGTCGTTCGCCCAGGTGCCGATCACCGTTGCCGTGATGTAGCGGATGTTCGCCGTGTCGAAGCAGAGGAACGCGCCGATCCCGGCCAGTTCGAGCTGCCGCTTGGCGCGGGCAACGCGGTCACCACGGAGGGTGTCGAAGTCGATTCGCGTCTCCCAGTCGACCGCCATCGGTCCGTACGTTGGCAGTGCCATTGCGCTAGCGCTCCTCTCCTCGCTCGAGCGACCGGGCCTCGCCTGCGGTATGCGGGCACTCGACGTGCATTCGATTGCATGCTATACCAGCGTTTCGCACGTCGTCTACCACGACGGGGGATGCACGTCGCGGCCGGCCCTGGCCGGCACGAGGAGGGAGGAAGGTGGGCGAGACTGTCCTGATCGGCACGACCGAATCGCCGGTCGAGGTCACCGGCGTTCACGGCGGCGAGAACCCGATCTACTGGAAGCGGTTTCTCACGGGCAACATGATGTGGAGCGACCTCGACTCGTTCGAACACGTACGCGTCCCGCCCGACACGATCATCGGCGAGCACGTCCACTCCCGGACCGAGGAGATCTACTTCGTGATCAAGGGAAGAGGCGAGATGCGCGTGGGCGGCGAGACGCGCGAGGTCGGGCCCGGCGATCTGATCCTGACGCCGCTGCACGAGCGGCACAGCTTTCACCCGGTGGGCGACGACGCGGTCGAGCTGATCGTCTCCGAGGTCCTTCCGCCGGCTATCACCAGCGTCCTGCCGCCGCATGCGCCCGCCGTGGAGCAGTGAAGTGGAGGTTCGCCATCTTCCAACCGAAGGTCCGATCGATCCCACCGGCGTGCTCGCCGGCAAGTGGCGCTCGATCTGGACGACGTCGCTCTCGCCCGGACAGACCGAGGAGCTCGCGGCCGGACCTGTCGAGTACGCCGTCTACGTGACCGGAGGGTCAGGCGTCCTGCGCTCGAATCCGACCGGCGAGCGGCCCGTCGCCGAGGGCAGCGGGATCGTGGTGCTGAGAGACAGCGAGGCCACCCTCGTCGCTGGTGATGCAGGTCTGGAGCTCTTCGCCATCGCGGTCAACACGTAACTGCGTGCAATCGCTTGCAAAGCAGGACCGACTCTCGTACAGTCCCGGGCGCGTGATCCACCGCGAGCGAATACACGTAGAAGACCACGTTACGCAGTCGCAAGGGCCACTCGAGAGGAGGGGTGCGAAAGAGCCGGAAAGGTGCGGCTCGACAGTGATATATCGTACGCGAGCTTTCCGGCAGGCGTCATGGCAGGCGTCACCGACACATGGAGGGGAGTTGACAGATGAGTGAAGACGGGAACGTCACCATTGACGACCTGAGGATGGTCGAGGAGTTTCTCGAGGAGCAGCGGATCGATCGCGGCGACCTGCTGAAGTGGGGTGCGGGGCTCGGACTGGCCGCGGCCGGCGCCGGCGCCCTTGCGGGCAAGGCGCGGGCTGCAGCTTCGGCGCCGGCGGCCGAGGCCGCTCTGCAGAAGCGGTTCGGGTGGATGATCGCGGTAAACGCCCCGTTCTTCGAGCTCCAGATGACCCGCTGGATGCGCGCGGCTGTCAAGGGCACCGGCTACAAGATCGTGACGCAGAGCGAGGACAGCAGTGCGGTGAAGGCGCAGCAGATCATGACCAACATGATCCAGCAGAACTTCGCCTTCATCGCGAAGGCGGACGGCGTTCCGCCGAAGCCGTTTGAGCCGCTTGCGAAGCAGGCGAAGCAGAAGGGGATCTTCTTCATCAACCACGCTGTCCAGGCGGTCGGCGGCTCAGGGCAGAACGTCGCGTTCGACCACGCCGCCGCGGGCAGAGGGATCGGCACTGCAGCCGTCAACTGGGCCAAGAAGAACAAGGTCAGCGCACCTGTGATCGGCACGCTCGCCAACCTCGCGGATCCCGAGGGCCGGAAGCGCACCGACTTCGCGATCAAGACGATCCAGGCGTCGTTCCCGAACACGAAGGTCGCAGGACAGGTTCAGTCGGTCGACCAGGTCGGGACGGGTGCCGCGGGAACCGCCAACCTCCTGCAGGCGAATCCCGACATCAACATGATGCTCACGTTCAACACGGTTACCGGCAAGGAGGCGACCCAGGCTTCCACGGAAGCCGGCAAGACCGACCGCGACAAGTTCTTCCTCGGCATGGCCGACTACGAGGAGGAGACGATGGATCTCGTCGCCGGCGGAAAGTCGATTGTCCAGGCCAACTGGGCCGCGGTCTTCGAGGTGAGCGCCGTGCTCATGGTCCGCGACGCCCTCAACTTCGCCAAGGGCAAGAAGGTTCTCCCGACGCGCGGTCTCGGAGGACGCCTGCTCACGAACGCCGCCCAGGTCGCCGCTGTCAGGAAGATCACGAGCAACCCGCTCGCGCGGAGCGCGCTGCCCGCATACACGGATAAGACGCTCGTCAAGTACAGCTCGAAGCCGCTGAAGACCGGTCAGTCGATCAACACGATCTTTCCTGCGTGAAGATCGTCCTCCGGGCCCCCCGATCGAGCAAGAAGCGGGAGCGCACAGCGCTCCCGCTTCTCTGATCCTCCATACTAGGGTCGCCGATGGCCACGGTCGAGCCGGTCGTTCGCTGCGTCGAGATCACGAAATGGTTTGGCGGCGTACAGGCGCTTCGCGGGATTACGCTGGACGTGTTCCCGGGCGAGGTGGTCGGGCTCGTCGGCGACAACGGGGCGGGCAAGAGCACCCTCGTCAAGATTCTGAGTGGCCTGCATCACCCTGACTCCGGTCAGCTCTGGATCGGCGACGAGGAGATCCACGGGCTGTCGCCCCATTCCGCGCGGGCTCACGGGATCGAAACCGTCTACCAGGATCTCGCTCTCTGCGACAACCTCGACGCCGCGGCCAACGTGACGCTGGGGCAGGAGCCGGTGCGATTCCGGATCGGTCCCCTCGGGTTTCTCGACCGCCGGCGAGGGATGGATGTGACGAAGGAGCGCCTGACCGTGGTCGGTGCCCGTCTGCCCGATCTGCATGCGAGCGTCCGGCGGCTGTCGGGCGGGCAGCGACAGGCGATCGCGATCGCTCGGGCGACCGTGACGGCGCACCGGATGATCATGTTCGACGAGCCCACGGCCGCGCTCGGCATCGCGCAGCGCAAGACGACGCTCCAGCTGATTCGTGGGGTCGCCGACCAGGGCGTCGCAGTCCTCGTCATCAGTCACAACCTCGAGGATGTCTTCAACGTCGCCGACCGGATCGTCGGGCTGCGTCTGGGCGAGATCACGCTCGACGCTCCCATCGGCGAGACCACGCACGAGGAGGCGATGGCGTGCATGACGATGGGCGCGCCGGTCCGGCGATGAGCCAGGCGCCTCAGGCAGCCGCGTTCGCCGAGCCGTCGAGGCTCAGCGACCTCCTCCGCGGCAAGGGCCGCAACCTCGGGCTCCTGCTCGCCCTCGGGGTCTGGGTCGTGGTCGTCGCGACCCAGAACGAGAACTTCGCGACCGTGAGCAACCTGCGCGTGATCGGGATGAACATGTCGATCGTGGCGATCGTCGCGGTCGGCACGGCGATCCTGATCATCACGGGCAACATCGACCTCTCGATCGGCTCCAACCTGGCGCTGGCCGCGGTGATCGCGGCCATGTTGTCGAGCGATATGCCCGTTGCGCTCGCGTTTCTGATCGCGATCGGCGTCTCGGGTCTAGTCGGCCTCTTCAACGGCGTGCTCTGCTGGAAGGTGCCCATTTCGCCGATCGTGATCACGCTCGGGAGCCTTGCGCTCGTTCGTGGCATCGTCTTCGTGATCACCAACGGCTCGCCCGTTACGGACACGTCGTCGGGGTTCACCGACTTCGGTCGGGCGATCGTCCTCGGCATCCCGATGCCGATTCTCGTCATGCTGATCGTCATCGTTCTCTCGTGGATCGTGCTCGGCTTCACGACGATCGGCCGCCACTGCTACGCCGTCGGCGGCAACAAGCAGGCAGCGCAAGCGGCGGGCATCAACGTCCGCCGGATCACGATCGGTGCGTTCATCTACGGCGGGCTGCTCTGCGGCCTCTCGGGCGTGCTCGCCGCGAGCCGATTCGACGCCCCCGACCCGACCTACGGCACCGGGTTCGAGCTCGACGTGATCACGGGCGTGCTGCTCGGTGGGGTGTCATTCGCCGGTGGCGAAGGCTCGATCCTGGGCGCGATCCTCGGCGTGCTCGCTCTGACGTTGATCGACTCCGGACTGGTCGCGCTCGGAATCGACCCGTTCTACTCGGACGTGGTCACGGGCGGGCTGCTGATCCTTGCCGTGTCGTTCGACCAGGTCGCCTCGGTTCAGCGCGAGCGCTACCAGAAGGCGATGGCGATGCGAGAGCAAGCGCGCAACCTCGAAGAGCTTCGCCAAGAGGCCGCAGGCGCGGCCCAGCCCTGAGCGTCGTCGTGACGGCGAGCGCGCGCCTCTCGCTCCCCTCCTCGTCTCTCGGCGAGCTGGTTTCCGCCGTTCTCGCAGCCGCCGGCGCCCCGTCCGACGTCGCAGGAGCAGTCGCAGGCTCCCTTGTTACGAGCGACCTCCGCGGCGTCCCGTCGCACGGGTTCGTCCGGGTACCCGAGTACGTGAGCTACATGCGTGACGGGCGCGTGGATCCCCTCGCCCGACCCGACGTCGCGACCGACGGGCCCGTCGTCCGAGTGGACGGCCGCCGCGCCTTCGGCCAGCTCGCCGCCCGCGCCGGGACGATCGCCGCGGTCGGGCAGGCCCGGGCGTTCGGCGTGGCGCTCGCCGTCGTCTCGGGGGTCAAGCACGTCGGGCGCGTCGGCGAATACGCCGAAATCTGCGCAGAGCGAGACTGCATCGGTCTCGTGTTCTGCAACGGGGGCCCTTCGGGCGGCTCGGTCGTCCCGTTCGGTGGCGCGACCACGGCCTTCGGCACGAATCCGCTCGCCTACGCCTTCCCGGTCGCCGGACGGGCACCGGTCGTCGCCGACTTCTCGACCTCGTCGGTGGCCGAGGGCAAGGTGCGGATCTACGGCCAGAACGGGTGGTCGGTGCCGGAAGGCTGGATCGTCCGCGCGGACGGCCAGCCGTCCACCGATCCCGCCGACTTCTACGCGGGAGGGGCGCTGCTACCCGCTGGCGGGCACAAGGGGTACGCGCTGGGCCTTCTGGCCGAGGTTCTCGGCGGCATCGTCGCCCGCGAGGGTTGCGCGTCGACGGGAGCCGACCCGGGCAACGGCTTCGTTCTCTTCGCCATCGCGACGGACGGTGAGTTCCCGGCCCGTGCGGCAGAGGTCGTCGCAGCCCTGGAGGCGGTGCCGCCTGCGCCCGGATTCGACCGGGTCGTCGTGCCCGGTACGCTCGAGCTCGAGGCGCAAGCGCTTCACGAGCTCGACGGGATCACGTTCTCCGCGGAGACCTGGCGCCGGTTCGCCGACACCGCGGAGTCGGTCGGCGTCGAGGTGCCCCACCTCACCCCAGTCACGGAGGAGGACCGTCATGTATGAAGCCGACGTCGCCGAGGGAGATGGCAGGAAGGGCGTCACGCTCCGCGACCTCGTCGACTCGGGTCGGCCTACGATCGGGGGGTGGTGCGCGATCCCGAGCGCGTTCTCGGCCGAGATCCTGGCGTGCGCCGGATTCGACTGGGTCTGCATCGACGGCCAGCACGGCCTGATCGGCTACCAGCAGACGACCGCCATGCTCCAGGCCCTCGACGCCCGCGGCGTCGGAACGCTCGTCCGGGCGCAGTGGAACGATCCGAGCTCGATCATGAAGGCGCTCGACGCCGGCGCACAGGGGGTGATCGTGCCGATGGTCAACTCGGCGGCCGAGGCCGTGCAGGCGACCCGTGCGAGCCGGTATCCGCCGCTCGGGTTTCGAAGCTGGGGCCCCGTCCGTGCCTCACTCGGGAACACGAGCTACAGCCCCGAGAGCGCGAACCGGGAGATCGTATGCATCGTCATGGTCGAGACTCCCGAGGCCGTCGACGCGGTTGACGAGATCGTCGACGTCCCGGGCGTCGACGGCATCCTGATCGGCCCCTACGACCTCTCGCTCACCACCAACCTCAACGTCGACACCCCCGGGGAGAAGCCGAAGGACGTCGAGCAGATCGCACGCATACTCGCCGCCTGCGAGCGCGCCGGGATTCCCGCGGGGATCACCTGTCTCACCGGCGACGACGTCCGCAAGCGGCGCGCGCAGGGGTTCCGCCTGTTGCAGCTCGGCTCCGACCTGGGGTTCCTGTCGCAGGCCGCCACGGCACTCGTGCGCGACGCACGATCGGATGAGGAGGTATCGGCATGAACACCTACGAGCGATTCCGCGCCGCCTTCCTCGGCGAGCCGGTCGATCGGCCGCCGGTGTGCGGCTGGATCTCGGTACCTCTGCTGACCAGGTTGAGCGGCATCGACGACGCGGTCGAGCTCCTGGACACGATCATCGAGAACCCACGCGTGGTCATCGACGTGCAGGAGCGCGTCGGTCTCGACCCGATGGTGATCACCGTCGACGATCGCTGGTTCTCGATGCATCACTACTGGCGGCTCCTCTACTCGTTCGACGAGGAGCAGCTCGGCTACTGGCGGGTGAAGGAGGAGCTCCTCGGCGAGCGCGAGGGCTTCAAGACATGGCAGTTCACCGTCGAGACCCCGGACGGGCCGATCGTCTGGAAGTACTCGGCGGGGGAAAACCAGGTCGCGGAGCTCGAGCTGCCGATCAAGGAGGAGTCGGACCTCGACCTGCTCGAGAAGTACATGCCCCCTCCCGAGGCGCTCGTCCAGGACCGGCTGACGCGGCTGGTCGAGGCCGTGAACGGGGACGCGTTCATCACCCACAACTATCTCGGCATCTGGGGCGAGGCGGCGAACATGCGCGGGCTCGTCAACCTCTGCACCGACATCTACGACCGGCCCGATTTCGTCAAGCGGATCTCCGAGTGGCTGATGCACCGCTCGGTGCGGCGGGTGCGGCACCTCGCGCAGACCGGCGTCCACTCGATCCTCTACGACCAGTCATGGATCGGTGTCGGCCTCTCGCCCTCGGTCTATCGCGAGTTCGTTCTGCCGTACGACCGGGTCGTGGTGCAGGCGGCGCAGGATGAGGGGCTACTCGTCAGCTACCACAACTGCGGGCGTGGCATGGCGATCCTGGAGGACATGGTCGAGACCGGGGCGGAAGCGCTCGAGACCTTGACCCCGAAGGAGAGCTCGGGCGATTTCGACCTCGCCGCGGTGAAGGGTCGCGTCGGCGATCGAATCACGCTCAACGGCGGGTTCAACGAGCGCATCTTCTCGACGGCCACGCCGGCCGAGATCAGGGAGGCGGTCAAGCGCTGTCTCGATGCGGGCGGCGACCGCTACATCCTGCGGACGACCGGGCAGATCTTCGACGCGCCGCCCGGCACGATCGAGGCGTTTACCGAGGCCGGCCGGGAGCTGGGCGCCCGGTGACCGGGGTCGCCTAGTCTCCGAGCTCGCCGGCGCGCCAGGCCTTCAGGTACGCGCGGCAGTGCTCGTCGGCGCCCATCAGGACGTCGACGGCGAGCCTGAAGGCAGTCGAATCGCGATCGAGGGAGAGGACGCGGTCCGGGCTCGACGTCACGGGGTCGATGATCCCGCTGTCGGCGCCCGCATCGATCGCGAGGGCGAGGAAGGCGTCGTTCACCAGGCGCCGGTTCGGGAGGCCGAAGCTGACGTTGCTCATTCCGCCGGTGAGCCTGATCTCCGGGCCGAAGCGCTCGCGGAGCCGGCGGAACGCGTCGAGGCAGTGAGCGCCGAACGCGCCGTCGACGGAGATCGGGAAGACGAGTGCGTCGACGTGAATCCGGTCGAGCGGGATGCCCTTCCCGATCGCCTGCTCGACGACGCGGCTCGCGTTGGCCACGCGCTCGTCGGCATCGCTCGGCATGCCCGCCTCACCCGACGCGGTCACGATCACGTGCCCGCCCGCGTCGGCCGCAAGGTCGAGCGCGTCGACGCGCTCGAGCGAGGCCGAGTTCAGCATCGGGGTCGGCCCGTTCCCGTCGACTGCCTCGAAGCCGGCCTCGATGATCTCGAGGTTCGACGAATCGATCGAGAGCGGTGCCGGCGACTCCGGCGCGATCAGCCCGGCGAGCCAGCGCATCGTCCGCTTCTGGACGTCGAGCTTCGGCGAGACCTCGTCCACGTTCACGTCGAGAAAATGCGCGCCGGCGTCGAGCTGGCGGCGGGCGATCGTCCGCAGGTAGGCGATCGCGGTCTCGGCGTCCTCGCCCTCGGCCATGGCCACCTCCACCGCGACCTTGACGTGCTTGACGCGGCCCTCGAGGTACGGCTGGCCGGCCTGCTCGGGCTCGGGAATCGGGAGCCGACGAAGCGACCCGATCGCGTCCTCGAACAGGATCGCCGGCCGTCCCCGCTCGTCGTCGCCGATCTGCGGCCCGTCCAGGCGCAGGACGCGCGTCGTGTGGACGTTCTCGCCGATCACGGTGAACTCGCGCCCGGACGGAAGCAGCGTCACCTGCCGTATCCCGTCATCGCCGCCTCCTCTGTGTCGGCCAGCCGTGAGGGCAGCGGCTTGAACTGGCAGCCCTCGACGAAGATGTCGAAGAAGTCGGGCGCCAGCTCCAGCTCGACGTGCTCGATGCGCCGCACGAGCCGGTCGAGGCGCTCGCGCGCCGAGCGCGAGAGGAGCAGCTTGCGCGCTCCCAGCACCGAGGCGTTCCCCGCCTTGACGACCCGGTCCGGACGGACGGGGGCGAGGAACCCGATCGCGATCGCGTTCTCGACGTCGACGTAGCTGGCGAAGCCGCCGCACAGGTACATGCGGTCGACCTCGCCGGGGTCGATCCCCGCGTTGCGCAGGACGATCCACTGGCCGGCCGCGTTCGCCGCCTTGGCCTGGGCGAGCGCCGACCCGTCCGCCCGCGAGAGCGTGATCCCCGCTGTTTGCTCGACGACGACCTCACTCGACCCGTCGCTGAAGACGCCGAACGGCGACATCAGGTCTGCCCGCCGCAGCTCGGCAAGCAGGTCGACGAAGCCCGAGCCGCAGATCCCGCGCGGCTCGGCGCCGCCGATCGTGACCACGTCGAACCCCCCGTCGCCGCGGAGTCGCACCGACTCGATCGCGCCGTCGGCGGCCTGCATGCCGTACGTCACCTCGCCTCCCTCGAATGCGGGCCCGGCCGGGCAGCTCGCGGCAACGATCCGCCCCCGCGCGGCCAGGACGACCTCGGTGTTGGTGCCGACGTCGACGACGAGGATCGCGTCGTCGCTGTGGCCGTCGACCCCGAGCGCGACGAGGTCGGCGGCCATGTCGGCGCCGACGTGGCTCGCCACGAGCGGCGGGCCCCAGATGCGCCCCTGCGGGTGCATCCGGAGGCCGAGCTCGAACGCCCTCGCGGTGAGCGCGGTGGTCTCGCGGCGGCCCTCGAGGAGCTCGTGCTCGGTGACCGAGCGATACGGCCGCTGGCCGATCGACGAGACGTCGAGGCGAAAGAAGAGGTCGCGCATGGTCGAGTTGCCCGCCACCACGGCCTCCACGACCTCGCGGCGGTCGATTCCCCGCCGCGTGTAGAGGTCCTCGAGCTCTCGGTTGAGCGCCTTGCGGGCGGCGCGCTGGAGCTCGCCGCGCCCGTCCGCCTCGTCGTAGCTGATCCGGGTCATGACGTCCGAGCCGCCGAAGCGCTGCGGGTTCTCGAGCGCGACCGTCTCGAGCACCCGGCCCTCTCGCAGGTCGACGAGCTCGAAGACGATCGTCGTGGTCCCGAGGTCGACCGCCAGCCCGTAGAGCCCGGCTCCGGCGGGGCCGAGAGGCTCGTCGCCGTAGCGGACGACGCCGCCGGACACGGTGACGATCGGGTCGAGCTCGCTCTCGCCGGGCTCGCTCTCGTCGGGTACGACGATCCGCAGCCGGCGGCGAAGGATCGAGAACTCGACCTGTGCCCCGGGGGCGACGACCTCGGCAAGGCATGCGAGCCGGTACGGGTCGCGCAGGAACGCCTCCCGGGCGTCGCGAGGGCCGAGCGCCTCTGCCCCCGCGGTCACCTCGACGACACACTCCCGGCAGCGTCCCGACCGCCGGCACGACGTGGGGACGCGCAGCTCCCGCTCGTCGGCGTCGTCGAAGAGCGTACGGGTCAAGCTCTAGTGCTCCGTCCCGGAAGTCGCTCGCGCCCTGGGCGGCTGCAAAGCGGCGCCAGGCTGCGTCCTCAGTCGCCCCGATATGTCTGCATATCGGGGCTCCCTGCGTCCTTGCCTAGCTTGCTTTTCGCGCGCCAAGATCAACAAGCGACTTCCGGGACGGAGCACTAGTCGGTCTCCCAGGCGCTCTTGTAGTTGAGGTCGCCGTCCTTCGCGCTGCACAGCTTCGGCCCGTCCTTGCCCTCGGGGAAGCGCTGGTTGCGGCAGCCGAAGGAGGCGGTGCATTCGTCGAAGCGGTTCTTGTACGGACAGCGGCGGAGCGAGAGCTCGCCTGCCTGGGCGACCATCGTGCCGAAGAGCTCGGTGATCCGGTCGAGGCGAGCCTGGTAGTCGGCCGGCTCGATCCGCCCGTGCTCGCCGGGCTCGGGCGAGGGGTCAAGAGCCAACGCGCGCCCCCCCGCCGATCAGCTGCTTCGCCAGCGTGACGCACGCGACCGCGTCCTTGCCGTAGCCGTCCGCGCCCATGTCGTCGGCGAACTCCTGCGTGACCGGCGCGCCGCCGACCATGATCTTCACCTGCTCGCGCAGGTCGGCGTCGATGAACGCCTCGATCGTGCGACCCATGTTGGGCATCGTCGTCGTCAGCAGCGCGGACATGCCCAGCAGGTCGGGGCGGTGCTCCTCGACCGCGTCGATGAAGTCGTCCGGCGAGGTGTCGACGCCGAGGTCGACCACCTCGAAGCCCGAGCCGCGCAGCATCATGATGCAGAGGTTCTTGCCGATGTCGTGCAGGTCACCCTTGACGGTGCCGATCACGACCTTGCCGAGCGGGTCGATCCCCGAGGCGGAGAGGATCGGCTCGATGTGCGCCATCCCCGCCTTCATCGCCCGCGCGCACGCGAGGACCTCGGGCACGAAGATGATGTTCTCGCGGAACTTGATTCCGACGATCGCCATCCCGGAGATCAGGCCGTCGTCCATCACCTCGAGCGCGGCCGTGCCGCCGTCGAGTGCCTCCCGGGTCATCCGATCGACCTCGGGCGCGTCACCTTCGATCAGCGCGGCTGCGATCGCCTGCATCTCCCCGGACGCGGCCGCGAAGAGTTCGACGATCCGCTCGCGCTCGTCGGGACGCTCGACGTAGTCCTCGATCTCGCGGCGGATCAGGTCGTTGGCGACGTCGGTCAGCTCGGCCATCAGTTGGGACTCGTGTTGGTCGCGTGCCAGTCGAGGACGGCCTTGGGGATGGCCCGCAGGTTCTCGATCGACGTCTGCAAGGGGATCGCACACTCCGGGCCCACCAGCTGCACTCCGGCGGCGAGGTTCTTCCGCACCTCGGCCTCGACCTCCTCCGGCCCCCTGGCGAACAGGGTCTCGGGGTTGTTGACGTTGCCGACCAGGCTGATCCGCCCGCCCACCGCTTCCATCGACTCGCCCGGCTCGTTCTTCGAGTCGTAGTGGAACGCCGCCATGCCGGTCTCCGCGATGTAGCCCATCCGGTCGACCGTGCGGCCGCAGATGTGGAGGATCAGCGGGACGGGGAGGCGCTCGGCGAACTCGACGTGGATGTCCTGCAGATAGCGGTGGTAGTACTCGCCCGAGACGAGGTCGCCGGTCGCATGATCCGGAAGCGTGAGCGCGTCGGCGCCCGCCTCGATCTGTGCGAGGCCGAAGACGATCGTCGCCTCCTTCAGGCGCTCGAGGCAGAGGTGCGTCGCCTGCGGGTCGTCCAGGGAGAGGAGCAGGAACGGCTCGACGCCGAAGCAGTGGTAGCCCAGCGACCACGGCCCCATCGTCTTGCCGATGATCGCGACGGAGTCGCCGAGGTCGCGGCGGAGGATCCGGATCGCCTCGAGGACGCAGCGCGTGTCCGGGTGGTCGAGGAAGTCGTCCGGGATCCGGATGTCGTCGGGCGTCTCGTAGATCGGCTCGCGCATCTTCACCGTCGGCCAGTTGTCCTTCTGCTCCCACTGGATCTTGCAGCCGAGCGCCGAGGACTCCTGGATGATCGAGAAGACGGGCATCACGGAGTCGAAGCCGAGCTCCGTGTGGCCGGTCGCGGCGAGTCGGGCCATCAGCTCGGGCTCGCGGTTCGCGTCCGGGAACGGCGCATCGACGAGGTCCATCAGCTCGACGGTGGCGACCGACGTCGGGTTCACCACCGGGGTGCGGTCGACCGGCTCGCGGCGCAGCGCGGCGAGCACCCGCTCGCGGCTCGTCATCGTCTCGGTCACGGGATCATGGCTCCTTCCTGCGAGCTCGGCGCGACGAGCACGCCGCGCGCGGACGCTGCCTCCTCCTCGCGCAGCACGGCGCGGACGTTGAGCGCGCGAGCGAGCAGGAGCCCGACCAGGGCGTCGTGGTCGGTGCGGCAGGGGAAGAGGACGGTCACGTCGTCTTCCGGGACGAGCTCGGCGAGCTTGGCGAGCCCGTTCGCGGCAGCGGGCGCGCGGCTCGGCTCGTCGTCGGTCGCACCGTCGGCGCGGACGCGGTACGACCCGTCGCCGAGCGGCTCGACCGTGATCCGCTGGCCCGTACGCCGGTCTTCCGTCTCGAGCCCGCGGGGCTCGGGTGGAAGCGCCGGGTCGGCCTTGCAGGCCTCGAGGAAGACACGGCGGATCGCAGACTCGTGCCAGCCCGCGCAGCGAAAGCGAACCGCCGCCGGCTCGTCGTGCACGCGGTCGAGCCCGCCGAGGGCAGCCATCGTCTCGGCGACTCGAGCGGCCCGCTCGTGGGCACCGTCCTTCGAGCTGTACGTGTGCACGAGCGCCGACCTGCCACCTTCGTGGTCGCGACGGTAGAGGGCGATCGAGATGTCATGGAAGCGGCCGTCCATGGGCACGAGCTCGATGCGGTGGCCGGGTGAGACGAGCGGCTTGGTCAACTGTTGACCATCGTAGGTGGTCGTGGCACGCGAGTCAACCGCCGAAGCCGGCGAAGAGGCGCTCCTCGGCGTAGCCGTAGTGGGCCTCGATCGCCTCGCGGGCCAGCGCGTGGTCGCGCGCGGTGAGCGCGGCGACGATCCGCCGGTGGACCTGGGGATCCATGCCGATTCGGAGCGTCGGGTGTGATTCCGCGGCGGTGCGGAGGAGCAGGGCCGTCGTCGAGAGCATCTGCTCGGCCATGGCCGAGAGTCGCGCGTTCGCCGCCAGCGCGACGAGGTCGCGATGAAACGCGAGGTCGTGCTCGGACGCCGAGAGGTAGCCCGAAGCCGCCGCCCAGGCGCTCTCCATGGCGTCGAGGTGGCGCTCCAGGGCACGGAGCTCGTCGTCGCTCGCCCGACCGATCACGGCCTTGCTCGCACCGATCTCGAGCGCCTCGCGAACACCGTAGACCTCGGCGAGATCCCGCGCCGTCAGCGTCGAGACGATCGTCCCGCGGCGCGGGAGCTCAGCCACCAGCCCCTCACGCGCGAGCTCTCGGATCGCTTCGCGGATCGGCCCGCGGCTCGTCCCGAAGCGCGTGGCGAGCTCTCGCTCGACGAGCTTCGTCCCGGCCGCCAGCTCCCCCGAGAGGATCGCCGTCCGCATCCGCTCCGCGACGACCTCCCAGAGCTGGGGCGCGTGAACGTGCTCGGTGCTCACCGGGCCAGTGTAGGCGGGCCGCTACAGGGCCACGACGAGCTCGTCCCCCACGACCGTGACCTCGTAAACGGGAAGCTTGCGGTCCGGGTACGCGAGGCAGCGGCCGGTCGGGATGTGGAACTCCAGCGAGTGCCATGGGCAGATGACGAGCTCGCCGTCGAAGGCCCACTCCCACTCAAAGCCGGTTTCCTCGTTCGCGATCCAGGTGCCGCCCACCCGCCCTCGGCAGAGGGGTCCGTTCTGGTGGAAGCAGGCGTTCGGCAGGGCATAGAAGGATCCCCGCACGTTGAAGACGCCGATCTGGCGCCCACCCGCCTCGATCACCCGATGCGTCCCTGGTGGGAGGTCGGACACCTTGCCGGCGGGGAACTGGCCCGTCATCGCCCGTCCGTCCCGTACCCGTAGTGCGCGGGAACCTCGATCCCGAGCAGCCGCGCGGCGTTGCCGCCCATCACCTTGCGCTTCGCTTGCTCGGAGAGTGGTATCTGCAGCACCTTGTCCGGGTGGTCGAAGTCGTGGTGCGGCCAGTCGGAGGCGAAGACGACACAGTTTTCGCCGTCGAAGAGCTCCATCAGGTTCGCCATGTCGCGCAGGCGCTCGGGCTCCTCGACCGGCTGGGTGGCGAAGAACATGCGCTGCACGTAGTGGCTCGGCCGCTCTGTCAGGAGCGGGACGTCGCGTCGGCGCTCGAGGTACTCCTTGTCGAGGCGCATCGCGATCCACGGCACCCAGGCGACGCCGCCCTCGGTGAACGCGATCCGCAGGTCAGGAAAGCGAACCGGGACGCCGGTCTCGAGCATGCTGACCAGGTTGACGAACATGGAGACGCCGTGCGAGAGCACGTGCGCGGCGAACAGCGTGTTGAAGCCGTGCAGGTTGAACGGGTAGACAGGGCTGATCACCGTCACGGCGTGGAGCACGACCGGGAGCCCGCACTCCTGAGCGGCGTCGTACAGGGGGTCATAACGGCGATTGCCATAGAGCGGGTCGACCGCCGCGCTCGGCAGGTAGACGGCCTTGACCCGCGGGTGATCCGCATACGTCCGGATCTCAGCGGCCGCGACCTCCGGATCATGGTGCGGCGCGAGCAGCGCACCCATGAGACCGTTGTCCTCCGCCAGCCAGCGCTCGACCAGCCAGCGGTTGTAGGCGCGGGCGAGGGCGACCGCATACTGCGGCGGCTTGATCAGCGCGTGCAGCAGGAAGCAGTCGGGAAAGAGCACGCCGACGTCGACTCCGATCAGGTCGAGGTCGGCCCGAAGCTCCTCCGGCGACGACACCGTGATCTTCCGATCGGCCGTCGGGAGCACCGGCCACGGGACGTGGTGCGGTGCGAAGCCGGGGATGTCGAGGTAGCGCCACGGGATCTCGGCCAGATGCTCGAGCGCCGGGCGCCATGACGGATCGACATAGGGGAGGAGATCCTGGGGCCGCTCGTTCAGATGGACGTCGAGGTCGACCACGAACGTGGCGTCGAGCATGGCCGAGTGCCTGTGCTCGGCGAGGATGTGCGGCGTGGGCTCGTCGGTGCTCAGAGAGCTCGCGCGACCAGCGCGCCCTCGTAGATCGCCTCGAGCGCGCTTCGCGGCTCATTGCAGTCGCCGATCTCGTGGATCTCGGGCGCGAGCTCGCGTGTGCGGGCGAGCCAGGCGAGGCCGTTCTCGCTCTTTCGGCGCTCGGCATCGACGACGACGGCGACGTCGTCGACGTCGCGGGCGAAGAGCGGTCCGATCGCGCCGACGAGCGCGAGGACGACGCGTCCGTCGTCGGCGTGCAGCACCTCCGCGCTTCGCTCGATCCGGACCGAGGGGCTCTCCGCGATCCGCGTGAGCTGGTCCGGCTGCGTGAGCTCGTCGCCGACGTCCTCCCCGGGTGCGACGACCACTACCTCGCGGCCGAGGCCGATCAGCCATTCGGCGATGCCGAGGGCGAGCGTCGAGCCGCCGACGACCACGGCCCGCCCGCTTGAGGGTGGGCCCTCCCGGAGGAGTGACAACGGATCGAGGACGCGTGCGCCTTTGATCGGAGCCGGTGCGAAGCGGGCACCCGTTGCAAACACCACCGCGTCCGGCTCGATCTCCGCGATCACCGCAGCGTCGACCTCCGTGTCGAGTCGGACCTCGACCGGGCTCCGCGCGATCCGGCGGACGGCGTCCTCGACGAAGACGCGCCAACCGGCGCGATGGGGGAGGAGGGCCGCCGCCCGCGTCAGGCCGCCGAGCGCGTCGTCACGCTCGCAGAGGACGACCTCGTGGCCGCGCTCCGCTGCGACCCGTGCCGCCTCGAGCCCGGCCGGGCCGCCACCAATTACGAGCACGCGCTTCCGCCGCACGGCCGGCTCGACCGCAAGCTCGCGCTCACGGCCGCAGGCCGGGTTGACGAGGCAGGTCACGTCCCGCTGTGGCGCGATCTGCCTGATGCAGCCCTGGTTGCAGCCGATGCAGTGGACAATCTCGTCCAGCCGGCCCTCCTTCGCCTTGAGCGGCCACTGGGGGTCGGTGAGGAACGCCCGTCCGGACGCCGCGAGATCGACGTGGCCGTCGGCGATCGCTCGATCGGCGTCCCGCGGGTCGGTGAAGCGACTGACGGCGACGATCGGGATCGAGACACCGCTTTTGATCCGGTCGACGAGCGGGAGCAGGAACCCGGTCGGCACCTCCATCGTCGGGCTGATCACCTGGAAGGAGGCGTACTGGCCGGCGCTCAGGCTGAGGTACTGAGCCCCGGCAGCCTCCAGCATCTGCGCGTACAGCGCCATGTCGTCGACCGTCAGCCCGCCCTCGAGGAACTCGCTCGAGCTCATGCGTGCGCCGACGACGATCCCCGGCCGGACGGCCTCGCGCAGCTTTCCGATCAGGCGGACGGCGAAGCGCGCTCTGTTCTCGAGGGAGCCGCCGTACTCGTCGGTGCGATGGTTGGTGAGCGGCGAGAGGAAGGCGAGCGGCAGGTAGCCGTGCGCGCTATGTAGCTCGACCACGTCGAAGCCCGCCTCCGAGGCGCGTCTCGCCGCCTCGCCGTAGAGGTCGACGACCTCGTCGATCTCGCCGAGCGTCAACTCGTGCGGTACCTCGTTTGCGACCTGCGGGCACGGCACGGGCGACGGGGCGATCGGCTGCGAGCCGGTGAGCCCGCTCTCGGTCTGGCGGCCCGCGTGGTGGAGCTCGATCCCGATCCGCGGCCCGTGCGCCTGCACGCGCGAGACGAGCTCGGTGAGACCGGGCACGCAGCGGTCGTCGTGGATCCCGAGCTGATGGGTCCGGCCGCGACCGCGCGGGTCGACGAACGTCGACTCGACGTCGATCCAGCCGACGCCACCGCGTGCACACGTCTCGTAATGCGTCAGCGTCCGCTCGGTGACGGTGCCGTCGGGGTTGGCGAAGTTGCGCTCCATCGGCGCCATGAAGATGCGGTTCTCGACCGTCATCGAGCCGATCTCGATCGGCGAGAAGAGGTGCGCGAGCTCCTCGGTCATGCGGGCCTCACTGGGGCCGAGCGATCCTGGCGGACGAACGGCCGGGCACCGTCGGCGGTGACGAGAGCGGTGATCTCGACCTCGAGCGACGCGACCCCCGGGAGAAAGATCGAGACCTCCAGGTTGAGCACCATGTCCGGCTCGAGCGGGAGATCGGCGGCGACGTCGACGCAGTCGTCGGCGATCCGCAGCCCGGTGTCGGGAACGAGAATCGGGTAGTCGCGAAGCTCGACACCGAGCCCGTGGCCGTGAGGGAAGCAGGCGGTGATGCCGCGACCGGCGAGGAAGTCGGTCATCGCGTGGTGGACGCTCGAGGCTGCCGTGCCGGGTCGCAGCGCGCCGAGCCCCACGTCCACGATCGCTTCGCGCAGGGCTTCATAGCGGGCCGGAAGGGGCTCTGCGAGATCGCCCATGGCGACCGTGAGCCCGGCGTCTGAGAAGTACCCGTGGAACAGGCTGCCGTAGTCGAGGCTGAAGATCTCGCCGGGGGAAAGGACGTGGTCCGTGGTCGTCGAGAGGCCGATCCCGCCGATCGACGGCGAGCAGTGGTCGAGATCGGCGCCTGCGCTCGCGGTGGACGCGCGAAAGACGTCGAGAAGCTCCGAGACCGCCACCCCGGCTCTAGCCGCCCGCGCGGCGGTGAGGCCGGCCTGCTCGTTCGCCTGCGCCGACGCTGCGAGCAGCTCGAGCTCGCGCTCCGACTTGACCATCCGCACGAGTCGCAGGAGGCTCGTGCAGTCGCGCAGGTCGGCCTGGGGCAGGCTCGCCCGGAGGCGCTCCAACGTGTCGGGTTCCATGCCATCGACCTCGATTCCGATCCGGCTCGACGCGAGCCCGAGATCCTCGAGGGTGGCGACGAGCGCCTCGCCCGCTCTGGCGCCGGTCGGGTGCTCCTGGGCGGCGTGCAGGCGTGCGAGCTCCGAGGGGAGGTCGCGCACAGGCACGGCGTCGTCGTGGTCGATCGTGCCCCACACCCGAACGTCCTCGACCGGGCTCGCCAGCGCATCGGGCGCGAAGAACGCGCCGATCACGAGGGAGGGCGCGCCGTCCCGCGGGAGAATCGCGAACGACTCCTGGGCCCGTCGCGACGAGCCGCCCGGCTGCGTCATCCAGTCGCGCATGAGCGGCTCCAGCCAGCAGCGGTAACCGGAGAGGTAGTAGACGTTGGCCTGGGACGCGGCGACGATCGCGTCCAGGCCGGCCGTCTCCATGAAGGCCGCCGCGCGGGGTCCGTTGGCGGGCGAGGGCTTGCTCACGTCGAGCCCCCCGTCGTGAGCTGAAGAGAGCGGAGGCAGCGGAGGTTGGTGAGGTGCGACCACTCGGGCTGCCAGCCCGGTGCCAGCCTGAGCCCTGGGTAGCGCTCGAAGAGGGTCGAGAGGGCAACCTCGGCTTCGAGGAGGGCGAGGCTCTCACCGATGCAGAAGTGAGTTCCCTTGCCGAACGCCAGGCTCGGCACGGGCGGCCTCGTCACGTCGAACTCGTCTGGACAGTCGAAGCGGGCTGGATCACGGTTCGCCGAGCCGACGAGCACCTCCGCGGGTTCGCCAGCCGGGATGGTGACTCCCCCGAGCTCGACGCTCTCGGCGACCACCCGCCGGAGCCGCTGCACGGGAGACTCGAAGCGCAAGATCTCGTCGACGGCTCCAGCGAGGCGGCCCGGGTCGCCGACGACGAGGGCCAGCTGCGCCGGATGGGAGAGGAGCAGGTATACGGCGCTCCCGAGGAAGCCCGTGGTCGTCTCGTGGCCGGCGATGAGAAACAGGACGAGGTTCGCGAGCAGCTCCTCCTCCCCGAGGGCGTCGCCGTCGAGTTCCGCGTGGACGAGGACGGAGACGACGTCGTCGCACGGCTCGCGGCGGC
The DNA here is from genome assembly GCA_963712465.1 of uncultured Actinomycetes bacterium. Lineage (GTDB taxonomy): Bacteria > Actinomycetota > Thermoleophilia > Gaiellales > Gaiellaceae > CAVQHY01. The sequence continues at coordinate 800,147 of CAVQHY010000004.1, forward strand.
GACTCTCGATCAGGCGGCGCAGGTACGTCCGGAATTCGGCCAGCGACCCGTCGGCGTGGCACGCGAACTCGACGGTCAGCTCTCGGTTCGGGTTCGTCCGGTTCATGAACGTGACGACGTCGCTCGACACCCGTTTGAAGAGATCGCGGTCCTCCCGGGGGACCCCGAGGATGTCCGCGATCATGATCGCCGGCAGCGGGTAGGCGACCGCTGCCACCAGGTCGAACTCGGGTTGGCCCTCGACCTCGGCGAGGAGCTCGTCGACGATCGCCTCTACGCGAGGCCGGAGGTCTTCGATCGCCTTGGGCAGGAAGCCCGCCTGGAGGAGGCGGCGCAAGCGCGTATGCTCGGGCGGGTCAGACGTGATCAACGTCGGCGACCGCCCGCGCAGCTCGAGCGTCGGGGCTGCCGCGCGGAGCTCCGGGCGCAGGCGCTCGAAGTACGCGTTCTGGAATCCGTAGCTCGAGTAGCTACGCGGTGCTCGCAGCACCCTCTCCGCATCCTGCCAGCGGGACACCAGCCAGCTTCGGGACGGCGCGTGCCAATGAACAGGGCTCTCCTCTCGCAGCCGTGCGAACGCCGGATACGGATCGTGGTAGTAGGCGTCGCCCTCGAGTAGCGCGTCGAGGTGGGAAGCGACAGGCGGGTGGGCGTGTGTGCTCAAGTGAGGTGGCTCCAGCGCGGCAGGTCGAGGACCTCCGGGTTCACGATCCACCGGGGCCGGCGGCCCGTGAGGATCGCCGCGACGTTCTCCGCCGCGAGCAGCTCGAGGTCGTGCACCGACTCCTCGGAGTAGAAGGCGACGTGAGGCGTCGCGATCAGGTTCTCCTGCGCGAGCAGGGCGTGGTCGTCGGGAAGTCGCTCGGGCTCGAAGACGTCGATGCCGGCGCCACCGATTCGATTCTCCTCGAGGGCGCGAAGCAGCGCATCCTGGTCGACGATGCCGCCGCGCGCCGTGTTGACGACGAACGCGGTCGGCTTCATCGAGCGGAGGAACCGCTCGCCTACGAGTCCGCGTGTCTCGTCGGTGAGCGGGAGGTGGACGCTCACGAAGTCGGCTTCGCGGGCGAGCTCGTCGAGCGAGACCGGCTCCGCGCCCGTCGCACGCACCTCGTCGTCCGGGCGGCTCGGGGCGTAGGTGAGGATGCGGAGGCCGAGGCCCTGTGCCTTCCGCCCGAGTGTCTGCCCGATCTTCCCGTAGCCGACGATACCCAGCGTCCGTCCGGCGACCCGGTGCATCGGCGCGCCCCGGGCGAGATTCCAGTCTCCCGAGCGTACGGCGGGGTTGTACAGGTGGAGGCTCCGGGCGAACGCGAGGATCATGGCCAGCGCATGCTCGGCGACCTCGTCGAGGCAGTAGGCGGGCACGTTCGTGACGGGAATCCCGCGTCTCGTCGCCTCGTCGACGGCGATGTTGTCGACGCCGATGCCGTAGCGACCTACGACCTCGAGGCGCTCGCCGGCGCTGACGACGGCCGGGGTCACCTTCGCGAAACAGGTCAGGATCGCGTCGGCGTCCCGGGCAAGCTCGACGAGCTCGCTCTCCTCGCCCGTCTCGGCGATCACGAGCTCGGCGTCCGCTGCCGCGAGAACCTCGGCCTCGGGCTCGGTCGACGCCCAGGTGTAGTCCGTCACCAGCACCTTCCGCAAGCTCACCGAATCGCACCCTCCGGGTCGGACGGCGGCGGCCTCGACGCGGCCGAGGCCGGGCTGCGCGTCCTGCCCGTACGCGCGCCCGATCGGTCGCGCCGCGTCGAGGTACGCCGTGCCCCGCTCGGTATGCGGGACGTCTTGGCGGGCGGCTCGATCACGCCTGCGAGGTCACCTCGTAGAGCGGCGCCAGGCCCGCCTCGATCCGTGCGATGTTCTCGACACACGCCTCGGCACGGCGGCGGGACGTGCCGAACGTCGTGCCGGCGACGTGGGGGGTGGCGACGACGTTGTCGAGCTCGAACAGCCGGCTCGAGGGATCCGGCGGCTCACTCGAGTACACGTCGATCCCGGCCGCGCGCAGGCGTCCGCCGGCGAGAGCTTCCACCAACGCCGCCTCGTCGACGATTCCCCCGCGCGCGACGTTGATCAGGACGGCGGTGGGTCGCATGAGCGCGAGCTTTCCTGCGTCGATCAGGTGACGCGTCGCCGCGGTCAGCGGGACGTGGATCGAGACGTAGTCGGAGTCGCGCAGGAGGTCGTCCAGCGATTCCGTGCCTCCGAAGCGCTCGACCCCCAGCTCGGCAAGCTCGTCCTTCGGTACGGCGACCTCGTCGAGCGCGATCACGCGCAGCTCGAGCGCGGCCGCCCGCCGCGCCAGCTCCCGGGCGCTCGCTCCGAGGCCGACGAGCCCGAGCGTGCTCCCTGCGAGCTCCTCGTTCAGCGGCCGGTACATCACCCCCGCTTGCAGACCGCGCTCGGACTGGCGGAACTTCTTGGCGATGAAGAGCATGAGGAAGAGCGCGTGCTCGGCGAGGGCGACGGCGCTGAACGGTCCCGGCGTGTTCGCGACTCGCAGCCCTTTCGAGAGCATGTAATCGACCTCGGTATGGTCGAGCCCCGTCGTCACGCACTGCCAGAGCTCGACGCCGGCCTCGGCCCCGGCGTCGATGACCGGCCGGGTCGCGTGGCCCCCCTGATCGACCACGACCCGCACACCGTCGAACTGGGGAGCAAGCGGGGCCTCGGGATCGATGACGGCGTGCGGAAAGTGGTCACCGAGCGCGGTCGCGAAGTCCGTGTACCACGGCTCCTCGTTGCCCGCCTGAGCGATATAGAGCACGTTCACGCCTGTCCCTTCGTCGAGCGCACAAGTCATTCACTCGATTGCGCCGAGTACATCATTATCGGGCGGGCACGTCGCTTGCCTTCTTCTCTCGAGGCTCTGCAACCGTATGCAGAGAATCGCCTCCTCGCCGTCGGCATAAGATATATCCGAACCAGGCTGATGCAACGCTCTGAACGCTCGCCAACACGATCGGCACCGGTAGCGTCCCGCAGGTGCAGTCGCGATCCGCGTCTGGGCGCCGTATGGTGCGGCATGATCGCCGGATCAGCGTGGGTGCGATCGTGACCGGGTGCGTGATCGCACAGTCCGGTGAGCTCCAGGAGCTGTACGGCCGGTGAGCGCCTCGTTCGCCGCGCGCGTTCGATCCCGGGAGATCGTCGTCGGGATCTTCCTCAACCTCGCCTCGCCGCTCACTGCCGAGATCGTCGGGCTCGCCGGCGTCGACTGGGTCGTGATCGACCTCGAGCACGGTCCCGGAACCGAACGGGATGCCCTCGCGCAGATGCAGGCGCTCGCCCATACGGGCGCCGCACCGCTCGTCCGGGTCGAGGGGATCGACCGTGCACGCTTCCTGCACGCGCTCGATCTGGGCGCGGCCGGTGTGCTTGTGCCCCGGCTCGAGACGGCCGACGACGCGCGCCGATCGGTCGACTACTGCAGGTACTCGGGCAGCCGCGGGGTGGCGCGGTACAACCGGTCGTGGCACTGGGGGGCAGCGTCGCACACGCAGCACGACGCGGACGAGGCTGTCGTCTGCGCAGTCCAGATCGAGACCGCCGGCGCGCTCGCGGCGATCGACGAGATCGTCGCCGTCGACGGCGTCGACGTAGTCTTCGTCGGCCCGTCGGATCTCGCCCACTCGCTCGGGATCCAGGGTGGGCCAGACCACCCCGAGCTGGTGAAGCGGGTGCGCGAGGTCGCCGAGGCGGCCGCCGAGGCGGGCAAGGCGGCGGGAATGCTGGTCGGGACGCTCGAGGCCGCCGCTCTCTACCACGAGCTCGGCTTCACGTTCCTCGGCTGCTCCTCGGACAGCGGCCTGCTGACCGAAGGGGCGCGCCGCGTCGCTGCCGGTCTGAGAGCGCTCGCGGAGCCCGAGGAGGCGATCGCGTGAGGATGTACGTCGCGGGAGAGTGGGCCGGATCGCCGGACGAGACCGCCGTGACGAGCCCCTATTCCGGCGACACCGTCGACACCGTCCCGAACGCCACGCCCGACCAGGTCGAGCAGGCTCTCGCGGCTGCCGTCGAGGGGGCGCGGCAGATGGCCGCGCTGACGGCGTTCGAGCGCAGCGCGATCCTCGAGCGCGCCGCCGGCCTCGTCGAGGAGCGCATCGACGAGCTTGCGCGGGTGCTCACGCTCGAGGAGGGAAAGCCGCTCTTCGAGTCCCGCGCCGAGGTGGGCCGTGTTCCGGACCTGCTGCGGCTTTGCGCGTTCGAGGCCGGGCAGCTCCGCGGCGAGACGCTGCCGCTCGACGCTGCCTCGAACGGTGCCGGGAAGCTCGGGTTCACGCTCCGCGTTCCGTGCGGCGTCGTCGTTGCGATCACGCCGTTCAACTTCCCCGTTCTCCTGGTGGTACACAAGATCGGCCCCGCGCTCGCGGCAGGCAACGCCGTCGTCTTGAAGCCGGCAGGTCAGACGCCCCTCACGGGCCTGAAGTTGACGGAGATCCTGCTGGAGTCGGGCCTGCCCGAGCACGGGCTCCAGTGCCTGACGGGCCCGGGCGCATCGGTGGGGCCCCAGCTCTGCGCCGATCGGCGCGTGCGCAAGATCAGCTTCACGGGCTCGACGGCGGTCGGCGAGTCGATCGCCAGCGTGGCCGGCGTGAAGCGCCTGTCGCTCGAGCTCGGCTCGAACTGTCCGGTGATCGTGCTCCCGGATGCAGACGTCGAGCGGGTTGTCGCGGCGGTTGCGCTCGGCGGGTACGCGAACGCGGGTCAGGCCTGCATCTCGACCCAGCGCATGCTCGTCGAGCAAAGCGTCTACGGTGACGTGCTCGATGCCCTCGGGGAGCGCGTGTCGGCGATCCGCACGGGCGATCCGCTCGACGAGCAGACCCGGCTCAGCGCGATGATCTCGGAGCGCGAGGCCGAGCGGGTCGGCGCGTGGATCGACGACGCGGTCGCGGCCGGCGCGCGCGTCGTGACGGGGGGCGAGCGCGACGGAGCGCTCTTCGCGCCCACGGTGGTCGCCGACGTCGATCCGGCGATGCGGATCTCCTGCGACGAGCTGTTCGGCCCGGCGGTGGCCGTCACCCCTGTCGGGGACATCGAGGAGGCCGTCCGGCTCGCGAACGACAGCGAGTACGGCCTCTCGGCCGGAATCTTCACCCAGGATCTCGACGTGGCCATGCGGTTCGCCCGGGAGGCCGCCTCGGGCAACGTGCACTTGAACGGCACCCCGACGTGGCGGGCCGATCTGCAGCCCTACGGCGGCCTGAAGCAGAGCGGGGTAGGCAAGGAGGGACCGCGGTACGCAGTCGAGGAGATGACCGATTCCAAGACCATCGTCTTCCACGAGAGGTGAGCACATGAGCGCTTCGACCCTGGCCGAGGACGCCGCGGCGACGGGATCGCCGACGACGCCGACGGTTCGTCTGACGATGGCTCAGGCCGTCGTCCGGTACCTGGTGGAGCAGTACTCCGAGCGGGACGGGGAGGCGCAGCGGCTCGTGCCGGCGATCTTCGGGATCTTCGGTCACGGCAACGTCGCCGGCCTCGGCCAGGCGCTTTTGGAGCACGGCTCCGCGCTGCCCTACTACCAGCCGTTCAACGAGCAGAGCATGGTGCACACCGCCGCCGGCTACGCGAAGGCCGTCAACCGGCGCGCGACGCTCGCCTGCACATCGTCGATCGGCCCGGGCGCCACCAACATGATCAGCGGCGCGGCGCTCGCGACGATCAACCGGTTGCCGGTTCTGCTGCTGCCCTCGGACTACTACGCTACTCGCCGCCAGGGGCCTGTGCTCCAGCAGCTCCAGCACCCGATCTCGGCCGACGTGAGCGTCAACGACTGCTTCCGGCCGGTGAGCCGGTTCTTCGACCGGATCACGCGGCCCGAGCAGTTGCTCGAGTCGCTTCCCGAGGCGATGAGGGTCCTGACCGATCCGGCCGAGACCGGCTCGGTCACGCTCGCGCTTCCCCAGGACATCCAGGCCGAGGCCTACGAGTATCCGGAGACGTTCTTCCGGCGACGCATCTGGACGATCGAGCGACGACCGCCGACGACCGATTCGATCCGCGCCGCGATCGAGCTGCTCCGCTCGGCGCGAGCGCCCGTTCATCGTCGCAGGCGGCGGCGTGCACTACTCGGAGGCATGGGCCGAGTTGCAGGCGTTCGCCGAGGCTTTCGGCATCCCCGTGGGTGAGACCTTCGTCGGGCGCGGGGCCATGCGCGAGGACTCGCCGCTCGTGCTCGCGGGCGTCGGCGTGACGGGCAACCCGGCCGCCGGCAAGATCGCGGCGGGCGCGGATCTCGTGATCGCGGTCGGCACGCGTCTGACGGACTTCGCAACGGGATCGCGCTCGCTGTTCCAGCATCCGGACGTGCGCTTTGTCGGGGTGAACGTCTGCGGGAGCGACGCCTACAAGCTCGGCGCGCAGCCGATTGTCGCCGACGCGAGGGAGGCGCTCGTCGCTCTCACCGCGGCCGGGCGGGAGGCCGGACTGGGCCCGAGGGAGACCTACGTCGCAGAGGTCGGCCGCGTCCGCGACGAGTGGCGCGAGCACCTGCGCGCCGAGGTCTACGTTCAGACACCCGGAGAGAAGCTCCGCCAGGCCCAGTGCCTCGGTCTCGTGAACGAGCAGGCGCGCCCCGGCGACGTGATCGTGGCGGCCGCCGGAAGCCCGCCGGGAGACGTCCACCAGATGTGGGACGCCACGGGCGGGCGCACCGCGCACCTCGAGTTCGGCTACTCGTGCATGGGCTACGAGCTCCCCGGCGCGCTCGGCGCCCGCATGGCGGGAGCGACGGGCGAGGTGTACGTGCTGATCGGCGACGGCACGTACCTGATGAACCCGAGCGAGCTGGCGACCGCGGCGCAGGAAGGTCTCAAGGTCACCGTCCTGCTGATGGACAACCACGGCTTCCAGGTCATCCGCCGGCTGCAGATGGCGACGGTCGGGACGAGCTTCGGCAACGAGTTTCGGGCCCGCGAGACGGAGTCGAACCGGCTCGAGGGCGAGTACCTCGAGCTCGACTTCTGCAAGAACGCGGAGAGCATGGGGGCCCGTGCCTGGCACGTCGAGACCGAGGACGAGCTGCGGCGGGCCCTCGACGAGGCCCGCGCGGAGACGCGCTCCTGCGTGATCCACGTCGAGATCGAGAAGCACATCTTCGGGCCCGGCTCCGAGGTCTGGTGGGACGTCGCCCCGGCCGAGGTGACCGACGACCCGGAGACGCGCCGGCTGCGCGGGGAATACGAGCGAGGCCGGGAGAGCCAGAGGTACTACGGATGAGGGTGACGCTCGGGAGCGCGCCCGACTCGTGGGGGGTCTGGTTCCCCGAGGATCCTCACCAGACTCCCGCGCTCCGCTTCCTCGACGAGGTCTCGGCCGCCGGCTACCGGTGGATCGAGCTCGGCCCCTACGGCTACCTGCCGACCGACCCCGAGAAGCTCGGCCCGGAGCTCGAGCGGCGCGGCCTCGAGGTGACGGGAACGTTCGCGATGTTCCCGCTCGAGGACGCCGATCGCTGGGCGGCGATGCGGGACGAGGTCGAGCGGACGTGCCGGCTGATCCGGCACTTCGACGGGCGTTACCTGATCCTGATCGACGACGTCTACACGAACCTGTTCACGGGCGAGCCTCTGGCGGCGGCGGAGCTCGACGACGAGCGCTGGGCCCAGCTCGTGCGGACGACGAACGAGATCGGCGAGGTCGCGGACGGCCACGGCCTCACGGTGGTCTTCCACCCGCATGCCGAGACGCACGTCGAGTACGAGCAGCAGATCGAGCGCCTGCTCGCGGAGACCGACGAGCGGATCGGGATCTGCCTCGACATTGGTCATCACGCGTACCGCGGGGGCGATCCGGTCGAGTTCATGCGGCGTCATCACGACCGCATTCCCTATCTCCATCTCAAGAGCATCGATCGGGACGTACAGCGACACGTCGAAGCCGAGGGCATCCCGTTCGCCAAGGCGGTCGCGATCGACATGTTCGTCGAGCCGTCGAAGGGAGCCGTCGACTTCCCGGCGTTCAGAGACGTGCTCGAGGAGGTCGGGTACGAGGGCTTCGGCATCGTCGAGCAGGACATGTACCCGGCTCCGTTCGACAAGCCGTTTCCGATCGCGAAGCGAACCCACGAGTACCTTCGGGGAATCGGTCTCGGGTGAGCGCCGGCGACGTCCTCGTCACGTTCCCCGCCTTCGATCACGCCGACGCCGAGACCACGGGGATCCTCGCCCGCGCGGGCCTCGAGATCCGGCTAGCCCCCAAAACCGGAGCGCGCTCGCCCGCCGAGCTCGCGCGGCTCGTGGGCGATGCGGTCGCCGTCATCGCCAGCACCGATCCGTTCGACCGTTCGGTCTTCGACGGGTGCCCGCGGCTGCGCGTCGTGGCCCGGGTCGGCGTCGGCGTCGACTCGATCGACCTCGAGGCGGCGACCGCAGCCGCCGTCGTCGTCACGACGACTCCGGGGGTCAACGATCAGGTCGTCGCCGACCATACCCTGGCGCTGATGCTCGCCGCGATCCGGCGCGTCGTCGAGGCTGACGGCTCCGTCAGGCGCGGGGAGTGGCGCCGGGGAAGCGACATGACGGCCTGGGGCCTTCATCGCCGCACGGTCGGCATCGTCGGGCTCGGCGCGATCGGACAAGCCGTGGCACGACGACTCACGGGCTTCGACTGCACGCTGCTCGCGCACGACGTCGAGCAGCGCGCCTTCGACGGCGTCGAGCTCGTCCCGCTCGGCGAGCTCCTCGCCCGCGCGGAGATCGTCACGGTGCACGTCCCGCTCGACGATTCGACGCGTGGCCTGATCGGCGCCGACGAGATCGCCCAGCTCCGTCCTGGAGCGATCGTCGTCAACGCGGCGCGTGGGGGGATCGTCGACGAGGCCGCCTTGACGGAGGGACTTCGATCGGGGCATGTGCATGCGGCCGCGCTCGACGTCTTCGAGCACGAGCCGCCGGTCGGCTCGCCGCTGCTCGAGCTGCCGAACGTCGTCCTCTCGCCGCACGTGGCGGCCCTGAGCGAGGAGTCGGTACGGCGAATGCTCCGGCTGGCTGCGGAGGCGGTCGTCACGGTGCTTCGGGGAGGGGAGCCGCCGGGGGTCGTGAACCCCATGGCGCTGGCAGCGCGGTAAGCGATGGGTGACGTCCCGAGCGATCGGCACCAGACCGCCGGCGAGTTCGTCGTCGAGAGGCTGCGGAACGACATCCTCACCGGCCGGCTCGAGGGCGGCCTACCGCTCGTCCTCGACCAGCTCGCCGAGCGCTTCGGGACGAGCGTGATCCCGATCCGCGAGGCGCTTCGCGTCCTCGAGTCCGAGCGGCTCGTGGTGCTCCGCCCTCACCGGACCGCGCGGGTTGCCGAGCTCAGCCTCGAGGAGCTCGAGGACCTCTATCGCGTGCGCCTGCTCGTCGACGTCGAGGCGGTGCGGCTCGCCCACGGGAACCTCTCCAGCCAGGAGCTGCGCGAGCTCCGCGCGCTGATCGACTCGATGGAGCGCTACGCGGTCGAGGGGGACGACCTGACCGCGTTCTCGGTGCACGCGAGCATCCACTTTCGGATCTACGAGGCAGCCGGCTCGCCGGTGCTGCTCGGGATCCTCGAGCGGCTCTGGGACGAGACCGAACGCTATCGCCACGCCGTCAAGCACTACCGGAGCGATCCGCGCTCCTGGGGAGACGAGCACCGGCGGCTCGTCGACCGGCTCGAGCACGGGGAGGCCGAAGGTGCCGCAGCCGAGATGCGCGCGCATCTGACCCGTACGCTCGAGGCGCTCACCGAGGCCCGGACCGTCGAGCAGGCGTTCGGCTCGGGCGGCCCCGAGGGACGGCAGGCTCCTCGATCGTCTCGCCGCTCTTCCGCGGCCCCGCGCTGAGTCGGTGTCTTGACACTCGCTCGGCCGGCGTCGTACGCTTCAGAAGCAAACTCATGCCTCAAATATGAGACAGCATGGCGTGAGCACCTCTCCGAACAACGGCGTCGGTCGCACGACCCGTCTCGACTCCGTACCCCGTTACGTCGCACCGGCGGCCGCGTGCGCGGCTGACGTGCTGCATCACCTGGCGCGGACGGCTCGGCCGGCGTCGATCGCGGAGCTCGCGCGCTCGATCGGCTGTACGAAGTCGCTCGCGTTCCGTGTCGTCAACGAGCTCGAGGCTCGCCAGCTTCTGCGCAAGACCGATCGCAACCAGTTCTGGCTCGGGCTCGGTGCGCTCGAGATCGGTGGGGCATACGCGGCGAACGCGGACTACGCCGACGGCATGCGGCGGGCGCTGAGCGAGCTGGCCGGGAGGTTCGGAGAGACGGCGCACCTGGGGGTGCTCCAGGGCACGGACGTCTTCTACGTCATGAACGAGCAGGCACCGGACGCCATCGTCGGGATCAGCTACGCGGGCAAGCGCCTGCCTGCCAACTGCACGGCGCTGGGCAAGGCGCTGCTCGCCCGGCTCGCCGACTCCGAGGTCGAGGAACGGTTCGGCGGGGACTACCCACGTCTGACGTCTCGCTCCGTCACCGACCCCGACGTCCTGCGTGCCCAGCTCGCGCGGGCCCGCGCAGACGGGTATGCGACCGTCGACGGCGAGGCGATCCTGGGTCGCTTCGCGGTGGCGCTCTGCGTCGACGTCTCGGGGCTCGCCGACCCCGCGGCGATCGCGGTCTCGGGCAGCGCGGACGTCCTGGCGGAGCGGCGCGAGGAGATCGCCGACGCGCTGCAGCGGGCACGCGCCTTCCTCGAGCGTGAGGGGGTGGCCCGGTCGGCGCTCGAGTCGATGCATCCGGCCGCGGCGCCCGCGGGCGCGGGGATTCCGGGGTGATCGACCGGCACCCGCTCCACGAGGTCTGGAGCGGCGATGCAGCCATGCTCGGCGCCTGGTGCACGCTCCCCGGTCGCGAGTCGGCGGTGCTCGTCGGGCGGTCGGGCTTCGACTGGTGCGGGCTCGACATGCAACACGGCCTGATCGGCTATGAGGGGATGGTCGAGATGATCCCTCCGCTCGCAGCCTCGGGGACCGCCGTGCTGGTTCGTGTCCCATCCGGGGAAGCGTCCTCGATCGGACGGGCGCTCGACGCGGGGGCGCACGGCGTGATCGTCCCGGGGCTGCGGACGGCCGACGATGCCGACCTGGCGGCGAAGGCCTGCCGCTACCCGCCGGCGGGCTCACGCAGCTGGGGCCCGATCGAGTCACGGGTCGGCGGGCGCCCGTGTACCCCGGCGAGCAGCGACCGCGACGTCATCTGCGCGGTCATGATCCAGTCCGCGCCGGCGGCTGCCGCGATCGACGAGATCGTGGGCGTGTGGGGGGTGGATGCGGTGCTCGTCGACCCAGACGATCTCGCGGTGTCCCTCGGTCGCTGGAGCCCGGAGCGAGGGGTCGAGCCGAAGGTCGTCGAGGTCGTGCGGGAGGTCGGGGCGGCGTGCGGCGCAGCCGGAATCGTGTGCGGGGTCATCTGCCGGGCCGAGGAGGTGTCGCTCTGGCTCGAGGCAGGCATGCGGCTCCTCGCGATCCAGTCGGACGTCGACGCCTTGCGGGACGGCCTTCGGGGCGCGCTCGAGCGTGCGCGGCGGCTTGCCGATTCGACGCACCCCGCGCCGCTCGTTCTGGTCGAGGGCGCGGCCACGTCCTCCCGCTGGTAGCGCGTGGCCGGAAGGGTCGCACTCGTCACCGGTGCCGGCAGGGGCATCGGGCGTGTGACCGCCGAGCTGCTCGCGCGGCGGGGGGCGAAGGTGATGGCCGTCTCCCGGAGCGAGCACGAGCTCGAGGAGGTTGCACGGTCGGAAGGAGTCGAGTATCTGGTCGGGACGGTTGCCACGCCCGCCGGATGCCTGGAGATCGTCGAGGAGACGACGCGGCGGCTCGGCCCGATCGAGGTGCTCGTCAACAACGCGGGGATGGGCTCCTATCGGGAGCGGGAGATCTGGGAGCAGGACCCGGCGGTGTGGCGCGAGTCGATGGCGGTCAACCTCGACGCGCCGTTCGAGCTCACCCGCCTGGTCGTAGGCGGGATGATCGAGCGCGGCTGGGGGAGGATCGTGATGGTGTGCTCCACGGCGAGCGTCGCCGGAGGCATCGCTCCCGGGATGACCGCCTACGCCTCCGCGAAGCACGGCCTGCTCGGGCTTACGCGCGCCGTCGCCCTCGACGTCGCCCCGTTCGGCGTCACGTGCAACGCGGTGCTTCCCGGCAGCGTGCGGACGCGCACGTCGGAGCTCAAGGTCGAGCAGGAGGCCGCCCGGCTCGGAATCTCGATCGAGGCGGCATGGTCGGAGCGAGCCTCCCGCTACCGCGCCGGCCGGATCGTCGAGGCGGACGAGGTCGCGCAGACGATCGCGTTTCTCGTCAGCGAGGAGGCAAGCGGAGTCAACGGCGAAGGCGTGGCCGTCGCCCTTCAGGCACACGGCTGACTTCGCGGCGTGGGCGTTAAAAGCCGGACGGGTCGAGCACGACGATCGTCGGTCGACCGGGGGGCGGCAGCGCAGCGGGGATCTCGATCGTCGAGCTGCCCGCGCGGAGAACGAGGGCTTCCGGATGCCGCGCGAGGAACTCGTCGACCGCCAGCATGTCCACCTTGATCTGAGGGAGCCCGTAGTGCATCGGGACGATCCAGCGGGGAGAGAGGACGTCGATGACGGCGTCCAGGTCGTCGAGAGGGATCGTCAGGCCTCCGCCTGCGAGTGCGAGCAGCACGTCACAGCGCCCGACGAACGGTGCGAGCGCCTCCGGCTGGACTCGATGGCCGACGTCACCCATGTGGAGGATCCAGAGGCCCTCCAGAGCGAAGGCGTACATCGCGTTCGGGTCGGGCCCGTCGGGGTGATCGTCGGACTCGTGCGTGGCGACGGCGACGATCGGGATGCCGCCGAGCTCGGGCCCGTGCCCTGCGGCCACGTCGAGCGCGTCGACGACGAGCGGCTCCCCCTCGACGAGGCCCACGTTCGCGTGGCCGCTGTCGTCGAGCGAGCTCAGCATCACGATGTCGCCCGTGATGGTTATCTCGGGGACGCCGAGCTCGTCGGGCGTGTAGGGATCCAGCACGAGCACCGGCGTGTTCTGCCCCCAGACCCGGAAGCACGCGTGGCCGACCCATTCGACTGTCACGCTCAAGCGGGCTGATCCCCGGTTGACCTCGGTCCGCCCATCGGTCGTCGGCGAAGCCTACGCGGGCAGCTCATCCGACGGCAGGCCGCTCGGCCGGCGGGGGTAACGTCGCTCCGCGACGACCGAGAAGCTGGCGTCGTGCCAGGCGTAGGTCGTGATCGCGATCGAGTCCGGCGTCGCCTCGAACGCGTGGAAACCGCCGACCTCGGCTGGTCTGCGGGGCCGTGGGCGCCGCAACCCGGGGGCGACGGCGAGGACAAGCGGGACGCCGACGCCGGCCTGCACCTCCCGCCGCTCGTGCACGGAGCTCTGATGAATGTGTCCCGAGAGGACGAGCTCGGCGCCCGCGGCGGCGAGCGCGGCGAGCGTCTCCGACCGCCTCGGCACCGTGCGCTTCGAGTCCCGCCACGGCGCGTCGCTGAGCTGGTGGTGGAGCGCGACGACGCGAAACGCACCTGTCGGCGCGGCGGTAAGCTCACGCGCCACTCGTTCGAGTTGGCTCCGCCCGACGGCGCCTCGCTGGTACTTCCCGGCCCGTACGGAGTTGACGCCGACCGCGACCAGGCGCTCGCTGCGAAACGTCGGCTCCGTCTCGTCCCAGACCTGCGAGAACGCCCTGAAGGTGCGCGTGAAGCGTGCCGGCGGCAGCGCCGGGATGTCGTGGTTTCCCGGGATGACGAGGAGAGGCCGGCGCAGCGAGTGCAGGAACACGCGGGCCAGCTCGTGCTCCTCCCTGCGGTTTCGGTGGGTCAGGTCACCGGTGACGACGACGAGCTCCGGCTCGAGTTCGGCGGCGACGCTGCGAAGACCCGCCTCGACCTCCTGCTCCGCGTGGGTCCCCATGTGCAGATCGGAGACCTGCAGGAGGCGTAGGGGCGCCATCGACCGCTGAATCTATAGTTTGAGCATGCCCGAGGAATCCACAGAGATTTTCGACGACATCTACCTCGGCCTGCGCGCAGGCGCGGCCGAGCGGAAGAAGCGCCGGGGCGAGCCTCTGTCGCAGGACGAGCAGGAGGCGCTCGGCCACTGGTCGCATCTCTCGACCTGGCGGAAGGCGCTCGCTGTGGGCGGGTTCGCGATCGGAACGTTCGGGCTGGGCTTCACGCTCGGCGGCCTCGTGTTCGGCCGCTGGCGCAAGGCTTAAGCCCTCACCGGCCCAACCGGAGGATCGTCCGACGGCGCGCCGAAGGGTGCGGCGTGGCCGGCTCGCTCACCGGGGACGCAGACGTCCGCCTCGATGTGCGCCCCCACGGCGTCGCGCTCGTACGCCCACTCGTGCGCGCGCTTGTTCTTGCCGCGGCAGGCGGGGCGATCGTGGTGCTCGGCGCATCCCACCACTGGCTGCTCGGCGCTGTCGGCGGCGGTGCGATGGCGATCGCGGCGGCGATCGCGCTCGTCGCCGTGTGGCGCTGGGATCGCACCCGGATCGTCGTCACAGCCGATCAGCTGCTCGTCGTCTCGGGGATCGTCGGTCGCCACGCCGCAGCCGTGAGGCTCGGCGAGTCGTGTCGCGTCGGGGTCAGGCAGGGGCTCGTCGGGCGCTTGCTCGGCTACGGGACGCTCGTCGCGGGCGAGCTCGAGGTTCCCTACGTCGCCGACCCGGTCGGCACGTGCCGGCTCGCGCGCTAGGGTTCGGCCGTGATCGAGACGGTGCTCGGCCCGGTCTCGGCCGAGCAGCTCGGCTGGACGTACGTGCACGAGCACGTCCTCACACGGCCACCCGCCTGGCGCGCCGACGAGGATCCGGACTTCGTACTCGACTCGCCCGATCGGAGCCTCGACGAGATCGAGCGCTTCCGTCGGGCGGGCGGCCGTACGCTCGTCGACGCCACCGCACGTGACTGGGGCCGCGACGCACGTGCCGTCGTCGAGATCGCTCGCCGAACGACAGTGCACATCGTCGCCGTGACGGGTTGGAATCGCGGCGACTACGGCGAGGAGGCGCTCCGCGCGAGGGAGGACGAGCTCGTCGGGATCATGCTCGCCGATCTCCGTGAAGGCATGGACGGAACGGAGGCGCGCGCCGGCCTCGCCAAGCTCGGCACGAGCCTCGGCACGGTGCTGCCCGTGGAGGAGCGGATCGCCCGGGCCGTGGGCCGCGTGCAGGTCGAGACAGGCTGTCCGGTCATCACCCATACGACCGGCGGAACCATGGCGCCGGAGCAGCTCGACCTGCTCGACCAGCTCGGTGCCGACCTCTCTCGTGTGGCGCTGTCCCACATGGATCAGAACCTCGACTTCGCGCTCCTCGACGAGCTCTGCTCGCGCGGCGCCCACGTCGTCTTTGATGGCTGCTCGAAGACCAAGTACGCGCCGGACGCGGCACGGATCGAGATGCTCCGGCGCCTGGTGGATGCAGGGCACGAGGAGCGGTTGCTCGTGTCGGGCGACATGGGGCGCCGTTCGTACCTCCGAGCCTACGGCGGTGGGCCCGGCTTCGAGTACATCCTGCGCGACCTCGTTCCGCGGCTTCGTCGCGAGGGGTTCTCGGACGACCTGATCGAGACGATCTTTGTTCGCAACCCGGCGCGCTGGCTCGATTGGCCCGGCGTCTAGATTCGCCGATTCCAGAGCGCCCGAAAGGCGGGGTCGAGGGCCGGGTAGAGGTCCTTGTACGTCTCGAGCAGCCCACGATAGCGCTCCGTCGCGGCAGGATCGGGGAGCACCACCGCGCCTCCGTGTGCCGCTGCCCGCGCGGCGTCCGCCAGGTCGTCGATCAGACCGGCGCCGACGCCCGCCGAGAGTGCCGCTCCCCAGCACGTCGTGCTCGACTCGACCAAGGGGACGAACGGCAGGTCGAGCACGTCGGATTTGATGCGCGTCCAGAGCGTGCTCGTCGCACCGCCGCCGATCACCCGGACTTCGGTCGGGGCGTAGCCGGCCTCGAGGCGGCGGGCCGCTTCGAGGTAGCAGGCGTACTCGTAGGCCACGCTCTCGAGCAGCGCGCGGTACAGGTGCTCACGACGGTGGCGCCAGGTGAGCCCGATCCAGGCGCCCGTGACGGCGGGCTCGTAGGGACAGACCCGGCCGCCGAAATGGGGGATGCAGATGAGCTCCTCACTCCCGGGTGGCAGCTCGGCGGCGCGGCGCTCGAGGCCATCGAGTCCCTCGGCGCCGGGGAAGGTCTCGAGGAACCAGCGATGTGTGAGTCCTGTTCCAGCTGTGTAGCCCTGCACGTGCCAGAGCCCCTCCACCCCGGACGCCAGACAGATCAGCACCTGCCCGTCGAGATCCGGGGCAAAGCCGGTGCCGCAGATGCCGACGTGGTCGGACGTCCCCGCCGTGTCGACGGTCACGCCAGGGTCGACCGCTCCGGCCCCTAGCCAGCCACACGGGCCGTCGCCCGGAGCCGCCACGAGCGGGATGCCCTCGCTCAGGCCGGTCCGTCTCGCGGACTCCCGGCTCAATCGGCCGACGACGGTGCCCGCGGCGACGACGGTCGGCGCGAGCTGGGCGTCGACGCCCCAGAGCTCGCAGAGCTCCGGCGCGACCTCGCCTGCGGGGACGTCGAAGAGCCCGACGAACCCCGAGGACGAGCGGTCGACGGTCGCTGCGCCGGCGTTGTCGTCCCCCAGCCGCAGCGCGACGTACCCGGCCGCCATGACGCAACGCGCGGACCGGGCGAAGCTCTCCGGCCGCTTGTCACGCCACCACGCCGCCTTCGGAGCGAGGTACGGCGTGAGACCGCCCAGGGCGAGCAGCCGCCGTCCGGCAGACGCCATCGCTCGATCGATGGAATCAGCCGCTCTCCCGTCGAGCCACGACAGGTGTGGCGAGACGGCACGGCCGTCGTCGTCGACGAGCACGAGGCCGCCCATCTGCCCTGTGAGGCCGATCGCGGTGATCCCCGACGGGTCGATCTGCTCGCCGAGTCCACGGAGCGCCGCACAGGCGGAGTCGGTGAGCACGTCCGCCGGCTGCTCGGCCCAGCCCGGGGCAGGGTGAGACAGCTCGACCGGGACGGCGGTTTCCGCGACCTTACGTCCGTCCGGCGTAAAGGCGGCGGCGCGGGTTGCGGACGTCCCCGCGTCGATCCCGGCGAGAAGCTGGCGCACGGCTGTATGGTGCCGCGGCGTGGCGGGCAGCGGGCGTCTCGAGGGCAAAGTCGCCGTAGTCACCGGGGCGACGAGTGGGTTCGGCGAGGGGATCGCCCGCATGTTCGCCGCCGAGGGTGCCTCCCTCGTTCTCGGAGGGCGTCGGATTCCTGCAGCCGAGTCGCTGGTTTCCGAGCTGCGCGACGCGGGGGCCGAGGCCCATTTCGTCGCGGGGGATGTCGGCGACGAGTCGACCGCGGACGCTCTTGCCGGGGCCGCTTCCGACGCCTTCGGTCGTATTGACGTTCTCGTCCTGAACGCCGGAATCGGCCAGGTTGGCGTGGGTCCGTTCTGGAAGGTGTCGCCCGAGGACTTCGATCAGGTCCTGAGGACGAACGTGCGCGGAGTCTTTCTCGGCGCCCGTGCGGCCGTGCCGCTCATGGAGCGAGGCGGCTCGATCGTCGTGATGGCGTCGATGTCGAGCTTCGTCGTCAACGAGGACGAGACGGTTTACAGCGCGAGCAAGGGGGCCGTCTTGCAGCTCACGCGGGGGATGGCGGGCGACCTCGCCTCGCGCGGCATCCGGGTGAACGCTCTCTGCCCGGGCGTCTGCGACACGCCGATGACGCGCTCGTGGATCGACGCGCAAACCGATCGGGCGGCTGCGGAGGCCGAGGCCCATACGTTTGCGCTGCTCGGTCGGATGGGCACCGTCGAGGAGATCGCCCGCGCAGCGCTCTTTTTTGGCTCGGACGAGTCGTCCTACTGCACCGGCGCGACCCTTCTCGCCGACGGTGGCGCCACGATTCGTTAGCTTCGCCGCCTAACTTCTATTGCCCTCCGGCGGTCACTGTGTTAGATGACACCATCCGCCGCGGCTGCGGGACATGCCGGAGCGTCGCGCCGGCGGCACGACATGAGGAGGGCGTGAGGATGCGGGAAGGTGAGGATCTTCGGGGCTCGGGCACGCACGACGAGCTGCTGCGCCGACTTTTGACCCGGCGCGACGTGGTGCGCGGCGGAGCGACGGCTGCGGGCGCGCTCGGCGTCGGCTGGCTGCTCGCCGCCTGCGGTGGGGGCGGCGGTGGCGAAGAGGCCGCGGCTCCACCACCACCGGCAGAGACGGGAGGTGCGGCCACGGCGGCCGTCCCGGCCGGCGGCGGCGCTGAGATCGACACGATGGCGTGGGCGATCAACGGCGAGGCCGTGGCGATGGACTACGCGCTCGCATACGACTTCAACACGAACTGCGCGGTGACGAACATCACCGAGCCGCTCCTTCGCTTCGACCCGTCTGGGCAGCTCGTGCCGAACCTGGCCACGGCATGGGAGCAGGTCGACCCGTCGACGCTCACGATCACGCTCCGTGAGGGCGTGAAGTTCCACGACGGGACAGACATGACCGCCGACGACGTCGCCTTCAGCCTCAACCGCCACCGCGACCCGGATGTCGGCTCGTACCTCGCCACCTTCCACGAACGCGTCAAGGACGTCACGGCGACCGGCCCGCTCGAGGTGACCGTGACCATGACGAAGCCGGACGCGATCTTCCTCTACGCGATGGGGACGATGGCTGGCGCAGTCGCCTCGAAGGCGTTCATCGAGGCGAACGGCAAGAAGGTCGGCACGCCGGAGGTCGGAATCATCGGCACCGGGCCTTACACGTTCACCTCGTGGACGAAGGGTCAGGAGATCGTCCTCGACCGGTTCGACGACTACTGGAACACGGAGCGGGCACGTGCCGTCAAGCAGTTCGTCGTGAAGATCATCCTCGACGAGGCGACGATCGTGCAGGCGCTCGGCACGGGCGAGATCGACGGCGTCTTCGGGACGGCGCTGTCCGGGAAGAGCGTTCAGGGGCTCTCCGGCTTCGACAACGTCAAGGTCTACCGGGCCCCCTCGTACCAGATCCACTACCTCGCGCTCAACACCAAGCAGCCCCCGTTCGACGATCCGCGCGTGCGCCAGGCCCTCTCCTATGCGATCGACAAGGCGGGGCTCCTCGAATCGACCTGGGGCGGGATCGGCTCGCTCGACAACAAGTCGCCGTCGCCGCCCGCAATGTGGACGTACGAGCAGGACACGTTCCAGCAGGCCTACGACGCCCTTCCCGCGTTCGACCTCGACCTCGACAAGGCGAAGGCGCTGATCAAGGAGGCCGGCGCCGAGGGAGCGAAGGGGGACATCCTCAACTCGCTGCCGTTCGACGCCGAGCAGGCCGTCGCGATTCAGGCGGCGGCGAAGGAGATCGGCCTCGATCTCACGCCGAGAAAGGTCGAGTACACGGAGAAGATCGCCGAGGAGTTCGCCGGCGAGCCGAAGCGCAAGTACGCGATGACCGTCACGCAGTGGGGATCCGACATCCCCGACCCTGCGGGCAACCTCTCCATCCTCCTCTACTCGAAGAACCTCGTCACGAACAACTCCGTCTACACCAACCCCAAGGTCGACGAGCTGTTCGACAAGCAGCGCGAGACGGTCGATCCAGCGGAGCGCGCGAAGTACCTGACGGAGGCGCAGGCGCTGGTCGTGGCCGACCAGCCGCTCGTGGTCTTCTACACGCCGGACGCGCTGATGGCGCTGAACACCCGCCTCGGCGGATACCAGATTCGCCCGCTCACCTACTGGGATCCGTTCGCGGCGGACTTCAGCGGCTCGGCGTGAGCCAGGAGAGCCTTCCCGAGAGGGTCATTCGCGAGCTCTCGGTAGGCATCGGCCCGCGGCTCGGTGGGAGCGAAGGCTCCCACCGAGCCCGGGACGTCATTGCCGAGCTTCTCGGCGAGCTCGGGCTCGACGTCCGGCTACAGCGGTTCGTCTACGTCGGCTGGGAGTACGAGCGCAAGCCCACGACCGAGCTTCGCACCCCAGTCTCCGAGACGCTCGCGTGCGCGCCGGCAGCGTTCAGCCAGGCGAGCGAGGGTCCGGTCGAGGGCTCCGTCTGGCTAGACGGGAAGGTCACGATTATCCCAGAGCTCTTCGAGATGACTCGCCTGGCCGTCGGCGAGGGCGGCGAGCGCCGGGCGGCGCTCCTCGTTCCGCCGCTTCCCGGCCCGCCGTACCCGCTCCCGCTGGCTCAGCGGACGACCGCGGAGCCGACGGTGTACATCTCGAAGGAGGCCGGCGATCGCATCGAGGCGCTGCTTCGCGAGGGCGAGGTCACCGTCCGCCTCGAGACGTTCGGACGCCACGTGCCCGGGACGGTCGACTGGAACGTGATCGGCAGGCTGCCCGGCGAGAGCGAAGAGACGATCGTCGTCTCGAGCCACTACGACACGGCGGTCGACTGCCCGGGGGCGATGGACAACGCCTCTGGTGTGGGCGCGATGGCCGAGATCGCCCGCCGTGTGCGGGAGCGCGGTGCCAGGCACACATTCGAGTTCATCGCGTTCGCCGCCGAGGAGTTCATGCTTATCGGCTCCGAGCACTTCGTCGAAGAGCTGGCGCGAACCGGCGAGATCACGAAGTACAAGGGCGTCGTGAACTTCGATCCGCTCGGGCCGGGGGACACGCTCGAGGTCTGGGTCGGGCCCGAGTTCCTGCGCGGGAAGGTCGACCGGATCCTCGGCGAGCTCGGCGTCTTCGACCGCCACCCGGTCGTGTACCGCGAGCCGAAGACCGGCTCCGACCACTATCCGTTCTGGCTCCGCGGCGTCCCGGTGTGCTTCCCGATCTTCATGCCGCCGCCACACGTCTACCATCAGCCTTCCGACACGATCGAGATCGTCGACGCGACCAAGCTCGCCACGATCATCGACATCGTCGACGCCGTCGCGCAGGAGCTCGACCGCCGCCCCGCCTCGTAGGTGCTCGTCTACGTCGTCAGAAGGCTGCTCTGGGCGATTCCGCTCCTTCTCATCACCTCCTTCATCGTCTTCTCCTTCGTTCACCTTGCGCCCGGAAGCCCAGAGCAGATCATCCTCGGCGGTCACAACGTCGACCAAGAGACGCTCCAGTCCATCCGCGACCGCTACCGCCTCGACGATCCGTTTCTCGTCCAGTACTGGACCTGGCTCAAGAACGCTCTGAGCGGCGATCTCGGCGAGTCGATCGTCTTTCGCGACTCGGTCGCGAATGTCGTCGTCCCGCGGATCCTGCCAACGGTCGAGCTGGCTGTGTACGCCCTATTCTTGATTGCCGTTTTCGGGCTCTCCTCCGGGATCGCGAGCGGACTCAGGCGCGGGAGCTCGCTCGACACGACGGTGTCGGGGGTCACGCTCGTCGGCTCGTCGATCTCGACCTACGTCTCCGGCATCCTCCTGATCGCGGTCTTCGCGGTGGCTCTCGGCTGGTTCCCGGTCTTCGGCCTCGGCGAGCCCGGCCTCGACCGCATCTACCACCTGACCCTGCCCGCGATCGCCCTCGCGGTGGCGCTCACGGCCCTCGTCTCCCGCTCCACCCGGGCCTCGCTCGCCCAGACGCTCGACCAGGAGTTCGTGGAAACCGCGCGCAGCCGCGGGTTTACCGAGCGACGCGTGATCGGAAAGCACGCGCTGCGAAACGCGCTCATCCCGGTGCTGACGATCACCGGGCTCGTCTTCGGCTTCCTCATCTCGGGCTCGATTCTCGTCGAGTTCACGTTCGGGCTGAACGGGCTCGGCTCGCTCCTCATCCAGGCCGTTCGCACGCAGGACTTCGCGGTCGTCCAGGCGGTCACGCTTCTCTTCACGGCGACGTTCATCTTTATCAACCTCGGCGTCGACATCCTCTACGCCGTCGTCGACCCGCGGGTCAGGCTCGGACGGGAGCAGGGCTGAGATGGCAGTCCCAGCTCCGGCAGTTCCTCCCGTCTACCGCCGCCGTCTGATCCCCCGCATCGACGCTCCGGCAGTCGCGATCATCGCGGGGCTCGTCATCCTCCTGCTCGTCCTCGTCGCCGTCTTCGCGCCGCTGATCGCCCCGTACGACCCTAACGCCGTCGACCTGTCGGACGCGCTCGCACCGCCGAGCTCCGCCCACCCGCTCGGCACAGACGCTTCCGGCCGGGACATCCTTTCGCGCCTGATCTACGGGACGCGTCTCAGCCTCCTCGGCCCGCTCCTCGTCGTCGGGCTCTCGACGCTCGTCGGGGTGCCGCTCGGGCTTCTCGGCGGGTACCGGGGCGGCTGGGTCGACGGAGTTCTCGGCCGTGTCTGGGACGTCCTCTTCGCTTTCCCGCCGCTTCTTCTCGCGATCGTCATCGTCGCGGCCTTCGGCGCGGGTTTCTGGACCTCGACCATCGCCATCGCGATCGTCTACGTACCGCTGATGGCGCGGGTCGTTCGGGGGGTGGTGCTCCCGGAGCGCGAGCGTGCCTATGTCGACGCCTGCAAGGTCCAGGGCATGAGCTCGCTGCGCGTCGCAGCGGGGCACGTGCTGCCGAACGTCTCGCCGACGATCACCGCTCAGTCGACGCTCAACTTCGGCTACGCGCTCCTCGATCTCGCTGGGCTCGCGTTTCTCGGCCTCGGCGTCCAGCCGCCGACCGCCGACTGGGGCCAGATGCTCTCGGCCGGCCGCCAGAGCCTCATCCTCCACTCCTACAGCGAGGTGATCTCGGCCTCGTTCATGATCGCGATCACCGTCGTCTCCTTCAACGTCCTCGGGGACGCGCTGCTCGACCGGGCACACAGGCAGCGATGACACAGCCTCTCCTCGAGCTCAGATCCGTGACAACGGAACTCGAGATCCAGGGCGCTCACTGGCCGGTCGTCAGCGATGTCAGCTTCACGATCGGCCGTGGCGAGGTCGTCGGGCTCGTCGGAGAATCGGGAAGCGGGAAGTCCATGACCGCGCGCACGATCCTCCGCCTGCTACCTGCGTCTGCCCGCTCCAGTGGTCAGGTGCTCCTCGACGGTGTCGATCTCCAGACTCTCCCCCGCAACGGAATCCGCGCCGTTCGCGCTCGTCGGGTGGCGATGATCTTCCAGGATCCGCGAGCCCACATCGATCCTCTGTACCCGAACGGCGACCACCTGACCGAGGGCCTTCGCGTCCACGGGGGGCTCTCCCGCGCGAGAGCCGCGCGCGCGGGCTCTCGAGCTTCTCGCCGACGTTGGCATCCCCGACGGCGAGCGGGTCATGCGCGCGTATCCGAGCGAGCTCTCGGGCGGGATGCTGCAGCGGGTGATGATCGCGGGCGCTCTTGCAGCGGACCCGGAGCTCCTGATCGCCGACGAGCCGACGACCGCACTCGACGTGACGATCCAGGCCGAGATCGTCGCGATCTTCGACAGTCTTCGCCGGGAGCGCCACCTGGCGATGCTGTTCATCACGCACGACCTCGAGCTGGCGTCGGCCATCTGCGACCGCGTGCTGGTCATGTACGCAGGCCGTGTGATGGAGGAGCAGCCGACGGCACAGCTCTTCATCCAGCCCCTCCACCCGTACACGGCGGGCCTCCTCGAGGCGCGGCCGACGATCGAGGCGCGACACGAACGACTCACCGTGATTCCCGGCCGGCCGCCCACACCCGTCGAAGCCCCGGCGGGGTGCCCCTTCCATCCGCGCTGCGTCTACGCGGAGCAGGCCTGTGCCATCCAGGCTCCGCCGCTTCGACGGATCGGCTCCGATGCTTCTTCGGCCTGTCGGCGCACGGAGGAGATCCGCGACGACCTGAGACCTGATCCGGTGGCGAGCCGTGCCTGAGGGGCAGGACCGCTTCTGGCCGTCGAACAGCTGGACAAGACATTCCTGGTGCGGCGGGC
Organism: uncultured Actinomycetes bacterium; assembly: GCA_963712465.1. Taxonomy (GTDB): domain Bacteria; phylum Actinomycetota; class Thermoleophilia; order Gaiellales; family Gaiellaceae; genus CAVQHY01. Next base: position 823,913 of record CAVQHY010000004.1, read on the forward strand.
GTTCGCGCGTGGTGAGCTGGAAGTGCGCGCCGTGCGGAGCGTGTCGTTCTGCCTGGAGGCCGGAGGGGCGCTCGGGATCGTCGGCGAGTCCGGCTCGGGCAAGACGACGATCGCGCGGATGCTCGTCGGGCTCGAGGCTCCCACGTCGGGTCGCATGGTGGTGGAGGGGAGGGAGCTCTCGGCGAGGCCCGCGAGGGCGGAGCGGCTCGAGCGCGGGCGCCTCATCCAGATCGTGTTCCAGGATCCCTACACGTCGCTCGACCCGCGCCAGAGCGTGCGGCGCATGCTCGACGAGGTGCAGAAGGTCCACTTCACGCGCTCGAGATCGGAGCGCGGTGACGCGCACGGGCGAGCTCCTGGACGCGGTCGGGCTCGGCGAGAAGGAGGCGCGCTCGCTTCCGCGTGAGCTCTCGGGCGGCCAGCGCCAACGAGCCGCGATCGCCCGGGCGCTCGCAGCCGAGCCGAAGATCGTCATCCTCGACGAGGCCGTCTCGGCGCTCGACGTCTCGATTCAGGCGCAGATCCTCAACCTCCTCGCCGACCTGCGCAGGGAGCTCAGGCTGACGTACATCCTGATCTCACACGATCTCGCAGTCGTGCGTCAGGTCGCCGACGAGGTGATCGTCATGTACCGGGGCAGGGTCGTCGGAAGCGGGTCCGGTCGCGACGATCCTCGCGTCGCCGCTCCACCCGTACACCCGGCGTCTGCTCGAGTCGGTGCCCCGGCCCGGCATGGCGCTCGCGCGGCGGGCCGCCGTCATCGAGCTCGAGGACGGAGGCTGTCTGTTCCGGGCTCGTTGCCCGCACGCGTACGAACGTTGCGTCGAGGAGCCGGAGCTGATCGGAGTGGAGCAGGGCCACGAGGCACGCTGCTGGCTCGTCTACGGAGGGAGCGGGGGAAGGAGTCGCGATGACTGATGAACGGGAAGGCAGGCTCGTCATCGACGAGGCGGGCCACGAGATCTACTACCGGCTCTTCGGGAGCGGTCCCGAGACGCTCGTCGGCCTGCACGGGGGCCCGGGGCCGATCACCGCGTACCTCGCGCGGCTCGGCGAGCTCGCGGGCGACGGCCTCCAGGTGCTGCTCTACGACCAGCTCGGCAGCGGGAGGTCCGACCGTCCCGACGACGACTCGCTCTGGGCCGTCCCGCGCTTCGTCGAGGAGGTCGAGACGGTGCGAACCGAGCTCGGGCTCGGTCGCGTGCACCTCTACGGTCAGTCCTGGGGCGGCATGCTCGCCCTCCAGTACGTGCTCGACCACCCGGAGGGCGTCAAGAGCCTCGTTCTCTCGAACACCGCCTCGAGCGCGCAGCGAGATCTTTCGCAGCATGACGCAGCTCCGGCTCGACCTCGGCGCCGACCTCTTCACCCGCATGACCATGTACGAGGGCCGGGGCGAGATCGGAGAGCGAGGAGCACAAGGAGCTGCTGACGCAGGTGCTCGCGCACGCACCTGCGCCGCTCGACGCCGTTCGAGCTCGAGCGCTCGCTCCGCGAGTTCGAGGACGTGATGATGCCGCTGATGGACAACATCGGCCCTGCGTACTTCGCGATGTGGGGGCCGCACGAGTTCCTGCTCGCCGGGACGCTCGCCGACTGGGACGTCACCGACCGGCTCGGCGAGATCTCCGCCCCGACGCTGATCCTCTGCGGCTGGTACGACGAGGTCGACATCCCCTGCCACCGGATCCTCGCCGACGGAATCTCCGACAACGAGTTCGTCATCTTCGGGAACTCGAGCCACTGCACGATCCTCGAGAAGGAGGGCGACGCCTACCTCGCGGTCGTGAGGGATTTCGTCCGGCGGACGGCGGCGCGCGGCTGAGCCTTGGGCTTCCGGATCGACTGTCCGAACTGCGGCGAGCGCTCGTACACGGAGTTCTCGTACGGGGGCGAGCTTCCTGACGCAGCCGACGACGACTTCGAGCGGGTCTGGCTGAGGCGCAACGTCGCCGGCTTGCAGCGCGAGCGCTGGTTCCACCAGGCGGGCTGCAGGCGCTGGCTCACGATCGAGCGGGACACCCTCACGAACGAGATCCATGGCGTCTCTTGATTTCGAGGGACGCCGGGTCGCCGTTCGCGACCAGGATACGATCGCCTCGGCTCTTTACCGGCACGGCGTCCGGGTGTTCTCTCGCTCGTTCAAGTACCACCGCCCGCGCGGTCTCTACTGCCTGACCGGCGACTGCCCGAACTGCCTCGTAACCGTGGACGGCGAGCCGGGGGTGCGCTCGTGCGTCACGCCCGCGGCGGGAGTGGAGCGCGTCGCGCGTGGGAACGGCTGGCCCTCGGCCGATCGCGACGTGCTCTCCGTGCTCTGGCACGCCCGCCGGCTTCTGCCCGTAGGCTTCTACTACAAGACGCTGCTTCGGCCGGCATCGGCCTGGGAGCGGGCTGAGCCGTACGTCCGCCGGCTTGCCGGGCATCGGATCCGTGTCGCTCGATCTGCCGCGCGTGCACCGCGAGGCCTGCCACCACCACCCAGCCGTACTGGTCGTGGGCGCGGGCGTCGCGGGCCTCGCCGCGGCGCTCGCGGCCGCAGAGGACGGGCGAAGCGTCGTCCTCGCCGACGAGGGCGAAGTCGGGGAGAAGGTCGCGCCGGGGCCGACCCGGCAGCGGATCGACAGGCTGCTCGAACGCGCACGCGCCCACGAGGCGGTCACGATCCTCGAGCGCGCCGCGGCCATCGGCGTCTACGAGGGCCCGCTCGTGCCGCTCGACGGCGTGGACTTCCTTCATGTGGTCCATCCGGAACGGATCATCGTTGCGACCGGCGCCGTCGAGCGGCACCCGGTCTTCCCGGGCGGCGACCGTCCCGGCGTCTGGCTCTCGCGCGGGGCGGCCCGGCTCGTCGGCGTCCACGGGCTTCCGCTCGGCAGGCGCGTGGTGTACGTCGGAGACGCGGGGGAGACGCTGGACGCGCTTCGGGCCGGCGGGGGCAGACCCGGCAGTCGCGCCTGACCTCGCCGCGCGGACACGCTGCGACGCGCTCGTCCTCGCGCTCGGCCTCTCGCCGCGCGACGGCCTCCTGCGCCAGGGTGGAGGTCTGCCCGTGACCGGAGTCGGGGACGTCGTCGTGCCGGGCTGCTCGCTCGACGAGGCGGAGGAGTCGGGTCGTGCCGCGGCCCGCGGCAAGCCGGTCGCGGCGAGGCCGACCTCGCCCGCGAAGCCAACGTCGGGCTTCGTCTGCCTGTGCGAGGACGTCACCACGCGCGACCTCGAGGACGCCTGGGACGAGGGATTCCGTTCGACCGAGCTCTTGAAGCGGTATACGACCGCCACGATGGGGCCGTGTCAGGGCGCGCTCTGCGACGAGCATCTCCGGGCGTTCGTCCGCGAGCGGGTCGGCGACGGCGCAGTGAGCGCGCCGACGACGGCTCGCCCTCCGGCTCGGCCGATCCGTCTGGAGGATGCCGCCGCCGGACACGCCCCACTCGAGCTGCACACCGCGCTGCACGTGCGACACATCGAGCTCGGCGCGCGCCTGGAGTGGGCCGGGGCGTGGAAGCGCCCGCAGACGTACGGGGACGACCTTGCCGAGTACCGAGCGGTGCGGGAGGCCGTGAGCGTCATGGACGTGGGCACGCTCGGCAAGCTCCTCGTCACCGGGCCCGACGCCACGGCGTTCCTCGAGCGACTCTACCCCTGTCGCGTCGCCACGCTCGTGCCCGGCGAGATCCGCTACGCGCTCCTCCTGAACGAGGCCGGCTATGTGATCGACGACGGCGTGATCTGCGCACTCGACGACGGCTACTACCTGACGTTCACCACGGGGGGAGCCGACCAGGCGGAGGCATGGCTTCGCGACTGGGCGGACACCTGGCGGGCGGATGTCTGCATCGTCGGCCAAACGCACTCCCTCTCGGCCGTCAATGTCACCGGCCCGCAGGCACGCGAGCTGCTGTGCCGCCTCTCCGACGCATCGCTTGCGAACGAGGCCTGGCCGTACCTCCAGCATCGAGAGATCGAGGTCGCGGGCGTCCGCTGCCGGGCGCTCCGGCTCGGCTTCACCGGGGAGCTCGCATACGAGTTGCATCACGATCGTGCGGGAGCGCTACGGCTCTGGGATGCTCTCCTGGCCGGAGGCGCCCTTCCGCACGGGCTCGACGCTCTGCGGTTGCTCCGCCTCGAGAAGGGTCACGTGCTCGTCGGTCAGGACACCGACTTCGACTCGACGCCGGCCAAGCTCGGCATGGCCTGGGTGACCTCGGGCGGCAAGGCCGACTTCGTCGGCAAGGTGGCGCTCGAGCGCGTTGCGGAGCGTCCGCTCGAGACGAGACTTGCAGCGGTTCGCTTCGAGGGCGACGACGCGCCGCCGGAGGGTTCTTCTCTCACGGCACAGGGCGGCCACGCGGGATATCTGACGTCGTCTCGGTTCTCGCCGGTACTCGGCTGCGGCGTCGCCCTCGGCTGGCTGCGCCGCGTCGACGGCGAGTTTCCCGAGCGGGTCGTCGCGGGCCGACATCGGGGTGTCGTCGTCGAGCCTCCCTTCTACGATCCGGCCGGGGCGAGAGTCCGTGCTTGAGCTCGTCCGCACGCACACCGAGGTCGTGCGCTGCTTCGCGCGGCCGGAGGCGCTCGACCAGCTCCCCGCAATAGCCGGCCGCTCCTCGTTTCGCATCGCACCTGACGAGGTCATGCTCGTCGGCTCCGGCGAGGCGGTCGACCACCCGGGCGTGCTCGTCGTTCACGAGCCGGGTGGCTGGACCGCGCTGACCCTCGCCGGCCCCGACCGGCTCGAGGCGTTTGCGCGCGTGAGCGCCATGCGCCCCGATCCGGGCTTTCTGCAAGGGATGGTCGGCGGGGCTCCGGCCAAGGCGATCGTCCGAGACGGCGTCATCCATGTCCTCGTCCCGGCCTCCTATGGCGACCACGTGGAAGCGCGCATCCGAGCGGCGTGCGCGGACCTTCTCGCCACTGCGCGGGTAGAGACGTGAGCGGTCTTCTCCACCGCCGCGTGCTCTTGCAGGAGAACGAGCTGCGGTCCCGCTACGACGTCGTTGTGATCGGCGGCGGCGGGCACGGGCTTGCGATCGCCTACAACCTTGCGAGCCGCCACGGGATCACGAACGTCGCCGTGCTCGAGCGCTCGTACATCGGCTCGGGCGGCTCCGGGCGGAACACGACGGTGCTGCGTGCGAACTACAAGACCCCCGAGACGATCCCGTTCTTCAAGGCGAGCTTCGACCTCTATCGGACGCTTTCCCAGGAGCTCGACCTCAACCTGCTCTTCTCGCCGCGCGGCCTGCTCTGGCTCGCGCACACGGAGAATGCGCTGCGGATCCAGCGCGAGCGAGCGCTTCTCAACCAGGCGTTCGGCGTCGACACCGTGTTCCTCGGCCCCGACGAGGTCGGGGAGGTCTGTCCAGTGCTCGATCTCGCGGGAGGCGGGCACCATCCCGTCCTGGGCGCAGCCTGGCATCCTCCCGGCGCGATCATCCGCCACGACGCGGTCGTCTGGGGCTACGCGGCCGCGGCGCAGCGGCTCGGCGTGCACGTCCATCAGGGCACCGAGGTCACCGGGATCGACGTCGAGGCCGGGCGTTGCACAGGCGTGCGGACGTCCCGTGGCTCGATCAGCGCAGGCGCGATCGTGTGCGCGGTCGGCGGCTACGTCAGCCTTGTCGCCGCGATGGCGGGAATCCGTCTGCCGATCGTCACGCATCCGCTACAAGCGTTCGTCACCGAGCCGGTGAAGCCGGTGCTCGACCGCATCGTCGCGTCGCAGGACCTCCTCGTCTACGTCTCCCAGAGCGCGCGCGGCGAGCTCGTCGCCGGCGCGGAGATCGAGCGATATGCCAGTTACTCCACCCGCTCCACGTTCGCGTTTCTCTCGGAGGCCTCGGCCCGCTGCATCGATCTCTTCCCTTTCATGGCGAAGCTCAAGATCCTCCGTCAGTGGACAGGCGTCTGCGACATGACGCCTGACTACTCGCCGCTCATGGGCCGCACGGAGATCGACGGCTTCTACCTGAACGCAGGCTGGGGCACTTGGGGCTTCAAGGCGACGCCGATCGCCGGCGTGACGATGGCCGAGCTCGTCGCGAGTGGGCGCGTTCCGGCGCTCGTCGCACCGTTCGCCCTCGACCGCTTCCGCCACGACCGGGCCGTCTCGGAGCGAGCGTCGGCCGGAACGCATTAGTGGGTGGGCTCACAACTCCGACCGCCGGCCGCACCAGGCGACGACGACGCGCGCGTACAGCCGGGCGGCGAGGATCAGCTCGTCGATTCCCACCCACTCGTCGGGGGCGTGCGCGCGCGCCAGGTCGCCCGGGCCGAACGCGGGGCTCGGGGTATCGGCGAAGAGCGTCAGCAGCGCGCCGTCGTACGTCGTGTCGATGCCCTCCGGCCCGACGTCGACGCCGAGCTCGCGGCCGACCTCCCGCACCGTCTCGATGATCGGCGCTCGCGGATCGATCTCGGAGGGCGGATAGTCCGTGTACCAGCTCCAGGTCGGCGCGTGCTCGGCGAGCCAGTCGTCGGCCGCCGCCGCCTCGGCCACCGCCCGCTCGATCTCCGCGCGCGGGATCGAGCCGTAGCCCTGCTCGTCGGCGTTGCCGGGCAGGTAGGTCGTGTTGAGGTCGACCTCGCATCGCTCGGGAACGTTCGAGATGAACGTGCCGCCGCGAATCCCGGTCGGATGGACGCCGGGCGTGCCGAGCAGTGGATGTTGCTTGTCCTCACGTCCCGCCCATTCCAGGCTGAGCCGGTCGAGCGCCGCAAGAACCCAGGCTGACTTCGCGATTGCGTTCACGCCGCCGCCTTCGCGCCACGGTGGCTGGTTCAGCTCCGCGTGGGCGGACCGGCCGGGTACCGTCAGCGTGCCGTGGAGAAGCCCGCGGGTCGCGACCCAGAGGTCGAAGCCGGTTGGCTCGGGAACCAGGCCGGCGTGGCCGCGGTAGCCGCGCGCGATCGCGGCGACCGTCCCCATCGCGCATGTCTCCTCGTCGGTGACCGCCTCGAAGACGACGTCGCCGGCGAGCTCGACTCCGCACGCCACGAGCGCCTCGAGAGCGAAGAGCGCGGCGCCGACGCCGCCCTTCATGTCGCAGGCGCCGCGTCCGTAGATCCGGCCGTCACGAACCTCGGCCGCAAACGGCGGGCTCGTCCAGCCCTCCCCGGGAGCGACGACGTCGACGTGACCGTTGACGACGAGCGACCGGCCTCCGCCTGACCCGCGCAGGGTGCCGACCGTGATCGGCCGGCTTCGCCAGTGGTGCCACGGAGGCATCATCGGGTGGCCGGTCAGCTCCCCGGGGTCGGGCTCCCACTGGTCGACCCCGGCCCCGAGCGCACGGAGACGCTGGCCGACCAGCGCCTGCAGCTCGGCCTCCTGGTTCTCCGTGTGCCGTGACCCGGGCGACAGGTCGACGGAGGTCGTGTCGAGCCGAACCAGGGAGCGTACGAGCTCGACGAGATCGTCCGCGTGAGAGACCACGAACTCGTCGACGGCGCTCCCGAGTGCGCTGTCGCCGCCCACGGCGTCAACTGCCCTCGACGTCGACGACGGAGTGCCGGGCATGGGACTCGAGCGCGGCGGTGAAGAGCTTGTGTGTTGCGGTCGCCTCCTCGGGTGTGGCGCAGTAGAAGTCCTGCCGCATGCCGTCTCGGCCGTGAGCGAGCTCGTCGAGGTACGCGGCCCACATCTGCAGGATCGCGTCGGAGAAACCGGACTCGAAGATCGCGCCCGTGATGTGCGGGTAGGCGGACTCGGACCCGAGGTCGAGCGTTCGCCAGGCCTGCGCCTCGCCGGAGCGGTACTCCATCCAGCGGAGCGTCTTCGGGAGCTTGGACGTGTAGGCGATCGAGCCTTCGGTGCCGTCGATCTCGGTCGTCCAGGTGTTCGTCTCGCCCGGCGCGATCCGCTTTGTCTCGATGCGAAGCGGGAAGGGTCGGCCCTCGTCCTCGGCCTCGCAGAGGAGGACGGCGTTGTCCCACGTGTCGCACGAGGCGGTACCCCCTCGCCCGTCCGGGCGCTCCGTGACCACGTCGGACAGGATCGCCCGCACGTTCCTGGGCGCCCACCCCGCCCGGAGCGGCAGGTGGAGGGCATGCATGCCGAGGTCGCCCATGCAGCCGTACTCGCCGTTCAGCGCCGCGACGCGCTTCCAGTTGATCGGCTTCGCCGGATCGAGGTCGCTCGAGTGGAGAAAGAGCGAGCGCACCTCGAGCAATCGCCCGAATCGCCGCTCGGCGATCCAGCGCCACACCCGCTGGCCGCCCGGATAGAAGGGAAGCTCGGACGAGCAGCAGACGAGCAGGGACGGATGCGCGGCGATCTCCCGCCCGATCGCCTCGTTTGCAGCGAGGTCGATCCCGAACGGCTTCTCGCCGAGGAGGTGCTTGCCCGCGCGGAGGACGTCCACGTAGAGCTGCTCGTGGAGATGGTGTGGCACGGCGCAGTAGACCGCCTCGATCGACTCGTCGTCGAGGATCTCCCGATGGTTGTCGGTGAGGCGCGGGAGCGGCTCGAGCCGCTCGTACCAGGCGAGGACGTCGGGGTTGGTGTCGCAGACGGCCACCAGCGCGGGCCGGACGCCGAGTGGAGCCAGGTGCACCCAGCGCGCCGCCGCGCTCGCGAACTCCCGGCCCATCAGCCCGCCGCCGATCAGGCCGAAGCGGACGACGCGGTCATCAGCCGGGCGCGTGATCCGGCTAGCCACGCAGGAGCTCGAGTGCCTCGTCTGCTGACACCCCGTCGTGGACGATCGCCATGAGCGCCCTCGTCATCGCCGCGGGGCGCTCGTGTTGGATTACGTTTCGTCCGTAGACGATGCCGGCGGCGCCGCGTTCGATCAGCTGCTCGGTACGGCGCAGGATGTCGTCGTCCGTTGCCCTCCCACCCCCGCGGACGAGCACCGGTACGCGCCCGGCCGTCTCGACGACGCGCGGGTACTCATCCAGATCGTCGGTGGGGTCCGCCTTGATCACGTCGGCGCCGAGCTCCACGGCCTGGCGGACGAGCGCGACGATCGTGTTCGCATCCCCGTTCACCCCGTAGCCCGAGTCACCGGGCCTCATCGCAAGCGGCTCGACCATGAGCGGCATGCCGACCTGGCCGCATGCGGCCCGTAGCGACGAGACGTTGGTGACGCATTGGCGGTGGAGCTCGGTCTGCCCCGGCAGAAGCAGCAGGTTGACGCAGACACACGCCGCGTCCAGTGCGACCGCTCTGACGACAGCATCCTCGACGACCTCGCTGAAGAGGTTGCGCCGCTCGAGCGCTTCGCTGCCGTAGACGTTCGCGACGTCTGTGCGAAGCACGAGCGCCGGCTTTCGGCCCGGCAGCTCCTGGAGGAGGGGCGCTTGTCCAGGCGAGAGCTGGATCGCGTCCGGAGCCGCCTCGACGAGTGTCGCGACGGCGTGCTGGAGATCCTCGATCCCGGAGAGAAAGACGTGCTCGCCGAAGAAGCCGTGGTCGACCGCGACGTCGAAGCACCGCCCGTCCGCAGCGAACAGCCGGTTGAGCCGCGCGATCACGTCGCGCCGCCCGACCGGGGCGGCGACCTTGTCACACAGTCGCACAAGGGGTCAGACCCCTTGTGCTTGGCCGTTACGAGCGTGATCACGCTGGAACCTCGAGACCTGCAAACGCTTGCGTCTCCGCGAGGCCGCGCACGCCGTCGCTCGCGCCGGTTGCCGTCGAGGCGAGCGCGCCGGCCGCGTTGCCGAGCCGAACCGCGTCCTCGAACGTCCAGCCTGCGAGCTTGCCGTAGAGGAGCCCCGCGACGAACGCGTCGCCTGCGCCCGTCCCGTCGACGGCGTGCACGTCGACCGGAGCGACATGGCCTTCGAAGCCCTCGCCCAAGGCGTAGCAGCCCTCGGGGCCCATCTTCAGCGCCACCTCGCCGACGCCCCGGTCGCGGAGCCAGGCTGCCACACGGTCGGGCTCGCGCTCGCCCGAGATTGCCTGCCCCTCCGCCAGACTCGGCGCGAACAGCCCGGCCTCGGGGAGGCACGGGAGGATCCGCTCCCAGCTGCCCGTCGCGTCGAAGACGACGTCGAGACTCGTGAGGATGCCTCGAGCCCTGGCCTCGGCGAGGATCGCCGCCGCCGGCTCGCCGTCCAGCTCCGGCATCACGAGCAGGCCGGCCAGGTGCAGGGCGCGCCCGCCGAACAGGATGTCCCGGTCTAGCTCGTCAGCCGCGACGCGCCCGTTGGCACCGGGAAGATGGAGGAACGTCCGCTCGCCGTCGGCGCCGACCAGCGCGACGGTGGCGGAGGTGGGCGCCTCCCGGTCGCGGATGACTCCACGCCGATCCACGCCACGCCTGTCGAGGGTTTCGAGCAGGAAGTCGCCGAAGGGATCTGCGCCGACCTTGCCTGCCACTGCCGCAGCGAGCCCGAGTCGCACGAGCGCGCTCGCCGTGTTGACAGCGCAGCCACCCGTGCTGAGCGAGATCTCGTCGACGAGTCCCACGGTCCCGCGAGTGGGTAGCTCCTCGATCGGACGTGCGATCACGTCCGCGACCAGGATGCCGAGGCAAACGACGTCGGGCATCGTCCCAGCTACGACATGTGGATCTCGACGTCGTCGGCCACGCCGCCGAGGATCGTGTAGTCCGTCCGGGCCGTCTGCAGGATCGACCCCGGAACGAGCTCGGACACCGGCCCGTGCGCGACGAGTCGCGCGATGAACCGCTGCCAGGAGACGCCGCCGCCGAGGTCGCCGTCGAGCCAGAAGCTGCGGTGCTTCGCGCCGAGGATGTCGCGCGGCCCGATCGTGTTGGCCTTCGGCGGCACCCACGACCAGTCGCCGCCGAACGAGTGGAGCGCGTTCTGCATGATCGTCATCGGGTGGAGCTCCACGAGCCGCGCGCCCGCCTGTTTGTACGCCTCGATGTCGCCGTCGAACTCGAAGCCGAGGTGTGACTCCCAGAAGGCGATGTGCCCACACCAGCCGATGCCTCCGTAACAGACGTCGGCTCCACCGAGGTCCTCGATCATCCTCGAGTAGTCGGCGATCGTGTCTCGCGTCGGGAAGTGAATGTTCTCCTCCCGTGGGCGGAGATCGGGGTCGACCTTCGCGAAGAAGTTGTCGAGCATCGCCCGCTGGAACGACCCCGGCCACGAGAGCGGCGCCGTGTCGCCGTTCTCGCTCGCGTACTCGTCCATGTTGAACGTGTGCACGTGCCGGAGCGAGAGGCGCTCGTCGTTGATCGTCCGTGCGGCGATGTCGTACTGAGGCATCGGCCCGACCGGGAAGATGCCGACGAAGTCTCGGCTCTCGTCACGCGCCGCCCGGATGCGGGAGACGATGTCGTCGGCGAACGCCCGGTAGAACTCGCTCGGCTCGTCGACCACTCGGATCCGGAAGTCGGCGTTCGGATGCTCCGCGATCTCCGCGCGTCGGATCGCCCGAGCGCGCTCACACGCCTCCCGGTCGCGGAACGAGATGAAGCTTGCGAGCGAGTAGTCGAAGTCGAGCTCAGTGGCCACGCGGTCTCCTTTCAGGGAAGGTGCCGCGTCGTCGTCCCGCGCGGCCAGGTCAGGCATTGCGTGAACCCCTCTGCGTACCGTACGCCGCACTGGAGCCCTCGGTACGCCGTCGCGGTCTTCATGTTCTCGACGATGTCGACGCCGTCGTGGTCGCGAAGCCAGGTGAGCTGGCTCTCGTGCGCCTCGAGCATGGCGACCTTCACGTCGATCGTGTCGGTCACGTCCACGTACTCGGTCGGCACGAAGCCGAGTCCCATCACGGTGTCCATGAAGTAGATCGGCGTGACGAGGCCGTGATGAGGGCGTTCGGTCTCGAAGAGCGGCAGCGTGGCATGGAAGCTGCAATCGAAGACGAGCTTCGAGACCTCGTTGTGGTCGCTCATGTAGTCGCCGCTCGCGTGGGTGATGATCACGTCGGGCCGGGCGGCGCGAACGAGGTCGATCACGGCACGTCGCTGGTCCGGGTCGGCCGCGTTCACCTCGGAGTCGGAAAGGCCGAGCGAGACGTACTCCGCGCCGGCGACCTCGGCGGCCCGGCGCGCCTCCTCGCCGCGGATCTGGGCGATCTCGTCGCTCGTGTGCACGTAGCTGCCTCGATTGCCCCGGGTCGCGTGGCACATCACGACCTCGTGGCCTTCCCGCACGTAGCGCGCGATCGTCCCGCCGCACAGAATCTCGAGATCGTCCGGATGCGCTGCGACCGCGAGTACCCTCATGGAAGTCTCACCAGTTCACCTCCGTCGCTCGATCTCCACCGTTCCACCGGCCGTGTCCGCGCACTAGGCCGTCAGCTCCTCGAACGCGAACAGGCGGTCTTCCACCGACGTGATCGCGAGCCTGACCGCCCCGAGCGCAACCGCCTCGTCGCCGAGCTCGGAGAGCACGACGCGTGGTGCCCTGGGCACGAGGTCTGTGACGCCGCGCTCGAGCGGATCGAGCAGTGTTGCTCCTGCCCGGGATAGCCCGCCGCCGACGATCACCGTCTCGGGGTTGAGGACGACCACGAGCGATGCGATTCCACGGGCCAGCCTGCTCACGAGCTCGTCAACGATCCCTGCCGCAGCCGCGTCGCCGCGGCGGGCGGCCTCGAAGACCACCTCCGCGTCCACGCCTGCGGGCCCCCCGCCGGCCAGCTCGCGCAGCAGCGCACCGGCGTCGCCGCGCGCGGCCTCGCTTCCCAGCCGGGCGAACGCCCGGCCGCCGGCGGCGAGCTCGAACGGGCCCAGGTCGGGCTTGCGCGGAGGGCGGTCCTCGCCGAGCGGCAGATAGCCGACCTCACCGGCCGCGCCGCCCGCACCCCGGTAGAGCTCGCCGCCGATCAGGATGCCCGCGCCGATGCCGACGCCGACGTGCACGTAGACGGCGTCGTCCACGCCCTGTGCCGCGCCGCGCCAGCGCTCGGCCAGTACGGCAAGGTGAACCTCGTTGTCCACGAGCACGGGACAGGGGAAGCCGCTCTCGAGGGCCGACGCAAGACGTAGGCGCTCCCAGCCGTCGAGCTGGGGTGCGAGGCGAACCTGTCCACCGGCAGGATCGACGATGCCCGGAGTGCCGACGCCGACCGCGCCGAGCTCGCGCAGCTCGACTCCCGCTGCTGCGAGCGCCGCCGTCGAGGCGGCGCGAACCTCGTCGAGGCGGGCTGGTGCATCGAGATCGTCTCGCCCGGCCGTGCTTCGCCTCTCCATGGCGAGAATCGCTCCCGAGAGGTCGGCGACCGTCGCCAGGATCTTGTTCGCGCCGATATCGATGCCGAGCACGTGGGTGAGGTCGGCCCGGAAGCGAAGCAGCCGGGCCGGCGGGCCCGGCCGGCGCGGACGCACCTCTCCGTTCGCCGTGCTCTCGTCGGCGTAGCGGGCACGGAGCAGGACATCTGCGATCTCGTTCACCGTCGGTCGCGAGAGCCCTGTCGCCCGCGCGATCTCGCCGCGCGAGATCGGGCCCGATTCCCGGATCGCGCGCAGAACGAGCGCGGAGTTGAGGCGGCGGAGAAGCGGCGGAGAGCCGGGTACGTTTGTGATCGACACCGTTGGTTCGCCTGCCTTGACTGGGATCGGTGGGGAATGTTATGAAGCCTTCCTGCCAATTAGCAAGGTCGCCGGCTAGACGACGTCGTGCCCCAGTTCGAGCGCTCGCGATTCGATCACATCGGCCTCGTCACGGCCGAGCAGCAGCCCGGCGAGAGCTGGGTCGAGGCGACTCGGGTTTGGGTGACGAGCCCACGTGCACATCCCTACAACGTCGAGTTCCTCCGGTTCGAACCGGACACCCCGGTCACCGGCCCGCTGCGGACGGAGCCGCATATCGCATACCGCGTCCCCGATGTTCACCGAGCGTGCACCGAGGCGGCAGCCGACGGATGTGACGTTCTGGCGGAGCCGTTCGACGTCGGCAACGGATTCCTGACGGTGGCCTTCGTGCGCACTGGTGGCGCCGCCGTCGTCGAATTCATGCAGTATGCGAATCCCAACGAAGAGGGGTGGTTCTGAGCACCGCCGAGCCCAAGATCCGGATCGAGGAAGCGACGAAGGTCTACGAGACGAAGACCGGCTCGGTGCACGCGCTCGAGAGCTTCTCGCTCGACGTCGGCGACGGCGAGCTCGTCTGCGTGCTCGGTCCGAGCGGCTGCGGCAAGACGACGCTCCTGTGGTCGGTCGGAGGACTCCACGGGCTCACTCGCGGGCGGGTGCTGCTCGACGACACGCACGTCACCGGGCCCGTGCCGGATCGGATCGGGATGATCTTCCAGGAGGCGAACCTCCTTCCGTGGAGGAATCTCCAGAAGAACATCGAGCTTCCGTTCGAGATCAAGAAGGTGACGCCCAACGCGGCCCGGGTGCAGGAGCTTCTGGCCGAGGTCGGCCTCGCCGGCTTCGACACGAAGTACCCGCGCGAGCTCTCCGGCGGGATGCAGCAGCGGGCGTCGATCGTGCGCGCGCTGGCACAGGATCCCGAGGTGCTGCTGATGGACGAGCCGTTCGGAGCCCTCGACGCCTTCACGCGCGACGAGATGAACCTCCTGCTCCTGCGCCTCTGGGAGGAGACGCGCAAGACGATCGTGTTCGTCACCCACAACGTCTCCGAGGCGATCTTCATCGCCGACCGAGTCGTCGTCATGACCGCCCGGCCCGGTCGCCTCGCTCACATCTTCGAGATCGACCTGCCGCGCCCGCGCACTGTCGAGATGCAGTTCGACCCGGAGTTCGTCGGCCTCGTCCAGGAGATCAAGACGGTCGTCGAGACCGGCGGCAAGCACGTCCATTCCGTCGTGGAGCTGGACTAGCAGGTGGGAGGCCAGTGAGCCAGGTTCCGAGCGAGCTCCGCGACGAGATCCCGAGCTTCGAGAAGTCGGAGGCAGTCGAGGCGAGCGCAGGGAACGCCAGTGCCCTGGGCTCGTTCGCAGGTGCGCGCGGCGCTGCGGAGATCCTGGGGATCGTTGCCCTAGCGGTCGGCATGTTCTTCCTCGTCGAGCTGGTGCTCCGGATCGCGGGCACGCCCGAGTACGTGTTCCCGAAGCCGACCTCGACCGTGAAGACGCTCGTCAACAACTTCGGCACCCTCTACGCGCCCCACCTCTGGGTCACGTTGCAGGAGTTTCTGATCGGCTTCGCGATCGGCTCGACGATCGGCCTTCTGCTCGCGGCGCTGATCACGCAGAAGCCGTTCGTCGAGAAGGTGGTTGCCCCGTACATCATCGTGCTCGTCGTGACGCCGATGATCGCGCTGGTTCCCTTCTTGCGGCTCACGGGGCCGCTGAAGGGATTCTCGATCTGGCCGATCGTTGCCGCTGTCGCTCTCGCGTCGGGCCCGATGGTGCTGATCAACTCGGCCACGGGGTTTCGCCGTACCGACCTCGCCAAGATCGCGCTCGCCCGTTCCTACGGGGCGAGCACGTTCCAGATCTTTCGCAAGATCCGCTTCCCGCTGGCGCTGCCGATGATCATCGTCGGCTACATGATCGGCTCGATTTTCGGGCTCCTGACCGCTGTCGGCGGCGAGATGGTGGCCGCGAGCGACCGCGGCGGGCTGGGGAAGCAGCTGATCTACTTCTCGTCACTGATCCAGATGCCGGAGTTCGGCGGAGTAATTCTGCTCATTGCAGCACTAGGCATCACCATCTACGTCGTGTTCTACTTCATCGGCAAGCGGTGGGCGAGCTGGGAGGCGTAGGCAAACGGGAGCAGGCAGAAACGGAGGAGGGAATGCAGGACAAGGTCGTGTTTCAGCAGTTCGACGAGGATGGGTACAAGGAGATCGAGGTCACCCGAAGTGACCTCCTGAAGAAAGGAGCCGCGGGTGCGCTCGGCCTCGGGCTGCTCGGGGGGCTCACGGTTCGGGAGGCATCGGCAGCCACAGATGGGCTCGACAAGGTCACCTGGATCTCACCGCGCGGGACGCTGGACGTCATGGACGACTACAACCTCGTGGTCGCGATCAAGCAGGGCTACTTCCGCAGCCTCGGCTGCGACGTCAAGCTGATCGCGGGCCCGTTCGACGCGACCGCCTGCACGAAGTTCGTCGCCCAGAAGCAGGCGGACGTCGGCTTTCCGTCGCCCGGGGTGCTCACGTTCTCGGTCGATACGGGCATCCCCGTGAAGTCGATCTGGGAGATGTTCCCAGGACAGGTCTTCGGCTTCGCGTTCCCGAACGACACGAAGATCTCGGACGTCAAGCAGCTCGCCGGCAAGACGATCGCGCTCGGCTCGGCGGGGTGGAGCGTGATCGTCGACCCGATGCTCGTCGAGATCGGCGTCGACCCGAAGTCGGTGAAGTACGTCGAGCTCGGCCCTCAGTGGACACAGGCCACTGCGCTCGGCCAGGCCGACGCGGCGCTCGTCTGGTGGGGACTTCGCGGTCAGCTGATCGGGCAGTCCGCGGGCTTCGGGACGGGCATCAGCCTCAAGTTCATCATGGGGCAGAAGTGGGGCTCGAAGCAGCCCTCCAACGTCTACTCGGTACGCACGGCCGACCTCACGAACGCCGGGCGGCGCGACCTCTACACGCGCTTTCTCAAGGGCGTCGTCCAGGGGTTCGAGTTCGGCAAGGCCAACCCGCGGGCCGCGGCGCAGATCACGTACGGCGCGTACCCCGCCCTCCAGCGACTGATCTCGCCGCAGGTGGCGCTCAACTCGATGGTCGAGCTGGCCAGTGGCTACGGCGCCCGCGCACGCGCGGGCAAGGGCTGGGGCTCGCACGACGTCAACGCCTGGGCCGGCTACCTCAAGGTGGCCTTCGACCTCAAACAGACGAAGAAGGCGCTCAAGGTGAGCGACGTGCTCACGAACGACTTCGTGGCACGAGCGAACAGAAACCCTGCGGGCATCGCCAAGGCGCGTGCCGATGCGCGGAGGTACAAGGTCAACTCGTACTTCAAGGGCACGTCGCTCCCGGCGGGCCTGCCGCTCTAAGGGGATTCATGGCGGCCGGGGCGCTCCGCAGTGACGGGGCGCCCCGGCCGTCCCTCGGGCTCGTCGTCAACCCGGTCGCAGGGCTCGGCGGCCGGGTAGGGCTAAAGGGGTCGGATGGTGCGGCGACAGTGGCCCGAGCGCGGGAGCTGGGTGCGGTCCCGATGGCGCCCGCGCGCGCGGTAGAGGCACTCGAGCCACTCGTGTCCCGCCGGCACTCGTTCGCGTTGCTCGCGGCACCCGGGGCGATGGGTGTGGACGAGGCGCGGGCCGCCGGCATCGCGGCCGAGGCGGTCGGCGAAGTCCCGCCGGGCGAGACGACCTCCGCCGATACCCGCGCAGCCGCCGCGGAACTCGCCGCACGCGGCGTCGACCTCCTCCTGTTCGTTGGCGGCGACGGCACTGCCGTCGACGTGCTCGCCGCTGTCGGCGATCGCGTCCCCGTGCTCGGGGTGCCCGCCGGCGTGAAGATGCACTCGGCGGTGTTCGGAGTCACTCCGCGACGTGCCGGAGAACTCGCCGCGCTGGTCCTCGAGGGAACGGCGCGGCCGGCACGGCCGGCCGAGGTGCTCGACGTCGACGAGGAGGCGCTCCGGGCCGGCGTCCTTTCGCCACGCCTGCTCGGGCACCTCCGGGTCCCGGTCCAGCCGCGCCTCGTCCAGGGCCGCAAGGCCCGAAGCCTCCCCGGGGAAGAGGTCGCGCAAGCCGAGATCGCCGCCCACGTCCTCGATCGCCTGGGACCCACCGAGCTCTGTCTCGTCGGCCCGGGCACGACGGCCGGAGCCGTGCTCGCGCGGCTGGGCTACGACCATGCGCTCCTCGGAGTCGACGCTGTGCGCGGAGGCCGGCTTGTGGCGGCGGACGCAGACGAGCGGCGCCTGCTCGAGCTTCTCGCCGATGCGGACGTCGCCACGGTGGTGGTGACGCCCGTCGGTGGCCAGGGCTTCCTGCTCGGCCGCGGCAACCAGCAACTCAGCCCCGCCGTTCTCCGGGCGGCGGGGGTCGGACGGCTCGTCGTGGTCGCGACGGAGGCGAAGATCGCCGCACTGCGAGGCGAGCCGCTCCTCGTCGACACGGGAGACCCGGTGCTCGACGACGCCTTCACCGGCTACGCCCGTATCGTCACCGGCTACAACCGCGAGATCGTCTACCCCGTCTCCACCTAGACATCCAAGGAGGTTCGATGGCGCAGGCCACTCCCCCGCATCCGTACATCCCGAACTCCGTGCCGCGGATCCGCGACGAGATGCTGCGGGAGATCGGCGCGGGTTCGATCGAAGAGCTCTACGCGGCGATCCCCGAGCGGCTCCTGCTTGAGCGCCCACTCGATCTCCCGGGCCCGTTTCGAAGCGAGCTCACCCTGCGCCGCCACCTCGGAGAGCAGCTCGACCGCAACACGAGCTGCGCCGAAAGCCTCTCCTTCCTCGGCGGCGGCTGCTGGCAGCATGACGTCCCCGCCGTGGTCGACGAGATCATCAACCGGGCCGAGTTCGTGACCGCCTACGACGGCGATACGTACTCGGATCACGGAAAGCTGCAGGCGTTGTTCGAGTACGCGAGCATGGTCGGCGAGCTCGTCGAGCTCGAGGCGGTCAGCGTTCCGACGTACGACTGGGCCACGGCCGCCGCGTCCTCGATCTGCATGGCAGCACGGGTGACCGGCCGGGGCACGGCGCTCGTGCCTCGCGCGATCGGTGCGGAGCGGCTCTCGGTGATCGAGGGCTACTGCAAGCCCTGGGTCGACGTGGTAGCGCTCCCGTTCGACCCGACCGACGGCCTCACCGACCTCGAAGCGCTCGAGGCCGGGCTCTCGGACGACACGGCCTGCGTCTACTTCGAGAACCCGGGCTACCTCGGGACGCTCGAGCCCCGCGCCGCCGAGATCGCCTCCCTCGCCCACGACGCCGGCGCGCTCGCGGTCGTCGGCGTCGACCCGATCTCGCTGGGCGTTCTCGAGGCGCCTGCCCGCTACGGCGCTGACATCGTCTGCGGCGAGCTCCAGCCGCTCGGCGTGCACATGCACTACGGCGGCGGCCTGGCCGGCTTCATCGCGACGCCGGACGAGGAGCGGTTCATCGCCGAGTACCCGACTCGCCTGATCGGCATCGCCTCGACCGACGTCGACGGCGAGAGCGGCTTCGGCGACGTTACCTGGGAGCGGACCTCGTACGTCCAGCGCGGCGACTCGCGTGAGTACGCGGGTACGACGCAGAACCTCTGGGCGATCGCCGCGGCCGTGTACCTCTCCCTGCTCGGCCCTCAGGGCCTGGCGGAGCTCGGCGAGGGGATCCTGCAGCGCGCGCGCTACGCGGCCGCCCGCCTGGACGAGCTGCCAGGCGTGCGCGCCCCGGCGCTGGCGGCGCCGTACTTCAAGGAGGTCGTCGTCGATTTCGGCGCGAGCGGCAGGACGGTCGCAAAGGTGAACGCCGCCCTCCGCGAGCGCGGCATCTTCGGCGGCAAGGATCTCTCGACGGAGTTCCCCGAGCTCGGGCAGAGCGCGCTCTACTCGTTCACCGAGGTGCACGCGAAGTCCGACCTCGACCGGCTCGCGACGACGCTCGAGGAGGTGCTCCGGTGACGCTCCGGCCGTTCCACCAGGCGAGCTGGAACGAGCCGCTCGTCTTCGAGCTCTCGAGCCCGGGCGAGCGGGGCTACGCGGTGCCCGAGGTCGAGCCCGAGCTCGCGGAGGTCGCCGGCGACGCGCTCGCCGCGATCCCGCCGTCGCTTCGCCGCAGCGAGCCGCCGGCGCTGCCGGAGCTGTCCCAGCCCCAGGTGCTCCGCCACTACCTCCGTCTTTCGCAGGAGACGCTCGGCGAGGCCGTGACGGTCGCTCTCGGTCGCGGCACCTGCACGATGAAGCACAGCCCCCGCGTCAACGAGGAGCTGATCCGCTCGCCGAACGTCGCCGACCTCCATCCGCTCCAGGATGACGAGACGGTTCAGGGCCTACTCGGGATCGTGCACGCGTTCGAGCAAGTGCTCTGCGAGCTCTCGGGCATGGACCGGTTCTCGTTCCAGCCCGCGGGCGGCTCGCAGGGGGTGTACGCGAATGCGCGCATGATCCGTGCCTACCACGAGGCTAACGGCGAAGGGCATCGCGACGAGATCGTGACCACGATCTACTCGCATCCGTGCGATGCCGCGTGCCCGGCCACTGCCGGCTTCAAGGTGATCACCGTCTACCCCGGTGAGAAGGGGTATCCGGAGCCGGACGCGATCCGCGCGGCCGTCTCCGAGCGTACCGCCGGCCTCATGATCACGAACCCCGAGGACACCGGCATCTTCAACCCGCACATCGACGAGATCGTCGACGTCGTCCACGAGGCGGGCGGCCTGTGCCACTACGACCAGGCGAACGCGAACGGCATGCTCGGGATCACGCGGGCGCGGGACGCCGGGTTCGACCTCTGCCAGTTCAACCTCCACAAGACCTTCTCGTCGCCGCATTGCTCGACTGGAATGCCCTGCGGAGCGTCGGGCGTCACCGAGGAGCTCGCGCGCTTCCTGCCCACGCCGATCGTCGAGCGCGACGGCGACCGCTTCTTCCTCGACCACGACCGCCCCGACTCGATCGGCAAGGTGCGCGCGTTCCACGGCGTCGCGGCCACGGTCGTCCGCTCCTACGCCTGGGTGGCGAGCCTCGGGGCCGAGGGGATCAGGCAGGTCGCCGAGACCGCCGTCCTGAACAACAACTACCTCGCGGCCAGGCTCGCGAAGATCCCCGGCCTCAGGGTTTCGTACGCGGACGGGAACGCGGATCGGCGGCTCGAGCAGGTCCGCTACAGCCTGGCCGAGCTGACCGAGGCGACCGGCGTCGGAACGCTCGACGTCTCCCGGCGGACCGCCGACTTCGGGGTCTCCACCTACTTCCCCAGCCACGAGCCGTGGCTCGTGCCCGAGCCGGTGACGCTCGAGCCGGCAGAGTCCGTGACGAAGGCCGATCTGGACGCCTACGCGGAGATCATCGAGCAGGTGTGCCGCGAGGCGCGCGAGCAGCCGGAGCTCGTTCTCTCGGCCCCGCACCGCAGCACCGTGCACCGCATGAAGCAGGATCCCCACGACGATCCGGCGCGTTGGGCGCTCACCTGGAGGGCGTTTCGCCGCAAGCACCGGCAGCCGCCCGCTTGACCGAGGCGGAGGGACGGTGGTAGGAACTCTCCCTACCGATCCGTGACAGGAGGTCAGGCGCAGTGGAGAACCCGCTCGCGGGACACACGAACAGCTACCACACGTACTCCTTCGAGGAAGCGCTGACGGGGATCGCCAACGCGGGCTTCGCGCACGTCGAGCTCACGGCCGTCCCCGACTGGACCGACCACGTCGTCCTGAACGGCACCGACGAGGTGAAGCGGATGCTCGACGGCTACGGTCTCACGCCCGTGTCGCTGTCGGGCCACTCCGACCTGACCACCCGCGATGGGCTCGACCACGGCGTGAAGGCGGTGCGCTGGGCGGCGCGGTACGGCATCCCGATCGTCAACACCGCCGTCGGCGGGCACGCGAGCCAGGAGGAGTCAGAGAGCGGGTTCCTCGCCAACATCGACGAGCTCGCGGATGCGGCCGAGGCCGAGGGCATCGTCGTCGCTCTGGAGATCCACGGCGACATCATGGCCTCGGGCGAGAAGACGGTGCCGCTGCTCGAGAAGATCGGTCGCGAGTCGATCAAGGTCAACTACGACACGGCCAACTGCGAGTACTACGGAGGGGTGAAGGCGGTCGACGACATCCCGAAGATCGCGCCGTACCTCGCGCACGTCCATCTCAAGGAGACGACGGGCGGCAAGGGCGTCTGGAACTTCCCGGCGGTCGGTGAGGGCTCGGTTGATTTCGCCGGCGTCCTACGTGTGCTCGACGAGGCGGGCTACACGGGGCCGTACGCGGTGGAGATCGAGTTCCAGGGCGAGCCGTGGCCCCCGCTCGAGGAGGTCGACCGGTCGATGAAGTCCTCGTACGATCACCTGCGCTCGCTCGGCCTGTCCTGAACGAATGGAAGGAGGGGGCATGGCCCGCTCGATCTTCATGCCCGAGATGACGAATCTCGAGGTGCGCGAGTATCTCGAAGGCGGCGGGCACACGGTCATCGTGCCCGTGGGCTCGACCGAGGACCACGGCGACCATGGGCCGCTCTGGACGGATGTCTACATCCCGACGGAGGTCGCCAAGCGCGCCGCCGGAGAGCTGAACGCGATCGTCGGCGCGCCGATCCCGTTCGGGATCGCCCACGACCACCGCGGGGCCCACGGGCTCGTCCATCTGCGCATGGACACGTTCCTCGATCTCGTTGCCGACGTCTGCCGCTCGCTCGCGGACGTCGGCTTCACCCGCATCGTCCTGCTGAACGGGCACTACTGCAACTCGCACGCGCTCGAGTTCGCCGCCGCGCGCGTGTTCGACGACCTTCCGGAGGGCGTCCGAATCTACCCGTTCCCCTACTGGGCGGGGCTCGCGCCCGAAGAGGCCGAGAAGTACCTGTCCGGGAGCGTGGGGATTCACGCAAACGTCGGCGAGACGTCGATCGTGCTCGCGATCAACGAGGAGCTCTGCGACATGGATCGCGTGCGCGACTACACCCCCGAGCTACCCGAGCTCCGCACAAATCCGCTCGCGCTCCTCGATCCGCTCTTCCTCGCGACACCGGGTTCGTTCTGGTCGCTCCTCGAGGACGGGGGTGGCGTCTGGGGCGCCCCAAGCGAGTCGACTGCGGAGCAGGGAGAGGAGTTCCTCGGGTGGTGCGCCCGGGCGGTCGTCAACCTCGTGCGTGACATGGAGGACGTGCACGACAAGCTGGAGCCGCGCTACACGAGAACGCGGGGTCGCGCCCGGTAGGGCGGGGCAAGCGTGGGAGGCTCTCCAGATGCCCGTCGCTGAGGTGGGCGACTACCGGGTTTTCTTCGAGGAGCACGGGTCCGGCGACCCGGTGCTCCTCGTCGCCGGTATCACCGCCGACAGCGCCGCGTGGGGACTCCAGACCGAGTTTCTCAAGGAGCGCTACCGGGTCGTCGTCTTCGACAATCCCGGAGTCGGCCGGACCGAGGGCCCGCGGGGCCCGTACACGACCGAGCTGTTCGCCGACCTCGCGGCGGGGCTCCTCGACGCGCTGGGCATCGACCGGGCGCACGTCGTCGGCGCCTCGATGGGCGGAACGATCGCCCAGCAGATCGCGCTGCGTCGGTCGGAGCTCGTCCGGTCGCTGACCCTCCATTGCACGTGGGCCCGTGCGGACGCGTGGATCACAACTCTGTTTCGGTGCTGGCAGGAGTCGGCTCGCTCGCTCAATCGCGTCGAGGCGGCTCGCGGGCGATGGCTCTTCGTCTTCACGCCCGGATACCTGGATCGTGACGGTGTGCTCGACGATCTCGAGCGCGAGGAGCGCGAGGCGCCCTTTCCGCAGACGGTGGACGGATTCTGCGACCAGGCCGCCGCGTGCCTCTCACACGACACGCTCGATCGTCTGACGGCGATCGTCGCGCCGACGCTCGTCACGGTCGGCGAGTCGGACTTCCTCACGCCCGCGCACCTGTCGCGGGCGATCGCGGCCCGGATCCCGGACGCCCGGCTCCACATGTGGCCGGAGATGGGGCACGCGCCCTTCTACGAGATCCCGGATCAGTTCAACGAGCTGCAGGCGGCGTTTCTGGAAGAGCACTCGCAGGTGTGCGCGTGATCACGGTGGCGATCCTCGGCGGCGGCTTCATGGGGGCGACGCACGCGCCCGGGTTCGTGGCGCTCGGCGAGCGTGTCCGGGTCAAGACCGTTTGCTCACGCTCGGCGGCGCGGGCGTTGAAGGTCGCGGATGGGCTCGGCGCCGAGTTCACGACCGATGTCGATGCCGTGCTCGCAGACCCGGAGATCGACCTGGTCGACATCTGCCTGCCCACGCCGTTGCATCGCGAGACCGCCGTGCGCGCGCTCGACGGAGGTAAGCACGTCCTGCTCGAGAAGCCGATCGCGCTCACGCTCGCAGACGCGGAGGCGATCGGCGAGGCAGCGACGCGGAGCGGCCGCCTGCTGATGGTCGCGATGGTGCTCCGCTTCTTCCCCGACTACGTCGAGATCGAGCGGCGCGTCGCCTCGGGCGAGCTCGGGCGCCCGCTCGCGCTCAGTGCGTATCGGCTCTCGCCGCCTGCCGACTGGAACGACTGGATGCGCGATCCCGAGCAGTCCGGGGGAACCCCTGTCGACCTGATGATCCACGACCTCGACCAGGCGAACTGGCTGATGGGAACACCGGCGCGCGTCCTCGCGCGCCCCGCCGGGCCGCAGTCGATGCACGTGCAGGCCCTCGTTGAGTACGACGCGGCGGAGGCGTCCGTCGAGGGATCCATGGCGATGCCGACTTCTTATCCGTTCTCGGCGGGAATCAGGGTGGTGTGCGAGCACGGGGTGGTCGAGCACGGATTCCGCGCGGCGCCCGCAGAGGACGGCGGAAACATCGGCGGTGACACCCAGAGCTTCCTTCGAGTCCATCCCGTCGACGGCTTGACCGAGTCGGTGGCCGTCGAGATGGTCGATCCGTGGGGCGCGGAGATCGCATACCTGGTCGACTGCATCGAACGCGGCAATTCCGTTGAACGAGGAACGGCCGAGCAGGCGACGCTCGCGTTGCGCGTCGCGCTCGCTGCAAATCGCTCGCTCGCGAGCGGGGAGATCGAGATCGTCTGACATGTGGGTCGTCTTGTGCGATCGCGCACCTCGAGGTCGAACGCGCTAATGCAGACCACCACACGGATACTCGACCGGATCGACGCGCTTGGCGACACGGCCGTCGATCTTCTCACCGAGCTCGTGGCGCTGAACTCGGTCAACCCGGCATTCGCCGGGGTCGTGCGCGAGGAGGTAATCGGCGGGGAGACGCGGGTCAACGAGCTCCTGGCTGAGCGGTACGCCGCGGCCGGGCTGGAGACCCACTGGGTCGCGGAGGATCCGGAGCGGCGCAACCTCGTCGGCGTCCGCCGCGGCGCGGGCGGAGGTCGCTCGCTCGTTCTGAACGGCCACGTCGACACGGTGCCGCCGGTCGAGCCCGAGAGCTGGCTGAACGGGAGCCCGTGGAATCCCGAGATCCGCGACGGACGCCTTTACGGGATCGGGTCGACCGACATGAAGGCGGGCGGGACGGCGATGTGGCTCGTGGCGCAGGCGCTCCACGACGAGGGAGTCGAGCTCAAGGGGGACCTGCTCCTCCACTCGGTCGTGGGCGAGGAGACGATGCAGCACGAGCTGGGTACGAGCGCCTGCATCCGCGCCGGCTTCGGGGCCGACGCTGCGATCGTGACCGAGCCGACGTCGCTGCCGCGGCCGCTGACGATCTCGCCGATCGCTCCGGGCAACTGGTACTTCCGTATCCACGTCGAGGGAAAGTCGACACACTGCGGCAACCGCGCGCTGGCGATCCGCCCCGGCGGGCCCGGTGACGAGATCGGCGTCAATGCGCTCGAGAAGGGCGTGAAGATCGTCGAGGCGCTCCAGGAGCTCGAGCGGCAGTGGGGGATGACGAAGCGCCATCCGTACTTCATGCCAGGGTTCTTCTCGATCCTCCCCGGGGTCTTCTACTCCGACCCGGGGCTCGATATCCCGTTCTACTTCTCGAACCGAGCTGAGCTCGCCTACTCGCTCTGGTATCCGCCGGACGAGTCGGCGGCGGACGTGATCGACCAGGTCGAGGAGTACGTCCTCGGGGCCTGCATGCTCGACACCTGGCTGCGCGACCACCCGCCCCGGTTCGAGTGGGTGAACAACTGGCCGCCGGCGTCGACACCGTGGGAGCACGAGCTCGTGCAGACACTGGTGCGGGCGCACGAGCAGGTCAGCGGCGAGCCGTTCCCGCCGCCGAGCCCGGAGCACCCGGTCGCGTTCGGGGCCGCGTCCGACGCCTCCTTCTACGAGGCGGCCGGGATCCCGAGCGTCGTCTTCGGCCCGGGCGACGTGAAGCTTGCGCATTGCCGGGACGAGAGCGTGGCCCTCGAGGAGATCATCGCCGCGGCGAGGTCGCTCGCTGCCGCCGTCATGGGATGGTGCGATGTCATCTGAGAAGAAGCCGTGGGCGTCCGTCGTCGAGGCTCTCGAGGCAGAGCAGGTCGAGTACGTCTTCGGCCTGCCCGGGAACCCGCTGTTTCTCTACAACGACCTCGCGGAGAGCAAGACCATCACGGCGGTGCTGGTCCGCATGGAGACCTCGGCGGTCTTTCTCGCAATGGCCTACGCGCGGGTCTCGGGGAAGGTCGGCGTCCTCCACTCGAGCCCGGGCCCCGGAATGGCCAATCTGGTTCCAGGCCTGCTCGAGGCCCACTACGCGTGCAGCCCGATCGTCTGCGTCTGCTCGGCCGCGAGCCGCGTGCACGAGGGGATGGGCGGCTTTCAGGACACGCCGTCGCTCGAGCTGGCGCGGCCGATCACGAAGTGGGCGGTCCGGATCGACCTTCCCGAGCGGACGGCCTGGACGATCGAGCGCGCCTTCGAGCTCGCGCAGACCGGCAAGCCGGGGCCCGTCTTCGTTGAGATCCCCGGCGATGTCGCTCTGTCGGATGCCGCCATCCCCCCGTACAGGCAGGCGCTTGCGGACCTCCGCACGGCGGGCGACCCGTCGCTGATCGCCGCCGCCGCCGCGCTGCTGGACAGCGCCGAGCGACCCGTGATCTACGCCGGCGGGGGCGTCGGGCTGTCCGGCGCCGAGGACGAGATCGTCGCTCTGGCCGAGCGTCTCGACGCGCCGGTGCTCACCACGCCGTCCGGCCGCGGATCGATCTCGGAGGCGCACCGGCTCGCCTTCGGCGGCGTCGGCCTCTACCGGACGAGATCGAGTGCAAGGCCGCTCGACGAAGCCGACTCCGTGCTGCTCGTCGGGACACGTCTGGAGGAGCTCCAGAGCGGTATGGGCGTGTACTTCCCCGAGGGGGCCCGGGTGGCCCAGGTCGACGTCGACCCGTTCGAGATCGGTCGGAACGTCCGGCCTGATGCCCCGGTGGTCGGTGACGCGAAGCGCGTGCTTGCCCAGCTCGTCGAGGCCGTGTCGCCGGTGGCCGCTCGCGCCTGGACGGCGGAGCTCGTCTCCTTCAAGGAGTCCTACGAGGCGGAGATCGAGCGCGACTGCGTGCCCGAGGGCGACACTCTGAAGACGAAGCAGGTCGTCCACGCGCTGAACCGTGTCTTCCCCGAGGGCTTCGTGCTCGTCCACGAGAACGGCGGTCAGGACCTCTGGTCGTACTACTGCCCGTACGTGAAGGTGACAGAGCACCGCGGCTGCGTCGCGCCGGCCGAGCAGACGGTCATGGGGCTCGGCGTCGCGGGCTCGATCGGCGCGAAGCTCGCACGGCCGCGCTCGCACGTGGTCTGCGTCACCGGCGACGGAGCGTTCCAGATGTACCTGAAGGAGATCCCGACGGCAGTCCAGTACGGCGCTCCCGTCCTCTGGGTCGTGCTCGACAACGCGAGCCTCCACTGGGTCAAGTGGATCACGAAGGCGACCGGAGAGCGCTACCTCGCCGTCGACTTCGAGGCGCAGCCGGACCTCGCCGCGATCGCCGTCGCGTCGGGCGCGCACGGCGAGCGCATCTCCGCGCCCGCCGAGCTCGACGGTGCGCTCTCCCGCGCCCGGGTCGCGCTCGAGTCCGGGACGCCGGCGGTGCTGGTCTGTGCGATCGACACGTGGGACTATCCGGAGGGATTCGTCGATTTCCATCGTGACGTCTGGGGGCTCGAGCTCCCTGGCCAGGAGGCGGCGTGATCGTTCGAGGCGTGTCCCGGGGACTGTCCCTACAGCGTGGCTCTTTCGGACGGTTGCACGTCGTGGGCGATCGTCGGGTATGGGGCCGCTCTTGAGAACACCAACAGGAAGGGCGGCTGGCCGTGGCCCGTGCAGGCACGTCCCCGGGCCTGTCCCCGTGACATGTCCGTGCCTGGCATGGCTTGCACCGGGCCCTGCCCGCGATAGGAGGCTGACGTGAGCTGGATCCAGACCGGGTCGTCGATCTGCTTCAAGCCCTACCGGCTCGAGGAGGCGCTCCTCGGGCTCTCGGAGGCAGGCTTCGAGAACGTCGAGATCGGGGCTGTGAAGGACTTCCTCGAGCATCTCGACCCGGACAACCTCGGGCCGGCGGAGATCGACAACTGCGCGAAGGCGCTCGACCGCCACGGACTCACCTGCGTCTCGATGAGCGGCCACGCCGCGCTCCACACGGAGCTCGGCGTGCGCCGGCTGCGCAACGTCCTGAACGCGGGGCGCGTGCTCGGGATCCAGGTCCTGAACACGTTCACCGGCGACGCGGAGACCCCGGACGAAGTGGAGACGTTCAAGGCGAACGTCCGGGCGATCGCCGACGAGGCCGAGGCCGCCGGGATTCGTCTCTGCATCGAGACTGACTCGAACCTGCTCCCGACCGCCGAGGCCGGGGTCCGGCTTCTCGACGAGATCGGCCACCCGTGGATCCAGATCAACTACGACCCGGGGAACGTCGTCTACTACACGGGCGCCCGGCCCGAGGACGACCTGAAGCGCGGGCTTGGCCGCATCGGGCACGTCCATCTGAAGGACAAGCGCGGCGGACAGGGCTCGCTCGACTTCCCTCCGCTCGGCGAGGGCGACCTCGACATCCCCGGCATGCTCGCCGACCTCCGCGGTTCGGGCTTCGACGGCCCGGTGTCGATGGAGATCGAGTTCGTCAACTACGAATACCCGCCCTGGGACGACTGCGTCGAGGCGGCGCGCCGTGGCAAGTCCTACTGGGATTCGCTCCCCGTGTGACGACCCTCGCGTTCCTGGGCGGGACGCTCGTCCTGCCGGCCGACGTCGTGCCCGACGGAGCTCTCGTCGTCGAGGACGGCTGGATCGCGTCCTCGGGCCCGCGGGCGCAGGTCTTTGTTCCCGACGACGCAGAGATCGTCGACGTCCACGACCGCTTCGTCGTCCCGGGCTTCGTCGACATCCACCTGCACGGTGGCGGCGGGGCAGACGTCATGGACGGAACCGTCGAGGACGTCGTCCGGGTCGCGCAAGCGCATCTGCGACACGGCACGACGACGCTGTTTCCGACCACGTCCACGGGCTCGAAGGAGCGGATCGACGCGATGCTCGCCGCCTGTGCGGCGGCGCGCGACGGCTGGGAGCCTGGCCGCGGCGCGCGGATCGGGGGCGCGCACCTCTACGGCCCGTACTTCGCCCCCGACATGCTCGGTTGCCATCCGGCCGCCGGTCGCCGCGATCCCGACCCCGACGAGTACCGGGCCTGGTTCGATCTCGGCATCGTCGGCGTCGCTACGTGCGCCGCGGAGCTGCCCGGCGCGGAGCCGTTCTACCGCGAGGCCTCCGAGCGCGGGTACCTCGTCACGTGCGGGCACTCGGACGCTAGCTGGGCCGAGATGGAACGAGGGCTCGCCGCCGGCCTGCGCCACGTCGACCACTTCTGGTGCGCGATGAGCTCGATCGAGAGCGTCCGCGCCCGCTTGGGCTTTCCCATGCACGGCAGCATGGCCGAGTTCACGCTCGGTCACGCTGAGATGTCGACGGAGGTGATCGCCGATCTCGAGCATCTCGCCCCGGAGCTGCTCGACTTCGCTTATCGGGTCAAGGGGCCCGACCGGCTGTGCCTCGTGACCGACTCGAGCCGCGCTCTCGACCTGCCCCCGGGCGAGTACGTCTTCGGGCCGGCCGACGACGGGGAGCCCTTCACGAGCGACGGGAAGGTCGGGAGGGTCGGGGACACGCTGGCGAGCTCGGTCACGGGCATGGACGCGATGGTGCGCAACATGGTCCACGCCGTGGGGGTTCCGCTCGCCGACGCGGTGCGGATGGCCAGCCTCACGCCGGCCGAGAGATCCGGCATCGACGTCGAGGTGGGGAGCCTGGAGGAGGGAAAGCGGGCCGATCTCCTCGTGCTCTCGAGCCGGCTGGAGGTCGAGCGCGTCTTTCTCGACGGCGTGGAAGTCAACCTCTGAAGGCTGCCTCCATCCGCGTGACGAGGATCGCCACGAGTGGCGCGATAGTCCTCTCGCGGTCGAGCGCCTTGCGGATGACGGCGTCCGCCTCGTCGGGGATCAACCTGGACGGCTCTCGCAGAGAGACTGCGGGGTGTCTCCGATGACGGTCGCACACGAACATCTGTTCTATCCGGGCGCAGGGCTAGAGTAGGCGCGATGGCTGCCGAAGAGCTCGTCGTTCACGGCGCCCGCGAGCACAACCTCAAGAACGTCACCGTTCGGCTGCCGCGGAACGCGCTGATCTGCGTGACCGGCCTCTCCGGGTCGGGCAAGTCGTCCCTCGCCTTCGACACGATCTACGCCGAGGGTCAGCGCCGCTACGTCGAGTCGCTCTCGGCCTACGCGCGCCAGTTCCTGCAGATGATGGAGAAGCCCGACGTCGACTCGATCGACGGGCTCTCGCCCGCGATCTCGATCGACCAGAAGACGACGTCGCGCAACCCGCGCTCGACGGTCGGCACCGTCACCGAGATCTACGACTACCTCCGCCTGCTCTACGCACGGGTCGGGCGGCCGCACTGTCCGGTCTGCGGGCGGCCGATCGCCGGGCAGAGCGTCCAGTCGATCGTCGACCAGGTGCTGCGGCTCCCGGAAGGGACGAAGTTCACGGTCAACGCACCGGTCGTCCGCGACCGGAAGGGCGAGTACCGGGATCTCCTGGAGCAGCTCCGCGGCGAGGGCTTCACCCGCGTCAAGGTCGACGGCGACCAGCGGCTGCTCGAGGAGGAGATCGTCCTCGACAAGAAGTTCAAGCACACGATCGAGGTCGTCGTCGATCGCCTCGTGATGAAGGACGACCTCCGCCACCGGCTGACCGACTCTGTCGAGACCGCGCTCGCGCTCGCCGGCGGACTGGTCGTCGTCGATCTCGTCGACGGCGATGGGATGCTCTTCTCCGAGCAGTTCGCCTGCCCCGAGCACGGCGTCGGGCTGCCCGAGCTCCAGCCGAGGATCTTCTCCTTCAACTCGCCGCACGGCGCCTGCCCGCGCTGTACCGGTCTCGGTGCTCAGCAGGAGATCGACCCCGATCTGCTGGTCCCCGACCCGTCGCTTTCGCTCGACGAGGGCGCGCTCGTGCCCTGGTCGGTCGGGAGCTCGAGCTTCTACGAGTCGGTGATCCAGGCGATCGCCGACCGCTACGAGATCGACACGTCGAAGCCGTGGAGCGAGCTGACGGAGCAGGAGCAGGGCTACTTCCTGCACGGCACGGGCGGCGACAAAGTCTACGTCCAGTACCGCAACCGCATGGGGCGGAAGCGCTCGTACATGCTCGCGTTCGAGGGGCTCGTGCCGAGTCTCCAGCGGCGCTACCGGGAGACCGATTCGGCGCAGCAGCGCGAGCGGATCGAGGAGTACATGAGCTTCCGGCCGTGCCCGACCTGCGGCGGCGCGCGGCTCAAGCCCGAGGTGCTCGCCGTCACGATCGGCGGCCGTTCGATCCACGAGTTCACGCGGATGTCGGTGACGCGGGCGCTCGACTTCCTCGACGAGCTCGACCTGACCGAGACCGAGCAGCTGATCGGCCAGCGGATCATCAAGGAGATCCGCGAGCGGCTGACGTTCCTGGCCGATGTCGGCGTCGGCTATCTCGCGCTCGATCGTGCGGCTGCGACGCTCTCGGGTGGCGAGGCGCAGCGCCTGAGGCTCGCGACGCAGATCGGCTCGCAGCTCGTCGGCGTGCTCTACATCCTCGACGAGCCGTCGATCGGCCTCCATCAGCGCGACAACGACCGGCTGATCGGGACGCTCGAGCGGCTGCGCGACCTGGGCAACACCGTGCTCGTCGTCGAGCACGACGAGCAGATGATGCGGTCTGCGAACTGGCTCGTCGACATGGGGCCGGGTGCGGGCGAGCACGGCGGCCGGGTGGTCGCCGAGGGGACGGCGAGGGCGGTCGAGAAGGCGAAGGAGTCGGTTACCGGCCGGTTCCTCTCCGGCGCGCGCTCGATCGCCGTCCCGCCCCGGCGGGAGCTCGACCTGGGCGCCTTCCGCGTCGTCGGGGCGCGCATGCACAACCTCAAGGACATCGACGTCGACTTCCCGGTCGGCAAGTTCGTCTGCGTGACTGGCGTGTCGGGATCCGGCAAGTCGACGCTCGTGAACGAGATCGTCTACAAGGCGCTCGCGAACCGCCTGAACCGGATCCGAGTGAAGCCGGGTGACCACGATGACGTCGAGGGGATCGACTGCTTCGACAAGGTGATCGACATCGACCAGTCGCCGATCGGCCGGACGCCGAGGTCGAACCCGGCGACGTATACGAAGCTGTTCGACCACATCCGCGAGCTCTACTCGCAGACGCCGGACGCGAAGGTGCGCGGCTACAAGCCGGGGCGGTTCTCGTTCAACGTTCGCGGCGGCCGCTGCGAGACGTGCAAGGGCGACGGGCAGATCAAGATCGAGATGCACTTTCTGCCGGATGTGTACGTGCCGTGCGAGACGTGCGGCGGCAAGCGGTACAACCGCGAGACCCTCGAGGTGCGCTTCAAGGGCAAGTCGATCGCCGACGTGCTCGAGATGTCGGTCGAGGAGGCCCTGGCGTTCTTCGCCAAGATCCCGAAGCTGCGGCGGCGTCTCCAGACGTTGCACGACGTCGGCCTCGACTACGTCAAGCTCGGCCAGCCGGCGACGACGCTGTCGGGCGGCGAGGCGCAGCGGGTGAAGCTGTCGTCGGAGCTCTCGAAGGTCGCGACCGGGCGGACGCTCTACATCCTCGACGAGCCGACCACGGGGCTCCACTTCGCCGACATCGAGAAGCTGCTCGAGGTGCTCCAACGGCTCGTCGACGCGGGCAACACGGTGCTCGTGATCGAGCACAACCTCGACGTGATCAAGCAGGCCGACTGGGTGATCGACCTCGGCCCCGAGGGCGGCGAGGCGGGCGGCGAGATCCTCGCGGCCGGAACGCCCGAGCACCTCGCGGAGGTCGAGGAGAGCTT
Organism: uncultured Actinomycetes bacterium; assembly: GCA_963712465.1. Lineage (GTDB taxonomy): Bacteria > Actinomycetota > Thermoleophilia > Gaiellales > Gaiellaceae > CAVQHY01. The sequence goes on from CAVQHY010000004.1 coordinate 856,662, forward strand.
CACCGGCGCGTTCCTCCGCAAGGTCCTCCCTGCGAAGGCCGCCGCGGCCGCGTAGCGCGCTCCAGGACACGCCGCGCTACGCTGCGGTGTCGAGCGTCGGCCCGCGCTCGGGACGCACATGTGCGAATCAGGCGGGACACGGTTGTCAAAGCGGCTCCTCTTGGCGGCCGTCGTACTCGGCGCGGTCGCTGCTCTGGCGCCGACGACGGCCGTAGCCACAGCGGGAGATCCCGGAGCTCCGGCTCCTCCGCAAGGGGAGGTCGACGCGGCCATGTCGGTCCAGGAACGTCACGCCTCCGAGCTCCTGACGCTCGAGGGCGTCGTCGGTACGGGCCTCGGCCTGGACGCCGAAGGAGATCCGGTGATCGAGGTGTACACGGAGTCGCTCGGCCCGCCCGAGCTGCCCGAGACGCTCGAGGGGGTGCCGGTTGACCCGCTGATCACGGGGCCCATCGTGGCGCAGACCACGAAGGATCGAATCCGGCCCGTCCCGCCCGGGGTCTCGGTCGGTCATCCTGCCATCACCGCGGGCACGCTCGGGGCGATCGTGGCCGACTCCGGCGGGCACACGTACATCCTCAGCAACAACCACGTCCTCGCGAACGGCAACGCTGGGTCGATCGGCGACGCGGCGCTTCAACCCGGGCCGTTCGACGGCGGTGTAGATCCAGCCGACCGGTTCGGCACCCTGGCCGCATTCGTGCCGATCAACTTCTGCACGACCCTCGACGACTCGTGCAGCAGCAACACCGTCGATGCCGCGATCGCGCGTGTCGAGGCGGATGACGTCGTCACTCGGACGTACTGCGGGTGGACGGCGACCTCGGCGCAGGTAGATCCGGAGCTGGGCCTGCCGGTGCACAAGTGCGGGCGTACGACCGAGGAAACCGTCGGGACGATCTCGGCGATCAACGTTCAAATCTCCGTCTGCTACGAGTCCGCTCCGGGCGGCTGTGTGCAGTGGGCAGTCTTCGACGGGCAGTTCAGGGTGAGCTCGGTCTCATTCAGCGGTCCAGGCGACTCCGGATCGCTGATCGCGACGCAGGGAGACAACAGTCCCGTCGGCCTTCTGTTCGCCGGCAGCTTCACCTCGACGTTCGCCAATCCGATCGCCGACGTCCTCTCCGCGCTCAGCGTGACCATCGTGGGCAGCGACTCGACACCACCCGAGACGGTGATCGCCGCAGGGCCGGACGATCCGTCGCGCGTACCCTCGGCTACGTTCGAGTTCGCGTCAAGCGAAAGTGGTGGCAGTTTCGAGTGTGCACTGGACGGCGATCCGTTCGCCGCCTGTACCAGCCCTCATGACTACACGGACCTGATCGACGGCGCGCATGCGTTTCAGGTGCGCGCCAGGGATTCCGCTGGAAATGCAGATGCGACGCCGGCGGTGTGGACGTGGACGATCGACACCACGCCGCCAGAAACGACGGTCACGTCTGGTCCGAGCGATTCCCCTAGCCCGGGATCGGCTAGCTTCGAGTTCGTGTCGAGCGAGAACGGTGGGGGGTTCGAGTGTGCGCTCGACGGCGAAGCGTTTGCCGAGTGCACGAGTCCTGTGACCTACGTCGATCTCGCAGTCGGGCTCCACGTATTCCAGGTGCGGGCGAAGGACGAGGCCGGGAACGTCGACGCGACGCCGGACCGGCGAGAATGGAGCGTCGATCCGCCGGCCCCTCTTCTCTCCTTCTCGATCGCGCCCGGCGGGACGGTGGGCGGTCTGGCCGTCGAGAACGCGGACATTGTCGCGTTCGACGGTACGACGTTCACGCTTCGGCTCGACGGATCTGAGGCCGCGATCGACGGCTTCGAAGTCGACGCCATCGCGTTCGCGAGTGACACGGAGGTGCTTCTGTCCTTCGCGAGCCCGGCGACTGTTCCGGAGGTCGGGGCGGTAGACGATTCCGACGTTGTCAGGTTCACCGCCGCCTCGCCGGGTAGCTCGACCGGCTCCTTGGATCTCTATCTCGATGGAAGCGACGTCGGCCTCTCGACGAGCGCCGAGGACGTCGACGCCCTCGAGCTCCTCCCCGACGGGCATCTCCTCGTCTCGACACGGGGCAGCTTCGCCGTCGACGCTGTCCTCGGAGACGACGAGGATCTGATCGAGCTCACACCGGTCGCCCTCGGCCCGACGAGCGCCGGAACGTGGGCGATGTACTTCGATGGAAGCGACGTTGGGCTCGCCGACGGAGGCGAGGACGTGGACGGTGTGGCGGTCGACCTCAACGGCGACCTGTACCTCTCGACCGCGGCAGGCTTCTCGGTTAGCGGCGCCTCAGGAGCCGACGAGGACGTGACCGCCTTCACGCCGGACTCGCTGGGGTCCGACACCGCAGGCTCGTATGCGTCCACCACCTTCTTCGACGGCAGCGCCCACGGCCTCGGTGAGACCGACGTAGTCGCCATCGAGTTGACGCGATAGCACGCGCGCTGAACTCTCGTCAGGGTGACTCGACCTGGACAACCTCGCGGCGACGGTGGGCGACACCCGCCTCCTCGGCCGCCCGAGCGACCGCGACCGACACCGCAGGGACGACGTCGCGGTTGAACACGCTCGGGACGATGTACTCGGCCGACAGCTCATCGTCTTTGACGACCGACGCGATCGCACGGCCGGCGGCGAGCTTCATCGTCTCGGTGACGTCGTCCGCACGCACGTCGAGAGCGCCGCGGAAGATGCCCGGGAACGCGAGCACGTTGTTGATCTGGTTCGGGTAGTCGGACCGACCGGTAGCGACGACCGCGACGTTCTCGGGCACGTCCTCGGGTGAGACCTCGGGCGTCGGGTTCGCCATCGCGAAGACGATCGCGTCGTCGGCCATCGTCGCGACGCCCTCGAGCGAGACGGCACCGGGAGCCGACAGCCCTATGTAGACGTCGGCGCCCGCGAGCGCCTCGTCCGCCGACCCCTGGAAGCCGCCGGCGTTCGTCAGCTCCGCATACTCCGCCTTCACCGCGTCCAGGCCCGGCCGACCGCGAAAGATCGCCCCCGAGCGATCGCAGCCGACCACATTCGAGACACCCGCCGCGAGGAGAATCTTCGTCACCGCCACGCCTGCCGCGCCGACGCCGGTCATCACCACCCGGACGTCCTCGGGTCGCTTGCCGACCAGCCTGAGCGCGTTGACGAGCGCCGCGTAGACGACGACGGCAGTCCCGTGCTGATCGTCGTGGAACACCGGGATGTCCAGTGCATCCCGCAGCCGTCGCTCGATCTCGAAGCAACGCGGCGAGGCGATGTCCTCGAGATTGATCCCGCCGAAGACGGGCGCGATCGCGACCACCGTGCGGACGATCTCGTCGACGTCGGTCGTGCCGAGGGCGACCGGGAAGGCGTCGACGCCCGCGAACTCCTTGAACAGGAGCGCCTTTCCCTCCATGACCGGGAGCGCCGCCTCGGGGCCGATGTCGCCGAGCCCGAGCACGGCGGTGCCGTCGGTGACGACCGCGACCGTGTGGGACTTGATCGTCAGGTTCCACACGCTCGCGGGGTCGGCCGCGATCGCCTCGCAGATCCGGGCGACCCCGGGCGTGTACGCCATCGAGAGGTCGTCCCGCGTCTTCAGCGGCACCCGCGGCGCGATTTCGATCTTGCCGCCGAGGTGGAGGAGGAACGTCCGATCCGAAACCCGCTCGACCTCGACGCCCGGCACGGCACGGACCGCCTCGACGATCGTCTGGATGTGCTCCGCGTTCATCGCGTCGACCGTGATGTCGCGAATCTTCTTGTGCTGCTCGACCCTGACGAGGTCGATCGCGTCGAGCGAGCCGCCCGCGTCGCCGATCGCCTTCGCGACCTCGGCGAAGGCGCCGGGCCGGTCGTCCAGGTGGACGCGCAGGGTGGCGCTGAACGACGCGGAGAGCTGAGCCACTGCTGGTCGAAACCTAGCTAAGCTCGCGTGATGGACGCGCAGGCGCCCGCGGCTGATCACCAGCGGAGTCCCGATCGGGACTGGTGGCTCCGGACGCTCGCGATCTTCCAGAGCCCAGGCACCGTGTTCACCGCGCTTCGCGACGACTCGCGTGAGGCCGCCGAGTCGCGCCAGGAGCCGGTGCTGCTGCTGCTTCTGCTCGCGGGCATCGCGGGAATCCTCGTCAGCCCGACCACCGGGACGCTGATGAACAACCCCGAGCGGGACGGGATCCTCGTCGCCGTGCTCGTCTTCCTCACGGCGCTCATGTACGGGGCGGCCGTGTACTGGATCGGCGGCGGCGCCGTCTACCTCGGCATCCGCGGCGCCGGCGGAAAAGGAAGCTTCCGACGCGCCCGCCACATCCTGGCGTTCTCGGCCGCCCCGCTCGCGCTCTCGCTCGTCACGGTCTGGCCCGTCGAGCTCGCCGTGTACGGCACCGATCTGTTCCGTTCCGGCGGCTCCGACTCCGGGGTCGGCCGCTGGATCTTCGGGGCGATCGAGGCCGCGTTCTTCCTCTGGTCATTCGGCTTGCTCGTCTATGGCGTCGCCGTGGTCGAGCAGTGGAGGATCGTGCGAGCCGTCGGCGCGCTCGGCCTCACGTTCTTCGTCGTCATCGCCCTCGCGCTCCTGCCCTTCATCCTCTGATGGCCTTGCTCGACCTGTCCACCGACTGGGGCAGATCGGCGGCCTCGCTGCTCGACTCGGCGGCCGTTGCCTGGCTGACCACGATCCGCGCCGACGGCGCGCCCTGGCCGAATCCGGTCTGGTTTCTCTGGGATGGCGAGACGTTCCTCGTCTACTCGAGACCTGACGCGGCCAAGCTCCGCCATGTCCGCCGGGATCCCCGGGTCTCGGTCCACCTGAACGGGGTCGGCTGGGAGAAGGACATCGTCGTCGCGGCCGGCGAGGCGCGCGACTCCGATGACCCGCCGCCACACGAACAGCCAGGCTACTTCGCCAAGTACCGCGAGGCGATCGGGCGGCTCGAGATGACGCCCGAGGAGTACGGTGCGGCGTTCTCGGTTCCGCTGCGGATCACGCCCACCGCGTTCCGCGGCCACTGACGGCTACCCGCCTGCCGTCGCCTCCGACACGTACGCGGCGACGTTCTGGATGTCGGCCTCGCTCAGGACGCCCTGGAAGGACGGCATCGCGCCCATGCCGTTCGTCACCCGCTCGACGACGAGGTCGTACGGGGGCTTTGCATCGTCGAGCACGGGGCCGACCGTTCCGCTCGTCCCCGCGTCGGCCAGGGTGTGGCAGCCGCCGCAGTTCGCGGTGAAGACCGCCTTGCCGGCGGCCGGGTCGCCGCCGACGGCTTCACCCTCACCGGTTGTCGGAGCCGTCTCGGCCGGCGCCGTCTCCGCCGGGGCCGTGGTCTCGGCCGGGGCCGTGGTCTCGGCCGGCGCCGTCGCCGCCGGCGGAGCGGGAGGGGCGGTCGCCTCGGCGGAGCTGTCGGACGACGACAGCCAGATCGCGATGCCGATCGTCGCGGCGGTGAGGGCGCCCAGGATCACGACGACGACGAACATCGCTTCCTTCGTTGGCGCGTCGAGGATCCGCCGCGGGTTCACGGCGACAGAGCCTATGGTCGCCGTCCGACGGCGTCAACGTCGTGACGACCGATCCGAGTCGCCGCCGGGAGCAGTAGGCTACTGCGCCGTGCGCGCGGCGTCCGCCTCGAACTGCGCCAGCTCGTCGTCGGCGATCGCATACGTGTGCTCCTCACCCGGGAAGGCGCCCGAGCGCACGTCGGCGGCGTAGCGCTCGAGCGCATCGGCAATGACGCTCGCGAGCTGCGCGTACTGCCTGACGAACCGCGGCGGCCTCCCCTGGTAGAGGCCGAGCAGGTCGTGGAACACGAGCACCTGCCCGTCGCATCCCCGGCCCGAGCCGATGCCGATCGTCGGCACGGAGAGCCGCCGGGTGATGCGCGCGGCCACGGGGGCGGGAACGCACTCGAGCACGACTGCGAAGCAGCCTGCCGCCTCGAGCGCGAGCGCGTCGTCGAGGACCTCCGTCGCCTTCGCCGCGGTTCGGCCCTGAGCCTTGAAGCCACCCAGCATCGTCGCCGACTGCGGGGTGAGGCCGACGTGGCCCATCACCGGGATCCCCGCGCCGACGAGCGCGAGCACGCGGGAGAGCGTAGGCCCCGCCCCCTCGACCTTGACGGCGTCGACGCCCGCATCCTTGACGAACCGGATCCCGTTGCGAACGGCGTCCTCGTCGGAGACCTGAAACGAGCCGAACGGCATGTCGGCGACGACGAGCGGCCGCTTCGCCCCGCGGGCTGCGGCCCGGGCGAGGAAGACCATGTCGTCCATCGTCGCGGGAACGGTCGAGTCGTGGCCGAGGACGGTCATCGCGGCGGAGTCGCCGACGAGCACGACGTCCACTCCGGCCGCGTCGGCGAGGCGCCCGCTCGGGTAGTCGTAGGCGGTGACCATGACGATGGGCTCGCCGCGGCGCTTCAGCTCGGCGAGCTCGGTCAGCGGGAGCTTGCCGGCCGTCGGGGTCGTGGGACGTGTGCTCACGGCTTCACCTCTTCCTCGAGGATGACGTTGTCGATCAGGCGGGTCGAGCCCGCGCTGGCGGCGACGGCGAGAACGAGCCGTCCGTCCAGCCGGGCGACCGTGACGTAGTCGGGTCGCAGGCGACGCTCGCCGGCGAGCATCGTGCGGGCGACAGCGTCGGCGTGCGCCCCCTCGCGATGGGCGGCCTCGCCCGACTCGAGCGCGCGATGTATCGCCCGCGCGGCCTCACGCTCGTCCGACGAGAGGTAGGCGTTCCGTGACGAATGGGCCACGCCGTCCTCGTCGCGGACGGTCGGTACGAGGCGGATCTCGAGCTCGAGCGCAAGGTCTCGTACGAGCCGCTCGACGACCGCCGCCTGCTGGATGTCCTTCTGGCCGAAGTAGGCGCGATCGGGGCGGACGATCGCGAACAGCTTCAGGCAGACCGTGGCTACGCCCCGGAAGTGCCCGGGCCGGGCCTCGCTCTCCAGGCCCTGCGAGAGCTCCTCGACGTCGACCCACGTCTGGAACCCCGGCGGGTACATCTCGTCCGCGCCCGGGCAGAAGAGCACGTCCACGCCCGCGTCCTCGGCGACACGCGCGTCCCGGGGAAGGTCGCGCGGGTAGCGGTCGAGATCCTCCTCCGAGCCGAACTGGCTCGGATTGACGAAGACGCTCACGACGACGACGTCGTTCTCGGCCCGTGCCCGCTCGATCAGGGCCAGATGTCCCGGGTGCAGCGCTCCCATCGTCGGTACGAGGCCGATCGAGCTCGCACCGAGGTGCGGGGAGAGCGCGGCGCGGACGTCGGCGATCGTCCAGGCGGTGATCACGACGCGCGCACCCCCAGGAGCATCTCGGTGGTGAGCGAGAGCTCGCGGTAGACAGGCGCCGAGCCGGGGCCTGCGCGCCGAGATCGCGGCCGCGTGGCTCTCGACCGTCTCGCGGTCGCCGCGCACGTGCGGCCCGGTCGGCGCGAAGCCGTTGTCGATCGTACGGCGCATCAGCGGCTCGAGCGCCTCGGGCGGGGCTCCCGCTGCCCGCATCAGCTCCGCCGCGATCTCGTGGAGGGTGACGAGAAACGGTGAGGCGACGGTCGCGGCCGCGTGGTAGAGCGGCCGGTCGGCGTCGTCGAGGACGAACGGCTCGAGTGCGAGCAGGGAGGCGAGCTCCGTCCCGGCCGCGATCGCCTCCGGCGACTCCCCGCTGACCGCTCCCCAGGCGCCGTCGAGCTGCTCCGCGCCGAGACCCAGCTGGAACGTCATCAGCGGATGGACGCTGAAACGGCGCTCGTGCGGCGCGATCGCCTCGAGCGGGCACGCGCCGCTGACGTGGCAGACCCAAGGCCCCACGGAAACGGCGCGGGACACCTCGGCGATCGCCCGGTCGGGCACGCAGAGAACGACGAGATCGGCGTCTCCGCAGTCGAGATCGCGCCCGGTCACGCGGGTGGGGAGGCGCTCGCGGAGGCGGGCGGCAATCGCCCTGCCGGCGCGTCCCGCGCCGACGACACATGCTGACTCGAAGCTCATCGGGCTCCAGTTCCGTGGTGGATACCGGGCACCGAAAGCTTACCGTCGCGGGGACGGCCCCGCTTCGTCGATCACGACTCCTGCGGCTCGCCTACTCCTGCCAGTAGGGGTCGCGGACGAGGCGCCGCACGACCTTCCCGACCGAGCTCTTGGGAAGGGGCTGATCGCGCAGCTCGAACGACGCGGGGGTCTTGGTGTCCCCGAGGCGCTCGCGACACCACCGTGCGAGCTCGTCCGCGGACGGATGGGCGCCGCTCTTCGCGACCACGACGGCTCGGGCCTCGTGCCCGAGCCCCGAGCTTGGTACGGATACGACGACCGCTTCGAGCACAGCGGGATGCGCATAGAGGACGTTCTCCACCTCGGCCGGCCAGATCGTCACGCCGGCCACGTCGATCGCGTCCTCTTTGCGGTCCGCGATGTACAGGAAGCCGTCCTCGTCGAGGTAGCCCAGGTCGCGCGTCCTGACCCATCCACTCCCAGTGACACGCTCGGCCGTCAGCTGCGGATCGTTCCAGAGCTCGCGCATGAGCCCGGTCCCGCGGACCGTCACCTCACCGACCTCGCCGCGTGGCAGCTCCTTCCCGTCGTCGTCGAGGATCCTGACCACGCAGTTCGAGATCGGCCGGCCTGCCGATCGCAACCGACGGCGGTCACGCTCGTTGCCTTCGACGACGTGGCAGCTCGGCGGCAGGAGAGTCGCGAACAGCACCTCTCCCTGGCCGTAGAACTGGTACATGACGTTCCCCCAGAGCTGCTGGGCCTCGCGCAGAGGCTCCTCGGCGATCGGTTCGGAGCCGTAGAGCACGAAGCGAAGGCTCGTCAGGTCGCGCGTGCCAGCGTCCGGGTGGTTGACGATCGCCCTGATCTGAGTCGGAGACAGGATCGTGTACGTGCAGCGCTCGCGCTCGGCGAGCTCCAGGAAGCCTCCCGCATCGAAGGGGGGCATGACGACGAGGGTCGCTCCCGCCCCGATCGGGGGCCAGATGACGACTCCCGAGGCGTGGAAAGCGGTCCGGCGATCAGGTAGCGGTCATCCTCGGTGAGCCGGGGAAGGCCGAGGAAGAAGTCGTTCACGCCCTCACGCCAGGCACCCACCGTGTGCGCGATCGCCTTGGGGCGACCCGTCGTGCCTCCCGAGAAGCGGATCACGTGCAGGTCCTCGTCGATGACGGCGATCTCGGGATCGCTCTCGGGCGCTGCGGCCACGATGTCCGCATAGCTCACAAATGGGGGCGCGCTCCCGTGAACGACGACGTGCTGGATGGTCGGCAGCTCGTCGAGGAGGGGAGCCAGGGGCTCGAGGTATCGCTCCTGGACGACGAGCCCCTGAGCCTCGACCAGGTCGGCCATGGCGACGTGCACGTCGGGGCCGCTCTGCGCGTACATCGGAGATCGAACGAGGCCCGCGAGCGCGAGGCCGCAGATCTCCTCGATCGTCTCGGCTGCGTTGTCACCCGAGCGTCAGGACGCGATCGCCCTTGTGGAGACCGAGCGCAAGCAGCGCGTTGGCCACGCGGCACGAACGTCGATAGAGCTCGGAATACGTGATGCGGTGGCCTTCGAACACCACCGCCTCTCGCTCGGGATGGAGGTCGGCGCTCTTTCGCAGAAGCGTGGCGAGATCCATTGCGTTCCCCACGTCGACAACGGGCGCACTGAGCCTAACACCGGTGCTGAGAACGTGCCGTTGGGCACATGATCTCTCGCGTTACCCTTCTCGACGGCGTGAGGCACCTCCTGAGCGCGATCGATGTCTCAACGGCGACGACGGACGCCGACCTCGAGGACGTGATCGCGGTCTGGGCGGTCGTGGCGCCCGACCTCCCGGCCGACCTTCCCCACCTGCAGCACATGCTGGATTTCTGGGACGCCATCGCGTTCCTCGTCGCCCGGATCGACGGACGCCCGGTCGGCGCAGCGCTCGTGGGCGTCTTTCCGGGCACGAGCAGGCAGGGGGTCGCGAGCGGCGACGTCAGCGTGCTTCCGGCCGTGAGGCGTCGGGGCGTGGGAACGGAGCTGCTCCGGCGGATCTCCGAGCGCGCGCGCTCGCTGGGGAAGGAGGAGCTACTCGTCGAGGCCCGCGAGGACGATCCGGAGTCGATCGGGTGGCTCGAGCGCCGTGGCTACACCGAGATCGAGCGGCAGAAGTGGGTTGCGCTCGAACTCACCGCCTCCGCCGCGCCCCGGGTGGAGCCGCCGCCGGGCATCGCGATCGTCTCGCGCGCCGAGCGACCTGACCTCCTCGATGGCATGTTCGAGGTGGCGAGGGAGGCCAACGCCGACATCCCCGGCCTCGACTCGATGATCGACTGGACGTTCGACGAGTGGAAGGCCTTCGAGATCGACCGGCCGAGCCGCCCTCCCGAGCTCACCTTCCTCGCGCTCGAGGGCGAGACCGTCGTCGGCCGCGCGGCGACGGACGTGATCGCCGGACAGGCATCCCTGGGTCTCACCGCCGTTCGCCGCTCGCACCGCCGCCGCGGCATTGCCCGCGCGCTCAAGCTCGCCCAGATCCGCGCTGCGAAGGAGGCGGGCTACCCCCGCCTGCTGACCGAGAACGAAGAGACGAACGAGCCGATCCGGCGGCTGAACGAGTCCCTCGGCTACAGGCCCGTGCCCGGCAACGTGGTCTTCCGCGGCCCGCTCGCCGCAGGCTGAGCCGCCCACTTCGCGTGATGCCCGCGCGCCCAGTCCTCGCGTACCGAGCCGGTCGTCATCCCCGCAGCGCGTGGCGCGTCGATGGATGGATCACCGCGAGATACAGGTGGCCGAGCAGGAGCACGAGCGACGCATACGTGAGCCAGGGCGTGGATCCAGTGGACGGCACGCTCGGTGCGCGAGCGCCGTAATCCCACCGGCAACGATCCCGAGGAACGCCCGGCGACCGTACGGCCGGGCGTGCGATCGCGCGTCCTGACGTCTCTTGTACCCGCCGAACCCTTGCCCTGCCTTAAGACTGCTTCGGTTGCGGCGCGTCCGGGGTCGTGCCTACACTGCGTCGGCGATGCCGATCTACGAGTTCGTGTGCATGACGTGCGAGAGCCACTTCGAGGAGCTCCTGCGGGCGGACGAGGCCGACCCGGCCTGTCCCGACTGCGGAGCGGTCAAGGTGGCCCGCCAGTTCAGCGTGTTCGCGTCTCACGGCACCGCCGAGCAGCCGAGCTTCGGCGGATCTTCCGGCGGAGGCGGCTGTTGCGGCGGGAGTTGTGGCTGCGGTCATTGAGTCCGACGCGCTAGCCCGCCGAGACGCCCTCGCGGCGCACGCTGCCGACACCGCCGCCTGCACACGTTGCCGGCTCGCCCAGGGCCGAACCCAGGTCGTCTACGGCGTCGGAGACCCGGACGCCGACCTGATGTTCGTCGGCGAGGCGCCCGGCTTCCACGAGGATCAGCAGGGCTACCCGTTCGTCGGCCAGGCGGGGAAGCTGCTCGACAAGCTGCTCGCGTCGATCGGCATGTCGCGGGCGGACGTGTACATCGCGAACGTGATCAAATGCCGCCCTCCCGGCAACCGAGATCCCCAACCAGATGAGATCGAGGCCTGCGAGGGCCATCTGTTCCGCCAGCTGGAGCTGATCGAGCCGATGCTCGTGGCGACGCTCGGGAACTTCGCGACGAAGCTTCTCTCCGGCAAGCCGCATGGGATCACGCGCGTGCACGGGACGCCTCAGCCGGCAACGGTCGGCGGGCGGCAGGTGACGCTGTACCCGATCTACCATCCCGCTGCGGCGCTGTACACGCCGGCGATGCTGAAGACGCTCGAGGAGGACTTCGGGCGCATCCCTGCGCTCCTCGCCGGGCCATCCGAGACGTCCCAACCGCAGATGCCGGTCGGGGCGCCGGCTTCCGTGCCCGCGGCGGTCCCCGCCGCGTCCGAGGTCGAGCAGCTCGGCCTCTTCTGAATTGGGGGTCGAGCTCGAGTCCTCCTCGCCGGAGGAGACCGAGCGGGTTGCTGCCCGGCTCGCGGAGCTTCTCGGCGCGGGGGACGTTGTCGCCGTCGAGGGAGACCTCGGGGCCGGCAAGACGACGTTCGTCCGGGGCGCGTGCCGCGCGCTCGGCGTCACGAGCCCCGTCGCGAGCCCGACCTACGTGATCGGGCACCGCTACGCCGGCCGCGTGGCCGTGTCGCATCTCGATCTCTACCGGGTCGAGCTGCTCGCAGACGCTGACTGGGGTGACCTCGAGCCCTATTTCGAGGACGCGATCGTGTTCGTCGAATGGGCAGAACGAGCCGGCGCCGCCCTGCTCGATCGGCGCGCATCCGTGCGTTTGCTGCATCGGGGGGGCGACCATAGACTGATCCGCGTCGAGAGCGACGACAAGTCCCTCGAAGCGGCGGTCTCCGGCTCGTGCTGATCCTCTCCTTCGATACGGCCACGGACGTGGCGACCTGTGCGCTCGTCCGCGACGGCGACGTCCTGGGCGAGCGGACGACGCGGGCCGTGCGGCTCCTGGCCGACGTCGAGGAGCTGACCGCCGGCGTCGGATGCGGGCCCGCGGACATCGACGCGATCGCGGTCGGCACGGGGCCGGGGAGCTATACCGGGCTGCGCATGGGACTCGTTACCGCGCGGGCGCTCGCCCTCTCGCTCGACGTGCCCGTCGCGGGTGTCTCGACGCTGGACGCCCTCGCGGCCGGCGCCCCAGGTGGGCGGCCGATGATCGACGCGCGTCGCAAGGAGATCTTCACGCTCGAGGACGGGTTGCCGGTCGTCCTGCGGCCGGAGGAGCTCAATCTCGACTCCTCGCCGCTCTGTGTCGGCGACGGCGCCGTCCGCTACCGCGAGCTCCTCGAGGAGTCCGGGACGACCGTGCCGCCCGACGACGACCCGCGCCACGTTCCCTGGGCCCGCCACCACGCGGCGCTCGGCGCCGGGTTCGGGCCGGCGGAGCTCGCCGAGCCGATCTACCTGCGTGCTCCCGACGCTGACAAGGCGTTGCAGCCGGGTCGCGCCAGGTGGTGACCCCGTTCGGGGGTGGGCGACGGGGAAAGAGGCGCGGCGAAGCCGCGCCGTCTCAGGGCGGGCGTGGGGCGATGGGAGCCTCTTGATCGAGATCAGACGTCTCGGCCTCTCGGACCTCGGCGAGATCGAGAAGATCGAGCGGGAGGCGTACCCGACGCCGTGGTCGCGCTCGATGTTCGCCGGAGAGCTGGCGAAGCCGTCGTCGATCTCACTCGGCGCAGTCGAGCCCGGCACGGGCCGGCTCGTCGGCTACCTGATCACGTCGCGCTACGTGGACGCCTGGCACGTGATGAACGTCGCCGTCGCTCCGGAGGATCGCCGGCGCGGGATCGCCACGAGCCTGCTCGACGAGCTGTTCCGGCTCACCATGAACGACGCGCGCCGTGGGTACACGCTCGAGGTGCGGGTCTCCAACGCGAGCGCGATCAGCCTGTACGAGCGTCTCGGGTTCGCGACCACGGGCCTCCGCCGCGGCTACTACACCGACAACCGTGAGGACGCCCTGATCATGTGGAAGGACCCCATCCAACAGGCTGCCTCGGCCGGGTGATCCTCGGCCTCGAGACCTCGTGCGACGAGACGTCTGCGGCACTGGTGACCGAGGACGGGCACGTGCTCGCCAACGTTGTCGCCTCGCAGGCCGACCTGCACGCACGGTACGGGGGCGTGGTCCCCGAGGTGGCCTCGCGCCGTCACCTCGAGCTGCTCGTGCCCGTCGTGGACGAGGCGCTCGGCCGCGCCGGCATCCGCCTCGCGGACGTCGATGCGGTGGCGGTCACGCGCGGCCCCGGTCTCGTCGGCGCGCTCCTGGTCGGTCTGTCGGCAGCGAAGGCGCTTGCCTGGTCGCGCCGCCTGCCGCTCGTTCCCGTCGACCACCTGCACGGGCACGTCGCGGCGCTGTTTCTCGAGCCGGCTCCCGTCGACCCGCCGTTTCTCTGCCTGCTCGCGAGCGGAGGACACACGCTGCTGCTCGACGTGCCCGACCGGCGCGGGTTCACTGCGATCGGTACGACGCTCGACGACGCGGCCGGCGAGGCGTTCGACAAGGGCGCCCGCCTGCTGGGGCTCGGCTATCCCGGCGGCGCGGCGCTCGACCGGCTCGCGCGGGGCGGCGACCCGGGTGCGTACCCGTTTCCGGTCGCGCGCGTTCCGGGACACGACTTCTCGTTCTCGGGTCTGAAGACCGCCCTGCTCTACGCGGTTCGCGAGCTCGAGCCGGACGAGCTCGAGTCCCGGCGGGCCGATCTGGCGGCGAGCTACCAGCGGGCGATCGTCCGCGCGCTGGTCGAACGGACGTTGGCGGCCGCCGACGCAACCAAGGCAGGCAGGATCGCAGTCGTCGGCGGCGTGGCCGCCAACTCGGAGCTTCGGGCCTCGCTCCCGGGTGCCGCGCTGGCCCCGCTCGACCTCTGCACCGACAACGCGGCGATGATCGCCTCGGCGGCAAGGTATGCGCGCCGGCTCGCCCCCCCCGACTATCTTGCTCTGGATGCGTACGCGTCGGCTGCGTAGAGCCGCGGCTTTCGTCGCGCTCTCGCTGGGAGTCGCGGCCACGGTGGTGGCGGCCTCGTCCGGCCAGGCCCGGGATTCCCGCGGCGCGAACGGCGCCGTCTCGGAATGGCGGTCGGTGTTCGGCGATCGGCCGGTCGCGAGCATGGCCGGGCGGGCGATCGTCGTGCTCGCGGCTCCGTCGGTCGCCGACCGGGTGGCCGCGGCCGGGCGTCGCCCGACCCCGGAGCAGGAGCGGCGCTGGGTCGCCCAGGCGCTTGCCGGCCAGAAGGCGCTGCTCCGCGGCCTGAAGGCGCGCGGGCTGAAGGTCAAGCGCGTGTTCTCGTACGCGCGGGTCCTCAACGGCTTCTCGGCGATCCTCGGCCCACGCGCGCGTGCCGAGCTCGAGCGCTCGAGCGCCGTGCTCGGCGTCTATCCCGTGCGTGCGGTGTATCCGGCCGAGGTCGCCGGAGCCTCCCCGCTCGGGCCGGGGCAGGGTCGCCGTCCGAACGTCTCCTTGCCCGGCCGGATCGGGCGGGGCGTGACCGTGGCGATCCTCGACACGGGGATCGATCTCGAACACCCGGCCGTCCGAGGTCGGCTGCGGTCCGGGGCCGACCTCGTCGACCGTGACCAGCTCGCCCGCGCCGAGCGAAAGCCGGACGACGCTTCCCGTCTGGAAGCACACGGCACGCGCATGGTCGGGCTGATTGCGCGCGTCGCCCCCGGGGCGGCGATTCTGCCCATCCGGATCCTCGGCTGGCAGCGGGTCGACGACGGCTCGTGGGCCCTTCTGGGCCGTGGCGACCAGCTCGTGGCCGGGCTCGAGCGAGTCGTCGACCCCGACCGGTCCGGCGATAGCCGCGACGCGGCCGAGGTCGCTCTTGCCGCGGTCGCCGAGCCGTACGCCGCGTTTGCCGACAGCCCGGAGGCGCGCGCCGTCGCGGGGGCCGGCCGGCTGGGCACGCTCGTGGTCGCGCCGTCCGGAAACGACGGCGGCGGCAGTGGGGCGAGCTTCGGCAGCGTCTCGGCCCCCGGCGGCGCCCCCGCCGCGCTGACGGTCGGCGCGCTCGACACCCGCCGAAGGGTGCTGGAGGCGAGGGTCGTCCTCAGGGCGGGTCTGAATGCGCTGCTCGACGGCGACGCCCGCGTGCTCGGCGTGGTCGGGTGGAGGCGGCCTGTGATTCTCGACACGACCGTGCCCCTCAGGGGGAGCCGCGCGCTCAGCGGCTTCTCGCTCGCCGACTACCTCGATCGGTCGGGGCGAAGCCGCGTCGCTGGTCGGGCGGTGCTCGTCCCCGCCGACGGGCGCCCTCTGATCGCGAAGGCGAGGAGCGCGGCCGCCGCCGGCGCCGCGGCGCTGCTCGTGTACGGTACGACCCTCCCGGCCGGCGCGCTCGATCTCGACGAGAGTGCACCCCTGCCCGTGCTCGCGATCCCGGCCCGGATCGGCCGCGAGGCCGTGCGCGCGCTCGTCGGCGGCTCAGCGCTCTCCGTCTCGATCGCCGGCGAGGCGACCGTCCGAAATCGTGCGGAGGGAACGGTCGCCGGATTCTCCTCGCGCGGGCTCGCGTTCGCGGGCGGGATCCAGCCCGAGCTGGTCGCGCCCGGGGTCGGCCTGGTCACGACCGACGCGGGCCGGGGCCCGAGCGGGCGGCCACGCGCCGCGACCGTCACCGGGACGAGCGCCGCCGCCGCGGTCACCGCCGGCGCGGCGGCGCTGCTCGTCGAGGCGCGGCCGCGGCTCACTCCGCGTCAGCTCGCGGGCATCCTGATCGGAAGCGCGCGGCCGGCCGAGCTCGGGCGACGCCCCGAGCCTTCGATGCGACAGGGCGCGGGACGCCTCCAGGTGCGTGCAGCGGCTGCGGCGGAGCTGGTCGCCGAGCCGGCGACGCTGGCGCTCGGGCGGGCCGCTGACGGCGTCTGGCGACTCGAGCGGAGGATCAGGATCCGAAATCTGACCGGTCGGGCGCTCCCCGTCCGGCTCGAGCTGGTGCGCGACCAGCCGCGACGGCGTGAGCTCGTGTTCGAGGCGAGCCCGTCGCGGTTTCTCGTGCTGCCGCGCAAGGCGGTGAAGGTGCGGGTCGTCGTGTCCGCCCCGCGCGGCGTGCGCACCACCCTGTCCGGCGTGCTCGTCGTCCGCTCGGACGCCGCCCCGCCGGCCCGCATCCCTTGGGCGGTCGCGCCCCGAGCCCCGGCCGCCGGCTCGCTCCTGGGCGACGTGCGCCTCTCGAACGATCGCTTCGCCCCGTCGGCCTCGGCCCCGGCCGTTCTCGCCTTCCGGGCCGGCCGGATCGAGCTCGGCCCGCAGGGCGCGACGATCGAGCCTGTCGGACTGCTCGAGCTGGAGCTGCTCGACAGGCGCGGGGACTCGCTCGGGGTCGTCGCGCGCGAGCGTGACCTGCTCCCGGGGCGCTATGCGTTCGGCCTCACCGGGAGAGGGCCACGTGGAGAGCGTCTCCCGCCGGGACGCTACGCCCTGCGGCTGCGGGCCAACCCGGTCGACGCGGCCGAGGGCGCCAAGCCGACCGTCGCGAGCGCCGCGTTCGTGATCGAGCGGCCGTGAGGGAGCGTGCCCGGTGGTGACCCTGGTCGGGGGTGGGGGGGCAGGGCTTCCGGGGCTCGCTGGCGCCGACGCTGGCCGGCTCCCGCGCGTCACCGTCTACGGCGCGGAGGGCTGCCACCTCTGCGAGTCGGCACTCCGGGTGATCGACCGCGTCCGCGCCGAGGTCGAACTCGAGCTCGTCGTCGTCGACATCACTGCGGATCCGGAGCTCGAGCAGCGCTATCGCGAGCGCATCCCGGTCGTGCTCGTCGACGGTGAGGAGGCGTTCACGTATTGGGTCCATGCAGATAAGCTTGTGCAAAAGCTAGACAGAAGGCGGGCAGAGTCATGAGCACAAACTTGCCGGGCGTTCGGGAAAAAGTGGCCCAGGTGAACCGGTATGCTGTGTCACAAGCGATGGCATCCCAGACGGCAACCGAGGGAGGAACCGGGGTGAGAGGTGACCGGCTGACGGTAGGCGTCGCCGCGCGTCTGAGCCAGTACCTGCGCGTGCTGACACAGGCGAAGAAGATGGGCAAGGATCGGATCTCCTCGCAGGAGATCAGCGAGTACACCAACATCAACGCGACCCAGATCCGCCGCGACCTCTCGGGTTTCGGGAAGTTTGGCAAGCGAGGCGTCGGGTACAACGTCGACGGGCTCAGCGCCGAGATCCGCAAGATCCTGCGCACGCAGGGCCAGCACAACATCGCGCTGTTCGGCGCGGGACGCCTCGGTCAGGCGATCGCGAGCTCGACCGTCTTCGCCGATCACGGCTTCAACATCGCCGCGGCGTTCGACGTCGACTCCGCGAAGGTCGGGGACGCAATCGGGCAGACGTCCGTGCTCGACTACCCCCGTCTGAAGACGGTGTTGCGTGAGAAGAACATCATCGTCGCCGTGCTCGCGGTGCCCGGCGAGGCCGCGCAGGGGATCGCCGACGACGTGGTCGAGGCCGGGGTGAAGATCATCTTCAACTACTCGGACGCGCTCCTGCACGTGCCGTCCGACGTGACGGTGCACACGACGAGCCCGGCCGTCGAGCTTCTCTACGCGCTCTACTTCTATCTGACGTAGTCAGAGGTCTGCCCGTCTACCGGGAGCTAGCGGGTCGAATCGCTGCGCGGCCTCGGAGAGCCCCTCCCCCTGAGGACTACACGCTTGCAGTCGTCGAACACGAGCAAGCGGAGCGCAAGAACGGGCCGAGTCCGCCTGGCCTGAGCGCCTCTCTGCCGACTCGGCGAACGGTGACGGGCTAGAGGGGAAGGGTCAGGCTGTCGTCTCCTCGATACCCAGGAGCGCGTGCACGTCCATCGCCTCGAAGCCGGGCGGCGGCCATTCGTCGCTGAGCGCGTCGTCGCCCATGACCTTCCGGAGCGCAGGCGTGAGGCGCTCCTCGCGGAAGCGCTGATAGTGCGCCTCCGACTCCCAGACCTCGAGTATCCGGAGCTTGCCTTCATAGGTACCGGCCACGTGCACGAGCCCACCGTCAGCTTCCTCCGCGCCGATCTCGGCGGCCACCGCGTCATAGGCGTCGAGCCCGACGTCTTCGATCGTCTGAACGTATGCCCAGGCCATGCTTTCCCCCTCGTCTTGATGACGGGCACATTCTGGCGCATCCCGTCTCGCGCGGCCCGGAGCGTCCCGTCCGGCCGATCGGAAGCGTTCGTCTAGCGTCCACTTCTATCTGACGTAGACCGCAACGTCCCCTTCGGGGCGTCCGAACAGCGCGAGCTTCACCGCGGCCGGATCGGCGCCGACGACTGTGACCCGCCCGTTCGCCCGCGTCGCCTGGAAGCCGGCCTCGGTCAGGATGCGCACGACCTCGGCGGGGGGTCCGTCGACCTCGAGCAGCGGCGGTGCCTCGGCGGCCTGCGCCGCGAGCGGCGCGCCGGCGTCGCTTGCGGACCCGGGCGCGGGGACTGCCCCGGCCGCCTTGTCCTGCGCCTCTGCGGCTGCCGGCACGGCCGCCTGCTCCGGCTGGCTCGACGTGCCGTTCCCCGTCGTCAGGACGACCGCGACCACGAGCACCGCCGCCACCGGCACGAGAATCGCGACGAGCCGCTTCGGCGAGAGCGCGGGGGCGCGGCGCTCGCGCGGCTGTTCGGGAAGGTCGCCGAACAGCACCGAGCGCCTCTTCGCCGGAAGCTGGAGGAGCGCCGATTCGCGCAGAGCGCCCTTGCCGCGCTGGAGGAGCCGGACGTGCTCGGCGCAGCTCGTGCAGGTCGCGACGTGGCCTGCGACGTCGGCATGCTGCTCGTCGTCGAGGTCTCCCTCGACGTAGTCGAACAGGTCGATGTCGTCGGGGTGCGTGCTCGTCGTCATCACGTGTTGGACTCGCCGGCGGCGCCGTCGGTTCCCAGCCGTCGCGCGAGCTCGGTGCGTCCGCGGAAGATGCGCGACTTTACGGTACCCTCCGCGACCTGCGTCAGCTCGGCGATCTCCGCGTAGGAGCAGCCGAGCACGTCGTACAGGACGACGGCGAGCCGGAAGTCAGGGTCGAGCTCGTCGAGTGCCTGCTGGAGCGCGCCGGAGAGCTCGGCCTCGAGGAACGGGTCGCGCGGGTCCGGTGTCTCGGGCGCCGACTCGACGGGCACCGCCCGCCGCTTCGCGCCCACGTCATAGGCGGCGTTCAGGCAGATCCGGTACATCCACGTCGAGAAGCGCGCTCCCTCGCGGAAGCGAGGAAGCGCAAGCCACGCGCGGACGAACGCCTCCTGCACGGCGTCGGCGGCGTCGGCCTCGTTTCCCAGCGTGCGGGCGGCGAGCGTGAACAGCTTCGCCTGGTGGCGCTCGACGAGCTCGCCAAAGGCGCGCTTGTCGCCACGCCGCGCGCGGCGCACCAGCGGTGCGTCGGGATCGTCCATTGAGGGAGATTCTCCCTGCGCGCCCCGATTTCCTCGGGTGCGATACTCCGCGGCCTATGGGCGACTCTCAGCGGCTCTCCCCAGACGAACAGCTCGAGCTTGCGCGCCGCCAGTACGAGGAGGCGGACGACTTCACCGTCGCGGTCGAGGAGGAGTTCGCCGTTCTCGATCCCGAGACGCTCGAGCTCGTCAGCCGCTTCGAGGATCTCCAGGCGGGGGCGAGGGGCACCGCGCTCGAGCCGCACCTCGTCGGCGAGCTGATCGCGTCAGAGGTCGAGGTCCGGACCGGCCGTTGCGACACGTTCGGCGAAGCCGCGCAGGCGATCGTCCAGCGACGCCGCCAGCTGCTCGAGCTCGCCGGGCAGACCCGACTCTCCCTGTGCGGCGTCGGTACGCACCCTTGGAGCTCGTGGAAGGACCAGCGGATCATCGACACGCCGCACTACCGGCGAAACGACGAGATGCTCCGCTACGTCGTGTGGCGCAACAACAGCTTCGGCCTGCACGTCCACGTCGGGATTCACGGCACCGACCGTGCGGTCGCGGTCACGAACGCGCTCCGCTGCTTCCTGCCCGAGCTGCTCGCGCTCTCCGCGAGCTCGCCGTTCGTGGAGGGCGTCTACACCCATCTCCACTCCGCGCGTTCGCAGATCTTTACGAGGATGTTCCCCCGCTGCGGCGTGCCCGAGCCGTTCGACGGCTGGGAGGGGTTCGAGCGGTTCGTCCGCTACCTCTACGCGACGGGTTCGGTCTCGGAGCACACGCAGCTCTGGTGGAGCGTACGCCCGCATCTGGCTTTCCCGACCGTCGAGACGAGAATCTGCGACGGCCAGCCGGAGCCGGCCGAGGCCGTCTCGCTCGCTGCGCTCGTGTACTCGCTGACGGCGCGGATCGCACGCGCACTCGACGAGGGGGAGCCACTTCCCGCGTATTCGGGGGCACTGATCGAGGAGAACCTCTGGCGCGCGATCCGCCACGGCCTGGCGGGCGAGCTCCTCGACCTGTCGGGCTTTCCCGACCGACCGCGTGCGAGGCCCGCGCGCGAGGCGCTCGACGAGCTCGTCGCGTGGGTCCTGCCCGTCGCGGAGGAGCTCGGTGCCGCGACGTACCTCGCCGTGCCCGCGCAGAGCCCGGCCGAGCGTCAGATCGCCCGGCACGAGTCGGGGCTGAGCCTCGAGGAAACCTACGCACAGGAGGTGCTGGAGGTGGTCCGTGTCTGAGGAGGAGGCCGAGCTCGCCCGCGAGCTCGCCGAGGAGCTGAAGAAGCTTCGGGTCGAGGACGTGATCATCAGCGTCCTCGTTCAGATCTCGGCGATCGGCTATCAGCGCCTGGGTCTCGCCGAGGGAACGACTGCAGAGCGCGACCTGGTCCAGAGCCGGCTCGCGATCGACACGATGAACGCGCTCGTGCCCGTGCTCGAGCAAGTCGTTCCCCCGGAGCTCGCACGGGACTTCCAGAGCTCGGTCGCCAACCTGCAGCTGGCCTACGCGAAGGCGGCCGCCGAGCCGTCCCCGCCCGGCGGTACGGGAGACGCCGAGGGCGCGACCCCCGCCGATGGCGACGCAAAAACCTGACCGTCAGGCCCGAGGCGGGGCGGGCCAGGGCGGGCCGAAGCCGGGCCGGAGCCGAGGCCGAGGCCGAGCGGGGCGCGGCCGGCGTCACGAACCGGGCCTTGTGTTGCATCACCGACGCTCGCTCGCCGGATGGCTTGGCGATGAGGGGCGCGGGTGATGCAACACAAGCAGGGGTTCGTGCGCCTTCCTGGCCCCGCGTTCTGAAATGATCGCGCGGTGATCGGGGTCTTCGGCGGGTCGGGGTTCTACTCGTTCCTGGACAACGTCGAGACCATCGACGCCGACACTCCCTACGGGAAGCCCTCGGCGGCGCTCACCATCGGCGAGCTCGGTGGTGTGCGGACGGCGTTCCTGCCGCGCCACGGCGTGAAGCACGAGCTCCCGCCGCACCGGATCAACTACCGCGCCAACCTCTGGGCGATGAAGGCCGCCGGCGTGCGCAGGATCATCGGCCCGTGTGCTTCCGGGGCGCTCAGGCCCGACCTCGCGCTCGGCGAGTTCGTCGTCTGCGACCAGTTCGTCGATCGAACGAGCGGACGGGTTGACACGTTCTACGATGGGCCGGAGACGACGCATGTGTCGGCGGCCGACCCGTATTGCCCGGACCTGCGCCGGCTCCTCGTCGACACTGCGCGTGAGCTCGCCATCCCGGTGCGCGACGGCGGCACGGTCGTCGTCATCCAGGGCCCGCGCTTCTCGACTCGCGCGGAGTCGAGGTGGTTCCAGGACGCGGGCTGGGACATGATCAACATGACCGCGTATCCCGAGGGCTACCTCGCCCGCGAGCTCGAGCTCTGCTACGCGAACATCTCGATGGTCACCGACCACGACGTGGGCGTCGAGGGCGCGGAGCCGGTCAGCCACGAGACGGTCGTCAAGGTGTTCAACGAGAACAACGCGAAGCTGCGCGAGCTGCTCTTCGCCGTCATCCCGAAGATCCCGGAGCAGCCGTCCGAGCATCTCTGCGCTACCGCCCTTCGCGGCGCACGGTTCTGAGCATGCGATCGAGGCTTCCTGGACGACGTCGCGCGTAGCCTCGCCGAGCCGATGCCGTGGCGGGGCGCGCTGGCGTCATCGGCTCGGCCGTGGTCGTCCTGGGGTCGAGGCCGCGATCTGCTGTGACGGCCCTGCGGCGGCGTCTACATCGCAGCGTGAGCACCTCGGGGCAGGACATCTGGCCTTTGTGATACAACCCTGCCCGGCGCAAACCCGTATGGCGGGACGGGTCTGGCAGCATCTGGAGGCCTTCGCACCGCTGACTTTGTGAGAGCGAAAGGGCGACGACCTTGACCGATTTCTTCCAGAACCACACCGTCCTGTTCGCCCTGCTGTGCGCCGGCCTGGCGATCGGCTGGGGGCTCGGCCTCACCGTCTGGCTCCTGAGGCTGCCCGCGGGCTCGGAGCGCATGCAGGAGATCTCCCGCGCCGTCCAGGCGGGCGCGGCCGCCTATCTGCGCCGCCAGTACCTGACGATCGCCGCAGTCGCAGTCGTGCTCTTCCTCGGCATCGGCCTCTGGAACGACCTCGGCTGGGAAACCGCGTTCGGCTTCCTGATCGGGGCAGTGCTCTCGGCCGCGGCGGGCTTCATCGGGATGAACGTCGCGGTTCGCGCGAACGTCCGCACGGCCGAGGCGGCGAAGGGCGGTCTCAAGCCGGCGCTGAAGGTGGCCTTCAACGCGGGCTCGGTCACCGGCCTGCTCGTCGTCGGGCTGGGGCTCCTCGGCGTCGCCGGCTACTACGGCATCCTCACCGTCTGGTTCGACGACTCGCCCGAGGAGGCGACGCGGAGCCTGATCGGGCTGGCCTTCGGCGGCTCGCTGATCTCGGTCTTCGCCCGGCTCGGCGGAGGCATCTTCACGAAGGCCGCCGACGTCGGCGCCGACCTTGTCGGCAAGATCGAGGCGGGTATCCCCGAGGACGACCCGCGCAACCCGGCCGTGATCGCCGACAACGTCGGGGACAACGTCGGCGACTGCGCGGGCATGGCCGCCGACCTGTTCGAGACGTATGCGGTCACGGCCGTCGCGGTCATGTTCCTCGGCGCGGTCACCTATCCGGCGACGGGGCTCGTGCTCTATCCGCTCGCGCTCGGCGGCGTCGCCATCATCGCCTCCGTCGTCGGCACGCTGTTCGCCCGCGTCGGGCGCAGCGGCTCGATCATCAACGCCCTCTACAAGGCGGTGCTCGTCGCCACCGTCCTGGCGGGACTCCTCTTCATTCCGGTGACATTGGCTTTCGACGGCAACCCGTTCAGCTTCTGGGAGCTCTACGGCTGCACCCTGATCGGCCTCGGGGTCACCTTCGGCCTCGTCGCGATCACCGAGTACTACACGGGGTCGCGCTGGCCGCCTGTCAAGGCGATCTCGAAGGCATCGACCACCGGGCACGCGACGAACATCATCGAGGGCCTCGCCATGGGCATGCAGGCGACCGCCCTGCCGGTGATCGTGATCGCCGCTGCGATCGTCGCCGCCGACCAGATCGCCGGCCTCTACGGAGTCGGCGTCGCCGTGATGGCCCAGCTCGGGATGACCGGCCTGATCGTGGCGCTGGATGCCTACGGCCCGGTGACCGACAACGCCGGCGGCATCGCCGAGATGGCCGAGCTGGACGAGTCCGTTCGTGGGGTCACCGATCCGCTCGACTCGGTCGGCAACACGACCAAGGCCGTGACGAAGGGCTACGCGATCGGCTCGGCCGGGCTGGCCGCCCTGGTGCTGTTCGACGGTTTCACGTCGGAGCTGTCCGAGAACGGCTTCCAGATCACGTTCGAGCTCTCCGACGCCTGGGTGATCGCCGGTCTCCTGATCGGCGGCCTGATGCCGTTCCTCTTCTCGTCTCTGGCCATGCAGGCGGTCGGCCGGGTCGGCGGCCTGGTCGTGGAGGAGGTGAGACGGCAGTTTCGCGAGATCCCGGGGATCATGGAGGGGACCGGGAAGCCGGAGTACGGGCGCGCCGTCGACATCGTCACCGGCTCGGCGATCAGGAGCATGATGCTGCCGGCCCTGATCCCGATCGCCTTCCCGATCGTCGTCGGGATCATCTCGATCGAGATGCTCGGCGGGCTCCTGATCGGGACGATCGTCACGGGGATCTTCCTCGCCATCGCGATGACTTCCGGCGGCGGGGCGTGGGACAACGCGAAGAAGCTGATCGAGGACGGCGCCTTCGGCGGCAAGGGCTCGGATGCCCACGCGGCCTCGGTCACGGGAGACACGGTCGGCGACCCGTACAAGGACACGGCCGGCCCGGCGATCAACCCGATGATCAAGATCACCAACCTCGTCGCGATCCTGATCATCCCACTGCTCGTCACGGTGCACGGGTAGCTGGATGAAGGCCGGCGACCGCATCGTCATGCGCGCGAAGACGAAGCGGATCGCGCCCGCCGCCAGGCGCGGCACGATCGTCACCGTGCTCAACCCCGATCAGCCGCGGCTCGAGGTGCGCTGGGACGACGGCCGGACGACCGTGATCGCCCCGCTCGGCGACTCGATCCGGATCGAGCCCGCGAAGGCGAGGAAGAAGAAGACGGTCTAGCGGCTCCGGCACGATGGCGCTCGATCAGCCCACCCGGCGGGACGCCCCGCTCGAGCTCGATCCGGCCGAGTTTCGTGCGGCCGGTCACGCCCTCGTCGATCGGATCGCGGACTTCCTCGCCGGGATTCGCGACCTCCCGGTCACCCCGGGCGAGAGCGCCGAGGAGGTACGGGCGGCTCTCGGCGCGAAAGCAGGGCTGCCCGAGCGAGGTACGCCGGCCGAGGCGCTCCTCGAGGAGGCGACCCGCCTTGTCTTCGAGCACTCGCTGCTGAACGGACACCCGCGCTTCTTCGGGTACGTGACCTCGAGCGCGGCGCCGATCGGGGCGCTCGGAGACCTGCTCGCTGCGGCCGTCAACCCGAACGTCGGCGGCTGGACGATCTCGCCGATGGCCAGCGAGATCGAGGGCCAGTCGGTGCGGTGGATCGGCGAGCTCCTCGGCTACCCGGCCTCGGCCGGCGGACTGCTGGTGAGCGGCGGCAACATGGCCAACTTCGTCGGGTTTCTCGCAGCGCGTCAAGCGGCGCTCCCGGAGGTGCGGGCTGCGGGAACGGACGGCGCGCGGGCGCGGATCTATGCGTCCACCGAGACGCATACCTGGGTCACGAAGGCGGCCGACCTCTTCGGGCTCGGCACCGACTCGATCCGCTGGGTTCCGACCGACGACCGCCTTGGGATGGACGTCGGCGCCCTCCGGGACCTGATCTCCGACGACCGCGCCGACGGCGAGCGCCCGCTCCTCGTGGCCGGCACGGCCGGGTCGGTCGCGACCGGCGCGGTCGATCCGCTCGACGAGATCGGTGCCCTGTGTCGCGAGGAGGGGATCTGGTTCCACGTCGACGGCGCGTACGGCGGCTTCGCGGCCGCCCTTCCCGACGCGTCGCGTGCGCTGCGTGCGCTCGCCGAGGCCGACTCGGTCGCGGTCGACCCGCACAAGTGGCTCTACACGCCGCTCGAGGCCGGCTGTGCGCTCGTCCGCGACCGCGCGGCGCTCCAGGCGGCGTTCAGCGGCAGGCCGAGCTACTACGTCTTCCCCGAGCTCGGCGACGACGCGCCGGTCAACTACTTCGAGTGGGGCCCCCAGAACTCACGCGGCTTCCGGGCCCTGAAGGTATGGCTCGGCCTCCGTCGGGCCGGCCGCGAGGGGATCGTCCGCATGATCGCCGACGATTGTGCGCTCGCCCGAGCGCTGTACGAGCGAGTCGACGCCCATGCGGATCTGGAGGCGTTCACGTGCGATCTCTCGATCGCGACGTTCCGCTACGTCCCGCGCGATCTCCGCGGCGACCCGGGCGCGGCCGGGTACCTGAACGAGCTGAACCGCGAGCTCCTGGAGCGGCTCCAGGGCGGCGGAGAGGCGTTCGTCTCGAACGCGGTCGTCGGCGAGGCGTTCCTCCTGCGCGCGTGCATCGTCAACTTCCGCACGGAGCTCGCAGACGTGGAGGCCGTCCCCGGGCTCGTGGCACGAATCGGCGCCGAGGTCGATCGGGAGCTTCGCCCTGACTGAGACCGCCGGGCGGCTCAGGCCGAGCGGCGCCGGCGGACCTGGGGCCCCTCGCGGCCGAGCGCCGCGTAGGCCAGCGTGGTCAGCGTGTCGTTCAGGCGCGTCAGCTCGTGCGAGATCCGTAGGAGCCCCTCGTTCGCGTCGAGCCGGCGATTGAGCTGGTGCACCTCGTCGCACAGCCGGTCGAGTCGCTCGAGTAGCGCGTCGAGCTGGCGATCGTCGAGGTTGTTACGCGGCTCGGGCATCACCGAGGATAGTAGCCAGCTCCCCGGGCGTCGTCGCGAGCCGCGCCTCGTCGCCGAGCCGGGCCAGCAGCCGCTCGCGCGCACCGACCCCGCACTCGACGATCTCGACTCGCCGGGCGGCACCGAGGTGCGCGAGCGCGACCTGCGCCAGGCTGTCGGGAGCGTCCGTGTAGGCGCCGACGAGCCAGCCGGCCCCGGCCAGCGAGCGCAGGGCCGCCGTGGCGTCCGAGCGAGGACGCAGGTGCACCGGCGCGTGGTCGTCGGCGAATCGCCCGAGCTGAGCGCGCCAGTCGCCGACTCCGGCCTGGGCCCAGCAATCGAGCTCGGCTGCTGCGGCGCCGCGATCGGCGGGCAGAGCGGCGGGGTCGAGCGGGGCGATCGTCGCGAAGCGCCGCGCGGCGTCCTCCAGGAACGCTCGCCAGAGGCCGCGTGTGTCGCCGAGGACGCCGTCGAGGTCGATCGCGGCGGCCGGGCGGGCGGCTACCACCGTCGCGCCGCCAGGCGGTAGAGGGCGACTCCGGTCACCGCGCCCGCGACGTCGATCAGCCAGTCGCGCGGCGAGCCGTGGCGGCCCGTGACGAGCGTCTGGTGGAGCTCGTCTGTCGCCGCGTAGAGGCCCGCAATCGCCACCGCCGCCCACGCCTGCCCCACGGCGCGGTAGAGCAGCGCGGCGAGCACCGCGTACTCGGCGAAGTGGGCGAGCTTTCTGAGCACGAGATCCCAGGTGCCGAGCCCGGTTCCGAGGCTCGGCACGGACGAGAAGGCGAAGATCATCCCCGCCCACAGGACAACCGGGATCCATGGCGCGACGCGCGACGTGGTCACGCGGGCCAGGGTATCCGAGGCTCCGCGCCTGCTAGGCTCGCGCTCACAAAGGCGAGCGGTCAAGGGAACCCGGTGCAAGTCCGGGACGGTCCCGCCGCTGTGAGGGGAGACGCTCTTCTGCCGAGGAGCCACTGGCCCACATCCGGGCCGGGAAGGTGGTGGGAGGGGGAGCCCCGAGTCAGAAGACCTGCCGTTCGCCCCCGATCCGTTCCCCTCGCGGAAGGAGGCAACGTGCTTCGCCGTTTCGTCGCCGCACCCGGCCCTGTCGTAGCGGCGCCTGTCCGAGCCGGTGTCTGAGGGCTTGCGTCGTGGCTCTCTGCACCCGGCGATCGGGCGTGCGCTCCTCGTCGTCATCGCGATTGCCGTCCTGGCAGCCTGCGGCGGCGACGATCCGGCCGGAGGCCCGGAGGGCACGGCCCGCCTCTGGGTCACGACCGACCGGGGTGCGGAGGTCCTCGTGACCGCAACCGTCCCGGCGGGGATCACCGTCATGGAGGCGGTCAGCCGCGAGGCCGAGGTCGAGAAGCGTTACGGCGGGCGCTACGTCCAGTCGATCGACGGTGTCGAGGGGAGCCTGTCGGGGCAGCGCGACTGGTTCTACTTCGTCAACGGCATCGAGCCGGACGCCGGTGCGGCCGAGGTGACGCTGCGTCCGGGCGACCTCGCCTGGTGGGACTTCCGCTCCTGGAAGGACGGCGGCGACCGCCAGCCGGTGGTGGTCGGCGCCTTCCCCGAGCCGTTTCGGCACGGCTGGAGCGGCACGCCGCGGCTGGTCGAGGTTCGTGCTCCCGTCGAGCTCGCAGCCGAGGCCCGGGAGCTCGAGGCGCTGCTGGACTTCCCCGGCACCGCGGGTGAAGAGCCGAACGTCTTCAGTCTCGAAGCGCGAAACGGCGACTCCGGGGCGGTTCTGACCGCAACGCGCGGGGAGGCGAACGACGCTCCGGTGACATTCACGCTCGCCGGCTCGATGACGGCCGTTCGCGCTGCGGTACAGGCGCTCGTGGAGAACCCGGCCGTCGTCGCCCGACGCTACGAGGCCCGGTTCGATGAGCACGGGAAGGTCGTGGGATGAGGGGTCGCGCCCGGGCGGGCCCGGGATGAGCGGGAGTGGGTCGGTGGGAGAAGAGTGGGGTCGCGCCCGACAGGGCGGGGGTGGGGTGGTGGGAGAAGTGTGGGGTCGCGCCCGACAGGGCGGGGGTGGGGTGGTGGGAGAAGCGTGGGGTCGCGCCCGACAGGGCGGGGGTGGGGTGGTGGGAGAAGCGTGGGGTCGCGCCCGACAGGGCGGGGGTGGGGTGGTGGGAGCCCAGTGAGGCTCTCGCCCGTCCCTGCCGCGGTGCTGCTCGCCGCGGTTGCCGCCGCCGCGCTCCTCGCGCGGAACCTCGTTCCGCTGGCTGTGATCACGGCGACGCTGCTCGTTCTGTGCTTGCGGGCTCCCGTCGAGCGCCGCGGCGTCTACCTGTACGGCGCGCTCGTGACCGGGCTCGGCGTGTTCGTGCTCTCGCCGTTTCTCTGGGTCGAGGGCTCCGAGGCGCTCTGGCGCGGACCAACGCTCCCGGTCATCGGCCCCCTCGACGTCACGGTGGAGGAGCTTCGGATCGCCGCGGTGAACGCCCTCCGGCTCACCGCGGTCGCCCTCGCGTTCAGCGCCTATGCGCTCCTGCTCGACCACGACCGGCTCGTCGCGGCGGCTGGCTTCGCCCGTCGCTCCGCGCTCGCAGTCGCGCTGGCGACGAGGCTGGTGCCGACGCTCGAGCGCGACGCAGCCGGCCTCGCCGAGGCGGTTCGCGGCCGGGGGCTCCCGCTCGAGGGCGCCCGCGCGCACGCGCGGCTCCTGTCGCCGCTCGTCGCCGGCTCGCTCGAGCGGGCCTCGAGCCTCGCCGAGGCGATGGAGGCCCGCGGCTTCGGCCGGCCCGGGGCGACCCGCGCGCCCCGTCCTGCGTGGACGGCTCTCGACCGGATCGCGGTTGTCCTCGCGCCCGTGGTGGTCGTCGTCGGGGCGTTGTGGCTCTAGCCGTCGTCGAGGATCTGACGTTCTCGTACCCAGACGCGCGCCGGCCCGCGCTCGAGCGGGTCTCGCTGGGTCTCGAGGAGGGCGAGATCGTCGCGCTGCTCGGGCCGTCGGGCTCGGGGAAGTCGACGCTCCTGCGCGCTCTCGCGGGGCTTGTACCCCATTTCCACGGGGGGAGCTTCGCGGGGCGCGTGCTCGTCGACGGCCGCGATACACGCCGGTCGACACCGTCGGAGCTCGCCGGCACGGTCGCGAGCGTGTTCCAGGATCCCGAGGACCAGATCGTGATGGCTCGTGTCGAGAACGAGGTCGCCTTCGGCCTGGAGAACCTCGGCGTACAGCCCGCAGAGATCTGGCCGCGCGCCCGCGTAGCACTCGCCTCCGTGGGCGCGATCGACCTGGCGGAGCGTCGGACGTCCGAGCTCTCCGGCGGCGAGCTCCAGCGGGTCGTGCTCGCGTCGGCGCTGGCGCTCGAGCCTCGGCTTCTCCTGCTCGACGAGCCGACCTCGCAGCTCGACCCCGAAACTGCTGAAGGGTTTCTCGCGCGGTGTGCCGGTCTGGGCGTCGCGGTCGTGCTCTCGGAGCAGCGCGTGGCCCGCGCGCTCCGGCTGGCCGAGCGGGTGCTCTACGTCGAGGACGGGCGCCTGCTCCTCGACGCGCCACGAGACGAGGCGCTCGACTGGCTCTGTGAGCAGCGCCCGCGCTACGGCGCCGTCGACGCGGGTGACGGCGAGCTCGGGAGCGCCTCGGCTCCAGGCGCCCCGCTCTGCACGCTGGACGGGGTCTCCTACGCCTACCGGCCGGAGCGGCCGGTGCTCGAGCGCGTGTCCCTCGACGTTCGCCGCGGCGAGGTCGTCGCGCTCGAGGGGCCCAACGGCGTCGGCAAGACGACGCTCGCCAAGCTCGCCGCAGGCCTGCTCGAGCCGCAGGCCGGCTCGGTCGAGCGCTCCGGTCGCGCCGCGTATCTGTCGCAGGACCCGGGGCGCTACCTCGTGCGCGAGCGCGTGCTGGACGAGGTCGCGCTCGGCGTCGGCGGCGATACGGCCACCGCGCGCAGGGCGCTCGACCGCGTTGGGCTCGACTGGGCCGCCGACCGCCATCCTCGGGACCTGTCCAGCGGTGAGCGCGAGCGCCTCGGCCTGGCCGCCGTCGCCGTGTCCGAGCCGGACCTCCTCGTCCTCGACGAGCCGACGCGGGGGGTCGATCCAGATCGCAAGGCCGCGCTGGCGGAATGGCTCGCGGCGTACGCACGGGAGGGTCGTGGCGTCCTCGTCGCGACACACGACCGCTCGTTCCCCGCGTACCGCCGCGTCTCGCTCGGCCCTCCGGTCACCACCCTCGAGGAGCGCGTCGTGCCCGTGGAGAAGGCGCCTGCGTGATCGGCCGGCGGGCCCAGGCAGTCACGCTCGCCGCCGCCGCCGCGGCCGTGGGTGCCGCAGCGTGGGCGGGGCTCGACCCGTCGCGGGCCGGCCTCTCCCTGCTGCTCGCGGCCGGAGCGGCGATCGTCGCGGCAGCCTCGTGGCTCGAGGGTGGCCCGGGCTACGTGAAGGAGCTGACGCTCGTAGCCGCTCTCGCCGGGATCGCTGCGGCCGGCCGTGTGCTCTTCGCGCCGATCCCGGGGGTCCAGCCGGTCACGGTGATTGCCGTCGCCGCCGGCTGTGCGCTCGGGCTCCGCGCCGGGCTGGCCGTCGGCGGCCTGGCGGCGCTCGCATCCAATTTCTTCCTCGGTCAGGGGATCTGGACGCCGTGGCAGATGCTTGCCTGGGGGCTGTGTGGCGCGGCGGGCGCGCTTCTGGCCCCGCTGATCCGCGGCCGGCTCGCCTTCGCCGTCGCCTGTTTCGTCCTCGGCTTCGTTTTCAGCGGGCTGATGGACCTGTGGGAGTGGTTCAGCTTCTTCCCGCACACCTGGCAGGCGCTCGCCGTGCAGATGACACGCGGCTTTCCGTTCCAGGCGGCGCACGCGATCGGGAACTTCGTGATTGCGCTTGCCGTCGGGCCGGAGCTGCGCCGGGTGCTCGAGCGGTACGAGAAGCGCCTGCGACCGGAGATCGTGTGGGGTCGCGTCGTGGGTGACGCGTGAGACTGGTCGCCCTCGTCCTGATTGTGCTCGCGCTGGTCGCGTCGGCCGCCGCGGCGGCCCCGGTCGACGACGGTGTTCGCTACCTCGAGTCGCGTCAGCAACCCGATGGGGGCTTCGCCGAACCGGGTCGCGCCTCCGACCCGAGCCTCACTGCCTGGGCGGTGCTCGGGCTCGTGGCCGCGGGAAGCCCGCCCGCGCGGGCAGCCGGGTACCTCGAGAGCAAGCCCTATCCGACGGCGACCGATCTCGAGCTCCGCATCCTCGCGCTCCGAGCCCTGGGCCGGAACGTCGACGCACTCGCCGATCGGCTGGAGGAGCTCCGCCGGCCGGACGGAGCGATCGGGCCGCTCGTCAACTCCACGACCTGGGGGATCATCGCCCTGCGCGCGGCCGGCCGCGACCCGGGCGACGGAGCGGTCGCGTACCTGAAGCAGGCTCAGGCGCCCGACGGCGGCTGGTCCTGGAGCGCCGGTACCCAGCCCGACACGGACGACACCGCGGCGGCCATCCAGGCGCTGCGTGCGGCGGGGATGCGTCCGCGTGCCGCGGCGCTCAGACGAGCGCTGGCCTACCTGCGCACACGGCAGGGGCGAGACGGCGGCTTCGAGCTCACGCCCGGCGCCGGTTCGAACGCCCAGTCGACGGCCTGGGCGATCCAGGCGTTTCTCGCCGCGGGTCGGGACCCGGGACGCGCCGCCTTCGCCTACCTCGCCCGCGCGAAGCGCCCGGACGGGAGCTTCCGCTTCAGCGCGAGCCACGCGATCACGCCGGTGTGGGTGACCTCCTACACGGTCGCCGCGCTCGCCCGGCGCCCGTACCCACTTCGACCGTGAAGGCCGTCGTCTCGTGGAGCGGGGGCAAGGACTCGTGCCTCGCTCTCGTCCGTGCGACCTCGGCAGGCGTCGAGCCGGCGGTACTGCTGACGATGATGACCGAGGACGTCGTCCGCTCGCGTTCACACGGCCTCCGCCTCGGGCTCCTGGAAGCCCAGGCGGCGGCGCTCGGTCTCCCGCTCGTCGTACGCGCGGCCACTTGGGACGCGTACGAGGTCACGTTCGTCGAGGCCCTCGCCGAGCTCCACTCAGGTGGCATCGAAGCTGGCGTCTTCGGCGACATCGACCTCGAGCCGAACCGTGCGTGGGTCGAGCGGGCCTGCGCCGGCACCGGGATCCGTCCGATCCACCCTCTGTGGGCGCGGCCGCGACGGGAGCTCATCGACGAGCTGCTCGCCGAGGGCGTCGAGGCGGTCGTCGTCGCGGCGCGCGACGGTATCGCGCCGGTCACTCTCCTCGGCCGGACCCTCGACGTCGCCCTGGCCGACGAGCTCGAACGGCTCGGGATCGACGCCTCCGGCGAGCTCGGCGAGTACCACACCGCAGTCGTCGACGCGCCGGGCTTCGCGCGGCGCGTCGACGTGGAACACGGCGTCCGGGTGCTGCGCGACGGCGTTTGGTTTCTCGATCTCGTCGAGATGCCGCGCGTATACTCGCCTGCGTGACGGCGCCGGCGAAGACCGCGGTCATCCTCACCGTCGGCAACGAGATCGTCTCTGGGGACGTCGAGAACACGAATGCCTCGTGGATGTCGCGCCGGCTCGCGACGCTCGGGGTCGAGGTCCGCCGGCTTGCGGCGGTGCGGGACGAGATCGAGGAGATCGCCGCCTTCCTTCGCGCCGAGTCGCCGCGCCACACGCACGCCTTCGTCACCGGGGGCCTCGGCGGCACGCCCGACGACCTGACGCGCGAGGCGGTCGCGGCGGCGTTCGGCGTGCCCTGCGTCGAGCTTCCCGACCTCGCCGCGCGTCTGCGCGGGCGGTTCGCCGCCAGGGGCCTGGGCGACTACGCGGCCCGCTGGGCACGCCTTCCGTCGGGCGCGGAGCCGCTCGAGAACCCCCGCGGGGGCGCGCCCGGGTTCGTGATCGAGAACGTCCATGTCTTCCCGGGCCTGCCGAGCGAGATGGAGGCAATGTTCGACTCCATCGCCGACCGCTTTCGCGGCACAGCGATCGGCGCCTGGCGTCGTGCCTACCGGACGGGTGAGGGCCAGATCGTGCGCGTGCTCGAGGACGCCACACGTCGGTATCCGGACGTCTCGGTCGGCAGCTACCCGCGCTTCCTCGCCGACGGGCCCGAGACGGAGATCGTGCTCAAGTGCGCCGACGCCGTCGCGCTGGCGGCGGCGATCGCCTGGGTCGAGGGAGCCCTCGACGCAGCCGTCAGAGCACCTGCGTGACGACGACGCCCGAGATGATCAGCGCAACGCCCAGCGCGTCGTTCCACTCGAGGCTCTCGCCGAGGGCCGGGCCCGAGAGCAGCGCGACCAGCGCCGGATAGGTCGCCGCGATGGCGACGATCGTCGTCGTCGGCACCGACCCGGAGCCGCCGATGTTCACCGCCACCACGAACGCCACGTAGCCGCCGATCTGGAGGAGAACGAGCGCGAGGAGCAGCGGCCAGCGCCGCCCAGCCGCCTCGAGGGTCTCGCCGAGCTCGGCGCGGACGACGAGCCAGGTGCCGACGATCAGCACGCCGAGGGCGTACTGGAGGACGAGGATCGTCGCGGGCGTGACCACGTTGGTGCCCTTCTTGATCAGGATCCCGCCGACGCCCCAGCACAGCGACGACGTCAGGGCGAGGAGAAGGGCGGCGACCCGCACGGGCGCGACGATACCATCGGCTCGATGGCCGTTCTCTCGCCGGAGGAGTACCTCGCCGAGCTGAACCCGGCCCAGCGGGAGGCGGTGCTCGCCACCGAGGGGCCGGTGCTCGTCGTCGCCGGCGCGGGCTCGGGAAAGACCCGTGTCCTCACCTATCGCGTCGCCCACCTCGTGACCGCGTGCGGCGTCAAGCCGAACGAGATCCTCGCGATCACGTTCACAAACCGCGCCGCGGGCGAGATGAGAGAGCGGCTCGAAGGCCTCCTCGGCGACGCGTCCGGGCGGATGTGGGTGATGACGTTCCACGCCGCGTGCGGGCGGATCCTCCGCAGGGAGATCACGCGCCTCGGCTACCGGTCGAACTTCACCATCTACGACGACGCCGACCAGGTAAGAGTCGTGAAGTCCTGCCTCGAGGAGCTCGAGCGCGACCCGAAGCGGTTCACGCCGCGGGGAATCCACAACCAGATCTCGAGCGCGAAGAACCAGCTCGTCTCGCCCGACGAGTACCGTGCGCGGGTCTCGTCGTTCTACGACCAGACCGTCGCGGACGCGTACGAGCTCTACCAGCGGCGGCTGTTCGCCTCGAATGCGCTCGACTTCGACGACATGCTCGTCCTGACCGTCGGCGTGCTCGAGCGCTTCCCGGAGGCCGCCGAACGCTGGCGCAAGGCCTTCCGCCACCTTCTTGTCGACGAGTACCAGGACACGAACCACGCGCAGTACCGGCTGCTTCAACTCCTCGCCGGCAAGCACGGCAACGTCTGCGCGGTCGGCGACCCGGACCAGTCGATCTACGCCTTCCGCGGCGCCGACATCCGCAACATCCTCGAGTTCGAGCGTGACTTCGCCGGCGTCAAGACGATCGCGCTGGAGCAGAACTACCGCTCGACGAACGCGATCCTGCGCGCGGCCAACGGCGTCATCTCCCACAACCGGGAGCGCAAGCCGAAGGAGCTCTACTCGGAGCTCGGCGAGGGCGACCCCGTGCGCGTGATCGAGGTCGAGGACGAGCACGCCGAGGCGCGCTTCGTCGCGGCCGAGGTGGCGTCGCTCCTCCAGGAGGGCCACGCCGGGTCGGAGATCGCCGTCTTCTATCGGACGAACGCTCAGTCGCGCGTGCTCGAGGACACGCTCGTGCGCCAGGAGATCCCCTACCAGGTGATCGGCGGCCCCCGCTTCTACGAGCGCGCCGAGGTCAAGGACGTCGTCGCGTACCTCCAGGTGATCGACAACCCCTACGACGCCGTCTCGCTCGCGCGGATAGCGAACCGCCCGCGGCGGGGGATCGGCGACTCCTCGCTCGCGCGACTCGCCTCCTTCGCGGACACCCAGGGGATCTCCCTCTGGGAGGCGCTCGACCGGGCCGACGAGGCAGGGGTGGGCGCAGCCCCGCTCAAGGCGGTCGGCTCGTTCCGCCGTGTGATGGAGTCGCTGATGGCCGGCGCGCTCGAGCTCGACGTGCCGGACCTCGTCGAGAAGGTGCTCGAGCGGTCCGGTTACCTCGAGGCACTTCGGGCCGAGCGGACGGTCGAGGCGGAGGGGAGGATCGAGAACCTCCAGGAGCTCGTCGGCGTCGCGCGTGAATACCAGGCTTCCGGGTCCGCAGAGCCCGGCCTGTCCGAGTTCCTCCAGCAGATCTCCCTGTTCTCCGACCAGGACGCGCTCGCCGAGACCGAGAGCCGCGTCACGCTGATGACGCTTCACAACGCCAAGGGTCTCGAGTTTCGTGCCGTCTTCCTGATCGGGATGGAGGAGGGGGTCTTCCCGCACTCGCGCTCGATCGAGGAGCAGGGGATCGAGGAGGAGCGGCGCCTCGCCTACGTCGGCCTCACGCGCGCGCAGGAGCGGCTCGCGCTCACGCACGCGAGCTCGCGGACGCTCTGGGGGTCGCGCGGCTACAACCTCCCGAGCCGCTTCCTCGACGAGCTGCCCGCGGACCAGATCGAGCGCGAGCGGCTCCGCCCGTCGTCCTGGTCGGGCTACGCGGCGGCTGCGAGGTCGCATGGGCCGCGGCTCGAGCATCCGCAGCTCTCCACAGGCGACTCGGTCAGGCACGGCTCGCTCGGCGAGGGAATCGTGACGCAGATCGAGCCGGGTGGGATCGTCACCGTGCGGTTCGCGGGCGACTCGACCGAGCGGCGTCTGATGCTCGACTACGCGCCGCTCGAGCGGATCTGATGGAGGTCCGAGCGCTCCGGTCCGCCGATGAGATGCGCGAGGCGTTCGCCCCGCTCGCGCAGGTGTTCTCCTTCGAGGTCGAGGACGCGTGGCTCGAGCGGGACAAGCAGATCCACCCGGCCGAGAGGATGCTCGTCGTCGAGGATGGAGATCGCACGGTCGGCTGCGCGGGCGCGTTCCCGCTGGAGCTGATTGTGCCCGGTGGCGAGCTCGTTCCGGCTGCGGGAGTCACCTGGGTGGCCGTCCTCCCCACGCACCGCCGCCGGGGCGCGCTGCGCGCGCTCGTGGAGCGCCAGCTCGCCGACGCGCGAGAGCGCGGCGAACCGTTGGCGATCCTCTGGGCTTCCGAGGGATCGATCTACCGACGGTTCGGCTACGGCCTCGCGACCGTGTCGTGCGACATCGACCTCGAGCGCGACCGCGCCGCGTTTGCCGTCCCTGTCGAGGGAGGAGCTCGCGTGCGGCTCCTCGAGCTCGAGCGGGCGACCGCCGAGATTCCGTCCGTGTACGAGCGGGCGCGGGCGGGAGTCGCCGGGATGCTCGCGCGTTCGGCGGACTGGTGGGAGGCGAAGGCGCTCGTGAACCCCGACTACTTCGGGCGCGGCAGCTCACCGCTCCGCTACGCCGTGCTCGAGCTCGACGGCCGAGACGAGGCGTACGCGATGTACCGGGTGCACACCGAATGGAGCGAGGGCTCGCCGGCCGGCCGGCTCCAGGTCGTCGAGGCGATCGCCACGTCCGGGGAAGCGCTGCGCGAGCTCTGGGGCTATCTCTTCGGCATCGACCTCGTCGCGCGGATCCAGGCCCGCCGCCTTCCGCCGGACCACCCGCTCTTCCTCGCGACGGCCGAGCCGGCGCGGCTGAGGCTGCGGATGGGTGACGGCCTGTGGCTTCGGCTGGTTGATCTCGAGGCGGCGATGGCCGCGCGCCGCGTGGCGGCCGGGGATCCCGTCGTCGTCGAGGTCGCCGACCCGGACTGCTCCTGGAACGCGGGTGTCTGGCGGCTGGGGCCCGACGGCGCCGTGCGGACCGACGCGAAGCCGGAGCTGCGACTCGGCATCGCGGAGCTCGGCAGCGTCTACCTCGGCGGCTTCACGTTCGCGGCGCTAGCCTGGTCGGGTCGGATCGAAGCGCTCGTCCCGGGAGCGCTGGAGCGAGCCGATCGGCTCTTCCGAACCGACCGGATGCCATGGTGTCCGGAGCTCTTCTAGCCACGACGGGTTCCCCCTGACCGTGATTACCGCGCTCCTCTGTCCGGCTACAATGCCCCGGCACCGGGGCGGTTAGCTCAGTTGGGAGAGCACCAGCTCGACAAGCTGGGGGTCACTGGTTCGAGCCCAGTACCGCCCACCTCGGAAAGCCCCGCACACGCGGGGTTTTCGTTTGCTCAGGAGGCGACGGACAGGGCGTGAGTTAACGCGAAAGGTAACGGGGTGGCCGCGTTCGTCCGCGCGAAGCCACAACGACGAGGCAAGCCATCAGGTCTGCGCGATCACGAGCACGACGGTCATGACGGCGAGCGCGACGCCGCCGACGGTGAAAAGCCCGACGGTGCGGAACGGTAGCGGTACGTGGCCGCCGGTTCGCAGCGCATGCTCCAACTCGCGCTGGCGTTGTGCGCCGACGATCAACAGCCCGACCGCGAGAGACGCGTAGCCGCAGCCGAGCAGAATGTACGGCCACGCGGCGACGTCGAGCAGTTCCGGGGCGAACCGGCCCACAGCGAGCGCCCCGGCGCTGGCGCCCAGCGCGGTACGCCACCACGCCAGCCAGGTGCGCTCAGCAGCCATCGACGTACGCCGCGCCTGATCGAGATCCGACGGCGACGTCGGAACGGGAGGCGGTTCGTCTGCGGCGTCAGTGTGCTCTGAACCCGGCGGCGGCTGCAGCTGCCCCATAACCGCATCTAACACAGTTCGTCCGGTGAACGGTACGGGAGCCGCCGATCCTTGCTGGGTAACGTCAGTGTGGACGCGAAGATGCGCCCGTGGGGCCGGTACTCAAGCTTCCCGGGGAGCCGTCCGCGATCGACAAGGTCGCCAGCGTGGCCCACTTGTGGCCCACGGGAGCGCCAAGCCTCGATCGGCCGGTCGCATGGATGGCCCGAGGACTCGACGATTTCCCTGCAAGTGTCGGCAATCGTCGCGCTCCGTCGTCGAGCGTCGTCGCGCCCGGCGCGGTCTGTCACGCCGCGTCAGCGATGGTTAGGACGCGTGTAGAAAATCGCCTCGGAGGATTCTGGGGCTGTAAATCTGCGGTTCAGACGGGGCATCGCACGGTGAAGGCCGCGTTGATCGGCGCCGGAATCGAGGGAACCGTCAACCCTCAGGTCGTCGTCGCTCTCGCTCGGAAGGCCGCGCAAGCTACCTGGATAAGCGCCGCTACCGCTTTGCGGGCAATGAGCGAGCGTACGTCGTGCCAAGCTCGACCCATTTGGCGAGCTGGCGCTTGGTGCGCACATTCTCCGGGTCGACTCGGAGCCAGCCCTGCATTGGTCGCCCGCGCATCTCCATGAGGCGAGCGTTCGTCGTCTCGACGAGCCTGTCTGACTGCGCCGGGTCTACGCGAACCAGTACTCCGCCTTGGCCGCTCGCGGCGATGGCCATGTTGCCCCGATGAGATAGGCGAGCCCACCGAACATCTTCTGCTCGCTCAGATCGGGTTCATCGCTGACCAGTTCGCGTATGCGATCCCCGAGCTCCTCGTCGTAAGCCACAGGCCGATCCTATGGCAACGCGGCTGAGAGCCCGACCCTCACCATCCAGCGAAACGCAACCAACGGCAAGCGTGGGAGGCCCTTCGACCGAGGGCTTCGGGTACGTGCCCCGGACTTGACGTGTGGATCGGTTAGTCGAGGGACGGGTGGGCGCGGCCTCTCGCCTAAGCTTTTCCCGGTGCCGAGTTGCTGCAACCCGCGCGGCTGCGACCGCTGTTTCTCGCCGCGTTTTGCCCGCCGTATGGCAAGGCGCTACCGGAGGAAGGGACTCGACAAGACCGCGCGGCGTATGGTCGAGTTTCTCGAGCAGCGCGGAATCGAGGGCGCGACGGTACTCGAGATCGGTGGCGGCGTTGGCCAGATCCAGATCGAGTTGCTGAAGCGGGGCGCCGCGCGGGCCGTCAACCTCGAGCTCTCACCGGCCTACGAGCAGGAGGCGATACGGCTTCTACGGGAAGCGGGCCTTGAGGGACGTGCGGAGCGACTTCTGGACGACATCGCCGCTGATCCAGTCGGCATCGACTCAGCCGACGTAGTCGTCCTGCACCGCGTGGTCTGCTGTTACCCGGACCACAAGCGGCTGCTCGAAGCGGCGGCGGATCACTCTCGGCGCTTGCTCGTGTTCAGCTATCCACCGCGCAACGTCGCATCTCGTCTATTCATCGCTGCACAGAACCTTGTCTTCAGGCTGTTGCGACGGGAGTTTCGGACGTTCGCTCACCCGCCATCCCGGATGCTCGGTGTTCTCGAGGAACGCGGACTACGCCGCGCCTTCGCCCACAATCCACTCGTGTGGCAGATAGCGGGGCTCGAGCGACACTAGCCGACGGCTCCGGTCACGTGATGCCCCGCCGCCCTACCTCGTCTTCGATATCCGGGCGAGCCAGCCGCGAGAGCAAACAGGGAGTACTCGGGGGCGAGTCACGTCGTTACCGCAGGAAGGGCAGGTCGTCGCGATTGAGGAGGGTTACTGCGGTGGCGGGCGAGGCTTTCGTGATGGCTCATCCGGAACGCCGTGACCGTAGCGCGGAACCTCACTGGCCGAGTTCACGAGGCCCGTCACCCATAAACGACGACGGGGCCGCCGCTTGCCCCGTCGCCATCTTGCCGCATGATCCCGGGCCTGCCTCCGCCGCATCGGGGCCTACCCGCTATGTCCCTTGCTGCCTTCAGTGTGCCCAAGCCCCAGCCTGCGTGTCCCCCTCGGAGGGAGTTGACCATCTCACCCTTCAGCGGTTGACGGCGTTCCTTCACTCCGAGGCTCACGTCGCCGACGATCGTGTCGCCGAGCGAGAGCCGGGTGTTGACGACGCCGTAGCTTCACCCGAGTAAGGAAGGCCGCGTCCGGTTGTTAGAGGGGCGGGTCGCCGCTTCCTGTGAAGTCGCCCTTGCCGGTCCCAGCGTAGACGCGGGTGATCCTGATCGACACCTCGGGACGGTTTGGGAGGCGAAGCATCGCTTCACCCGGGAGCGGTTCTGCATCGGAATTGGGCGCTTCATATCGTCCAAGCCAAGTGGTGGTTGCCGAAACGACAAAGCAGGTGACAGGGATCCGTGTCGACTCCTGGATGATGACGGCTGCCCCCTCGTACCGAGACCGTTTGGGAGCCGAAGCGGGCGATTGTGCAGCCTCAGCTGTCGAGGCCGGTGAGCCTCTGCGGTATCCCAGCCGCAACTTACTCGCCATCGATCGTGACCCCTCCGCGTTGTTCTCACTGAAGCGGTCTGGACGTCGGGCGACTACTGAACGAGGGGAGAGGATTTCGCGAGAGAACGGGAACCCGCCGACCGGGGTCATGCACGCCGTCGAGCCGGCCGCGGCGGCGCCCGTTGAGGGGGTACTCGCCGGGCGTGGGAAGTCTGAGCTCGTTCAGGAGGTCGTGCGGCCCGACGACGGTGCGCGGTACGACTGGCAGTCCGACCACATCCTCGTCAAGTCCGGCATGCAGGCGACGGGCGACCGGGTGACCGTCGTCGAGGGCACGCTTGACCCGGGCTTCCACCTCGCACGCCACCTCGCGAGCGGATGACCGAGGTGTTCAACATCTGGATCGCCTGAGGAGCCAGCGGGGACGAGACCGATCAACCCAGCGCCGCAGCGGCCCGCCAGCCTTCGCATCCGCGGTCAGGCGGCATCGGCGTCAACCCGAGCGTGTCTAGCAGTCGCGCCGACCTCGGCGATCGCATCCGCGAGGAGTCGTGGGTCGGCGTGGCCCGACCACCAGCCGGCGGGACTGCCGTCCGGCCGGACGAGCAAGGCGCCTCCCCTGTGGATGCCGAGCGCGCGGGCGGTGAGCTCGTCGAGCGCCTGGTGGACGAGCGGCGGCACGCCCGGGACTGCCTGTGCCGCGTCGCGCCAGCCCCCGTCGTCCGGGCCCGTGAGCAGGGTGAGCCCCGGGCCGAGGAGGTCGAGGGTGGAGACGCGGCCGTCCGGGGTGGTGACCCAGTGGTGGGCGATGCGGCCGCCCAGGTCGGCGCGCAGCTCCTCTTCGGGAGCGCCGAGGGATCCTTCGGGGTCGGCGGAACGAGCAACGTTGTGCTCGGCGACCG
Organism: uncultured Actinomycetes bacterium; assembly: GCA_963712465.1. Lineage (GTDB taxonomy): Bacteria > Actinomycetota > Thermoleophilia > Gaiellales > Gaiellaceae > CAVQHY01. The sequence continues at coordinate 898,371 of CAVQHY010000004.1, forward strand.
GGCGACGCTCGTGCTCGTAGGTGTCGAGGAGGTCGGGGCTCGCCCAACCCTCGAGAACCCAGGCGAGCTTCCAGCCGAGGTCGTGACCATCGTGGATGGCCGTGTTCATGCCGGTGCCGCCTCTCGGCGTGACGCGGTGGGCGGCGTCACCGATCAGAAAGATCTGCTCGTGTCAGGCAAGGGTCGAGATCGGAACGGAGCTCGCAGCGCTTGAGAGCCGGTCGGACGGCGTCCGCGCCACTCTTCGCGCTGCGACGGCCACGCTGAGCATCTAGGCACCCCAAGAGGCAGTAGGTTTTCGCCCGTGCGGGTGCGCCTGTCGCAGACCGTCTGGGGATGGGCGGCGATCGTCGTCGGCCTAGTCGGTGTCCCGGCGGTCGTGGTTCTCTCGGCCCGCTTCGGCGATCCCGTCATCTCGGCGATCTTCGAGGGGATCGCCCTGGTCGCGGCGGTCGTAGCCGTGCTGCTCGCCACCCCCTGGCTACCGTCAGTGGAGCCGGGAACAGCGGCTCGGGCCGGTGCGGCTCGACTTCCACATCGGGGACGTTGCGGCCGTTCCCGAGCTTGGCGAGGTCAAGCGCGACGCTCGTGCCGTCCTCGGCGGACTGAACTTCTACCTGCACGTGACTGTCTTCAACGCGGGCGACGCGACGCTCCGTGCTGGCCTCCTCAACATCATCGTCCCGCTCGACTGCGAGATTCCAGCCGCTCGACGATCCCGTGAAGGAGCACTGCAAGGCGGCCCTGCCGTCGAAGGAGGAGCGCCTAAGCGGAGACGGAGGCGTCAACTCACGAGAGCAGAACGAGACTTCCCAACACACACCCCTGTGGCGTACCACGTTCTCGTGACGACGCCGACTCCGGGTGTCCGGCGGATCGCCGCGGCTCTGGCGGGCCACAGCTACGCCGAGCAGTTTCACCTCATCGAAGTCGAGACAGGTGGCGACCGCCGCTGACGGATCAACCCGTACTCTGCCGTCGATGTTCTTCTACGGCGTCGTGGACTCCCGACTCCCGTCCGGCGACACCCTCGTCGGCGACGTGATCGAGCTGTTCGTCCGCCGCGAGGACGCCGAGGCGATGGTCAAGACGTGGGACGTCGACAAGCCTGAGGACGCCGCGGCAGCAGGCGCGTTGCAACCGACGTACCGGAAGGCGTAGCGTCGTGGCAGACAAAGGGGGATGCGATGGGTGCCTACGTCGAGATCCGCGGACTGAACACTTGGTATGACGAGGACGGCTCGGGTGAGCCGCTGGTCTTGCTGCATGGAGGGCTGTCGCCGAATGAGACGTGGAGGCCTCAGATCCCGGAGTTCGCCAAGCAGTTTCGGGTGCTCGCTCCAGAGCGGCGCGGACACGGGCACACGCCCGATGTGGAAGGGCCGTTCTCGTACGAGGACATGGCCAGCGACACGATCGGGTTTATCGAAGCGGTCGTGGGCGGTCCGGTGCATCTCGTCGGCTGGAGCGACGGCGGCATCATCGGCCTGATCGTCGCCATGCGCCGCCCAGATCTCGTCCGCAAGCTGGTAGCGATCAGCGCCAACTTCGACACGAGCGGCGTTCCCGACGAGATCCAAGCGCAGTTCTTTTCGATGCAACCCGACGGCGAAGAGCTCGCCATGCTGCGCTCGCTGTACGAAGCAGCGTCGCCCGATGGCCCCGAGCACTGGCCAGTCGTGTTCGCGAAGTTCATCGAGATGGCATCTCAAGAGCCCCATATCTCGCCCTCGAAGCTGAAGGGAATCGCAGCTTCGACACTCGTCCTCGCCGGCGACGACGACCTCATGTCGCTCGAACACACAGTCGAGCTCTTCCGCTCGATCCCCAACGCGGAACTCGCGATCGTGCCGGGCACATCACACTTCCTGGCGATGGAGAAACCCGACACCGTGAACCGGCTCATCCTGGATTTCCTCCAGAACGATCCATCGCCGACAATGATGCCGATCCGGCGCGCCCATCAGGGTGCTCCCGCTGGCTGAGCCACGGGAGATCATTCGCCTCCCCCTTCGGCAACGGGTCGACCTGTTCGTCTGCTGGGAGGACGCGAGGGACGTCGTTGTGTGGGATCGGGATTCCGACCCGGAGTAGCTGGACTCAGGTCGATGTCCTCTCTACGAGAGGATGTTGACTGCGCGTGCGGCGACTAGGAGAATCGTGATCGCAGAAAGCGTAGAGCCGGCCGCCATCAACGCCTTGGCGGGGCGCGTGAGTGGCATCGCGTCGGTTGGGCTGAACGCGATCGAGTTAGTCAGCGACACGTAGAAGTAGTCCCACAGGCGTGGCGCCCAACCTTCCCGTGCTAGTCGGGCATTCTCGTCTTGGGGAAACTGGAAGTCGGGCTTGGTACGCGCAGTCGCGAGTGCACGGGCAACCGGACCACCACAGTCCAGCTCCCAGAAGGCAAGCCCGAACGCGACGGCGTTGGTGAACCACACTGCGCCGCCGCTGAACAGCAGTTGCCGTCCCGTCATCTGCACGCCCGAGTGAGCCACCAGCGACATCACGAGCACAACCACACCCGAAACGGTGAAGACCCAAACGAGCGCAAGCAGCGTGATCACGATTTGCCGCCGGCGGTCATGGCGGACGAGGCGGCCCAAGCCTAAGTGCAGCGTCGCGGAGAGGCAGACGTATGGAGCGGCGACGACTAACCACATCCACCAAAGCTGGTGCCCGAGCAGGGCCCAGTCAGCGTGCCTGCTCACGAGCGCCAACGCTACGAGGATTCCGGCAGCTGCGAGCGCGAAGGGCGCGGCGTCGTCTCGTGCCTCGCGCAGCGCCGCATGCAAACGATCCGGGTCGGGCGCAACAGCGGCCCCCTCGGTGGGTGCGCTGGCCTCAGCCATCCACACCAGCATGGAAACACCACCGGACAGCCGCAACACTCGGCCACGTCCCTACTCGAGCCGCTTGATGGTCGGGCGAGACGGCGTGCGGCAGGCGACGTTAGCCCGAAAGCGGGGCCACGCGAGCTAGGGTGGCCGCGTGGAACAGGAGAGCAAGTCCGACGCCGATGACGAGCGCCCGCCGATCTGCCCGGCCTGCGGCGTCACGATGGGGATCATCGTCAACGATGACGAAACGACGCGCTACGTCTGCCTCGAGTGCGGATTCTCCGACGAGATGACCCTCCTTTGAGCGACTGACGGCTGACAGCGCACCGATCGTGCCTCGGCTCGTACGGGAACACAGGTCGTTCGTGCGCGCCGGCGACGCTATCCCGATCCACAGTCGATGAGCTGACAACTTCCCGGAGACCGACCCGGAACTTTTGGACGAAGGTCAGCTAAGAGCGATCCTGCGTGCAACGCCCAATCCGCAGCAAGGCCGGGGCAACACCGAGATGAGCTAGACCTGCATGGCTGACCAGAAAACGGGGCTCCCGGAGGAGCCCCGTCGTGACGTTTGCCAGCAGAAGGTCGTGGTTCGAGTCCGATCATCCGCTTCACAAGAGTCCAGCTTAAGAGGACACGGACGTTGTCGTTTTGGACATCGTCGTCTCGTTTGGCCGCGTCAAGCTGAACGAGCACCTGGACGGCTCGAGCGGAAGTTCGGTTGACCGTTCGTCCGGGCGTTCGCCGATCATCACTGTGTGGGTGCGGCAGGCACTCTGCGACGGTGGGTTGACGGAAGCCAGGCTGACGGCACGTTCCTTCAGAGGTTTGTGACCGTCGCCGTCGGACTCGCCGTGATCGCCGGCCTGATTGCGATCGACACGGTTGTCTTCCGCGTCGCCTTCGACAGCAACTACGTGCACTGGTACCTGACTAACGGTGCCCTGATCGGGATCGTCTTTGGGCTGATCACGCTCGCCTGGGGCGACCTGAACAGGATGACAACGCTGATCTCGGCGCACCCGCACGAGTACGTGTCGACCTGCTTCCACCTCGGGGTGCTGCCAGAGCTGGGAGCAGCGGCGCTGATCGAGACCCGCGGAACGTGGCTCATGAAGAGGCACGAGGAGCGAGCGGAGATGGAGCCCGTCGTCGACCGGATCGAAGCGCTCGCCTTTGACCCCAAGCTCTCCGAAGATGAGAGACAGCAGGTGAAGGAGGTCGCGGAGAAGGGCCGCGAGGGGCTCGACGAGCTCGCGTCCGAGATCGGAGCTGTCGAGGAGGACGATGACCTGCAGGTTCCTCCGCCCAGGGGGCTCGGCCCGATCGACGTGCTGCTCGCCATCTTGTTCTCGTTCGCGTTCATCCTCCTGTTCGTTCTCTGGATGCTCGTGATCGCGCCATTGCAGTACCTCGTCAACATCGTCGCTGGCGCCCCGGCCAGGCGTGCTCTCGCCTCACCCTTGCGTGCGTCGTTCCGCAGCACGCCGGGAATGGTCATCGTCGCTGCGACACCGAAGAAGAGAGACCTGCCCGAAGGGGCGACCGAGTCCAGGTTCTCGACGAGCCCGGTCGCGTTCACGTCGGCAGTTGCGTCAGCCCTGCTGTTCCTCGTGTCGGCGTTCGCACCGATCTGACGGACAGCGGCAGCATGGGCCGGTCTATCAACCGTCGCGGAACGACACGGTCAGCGCAATCGGGCCTGGGGCTGCGTGGGCGCCCGCGCTGGAGGTTTTGCGAGGGCGCAGAATGCACGTGCCGCACGCGAACGCGTCCAGGCCTTTCCTTGGAGCCGTGCTCCGGGTGGGAACCCCTAGCCGACCTCCGCCTGCGCTTGCTCTCGCGGGTGCCACAGCCAGAACACGCTCTGCTCCTCCGGCTGCCCGTGCGGTTCGGGATGGAGGTACCGTCCGCGCTCGTCGCCCGTCTTCGCATCTTCGACCTCGAGAGGGTTGGCGCGCGCCCACACGTCGTTCCGGATCCCGCTCACCTGCCACGAGACCTTCTGGCCGCCTGCGCCACCCGCGATGGCGAAACCGCCGTCGGCAGCTTCGCGCGCGACGTGGAGGCTGGGCGCCGGGGCTCCGATCGCGGTCAGCTGATAGCGCAGTTCGCGGTTGAGCGCCGCGAACCACTCCGGCAACGCGACCTCAGCTCGGCCTTCGTCATCGAGCACCGCGACGCCGTCGTAGAGGTTCTTTCGCTCCGACGACTCGACGAAGGAGTGGTTGAGATACCGGTTCTCCGGGTCGAGCGGGTGGTCGATCGCGAAGCCGCCGCCCGTCTTGGAGAGCGAACCGTTGACGTGGACGTTGCCAGAGAAGAAGCCCGCGAGCGTGCCGCTGATTGTCCGGGCCCAGAGGCCGATGCCGCTCGCGCTCTCGGCGAATACGCCGGTGCTCGTCTGACTTGTACCCTCGACGCCGACGGAACTGACGCTCTGACCCTGGACCCCGTGGCCCTCGTCGTTCACGCCGCGCACGCCAGCCGTCTCGCCGCCGTTACCGACCGGGGCCGGGTTGCTCATGCGACCGACGATCGCAGCCTGATCGAGAGCGCCGCCCCGCGAGGGGCCGACATCTTCGGCGGTAACGCGGGCACCGGGGCTGGCGGTGCCGACGCCGACTCGCCCGCCCGCGGTAACGACGACGTTCTGGGCCGGTGGGTTTCCGCCGGTGTGGAAGAAGATCGAACCTGGCGACTGGAGGCGGAGATTCCAGCGAGGATCCGCCACTCCGACGGTCTCGTACTCGTAGGCGTAGTTGATTCCGGGCGCGTCGATACCGACGCTGACCCCGTTGATGAACGCTCCTCCCTTTGCCACGGTCAACCGCGCTCCGGGCACCGGCGTCCCCAAGCCGAGATAGCCGTTCGGCAAGATCCGCGCCCGCTCGACGCCGGACGTCCGAATCACGAGTGGGCGCTTGTCGGTCGTGCCGACGAAATTGGTTGCGGCGTTCGTACCAGCGTTGCCCGTCAGGTTCCACGGCATGGAATCCTCCCTCGTCGTCGATCATGCATGGCAGGCCGCAGGTGCATGCCTTGGCTTCGGGGAACGACTCATTGTCTCCTCCATTGGGCACAAACCACGTCCCCGTCCCAGTGCCCAAACCCTGTCGAATCCCCTGGAAACGTGCCTAATCTGCGGCGAGGCCGGGGCGACGCCAAGGCGGGCTCAAACCAGCATGGTTGACACGAAAACGGGGCTCCCGGAGGAGCTCCGTCGTCTGTCTCGACAAGCTGGGGGTCACTGGTTCGAGCCCAGTACCGCCCACCTGGGAAAGCCCCGCACACGCGGGGTTTTCGTTTGCTTAGGAGGCGACGGTCGAGGCGCGGGGTAACGCGAAAGGTAACGACGCACGTGGCCGAGGTTGAACGTGCACGCTGCTAGACGACTCACCGGGCGATCCAGACCGAGTTCCTCACCGCCGATCTCCACGGAGAGAGGGAGACCTTCCGCGCTGGTCGGGTCTCCCTCTCTCTCAGTTCGGCGACGCGCGTCGAACGCGACCTCGACGACCTCAAGCGCGCCCGCGTCGGTGGGCTCGCTCGTCAACGTCCCCCGGCGACCGTCGCCTCAGGCTGAGCGGTGAGTTGGCTGAATCCTGGCAAAGGTTCGACGCCGTCAAATTGCCGAACGCGCGACCCGTCCCTCGCAGGCGATGTGATCGAGGTCTTCCTCCGCCGCGAGGATGCCGAGGCGATGGTCACGGCCAAGGACTGCGACTTGCCGAACGGTTGCGATGGGACCAGGCGCCGTGCAGACCATCCGATCGTCGAGGCGACTGGGCCGTTCTGGGTGGCGGACGGTACCGCGCACGACGGAGATCCTTCGCCAGCGGCAAGCGATCTACCGCGACGCCGAGGAGGCGGTGCCCGTAATCGAATACCCGACGACCACGATCGGTAGCGGTAAGGGTGGGACCGGCGCGACCGGGATCGCTCAGTGCAGGTACCCCTCGAGCTAGCTCCTGCTCGGCGATGGCGTGCGGCGTGGCTCGGCGATGGCGTGCAGCTCATGCGGCCGCGCTCGCCGAGCTGAACCCGACGACGGCCCTGGTGTCGCTTTCAGCGGGCGGGAATATGCTGTGCGAGGACCTCGGAGAGACGTGCAGCAGGGAGCGGGGAAGCCGGCCGTGCAGATCGTCGGTCGCGAGTCTGAGCTTGCGGTGGTCGATGAGTTCGTGGCTGCGGGCTCCACCCCCCGGGCTCTTGTCCTCACCGGTGGGCCGGGGATTGGGAAGACGACTCTCTGGGAGGTCGGCGTCGGCGCCGCGCGCGTGCAAGGTGCTCGTCTTCTCTCGGCGCGGCCAAGCGACGCCGAGGCGCAGCTCTCGTTCGCTGGGCTCATCGACCTGCTCGACGGAGTCGCCACCGAGGAGCTGGCCGGGTTGCCGCCTCCTCAGCTGCGAGCCCTCGAGGTGGCGCTCCTGCGGGCCGAGCCGGAAGGCGTTCCGTGCGACCCGCATACGATCGCCGTCGGGTTGCTGAATGCGCTGCGCGGGCTGGCTGCCGGCGGGCCGCTCGTCGTCGCCATCGACGACATCCAGTGGCTCGATCGACCTTCCGCCGAGGCGCTGGTCTTCGCTGCTCGCCGTCTCGAGGACGACGCGGTCGGTTTTCTGCTCGCTCGGCGTCCCGGTAGTCCGTCTGCTCTCGAGCAAGCCCTCGATCCTGGAGGGCTGGAGCGCCTCGAGGTTGTGCCGCTGAGCGTGGGCGCCATCCGGCGCATCCTCTCCGAGCGGCTCGGGCTGAGCCTCTCTCGGCCGCTCCTACGTCGGATCGTCGACACGACGCTGGGCAACCCGTTCTTTGCGCTCGAGGTGGGACGCACGCTGGCGGAGCATGGCCCGCTCGAGATCGGCGAGGAGATCCCGCTGCCGGATTCGATCGAAGACCTCCTGGGCACACGCGTAGCGGCGCTCCCGGACCCGGTTCGCAGGCTCCTGCTCGCGGTCGCTCTGAGCGCGGACTTGCGCCAGTCACAGCTGGCGACGATCGGCGACCCGGTCGCACTCGACAACGCTGTCGCCGCCGGCCTGTTGCTCGTCGACGGAGACCGCGTGCGCCCGTCACACCCGCTTCTTTCAGCGGCGGCGAGGAAGCGCTCGCATGCACACGAGCGGCGCGAGCTCCACATCGCTCTGGCAGGGACGGTCACCGACGAGGAGCTACGCGCCCTGCACCTGGCGCTCGCCACGGAGCTTCCGGATGACGAGCTCGCGGCCGCAGTCGCGGCCGCGGCTGCCGGTGCGTCCGCCCGTGGCGCCGCACCAGAAGCCGTGGTGCTGGCTGAGCACGCGCTGCGCCTGACGCGGCGTGGGTCGCCGGAGCGGAGCGACCGCCTGCTCGGGCTCGCCGGCTACCTAGAGGTGGCGGGCGAGCAGCAGCGGGTGTCGGATCTGCTCACCCCGGAGCTGGACTCGCTGCCTCGAGGCGAAGCTCGCGTGCGGGCCTGTTTGATCTTGACCGGCGGCACGGTCACGAGCAACGACGACATTCAGCGCTACCTCGACCGGGCGCTGGCCGAGAGCCGGGGCGACCCGCGGTTGCGTGCGCCCGTGCTCGCGGAGATGTCCATGAACGCCGCCGTCATCCGCGTCGAGCGGATCCACGATGCCGAGGCATGGGCGCTGGAGGCGCTCGCGGCGGCGCATCGCGCGGGCCCAGAGGTCGAGCGGTTCGCGTTGTATGCGCTGGGCTGGGCCCGCAGCCTCAGCGGACGCCCGATCGATGACCTGTGCGAGCGTTTCCGCGCCGCCTCGGACGCCGCCTCCTACGTGACGGCATCGCCCGAGCGGGTGGCAGGCCAGCAGCTCGTCTGGCGCGGGGACCTGAGTCAGGCGCGGGCGGTTTTGACTCGGTTGCTTACTCTCGCCGACGAGCGTGACGAGCCGCTCTCGTACGCCTTGCAACGTCTCCACGTGTGCGAGCTCGATTTGCGCGCGGGCGACTGGGAGGGGGCGGCGCGCCTCCTCGACGAGTGGGCCGAGTCCTCCGACCGGGAGCTCCTGCTCTGGCCGATGTACGAGCGGTGCCGCGCCCTGCTCGCCGCAGGCCGCGGTCTTCCAGGCGAGGTCGAGCGCTGGGCGGCGGAGGCGATCGAGCGGGCAGAGGCCACCGGCGTCCGCTGGGACCTGCTCGAGGCGATGCGCGCGCTCGGGATCGCGGCGCTCCTCACACACGAGCCAGAGCGGGCGGCGGAGAGCCTACGTCCGGTCTGGGAGCATACCCGGCGGGAAGGGGTGAACGATCCCGGTGCGTTCCCGGTCGCGCCGGAGCTCGTGGAAGCGCTCGCCGAACTCGGCGAGCATGCCGAGGCTCTGACGGTGACGGGTCAGCTGCGCGAGCTCGCCGAGCAGCAGGAGCACCCATGGGGCATCGCGACCGCAAACCGCTGCGACGCGCTGATCGCTACCACCTCGCTCGCCTACGACGAGGAGGCGGCTGTGAAGATGGCGGAAGCGGCCGCTGCTTACGCAGAGCTCGGCCTCCGCTTCGATCAGGCGAGATCGCTGCTCAGCCTGGGCCGCGCGCAACGGCGATTCAGGAAGTGGGGTAGTGCGCGCCGCTCGTTGGAGGCGGCGGCGACCGCGTTCGGCGAGCTCGGCTCTCCCGGCTGGGTCGAGGAAGCGCGCTCCGATCTCGCTCGTGTGGGGGCCCGGCGCCCGCCGCCTGCCGGCGAGCTGACGAAGGCGGAGCGGCGGGTAGCCGAGCTGGCCGCGAGCGGGCTCGCTAACAAGCAAATCGCGCGCGACCTGTTCGTGAGCGTGAAGACCGTGGAGGTGCACCTCTCGCACGCGTACGCCAAGCTCGGCGTGCATTCGCGGACGCAGCTAGCACGCCGCCTCTCGGCGCCGGGCTAGCGCTCCTAAGGATTAAGGGTTTTCCCTATTTCGCCGGGGTCCGCGCAGCACTAGGGTCGGCGGCGTGGCCGAGTTCCTGGTCGAGTTCTACGTCTCGCGGGACGACGCCGGCGCCGTCGAGCGCGGCGCGGAGCGCACCCGCCTCGCTGCCGAGGAGCTGACCCGGGAGGGAACGCCGGTCCGCTATCTGCGCTCGATCTTCGTCCCCGAGGACGAAACCTGCTTCTTCCTGTACGAAGCCGGCTCGGCCGCCGCCGTTCGCGAGGCTGCGCGCCGCTCGACGCTGTCGTTCGAGCACGTCGCCGAGACGGCCCCGGACTCGACCCGAGAGGAGACCTTCCCATGCGCGTGAGGAGGCCGTTGACCAGTTCCCTCGTCGTACTCGCCGCGGTGATTCCGGTCGCCGGGCTTCCATCCGCCCCCGATACGAAACCGCCGCGGATCGTCTCGGCGCTGATGCGCGACGCCGACGGTGATTCGCGCGCCGACCGAGTGCTGCTGACGTACTCTGAGCGAGTTCGCCACACCGCCGACCGAGACGGGAAGTATCCGTTCGGAATCACGGGCTACAAGGTCCGCTCGGTCGGGGTTGCGAGCAGGAGGACGATTGTCCTCACGCTGATCGAGAAGACGAGTGCCGATGACACAGCCCGACCCTCGGTCCGGTATAGGCACACCAACTCGAAGCCGGTGCGTGACCGGGCCGGGAACGAGGCGGCGGCTCAGGTGTTCCGGCGAATGCGAGCGCACGGGCACGTGCAGCCGGGCGAACATCCGCCGACGACTCCTCCTCCTCCGTCCGGCTCGGGAGACGCTGACGGTGACGGGTTCGAAGACGGGAAGGACTGCGCGCCGAACGACGCCACGATCAACCCGAAGGTGGCAGACGAGCCGGATCTCGCCTTCGTCGACTCGAACTGCGACGGGATCGACGGCACCGAGAAGAACGCGATCTTCGCCTCGCCGCTCGGCAGCGACGCCAACCCGGGCACAAAGGCCAAGCCGAAGCGCCAGATCCAGGCTGCGGTCGCCGCGGCCGCTGCCGCGGGCAAGGACGTCTATGCGGCGGCCGGGATGTACAGCCGCGTCGAAGCGGCCAAGGGCGTCGGGATCTACGGCGGCTACAAGCCGGAGACGTGGACGCGCGCATCCGGCCTAGTGACCGCGGTCGTGGGCGCGCCGGAAGGCATCTACGCCGCAGGTGCCACCGGCGTCGTGCTCCAACACCTCACCGTTCGCGGAAACAGCGGTTCCGAGCCGGGCGCGAGCGCATACGGCGCCCGCCTCTTCAACGGCTCCAACCTGACGCTACAGCGCGTCCTCGTCACCAGCGGTGCCGGTAACGCAGGCGCCCGCGGATTGGACGGCGCGGCCGGCGTGGCTGGCGGCGACGGCGCCGACGGCACGACAGGACGTTGCGGCGGTTCGTTTATCCGCCGCGGCCAGGGAGGCGAGGGCGGCGCGAGCGCGATCGGACACATCGGTGGCCGCGGTGGCGACGGGGGTGCCCAGGGTGACAATCCGGGAGACGCAGGCGCGACAGGCGAGATCGAAACGCCTGGAGGCTCTGGCGGCGACGGCGGCGATCCCGGAAAGCGCGGCGAGGACGGCACGACCGGCGCCGACGGGATCGCGGGCGGGAACAGAGCGGGCGCCACCGACTCGACCGCGGGAGCTACGACGACCTGGGCCGGAGAGAACGGTGGACCCGGCGCGAGCGGCACACCGGGCGAAGGCGGCGGCGGAGGTGGCGGAGGTGGTGGCCAGGGCTGCCTCCTCTGCAACGACGGCTCCGGCAACGGCGGCGGAGGTGGAGGCGGAGGCGGAGGTGGCGGTGAAGGCGGTGCGGGCGGCCGCGCGGGCGGCGGCTCGTTCGGCCTCTACCTGCACGACTCGACCGTGATCGTCGCAGAATCCAGCTCGATCAACGCCGGCATCGGCGGCTCGGGCGGCGCCGGCGGCAATGGCGGCCCTGCCGGTGGAGGCGGAGGCCGCGGCCTCGGCGCCGTGCACTGCTCGAACGAGATCGGAAACGGTGGCGACGGCGGCTTCGGCGGCAGCGGTGGCCAAGGCGGTGCGGGAGGCGGTGGCGCCGGCGGCCCGAGCGTCGGAATCTTCAAAGCAGGCACGTCCACGGCAACCGTGACGGGCTCCGCGGTCGACAACGGCACCCCGGGCTCGGGCGGTGGGGGCGGCTCGGGCGCCTACGGGACCACGGGTGGCGCCGGAGAATCCGGGATCGCAACGCCGATCTACCCGTAACGCCAGCCGGGCGGAGGAGATCGACGACCTGCCGTTCTTCGCGCCGGCGACGCCGCGCGTCAAGGCGGCGCTGCGGGACATCGGCAAGCCCGGCGGAGTCCTCGACGCGAACGAGGCCCTCACCAGGGGCCGGTGCTTCTGATCACCGATCTCAGCCTGTCCGAGAACAACCCAAACAACGCGGCCCAGACGGCGGGAACGACGTTCGTTGGGCAGTTCTTCGACCACGACATGACCTTCGACGTTGGGTCGAGGCTCGCCCGGTCGGTCGTCGACCATTGCGCCGCACAGAGGGCCGGCTCGGGCCGGCCCTCTGTCTGAACTGAACTGCTCGGCGGTCTGTGGGTTGCTTGGTTACATCATGTCGCCCATGCCGCCCATGCCGCCCATGCCGGGCATGCCGGCACCTGCGAGCTGCCTCTCGGGGGCCTCGGCGACGATCGCCTCGGTCATGAGGATGTTCTTGGCGATCGACGCAGCGTTTTGCAGCGCCGAGCGGGTGACCATCGTCGGGTCGATAATGCCCGCCTTGACCAGGTCTTCAACCTCGTTCGTGTCGACGTTCAGGCCCTGGCCCTTGGGGGCGGAGCGGACCTTGTTCACGACGACCGAGCCCTCGAGCCCGGCGTTGGAGGCGAGCTGGCGGACGGGCTCTTCGAGCGCGCGGATGATGATCGCCGCGCCGGTGCGTTCGTCGCCCTCGTAGGAGTCGAGCTTGACCGCCTTCGAAGCGGCCAAAAGCGCGACGCCGCCGCCGGGGACGATGCCCTCCTCGAGAGCGGCCCGGGTGGCCTGGAGCGCGTCCTCGACGCGGTGTTTCTTCTCTTTCATCTCCGTCTCGGTGGCCGCGCCGACCTTGACGACGGCGACACCGCCCGACAGCTTCGCGAGCCGCTCCTGGAGCTTCTCCCGGTCGAAGTCGGAATCGGTGTTCTCGACCTCCGCCTTGATCTGCTTGATCCGGGCCTTGATCTCGTCGCCCGAGCCTGCCCCGTCGATGATCGTCGTCGAGTCCTTGTTCACGACGACCTTGCGGGCACGGCCAAGCTGCGACAGCTTCGTCGACTCGAGCTTCAGCCCCATCTCCTCGGTGATCACCTCGCCGCCGGCGAGGATCGCGATGTCCTCGAGCATCCGCTTGCGCCGATCACCAAACCCCGGCGCCTTGACCGCAACGGCAGTGAACGTGCCGCGAAGCTTGTTCACGACGATCGTCGCGAGCGACTCGCCCTCGACGTCCTCGGCCACGATCAGCAGCGGCCTACCCGCCTGGATCACCTGCTCGAGCACCGGCAGGATGTCCTTGACCGCGCCGATCTTCGAGTTCGCGATCAGGATGTACGGGTCGTCGAGCACCGCCTCCATCCGCTCGGCGTCCGTGATCATGTACGGAGACAGATAACCCTTGTCGAACTGCATCCCCTCGGTGAACTCGAGCTCGAGCCCGAACGTCTGGCCCTCCTCGACGTTAACGACGCCGTCCTTACCGACCTTCTCGATCGCGTCAGCGATCACGTCGCCGATCTCACGCTCACGCGCCGAGATCGTCGCGACCCGGGCGATGTCCTCCTTGCCCGAAACCTCCTTCGACTGCTTCTTCAAATCCTCCACGATCGCCTCGACAGCCCTCTCGATACCACGCTTCAGGCCCATCGGGTTCGCGCCCGCCGCGACGTTCTTCAAACCCTCACGAACGATCGCCTGAGCGAGAACCGTCGCGGTCGTAGTGCCATCACCAGCGACGTCGTTCGTCGCCGTCGCGACCTCACGCACCAGCTGCGCACCCTGGTTTTCGAACACGTCCTCGACCTCGATCTCACGAGCGATCGTGACACCGTCATTCGTGATCGTGGGCGCACCGAACTTCTTATCAAGAACGACATAACGCCCCTTCGGGCCAAGAGTCACCTTGACCGCATCGGCGAGGATATTCACGCCACGCTCAAGCGAGCGCCGCGCGTCCTCGTTGAACTTGAGCTCTTTGTGTGCCATATCTCCTGCTTTCCTCTTGGGCTTCCGACTAGGCGGCGGCGCCGGCGAGCTCCCGCTTGCCCTTGCCCTTCACGCTCTTGGTGGACACGACCTTTGCGAGTACATCGGACTCGCGCAAGATCAAGACCTCGTCGGCGCCGAGCTTGATCTCGGTGCCGCCGTACTTCGAGAAGACGATCTCGTCGCCGGCCTCGAGCTCCATCTTGGTGTACTGACCGTCCTCGCCACGGGGGCCGGGGCCGACGGCGAAGACGCGGCCGCGCTGCGGCTTCTCCTTCGCCGTGTCCGGCAGGACGATACCGCTCGCTGTCTGCTCCTCCTCCTCGAGCACCTCGACGATCAGGCGGTCACTCAGCGGCTGGAGTTCCATGAAAAGCGCCTCCCTTTAACACGTTGACGTGTTGTTGACTCTGAGACTCGACCTGTGTGGCGCTGCGCCCGAAATTGCGCTCGGTCAAAGCGACTTGATGATCTCGGCGACTTCCGAGGACATGCAGTAGGACTGCTGCCCCTCTTCGTGGATCCACCTGGTCTCGAACGGCCAGGTGCCCATCTGGTATCGGTTAGAGACCCGACGCCGATACGCCCCCAGCGCGCCAGCGATGGTCTTCGTGCCCCGCGCCGCCGCCAGCGCCTGCGCGATGTCCGAAGTGGACAGCCACGCGCCCTCGTGGTCCGCGAGTAGCTTCTCGAAACGCTTGATCGTGTCCGGCGACTCCACAAACTGCCTGCGGATCAGCTCGGGCGTCCACTCCTTCCTGTTCCCGTCGCCATTCAGACCTAAAGGGGCCGGCGAGCTGCCTTCGTCGCTCTCGAGAGAGGCGATGAACCCGTACACCCTCGTCAGGTGTCGCTTCGGGACGGGGATGGAGACGAGGTCGCTGTCGATCTCGATCATGACACCTCTTTTCGGCCGTTTTGCTGTCCCAGTCGATACGTAAGCATATCATAAGCATTGTTACCTGCTGCTAACCAGTAGTAAAAGTCCAGAAACGTGTGGTTAGATGCCGCAATGGTGCTCTTGGACACTGGTTCGGCGCGGCCCCGAGGGACGCGTCAGCGTTCTGTGGCGAGAAGATCGCGGAGGTGCATCAAGCCCAGTGCTGCCCTGAGGCGAGCCGAATCTGCCGCCAGCATCATGTTCATGGCCCAAGCAACAGCCGCGCGCTGCCCGCCCTCAAGCCTGATGGGCAGCGCATCCTCGCCACGGTCGAGGCGCCGGAGACACTCATCGACGGTGACGCCCACCGAGTGGCGCGGCGTCCCGAAGGTGCTGTCCCTGAGTAGCTCATCGCGCAGCCACGCCGCATCATCCGAACGCACCAACGCCCTCGCACCGCTCCCGAAGGTGAACACGACCGCCGACAAGCTCACGGCAGCGACGATATCCCGCGGCACCACCTGTTGGGGTTTGGTGAAACGATCGCTGTTTGCGGTCCCGGAGCGAGCCCTCCTGAGCGGGGATCAGATTGATTCTCTGAGCGCGTTCGCGGCCGCTTGCAAACGGGAACTGACCTCGGTGAGTTCGGCCGCCGCTAGGTCAATGCGCTCTTGCTGGGTGTCGGCGCGCTCGCGAATCGCCCTGAGCTGGTTCGCCATGTCCTCAACAAGCCGAGTAAGGTCGGCCAGCTGGCCAGCGACCATTGCTACGTCTTCTTGGGGTGTCATCGCCGACCGCCCCGATTCTATGCCTCCCGGGTCAGGCCGTGCCCTGCCCGCCAGTTCTTCTCACGCCGCGAGCGCGACGGCCTGAGCCCTGGTGGAGTCGGGCTAGCCTGAGAAGGAGTAGACTGGCGGGACTGGCCCTGCTGGCCAGAACCCCGGCCGAAAGCCCAAAGGCCACCGACGCGCGTAGCGCGCGAGGCGAGGAGCCTAGGCGAACAGAGTTCGACTTGCAGGGCCAGCAGTGTGGTCCGTGCGACTGGCAACACGATCGGCGAACGCGGCGCGGGGATGGAGTCGCTCGCATGCACAGCTTCATCGCGAGGAGCCGCAGGTGGTTGGGGCTCGGAAAGAAGTCGTAGCCGCGCGGGAGCAGGAGGCGAGGCGTGCCGTCGCGGCTAACACCGGGGTGACACGAAACGGAAGCCGACGGAACCCCGATGAAGCTGAAGTGCTTGAAATCGCCGCATTCAGCAGCCATCGGTAGCCACGGAAGCCCCGGTACCTTTTCGACAAGCTGGGGGATCACTGGTTCGAGCCCAGTATCGTCCATGTGAAAGGCCTGCATATGCGGGCTTTATTCTGTTCTGGGTTACGTCGGCTGATGGCGGGCGAGTTGGTCGAGTGGATTCCCGCTGAGCCGCTGTGGATTCTGGCCATCGTCGGCGTTGAGCCGAAGGCTCAGGGTGGTGGAATCGGGTCAGCACTGATCGAGTTTGGGCTCGAGCGGGCGCGTGCCGATCAGGCCGGGGTGTTCCTGGAGACGGTAATCGCGCGCAACGTGCCCTACTACGAGCGGTTCGGGTTCCGCGTCGTCGAGGCTGCCGATGCGCCCGACGGCGGCCCGGAGTCCCCTCGCGGGTCGAGTCTAGCGGCGTATCAGCCGAGAACCTAGACTTGCCGCGTGGTCGAGCGAGTTCTCCTCGCCTCGCCGCGCGGATGGTGTGCGGGGGTCGAACGTGCCGTCGCCACCGTGGAGCAAGCGTTAGGGCTTTGGGGTGCTCCGCTCTATGTGCGGAAGCAGATCGTTCACAACGGCCATGTCGTCCGGCGACTCGAGCGACTCGGAGCCGTCTTCGTCGAGAGCGAGGAGGAGGTGCCCGAAGGCGCAACGCTCATCTTCTCCGCCCACGGTGTCGCTCCCGCAGTCGTCGAAAACGCGCGCCGCCGCGGGCTGCGGATCGTCGACGCGACCTGCCCGCTCGTGACCAAGGTTCACGCGGAGGCTCGCCACTATGCGGCGAAGGGGTACACCGTGATCGTCATCGGTCACGGTGGCCACGAAGAGGTCGAGGGAACCATCGGTGAGGCGCCGGACTCGTGCCTGCTGATCGAGTCCGTCGCCGATGCGGAGGCGCTCGAGCTCGCCCGGCCCGAGTTGCTCGCCTACGTAACGCAAACCACGCTTTCCGTCGACGAGACGGGAGACATCGTCGCCGTTCTCCGGCGCCGTTTTCCTCAGATCGTCGGGCCGCGAAAGGAGGACATCTGCTACGCGACCACGAACCGGCAGCGGGCCGTTAAGGCGATGCTCGGCGCGATCGACATCCTGCTGGTTGTGGGTTCGCGAAACAGCTCGAACTCGAACCGGCTCGCGGAGGTAGCGCGGGCCGGGTGCGTGCCTGCCTATCTGATCGACGACGAGAGCTGGATCGTGGAGTCGTGGCTTGTAGGCGTCTCGACAGTCGGCCTGACGTCGGGAGCTTCTACTCCCGAGTCTCTCGTCGGCCGCGTCTGCGCGTGGTTTCGCGAACGTGGCGTGCGCGACATTGCCTTCCACAGCGCGGTTGACGAGATGGTTGATTTCAAGCTTCCCGCCGCCCTTCGCGGGGAAGTCGGGACCGGGTGAGCCCGGAGAAGACCGCAAGCGAAGGCGTCCACGGCGCCGCGACCGCCACGCTCGAGCACGACACCGACCTGGTGAGTCGCACGCTGGCAGACGCGCGCACGGCCGTGCTCGCGGAGCTCGACCGTCTCTTCGCGGCGCGTCGCAAAACGGGTTACGGGCCCCTCTACGACCTCCTCGCCGACTATCCGTTCCGCGAGGGGAAAGGGCTTCGCCCCGCCATCTGCTTCGCCGCGTGCCGCGCGGTCGGCGGCCGGACGGAGCAGGCGCTCCTCTCCGCCTCTGCGCTCGAGCTCTTCCACAACGCGTTTCTCGTGCACGACGATATCGAGGACGGCTCGCACTTCCGTCGCGGGAAGGTGACGTTGCTGCAGGCGCACGGGGCCCCGATCGCGATCAACGTCGGCGATGCCACCAACGTTCTGGCCCTGGAGCTTCTGCTCGGAAACACCGAGGCCATCGGCGTTCGCAAGGCGCTTCTCGTCTTTCGCGAGGTCGAGCGGATGGCGCGCGAGTCGGCCGAGGGACAGGCGATCGAGCTCGGCTGGATCGCCGAGGAGCGCTTCGATCTCGGCGACCGCGACTACGTGCGCATGGCTTACAAGAAGACATGCTGGTACACGGTCATCGCGCCGCTTCGAATCGGGGTCATCTGTGGCAGCCACCCCGGACCCCTGGCGCCGCTCGAGGAGGAGCTGACGCCGCTCGTCGAGCTCGGCTTCCTTGCCGGGATCGCCTTCCAGGTCCACGACGACCTCCTCAACCTAGAAGCCGACGAGGCGCTCTACGGCAAGGAGTCGAGCGGGGATCTTTGGGAGGGGAAGCGAACCGTGATGCTCCTGCACTTCCTGCGCACCGCCAGCGAGCGCGCGAGGACGCGCGCGCTTCGCGTCCTGCGCACCGCGCGGCTTCGCAAGCGGCCGCAGGACGTGGCCTGGCTCCTCGAGGCGATGCACGAGGCCGGCTCTCTCGACCACGGCCGCGCAGTCGCGGCCGAGTACTCGCAGCGGGCGCTCGCGTTCGACGCCGATCTGCGCTTTCTGCAGGAGGACGACGACCGCCTCTTCTTGCGTGAGATGCTCCGCTACGTGATCGAGCGGGCCAAGTGAACGAGACACCTCGTGTACCGAACGACCCAGGAGGCGGCCCGAGCGGCGCGCTCGGCGAGCTGCTGCGGCTCCAGACCGAGTTCCAGACGCGCCTGGCCGAGGAGACCCTGCGCTATCTCCGTCGCCTTCAGGGAGCCGCGGCGCCGGCCGCGCCGGGCACGGTGTTATCCCCGGGCGAGACGACCGAGGTCACAGGGTCGGCTCTGCCCGGGACGTCGGTCGATCTCGTTCTCGAACTCGAGAACCGGCAGCGCGTGCACTGCGTCGTGACGCCGATGCTCACGCCGCTCGTCGAGCCGTCGGGCGCCGTCTGGTTTCCGGCCGCCGAGCCCTCGCCCAGCTCGATGCTGCTCGCACCCGACGAGGTTCGGACCGTCGCGGTTGTACTGTCGCTGCCGGCAGACCTCGCGCCCGGCACCTACCGCGGCGCCCTCGTTCTCCAGGGCTTTCGCGACGGAGGCATTCGTGTCGCCGTGACGGCGGAGGCTCCGAAGACGGTGGCTCGTCGTCGCCGCAATTCAAAGAGCGCGCGTCCCAGGAAGTCGCAGTGACCTCGTCGATCCGGCCGGCGCGGCTCGTGGACGACGCCGACGGACCCGGTCGGACGACCGCCACCCTGGTCGCGTCCCTCACCGCCCGTCTCGCGACCCTCTACCTGATCTCGGGCGCCGACGCGATCGGCTCGCTGACCGCCGGTTTCGTCGCGCTCGGGCGCGAGGTCGCGAAGACGGCCGATGGCGCGCGTCTTCGTAACGCCATCGAGGCCGGCCGGGCCGGAGCGAACGGCAGGTCGCTCTGGAAAACGCTGAATCTCGACGAGTGGGCTTCCTCCCACGCGCCGAGCCCTGTGCTCGATCAGCTCCGCAACGACGTCGCCCTCCTTCTCGCCGGAGACCTCGCCGAGACGCTCGAGCTCCTGCCGATCCCGGGCGAGCTGGCCGGTGCGAGCGGTACCCAGGGTGACGAGGCGGCGATGTTCGCCGACTTCGTGGTCGGCTTCTGGGCGTTCTCCCGCGAAGTCGTCTGGGCAGTCGAGACGATTGCCGCGCCGACGCTCCCGCCCGCGGGCTCCGTCACCTTCGCCGCGGAGCCGGCCGCCGCCGCGGAGGGGCATCTACTCCGTTGATCGGCTCTGATGTGCTTCGCCCGCCGGGGCCCTTCGACGTCTCGGCCGATGCGTACAAGGACTGGCTCCATCTCAACCTGCTCGATCACGCTTCGGGAAGCGTCGGGCTCGTCAATGTCTCGCTCCACGGCCGGCCGAACGACCCGAGCTCGCGCGCCGTCGGCACCGCGCTCTTCCACATTCCCGGCGTCGGGTGGGTCGGAGGGGTCGAGGCCTGCGGGATCGACGAGGCGGCTATCGGCGGCTCGAGCATCGGGCTCGAGCGCGTGGCGCTGGCGGTCGACCACACGCACGGCGAAGTGTTGGCGTCCGCCCACGTGCCTGAGGACGAGCTCGTCGTCAGGCTCGCCGCCGCCGCGGCGGCTCCGTCGCTCGACGTCCGGGAGCGTTCCCTGCTCGGATCGGGGTGGATCTCGTGGTACGTGATACCGCGGCTCGACCTGCGGGGCGAGGTCAAGCTGGGCCGTCACCGCGTCGAGCTCGAGGGGGCGAGCGCCTATCACGATCACAACTGGGGACGATGGCACTGGGGCGAGGACATCGGCTGGGAGTGGGGCTGCTTCATGGCACCTGCGCCCGGTCCCGCGTTCGTGTTCTTCGTGTTCGCGCGCGCGACCGACCGCGCCCATCGGCGCGGAGGCGAGCCGCTCGTTCTGGTCCATGCGGAGGGTCGACGACACGCCTTCTCCGGGGTCACCGTGGAGCACGAGCTGTCCGGTCTTCTCGAGACGACGCTCAGACGTGTGCCCGGAGCGATGGCCGCTCTCCACTCGGATCGAGCTTCGCCACGGCTTCCGCAGAAAGTTCACGTCCGCGCGGACGACGGAGTAGACCGGGTCGAGATCGAGTTCACGGGCAGAGCCGCGGCGCAGCTCATCGCCGCCGAGCCGACGCTCCCGGGCTACAGCTTCATCCACGAGATCGTGGGCGACTTCCGCTACGAGTGCCGGGTCGGCGGAACCGAGTCCGGTGGGACCGGGCTGGGGGTCTTCGAGCATGTCGATTGAGCAGGACGTGCTGCGGCCCTCTGGTTGTCGCAGCCTCGGCGAGTACGTCGAGGAGCTCGTGCGCGAGCTCGAGGGTGCCGACCCAGCCGCGAGCGAGCGCCTGCGGCGCGTTGTCGGCAACCGGCGGGCGCGGATCAGGCTCGACGACGAGACGATCGAGATCGAGCTCGGGCGGAAGGGTCTCGAGGTAGGGCCTCTCTCCGAGCGCACGATCGATGGTGAAGGAGCGACCGACGGCACGACCGTGCTCGACATCCTGAACGGCTACCTGGAGGTCGCGGACGCCATCCTGGACGGCCGGCTGCTCGTCACCGGCAGCGTCGACGCCGTCGCTCGGATGTTCCTCGCGATCGAGCTCCTCCTCGATGCGTCAGCTCGAGCTCCCGCCCTGCAACGGCTCGCTCGCGATTTCCGTCGCGATCTCTACCCGAGCCCGCGCGGGCAGCCCGTGCGTGCGACCCGCACAACTGCGTGGTACCCGGCCGGCTCGCCTTCCGCCGAGCTGGCCCTCATCGGAAGGCTCGACCTCCTGCCCGACTCAGAGCCGGGCCCCGGCGCCTGACTTGACGCCCGGGAGGGCGCCTGGAATCATCGAAGCCGGCTGATCGAAGGTCGGAGCCATGGGTGTCGACATCCCGCAGCCGTTCAAGTCGCGAGTCGCCGGTCCGTCGGGTGGCGACATTCCCGTCACGGTCGGCGGCTCACTCGGCGCGATCGGTCCGGTGACCGTGGACGGCATTCCCGACACCTTCCACATTCACGTCGAGAAGCTCCCGAAGATTCAGCTCGGCGTCGACCCGCTCACCATCAACGCGCACCTCGATCCCCTCGAGGTCTCGCTGTCGCTGGAGAAGATCCCAGACATTCGTGCCCATCTGCCGGCCGACTTTTCCGTCGGCGTCTCGCTGCTCGGGATGGAGCTCCTCTGCGTTCGACTCTGTGGCGAGGCTCAGGTCATCACCGAGCCGTACCATCCCAATCCCTGTGAGATCTGTGGTGACGAGAGGGGCACTCGAAAGGGCGCGGCAGCGTGAGCCCGGCCGGAGGTTAGCCGACCGTGGCGAGGAAGAGGGCGAGTACAGGCCCGCTTCGTTTTCGCGGACCTCCCGGCTGGCTTCAAGCTCTCGCGCCGCCGACGCTCGCCGAGCCGGGATCCTCTCCACCCGGCGTGATCCTGAAGCTTCCGCGGAAGGTCGCCTCGATCGCGCCCCTGCCGCTTTCGGTGAGCGCCGTGGGCGAGGTGGGGCTGTCGCTCGCGTTCACCCTTCCGGAGACGACGCCTCCCGGTAGCTACGACGGCACGGTCCACGTCGGCGAGCAGAAGTATCCGATGGTGGCTGACGTCGAGGCCGATCCGAACGTCGTTATCTCCCCCGACCAGCTCGAGCTGCGAGTTGCTCCTGGCGCCGAGGAGGTGGTTCACCTCAGCGTGCTGAACGCCGGCAATGTCGCGTGCGAGGTCGGGCGGGCGGATGCGTTCGGCCTCTTCGACGTGGCCGGCGCCGAGCGCGGGATCCGCGCGGCGCTCGGCGGCGAGACACGGAAGGGCGAGCGCCGGGTCGATCGCCTGGCCGACGAGCTCGCGGACGCGCACGGCGGCCTCGTACGGATGCAGGTGAGAGAAGGCTCCGGAACAATCGAGCCCGGCGAGCTGCGTCACCTTCGCGTCGCGCTGCGCTTCTCGGACCGGCTCCAACCCGGACACACCTATTCGGGAGCATGGAGGTTCCACGATCTACGCTACTACGTGCGAGTCGAGGTCACCGGCAGCACAGGGCCGGAGAAGGGGGCCGAATGAGTACCACCGGCACCAGTCGAGCTACCGGCGCGATCAGGACGATCGGCGACCTGGTGGACGCCGGCATGAAGGTGGGCGCCGACCTTCTCGAGACGGTCGGAAGCGTACGCCTGTCGGGGTTCGAGACGCTCCCGACCGCGCTGTCGACGTTGTCGCCGACACAGCGGTGCGGGTGTGCGATACCGCCGCCGTGCTGGGTGCCCAGGCAGCTCGGCGAGGTCACGAGTCACGTCTGCCCCGGCGGGACCGCGACGCTCCGGATCCGTGTGACGAACTGCGGGGTGTCGCAGCGCACCATCGCGGCTGAGGCGGCGCCGAAGGAAACCGGCGTGAGCGTCGCGCCGGGGAAGCTGGCGCTCGGCCCGATGGAGCGCGGCGTCTTCGTCGCCTCGCGCTCGGCCCTTGCGACGGCGGCCACGGGCGAGGAGCACGAGGCGCTCCTGTGGGTGCACGGGTGTCACGACCACGTCCTTCGCTGGACCGTGAAGGTCGCGAGGCGGGGCACCGACTGCTGTCACGAGATCGACGTGGATGACTGCCCCGACCTCGTCCACCACTGGTACGACCACTTCTACTGCGAGCATCCCTGCACGCACGGCCGCGGCTGAGTGCGTGACATGAATGGGTTCTCGTTCGAGGGTTTCGGGCGTCGCGCGCTCGAGGCGAACGTGCGCTACTACGAGGCGGTGGGCCGGGCCAGCGTCGAGTACCTGCGCGCCGTGGTCGGGGCTCTCGGCGAGGCGCAAGCCGCAGGTGCCCGCGAGGCTCGGCCGGCCGCTGCTCCGCGGCCACGGCCCGTGCCCGCGGAGCGCTCCACGTCGACAGCCGCGCCCATCCCTGCGATGGTGCTCGAGGCCGAGGCCGGCTCCGTCGCCCTGGGAGCCTTCCTCGTCGAGAACCGCCTGCGCGAGAAGGTCTCGGCTCCGATCGTCAGCTCCTCGTTCGTCGACGAGGCTGGAGGCGAGATCAACGCACGCGTCGTCTTCGACCCCGAGGTCGTTACGCTCGAGCCCGGCGAGCAGCTGCTCGTGCGGATCATGGCCGAGATCGGAGACGAACTCGAGCCCGACCTCGCCTACCGGGGCGACGTCAGCGTGCCTGGCCTGGGAGACTCGACCGTCCCGATCGTCCTCCGCCGCCGGAGCTCACAGGTGAAGCCGAAGCGCACTGCGGCTCGACGCAAGAAGCCTCCGACCCGCACGCGAAGCACGAGGCGCTAGAGATGGCGCATGCGCACGGCGAGGACCCGGTCGCCGGCGGACTGCTCGTGAGCGCGATGTGGTCGTACGCCGCTGGCGTCCTTCGCCCGGCACAGGCCCTGAAGCGCGCGGGCGTGCCGATCGCCAGCTCTGTCCTCGGGGATGAGCCCGTCGGCCTGCCCCGCACCGGTCTGGGTCCCTACTTCTCACAGCGCCAGGACGGGCCGGTCCTCCTCTCGCATGCGACGCCGCACGATCACCTCGTGGAGGAGTTCGATCGGATGGCCGAGGTCTATGACGCCTTCGTTCAGCCCTTCTCACAGCCCATCTTCGAGGAGGCGCTTGCCGTTCTGGCCCGGTATCTGTCCCCGAGTTCTCGCGTGCTCGACGCCGGTTGCGGGCCCGGCCGCGAGCTCGGCCATGTCGCCCGGCTCGTCCCCGACGGCGAGGCCGTCGGCATCGATCTCGCTGCCGGGATGATCAAGACAGCCCACCGGGCCGTCCGTGCAAAGGGTCTCGACAACTGCGCCTTCTTCCAGGCCGACGCGGGAGACCTTCCGCGTACGTTCACCGGCAAGTTCGACCTCGTCTACAACTGCCTCGCCCACCATCACTATCCGGAGCCGAGCGCTGCGGCCGAGTCGATCCTTCGCTGTCTGCGGCCTGGTGGCGTCTACTGCATCGTCGACCCTGGCCCCGCCTGGTACACGCGACTGAGCGCTCCCCTCGCGAAGCTGGCCGATCCGGGCTGGATCGGTTTCCACACCCCTGACGAGTTCCGTGAGCTCCTCGGGACCGCAGGGTTCGCGCGAACGTCTTGGGTTGAGCTCCTCCCGGGCTTCGGCGTCGCGATTGGTCAGAAGGCTCGTTCCGCCCAGGCTGTCCGCCGCTCCTGAGTCGGGCGAGGCGGAGAAGCTGGCGGCGAACGCGACCGGCCGCGCGAGTCGGCAGTTGTGACCGGCGCTCCGGGGGCATACGCTTCGCGCTCAGTGGCGGTGGACACAGCTACCGGGCCGGCGCTTGTGGCTGCCGACCGTGGGTCGCTCGTACTCACGGACATCTCCGGCTATACGGCGTATCTCCTGGGGACGGAGCTGGAGCACGCGCAGGATGTGCTGTCGGATCTGATGGGGGTGGTCGTCGGAACGTTGCAGCCGCCGCTGCGGGTGACGAAGCTCGAAGGGGACGCGATCTTCTCCTACGCGCTCGACGGCGCGTGCGGCGCGTCCACCTTGCTCGACTCGATCGAGCGGTCGTACTTCGCGTTCCGTTCGCGTCAGCGCGACATCGACCATGCGACGTCGTGCACGTGCGAAGCCTGCAAGCGGATCCCGACGCTCGATCTCAAGTTCATCCTCCATCACGGCAGCTTCGTCCGCCGTGACCTCGGGGGCAACGAGGAGCTCACGGGCCGCGACGTGATCGTCCTGCACCGTCTTTCGAAGAACTCCGCAGCCGAGGCGCTGGGCACGAAGGGCTACGTGCTGTGTACGGACGAGTGCATGACTGCGCTCGGTCTCGACGGCGCGGCACTCGGGATGCAGGCGCACGTCGAGCACTACGACGACGTGGGCGAGATCATGTGCTGCCTCGAGAACCTCGGCGAGCGCTGGAGCGCCGAGGGCGACCGGCAGCGCGTCTACGTCAGCGCGCAGGACGCGAGCTTCGAGCGCACGCTGACGGTGCCGGTCGACCGCACCACGGCGTGGGAGTGGATGACTGCGCCCGAGAAGCGCGTGCTCTACGCAGCGGACGACGTCACCCTCATGTCCCCCGGTGGGCGTCAGCGCGCCGGAGTGACGAACCACTGCATGCACGGGCCCGACGTCATCATCGAGCACATCGTGGACTGGCGTCCCTTCGACTACTTCACGAAGAGCTACGACCTCCCGGGCGTCGGTGAGATGCCGTGGACATTCGAGCTCACGGAGGAAAACGGCGCGACGACGATCTCGGTTCGTGGCGAGCCGCTCACGGGCGACCGGCAGACGGCCTGGCTGCAGCTTTGCGACGACGTTCTCGCGCTCCTCGACCACAACGCGCACGGGCTCGTCGAGCAGCTCTCGCGCGTCGCAGCCGAAGGCTCTTCTCCCTAGCGGGCCAACCCGCCGCGCAGCAACCTGAGCCCGCTCGATGTGAGCTGAGCAGGCAGACGCGGCCCTTTGCCGTGGTCACCCGGGAAGTGCGTCCGCCGCCGCCTCGACCGCCTGCTCCTGGAGCCAGCTCAGGTAGCCGTAGAGCGCGAGGTCAGGGGCCCTCGGGTCGCTCGAGTCGATGCCGTGGAGGAGCGCCTCCTCGCCGACGTCGAGGCGGGTGCCGAGCACGAGGCGGAGATCGTTCAGCACCGTCAGCCACGCCCCCAGCTCCTCCTCCGAGAGCTTGCCGGCGTCGAGTGACGCGACGAAGACCCGCCGGGCGGCGCGGCGGCCCTCGAGCAGGTCGTCGCGCATGAGCTCGCGGTACTCGGCCTCCTCCTCGGGGTCGTCCGCGTACGCGGGCGGGAAGAGACGACGTAGATCCGTCGCCTCCGTGCCGTCCGACAGGCGGGCATCGAGCTCGCTGGCCAGGTGCGCCAGGATCTCGCGCTCCTCCCTGGACAGCCGCAACCGCACCGTGCCGTCACGGTCGCGCTGCAGGGTCCGGCGGCCGAGCATCAGTCCTGCCGAAGCGTCGCCCAGAGCCCGTGCGCGTGGAGGCGGGCGACGTCGTGCTCGGCCTTCTCGCGCGTGCCGCTCGAGACGACCGCCTTCCCCTCGTGATGCACCTGGAGCATGAGCTTCGTTGCCTTGGCGCGCGAGTAGCCGAACAGCTTCTGGAACACGAGCGTGACGTACGACATCAGATTGATCGGGTCGTTCCACACGATCACGATCCAGGGTGGATCGTGTCGGGGCGCCTCGTCGCGTTCCGGCTTGCCGACCTCGACCTCCGCCGGCTCGAGCGTCGTCGGGCTCATCCGACGATTGTGGCAGCGCCACGCCCCGCGAGTCGGCCGGAAATTCGTCGGCAGGGAAGGCGCCGGCGCCGCCGAAGGGCAGGATCGTGCCCGGATCGCGACCGCAGCACGCCGACGATCACTCGACCGAGGCGACGATCGAGCTTCGTTCTCCCGAGCTCGAACCGCCGCGCCGGCCTCGCCGACGACCGCCTCGCCGCACGCTGCTCGGCGACGTGCGGCTGATCGGCTGCGCATGCCGTGCCCGCGTCGCCGTACTCAGCCCCGAAGTTCCGCGGCGACAGCGGAGGGCCCGTGGCCTGGCCGCCGCGGCGCTCCTCGCAGCGCTTCTCGCGGTCGGCTTCGGGGGCCAGGGATCGGAATCGTCCAACGCGAGCTCAGCTCTTGTTCCGGCCACTGCGCCCGGGCCAAAGACGAAGCCCTATCGTCTCGTGACCGGCGGACGACTGGAGCCGGGCGAGCGCGGGCTGGCGGTCAGGAAGCTCCAGAAGGCGTTGATCCTGCTCGGGATGGACCCTGGAAAGCCCGACGGCGCCTACGGCGAGCGAACCGCTGGAGCGGTGGCAGCGTTCAAGACGAGCCGTGGATTGCCCGCCGACGGGATCGTCGACCGACGCACCGTACGCCAGATCAATCGCGTGCTGGCCGAGATCGCGGCCGAGTCCCCGGCGTCCTGAGGTTCGCGATCCAGGTTGAGAAAGGCGAGCCCGCGCTGGTCGAAAGCTGACCGATAGGGGAGGACCGGGCCGAGCGGGCAGGGGCCGAGCTCGACCTCATGCATCACTAGTCACAAACTCACAGCCCGACACCCCGCAAAGAGTTGGCTTCCGGGGACTTGTCCATAGACGAAAAATCGGTTATCCTGCGATCGCCCGAACGGGTAGGGCACCACCCCGTTTTCGGGGGAGAGAAGAGACAACCACGATGATCGGAAGGCGGCCCTTTCGATGGAACTTGACGACCGCACCGCGGTCCTGCTTGATCAGCATCCACTCTGGCTGGATGCTGTCGAGAACGTTGTAACCCGGGCGGAGGTTCAGGTCGTGGGCAGGGCCACGAACCCGGCCGATGCGCTTCGGCTGGTTGAGACCGTTCGCCCGAGGGTGTTCGTGACGGGGATCGAGATGCCGGCGGGATCGATCGATGGCATCGCCTGCCTCAGACAGGCACGCCAATGCGTACCTGACCTCAAGGTCATCGTGCTTTCCAGCTACGAAGACCCGGGCCACATCGATGCCGCCCTCGAGGCTGGCGCGGCTGCGTACGTCATCAAGACCGCCGAGCCCGACGATCTTGCGGCGGCCATCAGGCAGGTTTTCGACCACTCGATCTATCTCGCGGGCGCACGCCCCGGTTTTGCGCCGGCCCGCGTACAGACGATCAAGTCGCCGGGACTCACCCGCCGTGAGGTGGAGATCCTCCAGCTCGTCTCGGAGGGCATATCGAATGCCGAGCTCGCCAAGATGCTCTGGGTCACCGAGCAGACGGTGAAGTTCCATCTGTCGAACATCTACCGAAAGCTCGGTGTGTCGAACCGCACCGAGGCCAGCAGGTGGGCTCAGGTCAACGGCTTGCTCGACGCGCCGACACACCGCACGGCGGTTGCGTAGGGCGCACCTATGACGCCCGGCGGCTCATCGCCATAGCCGTGGGGCTGTGAGCATCGCTGTTTGGCCATGGTGGTTGCCGTCCCTTGAGCACGATCGGCCATCGGGCAGAGCAGACGCCCCCGTCGAGCTCGGTGCCATCGTGGTCGAAAGCGCGCCAGACGAGATCCGGTCCATGTTCGACCGACTCGACTACAACGCCGCCGTCGGAGAGCCAGTAGGTGCGGCCCTCAGACAGGTAGAACCTGGGACCTTCCTCGGTGAGAATGACATCGACGGGGCTGGAAGCGCCCGTAGCGGCGACGATGGACTCCCATTCTGCGAGTGAGCGCCCATCAGGGGATTCGAGCGGGATCTCGTCGGTCTTCATCGATCCGTCTTCGTACTCAATCGACACGAGCGGTCTGGCACTGGAGTCGAGTCTAACCGATCCGGGGGAAGTCAATACATTCGTTCAGGTCGGCCTTGTGGGGCCTGGAGATCTGAGGGGCGGCGGGCCCGTCGACTCTTCGATCTCGTTTCCCCTATCGCCAAAACGTCTCACAGTCCGCGCTGGAGCGCCGACAGCGACCGAGTGGTCTGGCACGTCGTCGAGCACGACGGCGTTCGCGCCGATGACAGCGCCGCAGCCGATCCGCACCCCGGGTCCGACGACCACGTTCTCGCCCAGCCACGCGCCGTCTCCGATCTCGACCGGCCCGACGCGCGTGATCCCCTGATCGAGGACTGCTCGGGCGGGATCCTCGAACGCGTGCATGTGGTCTGCGATGTAGACGTTTCGTGCCAGCAGAACCTTGCGGCCGAGGCGCACCGACTGTGTCGCAGAGAGGACGCAGTTGCCAACGATGCTCGTCCCGTCGCCGATCTCGATCGCCAGGCCGTTACCGGAATGCTCCTCAAGTGCCTGGAGCCACGATCCGGGGCCGACGAAGACGCCGCTCCCGAGGGCGATCCGGCTCTCACCGGACACACGCACCGGGGGTTGGATGACCGTCCTCGAGCCGAATGAGGCAAACGCCCCGGAAACCCCGACCGAGAAGCCCTTCCCCCATGCTCGACCGGCAAGCCGGTAGGCGCCGAAGAGACCGCGCCCAACCACGCTCCTTCCGTTCACCCCGCGGATGATAGGAGATGGAGCACGAAGCCATACAGCCCTCAAGATCTGCCGAGCTTCCGGGGCTCTCTGGGCGTCTCGGTTGTGGTCGAAACCAGCACGGCGAGAGTGAATGGGTTGCTCCAACGGCGACGAAATCCGTACGCGCTCGCACAACGGGAATCGACGTAAGGGTTTCGTAAAGATCGACACGGCGTCATCGTGACTTCCCGGAAATCCGGCTAGGGTGGCCGCTGCCGTCCGATACTCGAACCTAGCCTCCGTAACAGGAGGCGGGCGACTCGACACCCAATCTTGCGAGGTAAGCCCATGCGGATCGATTTTTGGCGTGGACCGCTGCGGCGGCCGCGTCGCGTTCTTCTCCTGGTGATCCTCGGCCTGTGCGCTCTTCCCGCCGTTGCCACGGCGAGCCCCTCCGCGAACTTCGCGATGCCAGACCAGCTTTGGGGGGTAGAGGTCAATCGAGGGAGCGCCCCACGAATTACGCTCCGACTGGCTCGGACCGTCCAGGCGAACGGAATGAACTTGATGCTCGTGACGCAGCGTCTTCCGGCTCGCCAGCGGCGGGAGCTCGCCGCATTGGCTGATCAGTCGAACATGCTGTTCGTGGACGCGAGTCGGGCCACGACAAGGACGGGACAGGGAAACGGCTGCCTGGCCGGCTGCGTCGTCCGAACGAATGATCCGCGGGCAGCGGTGAAGCTCTCGAAGCAGCCCGGCGTCGCGATGGTGGTCGTCCGGCTGCGCGAGACCTCACAGCTTCGCTTCATGCGAGGCGTAAAGACCGACTCGCATATCGTCGCGATCGTTCCTCTCAACAAGTCTGCCCGCACGGGCGCCACGCCGTGGGAAAACGCCGTTCATTTTGCCAACGGAGGCAAGAGTCTCGAGCTCGTCGTGACGCTTCCCAAGCGAGGCTGGAAGTGGACGCTCGCCGGGTATCTGGGGACGCTGGCAGACCAGGTGGTCGACACTCCCGGACCGGATCTCCTCCCGGGCGACCCCGGTTCCGGCGCAACGGCTCCGCCGCCACCGTCGCCGACTCCGCCGCCGACCGCCGTCGCCGACTCCGCCGCCACCGTCGCCGACTCCGCCGCCACCGTCGCCGACTCCGCCGCCACCGTCGCCGACTCCGCCGCCACCGTCGCCGACTCCGCCGCCACCGTCGCCGACTCCGCCGCCACCGTCGCCGACTCCGCCGCCACCGTCGCCGACTCCGCCGCCACCGTCGCCGACTCCGCCGCCACCGTCGCCGACTCCGCCGCCACCGTCGCCGACTCCGCCGCCACCGTCGCCGACTCCGCCGCCACCGTCGCCGACTCCGCCGCCACCGTCGCCGACTCCGCCGCCACCGTCGCCGACTCCGCCGCCACCGCCTCCATCGCCTCCTCCTCCGTCACCGCCGCCGGCGGGCTCGGGCCTGGCGATCTCGCCAGGTGGCTCGGACGCCAACGCATGCACGACGGCGGCACCGTGCAAGTCCTTCGATCGGGCGTACGACGTCGCGCAGCCCGGCCAGGTGATTGCCGTCGGGAATGGCACCTATGCCAAGCAGTCGATAACAGGTAGCAAGGCCGCGCCTGGCGTCACGTTCAGCCTGGCATCCGGCGACGCTTCCGCCGGACTCGATATTCATGCGACCAACATCACGTTCTTCGGCGCGATGCGCCTTGATTGGCGGACCTACAGCGATGCGAGTGGGATCACCTTCAAGAACGTGAAGCACGAGTGGTTCGGGATTTGGTCATCGACGAACGTCGGCATGTACGGCGGCGAGTCGTACTGTCCTGGCGCTGGCCACAACTGCGACTACGACCCGCAGATCGTCAATCAGTCAGGATCGTCGGTTGCTCCCCAGGACATCGTCATCGACGGGGTCAACTTCCACGACTGGCGTAGGCCAAGCGGCTCCGACTGGCACACCGAGTGTCTGCAGGTCGGCTCGGGAGTGAACGTCGAGATCCGAAACTCGACGTTCACGCGATGCGCGACACACGACATCTTCATCCGATCCTGGGGATCCGGGTATCCGCTGAAGAACTGGAACATCCACAACAACGTCTTCACCAAAACGGACGAGGGCTTTTTCGTGATGCAGTTCGCGGGCGATCTCAACCAATCGAGCTGTACGGGCAACAAGGTCGTGAACAACCAGATCGGACAGGATGTCCGCGTTCTGGACTGCCAGGTTCAGGTCTCAGGGAACTCGGGCCCGTAGCGAGGTGCCGCTGCGAGGTTCATCGCCTCGGCCGGTTGTTGAGCCGGCCGAGGCGAGTACCCGGCGGAGTCCTTCGTCGAGCGATACCTGGGGCTGCCAGCCGAGGATCTGGGCGGCGCGGGTGATGTCGGGTTGGCGGACCTGGGGGTCGTCGATCGGGAGGGCTTCGTAGACGATCTCGCTCTGGGAGCCGGTGACGCGGATCACGGCCTCGGCGAGCTCGAGCAGCGTCATCTCGTTGGGGTTGCCGACGTTGACGGGCAGGTGCTCGCCGCTTTGGGCGAGCAGGTGCAGGCCGCGGATCAGGTCGTCGACGTAGCAGAAGCTGCGGGTCTGGGAGCCGTCGCCGAAGACGGTCAGCGGCTTGTTCTCCAATGCCTGGCGCAGAAACGTCGGGATCGCGCGGCCGTCGTGGGGTCGCATCCTCGGCCCGTACGTGTTGAAGATCCGCACGATGCACGTGTCCACGCCCTGCTGGCGGTGGTAGGCCATCGTCAGCGCCTCGGCGTAGCGCTTCGCCTCGTCGTACACCCCCCGCGGGCCGATCGGGTTGACGTTGCCCCAGTAGCTCTCAGGCTGGGGGTGCACGAGCGGATCCCCGTACACCTCGCTCGTCGAGGCCAGCAAAAACCGTGCCCGCTTGAACTTCGCGAGGCCCAGCGCGTTGTGCGTCCCGTACGACCCGACCTTCAGCGTATGCAAAGGCAGACGCAGGTAATCGATCGGGCTCGCCGGCGAAGCAAGATGAAACACCACATCAACCGGCTCGTCCAGCTCAATCGGACGCGTCACGTCCTGATTCACAAACGAAAACGCCTCCGACTCCACATGCTCGACGTTTTGCAACGACCCCGTATCCAGATTGTCGATACACACCACCCGATACCCACGCTCGAGCAGAAAGTCGCACAGGTGCGAGCCCAAAAAACCCGCACCGCCAGTCACGACAGCCGTGCTCATTCGAGGCCAGCCCCATGCTGGGCAAGCTGACCTGAGCGGCTCTGACGCCCGACTCCCTCACCTCGACGGCGGAGCACCTCCTCGAACAGGGCAGCGAGCTCGCCGGCCAGATGGCGACGCTGGAAACGCGCGAGTACGTCATCTCGGCGCTCGGGTGCCGCCTCTAGCGATCGCGCTCGCTCGATCTGGTCAACGATCGCCCTCGCCATGCCCGCGACGTCGTCAGGTCGGCAGATCACGGCAGTTCCCGACGCCGACAACAGGTCGCGAGCATCCCCTTCGGGAACCGCTGCCAGGATCGGCCTGCCCGAGGCAAGGTACTCGTACGTCTTCCCCGGAACGATGCTCGCCGGAGTGCCGAGGGGAAGGTTCTGCATCGGCAGGAAGAGAAGGTCTGCGGATCGCATCAGACCGACCGTGTCTGCGTGGCTCAGGTAGCCGAGCATGCGCACCGAAGGAGAGCGCTTCGCGATCTCGACGTCCGTGGGCGAGAGCACACCCGCGAGGTGGATCTCGATCGACGAGCCAAGCCTGGGATTCGACGCTCGCAGCCGTTCGACGGCCTCTAGCAGGTAGATGTGCGATCGCGTCAGGATGTCGATGCCGGGAACGGCACCTCCGAGGATTCTGCGTGCGCGAGCGGCTCGGCGCTGTGCCAGCCCGAGGTCGGTGTGCAGGTACCCGGTGTGCACGATGCGGAACGCGGAGTCGGTCCGCTCGGGTGGGGGACCGGCGAAGTCCGCCGGGTCGAACCCGTTCGGGATCGACACGACCGGTGTCCGTGCCAGCTCCGGGAATCGCTCGAGCACCAGCCGCGCCGAACGAGGGGTGTTCATCACGATGCCGTCGGACGCGGCGAGGACGGAGCGCATCCGGGCGACGCCTCGGCGGCGATGCACGGCGGTCGGATAGATCATCATCTCGTCGAGGGCCCAGGGGTCCTGCAGATCGACGACGAGTGGCTTTCCCAGCGCTCGGGCCAGCCGAACCGCCGACTCGCCCAGCTCGTAGGGGACGAGCGACGCGTAGACGACGTCGATCTCGGACGCGACGCTCCGAGCCACGCGGCTCGTTCCGGCCGACCACCAGCGACTCCACGGCATCTCGGCTCCGAGCCAACGTTCTCCACGCCGCCGCCATCCCTCGCTCGGTGCGGGTTCGGGTTCCGGGATCCTCAGGACGCGGACGCTCTCCGGGATCTCGGAGAGCATCGTGTCGTCCTCGGGCGTCCACCGCGCGGAGACCGGTCCCATGCCCGTGACCACGATCGGCTCGCAATCGAACTCGGGTAGGTAGCGGACGAACTTCACCTCGCGTTGCACGCCCGCACCACCGATCGGCGGAAAGTGGTAGGCGAGAAAGAGCGCGCGGGTCAATGTTTAGCCTCGGGCCGGGCTAGCAGGATCACTCTCTCGATCATAGGCAGACCTGAAGAAGCTGTCGCTAACCCATCGTCGAGGTTGGATGCACCCGCGCGGGTCAGCGAAGCTCGTCGGCGCCGGCGTCGGGACGCTTGCCCTGCGGCCTACGGTCTCCCTGGAAGTCGGTCAGCGGGTAGTTCTTGGGATCACCGCGATTGACTGCTGCAGATCCTGGCTTGAGCCGGAGGTCCATCGCGTCCTGGTCGACGAAGGTGCTCGGCCCGACGCGGTCGTGAGGCCCGCAGCGGGTGCCGCTCTGGTAGACGTTGTAGTCCCAGACGGCGCCTGCGGTCGCCTGGCACTGGAAGCGTTCGCCCGTCGGCTCGATGTTCGCGGTGAAGCGCACATTGCTGGCCTGACAGTCGGAGTACATGTTCTGGAGGGCGGTGTTGTAGCGAACGAGGAAGTTCTCGCACACGATCCCCTCCTGGTTGCCGATCCGAATCGAGTAGTAGCCATCCGGAGTCAGTCCGAAGTAGTTGTTCTCGATCACCCAGTTGCGAAGCGGGTAGTTCGTCCCGCCCCAGCTGAGGACGAAGATGTCGTGAGTCGCGCAGTCCCAGAAGCGGCTGTTTCGGATCGTCACGTTCACCCCTGACCCGAACTGGAGACACTCGGTATGCCAATCCGTGCCCGGCGGGCGAAGCCAGCCGTGGAAGTTCACGTGGTCGATGAGGATGTTGGTTGGCGGCGGCCCGCCGTCGGGCGCCGAGGAGATCTGGGAGTCGAAGTCGCACTTGCGGTTTGCATCCGAGCAGTCGACCAGGAAATCGGGACCCGGGTAGATCTCGCCACCGATGACGCGGATGTCGGTGGCCGAGGTGATGAACAGGAACTTGCTCTTGATGTTCCGAAACGTGATGTCTTCCGATCCGGGCCTCGCGTACCAGCCGCCCGCGAACGCCATGTCCCTGAACTCGATGCCCTTGTCCGAGACGTCGACCTGGCCTGTGACGACGACGCTCTCGCCTTCCTTGGGCGCGAAGATCACTCGGTCGGCGGGCCGCTCGGTGACGTTGTGATCGATGTCCTGGGGCCCATACTCGCCCCCCGCGACCTCGACCACCTGACCCGGCCCTGCAACGGAGTAGGCGCGTCCGAACGAGAGGCAGGGATCGGTTGGACCGCAGTTCGCGGCGTCTGAGCCGGACGGTGCAACGAACAGTCGCCGGACCACGAACGTCGAATGGACGATCTGTTGCGTTCCGTCCGTGCGCTCGATCACGGCGGTGAGTGTGTGCTTCCCGTGTGCGAGCGGCGCAACCGAGAATGGACGGGCCGAGCCGGCTGGCGTCGCCCCGGCAAGGTCGAACGGAGGCTTTCCGAGAACGCGGGCCGGCCTTTCTACTCGCTTGGGGTCGTCGAGGTACCAGCGAACGCGCTTGGCGTTGGCGGCGCTCGGATCGAGAAAGACGTAGATGTTCCCGTAGAGGCTCCGGTTCTCCAGCGTCTCGGGTTTCGTTCGGTCGGCGGAGGCGCTCACGAGCACGGCCGGGCCTTTCTGCTTGCTCACGGCCGGTCCGACCACCCACAGCGCGGCGACTGCCGCGAGCGCTGCTACCACGAGGATGCCGAGCCAAGACCTCTGGCGGAGGGTCCACATCTCAGCTCCCTCGTCCGATCATCCGAAACGACAACCGGCCCTGCCGGAGCCGCGGCGCGACCAACCGCAGCGGCGGTGCGAGGAGCCGTCGGTAGGAGCGGTCGTACGCGTTTTGCGAGATGACGACGTCACCGCCGAATCCGAGCTTGAAGTGGGCCGTACCGAGCCGTGCCTCGTCGGGCATCTCGCCTGCGAGAACGGCCCGCGCGAGCGCAGGGTTGATCCCGTCGAAGTCGTAGTACCGGTATCCCCGCTCCCTGGCCCACTGCATCGCCGTCCAGTGGCCGAGCTCGTTCGGGTGCAGGTCGGAGCGAGTTCCCGACCAGGCGCCCATCTTGTACCAGACCGTATCCGCGAACCCGATCAGGAAGAGGCCGGCGAGCAGTTCGCCCTCGTACTCGACGAGCAAGAGCTCGCTGTGGCCGGAATGTTTGAACGCTCTCCAGATGTGCTGGTAGTAGTCGACCGGGAACGGCATGAACCCCTGTCGCTGGCTCGTGGCCTCGACGAGGTCCCAGAATCGCCGGATCTCGTCGTACGTTCCGACCCTTACACCCACGCCCGATTTTTCGGCCTTGCGGACGTGACGACGAACGGAGGAGCGCATCGCTCCGAGGATCGCTTCGGGGGATCGATCCAGATCCACTCGCACAGTCGCCGTCGGGCCGGCTTCGAGCCCGCTCTCGACCCAGCCTCGCCGCGCGAGGGAGGGCGAGAGATCGTCGGATCCGACGGGGCCCTGGATCTTCACGTAGAGGAGCCGATGGCTTCGGCCGAATGCGTCGAGCTCGTCGAGCACCCGCTCGCGTGCATCGGCATCTGCGTCGGCTGCCACCAGGGGGGCTCGTGGAGCGTACGCGACGGAGCCCAGGTGAGAGATACGCTTTTCGAGGAGCTGGCAACCGCCGACGATGTGGCCTTCGCGCCTGACCGCGATTCGGGTTGCCCGCCACCCCGAGATACTCTTGATCACCGCCCAGGGACTGCTCTGCACGTAGCTGCCGCCGGGCGCCGAGGATGCGAACGCGTCCCATTCGGCGTTCCCCGTGGTGTCTTCGGCCGTGACATCGGTACTTGCGACATCGAGCCGCGGCACCGCTACCGACGCCGCGGCACGCATCAGAACCCTCTCGTCAGGCCGGGCACCAACGGAGCATAGCCCCGCACTCCTCCGGTCTCACTCGTCGATGGTCGAGGTTCGAGTACGGTCCCGGCGGGACGTCAACCGAGCTCGTCGGCACCCGCATCCGGGGCTTTGCCCTGCGGTCGACGCTCGCCGTCGATGTCCCTTCCGGGGAAGCTGTTCGGGTTGCCGCGGTCGATCGCGGCCGATCCGGGCCTCAGTCGGAGATCGAGCGCCCCGGGATCCACGAGCCGGATCTGTCCCACTCGGTCGTCAGGGCCACATCGCCGACCGCTCGTGTAAACGTTGAAGTTCCAGCGCGCACCTCGGCTGTTGCACTCGCCGCGTGACATGCTGACCTGGATGTTCGACTCGACGCGTATGCCCTGCTCGCCGCCCACCGGACAGTCGATACGCATGTTCTGGAGAGCTGTGTTGTTTCGCACGAGGAAGTTCTCGCAGGGCTGCCCGGCGTCGGCTCCCTGGGCGACGTAGATCGACCAGTAGCCGTCGAGCGTCTCGCCGAAGTAGTTGTTTTCGATCGTCCAGTCGCGCAACGGGTGCTCTGCCCCGTTGAGGGAGCCCCAGCTGCGGATGAAGATGTCATGCGTCGCGCAACGGTCGAACCGACTGTTGCGGATGGCGACGCGAACGCCCGAGCCGACCTGGAGGCACTCCGTGTGGTCATCCGATCCCTCCGGCCGCGCCCAATCGTGGAAGCGAACGCCGTCGATAACGATGTTCGTCGGCGGCGGGGCTCCGGCGCGCGCGGTCGAGATGATCGAGTCGTAGTCGCGTCCCCGTCCGGGCCCGATGTCGCCGCCTAGGACCCGGACGTTCGACGCCGAGAAGATGAACAGGTGCCCTGACGAGATGTTGCGAAAGGTGACGTCATCGGCTCCCTGGCGAACCTGCCAGCCCTCGTCGAACCGCATTCCGCGAAGCTCGAGGTGGGAGCCGTCGATGAAGACCTCGCCCGTGACCATGACCTTGGCGCCCGCCGAGGCACGGAATACGACGTCGGTCGGGCCCGATCTCCTGGCTCGCGAGATCGTCTGCTCGGGATAGTTTCCGCCGGCGACCTCGACGACGTCCCCGGGTCGGGCGACCTGAAAGGCCCGATTGAACGAGCGGCAGGCCTTTGCTCGCGTGCACTGCCCGGAGTCGGATCCGCCGGGGCTGACGAAGCGCGCCGCCGGGCTCACGGCGGTCACGTCCGCAAGCGCGACCGTCCGTTCCATCAGCCGGCCGGCCGCTGCCGGCACGAGCAGCAGCGCGACCGCGCACGTGATCGTTGCGAGCGCAGGCAGCCGGCTTGGCATCGGTGCTCGCACGGTTCGCGCCAGCCTAGCCGCCAACCGTAAGCACCGTCTTAAGGACGCGCGCCGCCTCGGGGTCGGGTAGAGACGTGCGGACGCTTCGTGTAGAAGGAGAGAGTGTTCGAGTCCTCACGCTCGTCGGTCCTCCTCGACCATTTCCGGATCCCGTACCGCGTGGCCGCAGAGATGATCGAGGCGAGCGGCGACGGGCCGCATCCAGCCTGGGTGCGGCTCACGCCCGTGGCCACACCCTCCAGAAGCCTCTCGTGGCCCGCATTCGCAGCGGACGAGCCCTCGGTGGCCTGTCACGTCGCCGGCCTCCCCGTGTTCGGTCGGCTGCTCGACGACGACGCGGTCAGACGGCACCTTCGCGAGGTCGGCGGATCGTGGGAGAAGGTGGACTCGGTGACCGATTCAGCGGGCGTCGACGTCGGCGGGGTCTGGCGAGAGGTCGACGGGAGCGTCCTGCTCCCGTTCGATCCGGACGAGACCGTGGTCGGGTACTGGAGCGAGGCGTACCACGCCGTCGGCGGTGCAGGCGCCGCCCACCGAGCCAGGCGGGTCGCGATGCGGGGCTACTACCGCGTCCGGCCCATGCTGCCCCGGCGGGCCCAGATCGGCATGCGTCGGGCGTTCACCCGCGTGCAGGCCAGGACGCGCTTTCCACGCTGGCCGGTCGAGACGGGTCTTCACGACTTCTACGGCTACCTGCTCCGCCTTCTCGTGCGGCTCGCGGGCGAGTCAGTACCTACGATCGCGGCCTGGCCAGCGCGCTACAGGTGGGCGGTCGTACTCACGCACGACGTCGAGACGGCGGCGGGCTACGAGAACATCAGCCTCCTGCGGACCGTCGAGGAGGCGGCCGGATACCGGTCGTCCTGGAACTTCGTGCCTCGCCGGTACGAGGTCGGCGACGAAGTCGTCCGCGAGCTCTGGGGCGCGGGGTTCGAAGTCGGCGTGCACGGGCTCTATCACGATGGCCGTGATCTCGAGTCGCTGGAGACGTTCCGCGCGCGGCTTCCCGAGATCCAGCGGTACGCAAGGCGCTGGGGTGCGCGTGGCTTCCGCTCGCCGGCGACGCACCGGCGCTGGGAGCTGATGCCGCTGCTCGGGCTCGACTACGACTCCTCTTACCCCGACAGCGACCCGTTCGAGCCGCAGGCAGGCGGCTGCTGCAGCTGGACGCCGTATTTCAACGACGGCCTCGTCGAGCTCCCGATCACGCTCCCCCAGGATCACCTCGTCTTCGTCATCCTGCGAAGGCCCGACGAGTCGCTTTGGCTTGACAAGGCGCGGCGCATTCGCGAGGCGGGCGGAATGGCGCTGTTGATCACGCACCCTGACTACATGCTCGACCGCAGCCGACTCGACGCCTACGCAAGGCTTCTCGCTGCCTTCGGTGACGACGCGACCGCGTGGAGGGCGCTGCCCGGGGATGTGAGCACCTGGTGGCGCACGCGGGCTGCGTCAAGCATCCAGCGTGGCGCCACGGGCTGGGCGATCGTCGGCCCGGCTGCGGAGGATGCGCGCGTCGAGATGATCGACGCGGGCTAGCCTCAGGCCGCGTGCTTGTAGAGGAGCTCGCCCGTGGCGCGCGTCACCCAAACGGGCGAACGGCGCAGGGCGGCTCCTGCGATGCCGCCAGCACCGCTGCGGGACGCGGCCGGTCGCGATCCCAGCGCCGAGTAGACGAGCGGACTTTCGGTCGCGCCCCAGCCGTCCTTGTAGCGCCGGAGCCCCTCGTTGTCCTCGTCGGTGCGGCCGAAGTCGAAGCGCTCAAACCCGCTCTCGCAGGCCCAGCGGATCGCCTCCCACATGACGAGATGGTTCGGTCGGAGCGCGAGCGCCGAACGATCGGAGGCTCCGAACTTGTACGTGACCTCTCCGTTCCAGGCGAGGTAGACGGCTGCGGCGACCGGCTCTCCACCCCTTCGCGCGACGAGCACGAATCCGAGCCCCGGCTCGATTACCCGCTCCCAGAGCAAACGGAAGAAGCGGCGAGGCTGAACCGGGACACCCTGGCGTCGGCGGGTACGCATGTGGAGGCGGTAGAAGACGTCGTCCAGGTCGGCAGACCGATCGGCTCGAGCGACGGAGACCTCTTCGCGCTCGGCCTTGCGGATCGCACGCTGAACCTGCGAGCGGCTGAAGGAGCGAAAGACCGCGTCCGGATCTGACTGCAGGCGAAGTGTGTGCAGGACGCCGGCCGAGATGGCGTGCGTCTGCTCCGACTCGAGCCGGCCGCGAGTCTCGAGCCGGCCGATATCCGCTGCGCGCCGCGCGTCGTCGAGGGCGCTTGCCAGGACATGATCGCTGATGTCAGGTGGTGAGAGAGCTGGGCAGTGATCGGTGAACGGCAGAGAGATCCACCGCCGCGCGCCGAGTAGGGCGCGCTTCTCGAGCATGGGCAGGCCTCCCCAGATCTGGCCCTCGTCGTCCAGGAAGGCGACGACGAAACCGTCGAGCCCGTAGCAGTCGGATAGCAGCGTCGCCCAGGCCGGATGATGGAAGGCGAGCGCATCGGGGCGGCTCTCGACGAACCGGCGCCAGCGCCCGTCACCGAGCTCGAGGATGCGCGTCTCCCCGACGCCGCCCTGTCGTTTCGGCTCCACGAGGACTCGCGTCTGAGGCATCGCTCTACGGGACGACGATGCTCGACGGCGAGATCTCGACGCGCGCCCCGTTTCGCTCGAGGGATCGGTCCGAGGCTTCGATAATCCGGATCACGTCGAGCCCCACCTCGTGCGAAGAGCGGGGCTTCGAGCCGGTGAGGATCGCCTTACAGAAGTCGGCCATCTCGAGCTGAAGCGGCTCGGCCGCCTGGACATGGGGTGAGACGATGTCCCCGGTGCGATATGTCAGTCGGTACTCGCCGAACGTCTCGGGGTCGGGGAGGAGCACACCCGAGTCGAAGACGCGCACGGGCTCGGAGCTCGTGTCGTCGTAGACGACCATCTTGCGGGAGCCGACGATCGTCGTTCGACGAAGCTTGCTGGGCGCGAGCCAGGAGAGCTCGACATGCGCGATCGTCCCCGAAGGAAACTCGAGGTTGACGAACGCGACGTCGGGCGTGTCGGGCAACACGCAGCCTCGGCTCAGGGACGACACGTACGTGGGCGCCTCCTGGAGCCAGTACCGCAGGATCGAGAAGTCGTGTGGGCCGAGATCCCAGACGACGCTGACGTCGGGCTGGTGGAGTCCGAGATTGACGCGGCTGGTCGAGACGAAGTAGATGTCGCCGAGCTCGCCCGACTCGATCAGGTCGCGGATCTTGTTCACCGGCGGGCTGTAGAGGAACGTATGCCCGGGCATCAGCACGAGGCCGGCCTCGTCGGCGAGGTCGATCAGCGCGAGCACCTCATCGGCTGACGCTGCGAGCGGCTTCTCGACGAACACATGCTTCCCTGCACGGAGAGCCGCCGACGCGAGCGCGAAATGGGACGAGACGGGAGTCGCGATCGCAATCGCGTCGACCTGGTCGTCGGCAAGCACCTGGTCGTAGCTCGTCGTCGGGCGAATAGCCGGGTAGCGGCGCGCGATCGCCGAGAGCTTGTCGCTGCGGAGGTCGCACGCGAAGGTGACTTCCGCGTCCGCAACGTCCTGCAGGTTCCGGACGAGGTTGGGTCCCCAGTAGCCGAGGCCGACGACGGCAAAGTGAAGCGGTGCGCCCATCAGGCTGTTCCTTTCCGGCGAAGCATGTGGAGCGGGGTGCGAAGCAAGAGCATCAGATCGAGGCCGAGTGACCAGTTCCTCGCGTACTGCACGTCCATGTCCAGGGCCTCCCCGAAGCTCGAGTGAGCTCGCGCCGTCACTTGCCAAAGACCGGTCATCCCCGCAGGTACCAGGAAGCGCTCGAAGTGGTGAGGAGCAAAGCTCTCGGTCTCGTAGGGGATGCAGGGGCGCGGCCCGACAAGGGACATGTCCCCTCGAAGAACGTTGATCAGCTGAGGGAGCTCGTCGAGGCTCGTCTTTCGTAGCCATCGCCCGAACGGTGTGATCGCATCCTCGCGGTCGAGCTTGTAGAGGCCGTTCTCGCCCATGGTGGCGTTCGCGCTCATGGTCTGTCTGATGTAGTCGCGATGGACTGCCTGGTCGACGTCCACCTTCATCGTGCGGAACTTGAGAACCGTGAACTCGCGCATGTTGAGGGTGAGGCGGGTCTGCCGGAAGAACACGGGCCCCGGCGAATCTCGCTTGATCCGCCACGCGATGTAGCCGAAGAGCGGCGACGTCAGCATGAGCAGGGCCGACGCGCCGAAGATATCGACGCCCCGCTTGATCGTCCGAGAAAGAGGAAAGAGCTTGGGAGCGGGCAGTCCGACGAGCGGCAGGCTCTCGACGGTGTGGATCCCGACATTCGGTCCGACTGCCTCGAACAGCCGCGGCACGATATCGACCTGAACGCGGAGCGCCTTCAACGAGCGCACGAGCTTCAACGTCTCCTCATGAGGGTCGTTCGAGAACGCGACGACGACACGCTCGACGTCGAGGAGCCGCACGAGCGCCGGCAGGTGATCGGGTGTTCCGAGAACCGGCACGTCGGCAATCTCTGACCGTAGCGTCTTCGGGTCGGTGTCGACGAACCCGAGCAGCCTGATGCCGTACTCCGAGTGCTGGGTGAGCTTGCGGGCCACCAGCTGGCCGACGTCGCCGGCACCCATGATGACCGTGTTTTGGACGTACGCGTCGCTCCTTCGGGCGACGGCGCGCGCGCAGCCCCGTCCGAATGTCACGAGAGCGATCGCGAGGGCCCAGAAGATGGCCAGCTTCGTCAGATTGGGATCGGCGAGGTTCGTGAGCCAGGTCCCGACGAGCAGGATCCATGCACCGACGGTGACGAGCTGGAACACACGGACGAGATCGTCGACGGTTGTGTGATCGGGATGCTCCTCGTCGTGGTCGTACAGCTCGTAGAGCTTCGCGACGACGATCCAGAGGGGAAGCGTCAGGACGAACACGAGAAACTCAGAGCCGGCACCGACTCGGTCGCTCGGAGCGCCGCCGAGGCCGAACAGGAGCTGGGCACCGACGAACGCGAGCGTCAGACCAACGAGGTCGGCAAGCAGAAGCAGGCGGACGACAAGCCAGCCTCGTTGCCTGCGGCTCGACGAAGCGGCAATCTCGGCGAACAGCTCGAGCGCGCGCGGGTCGAGGTTCGAGGGAATGGGATGGGCCTGGTTCCCGACGGAAGGCAGCGCCGCGTGATCAGCAGTGCTCACCGCATCCATCCGACCACCACCATTTTCCCCCTGGCTCGTCTAATCGCTCTCATGGCTGCGCCGATGTCGGGCCGCCCGTCTCCATGGACACTAGGCGCACGCTCGCGGTGGTTGAAGGCCAGAAGCCGAATACCGGCCGGGTGGCGAGTCGGCTAGTCCTTTGGGGGGGTTCTCGTCCGCGGCCCCACGTTTCAGGCGTCCAGTTGTACGCTCAGACGGTGGCGGTGACCGGAGCGATGTCGCGCGGAACGCGTGTGCCCTTTCTCGATCTCGGACGTGTTCACGCCGAGCTCAAGAATGAGATCATCGCCGAGTTCGCGGAGCTCGTGGACTCGGGTGCGTTCACAAACGGTCCCCAGGTCGCGACCTTCGAGCGAGAGTTCGCCGAGTACTGCCAGCGGTCTCACTGCGCCGGCGTTGCGAGCGGCCTGGATGCCCTTCGACTCGCTCTGCTCGCGGGCGGGCTCGAGCCGGGGGACGAGGTCGTCGTCCCGGCCAACACGTTCATTGCGACATTCGAGGCAGTTACGCAAGCCGGCGGTCGCCCGGTCGTGGTCGACGTCTCGGAGCGCGA
This sequence comes from uncultured Actinomycetes bacterium, assembly GCA_963712465.1. Taxonomy (GTDB): domain Bacteria; phylum Actinomycetota; class Thermoleophilia; order Gaiellales; family Gaiellaceae; genus CAVQHY01. Next base: position 942,192 of record CAVQHY010000004.1, read on the forward strand.
CTACAACATCGACGTCGACGCGATACCCGGGGTGCTGACCGCGCGTACGCGCTTCCTCTTGCCTGTCCACCTGTACGGGCAGATGGCGGACATGCGCCCCCTCGTCGCGATCGCCAAGGAGCACGGGCTCGGGGTTCTCGAAGACGCCGCGCAGGCTCACGGCGCCGTGCGAGACGGGCTTACGGCGGGAGCGGCCGGCTTGGCCGCGGCGTTCAGCTTCTACCCCGGCAAGAACCTCGGCGCGTTCGGGGACGCCGGGGCGCTGGTGACAGACGACGCCGAGCTCGATGCAAAGGTGCGCGCGCTTCGCGAGCACGGTCAGCGTGAGAAGTACCGACACGACCTCGAGGGGTACACGGCCCGTCTCGACACGATCCAGGCAATCGTCCTGTCGCGAAAACTAGCGTTTCTGGACGGCTGGAACGACGAGCGGCGCGCCGCGGCGCGCGACTACTGCGACGCGCTCGCCGGCGTGGGCGACCTCTGCCTGCCGCCGGTCCCGGACGGGAGCGTCCCCGTATGGCATCTCTACACAATCAGGACGACCGAACGCTCTCGCCTCGCCGAGCATCTTCGTGAGAGCGGGATCGCGACGGGTCTGCACTACCCGGAGCCCGTCCACCTCTCTCGGGCCTACGCGTGGCTCGGTTACGAGCCGGGCGCGTTCCCCGTTGCAGAAGCGCTCGCCAGCGAGCTGCTCTCGCTTCCGATCTTTCCCGGGATCACCGAGGGCGAGCTCGAGACCGTCGCCACCGCGGTTGCCGACTTCTTCGCGGATGGCTGACGGGCCGGCGAACGAGGCTCCCTATCGGCTGATCACCGAGGTCGAGTTCGGCGAGAACGTCGTCGTCTACTCGTTCGCGAACCTCTACGGCTGCCGGATCGGCGACGGAACCCGCATCGGCCCGTTCGTCGAGATCCAGCGCGGAGCCGTGATCGGCTCCCGCTGCAAGATCCAGAGTCATACGTTCATCTGCGACGGAGTCGAGATTCACGACGAGGTCTTCGTCGGCCACGGCGTCCTGTTCGTGAATGACAAGCACCCGCGGGCCACGACAGCGCAGGGAGGGCTGCAGACCGAGGAGGACTGGCAGCTCCTGCGAACAGTCATCGAGCGCGGGGCAGCGCTCGGATCCGGGGCGATCGTCCTTGGCGGCGTTCGGATTGGCGAGGGCGCGCTCGTCGGCGCCGGGAGCGTGGTGACGAGGGACGTTCCTCCAGGCGAGACTGTGATCGGATCACCGGCCCGGCCGCTTCGGCAGTAGCGGCCGGGCCGGCGGTCGGCTTCCTAGGGGATCTTGACGTTGCCGGTCAGCGATACCTGGCAGTCGAGCACGCGGACGGTCTGGCCGATCTGATTGTCGGAGACCGAGTTGTTCGTGCACGCCGACGTGTTCAGGTCGCCGGCGAACTGCATGATGAAGTAGCCGACGTCGGTCGCTTTCATGACGTTATCGTGGATGTTCCAGTTCTTGAGCGGAAAGCCGGAGCCCCACGAACGGATGAAGATGTCATGGGTGGCGCACCGCTCGAAGCGGCTGTTGCGGATCTCGACGTTGATCCCCGAGCCAACCTGCAGGCATTCCGTGTGCCAGTCAGAGCCCGAGGGCCGTCGCCAGTCGTGGAAGTAGACACCGTCGACGAGGACGTTCTGCGGTGCTGTCGCGTAGTTGTACTCGTTGACGATCTGCGGGTCGTAGTCGCAGTTGTGGCCGGTATCGGGGCAGTACGACTCGCCCCCGAGCATCTTGACGTTGGCGCTCGACCAGATGCCGAACCACTCGTGCTTGTTCCCGTTGAACGTCACGCCGCTGGCGTCGTGGTAGGTGCGCCAGTCGAGTCGTATGGGGCCCGAGATCGTCAGATTGGTGGCATGGATGTCGAGCCCCGCGTGGGCATCGCCGCTCTGCAGGAGGAACGTGACGCCTGGCGCGGTCTTCGTGCCCGTGATCGACTGCTTGGGGTAGGTTCCGGGGGCGATGCCCACGACATCGCCTGCGAGCGCGACATCGTAGGCCCGGTCGAACGTCTTGCACGGCTTGGCCACCGTGCACGAGTTCGAGTCCGAACCGCTCGGTGAGATCGCGAGATCGGGCGTGAGCCCAGACGGCGCCGGCGTCGAGCACGGGGCCGTGGACGCGGCGAGCGAGGCGGGCAGCGAGCTGTTGCCTGCGGCATCTTCGGCCTCGACGCTGAACGAGTAGCTCGATCCGCACGTGAGGCCCGTGTACGTGTACGCCGTCGCGGCGGTCGTTCCAGCAGCTGCGCCGCCGTAGAGCTCGTATCCTGTCACGCCGATGTTGTCGAGCGAGGCATTCCAGGAGACGCTGACCGTGGTGTCGGTGGCCGCGGTCTTCGCGAATCCGGTGGGCGTGCTAGGTGCCGAGGTGTCGACTGCCGGTGCCGCGGGAGGAGGTGGCGGTGGCGGGGGTGGCGGGGGTGGCGGTGGCGGCGACGGGGGGGCGGTCGAGGTCGTCGAGGTCGTGGCGCAGGCAGCGGTCTTCGCCGAGAAGCTCTTCTTCGCGGAGTGGTTGCCCGTTCGGTCGACGGCATCGATCGCAAGTGCGTACGTGGTTCCGCACACGAGCCCACGGAAGGAGCCCGAGGTGTCGGACGACACGCTGACGAGTACGCCACTTCGATAGAGGTCGTATGCGGCGACCTTGCGATTGTCGGTGGAGGCTGTCCAGGTCACCGGGATCTTGGTCGTCGTGGCCGACCCGACCTTGATGCCGGTTGGAACGGTAGGTGGTGTCGTGTCCGGCGTTCGTGTGTACGCCGGTGCGCTTCGGGCGGCGTTTGCGATGCCCGCGCCGAGAACGAGCGCGGCGCAGGCAAGCGCCAACGTGACGACAGGTCTGACCATGCGGCTGGCTCCCCTCATGTCGTGTGTCTTCCGTTGATCGAGGGAGCAGGCGGCTGCGACGATCGCTGAGTCGAGGGAACCAGGGCCCAGATCGGGCGAACAGGAAGGGCAAACGGGGGAGGGGGTAGCTATCACGAGGGACTCGTGTAAGTTCAGGAGGTGCCCTCGGTGGACGTCGTCGTGGTCTCGTACAACAGTCGCGCTAGCCTGCGCGAGTGCATCGAGCCGCTCGCCGGACATGCCGGCGTCCACGTGACCGTCGTCGACAACGCCTCGTCCGACCGGTGTCTCGATGTGGTGGCCGACCTGCCCGCCGAGCTGGTCGCGCTCCGGACCAATGACGGCTTCGCGGCCGGGTGCAACGCCGGTTGGCCTCGTGGCAGCTCGCCGTTCGTGCTCTTCTTGAACCCTGACGCGCGCATCGACCCGCGGGGGCTCGAGCGGCTCGCGCACGTGCTCGAGGAGGAGGAACACGTCGGTCTGGTGGGACCACAAATCCGCGACGCAGACGGATCGCTCGACTATTCGCAACGGCGCTATCCGCGGCTCTTGGACACGTACGCCCAGGCCCTCTTCCTCCATCGCGTCTTTCCGAGGGCGGCCTGGACGGACGGGGTCGTGCGCGACGCGCGAGCCTACGAGACGTCGCAGTCTCCCGAGTGGGTGTCGGGTGCGAGCATGATGGTGCGCCGCTCGCTGCTCGAGGGTCTCGGAGGGTTGGACGAAGGCTTCTTTCTCTACTGCGAGGATGTCGATCTCTGCCGGCGCGTCGTGGCGGCCGGCTACGAGGTGCGCTACGTCCCCGAGGCGATGGCGATTCACAGCGGCGGCGGGTCGGCGCCGCGGCCTGCCCTCTTCCCGGTTCTCGCTGCGAGCCGCGTTCGCTACGCGCGCAAGTACCGCCCCCGAGCGCTTGTCCTGGAGCGAGCGGGCCTTGGCCTCAGCGCTCTGACGCATATGGTCGTCGCGCGGGGTGGTCTCGAGCCGCGCCTGGGGTACGCGCGGTCGCTCGTGCCGATCCTCTCGCTCTCGTCCGGCGGACGTCCCTCGCAGGGGTGCACGCCGCTCGACCCCGAAAGGCTCTGCGATCGTCGATCAGCGACGCGGTAGCCCGAGACAGGCACGCCCGAAGACGGAGAAGCCGAGCTCTCCCTCGATCGAGGCCCGCTCGAGCCGGTACCGTGGCGCTCGCGACGAGGCGAACCCCTCGATGCCGAAAGCGGCGTCGAAGACCCCGGCCTCGTAGAGCGCGCGCTCGGTGTCTTCCCGCAGCCGGGCGCCGAACGGATACGAGAACGGGAGGAAGTCGACGCGAAGGCGCGCGCGCAGCGTCGCGGCGGCGCCCACGATCTCGGTCTGAACGGCCGCGTCATCCAGGGTGGAGCAGAAAGGGTGTGTAGCGGTGTGTAGGCCGACCGCGTGGCCGGCTGCGAGCCACGTCTCCAGACCCTCCCAGGTGAAGTACGGTCGAAACTCGTCGAGGAATCGGTCGAGCGGCGGCATGTCGCAGGCGGCCCAGAGCTCGTTGACGAGATCCTCCTTCTCGTTCGTCGGCCAGTGACTTGCAGCAGCCATCAGCCTGTCGCCGCGCTCGAGGGGGGCGAGCCCGCGCGGGGTTGCCAACTCCGTGTACGTGGCCACGTAGAGTGACTCCGGTCTCAGCGCGCGGATCGCGCTCAGCTTGTTTCGCCACATCAAGTCGACGTTGCCGACGGTGCCCGTGATGACGAACGAGGTCGCCTCGACTCCGTGGTCGGACAGAACGTCCATCGCGCCGCACGAGATCAGGTCGAAGCCGTCGTCGAAGGTGACCGCCAGAAGCGGCCGAGCCGTCTCGCTTCGCGCCGTGGCAGCGATGACCTCGTGGAGCGGGCCGAACTCGAAGTGCTGGGCGAGAGTGCGAAGCTGGCCGTCGAGCCGGTCGAGTGTCGAGCCCTCGTAGAAATCCGCGTAGTAGGGGGTGGGCTCGCCGACGTAGTGGGAGTACACGACCCCCACGCGTTGACGAAGCTGTCGACGGGTCCACGGCGCCAGGGGGCCGAGGGCGAGTGAGCCGATGAGGCGTCTCAGGGCTCGGACCCGGCTCTCACGCGAGGCCGAGGAGACGATCGACGGTGTGTCTGACCGCCTCGCGCGCCTCCGCGTCGTCGGAACGGGTGTAGTACTCGATGAACTCCTCGTCTCGGGCGAAGGCCGAGACCGCGCCTCGGGTGAGGTATCGCGCCACGTTGCGGCTCTGGTACAGAGTCCAGTCCCCTCCCGTCGTGTAGAAGAGCGGGGGCGGCTGCGCGGCACGTGCGAACGTCTCGGCGTGGCCGAGATGGTCGAGAAATCGGGCGGTGAGCTGGGCGGCTCCCTCGACGGTCTTCATGAACAGCGTGGCAGGCGTGTCGCCGTCCTCGATCGTCGGCAGGAAGTGCGCGAGGATGTCGCCCCCGTCCACCGTGTGGCTCATGGTCATGAGAGTCCCGCCACAGAGATGGAAATGCCCGTTCGCGAACGCGAATTGAATCGACGAGGTTCCGTTGTAGAGCGGGGAGAGCCCGCTGTGGTAGTTGACCATCAGAGGACACGCCTCGATCAGCCGGCGCCGGTAGATCGGTCCGCCCAGGCAGGCGATCGCCTGCGGCTCGAGCCTCCTCACGAGGTCGACGGTCGTGTCTGCGTTGACGTCGGCGACGCGGTGTGCGACCGGCGCGACGAGCGCGTCGTAGGCGGAGGCCGCGGCCGTGAAGAACCTAGCTTCGGCGTCATCGAGCTCCTCGTCGGGCCTCCAGCCGGAGAGCGACCCGGGTGCGGCTGCCGAGGCGCGCAGCAGCGTGGACACGGCGCCGGAGCCTGCGAGCTCCTTTCGTCCCTTGGTCAGCTTCGCCCGGAGCCCTACTCTCCGGGGGGCCGGGTGGATCGCTCCGACGAGCTCGTGACTCTCGGCGAGGCGCGCGACAAAGCTCCTCGCGTGTGCCGGCCCCTCGGGAGTGATGACGACGATTCGCACGCCTGCTCTCGGATCACCCGAGAGGCTGCGCGGAGAACCTAGCCATCCGGCTAGCCCACGGCGGGGGATATCTGAACGAACGGCAGTCGATGCACGAGTGCCCAGCCTCTACCGTTCTGCCTGCCATGTGCGGAATCTGCGGTGTCGTACGCGTTCGGGGTGACGGGGGGCCGCCCATCTCGGCGGACACTCTAGTTCGCATGACCGACGCGATGGCCCATCGCGGTCCGTACGACCGCGGGACCCATCTCGGCCCGAACGTCGGCATCGGCGCTCGTCGACTGCCGCTCGTCGACGTCAAGGGAGGCCATCAGCCCTTCTCGAACGAGACCGGCGAGGTCTGGGCTGCGCTCAACGGCATGCTCTTCAACCACAACGAGCTCCGCGACGACCTCGCGAGCGAGGGTCACTCGTTCAAGAGCCGCTGCGACACCGAGGTGATCCCTCATCTCTACGAACACTTCGGCACCGCGTTTCCCGAGCAGCTGCGCGGCGAGTTCGCGATCGTCACCTGGGATGGTCCCAGGCGCCGGCTGGTGCTGGTGCGGGATCGCGTCGGAGCGAAGCCGCTCTACTACGCGGAGGTGGGCGATCTCCTCGTCTTCGCCTCGGAGCTGAAGAGCCTGCTCGCGAGCGGGCTCGTCGGCGGGGAGCTTGATTACGAGGCGATCGACGCCTACCTGACCTTCGGCTACTTCCCGGGCCCCAGCACCCCTCTGGCGTCGGTGGCGAAGCTTCTGCCGGGACATCGTCTTGTCGTCGACACGAGCGGCGTGTCGTTGGAGCAGTACTGGGCCTGGCCGCAGCCGGCGACGGACGCTCCGCGCCTGTGTGACGAGGAATATGTCGAGGAGCTCGTCGAGCGGGTCGAGGAATCGGTCTCCCTTCGCCTGATGAGCGACGTCCCGCTTGGGGCGATGCTGAGCGGTGGGCTCGACTCGAGCTTCGTGGTCGGGCTCATGGCACGGAACATGAGCGAGCCGGTCAAGACCTTTTCGGTCGGTTTCGCCGAAGCCGGGGCTGCCAACGAGCTCGCCGACGCGCGCCAGGTGGCCGACCTCTTCGGCACCGACCACCACGAGCTGGAGCTGTCATTCGTCGACGACACAGTCGAGCTCGAGCAGCTCGTGTGGCACCTCGACGAGCCTATCTGCGACCTTTCTTCTCTCGGGCTCCTCGCGCTGTCTGAGTTCGCGGCGAGCGAGATCACCGTGGCTCTGTCGGGAATGGGGCCGGACGAGATCCTCGGCGGCTACTCGGCTCACCGAAACGCGGCGATCGCCGAAAGGTGGGGTAGGCTGCCGAGCCCGCTTCGTCGACTCGGAGCAGGCATAGCGTCCCGTGGGCCGTCCAAACTCCGGCGGGCGGCCACGGTCCTTTCGGCCGACGGGCCGGTCGATCGTTTCGTCGCCCAAGCGAAGGGGAACCTTAGCGGTGGGATTCCGCGGAGTGCCCTCCGGGGTGCTCTGGCTGCAGGAGACGGTGGCGCGGCTCGACGGGCTGCCGCGAAGCGGCTCGACGGATTTCGCGGCGACCCCGTCTCTGGGTTGATTCACCTCGACTGTCAGCTGTCCATGGTCGACGACATGCTCCAGTACGTCGATCGCGCGTCGATGGCGCGTGCAATCGATCTTCGAGCACCGATTCTCGATCACAAGGTTGTCGAGTTCTGCGCCGACGTTCCCGTGTCGCTCAAGGTGCGGGGCGGAACGACGAAGTACCTGCTCAAGCGGGCCGCACGTGGTCTCGTTCCTGATCGGATCATCGACAAGCCGAAGATCGGCTTCTTCTACTCGGCCGTCGACCAATGGTTTCGCGCTCAGACAACGCGGGCGATCGCGACGTTCCTCCTCCAGCCGAACCCGAAGTACGCAGATCTGATCGACAGATCCTTCGTCGATGAGCTCGTGCGGCGCAATGCCCAGGGCACCGATCGTGGGGCGCCGCATCTGCTGCTCTCGATCCTCATGCTCGAAATCTGGCTCTCCTCGTACCTCCCCCGGGCTCTTCGGGGCGAGTCGCCCGAGCGTGACGTGATCCGCCTCTCCGCATGAGCGGGAAGCGGCTCTCGTACGCAGTCATCACCCCCGCCCGCAACGAAGCCGACAACCTTCGCAGGCTCGCCGCCTCGCTGGTCGACCAGACGTTGGAGCCTGCCGCCTGGATCGTCGTCGACAACGGGTCGTCCGACGAATCGCAAGACGTAGTCGCTGCTCTCTCGGATCAGTGCGACTGGATCTCGCTCGTGAACGTCCCCGGGGCTGATCGGGCCCGTCCTGGAGCTCCGATCGTACGGGCTTTCGAGGCGGGTGTCGCCGCGCTCGACACGGTTCCGGACGTCGTCGTCAAGCTCGACGCCGACGTCTCGTTCGACGTCGACTACTTCGAGCGGCTGGCTCGTGCGTTCTCAGACGATCCGACCCTCGGGATCGCGGGCGGGATCTGCTACGAGCTCGAGAACGGCGTGTGGACCGCGACTCGGGTGACGGGAGACCACGTTCGCGGCGCCTCGCGCGCGTATCGGCGGGCGTGCCTCGAGCAGGTCTCGCCCCTCGAGCAGCGCGTCGGCTGGGACGGCATCGACGAGCTGAGGGCGAGCGTGCTCGGCTGGCGGACATACATCGTGCCGGGCCTGATCTTCCATCATCATCGCAAGGTCGGCGAACGTGACGGAGCGCGCCACCGGCGGTGGTACGCGCAGGGCGCGGGGTCCTACTTCATGGGCTACCGCTTCTCGTATCTCGCGCTTCGTACCCTCCACCGCGCCAGGCAGGATCCGGCCGCACTGGCCATGATCGCGGGCTACACGGCATCCGCGCTCAGACGCGAGCCGCGGTATGACGACGTTGCCGTTCGCGCCTACCTTCGTCGGCAGCAGAGCCTGCGGACGCTGCCCGCCCGGGTCGGCGAGGCGCTCGGCAGGCGCCCCGTTTCGTAGACGGGCCGGCCAGCGCTAGCTCTCGACAGCGGCGAGCCATCGCTCGGGAATCTCGAGCAGCGCCGCCGCGAGCCCCAAGACCACGAAGAGCAGGAAGGTGACCTGGATAAACGTGAAGGAGTCAAACGTGAACATGCTGACGGCATACGCCGCGATCGATGACGCGAGCGAGATGGCGAGGAATCCCTCAGGGGTGTGTCGGCGTCCGGCGCGACCGAGCCGACGCAGGAAACGGAGGTAGAGCCAGACGATCGCGAAGACCCCGATGACACCCATCTCGAGCAGCGTCCCCAGCCACTGGTTGTCGAGAATGGCCGCGTTCTGCTTCTCGCCCTCGACCACCCGCGTACCAAACCCCTGTCCGAGCACGGGCTGCCGGGCAAACTGATCCAGCGAGGGCCCGACATCGGCAAGCCGTCCGCTGCCGGGGGTTCCCTCGAACGACTGCTGCTCGGCGACCAGCCCTCCCGGCGGAAAGAACGCCTCCTTGAGCGTGCCCAGGCTGCCGGGCAGCGCGAGGTGGATCACGATGACGAGCGGGACGATCGCCGGCCAGAGCCGCCCGATCTCGCGCGGCCGGAGCCACACGAATACGAGCGCGACCGTGATCAGCATCAGAATGCTCGTGCGGGAAAGCGTCGAGACTGCGGCTATCGCCATCAGGCCCCCAGCGAACAGCCATCGCCGTTGTCCGTATGTTCGGGCGACGTAGATGGCGATCGGGGTCAGCATCGCGAAGAGCGCGCCCAGCGCGATCGGGTGCTGAGCCGAGGCGTAGGTCCGCAGACGCGCGCCTCGAGCGATGTCGGTCTCGTCGAGACCGGCGTTCAGCTTCAGAAACGGGATCACGTCGGAGAGGTGCTGGAAGATGTTGAAGCCTGTCCGCGCTTCGATCAGCGCGAACACCGCGAGTACGGCACCTCCGGCGACGAGGACCTTGGTGACGAGATCGATCTCTTGCCGCGTCCTGACGATGCTGACGATGAAGTAGAAGACGAGGAGAAAGCTCGCGAAGAACGAGATCCGCTTCGTGACGAACGACTCGACACCGAGATCGCTCACACGGCTCATGTTGACGATCACCGACCCGAGCGCGGCCGCGACAAACACAAGCAGCGGCCCTTCGAATCCACTCCTCCGCAGCCGGACGCGCGGGTCGACCAGAAGCGATGCGAGCCAGCCGGTGATGGTGAACGCCACGAGAATCCTGTAGGGCTCGAGCTCGAACGGAAGATTCCCGGGCGCCGTGTAGCGACGAATGGGGATGAAGAGGATGACGACGACGATGGCCGCCAGGAGCGTCGTCCACCGCAGCATGAGCCGATACGCGATCGCGCAGAGAAGGGTGAACGCCACGATGGGCGTCACGACCGTGGCGCTGTTAGTGAAGATTGCGAGCGCGAGAACAGTGAGCGACGCGAGGACGATCCCGGACGCAATCAGCGGCGCGCGCCGCTCTGCGCCCTCGGCCGCCGTGCGCACGGACTACTCCCTCACGAGGCCTGAGAGCGTCGCGCGGAGGCCACCGAGCTGGCCGGCGTTTCGGACGCAGTCTCGCCTCGCGACTGTATGAAGGCGGCACCGCCGCCGCTCGGAGCTGCGGCCGTCCACCCACCTAGAGGGTCCGTGCGAGGTCGCAGGTTCTCGAGCAGGAATGCGAGTCCGACGGCTGCGATCATCACAGTTAGGAAGACGACGATCGGCAGGGTGATCGAGCGCGCGTCGAGAAGCTTGGGCTTGCCCGCGCGCGCGACAACGTCGAGGGTGACGCGCTCGTTCGACGGGATCGCGTTTCGCTGTTGCTCGTCCATCAGGTACGTGAGCAGAGCGTCGGTTGCGCGCACGGTGAGCGTGCGCGCGCGCGCCGGGGTGTCTGCGATGCCTGCGACGCTGATCAGCGGAAGCGCCTCGCCGTCCTCAGTGAGCACCGGAGCCGCTTCGATTGTTCCGTTCAAAGGCCCATCCTGCAGCATGATCTGCCGCACGGCGTCGCTGTCCGCGAGCTGCGAATAGAGGATGGCGAGCGTCGAAAAGCGAGACTCGGCGAGCCGAACCGTGCCGAGCTGCTCCGCGCCCGACGCGCTCGACGTCGCCGACGGCGTCTCGATGATGGAGCTGCCCCACGGGAACCCCTCCTGCGTCACGAACAGCTTCGAGTAGCTCGCCCACTCCTCCGACTGCCGGTAGTCGAGGCTCGGCACTCGGACAAACGAGAGAAACGCCAGCGCCAGCGCGAGGATGAAACCGGCGAGCACGACATAGCGAAAGCGCCACAGCACGCCGACGTACAAGTTCAGATCCAAGTCAGCTCCCCTCCGAAGACACGTCGCTCAGCTCGAGCGGACGCCGGGGCGTGCCGGTGCTCGCCTGGAGATACAGCACCGCTGCCTCCGTTCGATTCGAGACCCCGAGCTTCCGGTAGACCGCCGCCAGATGGAACTTCACGGCGTGAACCGTGACCGCGAGCTTCTTCGCGACCTCGTCGTTGGTCAGCCCGAGCGTCGCCATCTCGAGCACCTGTTTCTCACGTGGCGACAGGGTCGCTAGGACATCGACCCCATGCGTCGTCGGCTGTTCGACCACGCATCGATCGTAGAGGCCAACCACTTTCATGCCTACGCGACGATGGAGCAGCGTTGAGACGGCCGGGCTAGCCGATCGGCTAGGTTATCGCGCCGAGTTCCTGGCTTTCCGAGTATTGGCGGCGATTCGGGCCACGTCTATCGTCAGCTGGGATGGGCGAGCGAGCCTCCGCGGGTGGACTTCTGGCGAGCGTGATCGTCCCGACCCGCAACGGCCGCCGCTACCTGCCCGGGCTCGTCGACGCTCTCGCCGCTCAGAGCATCGGCCGGGCGCGTTTCGAGGTGATCGTCGGCGACGACGGCTCGACGGACGGGTCGACGGACGGCCTCGCGACGGAGGGCGGCTGGATCCGGGTCGCTGCCGGGCCGCCGCAGAACTCGTACGCAGCGCGCAATCGCGCCGCCCGCCTCGCAAGCGCGCCGGTGCTTGCCTTCTGCGACGCTGACTGCCGGCCTGACCCTACCTGGCTCGAAGCGGGGCTTGCCGCGCTCGAACGCGCCGAGCTGGTCGCAGGGGAGATCGTGTTCTCCCTCCCCGACCGTCCGACCATCTGGACGTACCTCGACATCGACACGTTCAAGGATCACGAGCGACAGGTGCGCAACGCGAACGCAGAGACTGCGAATCTTTTCGTTCGGCGCGGGGTCTTCGAGAAGATCGGCGGCTTCGACGACTCCCTCCCCGAACACGGTGACTTCGAGTTCGTTGCTCGCTGTGTCGCGGCCGGGCACCTGCTCGTGTACGAGCCTACGGCGCGCGTCGAGCATCCGACGCGAGACCAGGCGACTCCGTTCCTGCGTACGGTCTGGATCATGCACCGTTGGTACGCGGCTCGTGAGACTCGGGCGGGCCGACGGCCTGACGGGCTGAAGCTCCGATCCTGGGTTCCGATCGTGCAAACGCTCCGCGCGCGGCAGCGCCACCGCCGGTCGCTCGGGCTCGACCGTCGACGCTTCGGCGAGCATGGGATCACCGTCCGCGCACGAGACAACGCCTTCGCATTGCCGCTCATCTACATCGTCGTGCCATACCTCGGCGGCGCCGCCCAGCTGCGTGGCTGGTACGACGGGCGTCACCTTCGTTGAGCCGCCGGGAGGACACGACGGTGGACATCCTGCTCGCGTGCTCGGCGGGCGGGCACCTCCTCCAGCTAGTGACACTTCGGGAGGCGTGGGGTGACTTCTCGCGAATCTGGGTCACTGACCCGACGAGTGACGCCGAGTCCCTCCTACGCGGAGAGCGCGTCGTGTACGCCTACTACCCCACGACGCGAAACGTGCTGAATCTGCTTCGCAACCTGACCCTCGCCTGGCGGATAACCGCTCGCTGCAGACCTCGGGTCGTGCTCACGACCGGTGCCGGAACGGCCGTGCCGTTCGCATGGCTCGGCCGACTTCGCGGCGCCCGGGTCGTGTACGTCGAGACGGTAACCCGGATCCGTCGACCCTCATTGAGCTGTCGGCTCGTCGCCCCGGTCGCGGACAGGGTCTATGTGCAGTGGCCTGAGCTGGCACCGGCCGTGCGCCACGGTCGATTCGCCGGCGCGGTCCTGGAGTCGACGTGATCCTCGTCACGATCGGGACGAGTGAGCCGTTCGACCGGCTCTTGCGCGTTCTGGAGACGCCGGCTCGAACCGAAGAGATGGTTGTCCAGTGCGGAAGCTCGACCGTACACCCACTCCACGCCACCTGCGTTCCCTACCTCGAGTTCGACGATCTCGTCGATTACATGAGACGGTCCCGCGTCGTCGTCATGCACGCCGGGGCGGGCTCGGTCCTCGCGGCGCTGGCCGTCGGGCGTCGGCCAATCGTCGTTCCGCGTCTGCGACGGTACGCCGAGGCAGTCGACGACCATCAGCTCGACTTCGCGCGCAAGCTCGAGAGCATCGGGCTGGTAACGCTCGTCGAGGATCCTGTCAACCTGCCGCGCGTTCTCGCGACGGCCCCGGAAGGCGGCGCGAACGGTACCACCCTCAGCTCAGGTCGCCTGGCCCGTGAGCTGCGCGCCTACCTCGGTGAACAGGTCGGTCGTACGAACGCGCGGGCTGTCGACCTCGGGTGACTGAGGGCTCCGCCCCGTCGGACGGAATGCGCTCACGCGTCCTGCACGGGATCGCGTGGAAGGTCGCATCGCAGGTCTTTCTCCAGGGCTCGAGAGTGATCGTCGCCATCGTGCTGGCGCGGTTGCTCGCGCCTACGGAGTACGGCCTCGCCGCGATGGTGCTCGTGTTTGGAAGCTTCGTCCTCGTCTTCTCCGATCTGGCCCTCGGCGCGGCGGTCGTGCAACGTCACGACCTGAGCGAGAACGATCGCTCCACGGTGTTCTGGACGGGTCTCGGCGCCGGAATCATCTGCACGATCGCCGGAGTCGCGCTTGCGGCGCCGGTGGCCCGCTTCTACGACCAGCCGGAGGTTCAGCCGCTCTTCACCGTCCTCTCGCTGAGCTTCGTGATCTCGTCACTGGGAGCTACCCAGACCGCCCTGCTCATCCGCGAGATGAACTTCCGGAGCCTCGAGCTGCGCATGATGGGCGGCACGCTCGTGGGCGCGATCGTTGGCATCGGTCTCGCCGCCACCGGTTTCGGTGCCTGGGCGATCGTCGCCCAGCAGCTCGCGATCGTCAGCGTGTCCACCGTCCTGCTCTGGATCCTGACCCCATGGCGTCCGCAGCTCAGGTTCTCCCAGGCGAGCCTTCGCGACCTCGGCGGCTTCAGTATCAACGTGTTCGGCCAGCGCCTTCTCTACTACGCGCAAGGAAACGCCGACAAGCTGCTGATCGGGCGCTTTCTCGGAGCCGCCCCGTTGGGGATCTTCACGCTCGCGTCCAGCGTCATCCTCGTCCCGTTCTCGAGGATCGCAGTACCGATCGCCGAGGTCTTGTTTCCGGCGTTCTCCCGCATGCAGGACGACCACGAGCGGATGACTGTTTCCTGGATTCGCGCGACGAGGCTGGTCGGGGCGATCTCCGTCCCTTCCCTCGTGGGTCTGGCTGTGCTCGCCGACGAGTTCGTCGAGCTGGTACTCGGCGCGCGCTGGAGCGCTGCCGTCCCCGTGATCCAGATTCTGGCCTGGGTCGGCCTGATCCAATCACTCCAGACGCTGAACTCGAACATCCTCATGGCGCTCGATCGGACGGGCACGCTCCTTCGCTACTCGGTGTTCTTCTTCGTCGCCAACGTCAGCGCATACATCGTCGGACTGCAATGGGGCATCGTCGGCGTCGCCGCTTGCTACGCGATCTCGTGCACCATCGTCGAGCCGATTTACGCCTGGCTGACGTGTCGTGCCCTCGGGACGTCCCTCTGGACGTTCGGGCGCGGCATCGCCGGAGTCGTCCAGGCGGCGGCGATCATGGGTGTCGCCCTACTCGTGGGGCGGACGCTGCTCGAGCGAGCCGATGTGTTGACAGGAATCAGCTTCGGCCTCCTGGTCGTGCTGGGTACCGCGATATACCTGCCGTGCGTCGCCTGGCGCGCTCCGGAGGTCGTCGACGAGATCGCGAGCTTGAGGCGGGGTCGCCGGGCAACCGCCCCGCCGCTCGCGCCGCCGCCCGAGCCGCGAGCCGGCTAGAGAGCCGTGCAGGCTGACGTGTGGTCTCGGGTGGTCTTGGTCGCCGTCATGCTGGGCGCGTTCGGGGGGAGTCTCGCGGGGTGCGGCCAAGCCCACTCGATAGCAGCTGCCACCCCGCCCCCTCCTGTCGGCGTCTCTCAGAGACTCCGCGGAGAGCCGGTTCTCGGCGCCGGTGCGCTCACGGACTTCGCCCTCCGCGACCAGGACGGCGCGCTGGTCCGCCTGTCCGACCAGAAGGGAAAGGTCGTGCTCCTGACCTTCCTGTACACGAACTGCCCCGACGTCTGCCCGCTCATTGCGGAGAGCGTCGGCAGCGCGGTTCGCAGTCTCGGCCCCGACGCCGAGGCTGTGCGAGTGCTCGCCGTCAGCGTCGACCCGGAGGGGGATACGTCCGAGTTCGTTCGCGCCTTCCTGAACGAGCACCGGGCGCCGCCCGAGCTTCTGTACCTGACCGGGACGCGAGCAGAGCTCCAGCCCGTCTGGCAGGCGTACAACATACTCGCCGAGGAGCGCGACTTCGAGCGCATCAACCACTCGACCTACGTGCTGTTGATCGACGCGACCGGAACTCCACGTGTCTTCTATCCGCCCCAGGTCACCACCGCGGTGCTCGAGCACGATCTTCGAGTCCTGCTCGGATCGTAGGGCGAGCAGCTACGGCGTCGTGCCGGATCCGTAAACAGAGCCCGGGCCGTCGTTGTAGACGGTCCCCGGCGACCATGTCGCGGGGAGCGCAGTCAACCCCTGGATAGCGTTCGTCTCCGCGGGTGTTCCGCCGCCGCAACACGCGTCGCGGAAGCGGAGCGTTCCGGTCGGGGCGAGGACTGCGATCCAGTAAACGGTTCCCGACGCGATCGTGGCCGACGGAACGGTGAGGTCGTTCCAGGCCCCTGCCGTCGGGCTGGTCTTCGTGCCCTGGGCGAGCAGCGTTCCGGGATGGTTGTTGACGTTCGTGTAGACACCGGCGACGAGGCCCGCCGCGGTCGAGCCCGAGTCGACGTAGACGCTGATCTTCGTCAGCGTGCCCGTCGTCGTCGCGCTCGCCCGAAACGCCTCTGCCACGCCGGGTGCATTGGAGTCACTCGAAGCGCGGATCGCCTGCTCGCCGACGAGGAAGACGGTCGGCGGCGGAGCCGAGTTCGTCACAGTCACCGTCACCGGGTTCGAGGTCGTCGTGTTGTTCGACGGGTCCTTGGCCACCGCTGTCAGCGTGTGCGACCCGTTCGCGACCTGTGTGGTGTTCCACGAGGCCGAGAAGGGCGCGATCGTGTCCGGCACGCCGAGGTCGTTTCCGTCGAGCCTGAACTGGACGCTCGCAGTCGTCCCCGAGTTGTCGGCGGCGTTCGCGGTCACGCTGATCGTCCCCGAGACGGTCGCCCCTCCGGCGGGCGCTGTCAGCGAGACCGTGGGCGGCGTCGTGTCGGACGCGGTGATCGTCGCGCTCGCCTCGTTGGAGGAAGGGCTCAGGTTGCCGGCGGCGTCCTCGGCTCTGACCACGTAGTAGTACGTGCCGGCGGCGAGCCCCGAGTCGGTGTAGGAGAGTCCGGTTGACTGACCGACGCGGTTCGCAAGCGAGGGCGTGAAACCGGCCGTCGTCGAGCGGTGGACGTTGTACCTCGCGACGGCGATGTTGTCATTCGACGCCGTCCAGGACAGGCTGACCGACCCCGTCGAGCCGGTTGCCGCCAGGCTCCCGGGGGCGGTGGGCGACTCGGTGTCCTCGTAGCCGGCCGGGAAGCGCAGGAGCGACGCGACCGAGGGGACGCCGGTTGTGTCGACGAGGAAGAGCATGTAGTAGCCGGGCGGCGCGAGGTTTGCGCTCGCCGGCGCCTGGACGTTCAACGAGCCGGAGCCGGCCGTGAAGTTGAGAAACTGGAAGCGCTGGTTCTCGTCGAACGCGTGTGTCACCGACGGCGTGCGGATGAGCGAGACGGAGGCGATGCGGGCCGCGTCGGGAGTGGTGACCGTAAAGCTCGAGCCGTACTGGACCAGCGACGGGGCCGATGTGATCGCAGGCCGCGCTCCCTTGAACAGGTACGGCGGCGAGTAGATCTCGGCGTTCAGCTGATCGGTCGACCTACCTGGGAGACGACCGCCCCCGGCCATGAGCACCCGTCCGTCAGGGAGGAGCAGCGCCGTTGAGTGGTACTGCCGGCCGACCTGCTCGGAGGCCACGCTGCGCCAGGTCTCCGTCGCCGGGTTCCAGATCTCGGCCGCATAGACAGACTTCGAGAGGTCGGTGCCGTCGGAGTTCGTCGAACCGCCGGTCGCCAGCACCGTCCCGTCCGGGAGGAGCGTGAGGTTGTGATAGGTCCGCGCGTACGCCATCGGCGGCGTCTCGCGCCAGGCGGGCGATGACTGGCTCATGTCGATGACGGCGGTCCGGCCGTCGGCGTTGTAGACGCTCGAGCCGTAGTAGTCGGGGTCTGACCAGGTGCCCGACTTCATGATCTTGTTTGGCCGGTACATCACGGCGCTGTGGCCGCTCACGGGGCTCGTGCCGAGAACCGACCAGGTCCAGGTAGCCGGGTTGAGAATCCGGGTGGTCGTGTCGGGCCCCGCGTCGAAGATGCGCCCGTCCGAGAGCACGAACATGAACGGGTAGAGCGGCGTCGTCAGCCGTGCGCCGGTCAGGCCCGTCCAGGTATTCGCGACCGGGTCGTAGACCTCGGGCAGCGAGTTGACCGAGGCGTCGGTTAGCGCCGGCGCCTGGCCCGGACGGTTCTCGACGATGCCGTCGCCCGAGAACGCCAGTACCTTGCCGTCCGGAAGCGCCGTGGCCGTCGGGTACCAACGCGTGACTGCCATGTCGGCGCCGCGGGTCCACGTGTTCGTCGTCGCGTTGAAGAGCGACGTGTCCTTCAGCCCCTGGTAGGCGGCGACGTGGCCGCCGATGACGATCTGCCGGCCGTCGGCCAGCGTCGTATGTCCGCCGCAGAAGAGGTTCCGGCTGTAGGGCACCGGGACGAACGTTCCGTTCGACGGGTTCCAGATCCTCTCGGAGTTGGGGGCGTCGTCCCAGGCGTCGAAGCTGAGGACGTTCCCTGTGGGTAGGAGCGCCCCGTGCACGGCGACGAGGGGCCAGCCGAACGGACCGTCCCAGCGCCCGACCTGGTCGAGAGCCGGTCCGTTGCTCGAGGTGACGCCGATCGAGGTCGAGGTGGTCTGGTTGCCGGACGGATCCGTCGCGACCGCGGTGAGCGTGTGCGCCCCGTTCGAGGCTGTGGCCGTGTCCCAGGAAACCAAGAAGGGTGCCACTGTGTCGGCTGCGCCGAGGGCGTTCCCGTCGAGCCGGAACTGGACGCTCGAGACGGTGCCCGAGTTGTCGGCGGCGCTCGCGGTCACGGCGGTCGTCCCCGAGACCGTCGCGCCGGCGACTGGAGCCGTGATCGACACGGTCGGAGGTGTCGTGTCGCCGGACGGCGGGACGCCGATCGCCGTGTTCAGGTCGGTCGTGATCTCGCCCGCCGAGAGCGCGCGGTTGTAGACGCGCACCTCGTCGATCCGGCCGGCGAACCATTCGCCCCAGACGGCGTTCCCGCCGATCTTGAGGGCGCCGGAGGAGTTTGCCATCGACCCGCTCACTGCCTTGCTCGCCACCTGTGTCCCGTTGACGTACAGACGGAGCGTCGAGCCGTCGTAGGTGGCGGCGAGATGTGACCAGGCGTTCAGCGTCAGGGCCGCCGATCCGCGCGTCTCAACGTCGCCGCCGATGTAGACATGGCCGCTGGGTCGGGCCGTGTTCGTGTTTGCGTAGAGCGCGTACGTGAAGTACGAGGGCGTCTCCTTGAGGATGGCCGTTCGCCAGGCCGAGCCGAGCGTGGTTGGGTAGACCCAGGCCTCGAGCGTCATCGTCCCGGCCAGGTCGAGCGAGCTCGCATCGGGGACGGCCACGTAGTTGCTCGTGCCGTCGAACGACAGCGCGCCGCCGTATTTCCCGGAGGTCGTGCGTGTCGCACCGGTGATCGTCCCAGCATTTCCATTGCCGGACGCATCCGTGACCGCCGCGCCGCTCCCCTCGTTGAACGCCCAGGCCCCCACGAGACCGGCGGAAGGCGGAGGCGCCGAGTTGGCCACCGCCACTGAGAAAGCCGTCGACGTGTTCGTGTTGCCCGCGGCGTCGCGCGCGACCGCGGTGAGCGTGTGCGTCCCGTTTGACGCCGTGGTCGTGTCCCACGAGATCGAGTAGGGAGCCGTGGTGTCCTCGGCGCCGAGATTCGCTCCGTCGAGCCGAAACTGGACACCCGCGACGCCGACGTTGTCGCTTGCTGTCGCCGCCACGGCCGTCGGCCCGGACACCGTAGCACCGGAACTCGGCGCGCTGATCGTCACGTCGGGTGCGACGAGATCCACGACATTAACCGTCAAGTTGACATTTAGTGTCTTGGGCGAACCCTGAGCGCCCGCCGCCGTCACCGTAACCGAGCCGCTGTAGCTTCCAGGCGCGAGTCCGCTCGGCGTCGTGACGACGGTGACCGTTGCCGGGCCGACTCCGCTCGACGGGAGAACGGTGATCCACGCGTCGGTCGTCGTCACCTGCCAGTCGAGCACGCCGCCGCCGTTGCCGACGGCGAGCTGTTGCCCGGGCGGCGCGGCGCTCCCTTCGGCCGCGGCGAACGAGAGCGAGGAGGGCGACACGGTGAGCAGCGGGCCATCGACCGTCAAGCCGTAGGCCGAGATCGGGCCGTCGTTGTATGCACCTCCCGTCGACCAGGCCGCCGGAAGGGCGCTCAGCGACGTCTGCGAGCTCAGCTCGATCGGCAGGCCTCCTCCGCAGCAGCGATCGCGGAAGCGAAGAACGCCCGAGCCCGACGGCGAGAGGATCGCGATCCAGTACGTCCCGCCCGCGACGACGCTTGCGGTCGAGATCGGGACGACGCTCCAGCTGCCCACCGCAGGGCTCGCAAGCGATCCCTGCGCGAGCAACGTGCCCGGATGGCCCGCCGAATCGGAGTAGACACCGGCGACGAGCGTCGTCGCCTGGGAGGTCGCGTCGACGTAGACGCTGACCGAGGTCACGGTGCCGGCGGCGCTCGCCGTGGTCCGGAATGCCTCCGCGAGGCCGGCCGCGTTGTAGTCGACCGCGGCCTCCATCGCCTGGTTGCCGACCACGATCGCGGCGCTCGCCGTCGCGGGAAGAGCGACCGCCGCGAGTGCCAGGAGCACACTGCGCGAGACCAGTCGCACGAGTTGGCGGCGCCGATTCGCCATGGGTGGATCATCGCCGGGGGACACCGTTGCTGGAAGTCAGAGTGTGGGTCAGGGTTTCCCCCGAACGGGGCCTACCCGACCCCCCCGAAAGGGGGGGCGCCCCTTCGCCCGGAGAGTCTTGGCTTTCTGGCCTACAAAGCGGGATTTCGCGGTCGTAGTCTGCGGTTGTGGCGGCGGTGGCGTACCGCCGTGAGCGGCGGTTCATCTAGGGAGGGCGAGAGACGAGATGCGGACGACCTGGGCATTGTGCGGCGCAGCGCCCCACGGCCGGCCCATGCCGGCAACCGATCGAGCGGGAGTGGCGCGGTAGATGGCGACCATCGCCTTCCCTCACGAGCACCCGGCCGCGGTGCTCGGCGACCCCCTCGACGACGGTTCCGAGGCCGTCGGCGTACGGCCGGCTCTGCCGAACCTGTTCGTCGTTCCCGCTTACAACGAGGAGGCCAACCTCCCGCGTCTCCTCGCCGACCTCGAGATGCGGCCAGGGCTCACGCCGGCGGGGAGCTGCATCATCGTCGTCGACGACGGCTCGGAGGACGGCACTGCAGCCGTCGTCGAGGCGTACGAGGGTCCGCTCGAGGTCGAGCTGGTCCGGCTCGGTCGGAATCAGGGTCCTGGCGCCGCTTTCCGCGCCGGCTTTGCTGCCGCGCTCGCGCGTTGTCGCGACGAGGCCTTCGTCGTCACGCTGGAAGCAGACACGACGAGCGACCTCGATGCCCTCCAGGCAATGCTCGAGCGGGCGGCGGCCGGCGCGGAACTCGTCCTCGCCTCCGTGCACGGAGGCGGACGGATGCTCAACGTCTCGAAGACGCGTCAGATTCTCAGCAAGGGCGCTGGGTTCACAGTCCGCGCCGCGCTCGGTTTGGATGCGATGACGGTCTCCAGCTTCTTCCGCGTCTATCGCGCCTCGACCCTCCGGACAGCGTTCGACCACTACGGCGACCGGCTGATCCAGGAGCGCGGCTTCGCCTGCAAGGCCGAGATCCTCGCCAAGATGGATGCGCTCGGCGCGCGCATCGAAGAGGTTCCCGTCGACCTCGATGCTTCACGGCGTGTCGGCGAAAGCAAGATGTCGGTGCTGCCTACGATGGTCGGCTACTGGCGCGTCGTCGCCCGCCAGCGGATCCAGAGGAGCTCGATGTCGAGGTGAGTCCGCCACGCATCGGAATCGTCGGCGGCGGCATCCTCGGGATGACCGCCGCTTATCGCTTGTCGAAGGCAGGCGTCGAGGTCGAGCTCTACGAGCGCGCTCCGGACCTCGGGGGGCTCGTCGGGTCGTTCGACCTCGCGGGCCGTCCCGCCGACCGCTTCTACCACGTCGTCCTTCCGACCGACGACCGCGTGATCGGTCTGGCGACCGAGCTCGGTCTCGGCGAGCGCTTTCGCTTCCGCCCCGTCCAGGTTGGCTTCTACGACGATGGGCGCCTTTTCTCGATGAGCTCGCTGAAGGAGTTTCTGACGTTTCCGCTGCTCCCGTTCCACGACCGCCTCCGGCTCGGGAGCTTCGTCGCTCGCTGCCAGCTCAGATCGAGCTACGAGGGTCTGGACGACATCCCGCTCGAGGAGTGGCTCAGGAGACTTTGCGGGCGGCGGATCGTCGAGCGGCTCTGGCGGCCGCTCCTCGACTCGAAGTTCGACGGGCGCTTCGACGATCTTCCCGCGACGTACATGTGGGGGCGCACCCGGCGGATGTCCAAGACGCGCGACTCCGCGGGCCGCGAGGTCATGGGGTGGCTGGGGGGCGGCTACCAGACGCTCGTCGACGCGCTCGAGCGGAGGATCTCCGAGCTCGGCGGGACGGTGCGCCCCGGAACCGCCGTCGACCAGATCGTCGGAACAGGAGGGCGTGCCGCGGGCCTCGTCGTCGACGGCAGCTTCCGCCCCTTCGACGCGGTCCTCTGCACTCTCGTCCCGCCGCAGGCGCACCGGCTGCTCTCTCCCGACCTTGCCGAGCTTGCTCCACCCGATCACTGCCGATACCTCGGCGTCGTCTGCGTCCTCATTCGCACATCGCGCAGCGTGAGCCCCTACTACACCCTGAACATCACCGACCGCCGCGTACCACTCACCACGATCGTCGAGACGACGCACGTCGTCGACCCGGACTGGACGGGTGGGTCGCTGCTCTACGCCACCAAGTACGTCGACCCGTCTCACGCCGACCTCGAACGTCCCGTCGACGAGGTGCGCGACGAGTATCTCGCGCACGTGCGGACGATCTTCCCGGACCTCTCCGACTCGGAGATCCTCGCGACCGCCGTCCAGCGCGCCCGGGTCGTCGAGCCGGTGCACGTGCTAGGCGGCGCCTCCCGTCTGCCGGACGTCTTCGCCGTCCCGGGCCTCGCGCTCGCCTCGACTGCCCACGTCTACCCGGAGATCGTCAACGGGCAGGCGGTGATCGGTGTCGCCGACCGCGCAGTCGACGGACTCCTCGCGCAGCTCCCGGGCGAGCTCAGGGTGGCGGCATGAGCAGCGTCGCCGCTCCGACCCGTCTTGGCGGCGTTCGTGCGCGTACCGCCTCCGTCCCCGCCGATGCCGCGGCCGTTGCCGGCCTCGCCTGCCTGACGATCGCGATGGTGGCTCTCACCTGGGGAACCTGGGGCGACCTCGGACGCGATACCGGCTACGACTTCGTAGCGGCACAGCGGGTCGCTGCCGGGGAGCTTCCGTACATCGACTACGTCTACTACTACGGCCCGCTGTCGCCCCTGCTCGGTGGGTTCGCCGCATGGCTTGGCGGCGGGGGAATCGAGCCGATGATCGGTCTCGGGCTTGTGCTCGCCCTGCTTGTGATCGCGGCCACGTATGCGCTCGGGAGAATGCTCGCGGGTCCCCGCGGGGGGTTCCTCGCGGCCGCGATCACGGTGCCGGTCGCGGTCGGCCCGTCGAACTTCAGCCTGGTGTTGCCGCACAGCTTCTCCGCGACGCTCGGCGTGTTGCTTGCCCTGTGCTTCCTACTCGGAGTGGCGCGCTACGCGGCGACGGGCGGCCTCGTCTGGCTGCTCGGATCGGGAACGGCCGTTGGGCTGGTCGGGCTGACTCGACCGGAGTTCGAGCTTGCGGTCCTGCTGGCCGCGGGCGTCTGGCTGGGCCTACGCTGGCATGCGGGCCTGGGCGGTTGGCGTGAGACCGCGCTCTTTGCCGTACCGGCGATTGCAATCCCGGCGCTGGTGTACGGCGCCTTCCTGCTTGGTGTCCCGGCGCGTGAGCTCGTACTGGAAAACCTCTACCCGAGGGAGACGCTGGCCGAGGGAGGCAGCGCGGTGCTCAGGAACCACGCGCCCCTTACGGCTGGGAGCTTGATCGATCTGGTGGGCAAGCTCGTGCTGTACGCGGTGGGAACCGCAGCTCTCGTGTTCATGGGGATCTCGATCGACCGTGCCCGCGGGCGAGCGCGGACGGCGCTGATCGGCGTCTGCGTACTCCTCGGCCTCATGGCGGTCGCAGTGTCGCTAGTGCGGCCAGAGACCATGCGTTACTGGCTCCAGTACGCGTACGGCTGGATCCCCGCCGGAATCGCCATAGCGCTGGTAGTGCTCCTTGTTCGCTACCGGCGAAGCGGGCAGGGCTGGAACACCACGGCTCAGCTCGCGGTCGCCGCGGCCGTCGTGCTCACGGTTCTGGCCGCGAAGGCGTACGCAGTCTTCTTCCTCCACCAACCGGAGGCTCAGCCCGCTGTCTATGCCGTTCCACTCGCCGCTGTGTTCCTCGCCCGCTTGCAGCTCGTCGAGCTTGCACGGACGCCGACGGTTGCCGTGCTCGGTGCTGCCTGGCTCGCCTTCCTCGCATTGGCCGGAGTCGGCCTCACACTGAAGGACTCGGCGGCAGAGTCCGCGAGCGTTTCGGGTAGTGGCGGTTCTCTCGCTGCTGTACCCGGCGATGTACCGCTACAACGCGCCCTCGACATCATCGAGGCTCGAACGTCTCCCGGGGAGCGCATTCTGCTCGCGCCCCAGCTCACCGGGCTCTACACGTTGTCGGGGCGCGAGGATCCGCTGCCGCAGATCTCACTCCTACCTGGAGCGCTGCCAACCGAGCAGGACGAACGAGCCGCGATCGCCGCCCTCGACCGCGCCGGAGTTCGTCTCGCTGTCACCGACCGTCGTCCGTTCACCGAGTACGGCCAAACCAGCTTCGGAGGATCGTTCGATCGCCTCCTCGCCGGCTGGATTCGAAGCAACTTCGCGCATGTGGCCACGCTCGCGCCCGGGCCGGGAGGTACTCACACCCTTGATGTCTGGATCCGTAGGGGGGTCTCATGAAACGAATCGGAGTAACCGGAGCCGCGGGCTTCATCGGGTCGCACCTGTGCGATCGTCTTCTCGCCGACGGGTATGAGGTCGTAGGCGTCGACGACCTGTCCCGTGGCTCGCTGGCCAACCTCGACCAGAGTGTCGCCCATTCAGGGTTTCGGTTCGAGGTGCTCGACTGCACCCGCCGCCGCCTGCTCCGCGCGGCCTTCGACGGCTGCGACGCGATCGTGCACCTCGCCGCTCAGAAGATCCCACGCTACGGCGGCGCGCTGATGACGCTCGAGGCGAACGTCGCAGGCGTCAACGCGGCGGCGAGCTGCGCACTCGCGCTCGACGCGGATCTCGTCATCGCGTCGACGTCGGACGTGTACGGCAACGGCAAGCCACCGTTTCGCGAGGACGACTCGCTCGTCCTCGGGCCGCCGACGACGCGTAGGTGGGCCTACGCCGTGTCGAAGCTCTTCGACGAGCACGTCTGTCTCGCGCTCGCCGAGGAGCGCGGTCTGCGCGTATCGATCCTGCGGCTCTTCGGGTCCTACGGGCCCCGGAACCATCCGAGCTGGTGGGGTGGCCCACAGGCCGCGTTCATCGAGGGGCTCCTCGACGGCGAGACGATCGAAATCCACGGGGACGGTCTCCAGGTGCGGACGTTCACGTTCGTCAGCGACACCGTCGACGGCTTCGTCCGAACGCTCGAGACCCCCGCTGCTCGTGGCGAAGTCATCAACATCGGCGGCTCGAAGCCGACGACCATCCTCGAGCTGGCGGGGTTGGTCCAGGACACGATGGGGATCCCGCAGCCCCTGAGGGCGCGCTTCGTCCCCTACGAGTCGCTTGGAGGCAAGTACCAGGACGTGCGCAAGCGCGTCCCCGACGTGTCCAAGGCAAAGAAGCTTCTCGGGTTCAAGGCGCGGGTACCGCTGGCCGAGGGGCTGGCGCGCACGGCCGAATGGCATGGGGCGCGCCGTGATGCAGAGGAGGCGGTGCACGCTTGAGAAAGCTGGTCGTCGTCGCCGCGGCAATCGCCGCGATCATCTCGTTCCCGGCGCTCGCCACGGCTGCCACCGTGCCGACGGGCATGACGGGCATCGCTCTCGACGCGAAGGTCGAGCTGGCGTGGCAGCCGGTTTCGGGCGCTACCGGATACACGGTCTACCGGGGCGCGAGCGCTACCACGATCACGACTCGGCTGACCTCGGCGTCAGGCGTGACGACGACCACCTTCACGGACACGACCGCCCTCAATGGGACAACGTATTACTACGCTGTACGAAGCGTCGACGCCGGCGGCGAGTCCGGGAACTCACTCGTCGTCCAGGCCAGCGCGAGAGCACGGGCATGCTCGACGGGGAACGCGGTCGTCAGCGAGAACTGCTTCCCGGGCGATGGTGGCTGGGACGTCACCAACGCTGCGAACGTGAGCGCAGGCGGGATCGAGGGCTTCGCCGCGGCGGCGAGCGTCAACAAGGGCGAGTCGGTCGCCCTCAAGGTCAGCTCTGGCAGCGGCGGCAGCTTCAGGATCGAGATCTTTCGCAGCGGCTACTACGGCGGAAGCGGCGCGAGACTCTTCTCGATCGTGCGCACTGTGCCCGGCGTCGTCCAGCCGAGCTGCACGACGGACTCATCGACCGGCCGTATCGACTGCTCGAACTGGTCCACGTCGGCCACCCTCACGACGACGAGCTCCTGGCCGTCCGGCGTGTACCTGCTCCGGATCGTCCGCGACAGCAACGGTACGGACAACCACATCCTCCTGACGGTTCGCGACGACGCGCGCCACTCGGACATCCTCTACGGCGTTGCGATGAGCGACTACCAGTCGTACAACAACTACGGCGGCAAGTCGCTCTACGACTTCAACTCGAGCGGCGCGATCACCGTCGCCGGCACCGCGCGAGCGGTCAAGGTGTCGTTCGATCGCCCGTTCGAGCAGCCTCGCTCGGGCCTTCGCGACTGGTACACGCGCATCGACTACGCGACGGTGTACTGGCTCGAGCGCGAGGGCTACGACGTCGCCTACGCATCGAACACCGATCTCGAGCGCAACGGCGCCCGAGTGCTCGATCACAAGGCCTACTTCTCCCCCGCTCACGACGAGTACTACTCGGCCGGCATGCGGGGCGCGCTGAAGTCCGCGCGCGATGCGGGCGTAGACCTCTTCTTCAGCGGCGGGAACGAGATCTACTGGAAGATCCGCTTCGAGAACGGCCCCGGCGGCGGCCAGGATCGGATTCAGGTCTGCTACAAGTCGACGCAGAGCGGCGGGGCCGACCCGAGCGGCATCTCCACGGGGACGTGGCGTGACCCGGCGGGCGCGAACCAGCCGGAGAACGGCCTGACCGGAATTATGTACGTCGGGGACAAGGATTTCGGCTACTTCCCCCTGCGCGTGAGCGCCGCCGAGGGTTCAGACCGGGTCTGGCGGTACACGGGGCTCGACGTCCAGGTCCCGGGCACGTTCACAAACGTTGGTTCGGAGCTCATCGGGTGGGAGTGGGACGCGCGCGTCGCGAACGGCCAGGAGCCGGCGGGCGTGAAGACGCTCGCGAGCTCGCCGGTGACCGGGAACATCCTCCAGGACGCCGGCCGCGTCTACGCACCCGGCTCGACGACGGTACACGTGGTCAAGTACACGGCCTCGAGCGGAGCGCTCGTCTTCTCGACAGGCACGAACCACTGGAACCGCGGCCTGGCGAAGAACGTCGACGCCCAGGGCGAGCCGAACGTGATCATTCAGCAAGCCACGACGAACGTCTTCGGGGACATGGGCGTGTTTCCCGCAACGCCGTCGTCGGGCATCGTCGTTGACACCCCGGGCCAGCGGCCGCCCGCTCCCGCGGGGGTGACCGCGACGGCGCTCGGCGCCGACAGCGTCGCGATCTCCTGGAGCCCGGTTAGCGGCGCCGACGGCTACAACGTCTACCGGTCGCTCACTCCGCGGCAGGGAGGGCTTCCGCTCGGACAGCTCGTCAGCGGTTCGCTCGTCACGGGAACGTCCTTCACGGACATCGGGCTGAACCCGACCACGACCTACTACTACGTCGTCACCGCTGTGACCGGAGGCGTCCAGTCGCTCGCGTCGAACGAGGCACAGGCCACGACGGCGGCGTCCAGCGGCAATCCGACCCGGATCAACTCGGGCGGCGGAAGCTACACTTCGGCCGGAGGCGTCACGTTCCAGGCTGACACCGCCTTCACCGGCGGCTCCACGTACGCGGTCGCCGCCAGCCAAACGATCTCCGGAACGACCGACCAGGCGCTCTACCGCGACGAACGCTGGGGAAGCTTCAGCTACGCGATCCCCGTCTCCACCGGCACCTACGACGTACGCCTGCACTTCGTCGAGCTCTACTACGGCAGTGCCGTGGCCGGCGGCGCGGGTAAGCGCGTCTTCTCGATCGATGTCCTGGACACATCAGGCGTCGACGTACAGAACCTCGACGTCTACGCGCAGGTCG
The DNA here is from genome assembly GCA_963712465.1 of uncultured Actinomycetes bacterium. Lineage (GTDB taxonomy): Bacteria > Actinomycetota > Thermoleophilia > Gaiellales > Gaiellaceae > CAVQHY01. The sequence goes on from CAVQHY010000004.1 coordinate 970,065, forward strand.
GTGCGAACGCGGCGCTCGTGCGCACGATCGCAAACGTCCAGGTCACGGACGGGACGCTTAACATCCAGTCGATCTACGGCGCCGCTGACGATCCTGAGATCGCCGCGATCGAGGTCATTCCGCAGGCGACGAGCTCTCCGCCGACCGTCACCGCAAAGAGCCCTGCGGACGGCGCCACCGGCATCAGCCCCACGGCGAGCGTGCAGGCGACCTTCTCGCGCGCGATGGATGCGACGACGATCAATGGTGGGAGCCTCACGCTCAAGCGCCCAGACGGCTCGACTGTGCCGGCGAGCGTCACATACGACGGCTCAACAAAGACGGCGACGCTCACGCCGGGCGCGCCGCTTGCGGTGTCGACGACCTACACGGCGCGGCTCGAGACGACGATCAAGGCGGCCGACGGCATCGCGCTCGCAGCGCCTGTGTCGTGGACCTTCACGACGGCCGCCGCTCCACCCCCGCCCCCGACCGTGACGACGAGGTCGCCTGCCGACGGGGCGACGGGAGTCGCGCGAACGACGACGGTGGACGCGACGTTCTCGCGTGATCTCGATCCGACCAGCGTCTCGACCTCGACGTTCTCGCTGACGGGCCCTGGCGGCGTCGTGCTTGCGACCGTCACGTACGACGCTCTGTCGCGGACGGCCCGGTTGACCCCCTCGGCCTCGCTCGCGTTCTCGACGATGTACACGGCTCGCCTCGAGACGGGTGTCAAGGCGTCGGACGGGACACCGCTCGCCGCACCCGTGATCTGGTCGTTCACGACCGGTGCGTCGCCGCCGGCTCCGACGGTGACGGCGACCGTGCCGGCGAACGCCGCAACTGGGGTGGCTCGGGACACGACTGTCAAGGCGACGTTCTCCCGGTCGATGGATCCGGCGACGCTGACGTCGTCGAGCTTCACGCTGACCCCGACCGGCGGCGCCGTCGTGGCCGCCACCGTGTCTTACGATGATGTGACGAAGACGGCTACGCTCACGCCGACCACCCAGCTCGCGACAGGAACGACGTTCACCGCCCGGGTCGATACCTCGGTGAAGGCGAGCGACGGTGCCGCTCTGGCTTCGGCCGTGACGTGGAGCTTCACGACGACCACGGCCGTGTGCCCGTGCAGCCTGTTTGCTCCGGCGTCGACGCCGGCGTTGCCGAGCAACCCGACCCAGGATGGCCGGGTAGGGTCGGGGCCGTGGTCGTACGAGCTCGGCGTCAAGGTCCGACTCGACCAGGACGCGGACCTGACGGCGGTGAGGTTCTGGAAGAGCCCGGGCGAGACCGGGGCGCACAAGATCACGGTGTGGTCGGCCTCGGGCGCCAAGCTGACCGAGGTCTCGGTCACGGGCGAGTCGGGCTCCGGCTGGCAACAGCAGGTGCTTGCGACGCCGCTCAGCCTCCAGGCGAACACCACTTATGTCGTCTCGGTCAACGAGAACGCCTTCTTCCCGGAGACGGCGGGCGGCCTCGCCACGCAGATCGTGTCGGGGTACCTACGCTCGGTCGCGGACGGCGCGAACGGGGTCTACGCGGCGGCGGCAGGAGGCTTCCCGACGCAGACGTGGGCGTCGACCAACTACTTCGTCGACGTCGTAGTGAACGCGGCCTCGCTGTCCGCCCCGACGGTGACCGCTGTGAGTCCGACCGCTGCCGCCACCGGCGTGGGAGTCGGCACCGACCGTGCAGGCGACATTCTCACGCGCGATGGACGCGACGTCGGTCACGGCGTCGACGTTCACGCTCAAGCGCCCGGACGGCTCTCTCGTGCCCGCGACCATCGCCTACGACTCGACGACGAAGACGGCGACGCTCACGCCTTCGAGCGCCCTCGCAAACTCGACCACGTATACGGCGAGGCTGGAGACGGCGGTAAAGGCGGCCGACGGCATGCCGCTCGCCAGCGCGGTCACCTGGTCGTTCACCACCGGCGCGCCGGCCCCGGCGCCGACCGTGACCAGCACTGTCCCGGCGTCCTCGG
>CAVQHY010000005.1:0-245000 GCA_963712465.1 uncultured Actinomycetes bacterium
GCGCGGGTGGTCGAGCCGGTGCACGTGCTCGGCGGCGCCTCGAGATTGCCCGACATCTTCGCCGTGCCGGGTCTGGCGCTCGCCTCGACTGCCCACGTCTACCCAGAGACCGTCAACGGGCAGGCGGTGATCGGTGTCGCGGAGCGCACGGTCGAGGGCATCCTCAAGCGGTTGCCGGCCGAGCAAAGAGCTGCGGCATGAGTACGGTTGCGGCTCCCGTCCGGAGTGAGCATGGCGCGCGCCCGGGGCGTCGCTGTCCACGCTGACGCGGCCGCGCTCGCCGGACTCGCCGTGCTCGCGGGCGTGATGGTGGCACTGACCTGGGCGACCTGGGGCGACCTCGGCCGCGACACGGGCTACGACATGGTGGCTGCCCAGCGCGTCGCGGACGGGCAGCTGCCATACGTCGACTACGTGTACTACTACGGCCCGCTCGCGCCCATGCTGGCCGGACTCGCCGCCTGGCTCGGTGGCGCAGGGATCGAGCCGATGATCGGGTTCGGGTTGGTGGTTGCCCTTCTGTGTGTGGTCGCCACCTACGCGCTTGGGCGAATGCTGGCGGGACCCCTTGGCGGTTTTCTTGCCGGGGCGATCACCGTCCCTGTAGCTCTGGGCCCGACGAACTTCAGCTTCGTGCTCCCCCACAGCTTCTCGGCCACGCTCGGCATCCTGCTCGCGCTCTGCTTCGCGCTCGCCGTCGGTCAATACGCGGCGGCGAGGCGTGACATCTGGCTTGTGGCTGCCGGGGCAAGCGCCGGGCTCATCGGGCTTACGCGCCCTGAGTTCGCGATTGCGGTTCTCGTCGCCGCGGTGATCTGGCTCGGCCTTCGCTGGCACGCTGGCTCAGGTGGGTGGCGCGAAACGTTCCTCTTCAGCGCTCTCGCGCTCGGGATCCCGGCGGTCGTCTATGGCGCGTTTGCCGCCGGCGCAGGGCTCCATCGTCTCGTCCTCGAGAACATCTACCCGCAGGACACGCTCGCCGAGGCTGGCAACTGGGTCCTGAAGATCCATGCGCCTTTCACCGCGGCGAGCTTCGTTGACCTCGGCGTCAAGCTCGCCCTCTACGGGGTCGGCTGCGCGGCCCTCGTCCTTCTCGGCCTAGGGCTCGCGCGCCTGGCGGGAAGGCAGCACGTCGTGGCGATCGCGACCGGGGCGGTTCTCTTTGCGGCGCTGGTGGGAGTGGCCGTAGCAAGGTCGGAGACACTTCGCTACTGGCTCGAGTTCGCGTACGGCTGGATCCCTGCCGGAGCCGCAGTCGCAGTGGTGGTGCTGCTCGTCCGCTATCGCCGACGCATCGCAGGCTGGACGCCCGCGGCACAGGTCGAGCTCGTGGCGGCCGTGATTCTCACAGTCCTCGCGGTGAAGACCTACGCCGCCTTCTTCGTCAATGCGCCACATGCGCAACCTGCGGTCTACGCGATTCCCCTGGCGGCGGTGTTTCTCGCCCGGCTCCATCTCGTGGAGTTCGGCCGGCAGACGAGCGTGGTCACGCTCGGCGCAGTCTGGCTCGCCTTCCTGGCGGCTGCAGGAATTGGACTCACGATCAAGGATGCCGCAGCGGAGTCCGCGAGGATCTCAGGAAGCGGTGGTTCGCTTGCGGCCCTCCCGACGGACGCCGTGTCACTCCAGCCTGCCCTCGATCTGATCGGGGCCTACACCGATCGCGGGCGAGGCGATTCTGCTCGCGCCGCAGCTCACCACGCTCTATACGCTCTCGGGGCGCGCACCCACTGCCGCAGCTCTCGCTGCTACCTGGCGCCCTTCCACCCGAGCAGGCCGCTCGGCGCGATCGCCGCGCTCGAGCGGGCCGGAGTTCGTCCGCTGTCATCGACCGTCGTCCGTTCACCGAGTATGGCCACACCAGCTTCGGAGGTCGTTCGACTCGCCCCTCGCCGGCTGGATCCGAAGCACTTCGCGCATGTGGCCGCCGCGCCGGGCCGGGAGGCACACACACGCTTGATGTCTGGATCCGTAGGGGGGACTCGTGAGACGCGTCGGCGTCACCGGGGCCGCGGGCTTCATCGGGTCGCATCTGTGCGATCGGCTTCTCGACGAGGGATGAGGTCGTCGGCGTCGATGATCTCTCCCGTGGCTCGCTGGTCAACCTCGATCGGAGCGTCGACCACGAGGCGTTTCGGTTCGAGGTGCTCGACTGCACCCGCCGGCGCCTGCTCCGCGCTGCGTTCGACGGCTGCGACGCGATCGTGCACCTGGCCGCTCAGAAGATCCCCGCTACGGCGGCACACTGATGACGCTCGAGGCGAACGTCGCAGGCGTCAACGCGGCGGCGAGCGCGCGCTCTCGCTCGACGCGGATCTCGTCATCGCGTCGACGTCCGACGTGTACGGCAACGGCACGCCACCGTTCGCGAGGACGACTCACTCGTCCTCGGGCCGCCCACGACACGTCGGTGGGCGTACGCCGTCTCGAAGCTCTTCGACGAGCACGTGTGTCTCGCGCTCGCCGAGGAGCGCGGTCTCCGCGTCTCGATCCTTCGGCTCTTCGGCTCCTACGGTACCCGCAACCATCCGACATGGTGGGGTGGTCCACAGGCGGCCTTCCTCGAGGCGCTGCTCGACGGCGACATGATCGAGATCCACGGCGACGGTCTCCAGGTCCGGACGTTCACGTTCGTCAGCGACACGGTCGACGGCTTCGTCCGCGCGCTCGCACGCCCGCTGCCCGTGGCGAGGTCGTCAACGTCGGTGGCTCCCAGCCGACGACCATCCTCGAGCTCGCGAGGTTGGTCCAGGACACCATCGGGATCCCGCAGCCGCTCCGGGCGCGATTCGTCCCGTACGAGTCGCTCCCCGGCAACTACCAGGACGTGCGGAAACGGGTCCCCGACACGACGAAGGCCGAACCAGCTGCTCGGCTTCAGGGCGACGGTGTCACTGGCCGAGGGGCTCGCGCTCACTGCCGCCTGGCATCGGGCGCGTCGTGTGGCAGAGGAGGCGGTGCAGGCTTGAGAAGCGGGTCGTCGTCGCCGCGGCACTCGCCGCGATCATGTCGTCCCGGCGATCGCCGCGGCGCCGCCGCGCCCACGGGCGTGACCGGCATCGCTCTCGACACGCGGGTCGAGCTGGCGTGGCAGCCGGTCTCAGGGCGCGACCGGATACACGGTCTACCGCGGCACGAGCGCTACCACGATCACGACTCGGCTCACGACAGGCGTGACGACGACGACCTTCTCGGACACGACCGCGGCCAATGGCACGACGTATTACTACGCTGTACGACGCGTCGACGGCGGCGGCGAGTCCGGCAACTCGCTGACCGTTCAGGCCAGACCGGTCGCGCGGGCCTGTTCCACCGGCAACGCCGCAGTGCTCGAGAACTGCTATCCCGGAAACACGGGCTGGAACGTAGCGAACACCGGCGACGTTCGCGCGGGGGGCATCGAGGGCTTTGCCACGGCGGCGAGCGTCAACAAGGGCGGATCCATCGGCCTCAAGGTCAATGCACCGAACAGCGCGAATGTCCGTGTCGAGATCTACCGAAGCGGTTACTACGGCGGAACAGGCGCGCGCCTGTTCTCGATCATCCGAGGCCTGGCGCTCAGCCAGCAGCCGGCGTGCTCGTCGGACAGCACGACCGGCCTGCTCGATTGCTCCAACTGGTCGACGTCGGCCACGCTGACGACCACGAGCGCGTGGCCGTCGGGCATCTATCTCCTGCGGATCGTCCGCGAGGACAACAACTCGGACAACCACATTCTCCTGGTCGTCCGAGACGATGCCCGGCCTCCGAGCTGGTTTACGGGCTGGCGATGTCCAACTACCAGGCCTACAACAACTACGGCGGCAGGTCGCTCTACGACTTCAACTCGAACGGCTCGACCACCGTCGCCGGCACGCCGCGCGCGGTGAAGGTGTCGTTCGACCGCCCGTTCGAGCAGCCTCGCTCCGGGCTGCGCGACTGGTACACGCGCACCGATTTCGCGACTGTCTACTGGCTCGAGCGCGAGGGCTACGACGTCGCCTACCAGTCGAACACGGACCTCGAGCGCAACGGCTCCCGGCTGCTCTCCCACGAGGCCTACATGTCGCCGGCCCACGACGAGTACTGCTCCGCCGGGATGCGTACCTCGCTTCGGACTGCGCGCGACGCCGGCGTCGACCTGTTCTTCAGCGGCGCGAACGACATCTACTGGAAGATCCGCTTCGAGAACGGCCCGGGCGGTGGCCAGGACCGGATCCAGGTCTGCTACAAGTCGACCCAGAGCGGCGGGGCCGACCCGAGCGGCATCCCGACTGGGACATGGCGCGACCCGGCGGGCGCGAACCAGCCGGAGAACGCGCTTCATCGGCGTGATGTACGTCGGCGACAACGACAACGGCTATTTCCCGCTCCGGGTCAGCGCGACCGAGGGCGCCGGACCGCATCTGGCGCTACACCGGGCTCGACACGCAGGCGCCGGGGACGTCCACGACGATCGGCTCGCAACCTGATCGGCTGGGAGTGGGACGCGCGCGTCGCCAACGGCCAGGAGCCGGCGGGCGTGAAGACGCTCGCGAGCTCGCCGGTGAACGGCAATCTTCTCCAGGACGCTGGCCGCGTCTACGCACCTGGCTCGACGACCGTACACGTGGTCAAGTACACGGCCGCGAGCGGCGCGCTCGTCTTCTCGACCGGCACGAACCACTGGAACCGCGGCCTCGCGCCAATGCGCCTGGCCAGGGCGAGCCGAACGTGATCATCCAGCAGGCGACGACGAACGTCCTCGGCGGACATGGGCGTGTTCTCCCGCGACGCCGGCGTCGGACATCGTGCTCGACAACCCCGACGGGCGGCCGCCCGCTCCCGCCGGCGTCACGGCGACCGTCGCTGGGCTCCGACGCGATCCGCGATCAGCTGGAATCCGGTGTCGGGCGCGACGGCTACAACGTCGTACCGCACGCTCGTCCCGCGGCAGGGTGGCCAACCGCTCGGGACCGCTCGTCAACGGCTCGCTCGTCACGGGCACGTCCTTCACCGACATCGGCCTGAGCGCGTCGACGACCTACTACTACGTCGTCACCGCGGTGAGCGCGGGCGTCCAGTCGCTCGCCTCGCGCGAGGCACCGGCCACGACATCGGCGCGCGTCTGGCGATGCGACGCGTGATCAACTCCGGCGGCGCTGACTACACGAGCGGCGCCGGTGCCTTCTACCGGGCTGACACCTTCTTCACGGGCGGGGGTACCTACACTGTGCCCGCCAGCCGTGCGATCTCCGGCACGAACGACCCGGCGCTCTATCGCGACGAACGATGGGGAAGCTTCAGCTACGCAATTCCTCTCGTCCAACGGCACCTACGACGTACGCCTGCACTTCGTCGAGCTGTACTACGGCAGTGCCGTCGCCGGCGGGGCGGGGAAGCGGGTCTTCAGCATCGATGTCGGCGACACGGTGGGCGTCGATGTGCAGAACCTCGATATCTACGCGCAGGTTGGGGCAAACACCGCACTCGTTCGTACGATCTCGAACGTCACGGTCACCGACGGCACGCTGAACATCCAATCGATCTACGGCGCAGCGGACGACCCCGAGATCGCGGCGATCGAGGTGATCCCGGCCTCGACCGCAGTGCAGCCACCGAGTGTCACGACCAAGAGTCCGGCCGACGGTGCAACCGGTGTCTCTGTCTCCACGGCAGTGCAGGCGACGTTCTCGAGGGCAATGGACGCGTCGACGATCACATCGTCGAGCTTCACCCTCAAACGCCCGGACGGCTCGACCGTTGCTGCGAGCGTCGGCTACGACTCGGCGACCGGAACGGCGACGCTGACACCGACGAGTGTGCTCGCCGCGTCGACGACATACACGGCCCGCCTCGAGACGACGATCAGAGCTGTCGACGGCACCGCGCTCGCCACGCCGGTTATCTGGAGCTTCACTACCGCGGCTCCGGCGGCACCACCGACGGTGACCGCCAAGTCTCCTGCGGACGGCGCCACGGGCGTCGCGCGCACGACGACCGTCGACGCGACGTTCTCGCGCGACATCGACGCATCTACTGTCACGGCTGCCAGCTTCACGCTCACCGGGCCGGGCGGCCCGGTGCTCGCGGTGGTCACCTACGACGCGATGACTCGAACGGCACGGTTGACACCGTCGTCGCCGCTCGCGTACTCGACGTCGTACGCCGCCCGCCTCGATACCTCGATCAAGGCGACCGACGGGACGCCGCTCCCGGCCCCGGTGAGCTGGGCGTTCACGACCGCCGCAGCAGCCGTCGCGCCGTCCGTCACGGGCACCGTGCCCGGCGAACGGGGCCGCCAACGTCGCCCGTGACACTACGGTCAGAGCAACGTTTTCCCGATCGATGGATCCTTCGACGCTCACGGCGTCGAGCTTTACGCTGACCGGGCCGGCGGGAGCGGTTGCCTGCAACCGTCTCGTACGACGACGCAACGCGAACCGTGACGCTGACGCCCACCGTCCAACTCGCCACCGGTGCTTCCTACACGGCGCGCCTCGATACGACCGTACAGGCTGCCGACGGCGTCGCGCTTGCCTCGGCCGTCGCCTGGTCGTTCACCGCCACCACGGCCGCCTGCCCGTGCAGTCTCTTCACGCAGGCGGCGGCTCCGGCGATGCCGTCGAATCCGACTCAGGACGGACGGACAGGCACCGGGCCGTGGTCCTATGAGCTCGGTGTGAAGATCCGGCTTGACCAGGACGCGGACCTGACTGCGATCAAATTCTGGAAGAGTCCGGGCGAGACCGGTACGCACAAGGGAACCGTCTGGTCGGCGTCGGGGACGAAGCTCGCCGAGGTCACGTTTGTCGGCGAGTCCGTGTCGGGCTGGCAGCAACAGGCGTTACCGACGCCGTTGAGCCTTCAGGCGGACACCACCTACGTCGTTTCGGTCAACGCGAACGCGTTCTTCGCGGAGACTCTCGGCGGACTCGGCACGCAGATCGTCTCTGGCTACCTCCGGTCGGTGGCCGACGGCGCAGAACGGCGTCTACGGCTCCGCTGCCGGCGCCTTCCCGAACGCAGACCTGGGGCTCGACCAACTACTTCGTCGGACGTGGTAGTCAACGCCGCTCCACAATCGGCTCCGACGGTGACGGGCAAGACCGCCGGCTGACGGGGCTACAGGCGTCGCCGTCGGGACGTCCGTGCAGGCCAGCTTCTCGCGGGCGATGGACTCGGCGACGATCTCGGTGTCGACGTTCACGCTCAAGCGGCCCGACGGCTCGACAGTGTCCGACGTCCGTCTCCTACGACGCTGCCGACGAGAACGGCGACGCTCACGACTGTCGAGTGCTCTCGCAAACTCGACGACGTATACGGCCGCAGGCTGGAGACGGCGGTAAAGCCGCCTCGATGGCATGCCGCTCGCCAGCGCGGTCACCTGGTCGTTCACGACCGGCTGCGCCGGCCGCGGCGCCGACCGTGACCAGCACGGTCCCGGCGTCCCGGCCACGGGCGTCGCCCGCGGTACGACTGTGCAAGGCGACGTTCTCCCGGTCGATGGATCCAGCGACGCTGACGTCGTCGAGCTTCACGCTGACCCCGGCCGGCGGTGCAGCTGCGGCCGCGACCGTCTCGTACGACGACGGGACGCAGATGGCAACGCTCACCCCGAGCGCTGCAGCTCACCTCCGCGTACCTCGTACACCGCTCGCCTGGAGACGACGGTGAAGGCGGCGGACGGGACGCCGCTGGCGGGCGCGTGAGCTGGGCTTTCACGACGACGACGGCCGTGTGCCCGTGCAGCCTGCTTCGCTCCAACGGCGACCCCAACGCTTCCGAGCAACCCGACCAAGGACGGTCGAACCGGCCGGGGCCGTGGTCCTACGAGCTCGGCGTCAAGGTTCGGGTCGACCAGCCGCTCAGCTCAGCTGCGGTGAGGTTCTGGAAGAGCCCGGGCGAGACCGGGACGCACAAGATGACGGTGTGGTCTGCCGTCGGGTACGAAGCTGACCGAGGTCACGTTCACCGGCGAATCGGCCTCCGGCTGGCAGCAGCAGTCGCTCGCGAGCCCGCTGTCGCCTGCGACGCGGCGACGACCTATGTCGATTTCGGTGAACGCGAACGCGTTCTACTCGGAGACGGCGGGGGTCTCGCCTCGCAGATCGTGTCGGGTATCTGCGGTCGGTAGCGGATGGCGCAGAACGGGGTCTACGGCTCCGCTCGCGGGGAGCTTCCCGACGCAGACGTGGGCGTCGACCAACTACTTCGTCGACGTCGTGGTCAGTACCCGAGCACAACCGCACCGCCCACCGTGACAGCGCAGAGCCCCGCCACGCCGCCAGCGGCGTCGGCTCTCGCGACCAAGGTCCAGGCGACGTTCTCGCGCGCATGGATGCTGACGACGCTGACAGCGTCGAGCTTCACGTTGAAGCGGCCAGACGGCTCGACGGTGGTCGGCGTCCGTCGCCTACGACGCCGTCCACGCAGACCGGCGACGCTGACGCCGTCGGCGCGCTCGCGTACTCGACGACGTACACGGCCGGCTCGACACGGCGATCAAGGCGGCGGACGGAACGGCTCTCGCCTCCCCGGTCGCTGGACGTTCACGACCCGCGGCGTCGCCGCGGCACCGACGGTTGCTGCCACCGTTCCTACGGCAAGCGGCGACGGAGTCGCTCGCGACACGACCGTGAAGGCAATGTTCTCGCGTTCGATGGATCCGTCGACGCTCACGTCGTCGAGCTTCACGCTTACGCCCTCGGGCGGTGCGGCGGTGGCGGCGACCGTCTCATACGACGACGCGACTAAGACGGCGACGCTGACGCCGAGCCGGCGCTGCTCGTTCCGGCAACGACGTACACGGCCCGTCTCGAGACGACGGTGAAGGCCACCGACGGGATCGCGCTCGCAAGCGCCGTCGCCTGGAGCTTCACGACGACGAGCAGCGCGTGCCCGTGCCAGCTCTTCGCCACGTCGGCTTCGCCTGCGTCATCGAACAACCCGACCCAGGACGGCCGGCCCGCCCCCGGGCCCTGGTCGTACGAGTTCGGCGTCAAGATCCAGGTCGATCAGGCGGTGCAGCTCACGGCAATCCGGTTCTGGAAAAGCTCGCTCGAGACCGGGACGCACAAGGGGACGGTGTGGACATCGGGAGGCACGAAGCTCGGTGAGGTGACGTTTGCGGGCGAGTCGGCATCCGGCTGGCAGCAGCAAGCGCTCGGAACGCCGATCGCGCTCCAGCCGGGGACGATCTACGTGATCTCGGTGAACGCGAACGCCTACTACGCGGTGACATCGAGCGGTCTCCTCAACGCGATCGTGTCCGGACCGCTCCGGTCGGTCGCCGACGGCCAGAACGGGGTCTTTGGCTTGGCGGCCGGCGACTTCCCGACCCAGAGCTGGGCCTCGAGTAACTACTTCGTCGACCTGGTCGTAGGGTGAGCACCCAGGCAGCCGTCCTCGAGCGGACCACGTCCGCGAGCGTCGCCGACGGCCGGCGCTCGGTCTTCACCGGGGCGGGCCTCGTCTCGCTGGCGACGCTGGCGGCCGGTGTTCTCACCTACGCATACCACGTGCTCGCGGCGCGAACGCTCGGACCGCAGGCCTACGGACAGATCGCGATTCTCTGGGGGGCGATCTTCCTCGCTGCAATCGTGCTGTTCAGGCCACTCGAGCAGACGATGTCGCGCTCGATCGCCGATCGGCGCGCACGCGGCGAGGAGGTTCGTAGCGTGCTCCGGTCGGTTGGACTCATCTGCGCAGCGATCTTCATCGGCGGCGCGCTGGTCTCGGTGGCTCTCTGGGGCGAGATCACCGAGCGGGTGTTCCTCGGCAACAACTTCATGACCGCGATGCTCGTGACCGGGATCGCAGCGTACGGGCTCCAGTACCTCGTCCGCGGGCTCGTCGGAGGGGCGCGCTGGTTCGGAGGGTACGGGCTCAGTCTCGTCGGCGACGGTGTCGTGCGCCTTCTCGTCGCCGTCCCGCTCGTGTTCGTCGCCTCCCAGGACCTGGCCGCGGCCGCGCTCGTCGCCGCCGGCCTCGGCGGCGCGCTCGTCGCTCTGGTCGCGGGCCGGCGGCTGGTTCACGGTCTGCTCGAGCGAGGCGGGGGACGCCGCTTCGAGCTCGGAGCGGCGCTCAGCTTCGCCGCGCCGACATGCGTGATCGCCGCCGCGGACCAGCTCCTGACGAATGGCGCGCCGCTGCTCGTGATCGCGGGGAACGGTAGCGACGGAACCAAGGCGGCAGGAATCGTGATGGCCGCGACGATGCTCGTGCGGGCTCCGGTCTACGTCTTCCAGGGCCTCGCTGCGTCGTTTCTCCCGAATCTCACCCACCTACACGTAACGGACGACTCCGCCGGCTTTCGTCGCGCCGTGACCCGCACCGTCCTCTACCTTCTCGGTGCGGGTGGAATCATCGTCGGTCTGACGGCAGTTGCAGGCCCACGAGCGATGGCTCTGTACGGGTCCGGCTTCGAGGCGGGACGAGGCGACCTGATCCTCCTCGCCGTCGGCGTCGCGTTCTACCTCGGCGCTGCGACATTCTCGCAAGGCCTTCTCGCGGCGGACGCTGCCGGCCGGGCGGCAGCAGCCTGGACGACCTCGGCGCTCCTGCTCGTCGGGCTCTACGCGGCGACTCCGGGAACGGAGCTCTTCCGCGTCAGCGTCGCCTTCGCGCTCTCCGCTTGCGCGGCTCTTCTCCTGCTCGGGGTGGCGTTGTACGGGAAGGTCCGGCCCACGTGAGAACCCCCGTCAACGTCGGCGTGGTCGGGATGGGCTACTGGGGCCCGAACCTCGCACGGGCGTTCGATGACATCCCCCAGGCCGAGCTTCGCTGGCTCTGCGACACGGATCCGCGCATCCAACTCTGGGTAAAGGAGCGCCATCCACACGCGCGCGTCACCGGGGAAATCGACGATCTGCTCGCCGACGAGACGCTCGACGCAGTCGTGATCGCAACGCCGACGGTCACCCATTTCGAGCTCGCGAGTCGGGCGCTCGAGGCCGACAAGCATGTCTTCGTCGAGGAGCCGCTCGCTCTGCGGGCGGATCACGCCGACCAGCTCGTGCGTACGGCGGAGAGACTCGACCGTCGTCTCGTCGTCGGCCATGCCCTTGTCTTCCATCCTGCCGTACGCCGGCTGAAGCAGCTGATCGAGCAGGGCAACCTCGGCGACATCTACTACGTCTATGTGAATCGCCAGAGCCTCGGGCGGGTGCGGCGTGACGAGAGCGCTCTTTGGAGCCTCGGCGCTCACGATCTGTCGGTCATTCTCCATCTTCTGGCCGACGAGCCCGTCGAGCTGATGGCGCGTGGCGAATCGTACGTCCAGCCCGGAGTCGCCGACGTCGTTTTCGGCTACCTGTCCTTTGCGACCGGAATCAGCGCGCACATGCACCTTTCCTGGCTCGACCCGCACAAGCTGCGCAAGCTCACCGTGGTCGGCTCAGATCGGATGGCCGTATTCGACGACATGGAGCTCGAGCGGAAGCTGACGATCTACGAGAAGAGAGCGTCCTCCAACAAGACGGACAGGTTCGGCGAGCACATTCAGGTCAGCTTCGGAGACATCGTGAGTCCCCGCATTACGAACGAGGATCCCGTTCGCGTCGAATGCGAGCACTTCGTCACGTCGATTCGCTCTCCGGTCGCGCCGCTCGCCGGCGGTCGTGAGGGAGCCTCGGTGGTCAGCGTGCTCGAGGCCATGGATCGGTCGCTCAAGCGGGGTGGGATGCCCGAGTCGCTCGGTGGCGAAACGATGGAGCGGACGGGACGGGCTGACGTGATCGCCATGCGCCAACGCCAACCCTCGTAGAGGAGCGGCGCCTGGCTCTCGAGCCTTCGGGGGGCGGGCGGGCAATCCCGCTTGGTGTCCGGACCGCCCGCTCCCCTACAGGTGGTCACGCCTTCAGATCGGGGTGAACCCGTGAACGAACGAACACCAGCGCGACACTTGCGTCCGGTCGCGGCCAACCGGACCCCGGCCAGCCTATCCGACATCGGGCTGCGCGAGAAGTGTCCTGAGGACATATTTCCCGCACTTTCCGAGTTCCTACAACAGGGAAACCTGATATCGACGCGCGTTCGTGGGAGTCTGGAGCTGGACGGCTTCTTCGACGCCGATCCGCCCGAGCTCGCCGGGTTGCAGGCTCGGTTGTGTGGCGCCAAGACGCCCGGAGCGAGCCGCCGCTGGGCTCCTGCCTGACGTCTGGCTTCTTTAGGTGTTCGTTGAGAAGGACCGCGCGAGTCTTGCGGGTGTCCGGGGCGTCTGCTTGGCTTCATGCCTCGTGGTTCGAGGAGGGAAGATAGTCGTCGCATGCGCGGTCGTTGGAATCGCGCTGTCCGTCTGCGCGGTTGCGAGCGCTGCGCCGACCACCGTGTACTCGAGCGGCAACCTCACGACCGCGATCCCCGACAACGCGGCGCTCGAGAGCGCGGTGACGGTCGCCGACGCGGGCGAGATCGTCGACGTGAAGGCCTCCGTTCTGATCGGACACGCCCAGGACGACCAGCTGAACCTCGATCTCGTCGGCCCTGACGGCACGATCGTGCGGCTCTCGCACGACAACGGCGGCTCGGGCAACAACTACGGCACGGGCAACGACTGTGCGGCCGGCGCCTTCACGGAGTTCTCCGACGCGGCGACGACGCCGATCGCGTCGGGCGCGGCCCCGTTTGTCGGCTCGTTCGAGCCGGAAGAGTCGCTCGGTGCCTTCAAGGGCAAGGCGTCAAACGGGACGTGGAAGCTGGTCGTTCGCGACGATTCGGCCGGCGTCGCGGGGACGCTCTGGTGCTGGAAGCTGACGGTCACCTACGCCCTGGCCGATATCAGCGTGCTGACGACGGCGAGCCCCGATCCGGTTGGAGTGGGTAGTCAGCTCGTCTACTCGAACGTGATCTCGAACGCCGGCCCGGATCCGAGCCAGGGCACGACGTTCACGGCCACGGTCCCGGACGGTGCTGCGTTCGTGAACGTGACGTCGACCCAGGGAACGTGCAGCGGCGTGAAGACGATCGTCTGCGCGCTCGGGACGGTGCCGGGAGCGACGAGCGCGACGGTCACGATCGTTGTGGTGCCGACCTTGGCCGGAACGCTCTCGTACAGCGCCAACGTCACCGGGACCCCCGACCCGCCCGGTCAGACGGAGAACAACTCCGTGACGCTGACGACGACGGTCGCCGAAGGGCTGCCGGATGCACGAGGGTGCACGATCGTCGGGACATCGGGAGATGACGTGCTCGCCGGCACGGACGGAGACGACGTCATGTGCGGCCTGGGCGGAAACGACCGGCTCGTGGCGGGTGGCGGTAACGACCGTCTCTACGGCGACCACGGCGACGACGTCCTGCTCGGCGGTGACGGCGACGACTGGCTCTACGGCGGCGCCGGAGACGATCGGCTGATCGGCGGCTCCGGCGACGACGTGGGGCTCGGCGGTGCCGGCGCCGACCGGGTTCGCGGAGACGACGGAGACGACTGGCTCAAGGGCGGCGGAGGCGTCGACGTCGTGAACGGCGTCGCCGGAGACGACGTCCTCTGGGCACGCGGCGACGGGTCTCGAGACATCGTCAAGGGCGGGCCGGGCAAGGATCAGGGCTTCATCGACACGAAGCTCGACGTCAGGCGCTCCGTCGAGAAGCTCCTGGCGACGCGCCCGCCCCAGCCCGCGGCTCCGTCCTCCTAGTCCAGGTCGGCATCCCGCTCCGAGGGGTGGTGGCGGCCGTAGTAGCTGACGGACGTCGTCAGGAGCCCGACGAGCGCGAGTCCCGGGCCGACCTCCACCGCCAGCAGCTCCTCGCGTGAGAGGCCGAGGTCGAGGACGAGGCCGCCGATCGTCAGCCACACCGCTCCTGCGATCGCCGGCAGGACAAGCAGGATCACGTCCCAGTCGTGCCATGGGCGGCTCCGACGCCGCCACAGGGCCCACGCCGACACCGCGAAGGCCGCGACCACGCCGGCAGGCGCGGTGAACGCCGCCACGACGTCACCCGTCGACGAGTCGGTAAGTCCGAAGGGCGCGAGCCCTGCCCACGCGGCCAGGGCGACCGTCGGCACGAGCAGCCAGGAGGGGAGGATCCCGGTGTCCTCGGCGATCGGGGTGTTGGGCGAGGCGACGCCCGTCACCGCGTCCGCGAGA
Source organism: uncultured Actinomycetes bacterium (assembly GCA_963712465.1). Taxonomy (GTDB): domain Bacteria; phylum Actinomycetota; class Thermoleophilia; order Gaiellales; family Gaiellaceae; genus CAVQHY01. The sequence continues at coordinate 14,049 of CAVQHY010000005.1, forward strand.
AGCGATGAACGGCTTCGAGAAGCTCCCTGGTCTTTTCCTCGGCGGCCCCGGGGTCGCCAGACTGGAGCGCGCCGGCAACACAGTGGTTGACGTGGTCGTCGAGAATGCGGAACGCGACGCTCTCGAGCGCCGTCGAGACGGCGGAGATCTGCGTGAGGATGTCGATGCAGTAGCGATCCTCCTCGAGCATCCGCTCGATGCCGCGCACCTGACCCTCGATCCGGTGCAGGCGCTTGACCAGAGCCTCCTTCTCGGCGCTGTAGCCGTGTGTCACGAGGCCCCTCCTCTCACGCTGCGAAAGCCTCGCAGCCGCAGCGAGTTCGAGACGACGAACAGACTCGAGGCGGCCATCGCCGCCGACGCGACGATCGGGTTGAGCACGCCCGCGATCGCGAGCGGGATCGCCGCGACGTTGTAGGCGAAGGCCCAGAACAGGTTCTCCTTGATCGTCGCGAGCACACGGCGGGAGAGGCGAATGGCGTCGACAGCCGCACGCAGGTCGCCTGATACGAGCGTGAGGTCGCTCGCCTCGATCGCCACGTCCGTGCCGGTGCCGATCGCGAGGCCAAGGTCAGCCTGCGCGAGAGCGGGGGCGTCGTTGACGCCGTCGCCCACCATCGCGACCAGCTCGCCGGCCTCCTGGAGGCGGCGAACTTCGGCCGCCTTGGCGGCCGGTGGCACCTCGGCGACGACGCGGTCGATGCCCACCTCGGCGGCGACTGCCCGCGCAGTGGACTCCGAGTCTCCCGTGAGCAGAACCGGGGTGAGCCCGAGGCCGCGCAGTCCCGTGACCGCCTCGGCGCTCGTGGGCTTGACGGTGTCCGACACGGCCAGCGTGGCCAGGAGCTCGCCGTTTCGGCGCACGGCGATCTCGCCGTCCGTTCGCCCGACCTCGACGGCGTGGCCGTCGACCCGTCCCGACACTCCGACGCCGGGACGGCTGGCAAACGCCTCGACCGGCGGCAGCTCGCCGAGCTCAGCACGTGCAGCGCTTGCAACGGCGCGGGCGATCGGATGCTCGCTCGCGTCCTCGAGCGCCCCCGCGACCCGCAGCGCGTCCCCGCGACTTGCGCCAGCGGCCGGAATGACGTCGACGAGGCGCATCCGGCCCTCCGTCACCGTTCCCGTCTTGTCGAGCACGATCGTGGTGATCCCGTGGGTGCGCTCGAGGATCTCGGGGCCCTTGATGATGATCCCGAGCTGCGCGCCGCGGCCCGTCCCGACCATCAGCGCCGTGGGCGTCGCGAGGCCGAGCGCGCAGGGACAGGCGATGATGAGAACCGCGACCGCTGCGCTGAAGGCTTCGGTCGCATCGTGGGTGATCGCGAGCCAACCGGCGAGTGTCGCGAGCGACAGGACGAGGACGATCGGGACGAAGATCCCGGCGACGCGGTCGGCAAGGCGCTGGATCGGAGCCTTGCCTCCCTGCGCCTCGGCGACGAGCCGCGCGATCTGCGCGAGCGCCGTCTCGGTCCCGACCTTGGTTGCCCGCACGAGCAGCCGGCCCGACGTGTTGAGCGTGCCGCCTGCGACCTCCGAGCCCGGGATCATCTCGGTCGGCACGGGCTCGCCCGTGAGCATCGACTGATCGACCGCCGAGAAGCCCTCGACGACGACGCCGTCCGTCGCGATCTTCTCGCCTGGCCGGATGACGAAGACGTCGCCGGGACGAAGCTCATCGACGGGAACCGTCCGCTCCGTTCCGTCGCGGAGGACGCTCGCTTCCTTCGCGCCGAGCTCGAGGAGCGAGCGAAGCGCCTCGCCCGAGCGGCGGCGTGCACGAGACTCCAGCCATCGGCCCAGCAGAATCAGCGTGGTGATGACTGCGGCGACCTCGTAGTAGGTGCTCGCACCGTCGACGGCGACCGTCGCCACGACCGACCATCCCCACGCGGCCAGCGTCCCGAGCGAGATCAGCGTGTCCATCGTCGCGGCGCCGTGCCTCGCGTTTGCGAGGGCGGCTCGGTGGAAGGGCCATCCGGACCAGAAGACCACGGGCGTCGAGAGGGCGAGCCCGACCCACTCCCAGCCGTCGAACTGCAACGGTACGACCATGCCGAGCAGGGCGACGGGAACGGTCAGGATCGCCGCGACTGCCAGGCGTATGCCGATTCCGGGCCCGGAGTCGGTCTCCCGGTCGACGCCGGCCCGGTAGCCGGCCGCCTCGACGGCGGCCACGAGCTGCTCGGGTCGCACGGAGCCCGGGTCGTAGCGCACGGCGGCTCGCTCGGTTGCGTAGTTGACCGACGCGTCGACGCCTTCCAGGCGGTTGAGGCTCCGCTCGACTCGCGAGGCACACGAGGCGCACGTCATTCCGCCGATCTCGAGCTGGATCGTCGCGTCAGGACGACTCATGGCCTACAGCATACCCCCTAAGGGTATACCGTGAACCGGTCGGCGATGCTGCCGTCGAGGCGTACTGCCGATACGCTGAGGGCGCCCGCGCCGGCGACGAGGTACAGGAAGCCGCGCTCTCGCAGAGCCGCCACTCGGCGTGGGTAGGCGACCGGACACGGTCTCAGACCGTAGAGATTCGTGTTGCCCCCACCGTGAACGACGTACGCGACCCCGCGCCGCGTCCGGAAGCGCTGGTAGTTGTGGTCGTGCCCCGAGAGTACGAGCTGCACCCCGTAGCTTTCGAAGAGCGGCAACCAGCTGGTCTGGACGTCCTCGTCGCCCTCGTGGCCACCGCACGTATACGGGGGGTGGTGGAAGACCGCGATCCGCCAGCGCGCCGTCGAGCGGGCAAGCGACCGGCGAAGCCAGGTCGTCTCGGTGCGATCGACCCGATTCGAGTCGAGGAGAAAGAGCTCGACGTCGCCCACCCGCCGGACGGCGTATCGCCGCCGCAGCCCGAGGGTGGCGAACTCGTACCGACCGCCGTCGCCGAAGTCGAGATCGTGGTTTCCGAGGACGCCCGCGACTGCCACACCCCCCGGCTCCAGCCAGCCGAAGCTCGAGTTCCACGCCTCCCCGAATCGCTGCGGGCTCGCCGTGTAGTCGTTGTCGCCGAGGGTCACGAACAGCTCGGCGGGGCGCTGCGCCTCGAACCGGCGCATCGCCAGGCCCAGCTCGCGCTCTCCGGCACCGCCGACGCCGAAGTCACCCGCTGCGAGGATTCCCGTGGCCGCGGGCGCGCCCGGAACGAGGCAGAGCGAGAACCAGACCGCGATGACGAGTCGGCCGCGCACCGCTGAAGTCTGGCTGCCGCCGTAGACGACCACGCCGGCTGGGGTCGGACAGCGCCCTCGCGAAGCGCTCGTCGCTAGTAGTCGCGGCCCTCGGGGTGCGAGGCGTCCGTGAACTCGCGGAACAGCCCGGAGACGACATAGGCCGTCTGCTCGCCGATGTCGACCGCGTTGTCGCCGATCCGCTCGATGCAGCGTGCGACCACGATCATCCGCATGCCCCACTCCTGGCTTCCCGGATCGCTCGCGAGCGCGAGCACCTGCTGGGTGACGTGCCGGTTCGTCCGGTCGATCAGCTCGTCCAGATCGACCAGCGCGCGTGCTGCTTCGACGTCGCGGCGGGCGAAGGAGTCGAGCGCGACCTTCACCATCTCCTCGGCCCGGTCACCCATGTCCTGGAGTCCCTCGATCAGCTCACGCCTCGTCTCGAGGTGGTGCGTGAGCTTCGTGAGCTTCGCCACCGTCACGGACTGGTCTCCGATCCGCTCGAGATGGAGGCTGTTGTGGAGGATCGCGAGCACCAGCCGGAGGTCGGTCGCAACCGGTGTCTGGCGCGCGAGCACCTCCTCGATCCCGCGCTCGATGTCGTGGTAGCGGCGGTCGATCTCGTCGTCGAAGACGATCACCTCGTCGCAGAGCTCCGCGTCCTGGGTGACCATCGCGTTGATGGCTCCACGAACCGCACGCACAACGACCTCTCCCTGCTCCTGCAGATTCGCTTCTAGCTGGTCGAGGTCGGTCGCGAGCTCGATGCGGGGGCCCGTCGTCTCGTTCATCCGAACCGACCCGTCACGTAGTCCTCCGTTCGCTTGTCGGCCGGGTTGGTGAAGATCCTCGTCGTGTCGTCGTACTCGACGAGGACTCCCGTCCTGCCGCCGTCCTCGCGCAGCTCGATGCTGAAGAAGGCGGTCTTGTCGGCGACGCGCGCCGCCTGCTGCATGTTGTGGGTGACGATGATGATCGTGTACTCGCGCTTGAGCTCGTGCATCAGGTCCTCGATCGACGTCGTCGAGATCGGGTCGAGGGAGGAACACGGCTCGTCCATCAGGATCACCTCGGGATCCACGGCGATACAGCGGGCGATGCACAGGCGCTGCTGCTGCCCGCCCGAAAGGCCGTACGCGTTGTGCTTGAGCCGGTCCTTGACCTCGTCCCAGAGAGCCGCTCTGCTGAGGGCGTGCTCGACGCGCTCGTCGAGCGAGTCCTTCAAGCCGAGAACGCGGGGGCCGAACGCGATGTTGTCGTAGATCGACTTCGGGAACGGGTTCGGCTTCTGGAACACCATGCCGATCAGCTTCCGGACCTCGACCGGGTCGACCTGGTCGCCGTAGAGGTCCTCGCCGTGGTAGAGGACTCTTCCCTCGATGCGGGCCCCCTCGATCAGGTCGTTCATGCGGTTGAAACAGCGGATGAACGTGCTCTTGCCGCAGCCCGACGGCCCGATGAAGGCCGTTACCTGATGCCGGTGGATGTCCATCGTCACGTCGCGCAGCGCCAGCGACTTCCCGTAGAAGACGCGAATCTCGTCGGCGTCGAAGACCACCTGCTTGCTGGCCGCGGACGGGGTCTCGCTGAGGCGGTCGACGTTCAGATCGCGGATCTTACGGGTCTCCGTGTCGGCTTCGGCCATTGGATCACCATTTCTTCTGGTAGCGGTTTCTGAGCCAGATCGCGAAGGCGTTGAGTGTCAGGAGCATGAGCAGCAAGACGATGATTGCAGCTGCGGCGAGTGACTTGAACTCTTCCTGTGGGCGTCCGATCCACTGGAAGATCTGGATCGGAAGAGCGGTGTAGGGGCCGAGGAGCGTCGGGTTCACTGACACGAACGTGAGCGCCCCCACGAGCAGTAGCGGCGCCGTCTCCCCGATTCCGCGCGAGACCCCGAGGATCGAGCCGGTGGCGATGCCCGGGATCGCGGCCGGGAGCACCTGTCGCCGCACGACCTGCCACTTCGTCGCTCCCAGCGCGTAGGCGCCCTGACGGATCGAGTCGGGCACCGCCCGGATCGCCTCACGGGACGCGACGATCACGGTGGGAAGCACGACCAGCGTGAGGATGATCGCGCCGGCGAGCAGGACGCGACCGAGTCCCAACCCCCGCACGATGAACGCAAGTCCGAGGATGCCGTACACGATCGAAGGCACCGCGGCGAGATTCTGGATGTTCACCTCGAGCAGCCGGTTGTACCAGCGCTCCTTGCGAGCGTACTCCTCGAGGTAGATCGCGGTGCCGACGCCGAGGGGCACGGAGAAGGCGATGAGGAGGATGCCGAGGTACAGCGTGGCGAGAATCGCCGGTCGCGCTCCCGCCTTCTCCGGGCTGACGGACGGCGCGTTCAGCAGCAGCTGCTTGTTCAGCGACGGCACGCCGTCGATCAGCACGTCCGCGATCAGCGCGCCGAGCGTGAGCAGGCCGACCGCGAGCGAGAGCATGAGAAAGCCGAAGAACACACCGCCGATGATCCTGTCGCTGCGGCTTCCCGACCCGTAGATCGTGGCCTGCCTCGCCCCCTCGACGGCCGTCGCCGTCCGGGCGGTCATTCGTAGACCTCGCGGTACCTCCGCACGAGCCGGATCGCGATCACGTTCATGACCAGCGTGATCACGAACAGTGTCAGCCCGACGGCGAAGATCGTCTTGTACTCGATCGAGCCCGTCGGGACGTCGCCCTGCCCCGTCGCGCCGATGAAGGCGGTCATCGTCTCGACCGGCTCGAGCGGGTTGAGCGACATGGTGGGCTGCTGCCCGGCGGCGATCAGGACGACCATCGTCTCGCCGACGATGCGGGAGACGGCCAGCACGAAGCTGGCGACGATGCCGGAGATCGCTGCCGGGACCACGACTCGCGTCGAGACCTTGAACCGCGTCGAGCCCAGCGCGTAGGCGCCGGTTCGCAGGTCCATCGGCACGGACGACATCGCGTCCTCGGAGAGCGAGGCGACGGTGGGCAGCACGAGCACGCCGACGACGAGCCCGGCGCTGAGCGCGCTGAACGCGCCAGAGATGTCGAGGCCTATGTCCTTGAGCAGCGGCGTGACGAGCAGGAGCGCGAAATACCCGAAGACGACCGTCGGGATGCCCGCGAGCAGCTCGAGAATGGGCTTGAGCGTCCTGCGGACCCGGGGGTGCGCGTACTCACTCATGTAGATCGCGGCACCGAGACCGAACGGGACCGCGACGAGCGTGGCCCAGATCGTGACCGAGAGCGTGCCCGCGAGCAGCGGCACGACGCCGAAGCTCGCCGGCTTGAACAGGGGAGCCCACCGCGTTCCCGTGATGAAGTCCGTGAACGGGATCTCGCGGAAGAACTCGATCGCGGGCTCGACGAGGGCGAACACGATGCCGACGGTCGTCGCGATCGAGATCACGGCGCAGATTCCGAAGAACACCTTGACGGCGTCCTCGCTCCAACGCCGCCCGCCGGGCCGCAGCCGGAGATCCGGCTGCGGCCCAGAGGCGGTTACGTCCGGCGTCGACACGGGAGGCTGTCTAGCCTCCGAGGGCCGACTGGAGCGTGGACTTGTCCGTCGCGACCTGATCCGGAGTCGGCGGGATGAAGAGCGCCGTCTTCGTGATCTCGTCGATGTTGTCGAGGTAGAACGTCGTGTAGCCCGCGACCTGTGGCTTGCCGGTTAGGGACTCGAGCTTCGGGTAGATGAAGAGCGGGCGCGAGAGGGGCGTGTAGGTGCCGTCCTGTGCCGATTCGGCGCTCGGGGCGACGCAGCCGGAGCCGCCGTCGATCTCGACCGCCTTCAGCGTGTCGGAGTTCTCCTCGAAGTACGTGTAGCCGAGGTAGCCGAGCGCGCCCTTGTCGCCCGCCACGGCCTGGACGGTGACGTTGTCGTCCTCGGACGCGGTGTAGTCGGCGCGGCTTGCGCCCTCCTCGCCGTTGATCGCGTCGGTGAAGTAGTCGAACGTCCCCGAGTCCGTCCCGGGCCCGGCGAGCACGAGCGGCACGTCGGGGAAGCTCGGGTCGACCTGGTTCCAGTTCGTGATCTTGCCCTCCGCGGCCGGCTCCCAGATCGTCTTCAGCTGGTCGAGGGTGAGGCAGCTCGCCCAGTCGTTCTCCGGGTTGACGATCACGGTCAGGGCGTCGACGGCGACGGTCAGCTCGAGGTACTCGATTCCGTTCTCCTTGCAGATCGCGGCCTCCTCGTCCTTAATCGGGCGCGAGGCATCGGAGACGTCGGTCTCTCCCGCGCAGAAGCGCTCGAAGCCGCCGCCCGTGCCGGAGATCCCGACCGTCACGGTCACGCCCGAGTTCGCTTCCTGGAAGAGCTCCGCCGCCGCGGTGCTCAACGGGCCGACCGTCGAGGAGCCGTCGACCTCGACCGTGCCGGAGAGGTCGCCGCCCGCGGCGGGTGGAGTCGCTGCCGCGCCGGTGTCGGCGGGCGTGGCGTCCGATTCGTCGTCACTCCCGCCGCAGCCCGCGGCGGCGATCGCCATCACTACGCCGACGAGCGCGACGAGGAGCAGCTTGAACGGTGCGCGATGTCGCACGTTTCTCCTTTCGCTGGGCATTCGCGGCGATTGTCCCGAGGCGTGGGTTGACCGTGGGTTCCACTACGGTGAACAACCAGTGAAGATGTGGTGAAGCGGACGGAAGGAGGACCGTCAGACTAGGCCGGGAACGAGCAGGTGACCGTGAGGCCCTCGCCCCTGCCGCCCGTGGCCTCGACCGACCCCCCGGCCGAAACGACGATGTGCTTCACGATCGCGAGCCCGAGACCGGTTCCCCGGGAAGCGCGCGCGCGGTCGGCGCGGTAGAAGCGCTCGAACAGGCGCGGAAGATCCTCACTCGACACGCCGGCGCCGTCATCGGATACCAGGAGCACGGCGGCGTCGTCGTGGCGACGGATCGCCAGCGTGCAACGGGCACCGGGGCCGGCGTAGCGGACGGCATTGCTCGCGAGGTTCTCCGCGACGACCTTGAGCATGCGCGGACGAAGCGGAACCTCGACCTCGTCGCCCTCGACCGACAGCGTCACGCCCGCGCGTGCGGCAGCATCGCCGGCGCCCGCAGCGACCTCATGGAGGATCGGAAGCGCCGGCGTCGACCCGAGCGCGACCACCTCTCGTCCCGACTCGAGCTCGCTCAGGAAGAGGACGTCGTCGATCAGCTCGCCGATCTGCCCGACCTCGGAGCGCGCCTGCTCGACGAGCTCGTCGGTGTCGGCGCCCGGGAGCAGCGCCGTGTCGAGGAGCGCGAGCAGACGGGCCAGCGGAGTACGGAGCTCGTGCGAGACGGCTGCCGTGAAGCCTGCTCGCAGCTCCTCGTACGCCGCGAGGTCTCCGGAGTCGCGGAGGTAGAGAAGCGTTTCGGTGCGGCCGTCGACGCGATACGGGATCGCGAACGAGTGGGCGCCGGCAAGCAGTTCGGGCGGGAGCGGCTCGCCCTCGCGAACGCCCTCGAGCGACTCGCGGGCGCGTCTGCTCGTTGCGACCACGTGGCCGCCGGCATCGAGAACGAGCACGAGCTCGCGGCTCTCCTCGACGAGAACCCGCCCGCGCTCTGCCTCGAGCTCGAGGGGAGTCAGCTCGTCCTCGCGGCCCTCTGGACTCTGGGCGAAGGGCCGCTTCATACTTCCGCCAGTATGTCGGACGAGGAAACGTCGCCGCCGTGAGCCGGGTGCTGATCGTCGAGGACGACGAGGTGATCGCGGGGGGCATGGCGCGGCATCTCGCGGTCGCAGGCTTCGAGCCCATGTGGGTCGACAAGGGCGAGCAGGGAATCGCGCGGCTGCGCTTCGAGCGGCCCGACGTCTGCGTGCTCGACCTGATGCTCCCGGGCCTCGACGGCTGGCGCCTGATCGAGGAGGCGCGCGCGGAAGGGATCGGCACGCCGATCGTCGTGGTGAGCGCGCGGGGGACCGAGCACGACCGCGTGCACGCGCTCGAGATCGGGGCCGACGACTACCTGGTCAAGCCGTTCTCGATGCGGGAGCTCGTCGCCCGGGTTCGCGCGGCTGCGCGCAGAGGCGTGCGTGCCGCCGAGCCTCCTCGGGGCGATCCGATCGTGATCGAAGAGCTCGAGATCGATCCTCGTACGGTTCAGGCCCGCATCGGAGGGGAGGATGCCGAGCTGACTCCACTCGAGTTCAAACTCCTGTACGCGCTAGCCGCCGACCGCGGCCGCGTCGTGACCCGGGACGAGCTCCTCCAGAAGTTGTGGGGGAGACGGGAGACGCATCGCGATCGCACCGTCGACGTCTACGTGCGCAAGCTGCGCGAGAAGATCGACCGGCGGGCTCCCGTGCACGCCTTCATCCACACCCGCTACGGCGTCGGCTACATGCTCGAAGCGCTTCCCAAGTAGAGCCTCACATCTGCTCCCGGGTGCGAGGCTCAGCGCGGACGAACTGGTAGGCGACAGCGCCGGCAGCGGCACCGCAGAGCGGCGCGAGCAGGTACACCCAGAGCGACGAGGTCTCGCCGGAGACAAGGGCGGGCCCGAGCGAGCGTGCCGGGTTCATCGAGGCGCCGGTGACCGGCCCGCCGAACAGCGCGTCGAGGGCGACGGTGCCGCCGATCGCGATCGCGGCTGCCTCGCCGACCGCCCGGGTGTCGGTGGCGACGGCGACGATCACGAGCATCAGGAAGAACGTGAGCAGGACCTCCCAGAGAAACGCCTGGCGGTCGGAGCCCGAGGGCAGCGTGGCACCGACGTCGGCGACGTCGCCGAGCGAGGCGCGAAGGAGAGCCGCCGCCACGATCGCGCCGGTCGCCTGCGCGAGCCAGTAGGTGCCGACGCGCGGCCACGGGAAGTGTCGCGTGAGGGCGAACGCGAAGGTGACCGCCGGATTGAAATGAGCGCCCGAGACGTGGCCGAGCGCGTAGATCATGACCATGATCACCAGGCCGAACGTGGCCGCGATGCCGACACCGCCTAGCCCACCGAACTCCGCGTTGACCATGATCGCCCCACAGCCGGCGAAGACGAGTGCGAACGTTCCGATCGCCTCGGCGGCCAGCGCTCGTGGCAGCGACGCGGCGGGCAACGGCTAGACGGCCAACGGCTCGCCCGCGAGTAGCTGGCCCAGGCGCTCGAGGGCGCCGGGCACGAGCGTGTAGTACGCGAACGTACCGCGCCGCTCCCGCTCGATCAAGCCTGCGTCGACGAGCTGTTTTAGGTGGTAGCTGACCGTGGGCTGGGCGAGCCCGAGCGTGGGCACGAACTCGCAGACGCAGACCGCCTCGCCGCCCGCCCGGGCGAGCATGTTGAGAATCCTGACACGGTGGCGGTCGGCGAGCGCCTTGAACAGACGCTCGAGCTCGGCCGCCTCACTCTCGTCGAGCGGCGCTCCGACGAGGGGCGTGCAGCACTCGACGAGTGGCAGATCCTTCATTGCGCCAAACAGTATCGACATCTTTCGATATTGACAAGCATCGATACAACGCGTATACATTCAATAACTTCGATAAAGGAGGAACCCGATGGCGAACACGTTCCATCTCTCGCTCGACGTCCCGGACCTCGATGTGTCCGTCGCGTTCTACCGCGCGCTCCTCGGTGCCGAGCCCGCGAAGCGAAAGCCCGAATACGCGAAGTTCGAGCTCGCCGATCCGCCTGTCGCACTGGCGCTGCAGCAGTCAGGCCGGCGAGGCCTGAACCACGTCGGGATCCGCGTTGAGCGGACCGAGGAGGTCGAGGCGGCCTCCGAGCGTCTGACGGCCAGCGGGCTCGTCACCCTCGACGAGCGCGACACCACCTGCTGCTACGCGCGCCAGGACAAGGTGTGGGTGCGCGATCCGGCCGGGCACGCCTGGGAGATCTACGCGGTGCTCGAGGACGTCGACGGCGAGGCCGAGTCCGAGCCTGCCGCCGCGAGCGAGCTCTGCTGCGGCCCGGGGTGCTGCGCAGCGTAGGAGCGGCAACTGGGGATAGTTCGACACCACTCGTTAGCCGTTTCGTTCCCCATGCGTCGCGTGCGAGTGGCGACACTCGCGTCATGGAGATGCGCACGAAGGTCAGGCCGCTTCTGTGCGAGCTGCACGCACACACGACGTGGAGCGACGGCGAGCGTACGCTGCGTCAGCTCGTCGACCTCTACGGCCGGCGCGGCTTCGACGTCCTCTGCATCACGGACCACGTGCTTCCTTCGGCGGACCCGTGGCGAGTCGAGCAGGTGCGGCGCGGCGATCCCATCTCGGTCGCCGAGGAGCAGTGGAGCGCCTACCTCGAGGAGATCGAGTGGGAGGCGTGGCGGGCGAGGGTTCGCTACGGCCTGCTCGTCGTCCCTGGTGCCGAGCTCACCGTCAATCACGAGGATCCCGACCACGCCGCCCACGCCGTCGCGGTCGGGCTGCGGAGCTTCGTCGGGCTCGACCGCGGTCTCGTCGAGGCGCTTCGCGCCGCCCGCGCCGCCGGGGCCGGCCTGATCGCCGCGCATCCCCACGACGAGCGCGGCGTTCATCCCTCGCGGACGACGCGTCGCTTCTGGCGCGAGCGCGACCGGCTTGCCGCGCTCGTCGATCGCTTCGAGCTCTTCAACCGCAACGATCTCTTCGCGTGGGTAGCCGAGGCGGGGCTGCCGGGCGTCGCGACGGGCGACTTCCATCAGCTCGAGCACCTTTCGACCTGGAAGACGCTGCTGCCGTGCGCCAAGGACGAGCGCTCGGTGGTCGCGTACCTCCGCTCGGGCCGTCCCGCCTACCTCACACGTCTCCATGACGGGCCGGGTCGTGCCGCCCTCGCGGCATAGACTGCCCGCGTGGCCACGGTGTCGAACCACATGTCGCGTGACCTCCTGTCTGTCGCCGCGCAGGCGACTCTCGCCGAGGCAGCCGGCGCGATGCGGGCGCGTGGCGTCGGCGCCGTCCTCGTGCTCGAGCAGGGGTCGCTCGACGGGATCCTGACCGAGCGCGACATCCTCAAGGCGGTCGCCACGGGCCCGGTCGAGGGGGCGCGCGTCGCGGACTGGATGACGCGCCATCCCGACACGATCGAGTCATCCGACACGACGCAGCACGCCGCCGCTCTGATGATCCACGGCGGTTTCCGCCACCTACCGGTCGTCGACGGGGACGAGGTGGTCGGCATCCTCTCCATCCGCGACCTGATGCGCGTTGCGCTGGCCGACTCGACGCCGCGCGGAGTCTGAGGTCCCACGCAGGCGCGTCAGCCGCTAGCAAACAGCAAGACACCATCTCTTCACCATTCCGTCACCCACTCGGGCGAAACAGGCGCCTAGGGTGGACTCGACAGCGGCGGATGACCCACATCCATCCTCTCCGCCTCTGCTCCCCTACCGCGACGGCCGGCTCTCCTGGGGGCGGGCTGGCCGTCGCTGCCGTCTCCGACGCTCAGGGTTGAAGCCGCCGGCGACGCCAGCGGATGCCGTCGCGGCGGTAGTCGAAGCGGTCGTGGAGCCGATCGTCGCGGTGCTGCCAGAACTCGTACGACTCGGGCACGAGCCGGAAGCCGCCCCAGTGGTCGGGTAGCGGGATCGCTCCTCCCGCGAGGTCCGCGCGCATCGCCGCAACCCGTTCCTCGAGCAGTTCACGGCTCGCGATCGGCTCACTCTGGCGGGAAACGATCGCACCGATGCGCGAGCCCTCCGGACGCGCGGCGAAGTACGTCTCCGCCTCCTCCCGGGGTACGCGCGACGCAGTTCCCTCGACCCGCACCTGGCGGCCGACGGGCTCCCAGTAGAAGAGCAGCGCAGCGTGGGTGTTCTCGCCGAGCTCGTGGCCCTTCCGGCTCTCGACGTTCGTGTAGAAGACGAAGCCGCTCTCGTCGGCCTCCTTGAGCAGCACCATCCGAACGGAGGGCGCGCCGCCGGCGGAAGCAGTGGCGACGGCCATCGCCTCGGGCATGCGGACGCCGTGCGCGGCAGCGTCTGCGAACCAGGCCCGGAAGGAGACGAGCGGATCGGGGTCGAGATCTGCCTCGCCCAGCGGGCGCGCGTGGAGCGGGTCGGTCGTCACGAGCCAAGACTATGCCGGTCGCCGACGGTGAGCCATTCACCAGAAGTTCACTTCACGTTCACCACGACGCAACCCTCACGTGGCGACGTTGGCGCGATCATGGTTCCCGATGGCGAAGGTGCTGATCGTCGAGGATGACGACGTCATCGCCCAGGGCATGGCGAGGCATCTGCAGGCGGCCGGGTTCGATCCCCTGTGGGTGAGCAAGGGCGAGCAGGGCCTCGCGCGGCTTCGCTACGAGCGGCCCGACGTCTGCGTGCTCGACCTGATGCTCCCGGGCGTCGACGGCTGGTCGCTGATCGAGACCGCTCGCACCGAGGGGATCGGGACTCCGATCATCGTCGTTTCCGCACGAGGCACCGAGCACGATCGCATCCACGCGCTCGACATCGGCGCCGACGATTACCTGGTCAAGCCCTTCTCGATGAAGGAGCTCGTCGCCAGGGTCCGCGTCGCCGCGCGCCGGGGCGTGCGAGCGCAGGAAGAGAACCGTGGCGAGGCGATCGAGGTCGCGGAGCTGAGGATCGACCCGATGAACGTCCAGGCCTACGTGGGCGGTCGCAGCGCGGCTCTGACGCCGACGGAGTTCAGACTCCTCTACGCACTCGCCCTCGAGAAGGGCCGGGTCGTGACCCGCGACGAGCTCCTGCAGAAGATCTGGGGTCGGCGCCAGACACGCCGCGATCGCACTGTGGACGTATTCGTACGTAAGCTACGAGACAAGATCGAGGCCTGCGCACCTCGGCATACGTTCATCCAGACGCGCTACGGCGTTGGCTACAAGCTCGAGCCCGAAGAGAAGTAACCCGGTCGAGCCGCTCGTCCGTCCGGACGACCGGCTCCTGAACCGCGAACTCTCCTGGCTCGATTTCAACGCCCGCGTCCTCGACCTGACGACGGACCCAGGCGTACCGCTGCTCGAGCGGGTGAAGTTCTCCTCGATCTTCTCCGCGAACCTCGACGAGTTCTTCATGGTCCGCGTCGCCGGCCTGATGGGCCAGGCCGCCCTCGGCGTGGCGGTGCGCTCGCCCGACGGACGCACGCCGGCCGCGGTGCTCGCGGAGATCCGCGAGCGCGTGCTCGAGATGACGCAGCGGCAATCGCGGGCGTGGGCGCGCGACCATCAGCCGGCGCTGGCCGAGGAAGGAATCGTCGTCGCCGCCGTCGAGGACTGCACCGAGGAGGAGCTCGCCGAGCTGACCGATCGCTTCGAGGCGGAGATCTTCCCCGTCCTGACGCCGCTTGCCGTCGGGCCGGGCCAGCCCTTCCCCTACATCTCGGGCCTCTCGCTGTCGCTCGGGCTCTTCGTCCGTGACCCCGAGAGCGGTGAGGAGCGCTTCGCCCGCGTCAAGGTGCCGGAGCTTCTGCCCCGCTTCATCGGCGTCGGCCGGCGCGGGCTTCTGATCCCCCTCGAGAACGTGATCGCACACTTCCTGCCGTGGCTCTTCCCGGGGATGGAGATCTCCGAGCGCGCGTTCTTCCGGGTCACCCGCGATGCCGACTTCGAGGTGTCCGACGAGGCCGACGACCTCCTCGAGGCCGTCGAGGTGGAGCTGCGACGCCGCCGCTTCGGGCACGTCGTCCGCGTCGAGGTGTCGAGCTCGATCTCGAGCGCGATGCTCGAGCGACTGTCGGAAGGGCTGGCCGTGTCGGCGAGCCAGATCTACCCGATCCGGGGCATGCTCGACCTCGCCGATCTGATCCAGATCGTGGGCCTCGACCGGCCCGAGCTGAAGGACGACCCCTGGCTCCCGGTGACGCAGACCCGCCTCGAAGGGCTGTCGAGTCGCGCGGTGTTCGCGCTCATCCGCAAGAGCGACCTGCTCGTCCAGCATCCCTACGACTCGTTCGCGACGAGCGTCGAGGCGTTCGTCCGTGCGGCGGTCGACGACCCCGACGTGATCGGCATGAAGACGACGGTGTACCGCACGAGCGACGACTCGCCCACGATTCCGGCCCTGATCGACTGTGCCGAGCAGGGCAAGCAGAGCGTCTGCCTGGTCGAGCTCAAGGCCCGTTTCGACGAGCACCGCAACATCGAGTGGGCGCGAGCGATGGAGCGTGCCGGCGTGCACGTGGTGTACGGCTTTCCGAACCTGAAGATCCACGCGAAGACGACGCTCGTCGTCAGGCGCGAGGGGGACACGCTCCGTCGGTACGTCCACGTCGGCACCGGCAACTATCACGCGCGCACGGCGCGGCTCTACGAGGACGTCGGCCTGTTCACGGCCGACGAGGAGATCGTGGCCGACGTGGCCGACCTCTTCAACTTCCTCACCGGTTTCGGCCGTCCGCAGCAGTTCCGCAAGATCCTCGTTGCCCCGTTCGGTCTGCGCCAGGGGCTGATCGAGGAGATTCGCAGGGTTGCCGCCGCCGCGCAGGCGGGCGACGAGGCGCGGATCCGGATCAAGGTCAACGCGCTCGTCGACGCCGAGACGATCGAGGAGCTCTACCGGGCCTCGGAGAAGGGCGTGTCGATCGAGCTGGTCACGCGGGGTATCTGCGCCCTGCGCCCCGGAGTCAAGGGGATGAGCGCGAACATCCGTGTCCGCTCGGTGCTCGGTCGCTTCCTCGAGCACAGCCGCCTCTTCGTCTTCGAGGCGAACGGCGAGACGTCCATGTACCTCGGCAGCGCGGATCTGATGCCGCGCAACCTCGACCACCGCGTCGAGGTCGTCGCGCCCGTCGAGGACGCGCGGGCGCGGGCGGAGCTGACCGCCATCTTCGACACCCTGTTCGCCGACAACGTGCAGGCGTGGGAGCTGGGGTCGGACGGAGCCTGGGAGCGCGTCAGCCCGAAGAAGGGCGCGCGTGCCCACGTCGCCCAGTCGGCCCTGATGCGGCGCTCCCGCCTCCGGGCCCGCAGACGGACGGCCGCGCGCCGGTCCCGCTAGCAACACCCGCTCGCCGCATCTACTCCGGATCTTCACCGGGAGTTCACCGCTTCTCGGCCCTGCCGGCCGACGCGCCTTCGACAATGAGCTCATGGTCGGAATCGTCGACGTCGGGTCGAACACGGTTCGCCTGCTCGTCGCGTCCGTCGCCGGCGAGATCGTCGATCCCGTTCTCGAGGAGCGTGAACACCTCGGCCTCGGTGCCGACGTCGAGCGCGCAGGCCGCATTCCGAAGGTCAAGCTGCGGCAAGCGGCCGACGTCGCGCGCCGCTATTCGCGCACGGCACGCGAGCACGGCGCCGACGCCGTCGAGGTCATCGTCACCGCTCCCGGACGGCGAAGCGACAACGCAGCCGCGCTGGTCGCGGCGCTCGCGGTCGCTACGGGGTGGCCGGTGCGCATCCTCGATCCCGACGAGGAGGGCCGCCTCGCCTTCGACGGCGCGGTTTCGCGTACGCCCGGTCTCGAGGGCAGTGTCGGGGTCTGCGACGTGGGCGGCGGCTCGACGGAGCTCCTCGTGGGAACGGCCGAGGCGGGCGCTGCGTGGTGCCGCTCGCTCGAGCTCGGCTCGATCCGCCTGATGGCGCGCGTCGGTGGAGGCGATCCGCCCGAGAAACGGATCGTCAGCCAGCTGCGGCGTGAGGTCGAGCGCGCCTTCGCCGGCGTGACTCCGCCGCTGCCGCAGTCGGCTCTGGCGACCGGAGGCAGCGCGCGTGCCCTGAGAAAGCTCGTCGGCCGCACGCTCGGCGAGGACGAGCTCGCGGAGGCCGTGCGGATGCTGCGTGCCAGACCTTCTGCCAGCGTCTCGCGGGTGTTCGGGCTCGACCCGCTTCGCGCCAGGACGCTCGTGGCCGGTGTCATCGTCCTCGCCGAAGCTCAGCGCCGCCTGGGAGTGCCCTTGGTGGTCGCGCGTGGCGGGCTTCGGGAGGGCGCAGCGCTCGGCCTGGCCGCTGAGCGCGCAGCAGCCTAGCGACCGGTGCCAGGGCGGGGAAGGCCTCGCCCCTATGAGGTCGGTGCGGGCTCGCGCTCGGCCGTGACCTCGGCCAGCAGCGTCCGAACGCGGCGGTCGAGCTCGTCGCGGATCTCGCGCACCTCCTCGAGGCTCTTGCCGGCCGGGTCGGGCAGCTCCCAGTCCTCGTAGCGCTTGCCGGGGTAGATCGGGCAGGCGTCGCCGCAGCCCATCGTGATCACCGCGTCCGCAGCGCGCACCACCTCGTCCGTGAGCGGCTTGGGGAACTCCTGCGACATGTCGACGCCGAGCTCGGCCATCGCCTGGACGACTGCGGGGTTGATCTGATCGGCCGGATCGCTACCCGCCGAGCGGACGTTAACCCGCCCCTCGGCGCGCGTGTTCAGGAGCGCGGCCGCCATCTGGCTGCGGCCGGCGTTGTGCACGCAGACGAACAGCACCTCGGGGACGTCCTTGGCGATCGTGCCCTCGGCCTGTCCGAGCGCACGCAGACGCTCGCGCACGAAGCGGTGCAGGAGCACCGGCACGAAGTCGTTGAAGCGGGCGGTCGAGAGGCCGTCGAGCGTCTCGGTCACGAAGCGGTCGATCGTCTCCCGGGAGAAGATGCCGCGGAACTCCTCGGTCAGAGCTGCTACCTGGCGGTTGACGTGGTTCGCGGTCACCGGATCGAGCTGTGAGCTCATGACGCACCCTCCTGACGCGAGGTTCGCGGACGGCTCCACGATGCTCGATCGAGCACTGCCCGGGCGGCGCTTTCCCATTGCGTCACCAGAAGTTCACTTGTCCGTAACTCCTTCGCCACTCTTCGCCGCGACAAAGGACTCGAGCACCGACCGGTCCCGCTCGTACGAGAGGGCGTCGGCCGCGCCGGCGAGGGTCAGCCAGCGAACGGCGTCGACCTCGTCATGCGGCGTGAAGCTCCCGCGGAGTGGGCGCATCGACCAGTAGCGAACGAGCTTCGAGCGCCCGCGTGCGTCGAGGTAGGACGTCGAGGCGAGCTCCGGCCCCAGCTCGCAGACGAGGCCGGTCTCCTCCTCGACCTCTCGTAGCGCACAGTCCTCGTCGCGCTCCCCGTCGTTCGCCTTGCCCTTGGGCAGCGACCAGTCGTCGTAGCGCGGACGGTGGAGAACGAGCACCTCGAGCCCGCGTTCGCCCTGACGCCACACGACGCCGCCGGCAGCTCGCACCTCGGCGTCTACTGCCACGCCTTCTTCCCGGCCCTGCGTAGCGACGCCCACGCGTCGGGGAACGCGGCGCGAGCGGCAGCGCGGCGCGCCTTCTGCCGCTCGACGAGCCGTCCGGCGGCGAAGCCCAGGCGAGGACCGCCGAAGCGCGTCAGGAGCTCGCGGATGCGCTGCTCGGCGACGACGGCATCCTGATGCTCGCCGACCACGTCCTGGAAGGCCTTCGCGCGTTGGATGAAGGTCGTCGCCTTCCGGCCGACCGCCGGCTCTGCAAGCTCCGCCGCGTATCGGGCCCGCTTGCCCCGCAGGCGAACCGCGTGGAGCTCGACGTCCGTCGGCTCGGGGTCGAGCGCCCTGACGGCCTTCTCGAGCCGCCTGAACTCCGCCGCGGCGATCGCTGCGAGCGAGCCGTCGCTCGAAACGAGGCGCGGTGACGCCGCGGCTTCCTCGAGAGAATCGAGAAGCGCCAGATAGCGCTCGCTCCGCATCGCCTCCAGGAGGAGGGCCCGGTCGGCCTCACGCTCTTCCTCGAGGGCCGAGAAGAGGCGCTCGAGTGAGCGCTGCTCGCCCCGCTCGAGGCTCGTCGCGTCGGCCCGGAGGTGGTCGATCAGGACGTCGAGGTCGCGCACCGGCCCGAGCGCGCCGCCGAGCCACGCGAGCTCGGCTCGGAGCCCCTCGGACCACTCGGCATCGAGCATCGAGCGCGCCGCACGCAGGAAGGCGCGCAGACGGCGCGTGGCCACCCGGAGCTGGTGGAGCTCCTCGGGGTCGGCCCCCAGGCGCGTGCCCGGATCGTGGGCGAGGACGTTCTCGTACTGTGCTATGAGCGCCGCCGCCAGGTGATCGCCCGCCGACGCTGCCCGAGGCGGCGACGGGGGCGCCGGCTCCAGCTCGATTCCGAGCGCCTTGAACACCTTTGGTCGGAAGTCGCTGTCACTCGCCCCGGCGCGGCGCAGATCCCGCTCCAGGCGGCGCAGCTGTTTCGCGTCGCCGGCGATCAGCTCGACCTCGAGCTCCTTGAAGCCCGCCAGCACCCGGCCGTTCTCCATGACGCTGACGGAGTCCAGAGCGACCTCGGCGACGATCTCGCCGGCCTCCTGAGCCAGCACGCCCGAACGGCGGGTGCGAAGCTTCGCCACCGGCTCCAGCTTGGCGCCTCGGGCGAGCGCGTAGACGAGGTCGCTGAGCTCGGGCGGCGGTCCCTTCGGCCCGCCGGGAAGCTCGAGCTCGAGCCGCGCCATCCCACGGGGGAGCTTGAGCTGCCAGAGGCCCTTTGCCTTCTCGACCCGGCGGCGGAAGGTCACCCCGGCGCGCGCAAGACGCAGATCAGCGGTGTCGACGTAGGTGGAGGTGAAGACGCGTACGGGGAAGGCTTTCCCGGGAAGCTCGGGCAGCCGGAAGCGGGCGGGCGGAGTGAGCTTTACCTCACGTTCCAGCGTCTCCTTCATCACGGGCTCACGCTACCGGAGAGGCGTGGCTCGGGCCTTGGCTAGGGACGTTCACCGGATTGACACGAAACGACCACCAGCCGGCGACCCACATCGCTGCGCCGTGATGAAACGGTGCCCGGGCATGGCGAGCCTCGACGCGGCGTTCCCCCCGGAGGACTACGTCAGGGTCGTTTCGGGTAGTACGCTCTCAACGTGGGCCTCGCCGACGACCTTGCGGCCCGCATCAGGCGGCTTGCGCTCTCGCTCCCAGAGGCGTACGAGGACGAGCCGTGGGGTCATCCCGTGTTCAAGGTGGCCGACAATCGCATGTTCGCGGCGATGTCGCTCGTCGAAGACCGCGTGCGGCTCACGGTCAAGCTGACCCAGGAGGAGCGGGAGATCGCACACCTCCTGCCGTACGTGTCCGAGGCGCACTACGTCGGCCGCTGGGGCTGGATCACCGCGGAGGTCGCCGACGACGAGTCGCTCGACGCGGCGCTCGAATGGCTCCGCGAGAGCTACTGGTTGAAGGCCCCGGCCCACCTCCGCGCCGCCGTCGAGGGAGACCAAGAGCTCGTTTCAGAATGAAACGAGCTCTAAGGGCGCGGGTATCCTCCGTTGCCCGTGAAGGTCATCCTCCCCGACGAGTCCGAGCTCGAGCTTGCCGACGGGGCGACGGGGCTCGACGCGGCCCGGGCGATCGGCCCGAAGCTGGCCGAGCAGGCGGTGCTGGCCCGGGTGGACGGCGCCCCGCGCGACCTCAGACTGCCGCTCGCGGACGGGGAGCGGATCCAGCTTCTCACTACCCGCGACCGGCAGGACCCCGACGCCCTCTACGCGCTTCGCCACTCCGCCGCGCACCTTCTGGCCGAGGCGGCGCGGAGGCTCTACCCGGGGACGAAGGTCGCGATCGGGCCGCCGATCGAGAACGGCTTCTACTACGACTTCGAGTTTCCCGAGCCGATCGCCGAGGATGCGCTCGAGCGGCTGGAGGAGGAGATCCGACGGGAGATCGCCGAGGGCCGGACGTTCGAGCGGCGTGAGATCGAGCGCGACGAAGCACGACGGATGTTCGAGCAGGCCTCCGAGCCGTACAAGGTCGAGCTCGTCGATTCGGCCGAGGGCGACATCTCGCTCTACACGCAGGGCGAGTTCACCGACCTGTGCCGCGGCCCGCACCTGCAGGACGCCGCGCCGATCAAGGCGGTGAAGCTCACGTCGCTGGCCGGCGCCTACTGGCGTGGCGACTCGACGAAGCAGCAGCTCACCCGGGTCTACGGCACAGCGTTTTTCACGCAGGACGACCTCGACCAGCATCTCCACCGGCTCGAGGAGGCCAGGCGCCGCGACCATCGCCGCCTCGGGCGGGAGCTCGACCTGTTCGACTTCTCGGACCTCGCGCCGGGCATGCCGTTCTGGCACCCGAAGGGGATGGTCGTCTGGAACGTGCTCGAGGACCTGAGACGCCGGGAGAACGCTCGGCGCGGCTACGCCGAGATCCGGACGCCCCAGCTCTACGACGCCGAGCTGTGGAAGACGTCAGGCCACTGGGAGAAGTTCCGCGACGACATGTTCACGCTGGAGATCGAGGAGCGCGACTTCGGCCTGAAGCCGATGAACTGTCCGGGGCACTGCCTCCTCTACGCGCAGAGCGCGCGCAGCTACAGGGAGCTGCCCCTGCGGCTGGCCGAGGCCGGCAACCTCCACCGCAACGAGCTCTCTGGCGTCCTGCACGGCCTCCTGCGCGTCCGGCACTTCGTCCAGGACGACGCGCACATCTTCTGCACCGAGGAGCAGGTGCACGAGGAGCTCGTCGGCTGCCTCGACTACGCGTTCTACCTGTACGACCTGCTCGGCATCTCGCTCCGCTGCGAGCTCTCGACGCGACCCGAGAACAAGCTCGGGACGGACGAGGAGTGGGATCGGGCCGAGGCGGCGCTGAACGGCGCGCTCGAAGCGGGCGGCATCGAGGCGACGGTGAGCGAAGGGGAGGGATCCTTCTACGGCCCGAAGATCGATCTCCACATGGTCGACTCGCTCGGGCGAAGCTGGCAGCTCGGAACGGTGCAGCTCGACTACCAGATGCCGAAGCGATTCGGCCTCGTCTACGCGGGCGCCGACAACGCCGAGCACACCCCGGCGATGATCCACCGGGCGCTGCTCGGCTCGTTCGAGCGGTTCCTCGGGGTCTACCTCGAGCACACGGGGGGAGACCTGCCGCTCTGGCTCACGCCCGAGCAGGTGCGGGTCCTCCCCGTCGCGGACGACCACCGCGATCGCGCCGAGGCGCTCGCTGGCGAGCTGCGATCGGCCGGATTCCGGGCCCACGTCGACGGGCGCGGCGAGACCGTCGGGCGGCGGATCCGCGACGCCGAGCTGCAGAAGGTTCCCTACGTCGTCGTCTGGGGAGACCGGGAGTCGACCGAGTCGCTTGCCGTCCGCAGGCGCCACGGGGAGCAGACGTCCATGAGCCTCGCGGCGCTCGTCGACGAGCTGAAAACCGCTGGTAGACTCTGAGACCTGCAAGCAGGAGCGCACCCGTTCCTCACCTCACGGGCCGAGGGCCACGCTGGGGTTCAACCGAGAGCGTTGAGCTACGGGGCTGCTGCGTGCAGCCCTTGTCGTTCGGTTCGGGGAGGTACAGCACAGTCTTGGTGATTAGCGAGTGAGGCCGCGGCGATCGTTCGAGCAGGCCCGGCCGGTTCAGGACAGGACCCGGATCAACGAGATGATCCGCGTCCCGCGCGTCCGGCTCGTCGACTCGGATGGATCCCAGGTCGGGATCAAGCCGCGTGACGAGGCCCTCGAGTACGCGTACTCGAAGAACCTCGATCTCGTCGAGGTGGCGGCGGGGGCAGATCCGCCGGTCTGCCGGATCATGGACTACGGGAAGTACCGGTACGAGCAGGAGCAGAAGGCCAAGACCGCCCGCAAGCACCAGCAGCAGATCCAGGTCAAGGAGATCAAGTTCAGGCCGAAGATCGGAGTTCACGACTACGAGACGAAGAAGGGCCACGTCCGACGCTTCCTGGACGCCCGCGCGAAGGTCAAGGTCACGATCATGTTCCGTGGTCGGGAGCAGTCCCACCCGGAGCGGGGCCGCGACCTGCTGATGCGGCTCGCCGAGGACGTGAAGGACCTCGGTCAGGTCGAGGCGCCTCCCCTCCAGGACGGACGCAACATGACGATGGTGCTCGCGCCGACGAAGCAGGCCGGGCAGCAGCAAGGAGCGGCACATGCCAAAGCAGAAGACGAACAGCGGGGCGAAGAAGCGGTTCAAGATCACGGGGAGCGGGCGCTTCCTGAGGCGCCACGCGATGAAGAGCCACAACCTCGAGAAGAAGAGCGCCAAGCGCGGACGTGATTTCCGGCGGGACCACCCCGTCGACGAGTCCGACGCCGGCGAGGTCCGCCGGCTGCTCGGCCGCTAGGGAGGGGAGCACGCATGGCACGGGTCAAACGCTCCGTTCACGCGCGCAAGAAGCGCCGCAAGGTTCTCGGCGAGGCCAAGGGCTATGTCGGTCAGAGCTCGGTTTCGTACCGCAAGGCGAAGGAGCAGGTCGCCCACTCGCTCAACTACGCCTACCGCGACCGGAAGAACCGAAAGCGAACGTTTCGGCGCCTCTGGATCATCCGCATCAACGCGGCCGCGCGTCAGGAAGGGCTCTCGTACAACCAGTTCGTCAACGGCTGCAAGAAGGCCGAGATCGAGCTCGACCGCAAGGTGCTCGCCGATCTCGCCGTCGCGATCCTGACGCGTTCAAGAAGATCGCCCTGCAGGCGAAGGCCGCGCTCGAAGCCTGATCACCTCGCCCTCCAACCCGCGCCTGAAGCTCGTCCGGAGGCTCCAGGCGCGGCGTGGCCGCGACCGTGTCGGTCTCTTCGTCTGCGAGGGGGAGGACCTCGTCGCGGCGGGGCTCGACGCGGGGCTCGAGCCGGTGGAGGCGCTGGTCGACGGTGGGCGTCCAGCGCTCGCCGAGCGGTTGCCACAGGCCGAGCCCGTCGCTTCGGCTCTGATGGGCGAGCTGTCGACGATGGGGCACCCGGCCCGCGTCATCGCCGTATTTCGCAGGGCAGACCTACCGCGCCTGGGGCCAGGTCTGGGCCCCTCCACCGGGCTTGCGTTGTGGCACGTCGGCGATCCCGGGAACGTCGGCACGCTGCTGCGGGCCGCAGACGCGCTCGGGCCCGCGTTCATGGCGCTGTCCCCGGGTTGTGCCGACCCGACCTCGCCCAAGGCCCTGCGCGCCTCCGCGGGCGCGGTGTTCCGCGTCCCGCTCGCATCCTTCGCAGACGCTCCCGGGCCGAAGGTCGCGCTCGCGGCGCGTGGGGGCACGCCGCTCTGGACGCTCGAGCTGGGCGACCGCGTGACGTTCGTCCTCGGCGCCGAGCGCGACGGGCTTCCGCAGGACGTGGTCGATGCGTGCGACGCAGTCGCTGTCATCCCGCAGACGGCCGGAGCCGAGTCCCTGAACGTAGGCGTTGCCGGGGCGATCGCCCTGTACGAGCAGCGCCGACGCCAGCGCGCCTAGGTCTTACACCTGGCGCGCCCGGCCCGGCCCGGCCGCGCCCGGCGACGGCCGATTTCCCGTGTCGCGAGCCCGGGCTTGTGTTGCATTGCTCGTGCAAGCATGGGCGATATCCAGGCGGGTGGTGGGAGAGGGAGGGCGTGGGATGATGCAACACAAGGTCGCCCTTGTGACGGGGGCGGTTCCCCTCTGAGCTTCCGGCCATTCAGCCCCCGGCCGTTGAGGGCAGGTCAGGTCAGGCCAGGCTCGATGGCCTTCGGGCGATCCAGACGGTGTCCTCCCCGCCCGCGTAGGGGCTCATGTCGAACCAGCCGTAGCACGCGACGATCTCGAAGCCGGCTCGCTCGAGGAAGCCGCGCCACTCCTCGGCCGGGAGCCAGGAGAGGCGCATCGACGTCTCACCCGCCTCCCCGCGGACGGAGAGGTGAAGCGTGCGCGTCTCGAGATCCCAGTCGGCGCGCTCCCAGATGCCCGGCTCGCGCTCGAGCCAGCGGCCGTGAGTCGCCTCGACGTCGGCCATGCTCGGCGCGAAGACGTCGAAGACGAACCTCCCACCGGGCTGGAGCAGGTCGTGGACGGCCTGCAGCCCGGCGAGCCGGTCGGCGTCCGACTCGAGGTGGAGGAGGGCTCGGAACGGGGAGATGACGAGCGCAGCTGAACCGTCCACGGGAGGGCGTCGGAGATCGCCCAGACGAAGGTCGAGCAGCTCCGAGACTCCCGCCTGTTCGGCCTTGCGCCGGCACACCTCGAGCATGCCCGGCGACGAGTCCACGCCCACCACCGGCACGCCGGCGGCGGCGATCGGGATCGCGATCCGCCCGGTACCGACGCCGAGCTCGATCACCGGAGCCGCGGCCGCGGCTCCGGTCTTGCGCGCCTCGGCGACGTAAAAGGCGACGTCCTCGGTGACGCTCGCGGACCACGGGTCGTAGAGATCCGCGATCGCGTCGTAGAGGCTCACGAGGCCGATGGTACGCTCCTGCGGTGGACGCGGCGGCCATGGAAACCGAGGCCAGGAGCGCGATCGCGCAGGCGGGGTCGCTCGCCGAGCTCGACGAGGCTCGCGTCCGCTACCTGGGTCGCAAGAGCCCGCTCAAGCAGGCGCTTCGCGAGGTGCGCGACCGCGAGAGCGGTATGACGCTCAACGCCGTGCGCGTGGCCCTCGAGGGCGCTCTCGCAGAGCGTCAGTCGACGCTCGAGCGGGAGGAGCTCGACCGCACGCTGACCGAGGACGTCGTCGACGTCACGCTCCCCGGCGCCGAGCCGCCGGTCGGGCATCTGCACCTGATCACGCAGATCCGCCGCGAGATCGAGGACGTCTTCCTGGGTCTCGGCTACGAGGTCGTCGACGGGAGGGAGGTCGAGACCGTCTACTACAACTTCGACGCGCTGGACTTCTCGCCGGGACACCCGGCGCGCTCGAAGCTCGCCTCCCTCTACCTGGACGACACGACGCTGCTGAGGACAGAGACCTCCCCGGCGCAGATCCACACGATGGAGGAGCGGCGGCCGCCGATCTACATGATCTCGCTCGGCCGCACGTACCGTCGGGACACGCCCGACGCGACCCATTCGCCGATCTTCCACCAGGTCGAGGGGCTCGCCGTCGACCGCGGTATCACCCTCGCCGACCTGAAGGGGACGCTGCTCTACCTGATGCGCGCGCTGTTCGGCGAGGACCGGGAAGTGCGGTTTCGGACGCACTTCTTCCCGTTTACCGAGCCGTCGCTCGAGCCGGACGTGTCGTGCTTTCTCTGCGACGGCAAGGGCTGTCCGGTGTGCAAGCACTCGGGCTGGATCGAGATGGGCGGCTCCGGCATGGTCGACCCGGCCGTGTTCGCGAACGTCGGCTACGACCCCGAGGAGGTCTCGGGCTTCGCGTTCGGCCTCGGGCTCGAGCGGATCGCGCTCCTGCGTCACGGGCTGCCCGACATCCGCCAGCTCTGGGAGAACGACCTCCGCCTCCTCAGGCAGTTCTCGTGAAGGTACCGGTCTCGTGGCTGCGCGACTACGTCGCGTTCACGGCGCCGATCGAGGACGTGGCCGACCGGCTCGCGGTCGCCACCGCCGAGGTCGAGCGCATCGTTCGCCGCGGCGTTCCCGACACCGACGGGAACCTCGGGCTCTACCGCGTCGGTCGAGTCGTCGAGGCGGGCAAGCACCCAAACGCCGACCGCCTCCAGCTGTGCCGGGTCGACGTGGGCGAGGCCGAGCCGCGCCAGATCGTCTGCGGCGCCTGGAACTTCGGGGCGGGCGCGACGGTCGCAGTCGCGCTCCCGGGCGCGCTCCTCCCGGACGGACGCACGCTCGAGCGGGCGAAGCTCCGCGGGACCGTGTCGGACGGCATGATCCTCTCCGAGCGCGAGCTCGAGCTCGGCGCCGACCACGCCGGCATCCTCGTCCTGCCCGAGTCGTGGGAGCCGGGGACGCCGCTCGCGGACGTCCTGCCGGTCGCGGACGCCGTGCTCGAGCTCGAGGTCACCCCCAACCGGCCGGACCTACTCTCCGTCTATGGACTCGCGCGCGAGATCGCAGTCCTCTATCGGCTGGAGCTCTCGCCGCCGCCCGGGATCGACCCGCCGCTCGGGGGCGACGAGACCCCGGCAGATCGCCGTCGAGGATTTCGAGGGCTGCCCCCGCTACATCGGCAGGCTCTTTCGCGACGTCCGGATCGCTGCTGCGCCGCCCTGGCTGCGCGGCCGCCTCGTCGCGTCCGGCGTGCGAGCGATCTCGAACGTCGTCGACGTGACGAACTACGTCATGCTCGCCCTCGGAAGCCCGCTGCACGTCTTCGATCACGACACGCTCGGCGGGGGAACGATCATCGTGAGGCGCGCGCGCCGGGGCGAGGAGCTGACGACGCTCGACGAGATCGCGCGGCGGCTCGAGCCGGACGACCTCGTCATCGCCGACGCCGAGAGGGCGATCGCGTTCGCCGCGATCATGGGCGGCCTGGACACCGAGGTGCGCGACGGTACGACCTCGGTGCTGCTCGAGGCCGCGAACTTCGAGCCGATCGGGATCCTCCGGACATCCGAGCGCCACGCGCTGCGGACGGAGGGGTCGAACCGGTGGGAGAAGGGGGTCGACCCGTATCTCGCCGAGCAGGCCGCGGTGCTCGCGACGCAGCTGCTCGTCGAGACCGCCGGCGCGCGCTACGTCGGGAACGCCGACGTCCATGCGGGCCTGCCCGAGCGTCCGGTCGTGCGCCTGCGGCCCGAGCAGGTCGGCGTCGTCACCGGGCTCGAGGTGTCGGTCGGCGAGCAGCAGGAGATCCTCGTCGGGATCGGCTGCGCGCTGAGCCCGAACGGCGAGTGGATCGTTCCCACGTGGCGCAGCCGCGACCTTCGCCGCGAGATCGACCTCGTCGAGGAGGTCGCCAGGGTCCACGGGCTCGAGCAGATCCCCTTCACGCTGCCGACCCGAACGGCCATGTTCGGGCGGCTGACCCGGGAGCAGAGGCTGCGCCGCCGCGTCGAGGACGTCGTGTCGGGGATCGGCTTCTCCGAGGCCTACACCTGGAGCCTCGTTCGCGCCGACCCGGATCCGAACGCGCTGCGGCTGCCCGTGCCGATGACGGCCGACCACGCGATCCTGCGCACGACGTTGCTCGAGGGTCTCGTCGACACCGCACGGCGAAACGTCAACGCGGGAAACGATGGGATCGCGCTGTTCGAGATCGCGCGGGTGTACCTTCCGACGCGCGACGCGTTGCCAGACGAGCGGTGGCGCCTCGGCGGCATCGCCGAGGGCGGGTTCTTCCGGGCGAAGGGCGCGGTCGAGGCTCTGCACGAGGCCCTGCACGTGGAGGCGAGCTTCGTGCGGGCGGCCGAGCCGTTTCTCCACCCCGGCAAGGCTGCGCACATCCGGTCAGGCTGGGTTGGGGAGCTTCGTCCGACGCTCCTGGACGGCACCTGGGGAGCGTTCGAGCTCGACCTCGAGACGCTCTTCGCCGACGTGACCGACCGGATCCTCTACGAGGACGTGATCACGTACCCGGCCGTCCACCAGGACCTCGCCTTCGTCGTCGACGAGGACGTGCCCGCGGGCGAGCTCGTCGCCGCCGCCCGCGAGGCGGCCGGGCCGGAGCTGCACGAGGCCCGTGTCTTCGACGTCTACCGCGGCGACCAGGTGGGCGCCGGTCGGAAGTCGGTAGCGATCGGCGTGGTCTTCAGGTCCTCGGAACGAACGCTCTCCGACGAGGACGCACAGAAGCTGCGAGCGCGGATCGTGGCCGCGCTCGCGGAGCGATTCGGGGCCGAGCTCCGCGCCTAGCTGACCTGCGCCG
Organism: uncultured Actinomycetes bacterium; assembly: GCA_963712465.1. GTDB lineage: Bacteria > Actinomycetota > Thermoleophilia > Gaiellales > Gaiellaceae > CAVQHY01. The sequence goes on from CAVQHY010000005.1 coordinate 42,458, forward strand.
GCCGGGGCACGTCTGGGCCTCGCTTGGTGTGTGCTGACCTGCCTGGTACGGTCGTGCCGTGTCTCTCGAGTACCGGGTTCTCGGACCGGTCGAGGCGGTCGTCGACGGAACGCCCGTCCGGCTCGGGGGCCCGCGCCAGCGCGCCGTTCTCGCGCTCCTGCTCGCCCACCCGGGTGAGACGCTTCCGGCGAGCCGTCTGATCCACGACCTCTGGGGAGCGGAGCCGCCCGAGACGGCGCCCAACGTCCTGCAGGGGTTCGTCTCCGACCTGCGGAAGTCGCTCGGGAAGGAGGCGATCGTGACGCGAGGCAACGCCTACGCGATCGAGCTCGAGCCCGGGGCACTCGATCTCGAGCGCTTCGAGCGCCTGGCCGCTGAAGGCAGCGAGGCGCTCGCCACGGGGCGGCCCGCGGACGCATCGAGCGGGCTCAACGCCGCACTCGAGCTCTGGCGGGGGCCTGCGCTCGCAGATCTTGCCGGCGAGGAGGCCGTGCGGCCGATCGCCGCGCGTTGGGACGAGCTCCGCCTCGCCGTGCTCGAGCGGCGGATCGACGCCGACCTCGCCTGCGGCCGGCATGTCGAGGTCGTCGCGGAGCTCCAGGGTCTTGTCGCGGAGCATCCGCTCCGCGAGCATCCGTGTGCTCAGCTGATGCTCGCGCTCTATCGCTCCGGCCGGCAGGCCGAGGCGCTCGAGGCGTTCCGCGAGGCGCGGCGGCGCTTCGTCGACGAGCTCGGCCTCGAGCCGAGCCGGGCGCTCCAGGAGCTGGAGCGCGCGATCCTCCGCCAGGATGCCGCTCTCGACCTCGACACGTTGGGGCCAGGGACGGCGACCGCCTCCATGCCTGCGGGGACACTGCTGGTCACTGCGCTCGAAGGAACACGACTGGACGCGCTCCTGTCCGTCGCCGAGCCGCTCGCGCGCCGGTCGGGTCGCAGCCTCGTAGTGGCTCGGCTCCTCGAACCTGGGGGCGACCTGGTCGGCGAGACGGCGGTGCTGGCCAGGCACCGCGCCGCGCTTGCCTCGCGCGGCGTCGACTGCCGGGTCGTCGCCTACACGTCGCCCGAGCCGGGTGCCGAAGCAGCTCTGCTCGCGAGCGAGCACGGAGTCGACCTCATCCTCGTCGACGCGCCACCGAGCCTCGTTGCCGCTGGACAGCCGGACGCGCCACTCGCGGCGATCCTCGCCGGCGCTCCCTGTGATGTCGGCGTTCTCGCCGCCGACAACCGGCCGCCGTTCGAGGGCGGCGGGCCCGTCGTCACGCCCTTCAGCGGGGGCGAGCACGACTGGGCGGCGATCGAGCTCGCCGCCTGGATCGCGAGCGCCGTCGGCACGTCGCTTCGACTTGTCGGCGCTGAGGCCGATCAGGTCGAAGGACGACGAGACGCGAGCCGGCTGCTCGGCCGCGCGTCGCTCCTCGTCCAGGAGGTCGTCGGGATCGTCACCGAGCCGACGCTCGTCACGGCCGGGGCAGAGGGTGTGCTGTCCGCCCTCGGGGACGCCTCACTCGTCGTCCTCGGGCTGTCCGAGCGCTGGCGCGACGAGGGGCTCGGAGCGGCACGAATCGCCGTCGTTCGAGACGCAGGCCTTCCCGCGCTCCTCGTCCGGCGCGGCCTGCGCCCGGGCGGAATCGTTCCGACCCGGACCGTGACGCGTTTCACCTGGACGCGCTCGGGCTCGTAGCGCTATGCGACGGCCACGGCGACCCAGACGGAGCCCGCGCCGACCGCGAGTCCTGTCGGCGATCCGCCGACGTCGACCGTCCGGAGATCGGCCGTCGCGGGGTCGTAGCGCGTCAGGGTGCCGTCGCGGGCGCTCGTCACCCAGACGGCGCCATTGCCCGCGGCAATGTTCTCTGGCAGGCGGACGCGAAAGCCCTCGGTGACGGCCCGCGTCGTCGCGTCCACGCGCGTGATGGAGTCGTCGGTGCGAACCACCCACACGGCGCCGGCACCGGCCGCGACGTCGAAGACACCGGGCGCGATCTCGGTCTTCGACAGGACGGCGGCGGTGGTCGGATCGAGCTTCGAGAGGAGGCTCTTCCCCAGGGTCGACGTGCGCTCGTGTCGCCCGCCGCCCAGACGGAGCCGTCGCCGACGGCAAGGATCGCCCCCGGAAGGTCGACCTTGGCAGTGATCTCTCCGCTGTCCAGCTGGATGCGAACGATCTGACCGCACCCAGACCAGAGCGCCCCTCCGGCGACGGCGAGGTTCTCGGGCGCAGATGTCCCGGTCGAGACGGTCGTCAGCGTGCGCTCGTCCGGGTCGAAGCGGTAGGCAACCGCTGAGAGGCTGTCCCCCGGGTCTCCGAGCCACGCGGCGCCCTCGCCCACGGCGAGCTGGCTCGGGTGTGCGACCTGGGCGACGTCGAAGCGGTCGGTCACGTCCGTCGTCGCCGGGTCGATCCGGAGCAGCTTCGCCTCGTCGGGGCTCGTGATCCAGACGGCGCCGTCTCCGACCGCGACCGGGCCTGGTTTGACGCCGAGCGGCGTCGCCGCGAGGAGGCGGGCCGTGGCCGGATCGACGCGCACGAGCGAGTGCTCCGTGAGCGGGAGCGGTACAGCTGGGGCTGCCGCGGCGCTCTTGCCGCGGCTTCGCATCACGGTGAGCGGAACGGCGGCGGCGGCGACGACGGCGAGCACGGCTCCGCCGCCGGCGAGGAGAAGCGCGCGCCGTGACAGCCGCCGCTCCTCGAGCCCGAGCGCTTCCCGGGCCGCGTCGCAGAGCTCGCGGCAGGTTCCGTAGCGGTCCGCCGGATCCTTCGCAAGGGCTTTCGCGACGACACCGTCGATCTCGGTCGGGAGCTCGGGGGCCCGGGCCGTCACGGTCGGCGGCTCCTCCTCGACGTGCTGCCAGAGCAGCTCCATCATCCTGCCCTCGAACGGCGGGGACCCGGTCAGGCACTCCTCGAGCACGCAGCCGAGCGCATACTGGTCGGCCCGCCCGTCGACCGGCTCACGCTGGAGAAGCTCGGGCGCCGCGTACTGCGGCGACCCGCTGAAGCGCAGGTCGGCGCCCGGCTCGGCGGAGTAGCGTGAGAGCCCGAAGTCGGAGAGGTACACATGCTCGGCGCCGTCGGCCGGCTCGACCGCCACGAGGACGTTCGACGGCTTCACGTCACGGTGAACGAGACCCCGCGCGTGGGCGGCATCGAGCGCGTCCGCCACGGGCTCGAGCAGCGCGAGCGTCCGCTCGGGCGGGAGCGGGGCGTACTGGTCGAGCATGCGCCGCAGGTCGGTTCCCTCGACGTAGCGCATGGCGATGTAGAGGTGGCCGTCCACCTCGCCCGCCTCGTAGATCGGGATCACGTTGGGGTGGTCGAGGCTTGCCGCGAGCTTCGACTCGAGCAGAAACCGCTCGCGGAAGCGATCGTCCGCCGCGAGCTCCGGAGAGAGGAGCTTGAGCGCGACCGGTCGCTCGAGCCGAGAGTCCCGCGCCAGGAAGACGTCCGCCTGGCCGCCCGAGCCGAGCAGACGCTCGATCCGGTAGCCGGCGATCTCGATGTCGGCCGGCTGCTGCTCGCGCACCTCGTCCACGCCGACCATTGTCGCGCCGGCCGCTGGGCGTTCGCTGGGAGCCCGCTGCCTCTAGACCGCTAGTGATACGGCCAGAGCAGGCGCCGCATGACGTGGTCTGAGACGCCCTCGACGCGCGGGAGCTTCTCCTCGGAGATCTCGTCGAGGAGCGCGATCCCCTGCTCGGGCACGTCGAGCTCCACCCGGTCGATCCAGATCGCCGTCACGCGGGCCGCAGGGACGAAGCGATCCAGCCCTCCGCCGGCCGGGCTGATCGAGAGCCCGTGGAAGATGTCGACCGACTCGTCGCCGAGCACCCGCGAGACGCGACCGACCGCCGCGCCGTCGCTCGAGAGCACCGCGGTGCCGGTGTCGAGGACGAGCCACGACGAGTCCCCACCGCTCATGGGCCGATACCCGGCGCATGAGGGTGTGGAGGCGTCATGGGGGAACCGGGCGGTTCCCCCATGACGGCGAAGAAGGGGGAGCGTGGGGGAAACATGGTTTTCCCCACGGGAGCTCGGCGAAGACGAGCGACGCTCATACCGCCCTGCCGCCGATTCGCCAGACCGGACCCTGGGTATGGACGGGCCGGGTGTCCGAGAGGACGCGCAGGACGCGGAACCGCCCGGCGATCCCCGCCTCGTCGAGCCGCTCCAGACAGCGCCGGGTCATCTCGGGGGCGGCGCCGTAGCCGAACCGGTGCGCCACGCGAAACTGGAACGTCGAGTGGTCGTCGACGAGGTAGGGGTTGACCGGACCGAGCCTCAGCGCGCCCGTCTCGACGTGGTCGGTCGAATCGAGTCGCACCTCGCAGAGCAGATCCGACCAGTCGGGCGGGAGCTTGGTAGCGAGGCCGTCCCACTGAGCCGCGAGCCCCGGCGGGGCGGTTGCCGGAACGGAGGCTCCGTGCGGCTCCGGCGGCGGATTCTCGGGAACGTCCTCGTCGTGGGCGACGAGTGCGAGCCGTGCAGAGATGCCGTCCGCGTCGAGGCGCGACAGCACGCGGCCGACGAGCCGCGGGCTTGTTCCCGAAACCTGCGAGCCGCGGGCGATGTCGAAGCGAAACGTCGACCCGCTGCGCCCGGGGCCCGCCGGGGCGAGCACCGTCGCCGCGCGATCGGCCTCGGAGGGATCCTCGGTCTGGACCGTGACGCGCGCCGACGACCAGTCGCGCGGGAGGCTGTCGAGCATCTCGGTCAACCGGTCGGCGAGGGCCACGGCGCCAGTCTAACCCGGGGTCGGGAGACTCCCGGCCGGGTGGAGGTCGGCCACAGGAGGTGGGGTGGAGGCAATCCGATACCCTTCGGCGCGGCGTGGCCACGGTGGAGCACAAGGGGCAGGCGATGTCGCCCGAGCGTCTCACGGACCTCCTGCGCGAGATGCTCCTCATCCGTCGCGTCGAGGAGAAGGTCGAGGAGCGTTTCCGCGCCGGCGAGCTGCCCGGGTTCCTTCACGTCGCGATCGGTCAGGAGGCGGTCGCCGTCGGCGTCTGCAGCGCGCTCGAACAGGGGGACGTGATCGCCTCCACGCACCGCGCGCACGCTCACGCGCTCGCGAAGGGGATGCACCCCAACGAGCTGATGGCCGAGCTCTACGGCAAGGTCGAGGGTTGTAGCCACGGCTACGGCGGCTCGATGCACCTGTACGACCTCGAGCGGGGGCTGATCGGCGCGAACGCCGTCGTCGGCGGAGGGCTGCCGGCGATCGTCGGCACCGCGCTCGCATTCAAGCTGCGCGGCGAGGCGCGCGTCGCGCTCGCGTTCTTCGGCGACGGCGCGACGAACATCGGCACGTTCCACGAGTCGCTCAACCTCGCGCAGCTCTGGACGGTTCCCGCCGTCTTCGTCTGCGAGAACAACCACTACGCGGAATCGACGCCGGCACGCCAGCAGCTGCCGATCGAGGACCTGACCCGGCGCGCGGAGGCGTTCGGGATGACCTCGATGCGCGCCGACGGCCAGGACGTCGAGGCCGTCCACGAGACGGCGCGCCGAGCGCTCGAGCACGCCCGGTCCGGGCGCGGCCCGGTGTTCATCGTCTGCGAGACGTTCCGGCTCACCGGCCACTACGTCGGCGATCCGCAGGTCTACCGGCCGAGGGAGGAGGTGCGCGAGCTTCGTCAGACCCAGGATCCGATCGAGAAGCTGCGCGCGAGGCTGGAGCTCTCGACGGCCGACTGGGAGGAGATCGACGCGGAGGCGACCCGGATCGCCGACGGGGCGGTCGCGTTCGCGAAGGCCGGCACCGATCCCAGGCCCGAAGACGCGCTGAAGAACGTCTATGCCTGAGCTGACGTACCGGGAAGCGGTTCGCGACGCGATGAGCGAGGCGATGAGGCGCGACCCCGACGTGTTCCTGATGGGCGAGGACATCGCCGAGATGGGCGGGTCGATGGGCGTCACGCAGGGGATGCTGGCCGAGTTCGGGCCGGAGCGCGTCCGCAACACCCCGATCTCCGAGATGGCGATCGTGGGCTGCGGCGTCGGCGCCGCGATGGCCGGGATGCGCCCGATCGTCGAGATCATGTACCAGGACTTCACGACGCTCGCGATGGAGCAGCTCGTCCTGCAGGCCGCCAAGCACCGGTACATGTCGGGTGGCCAGGTACGGGTGCCGCTGACGGTGCGGACGCAGGGCGGCGCGGGGTGGTCGCCCGGCGCCCAGCACGCCCAGCAGCTCGAGTCCTGGTTCGTCCACGTCCCCGGGCTCAAGGTCGTGTTCCCGTCCACCCCCGAGGACGCACGCGGCCTGCTCTGGAGCTCGATCTACGACGACAACACGGTGATGTTCTTCGAGCATCGCAACCTCTACCCCGTCAAGGGCGAGGTGCCCGACGAGATCGAGCCGATCGAGCTCGGCCGGGCGCGGATCATGCGTGAGGGCGACGACGTCACCGTGGTCGCGACGGGACGACTCGTCCACGAGTCCCTGAAGGCAGCGGCCGAGGCCGAGTCGGAGGGGATCTCGGTCGAGGTGCTCGACCCGCGGACGCTGCAGCCGCTCGACGAGGATGCGATCGTCGCGTCGGTCGAGAAGACGAGCCGCTGCGTTGTCGCCCACGAGGCGGTGACCCGGATGGGGTTCGGCGCGGAGGTGGCGGCGATCGTGCAGGAGCGGGCCTTCGACTTCCTCGACGCGCCGGTCGGGCGCGTCGGCTCGAAGTTCGCGCCGATCCCGTTCGCGCCGGTGATGGAGCAGTACGTGATCCCGCACGCAGCCGACGTGCTCGCCGCGATTCGCCGCACCGTCGAGAGGTCATAGCATGGCGACCCAGGTCACGCTCCCCCGTCTGGGGCAGGGGATGGAGTCCGGGACGATCGTTCGCTGGCTCAAGCAGGTCGGCGATCCCGTGGAGAAGGGCGAGCCGCTCTACGAGCTCGATACCGAAAAGGTGACCCAGGAGGTCGAGGCGGACGCGGGCGGCGTGCTGCTCGCGCTGCTGGCCGGGGAGGGCGACGAGATCGAGGTCGGCAAGCCCGTCGCGGTGATCGGCGAGGCGGGAGAGGTAGTCGCCGTCGAACCTGACGATTCGACGGCGGACGAGCCGCCGCCTGACGCCGCGGACGAACCTCGAATCGAGGTGGAGTCACCGGCCCCGGCCGTGGAGCCTGCGCCGCCCACGAAGTCGGACGACCGTGGGCGGGTCAAGGCGTCGCCGCTCGCGCGCCGCATCGCGAAGGAGCGCGGCATCGATCTGGCGGGCGTCAAGGGCACCGGCCCCGAGGGACGGATCGTCGCCGAGGACGTCGAGCGTGCCGCCGACGCTCCCCCCGCCTGGGCGACGCCGGCCGGCCCGCTCGAGGTCGAGACGGTCGAGCTCACCCGCATCCGCCGGACGATCGCGCGTCGCCTGACCGAGGCCTGGGAGGCGCCCGCCTTCCAGCTCGGGATGTCGGCCGACATGACGGCCGCGCAGCACCTGCGCGCGCAGCTCGTCGAGCGCACGCGTGAAGGAGAGGTGCGCCCCACGGTCACCGACGTCCTCGTCAAGGTGGCAGCGGCCGCTCTCGTCAGACACCGGGCGGTCAACGCACTCTGGGCCGGGGATGCGATCCATCTCTACCCGACTGCGAACGTCGGGCTGGCCGTTGCGATCCCGGAGGGGCTCGTCGTTCCCGTGATTCCCAACTGCGAGCGGCGCACGATCGCCGAGATCGCCGACGCCCGCGCCGCCATCGTCGATCGTGCGCGCGCGGGTCAGCTCACGCCGGGCGATCTCGAGGGAGGCACCTTCACGATCTCGAACCTCGGCATGTACGGGATCGAGCGCTTCACGGCCGTTCTCAACCCGCCGCAGGCGGCGATCCTCGCCGTCGGCGCGATCGAGGAGCGCGCGGTCGTCGAGAGCGGCGAGGTCGTCGTACGCCCGATGATGGAGCTCACGCTCACCTGCGACCACCGGGTCGTCGACGGCGCGGCCGGCGCCGAGTTCCTGCGCACGCTCCGAGAGATGCTCGAGGAGCCCGGGCTCGCGCTGTGACCGCCGCGGCTGGAGGACGAGTTGGACTGTGACGTCGCCGTCCTCGGCGGTGGTCCCGGCGGCTACACGGCGGCGATTCGTGCCGCCCAGCTCGGGGCCAGGGTCGTCTGCGTCGAGCGTGAGCCGGAGCTCGGGGGCACCTGCCTGCGCGTCGGGTGTATCCCGACCAAGGCGTGGGTGCAGACCGCCTTCTCGCTCAAGGAGGCGCGCGAGACGTTCCCGAAGCTCGGCGTCGAGGTCTCGGAGCCGACGCTCGACTTCGCGCGGGCGAACGCCTGGAAGGACGCGGTCGTCAAGCAGATGACCGGCGGCGTGGCTGTGCTGTTCAAGGCCAACGGCGTCGAGTGGGTGCGGGGCACCGGGCGGTTCAGGGATGCGAACACCCTCGCCGTCGAGGGCGGCGAGGACGTCACGTTCCGGCAGGCCGTGGTCGCAACCGGCTCATATCCGCTGCGTCCGCCGATCGACGGGATCGACTCGCCTCGGTGCATCGACTCGACCGGGCTGCTCGCGCAGACGGAGGTGCCGCGGCGCGTGCTCATCCTCGGCGGGGGGATCATCGGATGCGAGTTCGCGTCGATCCTGCGCCATTTCGGCAGCGAGGTGACGATCGTCGAGATGCTCCCGACGCTGATCCCGCAGGAGGACGAGGATGCGGCGAAGGAGTTGCTGAAGCGGTTCAGCAGGCGCGGGATCGCCGTCCACCTAGAGTCGCAGTGCTCGAAGGTCGAGGACACCGGCGCAGGGCTTGTCGTCCACTTCGGCGACGGCGAGACGGTCGAGTGCGACCTGATGCTCGTCGCGACCGGTCGCGGGCCCATGGTCGAGGGGCTCGGCCTCGAGGAGATCGGAGTGCAGGCCGACCGCCGGGCCGGAATCGCCGCCGACGAGCGCCGTCGCACCACCGTCCCGCACGTGTACGCGGTCGGCGACTGCGCCGGCTACTGGCAGCTCGCGCACACCGCGTTTCGCGAGGGCGAGGTCGCGGCCGAGAACGCGATGGGCCACGATGCCGTCGTCGACAACCGCGGCGTGCCAAGGCCGATCTACACCGACCCCGAGATCGCGGGAGTCGGCTTGACCGAGAAGGAGGCGCGCGACCAGTACGGCGACGCGGTCGCGGTCGGGGTCTTCCCGTGGGTAGCGAACGCGCGTGCCCTGATGCAGAACGAGACCGCCGGCTGGGTGAAGTCCATTCACGAGACTCGCTACGGCGAGCTGCTCGGCATCGTCATGGTCGGCCCGCACGTGACCGACCTCGTCGAGGCGGGTGTCGTGGCCCTCGACGCCGAGTCGACGGTGGAGACCGTTGCCGACGGAATGGCCGCGCACCCGACGCTCTCCGAGGCGATCAAGGAGGCCGGGCTCGTCGCGCTCGGCCGACCGATCCACATGCCGCCGAAGCGCCGCTGACCGCAGGACACGCCGCGCCGGCGTCGAAGATGGTGTCCCATCCCCAGTGCCTGGGCGCCGGTTTCTCTCGACGCCGCGGGCACATCGTCCCGGCCCGGGGCGGCTGCTCTACGGCCCGGGCCACTCCCTTCCATCTCCCTCGCTGTTGCGTAGACTGCACGCCGAGTCATGGATAGACGAAAGGCCATGATCGGGTACGCGATCTACACGGCGGGGAAGCCCGTCGCGAAGCGCGTGATGCTGTCTCGCGCAGCGGGAAAGGGCAAAGGTAAGGGCAAGGGAAAGGGGACTGGGATGTCCGGGAAGAGGCGGGTAGCGATCGTGAGCGCGGCCGTCGGGGCGGTCGGAGCCGTCGCCTTCTGGCGCAGGCGCCGGTCGAAGACCGACGAGTACGAACAGTACGACCCGATCGACCGGTCGCCGTCGCTCGACAGCTGACCCCCGACGCGGTCGTCGTCGGGGCCGGCCTCGCCGGTTGTGCGGCGGCGCGGTTCCTCGCGGAGGAGGGCCTGTGCGTTCTCGTCGTCGAGCGAGGCGGGATCGGCGCGGGCGCGTCGGGGCGAAACGGCGGGTTCCTGTTTCGCCAGCCGGCCGGCTGGGTCCAGGATGCGCTCGAGGACTCCGTCGCGATCTACGAGCGGCTGCAGGCGGAAGGTCCCGTGCCGTTCGACTTCCAGCCGTGGCCGATGCTCCTCCTCGCGGTCGAGGAGAAGGAGCTCGAACACGCGCGATCGTACGCCGCGGCGGTGGGAGGCGAGGAGGTCGACCTGCGCGAGGAGGCGTGGCTCGCCGACGATCTCGCGGGCGGATACGCGATCGGCGGAAGCTACGTCCTCGATGCGATGAGCGCGACGGTCGCCATGGCCGAGGACGCCCGCAGGATCGGCGTCGAGCTCCATCTCGGCTGCGAGGCCAAGCGCATCCTCGTCTCCGGCGGACGCGTCGCCGGTGTCGCGACGGACGCAGGGGTGATCCCGTGCGGGCGAGTAGTCGTCGCCGCCGGGCCGATCGTGAGACCTCTTCTCCGCACCGCCGGCGCGGATCTTCCGGTGTCGGCCGTGCGCGGCTGGCTGCTCGCGACCGGGAGAGTCGACCCGCCGCCGCCGTACGCGATCGAGCAGGCCCTGTGGCCCGACCAGGCGGAGATGGGCGAGGGCATACGGCACGCCGACGCTCGGAGAGGTCGCTGCGGGAGCGGCGGACAAACCGGGCCTCGTCTCGCTGCTCCTCGGCGGCCGGCCGGCCGGTCACTGCGTGATCGGCACGTCGCTACACCGGTCGATCCGAGAGGAGCCCGAGGCGGAGAAAACCGTGCGCCGCCTCGCCGAGCGGGCCGTCCGCGTCGCGCCGCGCCTGCGAGATGTTCCGGTCGTCTCGTCCTGGTCGGGCCGCCGGGCGATCACCCCCGACGGGCTCCCCGTCGCCGGGCCGGTCGGGGGGATCGAGGGGCTCGAGGTCGTCGGCGGCTTCCAGTCGATCGGGATGGTCACGATCCCGTCGGTGTGCCGGCGGTGGGCGCGCGGCGAGGCGGCGGCGTTCGCGCCCGAGCGTCTCGCGTGACGAGATTCCCACCACCCCACCGCCGCCTTGTCGGGCGCGGCCCCATCACATCGGCCTCGAGGAGTAGCTCGACGAGTGCCTGCGAAACCCCGTGCTCGACCTGGACGGCAGCTTCGTCGCGCTCGACGCCGATCTTCCGGTGGCCCCACGTTCCTCTTCACGGAGCCAGCCCGCGCGTCGCCGAGCACGACATGACCGGTACGTTGGCCGGCTATCGGCGGCGTGGCCTCCCGCGAGCGATCAAGCCCGCCGCGAACGACGGCGAGAACGTCGGCATGCAGCGCCTGAACGAGAGCCTCGGCTTCCGTGGCCTGACCACACGCCGGGAGTACGCGCTGGACGTCCCACGCGAGAGTGGCTAGTCGTCAGCCCCGCGGTGCGAGGTCACGCAGGGTTCTCAACGTCGATCACGGTCGTGCGCTCGGAGAGGTTGCCGGCGACATCTGTGGCAATAATCGTCAACCGGTAGAAACCGTTCGCGATCGCTGTGGTATCCCAGTACCGAGAGTCCTCCGTCGCAAACAGGCGAAACCAGAGCGCGCCGCGGCAGGATCGGGATCCGTGTCGCATGCAGTTGGCCGCTCGAAGATTCTGTCTTGTACCCGGCGCGTAGTGAGAGGAGAACGGCACGCGCGGTGTATTGTCCAGACCGAGCGCACCACTGCTGGTGGTGACGAGATGGCTGTAGACGACCTTCGAATCGGCAACGCTCATCACTGTCAGCTCGACGCGCTCCGGGTGGTGGTGCGCCTCGAGCTTCTCCACTGCGTCGAACCACCCTAGGAACGATTGGGGATCTTCGATCCGGACCCGGACATCGACGAGGCCCGACAAGCTCGTCGGTGCGAGCTCGGAGCTCACGCCGCTGAAGACAGCGCGGCCTTGCACCACACGCCAGCGCTCGGACGCGGGCCGGAAGAAGCGAAACCCGGAGATGACGGGAGGCTTAGTATCCACGTAGGGAGCCAGCTTTCCACCCGGGCACAGGGGGTTCACAGGGATGCGCTTGGCCTTGTCGCCACCCGGATAGAACCACTCGGTCAGGTGGACGTGCCATTCACCGCGGAAGGACCATCCGATCATCTGTCCGGCTTGGACGATCTCACCTTGCTCGACGACGGGGTCGACGTGGCCGTACCCGAAATGGCCGACGCGGACGATGCCCTCGGCGTCAGGCCTCGTCGGCTTGATGACGCGCCACACCGGCCCGCCTTCGATCGCGTAGACACGATGTGTCCGGCCGGGTGGGGCGTCCCTTTCGGGCCGATTGTCGCGAACACTCACGTCTACGCCGTTGTGGTATCCACCCGTGCGCGGGTCGAGAAACGAACCTCGCACCGGATGCTGCCGGTGGACGGGGGAGACCGGCCATCCCGTGAAGTCGTCCGCGTAGATTCGGGGTAGGGACGCCTCGCAGGGCTCGTGGTCGCCGGATCTGGGCTCAGGAGAGGCTGACGTGCCGTCACCGATGCTCTGGGCCGACGTGCCTGCAGCATCCCCTCTTGCCAACCGGCCGGCATGCGATGCTGTGGTCTGCGTGTACAAGGCGATGGATAGTGCCGCGACGCCAAGTACGAGAGAGGTGCGAGTAAACATCTACAGCCTCCTGACTGTCTAGTCGTTAGTAGACAGATAGCAGGCGTAAGATGATTAGTCAAGTTCTATCTTAAAACGAACATGCTGCAGTAGCTACTTCGTGTACAATCGGAGTCATGGCCGAGAAGCGATCTGATCTGGCCGAGCGGATCCGCCAGGCGCGGGCGGACAAGGGCTGGAAGCAGAAGCACCTCGCCGCAGCCGCCGGTGTCGAGCCGATCACGGTGTCGCGGTGGGAACGCGGGGCGACGACGCCTGACCTGAACGTCGTCCGGGTGATCGCCGAGGCGACCGAGAAGCCTCTGACCTACTTCGTCGCCGGCGAGGACGAGCGGAAGGCCCAGCTCGGGCTCGAGGAGGCGGTGCGCCGCATGGAGGCGGCAGCCGACCGGATCGCCGCCCAGGCCGACCGCATTGCCAGCCTCGTCGACGAGCTACGCCGTAGCGGCCGAGGCGAGTAGCCGCGCGTAGGCAGTCGCGGTCGACGGCCTGTCGCCCGGCTCCTTCGCGAGCCCTTGTGTCACGGCCCAGGCGAGCTCCTCACCGACGCCGCCGAGGCCGACGAGCGAGGGAGGTTCCTCCTCCAGGTGGGCGACGCAGGTCGCGACCACGTCCCTGTCGCCGAACGGCGGCTCCCCGGCCAGGCAGGCGTACGCGACGCAGCCGAGGGCATAGACGTCGGACGCCGGCCCGGCCGCGGCGCCGCGGATCACCTCGGGGGCGAGGTAGTCGACCGTGCCGACCAGCTTTCCCGTCCGTGTCAGGACGGTGTGCGCCGCGCCGCGCGCGAGGCCGAAGTCGGCCAGGTAGGCGCCGCTCTCGTCGAGAAGGACGTTCGCGGGCTTGACGTCGCGGTGAACGATGCCGCGGCGGTGAAGCTCGTCGAGCCCCGCTGCGATGTGGCCGACGACCCGCACCGTGTCGGCCGCCGACAGGCCCACGTCAGGGGCGAGCAGCTCCTGGAGCGACACGCCGTCCACGAAGCGCGACGCGATGTAGCGCCTCCCGCCGGACTCGCCGGCCTCGACGACGCGAACGAGATGAGGGTGGTCGAGGGAGGCCGCGAGCTCCGCCTCGCGCTCGAAGCGTCTGACGTAGGTCGCATCCGCCGCGAGCTCGTCGAGGACGATCTTCAGCGCGACGACCTCGCCGTCCGGGCCGCGCGTAGCCCGGTAGACGGTGCCCATCCCGCCCTGGCCGATCGCCTCCTCGATCGTGAACGGCCCGACCGTGGCTCCGGGCGCGAGCAGGGACACACTCAACGCTCGAGGTACTGAGCCCGTTCCGAGGCGGTGAGCGTCCGGCCCGTCCGTGCGAGCCGCCCCTCGGCGAGCGTGACGAGCTCGTCGAGCGTCCCGCAGACGTCGCAGTCGTACGCGCGGATGGTTCCGTCCTTGCCCGCCGTGACGATCTGCGTTCCGTTTCGGGCGAACGCCGCATCAAGCAGTAGGCCCTTGTGTCCGCGGAGATAGAAGAGGAAGCGTCCGGTGTCGCTCTGCCAGAGACCCGCGGTGATCGGCCCCGTGGTGACGATCCAGCGGCCGTCGGGGCTGAACTCGGCGCCGCGGACGAGGCCGAAGTGCGCCCGCAGAACGTGGAGCCGATTGCCCGTGTGGACGTCCCAGAGGACACCGTTGTTGTCCTCGCTCGTCGTCACGAGGAGCGAGCCGTCAGGGCTGAAGGCGATACCAGTGACCTTCGCCTCGTGTCCCCGCAGCTTGTGCAAGCGATGCCCGGTCGCCGTGTCTCGGATCTCGGCAGAGCCGTCCTTCCCTCCAGTGGCGACGAGGCCGCCATCGGGGCTGAAAGCCGCGGCCGTCACTGGACCCGGGTAGCTACGCGGGAGACGCTCGGACGCACCGGTCGTCACGATCCAGAGCCGTGTCACTCCGTCGTCTCCGACCGTGATCAGCCGACGTCCTCCTGGCGCAGTGGCCCCGGCCTCGACCGCGGCGCCGTGGTCAAAGGTTCGCAGAAGCATCCCGGTGCTCACGCGCCAGAGCCGCGCCGAGCGGTCCTCGGTCGACGTGAGCAGGAGCGTCCCGTCAGGGCTGAGCTGAACGCCGGTGACTGGTCCTTCGTGGACGAACGACTGGAGCTCCTCGCCGCTTCGCCTGTCCACCACACGAACGACGCCGTTCTCGCCTCCGGCCGCAAGCAGCTCCCCTCGTCGCCCGAACGATCCCGCGCTCGCGTCGCTCGGGAATCGACTGACGATCGCGAGCGGGGGATCGACATTCGGATCCCAGAGCCTCGCAGTTCCGTCCTTCGCTGCCGTGACGACAGAGAGGCCGTCCTGACTGAATGACGCCGTCACGAGCGGCTCCGTATGACCAAGCAGGGTTGCGAGAAGCCGTCCGTCCGCTACGTCCCAGACGCGCGCGGTCAGGTCGTCGGAGGTTGTGACGACGCGGGTTCCCTCAGCATTGAAGCTCGCGCTGCTGGCGTGACCCTTGTGACCCGTCAGGATCGCGACGAGCGCCCCGCTGGCAACGTCCCATAAACGGCCCGAGCCGTCCTCGCTCGCCGTTACGGCGAGCGAGCCATCGGCAGAGAGCGCGGCGTCGTTCAGGGAGCCGCTGTGGCCGACGAGCGTGTGCGACGACGCGGCCGGTCCTCGTGTCCCAGATGTGGGCGTCGTAGTCGTCGCCGGCTAGGAGGACAAGCCGTCCGTCGGGGGTGACGGCAGCCGCCTTGATCTCCTTCTGATCGTCGAGCGCTCGCAAGAGCACCCCATCGCTCGCCCTCAGAATCAGCGCCTTGACGCCACTGACAGCGACGATCATGTCCGCGCGCGCGGCAAACGTCGCCTGCGACACCTGCCCGAGGTTGGTGAGCACCCAAACGGGGACACCATCGGTGGTTCGCCAGACGCGGACGGTGCCATCGCGGCTCGAGGTGACGACGAGGGAGCCGTCGGCCGAGAACGAGGCCGAGGTTACTCCAGAGTCGTGGCGCAGGGTCTCAAGCCGCTCGCCCGTCTTCGCGTTCCAGACAGCCGCGGTCCCGTCGCCGCTCGCAGTGATCGCGAGCGCGCCGTCGGGGCTGAACTCAACATCTTCAACCGGGCCGTCGTGCGACAGCTCGTGCAGCATCCGTCCGGTCGACCTGTTGAAGATCCGCGCCTGCCCGGATTGGTCGCCCGTGCCGACGAGCTCACCGTCTGGGCTGAACTCCGCGTCCAGAACCGCGCCACCGCCGCTCGGGAGCACCTCCCGTACCCGCGAGGCGATCAGCAGAGCGGCGGAGGACGTCCTCGACCTCCGGGGTGCGCTCGAGACGGGCCGCCTCGAGCGCGAGAAGCAGGCTTCGCTCAGGATCCACGTCGAGCTGCGTCGCCGCGCTGGCGGCGAGCTCGCGCGACTGGGCGCGGGTCGCCTGCGAGCGCGCCTCACTCCGCTGCGTGAGTGCGAACACGGTCACGACGACCATCGCGGCGAGACCCGCCAGCGCGACGGCCGCAAGCGCCGCAAGTCGACGCTGTCGCCGCCGCGAATCCGACCGCTCCCGGTCGAGCTCTTCCTCGGCTCGCTGCGCATCGCTCCACGAGAGCACCGGCTCCGCAAGCACGTCGTGGAAGATCTCGTAGCGAACGTCGCCGCCGGCCCCGGCGACCGGGCGGAGGATTCGCTCGGCGGCGAGGCTCGACAGCACTGGTCGGAGGTCGTCCTCCGGCGCGTGCGCGTACCTGGCGAGGTCGCCGACCCCGTGCGCGATCTTCGTTCCGGACGGCGTCACGAGGTGCGTGAAGGCGTCGGCGGCAACTCGCTTCTGCGCCGGGTTCAGCGCATCCAGCGCGCCTTCGAGGTGGTCGCGCGCGATGCGCTCGGCGCCGCCGAGCTGACGGAACGTCGCGAGCCGGAGCCGCCGGGAGCCCGCCTCGGTCTCGGCGTCCCAGATCCGCTGCATGACGAGCTGCAGGTAGGGCGCCTCGACTCGGTCGTCGGCGCCCGGGTCCCGAATCGCGCCGCGACCGCTGCCGCCGAGGTCGACCGCTCCGGCGATCGTCTCGTCGAGCACCGCCTCGACGAGCTCCGGCTCGATCTCCCAGAGCCCGTCCGTGGACGGGCGGCGGTTGAGCTCCTCGAGCGGCCCGACGATCGCCTCCCTCGCCTCCTCGCGGTCGAGATGGTCGAGTCGCAGCGAGTTGGCGAAGAGGTTCGGGATCGGTCCCTTGAACCGGTCGAGCTTGGCGATCGAGTCCTCGCGCAGCGAGACGAGGAAGTTGGCCCTGAGATCGCGCCTGGTGACCGCCTCCGGGAACTCCCGTGCGAACGATCCGGGCCCTTCGTCGCCGTCGTGGTACAGGAAGTACTCCTCGGCCTGGTCGAGGATGACGAGGACGTCGCCGCCGATCTCCTCGGCGCACGAAGCCAGCACTTCGTCGAGAGGGCGCTCCGCGTCCACGCCGTTTCCGACGCTCGCGGCCGCCGCGGCTGCGAGGGCGTGCCCCGGGTCGTCCCGCCACGCGCTGAAGACGACGACGGCGACCTCGGGTGCCGTCTCGCGCAGGTGCTGGGCAACGCCCGCGCGAACGACCGAGCTCTTGCCGACGCCGCTCGGCCCGTAGAGGATCGTCAGGCGCGACGCGAGCAGGTTCGCCGCGATGATCTCCCGCTCGCGCTCCCGGCCGAAGAAGAGGAGTGCGTCCCCCTCGGTGTCGTCGAAGGCGGCCAGCCCCTTGTACGGACTGTCGCTCATCGGGCGGCTCTCCGGGCTGTGAGCTCCTCGGCGAGCGCGGCCACATACTCGGCGAGCGGCAGGGAGAGGACGTCGACGCCGCGGGTGTGCCAGAGCTGGCGCTCGAGCGGGGTCGAGCTGGGAACGACGGCCCACGAGCGATAGCGGAGCCGCTCGTCTCCCCAGAGGCGGTGGAGGACGACGCGCTGGCTCCACTCGTCCGGGACGTAGCCGAGGAAGAGGACGTGGCTTCGCCGGAGCTTCGCCGCGAGTGTGACCGGGACGAGGTTGGCGATGTCCGTCTGGGCGAGGTAGTCGATGTAGTCGTCCTCCGACACGACGAAGCTCTCGAGCTCGCGGGCAGGCCGCCGGTCGACCTGGCCGTGCATCTTCAGCACGATCGTCCGCGTCTCGAGCGAGAGGTCGGCGTACGTGTTGGGAACCTCGATCAGCCGGACGCTGCCGTCGGGGCGAAGGTGCGAGAAGCGGCCGCGGTCGCGGCCCGCGGCCACGTAGGCGACGACGTCGACCTCCTCTCCGGCCTCCGCGAGCGCTCGTTCGAGCGACTCGTCGTAGCCCGTCGTGACGATCAGCGGATGCGGGGCTCCACTCGCCCGGAGCAGCGCAGGAAGCTGGATCAGGAACGCGTGCACCGGACCGGCCCGGAAGTCAGCGTCGTAGACGTCGT
Source organism: uncultured Actinomycetes bacterium (assembly GCA_963712465.1). Lineage (GTDB taxonomy): Bacteria > Actinomycetota > Thermoleophilia > Gaiellales > Gaiellaceae > CAVQHY01. Next base: position 60,390 of record CAVQHY010000005.1, read on the forward strand.
GGAGCTCGTCGTAGAGCGGCCCCGGACCCCGCATCACCTGGACGTACTCGGAGACGCGGACGAGCTCCGGCTCGAGCTCGGGCGGGTAGCCGAAGCGCTGCGCGAGGTGCGCCGCCACCTCCACACCGTCGGGCAGGAAGCCGTCGCCCTTCGACCAGGCGTCCCCGTCGGGACGCCCGGCCGCGCCCACGCCCGGGCCGAGCAGCGGAACCACCCGGCCCTGGAGCATCGCGTCGGCGATCTCGCGCAGATGGTCGCCCAGGGCAGCCGGCCCGGTTCGTCTCGAGTCTGGGGCGCCGTCACCGGCCGGCGCCAGCTCAGCTCTCACCATTGCCACCAGCTCGCGACAGCTTCGGTACCGGTCCTCGGGTCGCTTCGCCAGCCCGCGGGCGAGCGCCGTGTCGAGTCCTTCGGGGAGCCCGGCCCGCATCGCAACGAGTGAGGGTGGAGTCTCCTTCAGATGTGCCCAGAGAATCGCCGCCTGGTTCTCCCGCGGGAAGGGCGGGCGGCCGGCGAGGCACTCGAAGAGGATGCAGGCGAGCGAGTACTGGTCGGCGCGCCCGTCGAGCTCGCGACCCTCGATCTGCTCCGGCGCCGCGTACTCCGCCGTCCCGACGAACTGGCCGGCGGTCGTCAGCCGGTCGCCGTCGCCGAGGCTCTTGCTGACGCCGAAGTCGGCGAGGTAGGCGTGGCGATCGCCGGTGACGAGGACGTTCGACGGCTTGACGTCGCGGTGGATCAGGCCGCGCGCGTGCGCCGCGTCCAGTGCGCCGGCGACCTGCTCGGCGATGGCGAGGGCGTCGGAGGCCGCCATCGGGCCGTCGCGCTCGAGCAGCCGGCGCAGATCCGTTCCGTCCACGCAGCGCATCGCGAGGTAGAGGACACCGTCCGACTCGCTTGCGTCGTGGATCGGGACGATGTTGGGATGCTCGATCGAAGCGGCGAGGCGAGACTCGCGCAGGAAGCGCTCCCGGTAGCGCTCGTCGGCGGAGACGTCGGGCGGAACGAGCTTCAGCGCGATCGTGCGGCCGAGACGCCGATCCTCGGCGCGATAGACGGCGCCCATGCCGCCGCGCCCGAGCAGGCTTTCGATGCGATACCCGGCGATCTCGCTACCGATGCGTGGATCCGATTCCGCCGTCACTCTCGCTGAGACGAAGGATAGACCAGTTCGTACGCAGAATCACTTGTTTGCGCGCGAGATCGCGATCGCGACCAGCTCGTCGAGGCCGGTGGCGAGCTCCTCGTCACGCGAGCGAGCAAGGCGCTCGCGCAGAACGGGCACGATCGCCGACCGGGGCCGCCCGTCCACGAACACGACGAAGCGAAAGCCGAACCGCTCCTCGTAGGCCCGGTTGAGCTCCGCGAGCTCGGCGAGGACCGCGGGATCGTCCCGGCCGCCCTGCTCGCGGGCCGAGGCGGGCGAGAGCCCCACCGTCGCGCCGATGCGGGGGTGGGCGTCGAGGAGCGCTACCTGCTCGGCCTCGGACAGCGAGCCGATCACCTCGCGGGCATGTGCGAGCGGGTTCTCCACGGCCGCCAGACGCTCGACGACGGGGGAGCTCTCGAAGAGCTCGGCGAGCTCGGCGGCGCTCAGCTCCCGCGGTAGGTCGTGCACGCGTACGAGGAGACGAGCAGCGGAACGTGGTAGTGGCCGTCGACGAGCTCGAGCTCGAGCTCGACCCGGCGAAAGAAGGTGGAGGGAGGGCCGAAGACGAGCCTGTACGTCGCGGGCGCGAGGCCGGTCGCGAGCTCGGGGATGCGCCCGTCCCCGTCGGTCGTCCCTCCTGCGACGAGCAGGTCGTCCCGATGGAGCTCGACGGAGACGCCCGGAGCAGGCCGGCCGCGCTCGGTGTCGAGCACGTGCGTCGAGATCGAGACGGAGCCACCCACCGCCGTCGCACTCTACCGCGCGTCACAAGCAGGGCATTGTGTTGCATCACTCGCGAGAGAACGTTGCGGGGATGGGAAGAGAGCTCACCCGTGATGCAACACAAGGCGACGTTCGTGGCACGTTGCCGAGGTGCCCTCGGAGGACGTGTCCAGGAGCGCTGGCCCGGGTCTGACCACGAGGCATGTCCGATGTGAACCTGTGCAGCCTGGCCGTTCGGATCGGTCGATCAGGTCGACCGGGGACAGGCCCCCGTGACGTGTCGTCCCAGGCCGTGTGTCTCGGGCATGAGCAAGGCACGATCACCCGAGTCCTCAGTCGACGAATCGGGCGGCGATGCGGCGCTGCTCGCGGGCGATCCCCTCCTCGTCGGTGCGCACGAGCCGGCCGTCGCGGACGACCTCCTCGCCGCCGACGTAGAGCCGGTCGACTCGGTGGGGAGCCGAGAGAACCAGGCTCGCCACCACGTCGTCGGTGCCGGCGAGCTCGAGCCCATCGGTGCGCCACACCGCGAGATCCGCGCAGCGCCCGGGCTCGATCGCGCCGAGGTCGTCGCGGCCGAGCACGGCCGCGCCGCCGCGCGTGGCCAGCCGCAGCGCCTCGCGGGCGGTCAGCGCGGCCGGGCCGCCGCGCCCGCGGGCGACGAGCAGTGCCTGCCTGGCCTCGAACGACATGTCGCCGCGCTCGTTCGACGCCGACCCGTCCACTCCGAGCCCGACCCGGGCGCCTGCCTCGAGCAGCTCCCGCACGGGAGCGATCCCCGCGCCGAGGCGGAGATTCGACGTCGGGCAATGCGCGACGCCGACCCCGGCCGCCGCAATTCGCCTGACCTCGTCGCCGGAGATGTGGACGCAGTGGGCGCAACAGACGTCACCGGCGAGCCAGCCGAGCTGGTCGAGGTACTCGACCGGCCGGCAGCCGAAGACGCCCCGACAGTACTCGGCCTCCTCGACCGTCTCGGCGAGGTGCGTGTGCAGGAGCAGCCCGAGCCGGCGGGCGAGCGCGGCCGACTCGGTCATCAGGCGCTTCGTCGCCGAGAACGGCGAGCACGGAGCGACCGCGATCTGCGTCCATGCTCCGGGGCCCGGCTCGTGGAGGACGGCCAGCCCCTCCGTATCGGCCAGCACGTCGTCGGCGTCCTCGACGAGGTCGTCGGGGGGAAGCCCTCCGTCCGAGGCGCCGAGATCCATCGAGCCGCGGGACGCAACGATCCGCACGCCGAGCTCGCGGGCCGCCTGGATCTCGGCCTCGACGATCCCGGGGCGCCCGCGCGGGAAGACGTAGTGGTGGTCCAAGACCGTCGAGCAGCCCGAGAGCGCCAGCTCGGCGATTCCGGTCCGGGCGGCCGCATACTCCGCCTCCGCATCGAGTCGCGCCCACACCGGATAGAGCTCGCGCAGCCACGTGAACAGATCTGCCTCCTGCGCGCGGGCTCGGGTGACGGTCTGGTAGAGATGGTGGTGGGTGTTGACGAGCCCGGGAGTGACGAGTGCGGTGCCGAGGTCGACCCGCTCGTCGGCCGCCGGCGCGGACCCGTCGCCCACCGCCTCGACGAGTCCGTCGCGGACGAGGATCCAGCCGCCGTCGAGCTCGCGCCCCTCGTCGTCCATCGTCGCAACCGTCGCCGCGGTGAGAATGGTCGACGTGCCCACGTGCGGCGAACGATACGTCGAGGCTCCCGGGCGGGACGAGATCCCGGCCGCGGCCGCCCGGATCACGCCGCACCTGCGCCCGACGCCGATCGTCGAGAGCCCGGAGCTCACCGCCTGGCTGAAGCTCGAGACGCTCCAGCCGACCGGGTCCTTCAAGGTGCGCGGAGCCCTCGCGGCCCTCACACGGCTCGAGCCGGCCGCACGGGTCGTGACGGCATCGGCCGGGAATCACGGGCTCGGCGTCGCCCACGCGGCTGCCGTGCTCGGCGTGGAGGCGACCGTCGTCGTCGCCGAGACCGCCTCGCAGGCGAAGATCACCGCGCTGCGCCGCTTTCCCGCTCGTCTCGTCGTCCACGGACGCGACTACGACGAGGCCGAGGCGCATGGCCTCGCGCTCGCCGCCGACGCGGGAGCGCCGTACGTCTCTCCCTACAACGACCGCGACGTCGTCGCCGGCCAGGGCACCCTTGCCCTCGAGCTGATCGACCAGGTCGACCCTCCCTTGACGATCGTGTGCCCGGTGAGCGGCGGCGGGCTCTGCGCGGGGGTCGCCCTGTGGGCGTCCGGCGTTCCCGGCGTCCGCGTCGTCGGAGTCGTCCCGGAGGCGTCGCCCGCGATGCTCGCCGCCCTGGAGGCGGGGCGGATCGTACCGGTGACCGTCGAGCCCACGCTGGCCGACGGGCTCGCCGGGAACATCGAGCCGGGCGCTGTCACCTTTCCGCTCGTACGTGACCACGTCGCGGACGTCGTCGCCGTCTCGGAGGCGGAGATCGCCGAGGCGATGCGCTTCCTCGTCCGCGAGCACGGCCTCGTCGCCGAGGGCGCCGGCGCGGCTGCGACCGCGGCCCTGATCGCGGGAAAGGTGCGCGGCGCCGGCCGGGTGGTCGCCGTCGTCACCGGACGAAACGTCGACGCCTCGACGCTCGCAGCCGTGCTCTCGCAGTGAGCTCGGACGCGCCGCTTCGCCGCGACGTCCGCCTGCTCGGCGAGGCGCTCGGTCGCGTGCTTGCCGAGCAGGAGGGGGACGAGCTGCTCGCCGAGGTCGAGGTGATCCGCCGTCTGTCGCGGGCGGCCCGGGCGAGCGACGATCCCACCCGGCGCGGCGAGCTGGGCGAGGCCGTACGCGCGCTGGGGCCCGTGCGTCAGGCCGACGTGCTGCGGGCCTTCGGCCTCTACTTCCAGCTCGCGAACGTCGCCGAGCAACACCACCGCCTGCGCCGGCGACGTGCCTACGGACGGGGAGCACACGCGCCGCGTGAATCGCTCGCCGAAGCGTTCGCCCGGCTCGACGACGCCGGCGTCACGGGAGATCGACTCGCCGAAGCCGTCTCGCAGATCTCGCTCGAGCTCGTGGTCACGGCGCACCCGACAGAAGCGACTCGGCGGGGAACGCTGGCAGCGCAGCTTCGCCTCTCGTGCCTGCTCGACCGGCTGGACGCGGGCGACCCAGTCGACGACGAGCTCGCCGAGGAGATCACGATTCTCTGGCAGACCGACGAGGTCCGCTCCCGCCGCCCGCGCGTCGTCGACGAGATCCGCCACGGGCTCTGGTTTTTCGAGACGAGCCTGCTCGACGCAGCGCCGGCCGTGCTCGCGGCCCTCCGGCGGCGCCTCGCTCGCGCGCCGTCGCCGCTGCGGTTCGGCAGCTGGATCGGCGGCGACCTCGACGGCAACCCGTCCGCCGGCCCCGACACGCTCGAGGAGGGGCTCGAGCGCGGCCGCCGGCTGGTTCTCGAACGCTACCGCGGGGAGGTGCGCGAGCTCGCGCGAACGCTGGCGGTCTCGTCCCAGCTCGTCGCCGTGTCGGGCGAGCTCGAGGCGTCACTCGCCCGCGACGAGGGAGAGCTCCCCGTCTACTTCGCCGAGATCGGGCGCCAGAACGCCGACGAGCCCTACCGCCGCAAGCTCTCGTTCGTCTGGCGGCGGCTCGGCAACACCCTGGCCGGCGGCCCGGAGCCGGGCTACGCCGACGCGGACGAGCTCGCCGCCGACCTCGATCTGATCGACCGGAGCCTGCGGGCCAACCGCGGCGCGAGAATCGCCGACGGCCACCTCGCCTCGCTTCGCCGCCGGGTCGAGATCTTCGGCTTTCACGCCGCCAAGCTCGACGTCCGCGTTCACGCGCGCGAGCTGGGCGAGCCGCGCGTCCGCGACACGATCGCCGCGGCGGCCCAGGCCCGCACCCGTTGCGGCGACCGCGCGATCGACACCGTCGTCGTCTCGGGGACGACGTCGGCCGCCGACGTCACGGCCGTGCTCGACCTGGCCGGCGACGGACTCCGACCCTGTCCGCTGTTCGAGTCGATCGACGACCTTCGCGCCGCGCCCGCAATCGTCGCGGAGCTCCTCGACTCGGGCCGGGTCGGTTCCGACGGGCGGCTCGAGGTCATGGTCGGCTACTCCGACTCGGGCAAGGACGGTGGCTACCTGACGGCGCAGTGGGAGATCTTCCGCGCCCAGGAGTCCCTGGCCGCCCTCGCCCGCGAGCGCGGCGTCGAGCTGACGGTCTTCCACGGCCGCGGCGGCTCGACGGGGCGCGGCGGCGGGCCGACCCACGCGGCCGTGCTCGCCCAGCCATCGGGCTGTCCGCCGGGACGGCTGAAGCTGACCGAGCAGGGCGAGACGATCTCGTTCAAGTACGGCCTTCCGGGCCTCGCCGAGCGCAACCTCGAGGCCGTGCTCGCGGCGACGCTCCTGGCCGCGTTCCCGGACGTCGCGCGACCGGAGCCGCCGCCGGGCGCGCGAGCGACGATGACCGCGCTCTCCGATGCTGCGTTCACCGCGTACCGGTCGCTCGTCGGCGACCCCGGCTTCGTGCCGTTCCTTCGCGCTTTCACGCCGGTGGACGAGCTCGCGCTGCTCGAGCTCGGCTCGCGCCCGGCGCGCCGACCGTCCGCGGAGGACGGGCTCGAGTCGCTGCGGGCGATCCCCTGGATCTTCGCCTGGACGCAGAACCGCTGCCTGCTGCCGGCCTGGTACGGATGCGGCACCGCCTTCGAGGCGGCGACCGTCGACGAGCTCCGTGGCCTCTATCGCGACTGGCCGTTCTTCCGCTCGCTTGTCGAGAACCTCGAGATGACCCTCGCCAAGTCGAGCCTGGAGATCGCCGCCGGGTACCTCGACCTCGTCGCCGACGACCGGCTGTTCGCGCCGATCGTCGGCGAGCATCGCCGCACCGTGAACGCCGTGCTCGCGATCGTCGAGACGCCGAACCTCCTCGACCGCCAGCCCGTCGTGCAGCAGTCGATCCAGCTGCGCAATCCGTACGTCGATCCGATGAACGCGATCCAGATCGAGCTCCTGCGTCGCTACCGCGGCGGCGACGAGGACGCGCGGATGCCGCTCGCGCGCTCGATCGCGGGGATCGCCGCGGCGCTGCGCAACACCGGCTGACCCGTCGCCGCCTGGGTGTACGATGGCCGCAGAGGTCGTGCCGCCCCCAGTCCCTGAGTGACGAAAGCAGTCGAAGAGCGAGAGCGCGTAGTCGTCCGGTTCGCCGGCGACTCGGGGGACGGCATGCAACTCGCGGGCGATCGGTTCACGAACGCGACGGCCGTCCTCGGCAACGACCTCGCGACCCTGCCGGACTTCCCGGCGGAGATCCGGGCGCCCCGCGGGACGCTCCACGGCGTCTCGGCCTTTCAGATCCACTTCGCCTCCAAGGACATCCTCACCCCGGGCGACCGCCCGAACGTGCTCGTGGCGATGAACCCGGCGGCGCTCAGGGCCAACCTCGGCGCGCTCGAGCCCGGGGGGACGATCATCACCGACGAGGACGAGTTCTCCGATCGCAACCTCGACAAGGCGGGTTACCCGGCCAACCCCCTCGCCGACGGGAGCCTCGACGGCTACACGGTTCACCGGGTGCCGATGACGTCGCTCTCGGTCCGGGCGACCGAGGGGATCGCCGGAATCACGAACCGCGAGGCGGAACGCTCGAAGAACTTCTTCGCGCTCGGACTCGTCTCGTGGATGTACGGGCGCCCCACCGACGTCACCGAGCGATGGATCGACGCGAAGTTCGGCTCGCGCCCGGAGATCCACGACGCGAACCTCGCAGCGTTCACGGCCGGCTGGAACTTCGGAGAGACGACCGAGCTGATCGGCGTCCAGGTCGAGGTCAAGCCCGCGCCGGCCGCGCCGGGCACGTACCGCAACGTCAACGGCGCCACCGCGCTCGCCTGGGGCCTCGTCGCCGCGAGCGTCCGCTCCGGGCTGCCGCTCCTCTACGCCAGCTACCCGATCACGCCCGCCTCGGAGCTTCTGCACGAGCTCTCGCGCCACAAGAACTTCGGCGTGCGCACGCTCCAGGCCGAGGACGAGATCGCCGCGGCAAACCTCGCGCTCGGCGCTGCGTTCGGCGGCCAGCTCGGCGTGACCGGGACGAGCGGACCGGGCATGGACCTGAAGGCGGAGACGATCGGGCTCGCGGTCGCGCTCGAGCTCCCGCTCGTCGTCGTCGACGTCCAGCGGGCTGGCCCGTCGACCGGGATGCCGACGAAGACCGAGGCCGCCGACCTCCTGCAGGCGCTCTACGGAAGGCACGGCGAGTCGCCGCTCCCGATCGTCGCCGCCTACACCTCGTCGCAGTGCTTCGACGCGGCGATCGAAGCGGTGCGGATCGCCGTCACCTACCGCACTCCGGTCATCCTCCTCTCGGACACGTTCCTCGGCAACTCGTCCGAGCCGTGGCTGCTGCCGGACGTCGAGGAGCTGCCCGAGATCGAGCCTGCGTTCGCAACCGAGCCGAATGCCGACGGCGCGTTCTGGCCGTACCTTCGCGACGAGAACCTCGCCCGCCCGTGGGCGGTCCCGGGCACGCCCGGGCTCCAGCATCGGATCGGCGGGCTCGAGAAGGAGGACGGCACCGGGAACATCTCCTACGACCCGGCCAACCACGAGCGGATGACGCACCTGCGCGCGGCGAAGGTGGCGCGAATCGCCGATGACATTCCCGAGCTCGAGGTCGACGACCCCGACGGGGACGCCGAGCTCCTCGTGCTCGGCTGGGGCTCGACCTACGGCGCCATCCGCGCGGGCGTCCGACGCGTCCGGCGCCGCGACCACCGGGTCGCGTCGGCGCACCTGTTCCACCTGAGCCCGTTCCCGCGCAACCTCGGCGACGTCGTGCGCTCCTATCCGAAGGTGCTCGTGCCGGAGATGAACACCGGCCAGCTGTGGCGGGTCGTCCGGGCGGAGTTCCTCGCCGACGCGATTCTCTACTCGAAGGTGGACGGCCAGCCGATCTCCGCGGCCGACGTCGAGACGGCGATCGAGAAGGCGCTCTGATGGCGTCCACCGAGCTGACGCGCAAGGACTTCACCTCCGACCAGGACGTGCGCTGGTGCCCGGGGTGCGGCGACTACGCGGTCCTGGCTGCGATGCAGGGCTTCCTGCCCGAGCTCGGGATCCCGCCCGAGCGGATGGTGTTCGTGGCCGGGATCGGGTGCGCCGGGCGCTTCGTCTACTACATGAACACGTACGGCGTGCACGGGATCCACGGCCGCGCGCCCGCGCTGGCGACCGGGCTCGCCACGGCCCGGCCGGACCTGTCGGTCTGGGTGATCACCGGCGATGGCGACTCGCTCTCGATCGGCGGCAACCACCTGATCCACGCGCTGCGGCGGAATGTGCCGATCAAGATCCTTCTCTTCAACAACCAGATCTACGGGTTGACGAAGGGCCAGTACTCGCCCACGAGCGAGCGCGGCAAGGTGACGAAGTCGACGCCCTTCGGCGCGCTCGACCATCCCTTCAACCCGCTCGCGCTCGCGCTCGGCGCCGGAGCGACGTTCGTCGCGAGAACGCTCGACGTCGACAAGGGGCACCTCACCAGCGTGCTGCGCGCGGCCGCCGAGCATCGCGGCGCGGCGTTCGTCGAGATCTACCAGAACTGCCCGGTGTTCAACGACGGCGCCTTCGACGCGCTCACCGACAAGGAGAGTAAGGGCCTGAATCAGATTCGGCTCGAGCACGGACAGCCGATCCGCTTCGGGCTCGACGGTGCGCGCGGTGTCGTCCAGAAGCCCGACGGCGGGCTCGAGCTCGTTGACGTCGACGACGTCGGTGAGCAGGCGCTCCTCGTCCACGACGCGTACCGCCCCGATCCGAGCCTCGCGTTCTCGCTGGCCCACCTGGCCGAGCGCCCGACCGGCCCGACCCCGATCGGCGTGTTCCGCGCGACCGAGCGCTCCGTCTTCGGCGAGGCGGTCGACGAGCAGATCGCGGAGGCCGTCCAGAAGCTCGGCCCGGGCGACCTCGAGGCGCTGCTCCATTCGGGCGACACCTGGACCGTCGACTGAGGGTCAGCGGCCGGCGCTGGCCGCGACGTAGCCGGCGACTGCCTCGATCTCGACCGGGGAGAGCTGTCCCCGGAACGACGGCATCGCCCCCTGGCCGTTCGTCACGCGCTCGACGACGAGCTCCCGGGACGGCCTCGCCGCGTCGAGACTCGGGCCGACGGTGCCCGCAGCGCCCGCGTCGGCGAGGGTGTGGCACGAGCCGCAGCCGGCCGACGCGAAGACCGTCTTGCCCCCGGCCGCCGACGAGGGGGGCGGCACGGCGGAGTCGCCGCCCCGCGGCGCCAGCCAGATCGCAACGAGCGCGAGGCCGACCGCACCGCTCGCGGGGATCGCCCACACGGTCCTCCCCTGGTGGCGGAGGTTGAAGAAGAGCCGCAGCCAGGCGGAGAGCAGCATGATCGCGACGAGCACGAGCCAGCCGTCGTCGGCGCCGTAGGCGAGCGGGAAGTGGCCGGCGAGCATCGTGAACACGACCGGCAGCGTCAGGTAGTTGTTGTGCACCGAGCGCTGCTTCGCCCTCGCGTTCCAGCCGGCGTCCGGGTCGCGCCCCTCCCGCTTCGCCCGGATCAGCTCCCTGTGGGCGGGGATGATGACGAGGAAGACGTTGGCGGCCATGATCGTCCCGAGCATCGCGCCGATCTGGAGGTACACGGCTCTCGGCGCGAACAGCTCCGACACGCCGAACGCGGCCGCCGCGATCAGCACGACCAGAACGGCTCCGAGCACGAGGTCGCGGCCCCCGAGCAGCCGGCAGAGCACGTCGTAGACGACCCATGTGACGAGGAGCAGCCCGACGCTGAGCGCGATCGCCGCGGTGGAGCCGAGATTCGCGACGTTCGGGTCGACGAGCCGGACGTCGGCGTCGAGGTAGTAGAGGACGACCAGAAGCGCGAAGCCGGAGAGCCACGTCGTGTAGGCCTCCCACTTGAACCAGTGCAGCGGCTCGGGTAGCCGCCCGGGCGCGACGCGGTACTTCTGCACGTGGTAGAAGCCGCCGCCGTGGATCTCCCACGACTCGCCGCCGACGCCGCGGGCGGCGTCGCCCTCGTCCTTCGGCGGGAGCAGGTGGTAGTCGAGCGCGATGAAGTAGAAGGACGAGCCGATCCAGGCGATCCCCGCGACAACGTGCAGCCAGCGGAGCACGAGGTCGAGCCACTCGGTCGCGTACGAGCCGAAGAGCGAGGAGGCCATGACGGGAGCCAACGCTACTCCGCGCGGGCGACGCCCTCGACAGGGAGGCAAAACGGTGGTCGTGACCTTGGCCCTTGCGGCCATCCGCCCGACCCGCTAGGTTTACTCAGCAGGGTCGCCGGCGCAGGCGGCCCGGGAAGGCATTGGTGCCTCAGAGGCTTCGGCCCCTGGGGCTTTTTTGTTGGTCCAAGCGAGGAGGGGCGATGGTCAAGGTGGAGGCGGTGGTGATCCGGGAGCGGGTCGAGACGGTGATCGACGCGGTCGAGGAGCAGTCCGGCCACGTCGGGGTCACCGTGGTCGAGGCCGTGGGGCACGGCCGGCAGCGCGGGATCACCCACGAGTACCGGGGCCGGGTGTTCGAGTCGCGCTTCCTGCCGAAGGCGCTGCTCGTGTTCCTGGTCGACGACGCGAAGGCAGAGGAGATCGTTCACGCGATCGTCGACTCGGCGCGAAGCGGCAACGAGTCGGGCGACGGGATCGTCTGGACCTCCCCGGTGGCGAACGTCACGCACAACCGGACCGGCGCCGGACTGGAAGGCGAGGAGGTCGTGTGGGGTCGCGCCCGGGCGGGCGGGCCTTCCGTGGGCGGGGGTGGGGTGGTGGGGTCACCATGACGTTGAAGGACCTCACGTTTGCCACCAGCACGGTGTGGGTGCTCGTCGCGGCCGTGCTCGTCATGTTCATGCAGGCCGGCTTCGCCTTCCTCGAGGCGGGGCTGACGAGGATGAAGAACGTCGGTCACATCGCGGCCAAGAATGTGCTGATCTTCGCGCTGGCGTCGATCGTCTACTACCTCGTCGGGTACGGGATGGCCTTCGGCGACGGGGGCAACGGCTTCGTCGGCGGCTCCGGGTTCTTCCCGTCGATCGACGAGTTGCTCGCGATCGGGGCCGCGCCGTTCTCGTGGTTCTCGCAGATCCCGGCCGCGGCCGGCTATATGTTCGAGGTCGTCTTCTGCGGCGTCTCGCTGGCGATCGTCTGGGGCGCGATGGCCGAGCGGACGAAGCTCTGGGTGTACTTCGCGTTCGGGATCGTCTTCACGCTCGTGTACTCGCTCGTCTCGCACTGGATCTGGAGCCCCGAAGGGTGGCTGTTCTCCAAGGGGATGCAGGACTTCGCCGGCTCGACCGTGGTGCACTACCAGGGGGCGCTCGCTGCCCTGGCCGGAGCGCTCCTGCTCGGACCGCGCATCGGGAAGTTCGGCGCCGACGGCAAGCCGAACCCGATCCCGGGCCACAACATCCCGTTCGTCACGCTCGGCGTGCTGATCCTCTGGTTCGGCTGGTTCGGCTTCAATCCCGGCTCGACGCTGAGCGTCGACTTCGGCGGGATCGGCTTCTTCGCGTACGTCGCGCTGAACACGAACCTCGCGGCCGCCGCCGGCGTGATCGGCGCCGTCGCGACCTCGTGGATCGTGATCCGCAAGCCCGACCTGTCGATGATGCTGAACGGGGCGATCGCCGCCCTCGTCGCGATCACGGCGGCGTGCGCGTTCGTCGCCCCGTGGGCCGCGCTCGTGATCGGCTTCCTCGCCGGCGTGATCGTCGTGCTGGGCGTCCTGCTCGTCGAGCGCGTCGGCATCGACGACCCGATCGGAGCGCTCGCCGCGCACGGCATGGCCGGTGTGTGGGGCACCCTTGCGCTGGGGTTCTTCACGGTGCCGAAGCTGGCGGAGAACCTCGCCACCGGGCAGCCTGGGCTGTTCTACGGGGGCGGGGCGCACCAGCTCGGCGTCCAGGCGCTCGGGCTTGCGGCCGTGGGGGCGTTCACGTTCACCGTGTCGTTCGGGGCTCTCTGGGCGATGAAGAGGATCGCCGGGATCCGCGTGGAGCCCGAGGTCGAGACGGCCGGTCTCGACGTCTCCGAGCACGGCATGTGGGGCTACCCCGAGTTCTACATCCCGGTTCCGGGCGGATACCTCGCCAACTCGACGATGCCGCTCCCCTGGGAGCGTGGCCACGCGCCGACCCCCGCACCCACACCGGCTCCGCGGCCGGCGATGGAGCCGTCCGGCTAGTCAGGCCCGACGTCTCGACCGACGCGGGCGGTGCTCCTCCTTCCGGCACCGCCCGCGTCTACGCTTCGCCGACGTGGAGGTGCTCCGGCCCAGCGGTCTCGCTGCGGCGCTCGAGCTGAAGGCCGAGCGCCCCGACGCGGTTCCGATCGCGGGCGGCACCGATCTGATGGTCGAGCTCAACTTCGGCCGCGCACGGCCGGAGGCGATCCTCGACCTCGGGAGGATCGACGAGCTCCGCGGCTGGGCGCGCGAGAACGGGACGCTCCGGCTCGGGGCCGGGGTGACGTACGCCGAGGCGATGCGCGGGCCGCTCGCCGAGCTGCTGCCGGCCCTTGCGGAGGCGTCGCGCACCGTCGGCTCGCCGCAGATCCGAAACCGCGGCACGATCGGTGGCAACCTCGGCACCGCCTCGCCGGCCGGGGACGCGCTGCCGCCGCTTCTCGTCGAAGGCGCCGAGGTCGAGATCGCGAGCGTGCGCGGCGAGCGCCGGACGGCACTGACGGAGTTCCTCGTCGGGGTGAAGGAGAACGCGCTCGCCCCGGACGAGCTCGTCACGGGCGTCTCGGTGGCGGTATCTCATGCGCCGCAGACGTTCATGAAGGTCGGGCCGCGCAACGCCATGGTCATCTCCGTCGCGTCGCTCGCGCTGGTGGCGGACCGCGAGCGGGGCGAGCTGCGTGCCGCGTTCGGCTCGTGCGCTCCGGTCGCCCGTCTCGTCACGGCGCCGCTCGACGAGCGAGACGGCTTCCCCGAACGGGTTGCGCAGGCCGCGTCGCCGATCGACGACGTGCGGGGAACGGCCGCCTACCGGTGCCACGCCCTCCGCGTGCTGACGACGCGCGCCCTCGACCGGTGCCTGACGTGAGGTTGTCGCTGGAGCTGAACGGCGAGCGCGTGGAGGCCGACGTCTGGCCGGGCTCGAGCCTGCTCGCGGCGCTCCGTGACGACCTCGAGCAACCCGGCTCGAAGAACGCGTGCGAGCAGGGCGAGTGCGGCTCGTGCTCGGTGCTCCTCGACGGCGAGCTCGTCTGCGCGTGCCTCGTACTCGCCGCCCAGGCGGACGGTCGGCGTGTGATCACCGTGGAAGGCCTGGCACGCGACGGCGTCCTCCACCCGGTGCAGGAGGCATTCGTCCGAGCCGGTGCCGTGCAGTGCGGCTTCTGCACCCCTGGGCTCGTTGTCGCGGCCGCCGACCTCCTCGAGTCGAATCCCACGCCGAGCGAGCATGAGATCCGCGAGGCGCTGTCGGGCAACCTCTGCCGCTGCACCGGCTATCAGGCGATCGTCGACGCGGTGCGGAGCGCGAGCCGGCCGTGAGCGTCGCGACCGGAGGGCTCGAGCTCGGTCGCGTCGGCGAGGGCGTGCGCAAGGTGGACGCGATCCCGAAGGTCACGGGCGAGTTCGCCTTTGCGAGCGACCTCCTCGTAGCCGGGATGCTGCACGGGCGTACCGTTCGCAGCCCGCAGGCCCATGCGCGGATCCTCGAGATCGACACGGGCGCCGCCCGGCGGATGCCGGGCGTTCATGCGGTCCTGACGCACGAGGACGTCCCGGGCGCGAAGAACTACGGGCTCGAGGTTCAGGACCAGCCGGTGCTCGCCATCGACCGCGTCCGCTTCTTCGGTGAGCCGGTGGCCGTCGTTGCGGCCGAGGAGCCGGAGCAGGCGCGCCGGGCCGCCGATGCCGTGAAGGTCGAGTATGAGCCGCTCGAGCCGATCGTCGACCCCGAGACGGCGACGGAGCGGGAGCCGCTCCATCCCGACCGGCCGACGATGGGTCGCGGCTGGCGGGACGACCCGCGTCCGAACGTCGTCCGCTCGATCCTCGTCCGTCACGGCGACCCGGACGCGGTGGGCCACGTGGCGGTGGACGGCGTGTACGAGGTCGCGACGCAGGATCAGGCCTTCCTCGGCCCGGAGGCGGGCCTCGCCGTTCCGGATGGCGCGGGAGGCGTCGACATCCACGTCGCGACGCAGTGGTTGCACGTCGACCGCGACCAGATCGCCCCGTGCCTCGCGCTGCCGCCCGAGCTGGTCCGCGTGCATCTCGCCGGCGTCGGCGGCGCCTTCGGAGGCCGCGAGGATCTGTCCATGCAGATCCACGGCGCCATGCTCGCCCTCGCCGCGGAGCGGCCGGTGCGAATGGTCTACAGCCGCGACGAGTCGTTTGCCGGGCACGTCCACCGGCACCCCGCTCGCATCCGGATGGAGCACCGCGCGTCCCGGGGTGGCGACCTCGTCTGCGTCCGGGCCGAGATCCTGATCGACGGCGGCGCGTACGCGTCGAGCTCGGCCGCCGTGATCGCGAATGCCGTCGCGTTCGCGTGCGGGCCGTACCGCGTGCCGAACGCGCTCGTGGAGGGAACGGCCGTCTACACGAACAACCCGCCCTGCGGCGCGATGCGCGGATTCGGCGCCGTCCAGACGTGCTTCGCCGCCGAAGCGCAGATGGACAGGCTCGCCGCGGCGCTGCGCATCGATCCGGTCGAGCTCCGGCTTCGCAACGCCCTTGGGCCCGGTGACGCGCTGCCGACCGGACAGACGATCACGGGGTCATTCCCGGTCGCGGAGACGATCCGCCGCTGCGCTGCGATTCCCGTCCCCGGGCCGGAAGAGCTCCCACGGGATCCGATCCGCTTGCCCGGCGGGGCCGGAAACACGACCCGGGGCGAGGGTGTCCGCAGAGGGGTCGGCCTCGCGGTCGGGTTCAAGAACCTCTGCTTCTCCGAGGGCTTCGACGACTACACGGCGGCCCGCATCCGGCTCTTCCCGGGGGCGGCCGGCGAGCTCGTCGCCGAGGTTCACTGCGCGGCCGCCGAGGTCGGCCAGGGCGTCACGAACGTGATGCTTCAGGTCGCGCGCACAGAGCTCGACGTCGCTGACGTGATCCTGGCGCCTCACTCGACGGCGACCGTCGCGTCGGCGGGGTCGTCGTCGGCCTCGCGTCAGACGTGGATGACCGCCGGGGCGGTGCAGCTCGCGTGCCGCGCGGCGACGAGCGAGCTCTCCCGGCGCGGCGGGACGCTCGCCCCGGGCGAGGAGATCGACGTCGAGCGCATCTACCGGCACGTGCCCACGGCGCCCCTCGACCCGGAAACCGGTCGGGTCACGTCGGGCCCCGCGCACGTCGCCTTCGCGTGCGCCGCGATGCGCGTCGTCGTCGAGGTCGACGTCGAGCTCGGCCTGACGCGGGTCGTCTGGATCGGCACCGCGCAGGACGTCGGTCGCGCGCTGAACCCCGCCGCCGTCCATGGTCAGATCGTCGGGGGGACGGCCCAGGGGCTCGGCCTCGCGCTGATGGAGGAGGTCCAGACGCGCGACGGCCTGATCACGAACGCGAGCTTCACCGACTACCTGATGCCCGACCACCCTCGACATGCCAGCGGTCGTCGCCGAGCTCGTCGAGGAGCCCGAGCCCGACGCGCCGTACGGCGTCAAGGGCGTCGGCGAGCCGCCGACCGTCGTCTCGACCGCGGCGATCGTGGCCGCGCTGCGCGACGCCACCGGGCGCGAGCTCACCCGGGTACCCGTCAGGCCCGACGACATCGCGCTGTGACGAGCGAGCTGGCCCGCCGTATCGCCGTCGCCCGCGGGGACGAGCCCGCCGACCTCGTCGTCACGGGAGGCCGCGTCCTCTCGGTCTTCACCCGGGAGTGGCTCGACGTCGACGTGGCGATCGTCGACGGCGTCGTGGCGGGCCTCGGCGACTACGCGGGGCGCGAGACGCTCGATGCGCGCGGCCGATGGGTCGTCCCGGGCTTCGTCGACGCCCACATGCACGTCGAGACGCCGAAGCTCCTGGTCGACGAGCTGGCACGGCTGATCCTCCCGCTCGGGACGACCACGGTCGTCGCCGACCCGCACGAGATCGCGAACGTCCTCGGCACGGACGGCGTCCACTGGCTGCTCGACGTCTGCGCGGGGCTCCCGCTCGACGTCTTCTTCATGGCCTCGTCGTGCGTGCCCGCGTCCGACTTCGAGTCGCCCCGCCGCCGCCTGACTCCGGGTGACCTCGAGGGGCTGCTGCGGCGCCGTCGGGTGATCGGGCTGGCCGAGATGATGAACTTCCCCGGCGTCGTGGCCGGCGACCCGAGGGAGCTGGCGAAGCTCGAGCTCGACGGGGCCCGCCACGTCGACGGCCATGCGCCCGGGGTGCTCGGGAAGCAGCTCCAGGCGTACGCCGCCGCGGGGATCCGCTCGGATCACGAGGCGACCACGCTCGAGGAGGGGCGGGAGCGCCTGCGCGCCGGCCTGTGGGTGCTGATTCGCGAGGCGTCGGTCGCTCGCAACCTGCACGCGCTCCTCCCGCTCGTGCGCGAGTTCGGGCCGGGTCGACTCGCGTTCTGCACGGACGACCGTGAACCCGAGCACATCGCCGAGGAAGGGCACGTCAACTCGATCGTCAGGGACGCGGTCGCGTGGGGGATCACACCCGAGGACGCCCTCGTGATCGCGTCGCACAACGCGGCCACGTGGCACGGCCTCGACCGTCTCGGAGCGGTCGCGCCCGGCTACCAGGCCGATCTGCTCGTGCTTCCCGACCTCGAGCGCTTCGTCCCCGACCTCGTGCTGAAGCGCGGCGCCCCCGTGGCGGACATCCCGCGGGCGGAGGTGCCCGACTGGGTGCGCCACACCGTGAGGATCGAGCCGGTGTCGTCGAACGACTTCCGCGTTCCGTGGGGAGGCGGGCGGGGGCGGGCGGGAGGGCGGGCACGCGTGATCGGCCTCGTGCCGGATCAGATCGTCACGGACGCGCTCGTCGAGGACATGACCGTCGTCGACGGCGTCGCCGTCGCCGACCCGGGGCGCGACCTCGCGAAGATCGCGGTCGTCGAGCGCCATCTCGGCACCGGGCGGATCGGGCTCGGCTTCGTCCGCGGCTTCGGCCTGCGGCGCGGCGCGCTCGCCTCGACGGTCGCCCACGACGCGCACAACATCGTCGTGGTCGGCGTCGACGACGGCGACATGGCGCGGGCGGTGCAGCGCCTCAGGGAGACAGAAGGGGGGATCGTCGCGATCGAGGATCGCGGCGTCCGGGCCGAGCTCCCGCTCCCGATCGCGGGCCTGCTCTCGGACGCGCCTCTCGCCGAGGTCGTAGCCGCGAGCGAGGCGTGCGTCGCCGCGGCGCGTGAGCTCGGCTGCACCGTCGGCTCTCCCTTTCAGGCGCTTGCGTTTCTCGCCCTGTCGGTGATCCCGAGCCTGAAGATCACGGACCGCGGCCTCGTCGACGTCGACCGCTTCGAGCTCGTCCCCCTGGCTGTGGACGGATCGTGACGCTTTTCTGACCGAGCCGGGCGCCACGCGTAGCCTGATCCGTGGTTGCCTGTGCAGCGTGCGCTCCTGGTCCCCACCCGGGCGGGTACCCGGCAACCGGCCGACGGTTCGGCAGGTGTATGCGATCGCGCGCGAGCTCTGTGAGCGCTGCGGCGAGGAGTATCCGGCGACGCGAAGCGACGCGTCCGAGCTGATCGAGCGTCTCCGGGCCGAGAACGGCAAGCCGGTGATCCACGTGTCTCGACGATGACCACGAGACGGCGGCGCTCTACACTGAGCGCGTGCAGGTCACGCAACCCGAGCGGCGGAGGGACGCCCCGGAGACGAGCCCGCTCGAGGACGTGCTGCGCCGCGTGAATGCGATTCGCCGCGCGTACGGCGTCGACCCACTGTACGAGCTTCCCGCGGCCTGCACGGCGTGGGACGGCGGCGGTTGCGTGCTCGAGCGCGCGTTCGAGGACCTGGGAGTGCTGATCGTCGACTATCGGCGCGCGTACGGCCGCCGGCTCGAGTTCGAACATGGCCTCGGCGACTTCGTGCGGACCTTCGACGCCGGCGGCTACCCGACGCTCCTCGCCGACCGCTGAGCCCCGTCGGAATCGAGCGCGCCGGAGTGACCTCGATCCGGCCCGTGCGGTAGGGGTCTGTCGATGACGGCGATCTGGTTCGGTCTCCTGGCTGCGCTCGCCTGGGGCGTCTCGACGGTCGCCGGCACGAAGCTTGTTCGGTCGGTGGGGACGGTTTCCGCGCTCGCGGTGTCGATGGTGATCGGGCTCGCTCTCGTGGCGCCGTTCGCCGCGGCGGCGGGCTCTCCGTCGGCATCGGCCGCGGCCTGGGCCTGGGGGGCGTCTGCGGGGCTCGGCTACGTGTCGGCCATGGGTTGCTGGCTGCTCGCGGTTCGCCACGGCAAGGTGAGCCTCGTGACACCGATCGTCTCGGCGGACGGCGCGACCGCAGCGCTCATCGCTGTCGTTGCCTTCGGAGAGACGCTCGCGCGCGGTGTCGGAGCCGCGCTCGGGCTGATCGTCCTCGGCGTCGTCGTCGCCGGCATCCGTCCCGACACCGGAACGCACGGCCGGTTTACGGGTCGCGAGCTCACGTTGGCGGTCGGGGCCGCGCTGCTCTTCGGGTGCACGTTCGTCGCCGGGGCCGAGGCCCAGGAGCAGCTCGGCGTCGCCTGGACGCTTGCCGCCTCCCGCGCGACGGCCGTCGCCGCGATCGCTCCGGCGGCGCTCGTGATCGGCGGCGTGCGAGCGTTCAGGCTGCCGCGAGCCGCGATCAAGTTCGCGGTCGCGATGGCCGCGCTCGACATGTCCGGGTACGCAGCCTTCCTCGCGGGGGCCGCCGGGAACGTGGCGATCGCCGCGGTGCTCGCGTCCCAGTACGCGGTCGTTGCGATCGTCGGCGGGTTCGTCGCGTTCGGCGAGCGGCTGACTCGCCTCCAGGCGACAGGGGTGGTGCTGACGCTGGTCGGGATCGCCGCGCTCACCTCGTTGCAGGCGTAAGGGGCCTGTCCAGAAACCCAGCCCGCGAACGCACCAGGGTTCCCGGGACACGCCCCTGGACGGGCCGTCGGGGGTCATCCTGGGGCGGGCCTACAATGGCCTTCCCGTGCCCGACGCGCCGTTCGTCCACCTGCACGTCCACTCCGAGTACTCGATCCTCGACGGCGCCTGCAGGATCCCCGATCTCGCCGCCCGGGCAGCCGAGCTCGGCATGCCAGCCGTCGCAATCACCGATCACGGCTCGCTCGCCGGCGCCGTCGAGCTGTACCGCCAGGCCGGCAAGAACGGCCTGAAGCCGATCGTAGGCTGCGAGGTCTACGTCGCCGACGACCGCCGCGCGCAGCGCAAGGGTTACGCACATCTAACGCTCCTCGCCGAGACGAACGACGGGTACGCAAATCTGATCAGGCTGTCGTCGCTCGGCTACCTCGAGGGCTACTACTACAAGCCCCGGGTCGACTGGGAGCTCCTCGACGCGCACTCGACCGGGCTCGTCGCGCTCTCCGGGTGTCTCTCCGGGCGCGTCTGCAAAGCGCTCGAGCAGGGGAGTCCCGACGACGCCGTCCGCGAGCTCGGCCGGCTGACGGACATCTTCGGGCGCGACCAGGTCTACGTCGAGATGCAGAACGCAGGCCTCGAGGTGCAGGCGCGTCTGACGCCGCTCCTCGCCGAGGCGGCCGAGAAGACGGGCCTGCCGCTCGTGGCGACCGGCGACGTGCACTACCTCCGCCACGAGGACGCTCGGGCCCACGAGGCGCTGCTCTGCATCCAGTCGGGCGACTCGCTCGCAAACCCGAGCCGGTGGCGCTTCGAGACCGACCAGTTCTACTTCAAGACCCCGGAGGAGATGGCGCTCGACTTCCCCGGCCACGAGGACGCGCTGCGCCGCACGCTCGAGATCGCCGAACGCTGCAACGTGACGATGGAGCTCGGGCGGATCCTGCTGCCGACCTTTCCGACGCCGGAGGGGCGCGACCCGTTCGAGTACCTCGTCGAGCTCTGCGAGAAGGGGTTGGCCCGGCGCTACGAGCGGATCACGCCGGAGCTGCAGGACCGCCTTCGGTTCGAGCTCAAGACGATCCGCGAGATGGGCTTCGCCGACTACTTTCTGATCGTCTCGGACTTCGTCGGCTACGCCAGGCGAAACGGAATCGGCGTCGGACCGGGCCGGGGGTCGGCCGCGGGCTCGCTCGTCGCCTACTGCCTCGAGATCACCGATATCGACCCGATCGCGTACGACCTGCTGTTCGAGCGCTTCCTCAACCCGGGCCGGAAGTCGATGCCCGACATCGACATCGACTTCTCCGTCCACGGCCGGGATCGGGTGATCAACTACGTGGCGGACAAGTACGGCCGCGACCGCGTCGCCCAGATCATCACGTTCGGGACGATGATGGCCCGCGCGGCCGTACGTGACGCCGGGCGGGTGCTCGACGTCCCCTACGGCACCGTCGACCGGATCGCGAAGCTGATTCCCGAGGGCCCGAAGGTGTACCTCGAGGAGTGCATGAAGCCCGGCGCCGAGCTTCGGCAGGCCTACGACGCCGACGAGGTCGTCCGCAACATCGTCGATCTCGCCAAGCCGCTCGAGGGGCTCGTCCGCCAGGACTCGATCCACGCCGCGGGAGTCGTGATCGGCGACCGGCCCCTGACGGAGTACGTGCCGCTCCAGCAGAAGGGTGCCGACCAGGAGGTCGTCACGCAGTTCCCGATGGGGGATGTCGAGGCGCTCGGCCTGCTGAAGATGGACTTCCTCGGTCTTCGCAATCTCGACGTGATCGACAAAGCGGTCGAGCTCGTCGGAGGCCTTGACGTCGCGGGCGCTCCTCTCGATGACGCCAGGACGTACGCCATGCTCCAGCGGGGCGAGGCGAGCGGCGTGTTCCAGTTCGAGTCGTCAGGGATGCGGGAGGCGCTTCGGCAGGTGCGGCCGACCGAGTTCGAGGATCTGATCGCGCTCGTCGCCCTCTATCGGCCCGGCCCGATGGGGTACATCCCGGTCTACGGTCGTCGCAAGGCGGGCTCGGAGCAGGTGACCTTCGCGGACGATCGCCTGCGCCCGATCACGGCCGCCACCTACGGCATCTGCATCTACCAGGAGCAGTACATGGAGATCGCGAAGCAGCTCGCCGGCTTCTCGCCTGCCGAGGCTGACGATCTCCGCAAGGCGATCGGCAAGAAGATCCATGAGCTGATGGCCTCGCTCGAGGACAAGTTTCTCGAGGGATGCGCGGCCAACGAGGTCACGCCGGCCGTCGCGAACCAGCTCTGGAAGGACATGGAGCAGGCCCAGGACTACTCGTTCAACAAGTCCCACGCGGCCTGCTACGCGCTGATCGCCTACCGCACGGCGTACCTGAAGGCCAATCATCCGGCCGAGTACATGGCCGCTCTGATCTCGTCCGTGATGAACACCAAGGACAAGGTGCCGTACTACGTCGCGGCATGCACCGAGCTGGGGATCGAGGTGCTCCCGCCCGACGTCAACGTCTCGCAGGCCGACTTCGCCGTCGTCGACGGGAAGATCCGGTTCGGCCTGAACGCGGTCAAGAACGTGGGCGACGCGGCAGTGCGCTCGATCATCGCCGCCCGGGACGAGGGAGGGCCGCTCAGCTCGATCTGGGACTTCTGCGAGCGGGTCGATCCCCAGGTCGCGAACAGGCGGGCGCTCGAGTCGCTCGTCAAATGCGGGGCGCTCGACTCCACCGGGGCTTCCCGCAAGGGAATGCTCGGCGTCCTCGAGCAGGCGCTCGCCTACGGGAGCAAGCAGCAGGCAGATCGCCTCGCCGGCCAGGCGTCGATCTTCGACCTCGGCGCCGCGTCGACCGACACCGGGGCCGCCGCTCGGCATCCGTCGCTTCCGGCCGACGAGTTCGATCGGCAGGAGCTCCTCGCCATGGAAAAGGAATCGCTCGGCCTGTGGGTGTCGGAGCACCCGCTTCAGGGAGTCAGGGACGCCCTGAGACGCAAGGTGGACTGCCCTCTCGTCGAGGTCGAGCGACGCCGCGACGGCGAGGTGGTCACGGTCGGCGGCATCGTCGGGGCGCTGAAGACGCTGCAGACGAAGAAGGGCGACCCGATGGTGTTTCTCCGCCTCGATGATCTCTCGGGCACGCTCGAAGCGGTGGTCTTCAACTCGGTCTACGCATCGTCGCGGGAGCTCCTCGAAGCTGACCGCGTGCTCGTGGTCAAGGGACGGGTCGATCACAAGCAGGAGGGTGAGACGAAGCTGATCGCGCTCGAGGTGGCCGCGTTCGAGGCATCGCCGGAGCGCTCCGAGGTGCGTCTCCGGGTCGACGCGCGGAAGGCGCCGCCGAACCTGATTCGCGAGCTGGCCCAGGTCGTTCGCGACTTCCCCGGCGAGGCGCGGGTCGTCCTCGACCTCGAGCTGGCGACGGGTCCGCGGGCCTACGAGCTGGGGGCGGGCTACCGCGTCCGGCCGGAGGCGGACTTCTTCGCCGAGGTCAAGGCGCTCCTCGGCGAGGCGGCGGTCGCGTGATAGCGGCAGCGGTCACGAGGGGAGGAGCCGGGCCTTAGGGTTAAGCGTGGATTAACTGACTGGTTCCCCCGTGCGGGGGAGATCCGCAAGTCGGATATAACCGAACCAACGAGCACAGCAGTTGACCGACCGGAGAGAGAGCACATGCCTGCGGCGCCAGAGCTCGACGTTCAGCAAGAGAACGAATCCGAACGGGTCATTCGGTGGCGCATGGACGAGCTCGAGCGGGCCGGATACGACGCCGAGTCGGCGCAGGCCCTCGCCGAACGGCTCGATGTCGACCTCCACCGGGCCGCCGATCTGCTCCGCCAGGGCTGCCCAGCCGAAGTCGCGCTGAAGATCCTGCTCTAGGGCCTGTCCGGGCGGGGCCGGGTACCGCCCCTACAATCATCGGGTGCCGGGCACCCTGATCGCGTCGATCCCCAGTCCGTCGAACGGCGTCATCGAGGTCGGGCCCCTCACGTTTCGCGCCTACGGGCTGATGCTGCTGCTCGGGATCGTCGCGGCGACGTGGCTGATGGGCGTGCGTGCGATCCGGGCGGGCGACGCGGATTGGGACTTCGTGCTGAAGGTCGCCATGTGGGGTGTCGCGGGCGGCATCGTCGGCGCGCGCCTCTACCACGTCGTGACGAGCTGGAACGAGGTGCCCGACCCGAAGCTGCTCGGCATCTTCGAGATCTGGAAGGGCGGTCTCGGCGTCTGGGGCGGGATCGCCGGGGGCTGCCTCGCGGGGGCGATCGTCGTCCGACGCGCCGGCAAGAGCGTCGCCAACTTCGCCGACTACGTCGCGCCCGGGCTCCTGCTCGCCCAGGGGATCGGACGGTTCGGCAACTACTTCAACCAGGAGCTGTTCGGCAAGCCGACCGACCTGCCGTGGGGCCTCGAGATCGGTCCGGCCAACCGACCCGATCAGTATCTGGACGCGGAGACCTTCCATCCGACCTTCCTCTACGAGTTCATCTGGGACATGATCGGCGTCGCTCTGCTGCTCTGGGTGGACCGCCGCTTCCGGATCAGACCACCCGGCCTGTTTTGTCTCTATGTCATCTGGTACACGTTCGCCCGGGCGACGTGGGAGGAGCAGCTCAGGGTCGACCCCTCTCACGAGATCGCGGGCATGCGGCTGAACTTCTGGGTCGCGACGATCCTGTTCGTCGGAGCAGTGGTGGCGTTCGTCTGGTCGCAGCGACGAGGGCGCGGCCCGGTCGAGCCGCGTCCGGGGCGGCCGCTACCATCGCCGCGGTCGTGACCATCCCCGTCCGGGACCTTGAGCTGGACCTCGACGCGTTCGAGGGGCCGTTCGACCTCCTCCTCACGCTCGTCCTGAAGGAGGAGCTCGAGCTCGCCGACGTCGAGATCGCGGCGATCGTCGTCGCCTTCATGGAGCGCCACGGTCGCCGGCTCGGCGACACCACCGTCGGCGGGCTCGAGCTCGACCTGGAGGCGAGCGGGGAGTTCCTCGTCCTCGTCGCCGCGCTGCTCGAGCTGAAGACGAGGGAGCTGTTCGGCGAGGAGAGCGGGCTCGAGGATCTCGACGCGGAGGAGGCGGCAGAGGAGCTGGCGGCGCGCCTCGCCGTCTACCGGCAGTTCAAGGCCGCAGCCGGATGGCTGGAGGAGCGGCTCGACGAGGAGTCCGACCGCTACTTCCGGATCGGGCCGGCGCCGCTTGCGCCCGAGCCCCTGCGCGAGCTGCCGCGAGAGGAGCCTGCCCGGCTCGCCGAGGTGATCCGCCTGCTCGCGGTTCCTCCACCGGAGCCGTCGCTTCGCCATCTCGTCCTCACATACCCTCCCGTCTCGCTCTTCCTCGACCGCTTCCGTGCCGTGCTCGCCCGGCGGCGTCGATTCGACTTCGACGAGGAGACGCGGGCGCTCGGGCGAATCGAGCAGATGGTGGCCTTTCTCGCCCTGCTCGAGCTGCGCAAGTCCGGAGAGATCACGCTCGGACAGAGCGAGCCGTTCCAGCCGATCTCGGTCTGGCGGGCCGGGAACGCCGACGCCGTCGCTAGCCTCTCCGCCTCATGAGCGATCCGCCGCAGCTCTATCTCGTCGGAAGTCCGGTCGACCGGCTCGGGCGGACGATCGAGGCCCTGCTGGTGATCGCCTCGCGACCGCTGCCGCTCGAGGAGCTCGCCGCCTGCGCCGGCGAGCCCGAGGAGCGCGTCGAGACCGCGCTCGGGCTGGTGGCGGATCGCTATCGCGAGGGCAAGAGCGGCATCGTGCTCGAGCAGGTGGCCGGCGGGTATGCCTTCCGCGCGTCGCGCGAGGCGGCGGAGGCGTGTGGCAGGCTCGTCGAGCGCCCGGTTCAGCGCGGGCTCTCTCAGGCGGCTCTCGAGACGCTCGCGATCGTCGCGTACCTCGGGCCGGTGAGCCGCCCCGAGATCGCGCGGATCCGCGGCGTGGCCGCGGATTCCGCAGTCGCCGGCCTTGCCGAGCGAGGGCTGATCGCCGAGGCGGGCCGTGGGGCAGCCCCGGGCGGCGCCGTGCGCTACACGACCACGTCGCTGTTCGAGCGCGTCTTCGGGCTCGCGAGCGCATCCGAGCTTCCGCGCCTCGACGACCTGGGAGGTGACGCGGCCGAGATCCGCGCTCGCCTCGAGGCCGTCGCCGAGCGCCGCGGCGCCTGACCGCCCACCGTCCGGCACGAGCACGGTCCGACCTGAGCCCCGTACGGGGGCGCCCGTCGCGCGCCACGAGCGACGCCTTGTGTTGCATCATCCGAGCCGGTTCGGCGCCGGAGACGGCGCGATCCAGCGGTAGAGGCGCGTCGGTGATGCAACACGAGCTCGGGTTCGTGCGCGACGGCTCGGCATGATGCGGGCGTGCGGTTGAACGCGTTTCTCGCCCGAGCAGGAGTCGCGTCGCGACGTGGCGCGGACGAGCTGATACGCGCAGGGCGCGTGCACGTCAACGGGGAGGCGGCCGGGCTCGCGACGTTCGTCTCGCCGGACGATCGCGTCGACGTCGACGGCCGGCGGGTGCAGCCCGAGCCGCTCGCCTACGTCCTCTTGTACAAGCCGGTCGGGGTCGTGACGACCGCGAGCGATCCACACGGGCGCCCGACGGTCGTCGGGCTCGTCCACCACGAGCGGCGCATCGTTCCGGTCGGCCGGCTCGACGCAGACACGACCGGCGCGCTGCTCCTCACCAACGACGGCGCGCTCTCGCACCGTCTGGCGCATCCACGCTACGGCGTGGAGAAGGTCTACGAGGCCGAGGTCGACGGGATCCCTGCCGCGGCCGACCTCCGCCACCTCCGTGAGGGGATCCAGCTCGAGGACGGCTCGACGGCGCCCGCCCGCGTGCGCCTCGTGCGCCGACTTCGTGACGGCGCGGTGGTGGAGCTCGTGCTCCACGAAGGGCGCAAGCATCAGGTCAAGCGCATGCTCGAAGCGGTCGGGCACCCGGTCCGCCGCCTGCACCGGCCCGAGTACGCCGGTCTCGGGCTCGAGGGTCTTCGCCCCGGCTCGTGGCGGGAGCTCACCGGCTCGGAGGTCGCTGCGCTGCGGCGACGCGCCGGGGGCGCCCGGCCGGGCTGATCACGGCGAGGTCGCGGTCAGCGCCGCGTCGAGGGGCGCAGACCGGCTCCAGTCGTCGCTCGCAAACGCCAGGCGGCAGACGAGCGTCCACCCGGCCCCGTCGCGCCGATAGAGATCGATCGAGCGGATCCGGGGATCGGGCCTGTGCCGCACGCTAGCGAGCGACGAACCCCATGCGGTCGTAGACGACCTCGAGCGTCGGCGCGGATGCCGCGCTCGCCTTCGCCGCGCCGAGAGCGATCAGGCGCTCGAGCTCGCCCGGGTCGGACCGAAGCTCGTCGTAGGCGAGGCGCACCGGCTCGAGCAGCGCGATCACGGCCTCCGCAACGTCCTGCTTGAACTGCCCGTACCCCTGGCCGTCGTAGCGGGTCTCGATCGTCTCCATCGACTCACCGGTCACGACCGACATGATCTCGACGAGGTTGGAGATGCCGGGCTTGTCGGGAGCACGCCGCACGTCGCTGCCGGAGTCGGTGACGGCCGACCGGAACTTCTTCGCGATCACGTCCGGCGGGTCGAGCACCTTGACGGTTCCCTGCGCGGTGCCGCCGGTCGTCGACATCTTCCTCTCGGGCTCCTGCAGGTCCATGACCCGGGCGCCGACCTCCGGGTAGATGCCTTCCGGGACGGCGAACGTCTCGCCGAACCGCTGGTTGAACCGCTCCGCCACGTTGCGGGCGAGCTCCAGGTGCTGGCGCTGGTCGTCGCCGATCGGCACGTGCGTCGTCTGGTAGAGGAGGATGTCCCCCGCCATCAGCACGGGGTACGTGAACAGGCCGGCCGACACGAAGTCCTGCTTCCCGCCCTTGTCCTTGAACTGAGTCATACGGCGCAGCTCGCCGACGCTCGTCACGGCGCCGAGCAGCCAGGCCGCCTCGGCGTGCGCGGGAACGTGGCTCTGCACGAACACCGTGGAGCGTTCCGGGTCGAGCCCGGTCGCGAACAGGAGCGCCGCCAGCGACCGCGTCGACTCGCGCAGCGCCTCGGGCTCGTAGGCGACGGTGATCGAGTGGAGGTCGACGATGCAGAAGAACGCCTGGCCCCCCGCGGCCGTGGCTGCGTCCTGCGTCGCCACGTACTGGCGAAAGCCGCCGGAGTAGTTGCCGAGGTGCTTGTCGCCCGTCGGCTGGATGCCCGAGAAGATGCGCATGCAATCGCGAGAAATGCTACGCATTTCCCGCGGGCAGGTTTGCGCCGTCGCTTCGCTCGGCGAGATCGCAGTGAGCGGGATCGTGCCTCAGGCCGTCGCCTAGACTGAGCGTGCGAAATGGCCATCGCTTCCACCTGGTCGCCGTCTTCCTGGCGGTCGCTTCCCGCACTGCAGATGCCGGAGTGGCCGGATGCCTCGCGCGCCGATGCGGCGGTCGCCGAGCTGAAGGAGATGCCGCCGCTGGTCTTTGCCGGCGAGGCCCGTCAGCTCCGCGCGGCCCTCGGCGACGTCGCTGCCGGACGCGCGTTCCTGCTCCAGGCGGGCGACTGCGCCGAGTCGTTCCAGGACTTCTCCGCCGTCACGATCCGCGAGAAGCTGAAGATCCTCCTGCAGATGGCGGCCGTGCTCACCTACGGCGCCACGCTGCCGATCGTCAAGGTCGGTCGGGTCGCGGGCCAGTTCGTCAAGCCGCGGACGTCGCCGACGGAGGTGGTCGACGGAGTCGAGCTTCCGTCGTTTCGCGGGCACATGGTGCACGGCGACGCGCAGACGGCCGAGGCGCGACGCCCCGATCCGGCGCGCATGGTGCGCGGGTACCACCAGTCGGCCGCGACGCTGAATCTCGTGCGGGCGTTCACGAAGGGCGGCTTCGCCGACATTCTCCGGGTGCACGAGTGGAACCAGGAGTTCGTCGCCAACTCGGCGGAGGGCGTGCGGTACGAGCGTCTGGCGACCGACATCGAGCGTGCGCTGCGCTTCATGGCCGCGTGCGGGATCGATCTCGCGGGCGAGCATCAGCTCCACCAAACCGACGTGTGGACGAGCCACGAGGGGCTCCTCCTCGACTACGAGGAGGGGCTGACTCGGCGCGACTCGCTCACCGGCGACTGGTACGACTGCTCCGCGCACATGCTCTGGATCGGCGAGCGCACCCGCGGGCCGGACGGCGCGCACGTCGAGTTCTTCTCGGGCGTGCACAACCCGCTCGGCGTCAAGGTCGGGCCGACGGCGACCGGTGACGAGCTGACCGCGCTGTGCGAGCGCCTGAACCCGGATCGCGTGCCGGGTCGGGTGACGCTGATCGCGCGGATGGGCGCGGCGCGGGTCGAGGAGCTTCTGCCGCCGCTGCTCGCGTCGGTGCGCGAGGGGAAACACCCCGTCGTCTGGGCATGTGACCCGATGCACGCGAACGTCTTCAAGACCGCCGGCGGCGTCAAGACGCGGCGCTTCGACGATGTCCTCGCCGAGCTCGAGGGGTTCTTCGCCGTCTGCCGCGAGGCCGGCGCGTGGCCCGGCGGTGTTCACCTGGAGTTCACGGGCGAGGACGTGACCGAGTGCCTGGGCGGTGCCGAAGCGGTGCTGGAGGAGCAGCTCTCGCACCGCTACGAAACGCTGTGCGACCCCAGGCTCAACGCCCGCCAGTCGCTCGATCTGGCGTTCCGGCTCGCCGAGCTTCTGCAGAACGGCGGCCCTCGGCCGGTCTCTGCGGACTGACGTGATCCGGCGCCTCGGAATCGTCGGCACCGGGCTGATCGGGGCCTCCGTCGGGCTTGCGGCCAAGCGTGCGGGGGTCGAGCACGTCGCAGGGTTCGACCCCGACGCGGAGGCGCTCGCCGTCGCCCGCGGGCGCAAGGCCGTCGACGAGGCCGCCCGGTCGATCGAGGAGGCGGTCGGGGACGTCGACCTGGTCGTCGTCGCCGCCCCCGTGACGGCGCTGCCGGCGGAGGTCGCCTCGGTGCTGGCCGTCGCCGCGCCGTCGACGACGGTCACCGATGCGGGCTCGACCAAGGGGGCGATCTGCGCCGCGACCGCCGACAGCGTCCGCTTCATCGGCGGCCATCCGGTGTGCGGGTCGGAGGCGAGGGGCCCCGCTCACGCCAGCGGCGAGCTGTTCCAGGGCGCGACCTGGTTTCTCACACCGGTGGCCGAAACCGAGCCGGAGCGCTACAAGCTGTTGCACGGGTTCGTCGCGGCGCTCGGTGCCGTGCCGGTCGCGATCGACCCGCGGGCGCACGACCGGCTCGTGGCGCTGACGAGCCACCTCCCGCACGCGCTCGCGAACCTGCTGCTCAACCAGGCCGGAGCCGTGCGCGTCGACGGGCACGAGCCGCTGGCCGCGGCGGGCGGCTCGCTCAGGGACATGACCCGCGTCGCCGGTGCCAACCCGCGCATCTGGGTCGACATCTTCCTGGAGAACGCCGACGAGCTCCGGGCGGCTCTGGCCGAGTTTCGCCGGCGCGCCGAGGAGATCGAACGCGCGCTCGACGCCCGGGACGCCGGGCAGCTCGCCCGCTGGATCGGCGAGGCGGCGGTCAACCGGCGACACCTCCTCGATGTCGCTTACGAGGACGTCGGCGCGATGCAGCAGCTGCGCGTTCACGTCCCCGACCGCCCCGGCATGTTCGCGGCGATCACACAGGCGCTCGCCGCCGAGCAGATCAACATCGAGGACTTCGACGTCCATCACATGTCTCCCGACCGCGGGGGAACGCTCGACGTGCTCGTTACGGGCGAGGAGGCGGCACGGCGAGCCGCCGACCTGCTCGAGGCGCAGGGCTACTCGGTGATCGTCTCGCCGGTCGTCGGAGACTGAAAGACCGTGTCGGTCGGAGAGATCAGGGCGACCGTCGAGCCGGCCACGTCGCTGCGGGGCGATCTCGCCGTCCCAGGCGACAAGTCGATCTCCCACCGGGCTCTCCTGATCGGCGCGATCGCGGACGGGGAGACCGAGATCACGGGATTCGGGTCGTCCGCGGACACGCTCGCGACGGCGCGCGCGGTCACGGCTCTCGGAGCCGAGGTCGACGGCGACGGCGACCGCCTCACCGTCAGCGGGACGGGCCTGCGCGGTCTGTGCACGCCCGAGGAGCCGATCGACTGCGCGAACGCGGGAACGCTGATGCGGCTGCTACCGGGGATTCTCGCCGGGCAGGAGGGACGGTTCGAGCTGGTCGGCGATGAGTCGCTGTCCCGCCGGCCGCTCGAGCGGATCGCCGTGCCGCTGCGTCAGATGGGTGGAAACGTCGAGACCACCGACGGCCACGCGCCGCTCGTCGTCGAGGGCGGACCGCTCAACGCGATCCGCTACGAGCTCCCGGTTGCGAGCGCGCAGGTGAAGTCCTGCGTTCTCCTGGCGGGCCTCTACGCGGCGGAAGGCCCCACCGTCGTCCTCGAGCCCGCGCCGACCCGCGACCACACGGAGCGGATGCTCGAGGCGGCGGGCGCGCGCGTTCGTCGCAGGCGGGGCGAGGCGGCCGTCTGGCCGGCCGAGCGGCTGCAACCGCTGTCGCTCCGCGTCCCCGGCGACATCTCCTCCGCCGCTCCGTTCGTCGTCGCGGCAACGCTCCTCCCCGGGTCGGAGCTACGCCTGCACGGGATCGGCGTCAACCCGACCCGGACAGGGCTCCTGGACGTGCTCGAGCGGATGGGCGCTCGGATCTCGCTCTACGGGCGGCGAACCGAGGGGGGCGAGCCGGTGGCCGACCTCGAGGTACAGGCGTCCGAGCTCACCGCGACCGAGATCGAGGCGCACGAGGTGCCGCGCCTCGTCGACGAGCTGCCGCTGTTCGCCCTCGCGGCGGCGATGGCGCGGGGCAAGAGCGTCGTGAGAGGCGCGCAGGAGCTGCGCGTGAAGGAGTCGGACCGCATCGAGACGGTGACAACTGCGCTCCGAGGGCTTGGCGTACGGATCGCAGCGCGCGACGATGGCTTCAGCGTCACCGGGGTCCCTACCCGCCCGAAGGGTGGGAGCACGGTCGAGAGCGGGGGCGACCACCGGATCGCGATGCTCGGGGCCGTCGCTGGGCTCGTCTGCCGCGAGCCGGTGGAGATCGAGGGGGCCGAGAGCGTCGGGGTAAGCTTCCCCGGTTTCTTCGAGACCCTGGAGACGCTTCGGACATGATCGTCGCAATCGACGGCCCCGCCGGGTCCGGCAAGAGCACCGTCGCGCGACGGCTCGCCGAGCGCCTCGGCTTTCGCTACGTCGACACGGGCGCGATGTACCGGGCGCTCACCTGGCTGGCGCTCGAGCGCGGCGCCGACCTCGACGACGGCGACGGGCTCGGCCGGCTCGCCCGCGAGAACCCGGTGCTGCTCGTCGACGACCGCGTCGAGGTCGCCGGGCACGACGTCACCGCCGCGATCCGCACGGCTCGCATCGATGCGGTCGTTCCGATCGTCGCGCGGCAGGAGCCGGTGCGCGCGGTGATGCGCGCGCGCCAGCGCGAGCTCGCGGACGAGGGGAACGCCGTACTCGAAGGGCGGGACATCGGACGCGTCGTCTGTCCCCATGCCGAGGTCAAGATCTGGCTCGTCGCCGATCCATCGGTTCGTGCGCGCCGCCGCGCCGCCGAGCGGGACGAGGCGAGCGACCTCGAGCTTCGCGACGCCCGCGACTCGGCGCAGACCCGTCCGGCCGACGACGCCGTCGAGCTCGACACGACCCACCTCGACGTCGACGAGGTCGTGGGGCAGATCGAGCAGCTCGTCGCGACGAAGACGGGCGTCACGTGAACGCGCACGGGATCGTCTACTGGACGGTCGGCAAGGGCGTGATCGCCAACCTGGGCAGGGCGTTCGTCTCCTTCCGCGACTACGGCTCGGAGCGGATCCCGCGCGCCGGCGGCGCCGTGCTCGCCCTGAGTCATCTGTCCTACCTCGACCCGGTGGTCTACGGGGCCTCGTGCCCGCGACGGATCGTGTTCGTGGCCAAGGTCGAGGCCCACGAGACACCGGGTCTCGGCCACCTGATCAGGGCCCACGGGACGCTCTCGATCCGCCGGGGCGAGTCCGACCGGGACGCCATCCGCCAGGCGCGCGAGGCGGTGCGAGCGAACTCGCTGCTCGGCATCTTCATCGAGGGGACGCGGCAGCGTGACGGCCGGCCCGGGGCGCCGAAGCCGGGAGCGGCGATGATCGCGATGCACGAGGGCGTCCCGATCGTGCCGGCCGCGGTCTTCGGGTCGCATGACTGGAAGTGGAATCGTGCGCCCGTGTCCGTCGCGTGGGGCGAGCCGCTGCGGTTCGACGAGACGCCCCGCAACTCGAAGGGGTACCGGGAGGCGACCGCTGAGGTGCACGTCGAGATCCTGCGGCTCTACGACTTCCTCCAGGAGCTGCACGAGGTGGGCCGCCCGCGGGCGACTCCGCCGCTGCGCGCCAACGTTCCGTTCAAGTCCCATCACTAGTGGTCTAGTGTCCGAGCCGCCGCTTCTCGGGACCGTCGCGGTCGTCGGCTTCCCGAACGTCGGCAAGTCGACCTTCGTCAACCGCCTGACCGCAACGCGCCACGCGGTCGTCTTCGAGACCCCGGGCGTGACCCGGGACCGGATGGAGATCGTGTGCGAGTGGGCCGGCAGGCGGTTTCTGCTCGTCGACACGGGGGGTGTCGACGTGGCCGACGCGAGCCCGCTGACGCGACAGATCGGGCAGCAGGCGCGCGTGGCGATCGAGGTGGCCGACCTCGTCCTCTTCGTCGTCGACGCGAAGAATGGGATCACGCCCGGAGACGAGGAGATCGCCGAGATCCTCAGGCGTGCCGGTCGGCCGGTGGTGGTGATCGCGAACAAGATCGACGACCCGCGTCGTGACCCGGATGCGCTCGAGTTCCATCGTCTCGGCCTGGGCGAGCCGGTGCCGATCTCGGCGCTGCACGGCTATGGCACCGGCGACCTCCTCGATCGGATCGTCGCCGACCTCGAGTCGGTCTCGTCGGCCGCGCCGCCGGAGGTGGGGGAGAACGCGATCCGGGTCGCGATCCTCGGGCGGCCGAACGTCGGGAAGTCGAGCCTCCTGAACGCGCTGCTCGGCCAGGAGCGGGTCATCGTCTCGGACGTGCCGGGCACGACGCGCGACGCGATCGACACGGTGCTCGAGCGCGGCGAATCGACCTACCTTCTCGTCGACACGGCCGGTCTTCGCCGCAAGCGGCGACAGCGGCAGGGCATCGAGTACTACTCCGAGCTGCGAGCGCTCGAGGCGGCGGATCGGGCAGATGTGGCGCTCGTCCTCGTCGACGCGAGCGAGGGTCTCGTCGAGCAGGATCTCGCCGTCGCGGACGTCGCACGCCAGGCGGGGTGTGCCACCCTCGTTGTCCTTTCGAAATGGGATGTTTCCACGATCGCTCTCGAGGACATCAGGCCGAAGCTGCTCGACCGGTTGCGCCAGCGGCCACCGCTTCTGGTCGTCTCCGCGAAGACCGGGCGAGGGGTGGGTCGCCTGCTCGACCACGTCGACGCGCTGTTTGCCCGCCACACGTCGCGCGTCACGACCGGCGAGCTCAATCGTTTCCTCGGCGAGCTGAAGCAGGAACGTCCGGGCCCGTCGGGCCCCCGCGGCCGTCGGCTCAGGCTCCTCTACGGCACACAGGTCGGCACGAGGCCGCCCCGGTTTCGCTTCTTCGTCAACGACCCGGGCCTCGTCACCCGCGACTGGGCGTACTGGGTGGAGAACCGCGTGCGCGAGCGCTTCGAGCTCGCGGGTGTGCCGGTGATCATCGACTTCCGCCGCTCGTGACCTCGGGTCGCGCCCGGTGGTGACCCCGTTCGGGGGCGGGTGGTGGGGAAAGAGGCACGGCGAAGCCGTGCCGTCTCAGGGCGGGGGTGGGGTGGTGGGGCCCCAGCGGGGTCGCGCTCGACGGGGCGGGGGTGGGATGGTGGGGTCCCCATGAGAATCGTCGTCGTCGGGGGAGGCTCGTGGGGATCGGCGTTCGCGGGGCTGCTGGCCGAGCGTTCGCACGACGTCACGCTCGCCTGCCGCGACGAGGCCCAGGCCGTGGAGATCACCGAGACGAGGCGAAACCCCCGCTACGTTCCCGGCGCGGATCTCTCCGGCGTGCGGGCGACGACGGTCGCCAGGGCCGGCACCGCGGACGCCGACCTCGTCTGCCTCGCCGTGCCGTCGCGGGCGTTTCGCGAGGTCGTGGAGGCGCTTCCGGGCTCGGCTCCGGTTCTCTCGCTGACGAAGGGGCTCGACCCGGCCACCGGCTCGAGACTCTCCGAGGTCGTGCGCGGTCGGCGCGTCGCCGTCCTCTCCGGCCCGAACCACGCCGAGGAGATCGCGGCGGGGCGGCCAGCGGCCGCCGTGATCGCGAGCGAGGACGAGTGGCTTGCGGGCGAGCTGCAGCACGCGATCATGTCCCCTCGCTTCCGCATCTACGTGAACGCAGACCTCGTCGGCGTCGAGCTCTGCGCGGCCGCGAAGAACGTGATCGGGCTCGCTGCGGGCGGCGTCGACGGGCTCGGCGCCGGCGACAACGCGAAAGCCGCGGTGATCACTCGCGGTCTCGCCGAGATGGGCAGGCTCGGGCTCGCCTTCGGCGCGCGGCCGGAGACGTTCTCCGGGCTGGCAGGCATGGGCGACCTGATCGTCACCTGCTGGAGCCGGCACGGCCGGAACCGGCTCGCGGGCGAGCTGATCGCTCTCGGCGCGACGCCCGAGCAGGCGCTCGAACGTGTGGGCATGGTCGTCGAGGGCGTGACGACGGCCCCGGTTCTGCGCGACCTGGCGCGCCGTCACGAGCTCGAGCTCCCGATCACCGAGGCCGTCTGCGCGGTCCTCGAAGGTGCCTCGATCGACGATCTGGCCTCAGGTTTGATGGGGAGGCGGCCGACAGGGGAGTAGATACGATGGCCGGGCCCAGGATGAGATTGCTGCGACTTCCCCTTCTCGCCGTCGCGCTCGGCACGGTGCTGGCCGCGGCCGGCTGCGGCGGCACGGGCACGACCGACCCAGCCTCGGTCGCCACTGTCGCGGGAGCGAGCGTCCTTCCCAAGGGGACGGCCATGATGGTCTCGATCGCGACCGACGCCGACGGGGAGCAATGGCAGGCTGCGGAGGCTCTGCTCGAGCGCTTCCCCGCCGGGGGCAAGCTCGTGCAGGAGGCGCTCGACGACCTGACGAAGGAAAACCTCGACTGGGAGGC
This sequence comes from uncultured Actinomycetes bacterium, assembly GCA_963712465.1. GTDB lineage: Bacteria > Actinomycetota > Thermoleophilia > Gaiellales > Gaiellaceae > CAVQHY01. Next base: position 96,327 of record CAVQHY010000005.1, read on the forward strand.
CGACGTTCTTCCCGCGCTCGGCCCGGAGGTGACGATCGGCGTGCTCGGGTCGGCGGACGAGACGGTCGTCGTGCTCGAGCCCGACGACCCTGCGAAGCTCGACGAGCTTCTCGCCAAGAGCGACAGCAAGACGGTGAAGACCGAGATCGACGGCTCGACGGTCCTGGCGCAGAGCCAGGCGGCGCTCGACGCGCTCACGACGGCGCGCGACGAGGGGACGCTGGCGGAGAGCGACCGCTTCCAGGAGGCCGTCGCGGGCCTCGACGGCGACGTGCTCGCAACCGTCTACGTGGACGGCCCCGCTGCCGCCGAGGCGGCGAAGAACGCCGGCGCCCAGGCCGGCCAGCTTCAGCAGCTCCTTCCGGGCTCCTCGGCGCTCGACTGGCTGAGCGCGACGGTCCGGGCCGAGCCGGGTGGCGTCCGCCTCCGGGGCTTCGCGCACGGCGAGGCGGCGCAGGCGAGCGAGCCCTTCGCCTCGACGCTCGTGTCGCAGCTCCCGGCCGGGGCGATCGCCTTCGTCACCTTCTCCGGGCTCGACGGCTCGCTCGACCAGGCGCTCACGGCGATGGGAGAGCAGGACGACGGGTTCGACCAGCAGCTCGCGCAGATCGAGCTCGCCCTGGGGCTGTCGGTGCGGGACGACCTGCTGCCGCTCTTTGCCGGGGAGGGCGCGATTGCCGTCTATCCAGGCAAGGAGATGCCGGCGATCTCGCTGATCCTGTCGGTCGACGACGAGGCGAAGGCGCTCGACACGGTCGACTCGATCGTCCAGCGGGTGCTGGGCTTCACGGGGAACGGCGGGCCGAAGGCGACCCAGACCGACATCGGCGGCGTTTCCGCCACGACGATCGACTTCGGTGAGCTCACGCTCTACTACGCGGCCTTCGACGGCAAGCTCGTCCTGACGACGAGCCCGGACGGGATCGCGGGACTCCGCGAGCAGGGCTCCAAGCTCGCCGGCGATCCCGACTTCGCGGCAGCCCGCGACGCCGCCGAGATGCCGGCCGAGACGACCGGGTTCGTCTACGTCAACGTCGCGAAGGCGGCCGATCTCGCCGGTGAGCTCGGCACGCTCGCCGATCAGCCGGTTCCGGCCGACGCGAGGAAGAACCTAAAGAGCCTCGGGGGCGCCCTCGTCTGGGCCGACCGGGACGGCGACCGGCTCTCGTTCTCCGGCTTTCTCGGCATCGAGTAGCCTTCGGCGCCGATGGCGCGAGAGTTCCTCTTCACCTCGGAGTCCGTCACCGAAGGGCACCCGGACAAGATCGCCGATCAGATCTCGGACTCCGTGCTCGACGCGGTGCTCGCCGACGACCCGAACGGGCGGGTCGCCTGCGAGACGCTCGTCACGACCGGGCTCGTCGTCGTCGCCGGCGAGATCACGACGACGACGTACGTGGACATCCCGAAGGTCGTCCGGCAGCGCGTGCGGGAGATCGGCTACGACCGCGCGAAGTACGGTTTCGACGCCGATACGTGCGGCGTGATCGTCGCGCTCGACGAGCAGTCGCCCGATATCGCGCTCGGCGTCGACCAGTCGTACGAGGCCCAGCAGGCCAGCGGCGACGACGATCCACTCGACCTCGTCGGTGCGGGCGACCAGGGGATGATGTTCGGGTACGCCTGCACCGAGACGGAGGAGCTGATGCCCCTCCCGATCATGCTCGCGCACAGGATCACGAAGCGCCTCAGCGAGGTGCGCAAGGCGCACGAGCTTCCGTACCTGCGCCCCGACGGCAAGGCGCAAGTGACCGTCCGGTACGAGATCGACGAGCAGGGGCGCCAGCGGCCGCTGAGCGTCGAGCGCGTCGTGATCTCGACGCAGCACCGCGACGGGCTCGACGCCGAGACGCAGATCAAGCCCGATCTGATCGCACACGTCCTCAATCCGGTCATGCCGCGCGACTTCGTCGACGAGAGCCGCTACGAGGAGCGTGATTTCGTGCTCGTCAATCCCACCGGGAAGTTCGTCGTGGGCGGGCCGATGGGTGACACGGGCGTGACCGGGCGGAAGATCGTGGTCGACACCTACGGCGGGATGGCCCGCCACGGGGGAGGCGCGTTCTCGGGCAAGGACCCGACGAAGGTCGACCGCTCGGCGGCGTACGCCGCCCGCCACGTCGCCAAGAACGTCGTCGCCGCGGGGCTCGCCGAGCGGTGCGAGCTCAATGTCGCCTACGCGATCGGCGTCGCGCGCCCGGTCTCGCTCGAGGCCGACTGCTTCGGCACGGAGCGCATTCCCACCGCCCGGATCGAGGAGCTCATACGCGAGCACTTCGACCTCCGGCCGGCGGCGATCCTGCGCGACCTCGACCTGCGACGGCCGATCTACGCGAAGACGGCCGCGTACGGCCACTTCGGCCGGGCCGACCCCGACTTCACCTGGGAGCGGGTCGACAGGGCAGACGCCCTCCGGGCGGCAGCCGGGATCGGCTCGGCCGTTCCCGCCTGAACGGCACGGCTCCGCCGTGCTTCTTTCCCCACCTCCCGCCCCCGAACGGGGTCACCACCGGCACGGCTCCGCCGTGCCTCTTTCCCCACCTCCCGCCCCCGAACGGGGTCACCGCCGGCACGGCTCCGCTGAGCGGCGCGGCTTCGCCGCGCCTCTTCTCCCACCGCCCCACCCCGCCCTGAGACGGCACGGCTCCGCCGTGCCTCTTTCCCCGCCTCCCGCCCCCGAACGGGGTCACCACCGGGAGCGCAGACCCCGCTGAGCGGCGCGGCTTCGCCGCGCCTCTTCTCCCACCGCCCCACCCCCGCCCTGTCGGGCGCGACCCCTCAGGCGGCGCGGACGAACAGGCCCGCCGCCGCGCGCTCGCCGATCGCGCGGTCGATGCCGTCGACCGTGACGGTGAACTGGCCGGCTGCGGGCTGCGCCTGGCGCATCTGCACCTGCGTCCCCGGGATCAGGCCCTCGTCGTAGAACCAGTGGAGGAGCTCGCCGTCGTGCTCGGCCAGGCGGACGATCTCCGCCGTCTTGCCCGGCTCGAGCTCGGCCAGCGCCTTGAGCTCGCGGTTCTCCGTCTGCTCGACCTCGACGTTGACCGGCCAGCCGTGCGGGCAGCGGTCGGGGCCGCCGAGCTTCGCCTCGATCCGGTCGATCATGTCGTCGGTGAACGTGTCGCCGAGCAGATCGGCCTGCACGTGCGACTCGGCGGCCGTGTAGCCCATGAAGTCGGTGAGCAGACGCTCGATCAGGCGGTGGCGGCGGACGACGCGCTCGGCCCGCTCGCGGCCCGTCGCGGTCAGAATCGCCTCCTTGTGCTCGCCGCGCTCGACGAGGCCCTCGCCCTCGAGCCGCTTGAGCATCTCGCCCGCCGATGCGCGCGACACGCCGAGCATGTCGGCCACGCGGACGGAGAGCGTCGGGGAGCTCCCCTTCGTCGGCGGCGAGTACTCGCCGACGGGGAAGGCGAGGAAGTAGATCGTCTCGAGGTACTCGTCGACGGAATGTCCGGCCATCTCACGCACAATCCTACCCCGTGCCCGTTTCCGCCCCGCGCTACGCCCAGGTCGTTCCCCTCGTCACCGCGCGTGCTCTCGCCCGCCCCTTCACCTACCTGGCCGACGGGCTCGTCAAGGGAGCGGTCGTCTCGGTGCGGTTCGGCCGGACGACCCGTCGCGGCGTCGTCGTGGAGCTGATCGACCGGGCCCCGCCGGATGTCGACCCGGTCGCCGTCGAGGGCGTACTCGGCGAGATCCCGTCGGAGCTTGTCGACCTCGCCCTGTGGGTTGCCGCCTACTACGGCTCGACTCCGGCGCGCGCTCTCGCCCTGGTCGCTCCCACCGCACGGGCTCGCAGGGCGGGTGCCCGCCGTCGCAAGGCGGCCGAGGATCTCGGCGGCGAGCCGCCTCCAGAGACGCTGACGCCCGAGCAGCAGGCCGCGCTCGCCCGGATCGCCGACGCGCTCGACGGAGACGGGGGCCGGTTTCTCCTCTACGGGGTCACCGGAAGCGGGAAGACCGAGGTCTACCTCCAGGCCTGCGCGGCGGCGCTCGCTCGTGGTCGCGGCGCGATCGTGCTCGTCCCCGAGATTGCGCTGACGCCGCAGGCGGCAGGGCGGTTCCGGGCGCGCTTCGGCGATGCGGTCGCCGTGCTCCACTCGGGCCTCACGGAGGCCGAGCGCCGGGACGAGCGCGCGAGGATCGCAGTCGGGGAGGCGCGGATCGTCGTCGGCGCCCGCTCGGCCGTGTTCGCGCCGGTGCGCAACCTCGGGCTGGTCTGCGTCGACGAGGAGCACGACCCCTCGTTCAAGCACGAGTCGGACCCGCGCTACGACGCGCGTACGGTCGCCGCGCGCCGCGCCCAGCTCGAGGTCGCGGTCGCGGTCTACGGCAGCGCCACGCCGAGACCGGAGAGCTGGCACGCGCTCGAGCGGCTCTCCCTGGGCGGCCGGCTCGGGGGCCAGCTCCCGCCGGTCAGGGTCGTCGACCTCCGCCGGGAGGCTGGGTACCCGCTCTCGGCGCCGCTGCTCGCGGAGCTCGGGCGCATCGCCGATCGCGGTGGCAAGGCGATTCTGCTGCTCAACCGCCGCGGCGTCGCGCCCGCCATCCACTGCCGCGCCTGCGGGGCCACCATCCGCTGCCCGAATTGCGACGTCTCGCTCGCGCTCCATTCACGTCGTCCCCAACACCCGCCCCCGAACGGGATCACCACCGGCTGGCTGCTTTGCCATCACTGCGGCTTTCGCCGGCCGTCCCCCGACCTCTGCCCGGTGTGCGGAGCCGTCGAGCTCGCCCGGCTCGGCGCGGGAACGGAGCGGCTCGAGGCGGAGCTCTCGGAACGGCTTCCGGAGCTCGAGCTGGTGCGGCTGGACGCCGACTCAGTCGGCGATCCGGCCGAGCTCACGAGGGCGCTCGCCCGCTTTCGCGCTGCCGACCGGACGGTCTTGCTCGGGACCCAGATGGTGGCAAAGGGTCATCACTTCGAGGGCGTGGCGCTCGCCGCCGTGGTCGACGCAGACGTCGGGCTCGGGCTACCCGACCTCCGGGCGGAGGAGCGGACGTTCCAGCTCCTGACCCAGCTCGCCGGGCGCAGCGGGCGTGACGCCCCCGGCCGCGTGATCATCCAGAGCTTCGCGCCCGACGCGCGGCCGGTCGAGCTCGCGGCGCGCCACGCGGTCGAGGAGTTCCTCGCGGGCGAGCTCGAGCGGCGGCGCGAGCTCGGCTACCCGCCGTTTCGCCATCTCGTCAGCGTCGTCGTCTCGGGCCCGAGCGCGCGCGGCCCGGTCGCCGTGCTCGAGGAGCTCAAGGCCGGCCTCGAGGGACTCGATGCCGAGCTCCTCGGCCCCGCGCCGCTCCTTCGCCTCCGGGGCCGCTCGCGTGCGCAGTTGACCGCGAAGACGACGGATCCGCGGCCGGTCGCGACGCGCCTCGCGCGCCTGCTCGCCACGGCGGCGCCGGCGATGCGGCGGGACGATCTCGCGGCGAGCGTGGACGTCGACCCTCAGACGCTGTAGTCAATCCGGGGTACAGGTCTGGCGTACTCCGGCCGATAGGGGGGCCATGGACACCGTTGACGAGACCATCTTCGAGAACGGCACCGGCCTGCGCATCTCCGGCCCGGCCGAGCCCGTCGCCGAGGAGAGCCCCGCCGTCGAGCCTGCACAGCCGGCCATGGAGGAGTGGAGCGAGCAGCGGCTCTACCGCGTCGTCCTCAACCTCACGAGCGGCGAATGGGTCGAGGTCGGCTCGTTCCCCGACGAGCAGACCGCGGACGGCCACGCCCGCGAGATCGCGACACGGCTCGCGCAGGCGACCGAGTGGCCGCGCGTCCGCGGGCGCTACCTTCGTCCCGAGACGATCGTCTCGATCGAGATCTCCGAGCGCCGCCGCCCGGCGGACTCCTAGCCTCGAGAACGCTCGACCCGGGCTGGCTAGACTGGGCCTGTGGCCGAGACGACCGAGGACCAGGCAACCGAGACGACCGAGGAGCAGGCGGCTGAGAAGCCTGCCGACCCCGAGCGGGAGGCCCGGCGCCGGCTCGCGCTCGCGCAGGTGCGCCAGTATCCCGATCCCGTCCTTCGCCTGGCCGCGCGCGAGGTCGAGATGTTCGATGCGGGTCTCGCCGATCTCGTACGCCGCCTGGGCGCGCTCATGCGTGAGGCGAGCGGCGTCGGGCTCGCGGCGCCGCAGCTCGGGGTGTCCCAGCGCGTGCTCGTGTATCAGCTCGGCGACGACGAGCCGCTGGTCGCGCTCGTGAACCCGCGTATCGTCGAGAGCGCGTCCGAGACGGAGGTCGACGAGGAGGGCTGTCTCTCCCTCGGTGCGGCGTCCGTCCTGGTCGACGTCGAGCGTCCCCTGACGGTCACCGTCGAGGCGACCTCCCCCGAGGGTGAAGCGATCCGCATCGAGGCGGAGGGTCTCGAGGCGCGCGTCGTCCAGCACGAGATCGACCACCTCGACGGCGTGCTGACGATCGACCGGACGACGCCGGAGCAGCGCAGGGTCGCGCTCGGCCGGCTCCGCCCCCGGGTCGAGCTCGGCCCGCTTTCTTGAGGCTCGCCGTCGCGGCGACCGCGCCGTTCGGCGCCGCGGTGCTCGAGGGCCTCGCCGGCCGACACGAGATCGAGCTCGTACTGACGCGGCCCGACCGGCCGAGAGGACGGGGTCGCAGGGTCGCCCCCCCGCCGGCGAAGCAGGCGGCCGATCGGCTCGGGATCCGGGTCGAGCAGCCGGAGCCGCTCGAGGCCTTTCCCGGCGAGGCCGAGACCGTCGTCGTCGTTGCGTACGGGCTACTCGTCCCGTCCCGCTTGCTCGACGAGCGGCTGTGGCTGAACGTCCATCCGTCGCTCCTGCCGCGCTGGCGCGGTGCGGCACCGGTCGAGCGGGCGATCATGGCCGGCGACCGCGAGACGGGAACGACGATCCACCGGACGACGGCCGAGCTCGACGCCGGCCCGATCGCCGCCCAGGAGGCGTTTCCCATCGGGCCCGAGGACGATGCGGGGGCCGTGTACGCGCGGGCGGCCGCACTCGCCGTCGAGCTGCTCGAGCGCGTGCTGCCCGCCCCGCGATTCGTCCCTCAGCCGGCCGAAGGCGCGACCTACGCCGAGAAGATCGGACCGGCCGACCGGGAGCTCGACTGGACTCGACCGCCCGAGGAGAACGTCGATCGGGTGCGTGCTCTCTCGCCGCACATCGGCGCTCGTGGTGTGGTACGCGGCACGTCGCTCGTCGTCTGGCGGGCGCGCCTTGCGACTCGCGACGCTGCTCTCGCCGTCGGCGGGGTCGAGCTGCTCGAGGTGCAGCCCGAGGGCCGCCGGCGCATGACCGCAGCCGAGTGGCTGCGTGGGCTCCACGACGGTGCCTGACCAGGCGAGCGACGTGCTGACGCCCGCCCGCCGCGCTGCCTACAGCACGGTTCTCCGCGTCTTCGAGGAGGGCGCCTACGCGGACCGGGCGTTCCGCACGGCCGCCGACGGGCTTCCCGACCGCGACCGGTCCTTCGCGATGCAGCTCGCCTACGGGACCGTGCAGCGGATGAGAACGCTCGACCATGCGATCGAGACGCTCGGGCGCAGACCCGTTCGCAAGCTCGATCCGCCCGTGCGCGCGGCGCTGCGGCTCGGTGCCTACCAGCTCGGCTTCATGGGCTCCGTTCCGGCTCACGCGGCCGTCAACGAGACCGTCGAGCTCGTGCGCGCCGCCGGGCTCGAGCGCGCGGTCGCCTTCACGAATGCGGTCATGCGGCGCCTGTCGTCGGGTCTACGCGAGCTTCTCGACGCCCTGCCCGAGGACTCGCCGCGGGCGGCCGCCGTCGCGCTCTCCTACCCCGACTGGGTCGCCGACGCCTGGTGGAGCGAGCTCGGTGCCGTGACCGCCCTGGCCCTGATGCGGGCCCAGAACGAGCCGCAGCCGACGGTCGTCCGTGTCAGCGCACTCCGGCCCGGGAAGCTCATTCCCGGGCCGCTCGAGGTCGACCGGATCCCACACGAGTGGCTCGAGCAGGGCCGTGTCTGGCCGCAGAGCCTCGGCTCGCAGATTGCCGGCCGGGCCGTCGGTGCACGACCGGGTGAGCGGATCCTCGACCTCTGCGCCGCACCCGGCGGCAAGGCGACGCAGCTGGCCGAGGTCGCCGCCGAGGTCGTCGCCGTCGAGAGACACGCGGGCCGGGCGCGCGAGCTCGCCGCGAACGCTGCGCGCCTCGGAGCGGCGAACGTCCACGTGGTCGAAGCGGATGCGCTCGCGCTCCCAGCCGAGCTCGCCGGCTTCGATCGGGTGCTCGTCGACGCACCCTGCTCCGGTCTCGGCGTTCTCGCCTCCCGCCCCGACCTGCGCTGGCGCTCCGAGCCCCTGCCCGAGCTCCAGCTGGCCCTCCTCCGGGCAGCGCTGGAGCGAGTGCGGCCCGGCGGGACGGTCACGTACGCCGTGTGCACGATCCACCGCGCCGAGAACGAGGACGTCCTCGAGGCTGTTGCCGCTCCCCTCGACGATCTCGGGGCCGAGCTCCCCGAGTACCGCCATCCCCGGCTGGACGACGCGCTCCTGACGCTGCCGCATGTGCATCGCACGTCGGGGTTCTTCGTCGCTCGCCTTCGGGCTAGGTCGGTCGCCTGGGTGAGCGGTCCTCGCCAGGGCGGGTGGGGTGGCGGGTGATAATGAGCTTGTGGTCTGGAGCGAGTGGATCCGCGGCACGGAGATCGAGCCCTCGATCTACGCCGCCGACTTCTCGAGGCTGGGCGAGCAGATCGACGCGCTGCTCGACGGCGGCGCGCGGATCTTCCACTACGACGTGGGCGACGGTCACTTCGTCGAGCCGATCACGATCGGGCCGATCGTGCTCAAGGACATCGCGCCGTCGATCCACGCGGCGGGCGGGAAGGTCGACTGCCACCTGATGGTCGACAATCCCGCGCGTCATTTCGAGCAGATCCGGGAGGCGGGCGGCGACAGCGTGACGTTCCACGTCGAGGTCGCCGGCGATCCGGCGGAGCTCGCGGCCGCCGCGCGGGCAGCAGGCCTCGGCGTGGGGATCGCGTTCAATCCCGAGACGGCCGTTTCCGGCGCGGCGGCGGCCGCGGCCGCGGCGGACGCCGACATCGTGCTGTGCATGACGATCCATCCCGGCTACTCGGGCCAGGAGCTCCTGCCGGAGTCGCTCGACCGGATTCGCGAGCTCCGCGCGCTCGTTCCCGACCGGCTCGTCCAGGTCGACGGGGGCGTCCACCTGGCGAACATCCGCGAGGTCCACGAGGCCGGCGTCGACCTGCTCGTCTGCGGCAGCGCCGTCTTCTCGACGGTCCCGGACGCATACCTGGAGCTCGCGGGCGCCGTCGCGGCGTGAGCTCTCACCTCGAGCGGGCCCTCGAGCTCGCCGAGCGCGGGCGTGGAACGACGCGGCCGAATCCGGTCGTGGGCGCCGTCGTCGTTCTCGGCGGCGAGATCGTGGGCGAGGGGTGGCACGAGCGGGCCGGAGGCCCTCATGCGGAGGTCGCCGCCCTCACGGCCGCGGGCGCACGGGCGCGCGGCGCGACCCTGTACGTGACGCTCGAGCCCTGTGCCCACCGGGGACGGACACCGCCCTGTGCCGACTCCGTGATCGAGGCGGGCATCGCCCGAGTGGTCGTCGGCGCCGTCGACCCGAACCCGAAGACCGACGGCCGCGGGATCGAGCGCCTGCGCGCCGCCGGGATCGAGGTCGAGCTCGCCTCCGGCGCTCTCGAGCTCCGCGCACGCCGGCAGAACGAGGGGTTCCGCACGTGGGCGGCGAAGGGCCGCCCGTTCGTCGCCTACAAGGCGGCGATTACGGCCGACGGTCGTGTCGCCGCAGCCGGCGGTGACGCCCGCTGGGTCTCGGGCGAGGCGAGCCGCCGGCTCGTCCACGAGCTGCGCGCAGCCGCGGACGCCGTCGCCGTCGGGATGGGAACCGTGCGCGCCGAGAACCCGAGGCTGACGGCTCGGGACGTCGACGCGCCGCACCAGCCGAGACGGCTCGCGTTCGGACGAGGGCCGCTGCCCGAAGGCTCGGAGCTCGAGCTCTGCACGGGACCGCTCGGGGAAGAGCTCGCGCGCCTGGCCTCCGAGGAGGTGCAGACCCTCCTCCTCGAGGGCGGCCCCACGCTCGCCGGTGCGTTTCTCCGGGCCGGCCTCGTCGACAAGCTCCTGCTCTTCGTCGCCCCCAAGCTCGTCGGCGGCGACGACGCGCCGCCTCTGTTCGCCGGCCCGGCCGTCACCGCGCTCGCAGACGCGATCCCGCTCTCGAGCCTCGAGGCGACGACGGTGGGCGAGGACGTTCTGCTCACCGCCTACGTCCACGAGCCCTAAGGTTCCCCCGTGTTCACCGGAATCGTGCGCGAGCTGGGCCGTGTCGTCTCGGTCGAGGGCGGTAAGGGTGGGATACGGCTGTGGATCGGTGCGCCCGCGACGGCCGCGGCGACCACTGTCGGCGACTCGGTCGCGATCAACGGCGCGTGCCTCACGGCCGTCGAGGTACGGGACGCGACGATCGCCTTCGACGTCGTCCCCGAGACCCTGCGGCGGACGTCGCTCGACCGGCTCGCGGCCGGGGATGCGATCAACGTCGAGCCCGCCCTGCGGGCCGGCGAGCCTCTCGGCGGTCACATCGTGCAGGGCCACGTCGACGGCCTCGGCGCCGTGCGCGGGCTCGAGCCCGAAGGCGAAGGGAGGCGGCTCACGATCGAGGTGCCGCCAAAGCTTCGCCGCTATTGCGTCGAGAAGGGGTCGATTGCCGTCGAGGGCGTCAGCCTCACGGTCGCCGCGCTCCTGGACGACGGCATCGCGATCGCGCTCGTCCCACACACGCTCGCCGCAACGACGCTCGGGGCGCTCGCTCCCGGCGATCCCGTCAACCTCGAGGTCGACGTGCTCGCCAAGCACGTCGAGCGTCTGCTGGCACCCCGAACGTAGCCCCCGACCCGGGTACGATTCGCCCATGGCCGTGATTCCCGAGACGTCTCCGTTCTCGCGTATCGAGGAGGCGATCGACGACGTCCGCCAGGGGAAGTTCGTCGTGGTCGTCGACGCGCCCGACCGCGAGAACGAGGGCGACCTGGTGATCGCCGCTCAGTTCGCGACGCCCGAGGCGATCAACTTCATGGCGACGTACGGCCGCGGGCTGATCTGCCTCGCGCTCACGGACGAGCGCTGCGACGAGCTGAACCTCAGGCAGATGACCCACAACAACGAGACGCCCTACGAGACCGCCTTCACGATCACGATCGAGGCCCGGGAAGGCGTGACCACGGGAATCTCCGCTGCCGACCGCGCGCATACGATCCAGGTCGCGATCGACCCGACCAAGGGCGCCCACGACCTCGTCCAGCCAGGGCACGTCTTTCCGCTCAGGGCGCGACCCGGAGGCGTCCTCCAGCGCACGGGGCAGACCGAGGCCGCCGTCGATCTCGCCCGTCTGGCCGGCCTCAATCCGACGGGTGTGATCTGCGAGATCATGAACGACGACGGCACGATGGCCCGCGTGCCGGACCTCGTCGACTACTGCGCGACGCACGGCCTGCGGATGGTCACCGTCTCCGACCTGATCGAGTACCGCCGCCGGCACGAGAAGCTCGTCGAGCGGGTCGTGTCCGTTCGGCTCCCGACCGCGTACGGTGAGTTCACGGCAACCGCCTTCCAGGAGATCCTCACCGGCAAGCAGCACGTCGCACTCGTCATGGGCGACGTCGAGGGCGCGGAGAGCGTGCTCGTCCGCGTCCACTCGGAGTGCCTGACCGGCGACGTCTTCCACTCGCTGCGCTGCGACTGCGGCGACCAGCTCGAGACGGCGCTCGAGCGAATCGCAGCCGAGGGCGAGGGTGTGCTCCTATACATGGCCCAGGAGGGGAGGGGCATCGGCCTGCTCAACAAGCTGAAGGCCTACGAGCTCCAGGAGTCGGGCTACGACACGGTCGAGGCCAACCTCCAGCTCGGCTTTCCGGCCGACATGCGAGAGTACGGGATCGGCAGCCAGATCCTCGCCGAGCTCGGCCTCTCGACCATCCGCATCCTGACCAACAACCCGCGTAAGATCACCGGGCTCTCCGGGTTCGGGCTCGACGTCGTCGAGCAGGTGCCGATCGAGGTTTCTCCCAACGTCGAGAACGTCCGCTACCTGTCGGTCAAGCGCGCGAAGCTCGGCCACCGGCTGCACCACCAGGATCTGAAGGATCTGACCCTCCGAGACGACGACGAGCAATGAGGGGTCGCGCCACGGTGGTGGGAGCGTGGGGTCGCGCCCGACAGGGCGGGGGTGGGGTGGTGGGAGCGTGGGGTCGCGCCCGACAGGGCGGGGGTGGGGTGGTGGGAGCACCGTGAGCGCTTTCGACCAGGGTGAGCAGGAGCCGCGCGTGCCGTTCGGGGTCACCCCGGATCCCGACGACGAGCCGCTGCCGCTGATCCGCGTCCACGAGCCGCCCGCGCCCCAGGACGGGACGCCGCCCTCTGCACCGGCCGTCGAGGAAGTCAAGCCGACGGTCGAGGTCCCCGAGCAAGAGCGAGAGCCCGAGACAGCGTCCGTCGAGGCCGTCGAGGACGCTCCGCCGGCGGTGGTCGCGCCGCTCGAGGAGGTCGAGGCGCCTCCCGAGCACGCCGCGGGGGAGCTTCGCCTGCCCGAGGGCGTGGTCGTCTACGAGGGCTTCGCCGAGGGCGCTCGCCGCACGGTCGGGATCGCGGTCAGCCGCTACAACGGCGAGGTCACGAACAGGCTGCTCGACGGCGCGATCGAGGCGCTCGAGGAGGCGGGGGTGACGCGGGACCGGATCGACGTGATGGCGGTCCCCGGTGCGTTCGAGCTTCCTCTGGCCGCCATGGCGCTGGCGAAGACGCGCCGCTATTCGTGCATCGTCGCGATCGGGTGCGTCATCCGCGGCGACACGCCGCACTTCGACTACGTCTGCAGCGAGGCGGCCAGCGGCCTCCAGCTCGCCGGGCTCGAGACGGGCGTTCCGGTCGCGTTCGGCGTGCTCACGTGCGACTCGCAGGAGCAGGCCGAGGCCCGGGCCGGCGGGGAGCACGGCAACAAGGGCGTCCAGGCCGTCCAGTCCGCGCTGGAGATGGCGGACGTCTTCGCGCGGCTGCGGGCGAGCGCCTAACAGGTACAATCCCGCGCCGTATGTCCAAAGTCTGCGCGGTCTGCGGGAAGGGCCCCTCGTTCGGTAACAGCCGGAGCCACTCGATGGTGGCGACGAAGCGTCGGTTCGACCCGAACCTCCAGCGCGTTCGCGTCGTCCTGAACGGCGTCGCACGGAGGGCCTACGTGTGCGCGCGGTGCCTGAAGACCGGCAAGGTCGCCAAGGCGCTCTAGGGGTCGTCTCCGAGCTCGCCGGCGCCGCCCTCGCCTCGCTCGAGGCGAGCCGGCAGAGACTCGACGACCTCAACGTCTATCCGGTCCCCGACGGGGACACCGGGACGAACATGACGCTGACCGTGAGGGCGGTCGTCGACGCCCTCGTCCGGTCGGATGCGACGAGCGAGCAGGAGGTCGCCCGGGAGGTCACTCGCGCCGCGCTCATGGGCGCGCGCGGCAACTCGGGCGTGATCCTCTCGCAGCTCGTTCGCGGCACGGCCGAGTCGCTCGCGTCCGTCCGCGAGGTCGGGCCGACCGAGCTGGCAGAGGCGCTGAGAGCTGCGAGCGACGCCGGCTACGCGTCGCTGCGGGAGCCGAAGGAGGGGACGATCCTCACGGTCGCGCGGGCAATGGCCGAGCGGGCCGAGCAGGTGGCCCCGGAGACGACCGACACAGGGGACGCGCTGGTGCAGATCGTGGCCGGCGGTGAGGTCGCTCTCGCCGGAACGCGCGACCAGCTCGAGGAGCTTCGCGCGGCCGGGGTCGTCGACGCAGGCGGTGCCGGCCTGCTCGAGCTCGTGCGCGGCATCGCCGGCTGGGCACGAGGCGAGCCGCTCCCCGAGGTGTCGCTTGAGCTGGAGCGCGTGCCGCTCGAGGCCGTGCACCTCGAGCCGTCCCGGTACCGCTACTGCACGAGCTTCTTCGTCGAGGGCGACGCCGCCAACCCGGAGGAGCTCGAGCGCGAACTCGCTGCCCTTGGCGACTCGCTCGTCGTCGTCGGCAGTCGCGGTGCCGTGAAGGCGCACGTCCATACGGACGATCCCGGCCGCGCGCTCGCTCTCGCGACGGCGGTCGGCATCGTCGAGGAGGTCGAGATCAAGAACATGCACGTGCAGACCGCCGAGCGACGGGAGCGGCTCACGCGTGAGCTCACCGTCTCCGGCCCGGTCGCCGTGTCTGCGGGCGAGGGCAACCGCGCGCTGTTCGAGAGCCTCGGCGCGACGGTCGTCGAGGGCGGGTCGACGATGAACCCGTCCGCCGCCGAGCTGCTGAGCGCGATCGAGTCCGTCGTCGCCGCGGAGGTCGTCCTCCTTCCGAACAACCCGAACGTGCTGCTCGCCGCGGAGCAGGCCGCCCTTGTCGCGTCCACGCCGGTCGCCGTGGTGCCGACCCGCTCGCTCCAGGCAGGGCTCGGAGCGCTCGTCGCATTCGACTCCACCCGTGGGGCAGCTACGAACGCCGAGGAGATGGCAGCCGCTGCCGCGGGCGTGCGCGCCGGTGCGGTGACGATCGCCTCGCGCGACGCTGACGTGGACGGCCTCCGCGTCGCCAGAGGCCAGGCGCTCGGGCTGGTCGACGAGCGGGCCGTCGCGGTCGGCGCCGGGCCCGAGGAGGTTCTTCTCGACGTCGCCGTGCGTCTCGCCGAGGGCGCGGGCGTGCTGACCGTCCTCGTGGGCGCGGAAGCTTCCAGCCCGGACGAGCTGATTCGGCAGCTCGCGGAGCGGTACCCGTCGCTCGAGGTGGAGTTACACCACGGCGCCCAGCCCCACTATCCGTACCTGCTCGGAGCGGAGTGACGACCGCCGAGACGATCGAGGTCGTCCTGGTCGAGGACAACGACATCTTCCGGGAGACGCTCGAGCTCCTGATCGACGTCACCCCCGACATGCGCGTGGTGGCCGCGGTCGGCGACGGCGAATCGGCGCTGGACGCCTGCCGCGGCGCGATGCCCGACGTCGCCCTCGTCGACTACCGGCTGCCGGGCCTCGACGGCGTCGAGACGACGGCGGGCATCCGCGAGGCGTGCCCCGGCGCTGCGGTGGTCGTGCTCACGGCCGCCGTCGAGCCGGAGGAGGTCGAGGCGCTGCTCGCGGCCGGGGCGGTCGCGTGCCTGACCAAGGACTGCGAGCTCGACGAGATCGTCCACGCGATCCGCCAGGCGGCAAGGGGGGGACCGGTCCCACTGTGACGCTGACCGCCGCGAACACGGCGATCGTCCTCGACTCCACGGCCGACCTCCCGGACGCCGAGGCCAGGCACGCGAACTGGCGCATGGTGCCGCTCTACGTGCGCTTCGGCACGGAGGTGTTCCGCGACTACGTCGAGCTCGCCTCGGCCGCCTTCTACGAGCGGCTGCGGGTGGCCCCGGAGCCGCCGCGTACATCGCAGCCGACCCCGGCGGACTTCGCCGCTGCGTTCTCGACGCTCGACGCCTACGAGCGGATCCTCTGCGTGCTCATCTCGAGCAGGCTCTCCGGGACGGCCGAGAGCGCGCGCCTCGCTGCCGCTGCGGCCGGGAACGGTCGCGTCACGGTGATCGACTCCGGGTCGGCGTCGGGCGGGATCGTCCTGCTCGCGGATGCGATCCAGCGCCGCCTGGAGCGGGGAGCGGACGACGCCGAGGTGGAGGCGTTGGCCGACCGTTTCCGCCGCGAGTCGCGAATCCTCTTCACGGTCGACACCCTCGACTACCTGGTGCGCGGTGGCCGCGTCGGCAAGGCAGCGGGCCTCGCGGGCCAGCTGCTCTCGGTGAAGCCGATCCTTGGCATCGCCGAGGGTGAGGTCGTTCCGGTCAAGCGCGTGCGCGGCCGCGCGAAGGCCCTCGCGGAGCTCGTCGCGCTCTTCGAGGCGGGCAGCCTCGACGGACCTGGGTTGCACGTCGGCATCGCCCACGCCGAGGCGCCGGTCGAGGCGGGAGGCCTCGCTGACGAGATCCGGCGTGTGCGGACGTTCGCCTCGATTGACGTCGTCACGACCCTCGGGGCGGTCGTCGGTACGCACGCCGGCCCTGGTACGCTCGGCCTCTTCTGGTTCGGGGACGAATCGTGAGCCACGTCGCACACTGGGACGAGATCGAGGGTGTCCACCGCGAGAAGGGGCATCTCGCCGGGACGTGGACCGACCTCGGCAGCGCGGCCAACAGCGATCTCGTCGGCCTGCAGCGGATCCAGATCGAGCCCAGCCGATGGTCGACCCCCGCGCACGAGGAGCAGAACGAGGAGGAGATCTTCTACGTCCTCGGCGGCTCGGGCATCTCCTGGCAGTCGGAGCAGAGCTACGAGGTGGGCGCCGGCGACTGTCTCGTTCACCTGGCGCTCGAGGGCACGCATACGCTTCGCGCCGGGCCGGACGGGCTCGACGTGCTCGCCTTCGGCCAGCGCTCGTACGCGAGCGGCACGCGCTTGCCGCGTGCCGGAGTGGCGTGGTTCGGGGATTCGTGGGTCGAGGTCGGCGTGGGCAAGTCACCGTGGTCGCGGGAGGCGGATGTGGGCGAGCCCGAGGTCGGAGACGTGTCGCCCCGCCCCAGCAAGATCGTCGCCGTCGACGCCGTCGACGCGATGGCATGGGGTAAGGGTGGTCGGGTGGCCGTCGAGCGGCGCGACCTCGGCCGGGCAGCGGGATCGCTGAGAACGGGGCTCCAGCACGTCTCGGTCGCGCCCGGGAAGCGGGGCGCGCCGAAGCACTGCCACTCCGCCGAGGAGGAGCTCTTCGTCGTCCTCGACGGCAGCGGCGCGGTGGAGCTGGGCGACGAGCGGCAGGAGGTCCGGCGCGGCAGCGTCGTCGCGCGTCCCCCCGGGACGCGAGTCGGCCACGCCTTCCATGCGGGCGACGACGGGCTCGTCTACCTCGCCTACGGGACTCGCGTGCCGAACGACATCTCGTTCTACCCCGACTCCGGGAAGGTCAACCTGCGTGGCGTCGGCGTGATCTTCCGCCCGGAGCGGGTCGACTACTGGGACGGCGAATAGCGAAGCGGGCCCCGGAAGGGCCCGCTTCGTCGCGCCCCTGCGCCAGGCCGGCGCAGGAGATTGCGGGTCGCGCCCGACAGGGCGGGGGTGGGGCGGTGGGAGAACTCAGGAGACGTGATCGCGCGCCGTGTGGCCAGACGCACGGCGGCGCGGCGCTTCGCGGTCGCTGCGAGACCGCTGGGATTCTCGAAGTGTTGGGTGTTACCATACGTACATATGGTAAAGACGACCGTCTATCTGCCCGAGGCGCTGAAGGAGAAGCTCGGGCTCGTGGCGGCGCGCGAGGGCCGTTCCGAAGCGGACGTGATCCGGGTTGCGCTCGAGCTGTACACGTTGACGCGGCCGCGGCCGCGGCTGCCGCTCTTCGACAGCGGCAAGCCGGACCTTGCCGAGCGCGTGGACGAGTTGCTTGCCGAGGGTTTCGGGCGCGATTGATCCTGCTCGACACGAGTGGTCTGCTCGCCGCGATCGACCGCGCTCAGCCCGCCCACGAGGTTGCCAGCCGTTTGCTCGCGGTCGCAGCCGAGCCGCTCGTTCTCTCGCCGTTCGTCCTCGCCGAGCTCGACTACCTCGTGACCAGGGAGGTCGGACGCTCCGCGCATCGGGAGATCCTTTCGGAGGTCGAGTCCGGCGCATACGCGCTGGCGGCGTTCGCCGCAGCTGACGTCGGCGAGGCTATGCGGGTTCTCGAACGGTACGCCGACCAGGACATCGGCCTCACCGACGCGTCGATCGTCGTGCTCGCCGGCCGCCTCGGCACCGAGCGAGTCCTGACGCTTGACGAGCGGCACTTCCGTTCCCTGCGGACACCCAGTGGGCAGCCGTTCACCGTGCTCCCGGCGGACGCCGGACCGTGAGCGCGCCCGCCGTCATCGTCCCGTCCGGGTTCGCGGGGCTTCTGATCGAGCCGCTCCGCGCGCGCCGTCGGGTCGACCCCGACGCTCCGGCGACCACGCTTGCCGGCGTCGGCCCGAAGGTCGCCGAGCGGCTCGGCCGCTTCGGCCTGCACACGGTGCGGGACGTCGCCGAATACCTGCCGCGCGGGTTTCTCGACTGGCACGAGGCGACCGGCTTTCGCGAGCTCGCCTTCGGGCAGTCGGCGACCGTCGAGTGCACCGTCGAGCGCGTGTCGCTGCGGCCGACGCGGCGGCGCAACCTGAAGATCGTCGAGGCGGTTCTCGCCGATCGCCTCGGCGGCCGCGCGGCAGGCATCTGGTTCAACCAGGCGTGGCTCGCCGACCGCCTCACCCCCGGGACGCATCTGCTCGTCCACGGGGAGCTCGCGCCCGGCCGAGGCGTGCCGACCTTCAAGGTCGAGCGGTACGAGCTCGCCGACGAGAGCGCCGGCGCGAAGACGCGCGGGCTCGTCCCCCTCTATGCCGCGAGCCAGGAGGTCTCGACGCTCAAGCTGCTCGAGCTGACCGGGGCGGCGCTCGGGGTTGCCCGCTTCTTTCCCGATCCGCTGCCCGCGGCCGTTCGCGCCCGTGAGGCGCTCCCGCTGCGCGCCGACGCGCTGCATGCCGCGCATCGGCCCCGGAGCAGAGACGACGTCGAGGTCGCACGGGAGCGGCTCGCCCTCGAGGAGCTCGTCGTCCTGCTCATCGGGCTGCTACGCCGCCGCCGCGAGCTCGAGTCAGCCGCGACTGCGCCTGCGCTCGGCGAGCCGAGAGAGCTCCTCGCCCGCTACCGGGCCGCCCTCCCGTTCGAGCTGACGCCCGAGCAGGAGGCGGCGATCGCCGAGCTCGATCGCGACCTCGCCGCCGAGCGTCCGATGCAGCGCCTCCTCCAGGGCGACGTCGGCTCGGGGAAGACCGTGGTCGCCCTCTATGCGCTCCTGCGCGCCGTCGAGCGCGGGTACCAGGGCGCGCTGATGGCGCCGACCGAGACGCTCGCCGAGCAGCACTTCCTCACGGTCGAGGGGCTCTGTCGCGCGCTCGGCGTCACGTGCGAGCTGCTGACGAGCTCGCTGCCCGCAAGGCAGCGCGACGCGGTTCGCGCGCGCTTCGCGAGCGGCGAGGCGCAGCTCGCGGTCGGCACGCACGCGCTGATCCAGGAGGAGGTCGAGTTCCGCTCCCTCGCCGTCGCGGTGGTCGACGAGCAGCACCGGTTCGGCGTCGAGCAGCGGCGCGCGCTAGCGCAATCGACGCCCCACATGCTCCACATGACCGCGACCCCGATCCCCCGCACGGTCGCCCAGACGGTGTACGGCGACCTCGACGTGACCGAGATCCTGAGGGCGCCGCGTGACCGCAAGCCCGTGGTCACGAGCTGGATCGGCCACGAGCGGGCTGCAGAGGCATACACGCGGCTGTGCCGCCTGCTCGACGAGGGCCGCCAGGCGTACGTCGTCTGCCCGCTCGTCAGCGAGTCGGAGACCGTCGAAGCGAAGGCGGCCGAGGGCGAGGCCGAGCGGCTCAGGGCCGCCGAGCTTTCCCGCTACCGCGTCGGCTGTCTCCACGGCCGCCTCAAGGCCGCGGACCGCCGCGAGACGATGGACGCGTTCAAACGCCGCGAGCTCGACGTCCTCGTCGCCACGACGGTGATCGAGGTCGGCGTCGACGTCCCGAACGCGACGGTGATGATCGTCCAGGAGGCGGACCGCTTCGGGCTCGCTCAGCTTCACCAGCTGCGAGGTCGCGTCGGGCGGGGGGCCGAGCAGTCGTTCTGCCTGCTCGTCTCGCGGCCGAAGGAGGAGCTGACCGAGGAGGCGCAACGCCGGCTCCGGGCGCTCGTCGACACGAACGACGGCTTCGCGCTCGCCGAGGTCGACCTCGAGCTCCGCGGTGAAGGGCAGCTGCTAGGCACGCGGCAGTCCGGCCTCCCCGACCTGAAGTTCGCAAGCCTGGTTCGCGACCGCAGGCTCATTCCCCGGGCTCGCAGGCTCGCGACCGAGCTTCTCGACGGCGAGGCGGATCTGACCGATCCGCTCGAGCGCGAGGTCGAGCGGATGCTGGGCGATGCGGATCATCGCGGGTTCGCGTAAGGGCGCACGGCTCTTCGCGCCGAGGGGGCTCGACACGCGCCCGACGGGTGACCGCGTGCGCGAGGCCGCCTTCAACCTGATCGGCCCCGTCGACGGCGCCGAGGTGCTCGACCTCTTCGCTGGCTCGGGCGCGATGGGTCTCGAGGCGCTCTCCCGCGGCGCTGCGCGGGCGGTGCTCGTCGAACAGGACGCCGACGCGGCGCGCACGATCGTCCGCAACGTCGACAAGCTCGGGCTCCCAGGCGCCGTCGTCCTGAAGGACGACGCACGACGCGTGCTGGCGGCCGAGGCCGCCGCGGGGAGGCGCTACGATCTCGTCCTCGTCGACCCGCCGTACACGATGCTCCCGACCACGCTGCCGATGCTGGCCACGTACCTGCCGGCGATCCTCTCTCCGGATGGGATCGCGGTGATCGAGTCGGACGCTCGCTACGAGCCGGAGCTGCCCCTGCCCAAGCGCACGAGCCGCCGCTACGGGTCAGCGCGGATCACGGTCTACGAGCAGCCCGCATCCCAACCTCGCCGGCCGTGACGTCAGCGCGATGGGAGCCAGGCGACCCATGATCGGACTCGCGGCGGCAGCGGCCGTGGCGCTGGCCGTCCGCCGCGCGGGCCGGCGCTCGGGCGCCACGCGCGAGGAGCTGCGGGCACGACTGCCCGGCGACGAGCTCGTCGTGCAGCCGCTGTGGTACTCGACGCGAGCGATCACGATTGCGGCCGCGCCTGCTGCTGTGTGGCCATGGATCGCGCAGATGGGGTATCCCGCTCATCGGGCCGGGTGGTACACACCTCACTGGCTCGACCGTCTGCAATGGGGGATCTCGGAGCGGAGCGCCGAGCGGATACGGCCGGAGCTCCAGGGCCTGAAGGTCGGCGACCGGGTACCGGACAGCCCGGACTGGTCGGTGTTCTTCACGGTCGCGACGCTCGAGCCCGAGCGCGCGCTCGTCCTCCATTCGACCCGCCACCTGCTCAAGCCGATGCGCTCGATCGACTTCAGCTGGGCGTTCGTCCTCGAGGCGAGGAACGCGGGAGCGACCCGGCTCATCATCCGTGCCCGGGCGCGCTGCGAGCCCAGGTATGCGCTCTTCCTGCTCGCCCCGCTGATCGGCGTCGGCGACTTCCTGAACGCGTCCGCCATGCTCCGCGGCATCCGAGCGAGAAGCGAGCGCGCGTGCGCGGGCCGCCTCGACCGGGAACGAGCAGCCGTCAGGGGCAAGCAGCTTGTCCGTGGCCTGGTGGACGTCGTCGCCGCGTTGCCGCTTTTCCTGACGGCTCCGCTCTGTCGGCGTCGGCACCTGCGCTGGGGAGCGACGGACGCCGAGGTCGCAGGCGCGATGCCCGGCAACGACCTTGTGCCGGTGTCGGCCGGGCCGGCTTCTACAGCTACGACCTGTTCGACAACGCCGCCCGCACGAGCGCCGACTGCGTCCTTCCCGAGCATCAGACCCCGAACGTGGGAGACTGGGTGCCGATGGCGGGCAAGGTGAACGAGACGACCGCTTTCAGGATCGCGGCATGAGCGACCAGCACCCGGTCACCGCGATCTGCCCCGGGAGCTACGACCCGGTCACGATGGGACACCTCGACATCATCACGCGCGCGGCGACGATCTTCGAGCGCGTCGTCGTCGGGGTCGTACGCGCACCGTCCCACAAGGCGCCGATGTTCGCCGTCGAGGAGCGCGTCGCCTTTCTCGAGGAGGCGCTCGCCGGCCGCGACAACATCGAGGTCGAGGTATTCGCCGAGCTCGTGGTCGAGTTCGCCCGGCGGTGGGGTGCCCGCACGATGGTCAAGGGCCTCCGGGCCATCTCCGACTTCGAGTGGGAGTTCCAGATGCACCACCTCAACCGCAAGCTCGCGCCCGAGGTCGAGACGATGTACTTGATGTCGAGCCCCCAGTACAGCTTCCTCTCCTCGAGCGGCGTCAAGGAGATCGCGTCGTTCGGGGGAAACGTCGACGACCTCGTCCCCGAGTCGGTCGCGAAGCGGTTTCAGGAGATCTTTCCGGCGGCGCAGGGCGGCGCTCCCGTCAGTCCCCAGGAGTAGACTGGATTCCCATGGACGTTCTCGTTCTCATCGACAAGCTCGACGACCTGGTGCACAACGCGAAGGCCGTCCCTCTCACGGATCAGGTGCGCATCGACCGCGAGGAGATCTACGACATCCTCGATCAGATGCGCGCGACGATCCCCGAGGAGATCAAGCAGGCCCGCTGGATCGTCAAGGAGCGCCAGGAGATGCTCGCCGAGGCGAAGCGCGAGTCCGACCGCATCCTCGGCGAGGCACGCGAGCAGGCCCTGCGCGAGGCGTCGCAGACGGAGATCGTCAAGCTCGCCGAGCGCCAGGCCCAGGAGATCATCGACGAGGCCCGGCGCCAGGCGCGCGACACCCGCCTCGAGATGGAGGACTGGGCCGATTCGATCCTGTCGACGCTCGAGGTCAACCTCGACAAGTTCCTCGGCGCGGTCAAGCGCGGCCGCGAGCGACTCCACGAGCGCTCCCAGGAGACGGTCGTCTCCGGGATCTCGGACGACTCTCGGCCCTAAGGAGGAAGGGCGTGGACGCCCTCGACCTTCGCACGGTGAGGCTCCGGCCCGGGGAGCAGCATGACGTCACGGTCGCTGTCGAGCTCGAGCCGTTCGAGCTCGGCGGTCAGACGTACCGGGCCGAGCCGGCGCGTCCCGAGGCAGCCGTCACGGTCACGAGGATGACCTCGGGTTACGTGTTTCGCCTCGAGCTCGCCCTCGATGTCGTCGGCCCCTGCGTCCGCTGTCTCGGCGAGGCGCGGGAGGCGGTCACCGTCGATGCGACCGAGGTGCAGGAGGCGAACGCCGACGCGGAGGAGCTCGAAACGCCCTATCTGATCCACGGGCGCCTCGACGTGTCGCAGTGGGCGCGGGACGCGGTGGCTCTGGCGCTGCCGGAGCGGATGCTCTGCCGGGACGACTGCGCCGGGATCTGTCCCGTGTGCGGCGCGGATCTGAACCTGAATCCGCACGCGCACGAGTCCTCGTCCGTCGACCCGCGCTGGGCCGAGCTCGCGCGTCTGCGGGACTCGCTGTAGGCGCGAGGCATGCCTCGCCCGGACGGGGCAGCGGCGCCGCCCGACCGGCCGCCGCAGGTATATTGGCCGCCGCATGGCAGTCCCGAAGCGAAAGACGTCGAAGTCGCGCCGAGACAAGCGGCGCGCAACACACAAGCTGACCGCCCCTGCGCTCGTCGAGTGCGGGCAGTGCCATCAGCCCAAGCGGCCTCATCATGTGTGCCCGACCTGCGGGACGTACCGCGGTCGGGAGGTCGAGCCGCTCGAGACTCCCGCCCCGTAACGCCTGACCCTGCCGATGCCGCCGGTCAGGGTCGCCGTCGACGCAATGGGCGGCGACGACGCCCCGGAGGAGATCGTCGCCGGCGCGCTCGAGGCACGGTCGGGCGAGATCGAGCCTGTCCTGTTCGGCCCGCGTGAGCTGCTCGACCCCCTCGCAGGCGGCCTCGAGGTCGTTCACGCACCTTCGGTCGTCGCGATGGACGAGAAGCCTGCGGACGCTGCGCGCGACAAGCGCGACAGCTCGCTGTTTCTCGCCTGCAAGGCGGTCGGCGAGGGCCGTGCCGACGTCGCCGTCTCGGCGGGGAACACCGGCGCGGTGCTGGCGGCGGGCCTGCTCGAGATCCGCCGGCTCCCCAACGTCCACCGTCCGGCGATCGCGGTTCCGATTCCGGCCCGGCGGCGCGTCTACGTCCTGATCGACGCGGGCGCGAACGCCGACGCGCGGCCCGAGCATCTGCTCCAGTTCGCCTGGATGGGAGCGATCTTCGCCGAGGAGGTGCTGGACATCGCGAGCCCCGAGGTGAAGCTGCTGTCGATCGGGGAGGAGCCCGACAAGGGCAACCGGCTCACCCGTGACGCGTTCCCGCTCCTCGAGGCGAGCGGCCTGCGGTTCACCGGCAACATCGAAGGCCGTGGGCTGCTCGAGGGCCCCTGCGACGTCGTCGTCTGCGACGGGTTCACCGGCAACATCGTGCTCAAGACGCTCGAAGGGACGATCCGGACCGTCCTCAGCGGCCTGCGCGAGGAGCTCGGCGCGACCCTGCTCGGGAAGCTCGGAGGCGTGATGATCCGGCCGACAGGACGCCGGATCCGCGACCGTCTCAACCCCGACACCTACGGCGGCGCGTATCTCCTCGGGCTGCGCGGGCTCGCCGTCATCGCCCACGGCGACTCGTCGCGAACGGCGATCGCGAACGCCGTCAGGCTCGGCGCCCGGGGGGTCGACCACAAGGTGGTCGAGCGGCTCGCCGCAGGGCTTGCCGAGCGCCCTGCAGTGCCCGCATAGAGTTCCTCACGGGATGAGGACACGTCGATCCGGGTGCGCTGGGTGGTGCGAGGCAAGGACGCAGGGAGCGCCCATATCGGGATCGATATGGGCGTGACCGAGGACACGGCATCGTGCCGCCCAGCGGAGCCGGGCGACATCACGCCTCATCCTGTGGGGGGCTCTTAGCGGCGTGGTAGCATCCGGCGTCCCCAAGGCCGAAGCACACGAAAGCGAGGTCGAGAAGGAATGGCAGCATCGCGCGAGGAGATCTCCGAGCGGGTCAAGGAGGTGCTCGTCGAGCAGCTCGGGATCGACGAGGGTGAGATCACGGAGGAGGCCTCGTTCCAGGAGGATCTCGACGCGGACTCGCTCGACCTCGTCGAGCTGATCATGGAGCTCGAGGACCAGTTCGGCGTCAAGATCTCGGACGAGGACGCCCAGGGCATCACCACCGTCGGTCAGGCTGTCGACTACATCCAGAAGCACCAGTAGCCCGGGCGCGGTGAGCGCCGTGCCGGACGACCTTGCCGCGCTCATCGACGCGCTTCCGCCGGAGCGACTGAAGCACGTCTTCACGCACTCGTCGTGGGCGGGCACGCGCGCCGACTCGTACGAGCGGCTCGAGTTCCTCGGGGACAGCGTGCTCGGCCTCGCGATCGCGCACGAGCTGCACGAGCGCTTCCCGGCGTTCCCCGAGGGTCAGCTGGCAAAGGCCCGCGCCCACGTCGTCTCCCGGCAGAGCTGCGCCGTCGTCGGCCGTCGCATCGGGCTCGGCGAGCGACTTGCCGCCACCGACGCCGACATCGCCCCCGACGAACTCGAGCGGCTCTCCCACAACCGCAACGTCGTCGCCGCCCTGCTCGAGGCGGCGCTCGGGGCGCTCTACCTCGAGCACGGCTTCGAGGCGATCCGGCCCGCCATCCTCGCCGCCTTCGACGACCGGATCGAGTACGCGCTCACGAGCCACGTCGACTCGAAGACCGAGCTTCAGGAGGAGCTCGCGCGCCGGAGCCTCCGTGTCACCTACGCCGTGCTCGCGGTCGAGGGGCCTCCGCACGACCGTCGCTTCACCTGTGCGGCCATGATCGACGGCGCCGAGGCCGGGGTGGGTGAAGGCTCCTCGAAGAAGGCGGCCGAGCAGGCCGCCGCGGCGCAGGCCCTCGCGTTCCTCAGCGCGGCGTAGCGGCCGGGGCGCGGCGGCGCAGGACCGCCACGACCCGCTCGTCGGTCAGGAGGCACGCGGCTGCCGCGATCACCAGCGTCTCGAGCGCGATCCAGTACCACGGGTAACGGACCGGATCGAGCAGGAGCCGCACCACCACGGTGGCAAGCGGGACGGCCCAGAGCGCGTGCACCGACTGGCGTACCCGCCATGCCAACGCCCCTCCGACGGCGAGGGCCGCGGCGCCCTGGACGAGCCGAAGCGGCCATGGAAACGCCGTTCCGGCCGACGTCACGAGCCCGAGCAGCGTGCCGTCGGCCACGCGCCAGTCGTACTCGAACATGCGAAACTCGCCGGCCAGGGCGAACGGCGCTACGAGCGCGGTGGCGACCGCGACTGCCGTCGCAGCTCCCGTCACGACAGACCTGCGCCCGGGCGCGAGCAACAGGACGGCCGCGCCGAGGATCCCCCAGAGCTCGAGCCCGGCCGAGAGCCCGAGCAGCGCCCCCGCTCGCACCGGCCGGCCCTCGCGTGCCGCCACAGCGCCGAGGAGCCACAGGAGCGGGATGAAGAGCTGGGCCGGGTGTCCGTCGACATAGGCGCCGTGGGCGAGCCCGAGCGCGATCGTCGCCAGGCCCGCGGCGAGCCGGACCGCCCACAGACGATGGGCTCGCCCCTGGACAAGCCGTCCCGTCACGAGGGCGACTCCGAAGACTGCTCCGATCTCGACTGCAAAGGCGAGCGGCAGTGCACGGTCGACCACGCCGATGACGGCCAGAGAGACCGGGCCGATCTGGAGGTCCGGGTCGGCGAACGTGTCCGCCCAGGCTCCGGACAGAAGGCGGCTCGAGGCGTGGGCGAAGTAGACCAGGTCGCCGGTGTCCGCCTGGAGGTCGAGCGTGGCGGCAACCGCCGCCGCCGCGAGCAGGACGGCCCACCAGAGTGATGAGACAACAGTTCGCATCTAGCGAGCGAATCGGCCTTGCCCGGCTTCGTCTTGAGCCCGCGGCGTCCGTCTGTGCAGTCAGACTTCGTGCGCGTGTTCCTGCGTTCGCTCAAGCTGCGCGGCTTCAAGTCGTTCCCTGACGCCGTCGAGATCCGGCTCGAGCCCGGCGTCGCGATCGTCGTCGGCCCGAACGGGTCGGGAAAGTCCAATCTCGGCGACGCGATCCGCTGGGCCGCGGGGAGCCTCTCACCGCAGGAGCTGCGGGCCGAGAAGGCCGACGACGTGCTCTACGCGGGCTCCGGTGGTCGCCCCGCCGCTGATCACTGCGAGGTCGAGCTCGTCTTCGACAACGCGGACGCAGAGTATCCCCACCACCCACCCCCGAACGGGGTCACCACGCATCCCCACCACCCACCCCCGAACGGGGTCACCGCGCATCCCCACCACCCACCCCCGAACGGGGTCACCACCGTCGACTACTCCGAGCTCTCGATCACGCGCCGGCTCCACCGCGGCGGTGAGGGCCAGTACCTGGTCAACCGGGCGCCCGTGCGGCGTCTCGACCTCGTCGAGATCCTCGCCGACCTGGGGCTCGGCGGCGAGATGCACTCGATCATCAGCCAGGGCAAGGTCGAGCAGATCCTCGCCTCGAAGCCGGCCGAGCGGCGCGCGCTCGTCGAGGAGGCCGCGGGGCTCGGCAAGTTCAAGCGCCGCCGCCACCGCGCCGAGCTGAAGCTCGCGCGTGTCGCCGTGCAGGTCGAGCGGGCGCGTGATCTCGAGGACGAGGTGCGCAAGCACCTCCGCCCGCTCGCGCTCCAGGCGACCGCGGCCGAGCGGGCCGAGAAGCTCCGCCACGAGATCGGTGCCATCGGCGCGCGTGTCGCGCAGCTGGATCTCGCCGCACTCGAGCAGCAACTCGCGGAGGCGAACGAGCGGAAGGACGTCGCCGAGCGCGTTCGACGAACGGCGCGCGAGAAGCTCGAGTCGGTGCTCGAGGAGCGAAATCGCGCCGAGGAGGAGCTCGCGGACGCGGCCGGCAGGCGGGAGCAGGCGACCGCCGCGCTCTATCGGCTGCGCGGCGCGGCGGAGCGGGTCGAGCTTCGCCACGAGGCCGCCCAGGCCCTCGCCGACTCCCTGTTGGCCGAGCTCGCCTCCGTTCAGGGGGCAACGCGTGTCGCCGGGCCCGGAGGTCGAACGGTTGCGCCGAGAAGCCGTCGCAGCGGCCGAGGCCGCGCGCGTTGCCGGACGCGAGCGTGAGGACGCGCTCAGGCGACTGCGCCCGGTGGCGGCGCACCTGGCGGCCGACCGAGAGGAACAGCTCGCCGCGGCGCTGCGCGAGCGGGCGGCGGCCGAGAGCGGCCTGGCGGGAATGCGCGCCGAGCGAGACGCGGTCGCCGCGACGCTCCAGCGCCTCGCCGCCGCGCACGAGCGGACGGCGCTCCGGCGGGAGGGGATCGAGGGGCTCCTCGCCCAGTTGCGCAGCGATCTCGCAGAGTCGCGGGAGCAGGAGGCCAGGCCCGGCCCGTCGCCGGCCGAGCTCGAGCGCGCGGCCAATGACGCCGCGGCGGCGGCGCGCGCGGCAGCACTCGAACGCGATTCGCTCGCCGACCGAGCCCGCTCTGCGCGAGAGCGCCTGACTGCGCTGGAGCAGTCGTTGCGTGAGCGGGAAGGCCTTCCGCCCGCCGCCCGGGCGCTTGCCGAGGAGGGCGAGCGGCTGGCCCTGTCGCTCCTCGAGGTCGAGCCTGGGGCGGAGCGCGCGGTCACCGCCGCGCTCGCCTGGCGCGCCTCGGCCGTTCTGGCCCGTGACGCCGAGGCGGGGCTGGCGCTGCTCGAGCGCGCCCGCGTGGACGGGCTCGGGAGCCTCGGGGTCGTTCTGGCCGCGACCGGGCCGGCCGGAGGAGTTCCACCGGTCGCCGGCGCCCGGCCGCTCGCGGACGCCGTCACCGGTCCGGCCGAGGCCGTCGGCCTGCTGGCCGGAATCTGGCTCGTCGAGGCCGACGACCTCCTCGCGGCGGGCTCGGGGATGGTGGTGACGGGAGAGGGTCACGGCTACGACGCCGATCGGGGCGAGCTCTGGTTCGCGGGGGAGACGGCCGAGGCGGTGCTGCTCGAGCTGGAGTCGCGACGTCGCGCGCTCGCAGCCGAGGCGAGCGATCTGGACCGTCGCGCAGTTCAGGCCGCCGAGACGGCCGAGGAGACGGCACGGCATGCCGGCGAGGCGGAGGCGGCGTTCGCGGCGGTCGCTCGTCTGCGCCGGGCGGCCCCTGTCGACCCGGCGACGCTCGCGGCGCTCCTCGAAGCCGGCGAGAGGCTCGATCGCGCTCTCGGAGCCGCCGCGACCGCGGCAGCGCGGATCGGGGACCCTCTCCGCGACCGGCAGGCGACACTCGGTGCCGACGCGGAGAGGCTGACCGCGGAGGCCGGCAGGCTCGCCGCGGCCGAGCCGGAGCTCCGAAAGAGGGTCCGCGCCGCCGCCGAGCAACTCACCGCCGCAGACCTGGAGCTCGCCCGTCTCGGCCTCGAGCCCGTGGCCGTCGTCGGTGACCAGGGGGATCCGGGCCAGCTGGAGGAGCTCGCCGCGCGCGCCGACACCGCGACACGTGCAGCGGAGGCTGCGGACGAGGCGGCGCGAGCAGCCGGGAACGCATACGCGGACGCGGCTCCACGCGATCGCGGCGCGGCCGAGCCCGTCCTGCTCGAGGCGCTGTCGGACGCGGCTCAGCTGCTCGACCGTGTGCTTGCCGCGGCCGCCGAGGTGGCGCGTCGTTTTGACGCCCCGCTGCGTGCGCGGGTCGACGCGGGGTCTGTCCGCACCGGCGAGCTGGCCGGCGAGCTGCGGAGGCTCGGCGTCGAGGAGGCCGACCTTCGCCGGGCGACGAACGAGGCCGGTGAAGGAGTCGCCGCCGTGGAGGTCGAGCTCGCGCGGCACGACGCCGCGGCGACAGAGGTACGGCGTCGGCTCGAGGCCGCGCCGACGGCTGCGGAGGGAGACGATCGCGACGAGCTGGTCGAGAAGCTGGCCCGCTACGGGCGTCGCCTGGAGCAACTCGGCCAGGTCAATCCGCTGGCGAAGGAAGACTACGAGCGCGAGAAGTCGCGCTTGGCCGAGCTCGGCGTGCAACGTGCCGATCTCGAGGCGAGCCTCGCCGAGCTCGAGAAGCTTCGCGCCGAGCTGACCGAGACGGTCGAGAGGCGCTTCGCGGAGACCTACAGGGCGGTCGAGGGCCACTTCGCCGAGGTCGCGTCCACCCTCTTCCCCGGGGGTGAAGGCCGTCTGCGTCTCGCCGTCGACGACGATACGGAGGACGAGCCGGGCATCGAGATCGAGTTGCAGCCTGCGGGCAAGCGGATCACCCGGCTCTCTCTGCTCTCGGGCGGCGAGAAGGCGCTCGGCGCGATCTCGTTTCTGTTCGCGCTCTTCCTCGCCCGCCCGTGCCCGTTCTACCTCCTCGACGAGGTCGAGGCGGCGCTGGACGACACGAACATCGGGCGCTTCGTCGAGCTTCTGCGACGCTTTTCCGAGCGCGCGCAGTTCGTCGTCGTCACGCATCAGAAGAGGACGATGGAGGCCGCGGATATCCTCTACGGCGTCACGATGGGCCCTGACGGCGTCACCCAGGTGGTCTCCAAGCGTCTCTCCGCTGCGGAAGCGCACGCCTCGAGCGCGTGAGCCGAAGCTGGGCGGACTTTCTTGGCGACGCCGACGGGCGCGCCGAGCCCGGGGAAGACGAGAGCGCGCGATCCGGAGGGTGGATGGGGCGGCTCCGCGACTCGCTGTCGAAGAGCCGGCAGGCCCTCACCCGCGAGCTCACGTCGGCCGTCTTCGATCCCGGCGACGACGAGGTCTGGGAACGGATCGAGGAGTCGCTCATCACTGCCGACTGCGGCGTCCCGGCGACGGTCGAGATCGTTCGGCGCCTCGAGGAGCGCGAGCCGAAGACCCAGGCCGACCTGCTCGAAGGGTTCGAGGAGGTCGTGGCCGAGCTCGTCTCGGTCGACGGCGACAGCCGACTCGGCATCGGGCCGAAGCCGAGCGTGATCCTCGTCGTCGGCGTCAACGGCACCGGCAAGACGACCACGATCGGCAAGCTTGCGAGCAGGCTGCGGGAATCGGGCCGCTCGGTCATCCTCGCCGCCGCGGACACGTTTCGCGCTGCCGCCGAGGAGCAGCTCGAGATCTGGGCCGGGCGCGCGGGCGCGGACTTCGTCGGCGCCCCCCGCGGCGCCGATCCCGCCGCCGTCGCGTTCGACGCGATCGGCGCAGCCGAGGCCCGCGGCCGCGACGTCGTCATCGTCGACACGGCCGGGCGGCTCCACACGCAGACGGGCCTGATGGATGAGCTGGTGAAGATCCGGCGCGTGATTGAGCAGCGTCTCGACGGCGCTCCGCACGAGACGATCCTCGTCGTCGACGCGACCACCGGTCAGAACGGCCTCCAGCAGGCGCGGCTCTTCAGCGACGCCGTTCAGGTGACCGCCGTCGCGCTCACGAAGCTCGACGGATCCGCCAAGGGCGGCATCGCCCTCGCAATCGCCCACGAGCTCGGACTCCCGGTCAAGCTGGTCGGCATCGGCGAGGCCCTCGACGATCTCCAGCCCTTCGACGCGCGCGATTTCGCTCGCGCCCTCGTCGGGTCGAGCTAACGGGCAAGCAACCGGCCCGAACTTCGCGGCCGCGGCCCCGCTCCTCGCGCCCCGCCGATCGACACGGTTTCCACACGAGTCCGTAACACACCCGCGCGGATTTCAACGATACGATCGCAGTCGGGTGGTGGGCCGGGGTGCCCCGGGCGCCTGAGCCCCGCGAAGGCTTCAGGATCCCCCCAGCTACACTTCGCGGCCGTGTTCGACGCGCTCTCCGACAGGCTCCAGGCCACGCTGGGCGACCTCAAGGGTCGCGGACGCCTGTCCGAGGAAGACATCTCGCGCGCGATGCGCGAGATTCGCCTCTCGCTGCTCGAGGCCGACGTCAACCTCGGTGTCGTCAAGGATTTCGTGGCTCGCGTCCGGGAGCGCGCGCTCGGCGAGGATGTCCTGAAGAGCCTCACGCCCGGCCAGATGGTCGTGAAGATCGTGCACGAGGAGCTCACCGCGATCATGGGCCAGGGGAGCTCGAAGCTCGCGTTCGCCGGGCGTCCGCCGACGGTGATCCTGCTCGCTGGCCTCCAGGGATCCGGGAAGACGACGGCGTCCGCGAAGCTCGCCCTGCTGCTGCGCCGGGAGGGGAAGGCGCCGGCCCTCGTCGCGGCCGACCTCCAGCGGCCGGCAGCCATCGACCAGCTCGACCAGCTCGGCAAGCAGATCCAGATCCCCGTCTACCGCCGCGACGACACGAAGGACGCGGTCGAGGTCGCCCGCTATGGGATCGAGCAGGCCAAGGCCCAGGGACGCGACGTCGTCATCGTCGACACGGCGGGCAGGCTCCAGATCGACGAGGCGCTCATGGACGAGCTGGCGGCCGTCCGCAAGGAGACGAAGCCGACGAACGTGCTCCTCGTGCTGGACGCCATGACGGGCCAGGAGGCCGTCAACGTCGCGCAGGGCTTTGCCGATCGGATCGCGTTCGACGGTCTCGTGATGACGAAGCTCGACGGCGACGCGCGCGGCGGCGCGGCGCTCTCCGTGAAGGCGGTCACGGGCATTCCGATCAAGCTCGTCTCGGTCGGAGAGAAGCTCGACCAGCTCGAGTACTTCTACCCCGATCGGATGGCGTCGCGCATCCTCGGGATGGGCGACGTGCTGACGCTGATAGAGAAGGCCGAGGCGGCGGCGGAGGAGGACGACCAGGCCGCGCTCGAGAAGCGGATCCGGCAGGGGCAGTTCAGCTTCGACGACTTTCTCACCTCGTACCGGATGATGCGGAAGATGGGCTCCGTACGAAGCGTTCTCGGCATGATCCCCGGGCTCGGCAAGCAGATGCAGGGCGTCAACGTCGACGACCGCGATCTCGCCCGCGTGGAGGCGATCGTGCTCTCGATGACACCCGACGAACGGCGTCGGCCGGAGATCATCAACGGCACCAGGCGGGCTCGCATCGCGAAGGGGAGCGGTACGACGATCCAGCAGGTGAACCAGCTCATGCAGGCGCGAAAGCAGATGCAGAAGATGATGAAACAGCTGGGCAAGGGCAAGATGCCGAACATCCAGTCCTTCGCCGCCCAGCAGGCGAAACGGAGGTAGGAGAGCACGTGGCTGTGAAGATCAGACTGGCCCGCATCGGGTCGAAGAAGAACCCGATCTACCGGGTCGTGGTCGCCGACGCGCGGTCGCCGCGCGACGGCAGGTTCCTCGAGATCGTCGGCAGATACAACCCGCAACCGAACCCGTCCGTGATCGAGCTCGACGAGGACAAGGTCCGCGACTGGATCTCGAAGGGCGCCCAGCCCACCGACCCGGTCCGGCGCCTGATGAAGGCGAAAGGCATCTAGGAGCCCCCCGCTCGTGGAGGAGCTGCTTACGTACCTTGCGCGGAACCTCGTCGACGCGCCGGACGAGGTTCGCGTCTCGCGCGTCGACCGCGACGGCGTCGTGGTGCTCACGCTCGTCGTTGCGCCCGACGACGTCGGCAAGGTGATCGGTCGCCACGGCCGGGTCGCCCGCGCGCTCCGGACGCTCGTCCGAGCGAGCGGGGCGAAGACCGGCGAGCGAACCCAGCTCGAGATTGCCGGATAGCGACGATCGCTGGATCACGGTCGGTCGCGTCGGGCGCCCGCACGGGCTTGCCGGGGCCTTCGTGGTCGACGATCCGAGCGACGACTCCGGACGGTTCGCGGTCGGTGCGCATCTGTACGCGGGGCGCGAGCAGGTCGAGATCGTCGAGGCGAAGCGCGCGGGCGGCCGGCTCGTCCTCCGCCTCGATCGCCCCGGCGAGCGAGGCACGCTCCTCGAGGTTCCGGCGGCCGATCTGCCTCCCACGGGCGAGGGAGAGTTCTACGTCTTCGAGCTCCTCGGTCTCGCCGTCGAGGAGGAAGGGGGTCGCTCGCTGGGGCTGGTGCAGGATGTCTGGCCCGGCGTCGCGAACGACGTTCTCGAGCTCGATACGGGTCTCGCGCTCCCGCTCGTGGCGGCGTGCGTGCGCTCCGTCGACCTCTCCGGCGGCCTCATCGTTGTCGCGCCGGGCTTCACGGACGACCGCTAACCTCCGACGGCCCTCGTGCAGATCGATGTCTTCACCCTGCTACCACGCGCGTTTGCGTGGATGACCGAGCAGCGTCCGCTCGCGGCCGTGCTCGGCGACCAGCTCGACCTACGGCTTCTCAACTACCGCGACTACACACCGCTCCGGGCGGGGCAGGTGGACGACGAGCCGTACGGCGGCGGCGCCGGGATGCTGCTCCGGATCGACGTGGTCTGCGCCGCGCTCGCCGCCGTCTACGACGATGTCTCGGACCGGCGCGTCGTGGCGCTCGCGCCGGCGGGCCGGCTCCTCGATCAGAGGCTGGTCGAGGAGCTGACGGCCGAGCCGGCGCTTACGATCCTGACTGCGCGGTTCGAGGGCTACGACGAGCGAATCCTCAGCGAGGTCGCGACGGACGTGGTCTCGATCGGCCCGTACGTCCTCTCCGGCGGCGAGCTGCCGGCGATGGTGATGGTCGACGCGGTCGCGCGCCGCCTGCCGGGCGCCCTCGCCGAGGGAAGCGGCGAGGTCGAAAGCTTCTCGGAGGCGCTCGCAGGGCGGCGCGAGTATCCGCACTACACGCGTCCGGCGGCGTTTCGCGGCTGGACGGTTCCCGAGGTTCTGCTCTCGGGCGACCACGCCCGCATCGAGGCGTGGCGTCTCGCGCAGAGCCGGGCCGGCGAGCGGGATCGCGCCCGGGGCGGGACCACCGAGGGCGGGGGTGGGGTGGTGGGGGCCTCATGAGGGGCCCGATCGACCGCATCACGGCGCCGCTTCCCCGCCCGTGGAGCACCGTCGCCGACTGGGTGATCACGATCGTGATCGCCGTCGCCGCCGTCCTCCTGATCAAGCAGTTCGTCGTCAACCCTTACCGGATCCCGTCGTCATCGATGGAGCCGACGCTCCACTGCGCGCGCCCGCTGCCCGGCTGCGAGGCGCGCTACTCCGACAGGGTGCTCGCCAACCGCTTCATCTACCGCTTCAAGGACCCTGACCGAGGCGACATCGTCGTCTTCGAGACCCCGCCCGAGGCAGCCGAGCGCTGCGGCGCCGGCGGGACGTTCGTCAAGCGCCTGATCGGGCTCCCGGGCGACGTCGTCGAGGAGCGCAACGGCACGGTGTTTGTCAACGGAGAGAAGCTCGACGAGCCGTACGTCCGGCCCGAGAATCGGGACGAGATGGACTTCGGGCCCAAGAAGGTACCCGAGGGCTACTACTTCATGATGGGCGATAACCGTGCGCAGTCGTGCGACAGCCGCGTATGGGGGGCGGTGCCGCGCGACAACTTGATCGGCGAGGTCTTCGCCGTCTACTGGCCGCCCCAGCGGATCGGCTTTCGCTAGGATTCCCCGCCGGCGCCGTCCGCACCTCTCGCCAATGCCGAACCCCATCGACGTCATCGAAGAGCGCCAGCTGCGCGACGGCATTCCGCAGTTCAAGGCGGGCGACACGGTGCGCGTCCACTTCCAGGTGATCGAGGGCCAGCGCCGGCGGATCCAGGTATTCGAGGGCATCGTCTTGAAGCGGCAGGGCGCGGGGGTCCGCGAGACGTTCACTGTCCGCAAGAACTCGTTCGGAGTCGGCGTCGAGCGGACGTTCCCGCTCCACTCGCCCAAGATCGACACGATCGAGGTCAAGGCGATCGGGGACGTCAACCGTGCCAAGCTGTACTACCTCCGCTCGAAAGTGGGAAAGAAGGCGCGCGTCCGGGAGAAACAGCAGCGCTAGCGGGTATCCTCGGCCCGTGCCGCCTCCGCCGGGCCGAAGGCTTCTCGCCTACGACAGGAAGCTCGGTGCCCGCTTCGTTGCCGGCGCCGACGAGGCGGGGCGCGGGTCGCTCGCCGGGCCGCTGGTCACCGCGGGCGTGCTGCTCGACTACGCGCGACTCCGCGACCACGCTGTCCGCCCGCTCGCGCTTCTGAACGACTCGAAGCAGGTCACCCCTGAAGGCCGCGAGGCGCTCTTTCGCGCCGTGGCCGCCTGCGCCGAGCGCATCGCAGTCCGGGTGATCCCGCCGGCGGCGATCGACCGGGACGGCCTCCACCGCTCGAATCTGCGCGGCCTGCGCGAGGCGCTCGCGGCGCTCGCCCCGCCCGCGGAGGCTTGCCTCGTCGACGGGTTCCGGCTGGGGCCGGCGGCACCGCCGCATACCGCCGTCGTCGACGGCGACACGAAGAGCGCCGCGATCGCGGCCGCATCGATCGTCGCCAAGGTCGTACGGGATCGCCTGATGCACCGGTTGGACGCCCTCTATCCCGCCTACGGCTTCTCGTCGCACGTCGGCTACATCACGCCGGGTCACTCGGCGGTCGTGCGTGCGATCGGGCCGTGCGCGCTCCATCGGCGGTCGTTCGACGCCCGCTGCTATGCCGGCGAGAGCGAGCCGGAGCTCGCGGCCGCTCGGGCCTGACGCCGAGCGGCGCGTCAGGCGCCACTACCGTCTGCGCGGCTGGCTCGTGCTCGACGCGAACGCGTGGGCGGGCGGTAACGAGCTCGACCTCGTGGTCCGCCGGGGTCGCAGGCTCGTCTTCGTCGAGGTCAAGGCGAGAACCGGCGATGGTCACGGCTCGCCGCTCGAAGCCGTGACCGAAGAGAAGGTACGTCGCGTCCGCCGCGCGGCCGAGGCGTGGCTCGCCGCCCGGCCTGCCCTCGCCGAGCTCGATGTGGGCTTCGAAGCAGCGTCGGTGCGGGGCCGGAGGATCGAGCGCCGGGCCTTCTGACCCCATTGAGGAGGCGGCGGTGGTGGTCCCCTTGGGTCGGTGTTTTCCCCTGGGGTCAGGCACCGAGACATGCCCCGCTCAGACGTGTCCCGGGGTCAGGCGTCGAGACATATCCCGCTCAGACGTGTCCCGGGGGTCAGGCGTGCGGACCAGCACCGCCGCCCCGGGGGGAGCTCGTCGAACTCGAGCCGGATCAAGTCGGTCATCCGGCACAGTCTCGCGCAGCTTTCGCCACGAGGCGTGCGACACTCGCGCGAATTCTCGCCGTAGCCTCGGCAGAGTGCTCGCGCGCGCGATCACCCATACCCTGGTCGGTCTCGAGGCGCGGGCGGTCGAGGTCGAGGCGCATCTCCAGCGCGGAATCCCGGGCTTCGCGATCGTCGGGCTTCCCGACAAGGCGTGTCAGGAGGCGAAGGAGCGCGTCCGCTCTGGGATCACGAGCGCCGAGCTGGAGTGGCCGTTGCGGAGGCTGACGGTGAACCTCGCGCCTGCCGGCCTCCGCAAGGAGGGCTCGGGGTTCGACCTGCCGATTGCTCTCGCCGTCCTGGCCGCCTCGCGCCAGGTTCCCGTCGAGCGGCTCGCAGGTCACGCCGCTGTCGGCGAGCTCGCGCTCGACGGTCGTGTGAGGCCCACCCCGGGAATACTCGTCGCCGCCGAGGCCGCGCTCCGCGGTGGGCTGGCGCGCCTGGTCTGTCCGGCCGAGGTCGCGCCGGAGGCCGCGCTCGCGGGGATCGAGCCCGTGCCGATCCGCCATCTCGCAGAGGCTGTTGCCTACCTCCGCGGACGGTTGACCCCGGACACGGTGGAGCCGGCGCGACCGGTACCGACGCCGCCGCCACCCGACCTTGTCGACGTCAGTGGACAGGAGCGCGCCCGGAGGGCGTTGGAGATCGCGGCGGCCGGCCGTCACAACCTCCTGCTCGCGGGGCCTCCCGGAACGGGCAAGACGATGCTCGCGCGGCGGCTTCCAGGGATCCTGCCGCTGCTCACGCGCGAGCAGGCGCTCGAGGTGACCCGGGTCCATTCCGTGGCGGGCCTGCTGCCGCCCGACCGCCCGCTGATTGACCGGCCGCCGTTTCGGGCGCCTCATCACACGTCGTCGACGATGGCGATCGTCGGAGGAGGCCCCGGTCCGCGTCCTGGCGAGGCGAGCCTCGCCCACCACGGCGTCCTGCTTCTCGACGAGCTCGCGGAGTTCCAGCGGCCGGCGCTCGAGGCGCTTCGCCAGCCGCTCGAGGATGGATCGATTGCGATCGCGCGCGTGTTCGGACGTGCACTCTTTCCGGCGCGCTTCCTGCTCGTTGGGACGATGAACCTGTGTCCCTGCGGCGCGCGCGGCGATCCGGGGGCCGAGTGCTCCTGCTCTCCCGCCCGCCTCGCCGCCTACCGAGACCGTCTCTCACGCGCGCTGCTCGACCGCTTCGATCTGGTCGTCCACACGCCGCGCGCCCGCGCGAGCGAGCTCGTGGCTCAGGGCGAGGGGTCGGAGGCCGTGCGTACCCGTGTCCTTGCGGGGGTGGAGCGCCTGCGGTCGTCGTCCCCGCGCGTCAGCCCGGGCGCCGAGGAGCTCCTCGCCCGCGCCGTCGACGCCCTGCCGCTCTCGGCGCGCGGTCGAGCTCGCGTCGCGCGGGTGGCGGTCACCGTAGCGGGGCTCGCAGGCGGCGAGCAGGTGCTGCCGGAGCACGTGGCTGAGGCGCTCTCGTATCGCGCTCCCAGCGAGCTTGCGGTCGCGGCATGACCGTCCTCTCGATCCGGCGCGGCGAGCCGGCGTATCCGCCGCTTCTGGCCGAGCTGCACGACCCGCCCGGACGCCTGCATCTCCGCGTCGGCCGGTCGGAGATCCTCGCCCGCCCCGCCGTCGCGATCGTCGGCGCGCGCACCTGCTCCCCCTACGGGGCACAGGTGGCAAGGAGCCTGGGGAGCGCGCTTGCCGGCGCCGGGCTCGTCGTGGTCAGCGGCCTTGCCCGCGGGATCGACGGCGAGGCCCATCGCGGCGCTCTCGGGGCGAGCGGGGAGACTGTCGCGGTCCTGGGCTGCGGTATCGACCGGGACTACCCCCGGGCACACGCGGAGCTGGCACGCCGGATCGGCGAGCGTGGCGAGATCGTGTCGGAGTACGAGGCCGGGGTCGAGCCGGCGCCATGGCGTTTTCCCGCGCGCAATAGGATCATCGCCGCTCTCGCGCTTGCCACCGTCGTGGTCGAGGCGAGGGAGCGATCCGGAGCGCTGATCACGGCGGACTTCGCGCTCGAGCTGGGCCGCGAGGTGTTCGCCGTTCCCGGGGAGATCACGTCGAGGCTCTCGCGCGGGACGAACGAGCTCCTGCGCCAGGGAGCGACACCCCTCCTCGCTGCGGACGACGTTCTTGCCGAGCTCGGCTTCGAGCGGCGGAAGGAGGAGAGCCCGCCGCTCTCCGTCGCCGGGCAGGCCCTGCTTGTCGCGCTTGCCGACGGCCCGTGCGACGCCGACGAGTTGACCCGAGCCTCGGGCCGGACGAGCTCCGACATCGCCGCCGCGCTCGTCGAGCTCGAGCTCGCGGGCCTGGCCGCGCACGGAGAAGGGAGGTGGCGGGCAGTGACGTAGACGAGTTCGACTCAGGACGCCGCGGCTCCGAGGTACCGGGTCGGATCGGCCTCGAAGCGCTCGCGGCAGCCTGAACAGCAAAACCAATAGGCCACGCCGTCGTACGAGATCGTCTCGCGGTTGCCGAGCGTCGACACGATCATGCCGCAGACACGGTCGACTGCCTCACCGGCCGGCTGTGCCGCGATTTCGCCTGCGGTCTCCGGGGCGCGTAGGTGCCGCCACGCCACGAGCTCGGCGAGGATCGCAACCGCAATCTCCTCCTGGCTCGACGGGCCGAGGTCGAGTCCGGCAGGGCTGCGGATCCGGGCGAGCGCCTCCTCGCCGACGCCGCGCCGGCGAAGCGAGGCGAGCACCGTGCTCGCTCGCCGGGAGCTCGCGACGAGCCCCACGTAGTCGGCCCCGAACGCGAGTGCGGCCTCGAGGGTGCGTTCGTCGCCGTGCCCCATCGTCGCCACGACGACGGCGTCTGCATCCTCGACGAGCCTGTCGGAGACTCGCCAGCCGATCGTACGCGCGAGCGCAGCGAGGGTATGCGCGGCGGGGCTCTCGCCGACGACGACGAGGAGCAATCGCGCGACGGAGGGCTCGAGCAGCACCTCGACCGTTCCCTCCGACGCGCAGGCGCTCTCGGCGGCGACGACGTCGGGCGGTGCGCTCTCGGCGGTGCCGGACGGCCCGATCCGCAGGAGCTGCGGCTTACCGGTCGCGAGGGCTCGAAGCGCCTCGCGGATCACGATCGGCTCGGAGCACGCGCCGCCGACCCAGCCGACGATGACACCCTCGGGCGTCACGAGCGCGCGGTCGCCACGCTTGGTCGAGGCGGGAGGTGTCACCCTGACGACGCTCGCGAGCACGTGCGGCTTGCCGGCGAGCGCGAGCTCGCCGGCGCGGATCAGCACGTCCTCGGGCCTCATCCCCGCCCCGTCACGGGTCCCCGGGGTGGGCGGGATGGGGGTGGGTGTGCGGGCCCAGGCCGCCCGTGGGTCTCACTCTGCGAGCCCTGTCTCGACGAGCGCCTGCCACACCTTGTCGGAGGTGACGGGCATCTCGAGGTTGCGGATCCCGGCGTGGGCGAGCGCGTCCACGACTGCGTTGACGTACGCGGCGGGAGAGCCGACCGTGGCGGACTCCCCGACGCCCTTGGCGCCGAGCGGGTGATGCGGCGACGGGGTCTCGGTCGCACCCAGCTCGAACTCGGGCGTCTCCCACGCGGTCGGGATCAGATAGTCCATGAATGTCGAGCCGATGCAGTTTCCCTGCTCGTCGAACGTGATCAGCTCCATCGCGGCGATCGCGTAGCCCTCGGTGAGGCCACCCATGATCTGACCCTCGACGATCATCGGGTTGATCCGCACGCCGCAGTCGTCGACCGCGACGACGCGCAGCACCTTCCACTGGCCGGTGCCACGGTCGATCTCGACGACGACCGCGTACGTCCCGAACGGATACGTCATGTTCGGGGGGTCGTAGTAGTTGACGCCTTCGAGGCCCGCCTCCATGCCGTCGGGGAGGTCGGAGTACGCGGCGAACGAGATCTCCTGGATCGTCTTCGACCGCTCCGGCGATCCCTTGACGACGAACCGACCCGGCTCCCAGTCGAGGTCGTCCTCGGACACCTCGAGCAGATGCGCGGCGATCGCCCGGGCCTTGTCGCGGAGCTTGCGCGAGATCACCGCCGTCGCGGCGCCGGCCGTCGGGGTCGAGCGGCTCGCATACGTGCCGAGGCCGTAGGGCGTGTTATCCGTGTCGCCCTCCTGGACCTCGACATCCTCATAGGGGATACCCAGTTCCTCGGCGACGATCTGGGCGAACGTCGTCTCGTGTCCTTGGCCCTGCGTACGGACGCCGAGCTTCAGGATCGCCTTACCGGTCGGGTGGACGCGCAGCTCGGCCGAGTCGAACATGCGCAGGCCGGCGATGTCGTAGTCCTTTCCGGGGCCGGCGCCTACGACCTCGGTGAACGAGGCGAGGCCGATGCCCACGAGCCTGCCCTGCGCGAGCGCTTCGGCCTGCTCGCGCCTCAGCTCCTCGTACCCGAGCTTCTCGAGCGCGAGGTTCATCGCCGCTCCGTAGTCGCCCGAGTCGTAGACGAACCCGGTGGCCGACTTGTAGGGAAACTGCTCGGGCTTGATGAAGTTCTTCAGCCTGAGCTCCGCCGGGTCGACGCCGAGCTCGTGCGCGGCGACGTCGACGAGCCGCTCGATCAGGTATGAGGCCTCGGTGACGCGGAACGAGCAGCGATAGGCGACGCCGCCGGGTGCCTTGTTCGTGTAGGCGCCGTCGGCGACGACGTGGGCCACCGGGATGTCGTATGAGCCGGTGACGATGTGGAAAAGGCCCGCCTTGCACTTCGTCGGCTGCGCATCCGCAAAGAAGGCCCCCTGGTCGGAGAGGAGGGTCGTTCGTAGCGCGACCATCCGGTCGCCCTTCAGGGCGAGCTCGCCTCGCATGTGGTAGTCGCGGGCAAAGCCCGTCGAGATCAGGTTGCCGGTGCGGTCCTCGACCCACTTCACGGGCCGCCCGATCAGCAGCGACGCGGCCGTCGCGACGACATAGCCCGGATAGATCGGCACCTTGTTGCCGAAGCCGCCGCCGATGTCCGGCGACACGATCCGGATGTTCTGCTCGGGGAGCCCAGCGACGATCGCGAAGAGCGTGCGGTGAACGTGTGGCGCCTGCGACGTCATGTAGATCGTCGCCTTCCCAGTCGCCGGGTTGACGTCGGCGACGCACCCGCAGCACTCGAGCGGGGCGGGGTGGCAGCGCGGGTAGTGCGTCTCGAGGGTGACGACACGGTCCGCCTCGGCGAACGCGCGGTCGGTCGCATCTTTGTCGCCGGCCTCCCAGTGATAGACGGCGTTCCCGGTCTGGCCTTCCTTGTCGTCGCGAATCACGGGCGCGTCGTCCTCCAGGGCCTGCTGTGGTGTCGCGACCGCCTGCAGCAGCTCGTAGTCGACGTCGATCAGGTCGACGGCGTCGCGTG
This sequence comes from uncultured Actinomycetes bacterium, assembly GCA_963712465.1. Taxonomy (GTDB): domain Bacteria; phylum Actinomycetota; class Thermoleophilia; order Gaiellales; family Gaiellaceae; genus CAVQHY01. The sequence goes on from CAVQHY010000005.1 coordinate 138,132, forward strand.
CCACGTACGGGCTCTCGGCGATCACCGCCGCGACCTCCTGGCCCTGGAAGCGCACCTTGTCCGTCGCCAGCACGGCCTGCGTGTCGCCCGAGAGGGTCGGCATCCAGGCAAGGTTGTGGGCGGCGAGCGCCTCGCCCGTGATCACCGCGACGACGCCTGGGAGCTCCTGAGCGCGCGACGCGTCGATCGAGCGGATGCGGGCGTGCGCGTATGGGCTTCGCAGGAACTCGAGGTGGAGCATCCCCGGCAGCGTGATGTCGTCGAAGTAGTTTCCCTTCCCGCGGATGAAGCGCGCGTCTTCCTTGCGCGGGACGGAGTGGCCGATGCCGCGGATCTCGGTCGTGCTCATGCGCTCTCCTTCAGCTTCGCGGCCGCGCTCCGGACCGCGTTGACGATGTTCTGGTAGCCGGTGCAGCGGCAGATCTGGCCCGAGATCGCCCAGCGGATCTCCTCGTCGCTCGGGCTCGGCTTCTCCGCCAGGAGCGCGACCGAGGTGAGCATCATCCCGGGCGTGCAGAAGCCGCACTGGAGGCCGTGCTCCTCGGAGAAGGCCTGCTGGATCGGATGGAGCTGGCCGCCCTCGATCAGGCCCTCGACCGTCGTGATCTCCGCGTCCGCGGCCTGGACGGCGAACATCGTGCACGACTTGACGGGGACTCCGTCCAGGAGGACGGTGCAGGCGCCGCAGCTCGACGTGTCGCAGCCGATGTGCGTGCCGGTCAATCCGAGCGTCTGTCGGATGAGGTGGACGAGCAGGAGGCGCGGCTCGACGTCGGCGGTGCGCCGCTCGCCGTTCACCGTCACCTCGACCGTGTGCAGCTTCGGAGGCGTCTCGACCTGTGCCATCGCCATCCCTTCCTCAGGCGGCCCGGGCGGCCTCGACGGCCGTCCGCAGCCCGCGCTCGGTGTAGATCCGAACGACGTTTCGCTTGTAGTCGGCTGTCCCGCGGATGTCGCTCTGCGGTTCGGCGGCCGCGGCCGTGAGGCGTGCCGCCTCCGTGATCGCCGCGTCGGTCGGCTCGGCGCCGGCGAGAGCGTCCTCGGCTTCAGCGGCCCGGATGTTCCTCGGCCCCACGCCGGTCAGCGCGATGCCGGCCCGCTCGATCGAGCCGTTCGAGAGCGTGACCTGGACGGCGACGGCCGCGGTTGCGTAGTCGCCGACCTTGCGCTCGAGCTTCAGGTACGTGCCGCTCGACCGCGGGCCCGCATCGGGCACGCGGGCCTCGGTGATGATCTCGTTCGGCTCCAGGCTCGTCGTGAACGGCCCCTGGAGGAGCTCGTCGATCGCGATCGTCCGCTCGCCGCTCGAGCTTCTTGCGACGACCTCGGCCCGCGCGGCGAGCATGACCGCGCCCCAGTCGCCTTGCGGGTCGGCGTGGGCGAGCGAGCCGCAGACCGTGCCGCGGTTTCGGATGATCGGGTCGGAGATCTGCGGCGCGGCGTCGCCGAGAAGCTTCCGGCGTCCGCGCAGGAGCTCGGATCGCTCGCACGCGGCGTGGCGGACGAGCGCGCCGATGCGCAGCACGCCGCCGTCCTCGGCGAGGAAGTCCAGCCCGGGGATGCGGTTGAGGTCGACGAGGGCAGCCGGCATCGCGAACCGTAGCTTCATCATCGGGATCAGGCTCTGGCCGCCGGCGACGACCTTGGCGTCGTCCCCGTGCCTGTCGAGAATGGAGAGCGCCTCTTCCAGGGTCGTCGGCGCGAAGTACTCGAAACTCGCGGGGTACACGCAAACCCTCCTCTCGTCGGGAAGCGCATCGCCCCGCGCGGGGCCAGCGCGCCAGACCTCGTTCAGTTAGCGCATGAGGATACACCCTTCCTACGGCTCGAAACCCACCACCGGATTGCTACGCGGCCGACGGCCTGCGAGCACGCACGAGCGCATCGATCGCCGTCGCCTCGCCGCCCTCTACCTGGACGGGCCGCGGCACGCGCTCGGCGCGCTCGACGACGAGCCCCGGGATCTCGGCGACGACGTCCTCCGGCGTAAAGAGGACCTCGGCATGCCGAGGTCCTCCGTATCCCTCGGTGAGGTTCAGGAGGTGATGGCCGACGACGAGGAGCGTCCCTGCCGGCGCCACCGCGGCGGCGGCGCGGCCCAGCGCGACGCACCGCTCGGCCGCTGGAAGCTGCAGGTAGAAGACGAGCACGAGCTCGAACGCCTGCTCCGGCGGCTCGTAGTCGAGGACGTCGGCGAGAACCCACTCGACCTCGACGCTGCGCTCGGCGGCGAGACGCTCTGCTTTGGCCAGGCCCGCGTCGGCGAAGTCGACTCCGATCACGTCCCAGCCGCGCTCCGCGAGCCACACTGCGTTTCGGCCCTCGCCGCACGCGAGATCGAGCGCGCGGCCCGGGATCATCGTCTCCACCTCCGCGACGAGGAAGCGGTTGGGGTTGGCGCTCCAGACGAGCTCCGGCGTCGCGTAGCGGCGATCCCAGTCCTCGCGCCCTCGTGTGTCGCCGCTGCCGGGCATGCGTGCCGAAGGGTGAGATTCGCTCATCGTCGCTAGCGTACTCTGGGTGCTTGCGCTCGCAGCAGTGGCCGCGGCGGTTGCGCTGGCTGGCGCGAGCGGCTGGGAGCGAGCGGCGCCGATGCCGCAGGCCCGCTCGGAGGTCGCGGCGGCCGTGCTCGGCGGGGAAATCGTCGTCGTCGGCGGCTTTCTCGCAGACGGCTCGAGCTCGGCTCGAGTCGACGCCTACGCGCCGGTGAGCGACCGCTGGCGACGCCTCCCTGACCTGCCTGTCGCAGCGAACCATGCGATGGCTGCGGCGGGCGGCGGGCGAGTCTACGTCGTCGGTGGGTTCGCCGACGGGCGCGTCCTTCGCGGGGCCTTCGTGCTCGACGGGAGCCGCTGGCGGCGCCTGCCCCCGCTGCCGGAGGGCCGCGGGGCGGGGGGCGCGGCCGTCGTCGGCGGGAAGCTGTACGTCGTCGGCGGCCGGTCGCCGGGCGGGCTCGGCCGCACCGCGTTCGCGCTCGACCTTCGCACACGCCGCTGGTCACGCACGCCCGCGCCGACGCCGCGCGAGCATCTCGGCGTCGCCGCTCTGGGAGGCCGCATCTACGCGGTCGCCGGCCGCACCGCCGGCTTCGACACGAACGTGGCCGTCGCCGAGGTCTGGAGCCCCGGGCAGGCCCGCTGGCGGCGCCTGCCGCCCGTACCCGAGGCCCGCGGCGGCACGGGCCTGGCTGCGCTGCCGGGCCTCCTCGTGTCCGTCGGCGGCGAGGAGACGCAGGGAACGATTAGATCGGTCTACGCCTACGACGTCGCGGCCCGGCGCTGGCGTCGCCTCCCGGATCTACCGACACCACGGCACGGGCTCGCCGTAGCCGCCGTCGGCGGACGCGTCTACGCGATCGCCGGCGGAGAGCAGCCGGGGCTCTTCGTGAGCGCCCTCAACGAGTGGATCGCGCCTCGGTAGGTTCCGGGCCGTGAACGTCCCGTACTGGCTCGACCACCCGGCGCGGGGCTTCCCGCCGCTCGACGGGGACGAGACCGTCGACGTCGCGATCGTCGGCGGTGGCGTCAGCGGCCTCTCGTGCGCCCTCACGCTCGCGGCCGCCGGACTGAGCGTCCGTGTCCTCGAGGCGAGAGTCGTCGGCGGTGGGGCAAGCGGCCGCAACGGTGGCTTTGCAGTTCGCGGGCCGGCGCTCGCCTACTCGACGCTTCGCGACGCGGAGCTGATGCGACTGACAGAACGAACGATTGACCGGATGGCCGAGCTAGCCGGTGACACGCTGCGGCGCACGGGCTGTCTTGTGGTCGCCGCAAGCGACGGGGAGGCTATCCGCGCGCGCGCCGAGCTCGATGCGCTCACGGCGGACGGCTTCCGCGCCGAGTGGGTCGCGCGGGACGACCTGCCTGCCGCGCTCCGGCGGATCTTCCTCTCAGGCGTCTTCGATCCGACTGCCGGCGCGCTCGAGCCGGGGCGCTGGGCCCGCCGGCTCGCCGAGCAGGCAGCCTCGGCCGGTGCGGTGATCGCCGAGTCGACCCGCGCGCTGATGCTCGACGGCACCCGGGTCGAGACCGACCACGGCACCGTCGAGGCAGCCCATGTGGTCGTCGCGACCGACGGCTACACGGACGGTCTTGTACCCGAGCTCGCGCGTGCGCTCACGCCCGCCCGGGCGCAGGCGCTCGCGACCGAGCCCCTCGGCCGGCGCGTGTTCGAGTGCCCGATCGGAGCGCGCGAGGGCTGGGACTACTGGCAGCAGACGCGCGAGGGGCGGCTCGTCGTCGGCGGCTGGCGCGACTCCGAGCTCGAGGCCGAGTTCACCACCAGCGACGAGCCGACGCCGTCGATCCAGGCCCGAATCGAGTCGTTCCTCGAGCGGATCCTCGGTCGGGCGCCGCGGGTGACGCACCGCTGGGCCGGCCTGCTCGGCTTCACGCCCGACCGGCTGCCGCTGGTCGGCCGGGTCCCCGGTCGGGTCGGCATCTGGTGCGCCCTCGGCTACGCGGGCCACGGCAACGTTCCCGCGCTGGCCTCGGGCGAGCTCGTCGCCCGGGCGATCCTCGGCGACGACGCGATCCCGGCGCGCCTCGATCCGGCACGGTTCGTCTAGGATCGCGCTCGGTGGGACTCCTCCTCTACGACCATCCCGCGTCGTCCAATGCGCTCAAGGCGCGCTTCCTGCTCGCCGAGCTGGGTCTCGAGCACGAGCGCAAGCGGGTCTCGTTCGCGTTTCCCCGCCCCGACTGGTACCTCGAGCTGAATCCCTTCGGCCGGATCCCGACGCTCGTCGACGGAGACGTGACGGTCGCCGAGTCGAACACCGTGCTGCGCTACCTGGCCTCGTGCGAGGGGCGGGACGACCTCTATCCCCAAGACCCGGCGGCGCGCGCACGCGTCGACTGGGCGCTCGACGCGTGGAGCACGATCGTCCGTCCGGCGCTGTTTCCGGGCGAGAAGCTGGGGCTGATGGACACCTCCGAGGAGGAGGGTGCGGTTGGCGACGCCGCAGACGCCGATCCTGCCGCGCTGGCCGAGGCGGTCGAGGGGGCCCGCGGGCCGCTGGCGATGTTCGAGCGGTTCGTAGCCGACAACGGCACCGTGACGGGCGTGTTCACGATCGCAGACTGCTGCGTCGCGCCGCTTCTCTGGCGCTGGCAGCGCCTACCCCTCTCTTTCGCTGCGTGGCCGAAGCTGACCGCGGTGCAGACAGCCGTCACGAGCCGGCCGTCATTTGCCGCTGCCGATCCCGTCGCGTGAGGCGACTCCGGTGAGCGGTGCGCGACCTTTCGACGTCGCCCGCATCGACGAGCTCTCGCAGGTCTCGGTCACGGACACGCTGGCCTGGACGCCCGTGCGGCGGCACTTCGGGATCGGTGCGTTCGGGGTCAACGCCTACCGCGCGGCGAAGGCCGGCGACGAGGTCGTCGAGGATCACGACGAGTCCGGCGGGGGCGCGGGCGGTCATGAGGAGCTCTACGTCGTGATCACCGGCAGGGCGCGCTTCACCGTCGCCGGCGAGGAGCTCGACGCTCCCGCGGGAACTCTCGTCTTCGTGCGCGATCCGGCGGCCCGCCGACACGCCGTCGCCGAGGAGGCCGGGACGACGGTTCTCGTCGTCGGCGGGGTCCGCGGCGAGGCATTCTCGGTGTCGCCGTGGGAGTGGTACTTCGCCGCGATCCCCATTGCGCAGTCGGGCGACTATGGGGGCGCCGCCGACCTCGTCATGGAGGGCCTCGCCGAGCAGCCCGAGAGCGGCTCGCTGCTCTACAACCTCGCCTGCTTCGAGTCGCTCGCCGGACGGCGCGACGAGGCTCTCGGACACCTCGCACGCGCGCTCGAGCTCGAGCCGCAGGCGCGCGAGTGGATGCGGGACGACGATGATCTCGACCCGATCCGCGACGACCCGGCTTTCCCGGCTGGTCAGGCCTGACGAGGCGATCGTGCTCGCGCCACGATCTCGTCGATAACGGCGGTCTTCGCGTCCGCGTAGTCCTGAACCGTGCTCCAGCGCTTCCGGGCGAGCTCGCGCTTCGTCTGCTCGTAGAGCCGCCGATCCGCGTCGTGTCGACGCAGCCGGTCGCGGAAGATCAGCATGCGATCGATCTCGGAGCAAGAGAACGAGAACACGTGCACGTGGACGTCCGCGCCCGGTGTCCCGAACATGCGATGCTCGAACCAGTCGGGCTCGCGGATCCTCAGCCCGTATCCCACCGACTTCAGTCTGGGCGCATACTCGTCCTCGCTGGCTGAGTCGGGCACGACGAGCAGGACGTCGACGACGGCCTTGGCGGCGAGGCCGGGTACGGCGGTGGAGCCAACGTGTTCTATCTGCAGCGCGTCGTCGCCGAGTGCGGCTCTGATCTTGTCGGCCTCCCGGCGGAAGACGCCCGGCCAGGCGGGGTCGTAGTCGGCGAGTGCGATCAAAAGCTGGTCGGGCCCGGTCATGGAACCGGTGAGACCGGTCTAGACCGCGAGGCTGTCCAGGCCGGACGGGCGCTCCCACATCTCGTCGGCGTACGTGACCGACTCGCGGCAGAGGTTCCCGTTCGCGTCGAACGAGTAGTAGCCCATGCGCCAGAGCGCCGGCGAGTACACGTGGATCGATACGGCAGGCGGTCCTCCGGGGTGGCGCACGCAGTGGATTCTCGCCGCGTCGAAGTCGAACACCGTCCCCGCCGGGTGGGGGTGCGTTGCCCGCGTGATCCCGCTTTCCCCGGCGAGCAGGCGATCCTCGGCGAGCTCGCCGTCGGCGACGTAGACGGCGCCCGCTGACCGGTCGTGGTCGTGGAGGCCCGTGTCCTGCTGGCTGTCCCAGCAGCAGAGCCAGACATCCAGGTGCACGTCGCGGTAGAGCTCGGCGTACACGCGTACCGAAGAGTCGTGACGGACGAGGTGCTCCCACAGAGACCGCTCGCGGCCGAGCTCGGTCGCGAGGTCGGCAAGGATGTCCTTCGGGATGTCCTCGTCGCGGGGAATCCGCTCGACGATCCAGTCGCTGACCGCGTTCATGGTCATGCGAGGATAATCGGCCGCTCGGCGCCTCGCATCAAGCCCTATCCGAAGATCCGGCCCGGGTTCTCGCGCATGACGACGTCGGTCAGCGCGTCGCCGAAGTCGCGGACCGCGTCGAGTGTCGGCTCGACAGCGATGATCGGCGCATCACTTCCGAACACGATCTGCGTGACGCCGTAGGTCGCGAGTGCGAGCTCGAGCGCGCGGCGACCGTAGGAGGACGTGTCGAAGTAGACGTTCGCGTGCAGCGTCGTGCGCACCTCGACGCCGCGCGAGCGCATCCGCTCGAGCTGCACCGGCGCGCCGCCTGCAAGGATCGCGAACACGACCGGAAGGCTCGGGTGATGTTCGGCATAGCGGGCGAGCCAGACCATGTATGCGGCCTGCATCTGTGCGGTGTAATCGGCGCACGCCGCCCACCAGGCCGGCGCGTGTGGAGGTAACGACGAGGGTGCGCCCGGGTGGACGAACAGCATCTGCCCGGCCGCCTCCAGCTCGACGAGGAGCGGCTCGATGCCGGCCGCGAGCGCGGCCGGGGACACGCACGTGCCCGCAAACCCCGGGCGGCACTGGCCCTCTGCGAGGGGAACGAGGCGCCCACCCGAGTGCCCGGCGAGCTCCAGAATTCCCTCGTTGTAGGCGTCCCGAAGCTCAGGGTGCGGTTCCGTCTCCATCGTCGGACCGAGCGAGATCACCGCCCGGTCGATTCCCGCCTCGTCGAGGAGCGCAAGGCGCGAGTCGAGCTCGTGGGCCTTCAGGTCGACCTCGAACGACCCCTCGACCGACAGCTCGAGCGTGCGTCCTCGGAGGCAGGGCGGTCGGTCGCGCCGCGACAGCGCCGCGACGAAGGGCTCGGGCCAGAGATGCTGATGGACGTCGGTCGCAGGCACTGGCGCTAGAGGCTCGCCGGCGCGCCGGCGAGGTCGCGATCGAGCACCGCGACGGTGCGCGTGCCCTCGCCGCGGCGAAGCCGCTCGAAGGCCGCCTCGATCCCGTCGAGATCGGTCAGATGGGACACGACGCCGGCGACGTCGAGTCGGCCGTCCGCGACGAGGCCGGCGAGGCTCGCAAGCTCGGCCGCCGGGTCCCCCGAGCCGTAGTAACAGCCCTTGAGGCTCTTCTCGCTCAGGAACTCGATCGCCGGCACAGTCGCCTGGACGTCCTTCGCGGCAAGCCCCACGATGACGGCGGTGGCTCCGGGGTGAAGGACGTCCCAGGCAAGCCGGATCGTCTCGGGCAGGCCGACGACCTCGAACGCGTGATCGACACCGCCGTCGGTCAGCTTCCTGATCTGCCGGACGGTGTCCTCGCCGTCAGCGGCGACCGCGTGCGTCGCGCCGCGCGCGAGCGCCAGCTCGAGCTTCGTGGGATCGCGGTCGACCGCGACGATCGCACCGGCCCCGGCGAGCGAGGCGCCCGCGACGACCTGAAGGCCGACGCCGCCGCAGCCGACGACGCAGACGGTCTCTCCGGGCTGCACGTGGGCGACGTTGCGGACAGCTCCCAAGCCGGTGACGACGCCGCAGCCGATCAGTGCGGCCTGCCAGAGCGGGAGCGCCGGTGGGAGCGGAATCGCCGAGGCGGCCGGAACGACCGTCCACTCGGCAAAGCACGCGACGCAGAGAAAGTGCTTGAGTGGCTCGCCGTCGCTGGTGCGGAGTCGGGTGGTGCCGTCCAGCAGCGTCGCGCGCCACGATGCCTCGCCGGCTCGCTCGCAGAGCGTCAGCCTTCCGGCGCGGCACTGCCGGCAGGCCCGGCATGAGGGCACGAAGCAGAACCCGACCGCATCGCCCGGCCGCACGTGCGTAACGTGCGCTCCGACGGCCTCGACGACTCCGGCGCCTTCGTGGCCGAGGACGATCGGCCAGCGCCTGCCGCCGAGGTGTCCTTCGGCGAGATGGAGATCCGAGTGGCAGACACCCACGGCCGCGACGCGCACCAGCACCTCGTCCTCCTCGGGCGGGTCGAGCAGGACCTCCTCGACGACGAGCGGCGTCCGGGGCTCGTGGAGCACGGCCGCCCGCATCGCGAGGCGGTCACTCATCCGAATTTCTCCACTTCTGGCATCCAATCGTCACGATTCGCGCACCTTCGGGGCGTGGCGGCACGGTAGCCTCGCGGTGGGTGGTGGGTGGTTAGCCCTGGTACTCCCCACCCAGGGGAGGGGCGCTGGGCGCAGTGCGCCCGCGTCCCGGGCGTGCCGCGCCGGCGCCGACCGTCCGGCGCCGACCGGCTGCGGATACGGGCTCGTCCTAGCCGACACGATAGGCCTCGAGGGCGTCCAGGTCGGGCGTGACGCCCAGCCCGGGGCCGGGCGGCGGGGCGATCGTCCCGTCCGGGGCGATCTCGACCGGGGTGGGGAGGAGCCAGTCGCGGCGCTCGGTCGTCCAGGCTGGCGGGTCGAGCGGCACCTCCACGTACGGGCACGTCGACACGGCGAGCGCGAGGTGGAGGTTGGCGACCAGTCCGTACCCGTTCGACCACGTGTGGGGCGAGAACGCTCGTCCGTGGAGATCTGCCAGCGCCGCGATCCGCCGGCAGCCCGCCATCCCGCCGGCAAGCACGACGTCGGGCTGCACGACGTCGACCGCGCCGTGGACGACGAGGTCGCGTGCCTCCGACAGGCTTCGCACCATCTCGCCGGCGGCGATCCGGAGCGGCGTGAGGCGCCGCAGCGATCGATAGCCGTCGAGGTCGTCGGTGCGAAGGGGCTCCTCGAGCCAGTACACGTCGAGCCGCTCGAGCTCGCGCGCGCACTGCGCCGCCGTGGCGACGTCCCAGCTCGGCCTGCGGTCGCCGGCCATTCTCCAGCCCTGATTCGCGTCCACCATCAGCTCCACCGACGAGCCGACCCGATCCCGGACCCGCTCGACGACCTCGACGTCGCGGCGCCAATCGTCCAGGTGGAAGCGGATCTTGACGGCTCGCACGCCGCGGTCGCGCAGCGCGGCCACGCGCTCCGCGCGCTCCTCGGGCGACACGAGCTCGCCGCTCGACGCGTAGGCCAGCAGCCGATCGGAGCGCCCGCCGAGCAGCTTCCACAGCGGCTGGTCGAGCGCGCGCCCGGCGAGATCCCACGCCGCCACCTCGGCCGCCCAGGGGCGGCCGCCGTGGAGGTCGACGGTCTCGCACAGCTCCCTGACGAGCTCGGGTCGCAGGGGGTCGACGCCGACGAGGAGCGACGAGAGGAGCTCCGCGTCGGGGAGCCCGTCGCCGCCGCTGGCGAAGCCCTCCCGGCCGTCGTCGGCGCGGACGATCACGAGCGTCGCCTCGACGCGCTCGCGCGGCACGGGATCCCAGGCGGCACGAAACGGCGGGTCGAGAGGGAACGAGTAGCGGCGTGTCTCGAGCGCGGCGATCCGCACGAGCACTAGGCTCCGGTGTAGTAGGCGTTGCGCGCGTCCTCGCGGCGCGCGGCGAGGGCACGGACGTCGTCCGCCGACGGGGGCGAGAGCGCATCCTCGATCGCCGCTCGAGCGGCGGCGCGGTTCGCGAGCCGAACGGCCGTCTGGTCGTGGGCCTCGGGGTCGACCCATACGGGAACGATCAGGATCAGCTCCGATGCGTCCTCCGCGGGGATGACGCCGTCGGCCACCGCGTCGAGGACGCCCTGCGCGATGCCGAGCTGCGCCGCGCCGTAGGTCATGCGAGCTTTCTCCGGGTCGTCGTGCGGCGCCTTGTTCACGATCACGGTCGTCGGCCGAACCGCTGCGCCCAGCTCGAGGCAGGCGAGAAAGGGCAGATGGCCTGGCCGCGGATTCGCCAGCGCCCCGACGATCGCGGCGCCGGTGGCCGAGCCGCGGCGGCCGACCACGACGTTGATGTGGCTCCCGTTCGGCACCTCGCCGGCCCAGGCCTCGCCGACGCGCCCGTCGTAGGGGTCGCTCACCACTACCTCCTCCCGTTCAGGTCGAGAACCACCCGGAGCGCCTTGCCCGAGCTCATCAGCGCGAACGCCTCCTCGACCGCGTCGAGCGGTAGGCGGTGGGAGACGAGCCGGTCGAGCGGCAGGCGGCCCCGCCGGTAGAGCGACATGATCGTCGGGAAGTCGCGCTCGGGCCGCGACGATCCGTAGATCGAGCCGAGGACGCGCCGCTCGAGACGCGGAATCGAGAGAGCGGGGAGCACGACTTCGGCGTCGGCGCGCGGGATCCCGATCAGCACCGCAGCGCCACGCGCTCTCGTCGAGAGGAACGCGGCGCGCGCAGCCTCGGGGCGCCCGGTCGCCTCGACCGCGTAGTCGACGCCGCCGCCGGACGCCTCCCGGACGCGCTCGGCCGTCTCCTCGGCGTTTCCGGCCCACGTCACCCCCGCTGTCGCGCCGAATGAGAGCGCGTTCTCGAGTCGCTCGGGAGCGACGTCGACCGCCACGATCGGCTCTGCCCCGGCGACGACCGCCCCCATCACCGCGGAGAGCCCGACGCCGCCGCAGCCGACCACGGCGACCCGGTCGCCCGGCCGAACGCCCGCCGTGTGCCAGACGGCGCCGACGCCTGTCGTGACCGCACAGCCGACGAGACCGGCGATCTCGAACGGGACGTCGTCGGGAATGGGCACGCAGCAGCGCTCGGGTACGACCGTACGCTCGGCGAACGTCGACAGCAGCGAGTAGTGGTACACGGGCTCGCCGTCCCGGGAGAGCCGCGGGGTTCCGTCGAAGAGTCCCCCGTGAGCCATCGCCGCCCACGCTGTCCGGCAGAGGTGCGGCAGGTCGCGCAGACATTCCTCGCAGCGACCGCACGCCGGTATCCAGGACAGCGCCACGTGGGTCCCGGACGCGAGTGAGACTCCTGGGCCGGTCGACTCGACCACACCTGCGCCCTCGTGGCCGAGGACGGCCGGGCAGCGCGTCTCGGCGGTTCCGTCGATCGCGTTCAGGTCGGAGTGGCAGACACCGCTCGCGTGCAGGCGGACGAGCACCTCGCCGGGTCCTGGAGGAGCGAGCTCGACGTCGGTTACCTCGAGGCGCGCACCCGTTCGCTCGAGGACGGCGGCCCGGATCGTGGTCATCCGGCTTGTCGCGAACGCTCGAGAGGCGGTGTCGTCTGCAGCCTGCGAAGCTCGCCGATCGGAATGTGGCAGCGCATCAAGTGATCGGTCTCCACCTCGGCGAGCGGCGGCTCCTCGGTCTCGCAGATCGCACCGATCTTCCTCGGGCAGCGCGTGTGGAACACGCAGCCGGATGGCGGGTTGGCCGCGCTCGGGATGTCGCCCTCGAGCTTGATCCTCGGCCGCTCCGCACCCTCGATCGTCGGCACTGCCGAGAGGAGCGCCTCCGTGTAGGGATGGTGCGGCCCCTCGAAGACGCGCTGCGGACTCGCCGAGCTCCATCAGCCGCCCGAGGTAGAGGACGGCGATCCGGTCGGAGAGGTAGCGGACGACCCCGAGGTCGTGCGAGATGAAGAGGTAGGTGACGCCTTCGTCCGCCTGGAGGTCGGCCAGGAGGTTGAGGATCGCCGCCTGGACCGAGACGTCGAGCGCCGACGTCGGCTCGTCGCAGACGACGATGCGCGGGTCGCCGGCGAATGCGCGCGCGATCGCGACGCGCTGCTTGAGGCCGCCCGAGAGCTGGCTCGGGCCGCGCGCCGAGCAGGCGCTCGTCGAAGCGGACCGTCCTTGGCGAGCTCAAGCAGGCGCGTCGTCACGCTCGGCGCCGCGGACGCCGACCAGCTTCGTCAGCGCGCGGCCGATGATCCGCCGCACCGAGAAGCGCCGGTTGAGCGCGGCGTCGGGGTTCTGGAAGACGATCTGGAGCGCCCGCACCTGCTCGTTGTCTCGCTTGCCGATCCGCGGCGGCGAGCGGGTCGCCGTCGAGCTCGACGCGCGAATCCGTCGTCGGGCGCGGTCAGTCCGAGCAGGACGCGGGCGAGCGTCGTCTTGCCGCTGCCCGGACTCGCCGACGAGCCCCAGCGTCTCGCCCGGGACGCGATCGCGAGCGAGACGTCCGCCAGCGCCCGGACGTCGTGGCCGTCCTGTCGGAACGTCTTGCTCGCGTGATCGAGCATGACGACCAGCCCGCCGCCGTTGCCGTGGGCGCGCTCCACCCGCCGCGTCGTGCGGAACCAGCTCGTGCGGAAGAGCCTGCGCCCGCTCGTGGAAGTGGCAGCGGCTCGCGTGCCCGCCGCCGAGCGGGATGGAACGCCGGGCTCCTCCTCCCGGCAGATCTCCTCGCGCGAGCGCGCAGCGATCGGCGAAGACGCAGCCGGGCAGATGTCGGCACCGAGCTGGCGGGAGGAAGCCGGGGATCGTGTCCAGCCGCTCGCGGTCCTTGCGCACGCCGCCGCGCGGGATGCAGCGCAGGAGCCCGACCGTGTACGGGTGGCGCGGGTCGTCGGAACACCGCCCTGGCGTCACCCTCCTCGACCAGACGGCCCGCGTAGAGGACGCCGACGCGCTCGCACATCTTCGCGATCACGCCGAGGTTGTGGCTGATGAACAGGACGCTCGTGCCGAACTCCTCCCGCAGGCCGGCGACGAGGTCGAGCACCTCGGCCTCGACGGTCGCGTCGAGCCCGGTCGTCGGCTCGTCGAGGATGAGCAGCGTCGGGTCGGAGGCGAGCGCCATCGCGATCACGACGCGCTGCTGCATCCCTCCCGAGAGCTGGTGCGGGTAGCGGCGCATGACCCGCGCCGGGTCCGCGATCTGCACCTTGTCGAGCATGGACCTCGCGCGCTCGCTCGGCGTCCTCGTCTGTCCGAGCCCGGCGATCGTGAACACCTCGGCGACCTGGTCGCCGACGCGGATCGACGGGTTCAGCGCAGGATCCCGGGTTCTGGTAGACCATCGAGACCGCGCTCGAGCGGAGCTGCGCGGACCTCGCGCCTCGCTCATCGCGCCACAGGTCGCGGCCGTCGACGCGGATCGAGCCGCGCGGTGACGCGGCCGTTCCGGGGCAGGTAGCGCATCGACGGCGAAGGCGGCGGTCGTCTTGCCGCAGCCCGACTCGCCGACGAGACCGTACGACTCGCCCTTGCCGACGGTGAAGCGAGACGCCGCGCAGGACGGGCCGATCGATGCCGCGCACGCGTGTAGACGACCTCGAGGTCTTCGAGCTCGAGCGCGGGGGCGCTGTCGCCGCGAACGTCGGTCATCGCGAGACACCTTCGTGATGCCGTCGGAAATCAGGTTGACGCCGACGACGAGCGTGGCGATCGCGAGCGCGGGGAAGAGGGTCGGCCACCAGAAGCCGCCCGAGATCAGCCCGTACGTTCTCGGAGATCTGCAGGCCCCAGTCGGGAGAGGGCGGCTGGATGCCGAAGCCGAGGAACGAGAGCGTCGCGATCGCGAAGATCGCGTAGCCGAGCCGGACGGTGAACTCGACGATGATCGGCGCGGTCACGTTCGGCAGGATCTCCCGAACAGGATGTAGGGCGCGCGCTCGTTCCGGAGGCGAGCGGCCTGCACGTAGTCGAGCTCGCGCTCGGAGAGCACCGCGGCGCGGACCGTGCGGGCGATGATCGGCGCGAACACGATGCCGATCACGAGGATCACGGTGACGCGCGACGGCCCGAGCGCGACGATGCGCGAGCAGCGCCGATGATCACGACCGGGAGCGCCAGGAACGCGTCGACGATGCGCATCAGGACGTCGTCGACGACGCCGCGGAAGTAGCCGGTCACGAGACCGAGCGCCGTGCCGAGCACCGTGCCGAGCACCGTCGCGAGCGGCGCGACGATCGAGGATGCTCGCGGGCGCCGACGATGACCCGGGAGAAGACGTCGCGGCCGAGCCGATCGGTGCCGAACCAGTGCTCGCTCGACGGCGCCTTGAGCTTGTCGAGCGAGCTCGGTCGCGAACGGGTCGTCAGGCACGATCATGTAGCCGAAGATCGCACAGAGGATCCAGAAGGCGACGATGACGGCGCCCGACGATGAAGGTCTTGGAGCGCAGGACGAGGCGCAGCCGCTCGCGCCGCGCGATCGATCGCCTCGCTCGGTCCGGCGGGCTTGCCGGCGTCGGGATGTGGTGCTCGCCGAGGACGACCTGCTCGTCGGGGCGCTCATTGCTCGCTCGCGAAGCGGATGCGCGGGTTGAGCAGCCGCGTAGGCGATGTCGGCGATCAGCGTCGCCACGAGGTAGACGATGCCGACGACGAGCACGCGCGCCTCCGAGCACCGGGAAGTCCTTCTTCTCCGCTGCGCGGAAGATCAGCTCGCCGATCCCGTGGTAGTTGAAGATCAGCTCGATCGCGACGAGCCCGCCGATCAGGTAGCCGCGTCTGCGTTGCCACGACCGCGATCGTGGGCAGGAGCGAGTTGCGCAGCACGTGGCGGCGGATCACCGTGCGCCGCGGCAGTCCCTTGAGGACCGCCGTGCGCGTGTAGTCGGCGTCGAGCGCCTCGACCGTGCCCGCCCGCGCCATCCGGGCGATGTAGCCGAAGAGGACGAAGACGAGGCACAGCGCCGGGAGCAGCAGGTACTTGACCTGCGTGAGGAAGTCGGCAGCCCGCGCGGCGCCTGCGCGGTCACCGGCAGCACGTCGAGCCAGAGCGCGAAGACCAGGATGAGGACGACGGCCCAGACGAACTCGGGGATCGCGGTGGCGGACATGCCTCCCACCGAGATCGCCCGGTCGAGCGCGCCGGCCCTCGTGCAGCGCGGCGAGCACACCGCCGAAGATCGCCGAGCGGAACGACGATCACGAACGCCAGCAACGCGAGCTTGACCGAGTTCGCGAGCGCCGGCCAGATCAGGTCGCTGACCGGGAACCCGGAAAGCGTACGAGTCGCCCAGGTCGCCCGTGAGGACGCCGCCGATCCAGTCCCCGTACTGCGCGACGATCGAGCCGGTTGGTGCCGAGCTCCTCGTTCAGCACGTCGACCGCCCGCTGGTCGGCGAACGGGCCCGAGGATGCGCCGGCCGACGTCTCCGGGGAGCACCTGGGCAGCGAAGAAGATGATGAAGCTCAGGACGAACAGCGTGATGACCGCGAGGCCGAGTCTCCGGAGGACGAAGCGTGCGATCGTGCGCCTCCCGAGCCTGCGGGGCGACCGCCCGGCGTGCGGAGCCGGCCGCCCTCTGCTGTCACTCCGTAGACCAGACCCGCCTGGGTCAGGTCGATGTGTCCCATGCCCGTCGGCTGCGCGCCCGTCACGGTCGTCTGCCATCGCCGAGAGGTGGAAGTAGAAGTACGGGAAGATGATCGGCGTCTCGTCGAGCAGGAGCTCCTGCGATCTGCCCGGCGAGCCGCTGCTGCGAGTCGACGTCGACCGCCGCGACGAAGTCTGCGCGACGAGCTCGTCGTACTGCGGAGTTCTTGAAGTGCGCCGCGTTCCACGTCCCCGCCGAGGTCAGGGGCGCGGTCAGGAACACGTTCGGCACGCCGCGGTGACCGTAGTCGGTGATCCCGAGCGGCGAGTCGAGCCAGAACTTCGTCGTAGTACGTCCCCGCGTCGGTGATGTTGAGCTTGATGTTGATCCCGATCTCCTTCGCCGACTGCTGGACGACCGCGGCCAGGTCGGGGATCTCGTAGTTGTCCCACGTGTAGAGCGTGACGTCGAAGCCGTTCGGCACGCCCGCGTCGGACATGCAGCTGCTTGGCCTGCTCGAGGTCCTGCGCCCGCTGCGGGAATCGACGTGTCGGTCGAGGGGAAGACCGGCGCGAACGGGCTGTCGTTGCCGAGGTCCGCCTTTCCCTGGAAGAGGCCGTCGACGAGCGCCTGGCGGTCGAGCACGAGCGCCAGCGCCTGGCGCACCTTCGCTCGTCCGAACGGTCCTTCGGTCCGTCGCCATGTGGATCTGCCGGTGCTGGGACGCTCGCACCTCGAGCACGGTGATGTTCGGATCCGAGAGCAGCGCTTCGCCGCCGACGACGGAGAACTGACTCAGGATGTCGACCTCGCCGCCCTGGATGCGCGAGCACGCGGCGCCTGATCGTCCGCGTAGAACGTGATCTCGCTCACGTCGGCGATCGGCTGGCGGCTCGTGTCCCAGTAGTTCGGGTTCTTGTTGAACACGACCCCCTGTTGCGGCGTGTACGCGTCGAGCACTCCAGGGGCCGGTGCCCGATGAAGGTCGTCTCCCAGGCCGCAGGATCGTAGCCGTCCGGGATCACGATCGTGTTGTAGTTGTCCGAGCTGACGAGGTACGGGAAGTTGCCGTTCGGCGCGTCGAGCGTTACCTCGACGGTTGCGTCGTCGGTGGCCTTCGCGTTCCCGGTGGTGAGGACTCCCCCGAACGCGGAGAGGGCGTTGCCCTTCGCGGCGGGATCCGAGTTGAGGTTCAGCGTGTAGGCGACGTCCTTCGCCGTCATCGGCGTCCCGTCGTGGAACGTGACGCCCTGCCGAATCTTGAACGTCCAGACGGAGCCGTCCGAGTTCGGCGTCCAGCTCTCGGCCATTCGCGGCTCGAGCTGGAGCTCGTCGTTCGACCAGGCCAGGTACTCGCCCGCCTGGCCGAGGACGGCCAGGCCCCCCTCGTCGGCGACGGTCAGGGGATTGAGCGCGCCCGCGGGAGCGATCAGCCCGGTCTTGACCGTCCCGCCGCCGGCCGGGGCTGCGGCTGCCGACGTGTCGGTCTGACCCTCCACCTCGGTCGCGACGCCGGCCGGCTCCTCCGCAGTCGTCTCGTCGCTGCCCCCGCACGCCGCCGCGAGAAACCCGAGCAGCGGAATCGACATGCCGACGACGGTCCCGCGGCGGACGAAGTCCTTGCGGCTCAGCTTTCCGGCCTTGTACTGGTCGATCAGGTGGTTTCCGATCTCGCCCTGCTCCCTGCGAATCTCGTCGACGCGACGCTGGGTCTCGTCTGCCATCCCTTTCCTCCCTTTAGACGGTGACGCTCGACTCTCCCGACAACGCCCGGCGCGGCGCGGCGATGCCCGTCGCCCCATTAGACCCGTAATGGGCCGGGCGAGTTAGTTGGCCGGGAGTCCTCGAGACCCCACGCGCTTCCTCCGGCGGACGCTCGTTCCTCACGGAGATCATCCGGCGGGTGTTATCGCATGGGTTGCACCGCTCTGTCAAACGCGCCTCGCTTGACAGGGCAACCGACGGCGCGTGAGGATGCGGTCATATGAGAAACACATTTCCGTGGATGGAACAAAATGACGGCATCGTCTTCGCGCCTCGTAACCGGGGTTGAGCCGGCCGAGCCCCGGTCGGGCTCGCCCGGGGTGCATGCATCGCTGTCGGTGCTCGAGTCGCTCGTAGCCCGGGGGCCGCTTGCGCTTTCCGATCTCGCCAACGAACTGGGCTTCGCCAAGTCGACCCTGCACCGCATCTGCTCCGTGCTCGTTGAGCGCGGCTGGCTCGTCCGGGAGAGCGACGGGCGCTTCGACCTGGGGATCCGCGCGATCGGGCTCGGCGCCCGCTCGTCCGAGCTCCCGATCGTGACGGCGTTTCGCGGCGTGGCCGCGGGGCTCCTGACGCGGCACAACGAGACGGTGGCGCTGGCCGTGCTCGACGGCACGGAATCCGTCTACGTCGCGCTCGAGGAGACGTCGCAGGCGGTGCGGCTCGTCACGCACGTCGGGTCGCGAACCCCTGCCTTCGCATCGGCGAGCGGCCGGGTGATCCTCTCCGCCTGGACGCCCGAGGGCATCGTCGCGGCGTTCGGGGCACGCCCCCTCGTGACGCCGACCGGGCGGAGGCTCCACAGCGTGGCCGAGCTGAACGACTGCCTCGCGCAGGTCCGCACCCGCGGTTACGCGGAGAATCTCGAGGAGACCGCCGCAGGGCTCTCCGCGTTCTCGGTGCCCGTCGGCAACGCCGTGGGGGTCGTCCTGGCCGCTCTCACGATCTGCGTGCCCACCTCCCGGCTCGCGTCCGAGCGGCGCGAGGTGATCGTCGCCGACCTCCTCGATGCCGGGCGCCGGCTCTCCGCCGACGTCTCCTGGCTACCCGCGTGGAACGCGACCAGGGCGGATTGATGAGGGTCAGGGCTGAGTTTCCCCGCGTCGTGCGGGTGCTCGAGAACACCTGGATCCCCGCGCGCGACGGCACGCGGCTCGCGGCTCGGATCTGGCTCCCTGAGGACGCCGAGGCCGAGCCCGTGCCGGCGATCCTCGAGGCGATCCCCTACCGCAAGAGCGACTGGTCCGCGACGCGCGACGCGGTGCGCCATCCGTGGACGGCCGGGCACGGCTACGCGGTCGTCCGGCTCGATCTGCGCGGAACCGGGGACTCCGAGGGGATCCTGCTCGACGAGTACCTCGAGACGGAGCTGGAGGACATCGAGGACGCGATCGCCTGGCTGGCCGGGCAGGCCTGGTGCACGGGGGCGGTCGGCATGACCGGTATCTCGTGGGGCGGGTTCAACGGCCTGCAGGTCGCGGCGCGACGTCCGCGGGCGCTGAAGGCGATCGTGACGCTCTGCTCGACCGACGACCGCTACGCCGAGGACGTCCACTACTTCGGCGGCTGCGTGCTCGGCATCGACATGCTGCCCTGGGCGAGCCAGATGCTCGTCTGGAACGCAGCTCCGCCCGACCCGGCCGTGGTCGGCGAGCGCTGGCGGGAGCTGTGGATCGAGCGGGTCGAGAAGACGCCCGCGTACGTCGAGGAGTGGCTTCGTCACCAGCGGCGGGACGAGTACTGGAAGCACGGCTCGGTGTGCGAGGACTACTCCGCGATCGAATGCCCGGTGCTCGCGGTGGGCGGTTGGGTCGACGGGTACAGAGGCGCGGTGTTCCGGCTGCTCGAAGGCCTGTCGTGCCCGCGCTTGGGCATCGTCGGCCCGTGGGCGCACACGTTTCCCGAGGAGGGCGTGCCCGGCCCGGCGATCGGCTTTCTCCAGGAATGCCTGCGCTGGTGGGACCGCTGGCTGAAGAGCGTCGAGAACGGCGTCATGGACGAGCCGATGCTCCGCGCTTACGTTCAGGACTGGCTGCCTGGCGAGGCTCACCACGAGGCTGTGCCGGGCCGGTGGGTAGCAGAGCCCTCCTGGCCCTCGCCGGGCATCGAACCGCGGACGTGGTCGCTCGGCGAGCGGTCGCTGGAGGACGCGAGGGAGGGACAGGGCGGGGGGGAGCGGTCACCGGCCTCGATCCTGGGCGCGCTCGCCTGCGGGCTCGACTCGGGGCTGTGGTGTCCGTACGGAGACGCGGCCGACCTCCCCACGGACCAGCGCGCGGACGACGGCCTCTCACTCGTCTTCGACTCGGCGCCCCTGGCCGAGCGAGTCGAGCTGCTGGGCTTCGCCGAGGTGCAGCTCGCGCTCGAGGCGGACCGCCCTCGCGCTCTCGTCGCCGTCCGCCTTTGCGACGTCGCTCCCACGGGCGCGTCGACGCTCGTCACGCTGGGGATCCTGAACCTGACGCACCGCGCCAGCCACGAGGCTCCCGAGCCGCTCGAGCCCGACCGACGCTACGACGTCACGGTCCGCCTCAAGGCAATCGGTCACGCGTTCCCGCCCGGCCATCGCATCCGCCTCGCCGTCTCTCCAACGTACTGGCCGATGGCATGGCCGTCGCCTGAGCCGGTGACGCTGACCGTGCTCGGGGGCACTCTGGTGTTGCCGACGCGCCGGGACGTGACCGCAACCGACGGCGAAGTTCGTGACACAGGCGCACAAGGGGTCAGACCCCTTGTGCGCGTCCCTCACGAGGTGGAGCCTTTCGACGAACCGGAGCTGGCTCCGCCGCTCGCGGTGGAGACGCTCACCGAGGGCCACGTGCGGCGGGTGATCGATCGTGACGTGGCGACAGGCGAGATCGTCCTCACGTACGCCTACGGCGGAGGGCGTCGGCGGATCCCCGGCGGCATGGAGATCCAGGACGACTACTGCGAGATCTTCCGGATCGTCGAAGGAGATCCGCTGTCGGCCCGGATCGAGACCGAGCACGCGGTGGAGCTCGCCCGCGGCGCCTGGACGACGCGCGTCGAGGCGCGAAGCACGATGACCTGCGATGACGTGTCGTTTCGGGTCGTGAACGTCGTCGACGCGTTCGAGGGGGAGACGAGGATCACCTCGAAGCGAACGGACGTGGCGATCCCGCGCGACCTCGTCTAGACGAGAATGCAAGCCGCCCGATGCCCGTTCGAGCCGGCCGGGCGGAGCTCGGGGTCGATCTCGTGGCACTCGGAGATCGCGACGGGGCAGCGTGGATGGAAGCGACACCCCGGCGGCACCTGCACGGGATTCGGCGTCTCGCCGGTGAGGATCTGCGGCCGTGCACGATCGCGCGGGTCGGGCTTCGGCACGACCGAGATCAGCGCCTTGGTGTAGGGATGGCGGGGGTTCGCGACGACCTCGCGCGCAGGGCCCTCCTCGACGATCCGGCCCAGGTACATGACGGCGATTCGATCGGCGAAGTGGGCTGCGGTCGAGAGATCGTGCGTGATCATCAGGATTCCGAGCCCGCTCTTTCGCAGCCCGTCGAGTAGCGACAGGATTCCCGCCCGGACGGAGACGTCGAGCATCGACACGGGCTCGTCCGCGACGAGGAGCTCGGGCTCGAGCACGAGCCCGGCGGCGATCGAGACGCGCTGACGCTGGCCGCCGGAGAGCTCGTGTGGGAACCGCTCCAGATAGAGCTCGGGCGGCGTCAGGCCGGCACGCTCGAGCGCCTCGTGCACCTTTCGGCCCCGCTCTTCGTTTGTGCCGCCGACCCCGTGGATGAGAAGCGGCTCCTCGATCGTCTGGCGGACGCGGAAGCGTGGATCGAGAGACTCGTAGGGGTCCTGGAAGATGATCTGCATCCGACGTCTGAGCGAGCGGAGCGCGCCTGCCTTGAGGTGAGTGATGTCCTCGCCGCGGAACCGAATCGAGCCGCTCTCCGGCTCGACGAGGCGAAGCAGCGACTGAGCCGCGGTCGTCTTCCCGCACCCCGACTCGCCGACGAGCGCGAGCATCTCGCCCGCGCCGACCGTGAACGAGACGCCCTCGACTGCGTGCACGGTCTGCTTGGGCCGCCGCGCGATCGCGCCGACGATCCCGCGTGAGATCGGGTACCGGGTGACGAGCCCCTCGACCTCGAGCAGCGGGGCGGCCGTCGATCCGTTCGCGCTCACGATCGCGCTCCGAGGTCACCAACGCGCCCTTGTGTTGCATCACTCGCGCGGCGGTCTGGCTCCCCGAGCGGATCGCCTGGTCGTCGACGAGCCGAGTGATGCAACACAATGCTCGGTTCGTGCGTCTCGAGCCGTGGTTGCGTGGATCGGGTCACGACGCTTTCGCGACGGCCGGGTCGTTGAGGTGGCATTCCGCGAGATGTCGCTCGCCGACGTCGAGCGGGCGCGGCTCGACGGTGCCGCACGGCGCGAACGTGCGGTCGCAACGTGGCGCGAAGCTGCACCCTCGGGGCTCGTGGTCGAGGCGCGGCGGCGCCCCCGGGATCGAGACGATCTCGCCCTGGCCGCTCAGGTCGGGGGTCGCCGCGAAGAGGAGCCGCGTGTAGGGGTGGCGCGGGTCGTGGAAGAGGGAGTCCATCGGGCCGGACTCGACCACCCTCCCTGCGTACATGACGGCCGCCCGCTTGCAGAGCTGCGAGACGACCGGGAGGTCGTGGGTCACGAGGACGAGAGCGAGGCCGAAGTCGCGGCCGAGCCCTTCTGCGAGGTCGTTGAGCAGCTCGAGGATCTGCGCCTGCACCATCACGTCGAGCGCGGTCGTCGGCTCGTCGGCGAGCAACACGCGCGGCTTGCACGCGAGCGCCATGGCGATCGCGGCGCGCTGGCGCATGCCGCCGGAGAACTCGTGCGGGTACCGGTCGGCCCGGTCGCGCGAGATGCCGACGAGCTCGAGCAGCTCTCCGACCTGCCGGCGCGCCTGCTTGCCCTCGGCGATCCCGTGCAGCTCCATCGGCTCGACGATCTGATCGCCGACCCGCTTGACGGGGTTGAACGCGTTCATCGCGCCCTGGAACACCATGGCGATGTCCCGCCAGCGGTGCGGCGCGAGGGTCTCGTCGCCGCCGGCGAGGATGTCCTCGCCGTCGAGGAGGACCCTTCCGCCGACGCTCGCCGTCGGCGGCAGGAGCCCCATCAGGGCGAGGATCGCCGTCGTCTTGCCACACCCCGACTCGCCGACGAGCCCGAGTCGCTCGCCCTCGTGGAGCTCGAAGTCGATCCCGCGAACGGCGTGCAGCTCGCCGCCCCCGTCGAGGTCGAACCAGACGTGGAGATCCTCGACCGCGAGGACGGGCACGCTCACTCGGAATCCAGCGCTCCATTGAGAGGCCGCAGCCGGAACCGGCGGGTGGACAGGTGCCCGACCCGCAGGCGCGGGTTGAGCGCGTCCTCCATCGCCTGTCCGATCATCACGCAGCCCAGGATGACAGCCGTGACGCATACGCCGGGTGGGACGATCGCCCACCAGGCGTCGTTCAGGACCGCGTCGCCCGTGAAGGAGTTCTCGATCAGCTTCCCCCAGGAGATCAGGCTCGGGTCGCCGAGCCCGAGGAAGGCGATGTACGTCTCCGCGAAGATCGCGATCGCCACCGTCAGCACCGTGTTGGCGATCAGCAGCGGCATCACCTGCGGCAACACGTGCTTCCCGATCAGGCGGTTGTTGCCCGCGCCCAGCGCCCGGGCGCGCTTCACGTACGTACGCTCGCGGACGCTCTTCGTCTGGGCGCGGATGAGCCTCGCAGTGCTCGTCCAGTAGATGACCCCGATGATGATGATGATGTTCCTCAGGCTCCGGCCGAAGAGTGCGGCGAAGATGATCATCAGCGGGATGTCCGGGATCACGAGCGTGTAGTCCGTGATCCGCATCAGCACGCCGTCGGTCTTCCCCCCGTGGAACCCCGATAGAAGCCCGACCGAGCCGCCGATCAGCATCGCGACGAGCGCGGCCGCGAAGCCGACGATCAGCGACACGCGGGCGCCGGCGATGACGAGCGACAGCATGTCGGCGCCTGCGTCGTCGGTGCCGAGCCAGTGGGCGCTCGAAGGCGGCTCGTACACCGACCCCGTCTTCGCTCTCGGATCGTAGGGCTCGAGCAACGGCGCGAAGATCGCGACGAGGATGAAGAAGACGAGGATGCCGATGCCGACGAGCATCGACGGCCTGCGCAGCACCTCCGGACCGAGGGTGCCAACCCTGATTCGGCCAGGTGCGCCTGCGTGCTCCTGAACCGCGGCCTGCTCGTCGAACGTGGTCGGGGGGAGAGACGGGACGCTCACGCCTCGACGACCCTCGGGTCGATCTTCACGTAGAGGAGGTCGGCGACCAGGTTGCAGAAGATCACCGACAGGGTCAGCAGGAGGAAGATCGCCTGGAGCAGCGGCCAGTCGCGCTGGTCGATCGCCTCGACGGTCTCGAGCCCGATACCCGGGTAGGAGAAGACGTACTCGATCGTGATCGCCCCGCCGATGATGAAGCCGAGCGAGAGGGCGATCAGGGTCACGATCGGGAGCAGCGCGTTGCGAAAGCCGTGCCGCCGGACGATCGTCCAGTTGGAGAGGCCCTTCGCCCGGGCTGTCAGCACGTAGTCCTCGCCGAGCGTCTCGAGCATCGCCGACCGGGTGATCAGCGCATAGTCGCCGTAGAGGACGAGCCCGAGCGTCAGCGCGGGAAGGATCATGTGGCGCAGGCGGTCGTAGACGACGTCCCAGGTCGAGGCGTCGCCGAGGATGCCGAGCGTCGGATCCTCGATGCCGGACGTGGGCAGGCCGATCGCTCCGGCGACGAAGAGGACGATCAACAGGCCGAGCCACTGCGTCGGCATCGAGTAGAAGCCGAGCGAGACCCACAGGCCCGTCTTGTCGACGACGGTGTCACGCCGCCAGGCGCTGATCACCCCCGTGGCGACGCCGAAGATGATCGAGAAGATTGTGCCGAGCGCGATCATCGGCAGGGTGTTCTTGATCGGTTCCCAGAGCTCGGTCTTGACCTCCTTCTGGGTACGGAGCGACCGGCCGAGATCGCCCTGGAAGAGACCGGTGATGTAGAGCCGGTACTGCTCCCACCTCGACTTGTCGAGGCCCAGCTCCTTGCGCTGGGCCTCCTTGAACTCGGCGTTGCACTGGCGGCAGCGGAGGGCGTCGACGGCGTCTCCCGGTACCGCACGGAAGAGGATGAAATTGAGCGTGATCGCGACGAACACCGTCACGATCGCGAACAGGATGCGCTTGATGACGTAGTCCGACCTCATCCAGGGCTCCTCCCGCCCCTCCCTCCGCCCGGGCTTACCCGACCATGTACGGCGCCGTCCAGTACTTCTTCGAGTACGCGTTCAGCTCGGTCTCGATCCCCGTCCACGTCTTCGCGTGGGCGTCGATGTACTCCTCGTTCACGAGCTGCGTGTACACGAAGTTGTCGTAGATCACCTGCTGCATCTCCCAGACGAGCTGCTTACGCTCCTCGGGATCGACGAGGGTCGCCTGCTTCGTGTACATGGCGTCGTAGTCGGGGTTGTCCCAGCCCGTGTCGCTCCAGACGCACCACTGGCCCTTCGTCACGACCGAGAGCATGAAGTCCGGGTCGACGTAGCCGACCCAGTCCCACATGGCGATGTCGAACGTCGCGTACCCCGTCGACTTCTTGAGGTCGCAGTCCTCGTCGGTCTCGAGGGCGTAGGAGGCCGTGGTGTCGCCGCCGACTTTCTGCGTCACGGTCACGCCGAGCTCCGCAAAGCCCTCCTGGACGATCTCGAACGCGCGGTCGACGTTGAAGTCGGTCGACGTCGGCGTGATGATCTCGTACGTCATCGGGTGTGCTTCCTGCGCGTGCTCGCCGGTCGTCGCCGGGGCGACGCGGATGCCGTCGGAGCCCTTGGCGTAGCCGAGCTCGTCGAGCATCTGGTTGGCCGCCGCGCAGTCGTATTCGAGCGGCCCGAGGTTCGGGTTCTCCATCTCCCCTGCGATGTGGCCGACGAGGCTCTCGACCTTCGTCGCATAGCCGTTGAAGACGACCTCGATGATCCGGTCGCGGTCGACGCACATCGAGAGCGCCTTCTTCACGGCCGGGTCGAGGAGCTCCCGGTTCTTCGGCTTGAGCGGGTTCGAGTTCCAGGTGATGTTCGTCGTCTCGGAGCCGGGGACGCGGTTGAGCACGAGGTTGTCGTCCTCGTCGACGACCTTGACGGCATTGAACGGGACCTGGTCGACCCAGTCGAGGTTTCCCTGCTTGAGCTCGGAGATCATCGAGTCCGAGTTCGTGAAGTACGTGAGCGTGACCGCCTCGGCGTTCGAGGGCTCTCCGTAGTAGCCCTCCCAGGGCAGAAACACGGTCGTGCCCTTCTTCTCATACTGCTTGATCGTGTAGGCGCCGGCGCTCACGACCGGCAGGTTGTTCTCAGGGTGGTACGTCTTCAGACCCTTGCCGTCTGGGCCCTCGAGCGGCTCCCAGATGTGCTGCGGGAGGATGAAGAACTGCTCGAGCTGGGCGAGGACGTTTCCGACCGGAGAGTCGTAATGGATGACGAGCGTCGTGTCGTCGAGCGCCTCGGCGCCGGTGGCATGCGCGAGCGTGCCTGCGGCCCCAGCCGTGACACCGTCCTTGTACTTGAGCGAGGTGTTGATCGTCCAGACGGCGTCGTTCGCGGTCAGCGGGGTGCCGTCCGACCACGTCCCGCCGGGCTTGAGCTTGAACGTCCAGTCCTTGCCGTCCGGCGACGTCTCCCACGACTCGGCCCAGTCGCCCTCGATCACGAGGCCGTCGGCGCCCGGCGCGTACTGCACGAGCTGCGGGTAGATCATGATCATCGCCTGGTAGGCCTGCGACTCGATGTAGTTGAACGGGTTGAGCGAGTCGATGTAGTTGATCGACCCGATCCTGAGGATCCCACCCTTCTTCGGCTCGCCGGCCGGCTGCTCGGTGTCGCCGCCTCCGCCTGCGGCGCCCGTGTCCGCCGGGGGCGGCGGAGACGCGGCCTCCTCGGAACCAGCGGTGCCGCCGCATCCCGCGGCGACGATCGCGACGATCGCCGCCAGCGCGGCGAGCCAGAGCGTGCGTGTCCTCATACCCGTGCCCTCTCCTTCTCGTTCGTTTCGCGCTCGGCCCTGAAGGCCGGCTCGTCGATCGTGAGCGTGCGCGCGTCCGCGTCGAGCGTCGCCGTGACGCCGAGCGGAAGCGCCGCCTGGTTCTTGCCGTGGCCGAGCGGCAGCCTGTAGAGCACCGGAACGCCGAGCGGCTCCAAGCGTTCCTCGAGAACGTCCTCGACCGACTTCATCTGGGCTGCGTCGTCGGCGTGCTTCGGCCAGTCCGAGTCCGTCATCTCGCCGACTACGACGCCCGCAACGGCGTCGAGTTTGCCGGCATGCGTCAGCTGCACGAGCTCCCCTTCGAGGTACGACGGCGGGATATTGGCGTCCTCGAAGAAGAGGATGCAGCCGTCGAGGTCGACCTCCCACGGCGTCCCCATCGTCTGCATCAACAGCCAGAGGCAGCCGCCGACGATGGGAGCCGTCACCCGGCCGCCGTGAATCGGTCGGACGTAGGGGTCGTCAGGGTCGAGCGGGATCGGGCCGGTCGTCTCGCCCGCGAGGGCCGAGAGGAGCCGGTCGGTCGTGAATGCCGTCGTCTCCGCGTGGCCGACCCCTGCGAGCCCGTAGCCGTAGAGCGTCGAGAGGCCCGCCTTCTGGAGCAGAGCGACGTGGAGGGCGGTGATGTCCGAGTAGCCGACAAACGGCTTCGGATTCTCGGCGATCACGTCGAAGTCGAGGAACGGGATCAGCTGGGCGGAGCCGTAGCCACCCTGCGCGCACTGGACTGCGTCGACCTCGGGATCGGCGAACATCGCCATCAGGTCGCGCGCGCGGCCCTCCGCGGTGCCCGCGACCCAGCCGTCGCGCTCCCAGATCCCCTCGCCGAGCTTGATCCGGTAGCCGCGCGCCTCCCACCACTCGACGCCGCGCAGAAACTCCGAGCGATTGTGGTAGGGCGTCGAGGGCGCGGGAACGCCGATCGTCCCGCCGTCGGGGAGCGGCGCGCCGAAGCGGGTTGCCTTCACAACGCCTCCACGGGTGCCCGGCGCTCGGGCAGGGGCTTGACCCTCAGCTCGGTGACGTAGGCGACGAGCTCGTCGACGGCGGCCGCGAGGAGCCGCTCGCCCTTCTCGGCGCTCGCCTTCGTCGCGTCCCCCTGGACGCCGGTGCGGCTGAACGCCGACCACCAGGGCATCAGCTTCAACGGCCCGTCGGCCCAGTCCATCGTCGCGTGCTCGCCGGCCGGGTAGCTGCGCTCGTCGACCGCCTTCGTCATGTCGACCGCATCGGGGTCGATCGCGAGGTACATCGAGGTCTCGAGCTCGCACGCGTGCGCCATCCCACCGGGGCCGGAGTCGCGGACCTCGGCGATCACGCGCATGGTCTCCGCGCTCGAGGAGTGGAACGCGGCGGCGGCCAGGACGTCGGGGTGTTCGACGCCGACGAGCCTCGCGGCCGACTCGACGAGGTTCTGGTTCGACCCGTGGCCGTTCAGGTAGAGGAGCCGCTTGAAGCCGTGCCGGGCGAGCGAGGAACCGATGTCGAAGCAGTAGCGCGTGAACGTGTCCCAGCCGATCGTGATCGTGCCGGGGAAGTCCATGTGGTGCGGCGAGTAGCCGTGCGGGACGGCAGGGAGGAGGAGCACCTCGTCGGGGATACGCTCGGCGGCGCGACGGCAGATCTCCCAGGTGAGCCGCAGGTCGGTGTCGATCGGCAGGTGCGGCCCGTGGTCCTCGAGCGTGGCGACGGGGATCAGGCAGACGCGGTCGTCGCCGACCGCCTGCAGGACCTCGGGCCAGGTCAGGCGCCCGTAGAGCGGGGGGTTCGACCACATGGAGCCGTGATGCTGCGCGACCCTGACCGTCGCGTCAAGCCGGACGGTAGACTCGCCGGCGTGATCGACGTCGACGTCCACCCCCAGATTCGCGACGTCGAGGAGATCCTGGAGTACGTCGAGCCGGCGCAGCGAGAGTGGTTTCGCCGCCAGACGACGTCGCTCGGGCTCCCCGGGTACACGTACGCGCACCCGCAGGGCTGGTTTCGCCAGGACCTCGACGGCGCGCTGCCCGGAGCCGACGTGGATTCGGTGCGGCGCGAGCTTCTCGACGTGTTCGACGTGACGGCGGGGGTGCTGAACCCGGACGACCCGGTGACGGTGTCGCTGATGGGCTCGCCGTACCGGGCGGCGGCGCTCGCTCGCGCCATCAATGACTGGACGCGCGAGCGCTGGCTCGACGCCGAGCCGCGCCTGCGCGGCGGGATTCTCTGCCCCGCCCAGGACCCGGTCGCCGCGGCTGAGGAGATCCGGCGGGTCGCCGAGGACGAGCGGTTCGTCCACGTGGTGCTCGTCGGCGGGTCGGAGCGCCCTTACGGCGAGCCGCGCTACCTGCCGATCTTCGAGGCCGCAGCAGAGTGCGGCCTGCCCGTCGCCGTCCATTCCGGCGGCGAGGGAATGGGGATCTCCGCGCCGTCCGGAGGCGCCGGCATGCCGAGCTTCTACATCGAGTGGCACACGCTCGGGTCTGCGTGCTCGATCATGGCGCACCTCGTCTCGCTGCTCTGTCACGGCGTGTTCGAGCGCCTCCCGACGCTGAAGGTGTTGCTGATGGAGGGCGGGGTGGCCTGGCTCCCGGGGATCCTCTGGCGGCTCGATACCAACTGGCGGGGCCTACGCTCGGAGACGCCCTGGCTCGACCGCAAGCCGAGCGAGGTCGCCCGCGAGCACGTCCGCTTCTCGACCCAGCCGCTCGAGCACACGGACGGCCACGACGAGCTCCTGTTCGAGATGCTCGAGGCGTCCGGCGCGCCGGACATCCTCTGCTTCGCCTCGGACTACCCGCACTGGGACTTCGACGATCCAGCCTTCATGCTCAAGCGGCTGCCCGAGGCGTGGCGCGACAAGATCCTGCACGAGAATGCGGCCGCGCTCTACGGGGAGCGGCTCGGGCTCGTCCCTGCGTGAGCCGCCGCCGCCGCCCTTACCTTCTCTTCTCCCCACCCTGGGTGGGGAGAGAGGCTCCATACCCGCCACCCGCCGTCGAGGGTAGCGCGATCAGGCGCGCGGATGTGTGCCGGCCTGTCACGGAAGCGTGAAATCGTGAGCGACTGGCACGACATCGGGTCGTACGACGACCTCGAGCGGGCCGGGCGGCTCGTCGCGCGTGTCGGGGGCCGCGAGGTCGGAGCCGTGCTCGATCGGACGGCAGGCGAGCCGGTTGGCATCCGCAACCGCTGTCCCCACCACGGCGCGCCCCTTTGCCTCGGCACCATCCGCGGGCGGATCGGCGGCACGCCGGGCCGCTACGAGCTCGAGGAGACGCGCGTGCTGCGCTGCCCGTGGCACGGCTGGGAGTTCGACCTCGAGACAGGCGTGTGTCTCGACGAGCCGACACTGCGCGCGGCCGTCTACCCCGCCAAGGTCGTGAGCGGGCGGGTGCTCGTCGAGGCCTGACGCCCACCGCACGGCGACGAGCGGTCGTCAGCGGCCGGCTCAGCCGGGTGAGCGCACGACGGAGAACCTGGCGCAGGCGAAGTCGCCGTTTCGTCCCAGGTCATCCAGGCGCAGCTCGATCCGGCGGGGGAGCAGGGGCGCGCCCTCCCCCAGCGTGACCGGCGCGATCGTCACGATCACCTCATCCAGCAGCCCCGCGTCGGCGAACTGACCCGCCAGGTCTCCGCCGCCCACGATCCAGACGTTCCGGTCACCGGCTGCGGCGGTCAGCTCCTGGTGCACGGCTGCGACATCCGCGCTCGTGAACTCGATTCGCGCGTGGGGGACCACCGTCAGGTGCCGGTGCGTGAAGACCCAGCACGGGATGTCGTACGGCCACTTCCACTCCGTCGGATCCTTGCCGGCGAACTCGTGGTCGAGGATCCATTCGTACGTCGTCGACCCCATCGCCAGCGCCCCGACATCGGCGATGAACTCTCCGTAGCCCAGCGGCCCGTCCTGCTCGTGCCTGCGGGTAAACAGCCAGTCCAGCGAGTTGTCGGGGTCGGCGATGAAGCCGTCGAGCGTTGTCGCCGTGTAGTACTGCGTGAGGCCCACGGTGGTCAGGCAACGTTAGCCGAGCGTATGAGCTCGACCACGGGCTCGAGGTCCTGAGGGATCGCGTCGCCCTCGCCCATGAACGCCACGCGCTCGCGCACCGCGTCGTAGACCCGTCGAGTGCCCGATCCGAGCCGACCGCGCCGCAGGTCGACCGCCTGGCACGCGAGCACGAGCTCGATCGCGACGACCCGCTCGCCCAGTGCGACCATGTCGGCCGTCCGCCTGGCGGCGAGCGGCGCCATCGTCATCCGGTCCTCGATTCCCTCGGCGTGCATCGTCGAGACGAGCTCGAACGACACCGGCCCGGCGAGCAGGCGCGCCTCGGCCGCGAGCGCCTGCGCCGGGACGCCGAACTCCGACAGCGAGTTCTCCGGCAGCCCCGAGCGCGGGGCGAGCCCCTCGGGGAGCCCGGTCAGCGGTGCCTGTAGGAGCTTCAGACACCGCTCGGACGCGCTTGCGAGCGCCGGCGCGAGCGCGATCCGTAGGAAGTCGAGCGCCGAAGCGAGCGGCAGGATCTCGTAGTTCGCGACCGAGACGATCCGCTCCTCGCTCGCGAGCGGGAGGGGATTCTCCTGCGATGCGTTCAGCTCGACGGCGACAACGCCCTCGACGTACGCGAGCGCGTCGCGCAGCGCACCGTGGATCTGCGGGATGTTTCGAAACGTGAGCGGGTCCTGGAGATTCCGCGCCGCTCCCTCATCCCACAGCCAGCTTCCCTCGAGCAGCTCCCGCAAGCGGGAGAGCGTCGCGACGAGGCCCGCGTAGGGCCGCACCTCGCCGACGTGCTCGTGGAGGATCGTCAGGTTCGCGGCGAACGCCTCGAGGTCGAGAGCGCCCGCGGCGTCGAGCGCGTCGGCGAGCCGGCGGGCGTCGGCGAGGGCGAGCGCGGCCGACCCCGTCGAGAAGCAGTTGGAGTTCAGGAGCCCGAGCCCTTCCTTCGCCTCGAGCTCGAACCCGTCGAGCAGCCCGTGCGCGAGGTCGGCCGTGAGCGCGAGATCGGCCTGGCCGAGCGAGCCGAGCGAACGGACGACCGGCTCGGCCCCGCCGTTGAGCGCGGCGGCGAGCCGGGCGAGGAGCTCGGGCCGAACGCCGGGCGTTCCCGTCGCGAACGCGTTCGCGAGCCGCAGCATCGCGGCCCGCACGACCTCGCTCGGCAGCGGCGGCCCCTGTGCGGTTCGGTGGTTGGCGATCAGCATCCGGTTGAACGCGGCCTGCTCCTCGGGCGGCACGCGAAAGCGCTTGCGCATGCCGACCCCCGTCGTCAGCCCGTACACCTCGTCGCCACGCGCGAGCACGCGCTCGACGAGCGCTCGGGAGTCGCGCATGCGCTCGAGCACACCCGGTGCGAGAGCGACCTGCTCGCCGCTTCGGGCCACGCGCACGACGTCGTCGACGGAGAGGCTCGCGCCGTCGAGGACGACGACGCTCATCCCCAGACCGCCCGTGCGGTCTCGCCGATCGTCTCGAGCTTCCGCCTCTGGTCGTCGAACGAGATCGCGTTGCCGATTACCGAGGTCGCGAACCCGCACTGGGGCGAGAGCGCCAGCCGCTCGAGCGGGATGAACCGCGCCGCGGCCCCGATGCGGGCGGCCAGCTGGTCGACGGTTTCGGGCCTCGGCGTCTTCGTGGTCACGAGCCCGAGCACGACGATCTTGTCCTCCGGCACCTCGGCGAGCGGCTCGAATCCGCCCGAGCGCTCGTCGTCGTACTCGAGCAGGAGCCTCTCGGCGCGGACGCGCGGGAAGATCCGTGCCGCGAGCCAGTCGTAACCCCCCGACACGAGCCAGCGGCTCCCCTGGTTGCCCCGGCAGAGGTGGAAGCCGAACGTAACGCCCGGCCGGTCTCCGATGACGAGATTGTCGAGCTCGAGGCCGAGCTCGAGCCACCGCTCGGCGGGCCAGCCTCGGCTCTCGTAGAAGTCGCGCAGCGTCGGATCGACGAGGAGGGGGTAGTGCGGAGCATCGAGCTGGACATAGGTGCAGCCGAGGCGGACGAGCTCGTCGACCTCCTCGCGCACGATCTCGGCGACGTCGCCGAGGAACTCCTCGAGGCTGGCGTACGCGCCGCTCGAGCGCTCCGGATCCCAGAAGTTCGCGAACAGGCTGGGTGAGGGAAGCGTGACCTTGAGCGTGGCTTCGGTCCGGCCTCTCGCGTACGTGAACTCCTCCGCCGACAGGAAGCGTCGCCGGCGCAGTTTGGACACGACCGCGAGCGGCGGGCGCTCGATCGCCCGGTCTCCCACCTCGTCGGAGTGCCACTCGCCCCAGAGGAACGCGTTGATGTCCCACTCGCCGAAGCCGTCGACGGCGGCGGGCAGCTGGCTCTGGAACGACAGGCGGCGCATCTCGCCGTCCGTGACCGCGTCGAGCCCGGCGTCCGCTTGCAGCTTGAGCGCCGAGTCGACGGCCGCGTCCTCGATCCGCTCGAGCTCGGATTGGGACAGCTCGCCCGCCGCGATCCGGGCCTGTGCGTCGAGGAGCTCCGGCGGTCGCAGGAGGCTTCCGACGACATCCGAGCGGGCCTCGACCACGTCGCAAATCTACGCGAGCGCCGGTACGCTTCGCGGCTCGCTCGATCGGGACGCCTCATGAGAGACATCCTCGTGCTCTGCCCGCAGGAGCGGGATCTGACGGCGATCGAGTCGGCCGGTCTCGCCGACCGCTACCGCGTTCACTACGCGGGCACGGATCTCGACCAGATGCCGCTGTTCGATCCCGGTGCGTTCCTCGAGGAGTGCGACCGGATTCCCGCGGACGCCGTCGTCGGCTCGAAGGACCGCTCGGCGCTGCTCGCCGCCCTGGTCGTGCAGCGCCGCGGGCTGCCGGGGCCCACGCCGCAGGCGCTCGTTGCCTGCCAGCACAAGCCGACGTCGCGCGCGGTCCAGGCGACCGCTGCGCCCGACGCCGTTCCCCGCTTCGCGGTGCTGAACGGCGACCCGCCGTTCGACTACCCGTTCTTCGTCAAGCCGGTCGTCGGGCGGCTGTCGATGAACGCGGTGCGGGTCGACGAGCCCGCCGACCTGCTTGGCCTCCACGAGGCCGACTGGTACACGAGCCGCTACGCGCGGATCGCCGAGCTGGCGGGATTCGACCCGTCGCTGGCTCACGGCTTCCTCGCCGAGGAGCTGCTCGAGGGTGTGGAGGTCACCTACGAGGGGTACGTGCACCGCGGTCGCGTCACGACGATCGGAGTCACCGACTCGGTCAAGTACCCGGGGACGAACAGCTTCGAGCGGTTCGAGTATCCGACGACGCTCTCCGAGGAGCAGGAGGCGGAGATGGAGGACGTCGCCCAGCGCGTCCTGCCCGCGCTGGGCTTCGACGGCGGCTTCTTCAACATGGAGTTCTTCGCGGAGACGGGGCGGCCACTCCAGATCATCGAGGTGAACGGCCGGATCTCATCGCAGTTCGCGCCGCTCGTTCAGGCCCTGCACGGCCGGTCGACGTACGACGCTCTGTTCGACCTTCATTGCGGCGAGGATCCGGCCTGGCGCACCGGACGGCCGGACGGCGTGGGGGTGAGCTACTGCCTACGCGCCTTCGAGGACGCGTTCGTCGAGGCCGTCCCGGACCCGGAGCCCGGGCTCGAGGTGCTCGTCAGGCCGGGGCTGAACCTCTCGGCCCAGGGTGTCAACGACGCGATCAGCTTCCGCCTCGCGATCCTCTACGGCGTCGGCGAGACGCGCGAGGATGCCGTGCGGGTCTGCAAGGAACGTGCCCAGCGGCTCAGGTTTCGGCTGGCGCCGATGCCGGTTCACTAGGAGCGAGCTCGCCGCGCGCCTCGCGGTTCGAGATTCCGAGCCCCGCGACGGCGGCGCCGGCGAAGGCGAGGCCGGCGGAGAGGAGCATCGCCGCCTGGAAAGCGTCCGTCGACGCCGATCGTAGCTCCGCACCCTTCTGATCCTTCGCCAGCGGGACCGCGTCGGCGACGCTCACCTGCGAGTCGAAGACGAGCGTGATCACGAGCCCGAGCACGGCGACCGCGATCAGGCTGCCCAGCCGGGACACGGTCGCGTTGACGCCGGACGCGATGCCCGCGTACCGCTCGGGCGCCGACTTCAGCGCCGTCGCCGTGATCGGCGCGACCATCATCGCCATGCCGATCGAGAAGCATGCGAGCCCGGCGATGCCGAACGTCCAGAAGTCGGCCTTCTCCGTCATGCCGAGGTAGAAGAGGGCCCCGACGCCCATCAGCGCCGGCCCGCCGGTGAGAAACCAGCGCGGCCCGTACTTGTCGGAGAGGCTGCCGAAGCGCGCCGCGAGGAAGATCATCGCGAGGCTTCCCGGGATGTTCAGCAGCCCCGCCTCGAACGGCGTGAAGCCGAGGAACTGGAGGTAGAGCGACGAGTAGACGAACACGCCGTACAGCGACGCGTAGATGAGGAACGTCGCGCCGTTCGCGACGGCGAAGTTCCGGACGCGGAAGAGCCCGAGCGGAAGCATCGGGTCTGGGGCGCGCAGCTCGCGAAGGACGAAGCCGACGAGCGCGAGCGCGGCGACGACGAACGACCACCAGACGTTGCCGAAGCCGACGTCGGCCCCCTGCACGAGGCCGTACGTGAGCATGCCGAAACCGGTCGCGGCCAGCACCGCGCCCGGCACGTCGAGCGCGCCCTGGCGCAGCTGCTTCTGCTCGTCGCAGCGCCCGAGCTCGGCAGCGACGATCGTCCCGGCGGCGAGCGGAAGGTTGAGCAGGAAGATCCAGCGCCAGGACGACCACTCCACGATCGCGCCGCCGATCGGGGGCCCGAGAATCGTCGCGACGCTCGTGAACGAGGTCCACAGGCCGATCGCCCTCCCCGCGTCCTTCCCGTAGACGGAGCGCAGCAGTGCGAGCGAGTTCGTCGTCATGAAGGCGCCCGCGACCCCCTGCAGCGTCCGCGCGACGATCAGCCAGGCACCGCTCGGCGCCGCCCCGGCCAGGATTGATGCGAGCGCGAACCCGATCACCCCTGCCGTGAAGGTCGTCCGCCGCCCGTAGCGGTCGCCGATCGCGCCGCCGACGAGGTAGAGGGAGGCGAGCGCGAGCGAGTACGAGAGAAACACCCACTGTTGGCCGGACAGGCCGATGCCGAGGTCGTCCTCGATCGTGGGCAGCGCGACGATCACCACGGTCGCGTCGATGAAGGCGAGCGACGAGCCGAGCACCGTCGCGACCAGCGTGAGCGTCTTTCGCCGCTCGAGGGTCAGCCCCGCGCGGAATGCGCTCGTCCGGCCCATGTGCTGGAGGATACGGGGAGAAGGGACGGCGCCCCTTTGTCCTCAGCACCGGCCGGCCCCGGCGGCGTGCGTCAGGCCGCGGCTTGTTCTCTGGCGGCGTCGGCGCGCAGCCGCTCGCGACGTAGGGTCAGCTCCCAGACACGTCGTGAGTCGCCGGCCAGCACCGCCAGCAGAAGCTCCTCGCCACAGCGCAGGCGCTCGCCGTCGATGGAGGCGCGGAGGTGGTCGACATCCTCAACCGGCACCGGGCGCAGGGCGGTGTTCTCGTGCACTGGTTCTCCTGCTTCGCGCTGCTCACGCCCGCAGAGCGCGGGCTTGTGATTCACATCAAAGCGCGGCGGCGGCGACTGCGGAACTGTTCTTTCGAACAGTTCCGCGCAGCCGCTACTACCCCCGGCGGGCGGGCGTACGATCACTCCGTGGTCCGGGGGGCTGTTGGGGGCGTGATCGCGGCCGCTGCGTGGGCGGCGGCGGAGCCGCTGGCGCAGCGGGTCTTCGGAACCACGTACTCGGACACGCGCCTGATCGGCCGGCTCGTGACGCGCGGCCCGAAGTGGGCTTCCGCCGGTCTCGCGATCCATCTCGCGAACGGCGCGGTGTTCGGTGCCGCGTTCGAGGCGCTCGGCGGCCGGGGAGCCAGGAAGGCGATTGTCGCCGCCGAGCTCGAGAGCGCGCTGCTCTGGCCCGGCCTCGTGGTGATCGACCGCATCCATCCAGACGTGACCGGAGGTCGCTGGCGGCCGCTCCTCACGGACGACCGGGTGTTCGTCCAGGAGGTCGCGATGCACGCGCTCTTCGGAGCGGTGCTCGGCTCGATTGTCCGGTCGGACGCGGCTGCGTCACCCGCGGGCGGGGGCTAGAGCCCGCGTCTCCGGGCGTCGCTGCGAGGGACGGCGCCCGCGAAGTCGAGCTCGCCCTTCGCCCAGGCTCGTAGCACTGCGCGGCGCCGCCAGCGACGGATGATGCCGGTGACCATGCCGCTCCATACGCGCCGTCGGGCGCGTTTCCTGCCTGTGGATAACGCTCTACACTTCCTCCATGACCGGGCCGGGCCGGCGGGCGCCGTACGCGTTCCTCTGCGGCCTCCTCTCGTCGATCCTTCCGGGGGCGGGCCAGCTCTACGCGGGGCGCTTTCGGCGCGGGCTCGTCATGCTCGGGCTGGTCGCGGTGGTCGGAGTGGCCGCGCTCGTCCTGTGGCAGCGCGGGTCGGCGTTCCTCGTCGACCAGCTCCTGCGACCCGAGGTGCTCCTGGGCCTTCTGGTTGCGAACTTCGCGTTTCTCCTCTACCGGCTGTTCGTCGTCGTCGACGCCTACCGGATCGGGTCGCGGGCACGGCGGGCCACGACGACCGGGGTGGGCTCCCCTCTCGTCGCCGCCTGCTCGCTCGCCGTGCTCGTCGCGCTGACGGCCGCGCCTCACGTGGCCGCCGCCTACTACAACTTCCGCAGCTACGACGTGCTCGAGTCGGTGTTCGCCGAGGAGGAGCCGCAAGACGTCCTCGGCGCCACCGGCGACCCCTGGCCGCTCGACGGCGCGTCCGGTCCGGTGTTCCTGGACGACTCACAGCCCCCGCCGGTCGTCTCGCCTCCCCTCCCGTCTGCCCTGGGCCCCGCGACGGACGGCGCCCGCCCCGACCGGCGCATCGGCGACGCCCTGAAACCGCGCGCCGCGGCCAGGTTTGCCCGCCGGCAGGAGGAGCTGCGCAAGCAACGCTGGGTGCGCGGGCTCGCAGGCGCGAACCGGTCGCAGGGAGGCGGCGGCTGGCTCAACCTGCTTCTGATCGGCGGCGACGCGGGCTTCGATCGGTACGGCCTGCGCACCGACACGATGATCGTCGTCTCGATCCAGGCCGGGACCGGCCGAGCGGCCGCGTTCGGCGTGCCGCGAAACCTCCAGAACGTGCCGCTGCCGGGCGAGGCGGGCCGCATCTACGGCACGTATCCGGAGATCCTCAACGCGCTCTACCAGTGGGGCCACGCCCATCCGCAGTACTTCCGCGGCGGCAAGGATCCGGGCGTGACCGCGCTCAAGCAGACGCTCTCCCAGCTGCTCGGCATTCCGATCCACTACTACGCGCTCGTCGACCTGCGGGGCTTCGTCGAGATGGTGGACGCGCTCGGCGGGGTCACGGTGACCGCGGCCGAGCGCGTCCAGGACAAGGTGTCGCCGCCGTATCCGGGCGAGGAGTGGATCCCGATCGACGTCCATCCGGGCGAGGAATACCGCTTCGACGGCCGCGAGGCCCTCGCCTATGCGCGCTCGCGCTGGGCGACGAGCGACTACAACCGCATGCGCCGCCAGCGGTGTCTCCTCGCCGCGATGGCCGGGCAGATCACCGTCCCGAAGATCCTGCGCAAGTTCCCGAGGATCGCCTCGGCGATCAAGAGCTACGTCCAGACGGACATCCCGCTCGGCCGCGTCCCCGACCTGGTCGAGCTCGTCACCGCGATCGACCCCGGGCGCTCCGTGGCCGAGAGCTTCGGCCCGCCCGGCTACTCGGTCGTCAACCCGGACGTCGACGAGATCCGCGCGACCGTGAAGCGGATGATCCTCCTGCCGGCGGCCCAGCTGCGCGCGAAGTACGGGGTCCAGACGCTCAGCGTCGCCTGCAGCTAGGCCGGCCGGCGCGCCGCCGTGTGCGGGGAGGCCCTCCGGGCACGGGCGCTACCATCCATCGTCCGCGACCGGCGACCGGGAGGTCTAGGTGAACACGGTGGGAAACACGGGGCCAGTAGGGCAGCGACGCGGGGTCGGGTTCGTGATCCTGATGTCGATCATCACGCTCGGCTTCTACACGTGGTACTGGGTCTACAAGACGATGCAGGAGATGCAGGACCACACCGGGCGAGGCCTGGGAGGAGTCCTCGGCCTCGTCATCTGGATCGTGATCGGCGCCGTGATGGCGTTCGTGATCCCGTCCGAGGTCGGGAACATGTATCGCAGCGACGGCCGCGAGGCACCGATCGGCGGCTGGACGGGCCTCTGGCTGTTCCCGTTCGGTGTGCTGATCATCCCGGCGATCGTCTGGTTCGTGAAGGTTCAGGGCTCGCTCAACCGCTACTGGGAGGACAAGTCGCCCGCCCCGCTCGCGCCCGCGCCTGCCGCGTCGGCGACCTAGACGAGGGGCTCCCAGCAGTTCCGACGCCGCGCGGGCCGTGACCCGCGCGGCTCACGTAGCGCGGGGGAGGGGATTCCCAAGCGAGTCGTCATGGTCAGCGCGAGGCGCTGGCCGGACTCGCTTGGGCCCTACAGGGCCGGAGAGACTCGAACTCTCAACCCCCGGTTTTGGAGGCTGACGGGACGAGGTCCTCGCGCGCGCGACTACATACCGTCGCGAGGGCCTCGTTCCTCTCCGGTGCGCTCAGGTGCGCACAGGTCGATGCCAGCTTCGATGCCACGTTCGTCGCCTCCGCTGGCGACATCACGAGTCAGGCCATGATCGCTCACCTCCTGCGGCACAGCTCGACCTCCGCCGCC
The DNA here is from genome assembly GCA_963712465.1 of uncultured Actinomycetes bacterium. Classification (GTDB taxonomy): domain Bacteria; phylum Actinomycetota; class Thermoleophilia; order Gaiellales; family Gaiellaceae; genus CAVQHY01. The sequence continues at coordinate 177,658 of CAVQHY010000005.1, forward strand.
GGCCCGCCGCCGGCAGCTCGCTGCGCTCGCCCTACGGGCTCGCCCCGCAACCCGCCGGCGCTATCGATCAGCCCGTCTCGCTCGTGGCCTTCGTAGACATGACGCTCCTTTTTCGTCATGCCTACACAGGGCGTCGGACACTCCCCGAGATCGTCTCAGCCCGGGTTGGTCAGCAGTCGGACGATGATCTGGCGTACGAGCGTTTGGTAGGGCAGGCGGAACGATGGATCGAGCGTGTCGAAGTCGCTCCCGCGGGCGAAGGTGGGGTGGTGTGCGATAGGGAGGAAGAGGAGGCTCACGAATGCGGCGGTGAGGAGCCGGGGGTCGAAGATCGTGAGGCCGAGGCGCTGGGCGTTCTGAGCGAGTTGGCCGAAGGCATCGGAGATCGCCGTGGAGGCGCCGGTCGTTGAGGAGAGGTCGTGGGCTCCGCGGAGGTTCTCCCAGGAGATGAGACGGGCGAAGGTGGGCCGCTCGTCGAGGAATCGCACGTAGCCGTCGATCGCCGCCTGTACGGCCGCTTCGAGATGTTGGTCGGGCACCTCCGTGGCCGACTCAGCGAGAGCTCTGAGGGGCCGAAAGGCGGCGGCGAGTGATTCCTCCCGAGCGTGCATCACCTCCCAGAGGACGGCCTGATAGAGCCGTTGCTTGGAGCCGAAGAAGTAGTTTGGTGCGGCCCTCGACAGGCCGGCAAGCTCAGCAATCCGGGCCAGGCTGACACCGTCGAAGCCGTGTTCGGCAAAGGCGCTTTCGGCGGCCGCGAGAATCGCCTGGCGTGACCGCTCCGCGTCCCGACTCGGCGCCGCCTGTGAGTTCGCCATCTTGTCGACCGTATCAGCGGGCACACGCACGTGGGCCGCCAAGGTCATAACTAGTTGAACGTTTAGTCATGTGTCGTGGCCAGAATAGCCCAAGTGGTGAGGCACGCTGTTCGAGTTCGGAAGGGGCCCGTCCAAGCACATTGAATCTAGCTGATCGATCAGCTAGTATCCTTGGAATGCCATCACAGAGGAGGAGATCCATGCGTCGTCTCAGCGAGATCAGGGCACACATGCACCAGAAGCGAAGCGTGAAGAGACGCCAGCGTCTGGCACATGCGCTCGAGTTGTCGGCAGTTCCCGAGCGCCCACTGTACGGGCGTGGGCCGCGGTACCTCGTCCACCCGACCGTGACCGTGGCCTGCGCGCCGGCGCTTCGTGCTATGGCGGCTGCGCTGCGGAAGGACACGTTCGTCCTCGACGAGGAAGAGGCTCGTGTCGTGTGGGCGTTCATCAGGATCGCGGATTCGCCCCTCTTCAGCCGGGACATCGCTGCAGCCGAGAGCGAAGCCCAACGCCTGCGAGACCTCGTCCTCGGGATCCGGACGGTTGCCGTCGACGACACGAGCTTGGCCCTCGCCGTCTGAACCCCGCCGGCTCGTCCTTCACCCGCACTTCCACACGCAGGGAGGAACAGATCGATGCGTCGCTACCGCGACGCATCCCGCTGGTGCGTCCTCGATGCGATCCCTCGTGGCCGCCCACACCGCCAGACATTGCGTCTCCCAGAGCAGCTCGGCCACAGCCGCCTCCGACGGGGTGACGCTCGCCGACACGGACGACGCTTTACCTCGGCGTCCGCCGTTCGGCCTCGGGCTCGGCGGGCTCGGCCTCGTGCTCGCCGTCCTCGAACACGACCCCGAGTGCTAGGTGCCGCAGCATCGTGAGCGCGCGGCCGAACGTCGCGAGCGGAGCCCGAGGCCCGAAGGTCGTTAGATGTTTGTGCGGGTTTACGGCAACGGCTTTCGGAGGTAGTTACGGCGTGGTCGGCACTTAGCTGACCCGAGGGCTCGGGTACGCGGCACGTGCCCGGAGCCCCCCGGAGGGGGGAACGGCGAGCGGCAGGTATGGCGGCCCATACGGTCGCTCACCGTCAACCGGGGTTCTGGACTTGTGCGGCACCACTGCCCGGGAAGCCGTGGAGCTTACAACCGATGACGGATCTGCGGCTTCGGCCGAGCGCGGCCGAGGAGCATGCGGAAGCGCGAGTGAGCCGTACACCTTACAGACGTAAGCTGATCGACTTGAAGCGCGCCCGTTAGAGGAACGCCGTAAAGGCTGCGCTCTCGTGGACTCCTTCGAGCATCTCGGCCGGAATCGAGCCCACGTCCGAGACGGGTGCCTTCTCGCCCGGGGCCATCCGGGGAGCGTGGAACGCGACCCTCGAAAGGAGTCCTACCCTGGGCACCGCGCCAGATGGTGCGAGGCTCAGGTCGCCCGCGTGAGCTCGGGCTGTGGGGCGCGCTTCGAGAGCCAGTTGCCGAGCGCGTGCACGACGAGCAGACCCACGACGAGGAGGCCAACGCCCACGAGGATCTGGAAGCCGCGTTCCTCTGCCTCGAAGCCGACCTGCCCAGGCGCGGAGAGCAGCAGCACGAGCGAGAACGTGTACAGGCCGTACATGAGCCAGTACGTCTTGGCCTGCGTGAGCGCGATCACGAACACGACAGTGCCGACCGCAGTGAGCACCCAAGCGGGAGGGGAAACGATCGCGACAGGTATCGCGGCGGCGACTCCGAGCGAGGTGCCGATCGCCTTGCCGCGGATCCGGTCGCGCTTCCCCATCAGGATGTAGAGCACGAGGATCAGCACCGGTTCGGGAACCCAGTAGGGCTCCGTCCATCCCAACGCGACGCCAATCGAGGCGCTGGCACCCATGACCGCACCGAACGTCAGCGCGACGACCGCGGCAGCCGGAAGCGGCAGGCGCTGTCCCTCGACAACGTCTGGGACGCCGAACCGGCGCGCGACCACAACGCCGTAGAGCGTCGCGATCCCGACGATGACCCCCGTAGACCGTCGCGTTCCTTCCCGAAGCCTCGGGGACGACGAACGTGGCTGCGTACGGAATCATCAGCAGCGGCCCGAACCACCCGAAACGGATGCCAGCGCCCGCGATCACGCCCACGACCGCGAGCAGTCCGGCCCACCACCAGCCGTAAGCGGTATAGGCACCGAGCCCTGCGGCGAGTCCCGTCCCTGGAGCGAGATAAGCCATCCGGCGCGTGCCACCGAGCTTCGCACCGACTCCGCCGAGCAGAAGCCCGGTGAACATCGCAGTAGCGCCGAACTCTCCGACGAGCGCCCACATCAGCAGCGCCGGAAGGACGGCAACCACGACAACAGCGCCGACAACGTGGCCCGTTTTTCGTGCGCCCGACGGCTTGTCCACCGCATCCGCCGTAGCGGGGGTGTTCGGTGTGAACTCGGCGTCGCCCACCTACGCACGACCTCCCAGGTCCGGGGCGGCCGAGTATACGACGCGCTCACCCTCGGCCCCTGGACCCGGCACGCCAGGCGGTCGGCGCAATCGAGCTTCCAACCGGCCCGAGAGGCAGGTCAACCAACGTGCCGAGCGGCGAACAGCTGTGGACGCGGAAAAGCGTCCGGGGTCTACGCGGGGTCTACGCGCCTGTCGCGCTCGGCCTGCCGCTCCTGATCTCGCCACGCCTGAAGCGTCCGTTCCTTCGCCTGGCCGATCCGCCAGCCGCGCTCACTGGTCCAGTACGCCTCGATCGCGCTCAGCTCGTTGTCGATCGTGACGAGGCGGCCTTCGACGAGCTGATCGCCGAGGCCGACGACGGGTTCGAGCGCACCTGGCGGACCCTCTGCCGCGTCGTCTTCCTCACCGTCATGGGCACGGGCATGCGGAGGGGCGAGATCCTCGGGCTCCGATGGCGGAACGTCCACCTGGCCGATCCGGACGGGGCGCGGCTCCACGTCAGGGAGACGATCGTCTGGGGCCAGCCGAGCAGCCCGAAGTCAGCGAAGGGCGAGCGGACGCTGTCGATCGGCCCCCGCCTCGCCGACGAGCTGTTCCAGCACCGCGCCCGGACCGTCTACGCCGGGGACGACGAGGCCGTCTTCTGCCAGCCCTACAGCGGAGCCACGTTCGATCACAAGCGGTACGGCGACACGCTCCAGCTCGCGCTCGACAGGGCTGGGGTCGAGAAGCGGATGCGACCGTTCCACGACGGGCGGCACTCCTCGATCACGAACTCGGCCGCCGCCGGGATGAGCCCGGCCGCCCTCATGGCCCGCGCAGGGCACGCCGACTTCGGCACCACACAGCGTTACATCGACCTGGCAGGCGAGACATTCCGGGCGGAGGCGGAGCTGCTCGAAGGCCGCCTCTGGGGCGACTTCGCTGCCAACTCCGCTGCCAAGTCACCCCTCCCTGTACCCGCTCTGGCAACGGAAACGAGCGACTAGCAGGGGCTTCCCAACAGGGCCGGAGAGACTCGAACTCTCAACCCCCGGTTTTGGAGACCGGTGCTCTGCCAGTTGAGCTACGGCCCTTCGCTGACCGAGGAAGTCTACCCCGGCGGGTTCTGCCCTCTCCTACACTCCGAGCATGGCCGGAACGCGCCAGAAGCGGCCTGCGCTCGGAGCGCTCTTTCTCCTGCTCGCGCTCGGCTTCGCCGGAATCGCGTACGCGGCCGCCGTCGCCGGCGACGCGGCCTGGATCGTCGCTGGGGTGGCTGCGCTCCTCGCCGTCTGGATGGGCGAGCAGGCGTACCGCGCGCTCAGGTAGTAGGTATCGGGCCGCCGGAGCCGTATTCTCTTCCCGGTGGCCGAACGCCCCGACGATACCCAGTCGCTCTGGCAGGAGTACAAGCGCAACGGAGACCGCGCGGTCCGTGACCGGCTCATCCTCACCTACGCGCCGCTGGTCAAGTACGTCGCCGGCCGGCTCGGCAGCGGCCTGCCCGCTCACGTCGAGGAGGGAGATCTCGTCTCCTACGGCCTGCTCGGCCTGATCGGCGCGATCGAGCGGTTCGATCCCGAGCGCGACATCAAGTTCGAGACCTACGCGATCGCCCGCATCAAGGGCTCGATCATCGACGAGCTTCGCTCGATGGACTGGGTGCCGCGCTCGGTCCGCGCCCGCGCCCGCGACATCGAGCGCGCGATCGCAGCGCTCGAGGCCAAGCTGATGCGCGCGCCCACGGACGCGGAGATCGCCGCCCGGCTCGGCGTCAGCGAGGAGGATCTCGACGAGTCCCTGCTCGAGATCTCGCGAACGTCGATCGCCGCGCTCGACGAGCTGTGGACCGGGTCGGGAACGGGCGGCGGCGACCCGGTGGCGCTGATCGACACCCTCGAGGACACGGCGTCGCCCGAGCCGCAGGAGGCGATGGCGCACACCGAGCTGCGCGAGGCGCTCGCAGACGCGATTGCCCGCCTGCCCGAGCGGGAGAAGCTTGTCGTCACGCTCTACTACTACGAGGAGCTGACCCTGCGCGAGATCGGCGAGGTGCTCGGGGTGACCGAGTCGCGCGTGTCGCAGCTCCACACGAAGGCGATCCTCCGCCTCAAGGCGCGCCTCGGCGGCACCGTGCCGAGGGCGACCCTCGAGACATAGCGGACACGTGAGCGCCGATCGGGTGGAGCAGTCTGCTCGCGTCGTGCCTCGCTGCCCTCGTGACGACTCTCTGTGTTAGGCCGGCTGGGAAACCCGTTCACCACGATAGACTCGACGGCCCATGCCTCACGAGTCCTCTTCGATCCGCAACGTCGCCGTCGTCGGCCACAGGGGGAGCGGCAAGACCTCGCTCGTCGAGGCGCTCCTCTTCCAGGGTGGCGCGACCAACCGGCTCGGCACGATCGAGCAGAGCTCCACCGTGTCCGACTGGGACGAGGAGGAGCACAAGCGGCAGATGTCGCTGTCGGCGTCCGTCTGCCACGTCGAGTGGAGCGGCGCGAAGCTCAACCTCGTCGACCTGCCGGGCGATCCAGGATTCCAGGCCGACACGCTCGCCGCGTTCCGAGTCGTCGAAGGCGCCCTCTTCGTGGTCAACGCCGTCAACGGCGTCGAGGTGCAAACCGCCCGCCTCTGGGGCCGTTGCGCTCGTCGCGGGATCTCACGTCTCGCGTTCGTGAACATGCTCGACCGCGAGCGCGCCGACTTCTTCACCGTGCTCGAAGCCATGCAGGAGCAGCTGTCCGAGCACTGCGTCGCGGTTCAGATCCCGATCGGCAGCGAGCACGAGCTCACGGGGGTCGTCGATCTGCTGCACATGCGCGCTTACACGGCCCCGGAAGGAGAGCGAGAGGGGTCGCCGGCCGAGCTTCCCGCTGACGTCGCCGATCAGGCTGCCGAGTACCGGACGAAGCTCGTCGAGTCGATCGTCGAGACCGACGAGGGGATCATGGAGCGGTACCTGGCGGACGAGGAGATCTCCGGCGAGGAGCTGACGGCGGCGCTCGAGAAGGCGGTCGAGAACGGCGACGTCTTCCCGGTCGCCTGCGGCTCGGCGACGCAGAACCTCGGCACGACCGCCCTCCTCGACCTGCTCGTCGAGTCGGTGCCCTCCCCGGCCGACAAGCCGCTTCCCGTCACCGTCGAGGCCGGCGCAGCCGTCTACGTCTTCAAGACCGTCGCCGACGCGTTCGCGGGCAGGATCAACGTCTTTCGCGTCCTCACCGGCGCGGTCGGCCACGACGCGAACCTGCTCAACTCGCGCACGCATGGAAAGGAGCGGATCGGCCAGGTGCTCCTGCTTCAGGGCAAGGAGCACCATCAGCTGGACGGCTTCGCCGCCGGCGACATCGGCGCGGTCGCCAAGCTGAAGGACGTGATGACCGGTGACCTGCTCGTCTCCGAGGACAAGCCGGCCGAGATCGAGCCGCTCGAGTTCCCGCAGCCGGTGATGAGCTTCGCGATCACGCCGAAGGCGAAGGGCGACGAGGAGAAGGCCACGGCGGCGCTTCGGCGCCTGTCCGAGGAGGATCCGACGCTCGTCCTCCGGCGCGACCAGCAGACGGGCGAGCAGCTGCTCGCGGGGATGAGCCAGATGCACGTCGAGGTGGCGATCGAGCGGCTCAAGCGGCGTTTCGGCGTCGAGGTCGAGCTCCACCAGCCACGCGTCCCGTACCTCGAGACGATCCGCAAGGAGTCGCGCGCGCGCCACCGCTACAAGAAGCAGACGGGCGGCCGCGGCCAGTTCGGCGACTGCGAGATCGTGCTGGAGCCGCTGGACGGGCACGAGGGGTACGAGTTCGTCGACAAGATCGTGGGCGGCGTCATCCCGCAGGGCTTCCGGCCCGCCGTCGACAAGGGGATTCAGGAGGCGATGCAGCACGGCGAGCTCGCGGGAGCTCCCGTTCAGGGCGTCCGGGTGCGGCTCGTCGACGGGCAGTACCACAACGTCGACTCATCGGAGATGGCGTTCAAGATCGCCGGCTCGATGGCGTTCAAGGACGCCTACGCGAAGGCCGATCCCGTGCTCCTCGAGCCGATCATGGCGCTCGACGCGACCGTCCCCGACGAGACGGTCGGGGCGGTCAACGGCGACCTCAACTCGCGCCGCGGGCGGCTGCTCGGGATGGATCCGGCCGGCGGCATGACGACGATCCACGCCGAGGTGCCGATGGCCGAGATCCTGACCTACTCGCAGTCGCTGACGTCCTTGACGGGCGGCCGCGGCGACTACACCATGACCTTCCTGCGCTACGAGGAGGTTCCGACGCACATCGCGCAGAAGGTGATCGACGAGACGAAGAGGGAGCGCGAGGAGGCGAAGGCGTCCTAGGGACGTCCGACGATGCCGGTCGTCAAAAAACAGGACGTCAATCAGATCTGCGGGGTCTGCCACCGCACGCTGCTGCTCGGCGAGCAGACGACGCGGTACTCCCCTGGCCACGAGGAGTGGCTCGAGGTGTGCGCTCTCTGCTCCGACACGGCGCTCGAGCGCGGCTGGATCCGGGAGGGCAGCCCGGCGACTCCGCTCGTCGCGTACGCAGAGCGCAGACGGCGTCGCTTCGGGCTCGCGAGCCTCGGTGGGTTGATCGACGGCCGCCGCGTCGAGCCGGAGCCGACGATCGTCTCCGAGCCGATGCTCCGCCGCCTCTCCGAGCCCGAGCAGGCGATGGTGGAGGCGGCCGAGCTGTTCAACGCAAGCTCGTTTCGTCGCACCGTGTCCGGAATCCAGCGGAGCCTCGACGACGCGCAGGTGAGCCTCGTGCCCTTCTCCGGGGTGAACCCGGAGGTCGTGATCACGGTCGCCTGGGACATCTCCTGGTACCAGTACCGCGTTGCCCTCGATGGGGCGTCGTCGCCGGTGAAGCTCGCCGACCGCGGCTACGAGCTGGAGCATCTCGACGAGCGCTTCCGCGAGTGGAACGGCTACCTCGAGGCCGAAGGCAGGGTCGTTCCGGACATTCCGCGGCTGTGATCTACTGCGTCGTCCCGCCGGAGCTCGCCGACCAGCTCTACGACCGGCTGGTCGAGTACTACAAGGACAATCCCGACGTCCAGGTGATCGTCGACCGGCGAAGCGGACCGGATCGCCGCCAGGGCGAGGCCGGCCCGCCCGGAAAGCGTGAGACCCGGGACCGGCGGCGCGGGCGGGCCATGGGCACGTTCCCCTCGGTCGATCCGCCGGACGCGTGAGCGCGACCGCAGCCCGCAGCCATCGGAATTACGTCGGCGGCGAGTGGGTCGACGCCGCGTCGGGAGAGACGTTCGAGTCGGTCGAGCCTGCGACCGGCGAGCCGCTCGGCTCCTTCCCGCGCTCCTCGGACGAGGACGTCGACCGTGCCGTCGCCGCCGCCAAGGAGGCGTTCGCCGACTGGCGGCTCGTCCCCGCGCCCGAGCGCGGCACGATCCTCCTGCGATTCGCGCGGCTCCTGGAGGACGAGAAGACCGAGCTCACGGAGCTGATGAGCCACGAGATGGGCAAGGTGCTCGCGGAGGCGGGCGGCGACGTCCAGGAGGCGATCGACATGTCGATCTACATGGCCGGCGAGGGCCGGCGCCTCTTCGGGCACACGACCCCGTCCGAGCTTCGCAACAAGTTCCAGATGAGCGTGCGGATGCCCGTCGGCGTCGTCGGCGTGATCACGCCCTGGAACTTCCCGATCGCGATTCCCGCGTGGAAGATGGCGCCGGCACTCGTCTGCGGCAACACCGTCGTCTTCAAGCCGGCCGAGGACACGCCGCTCCTCGCGGAGCGCTTCGTCGAGCTGCTCGGCGAGGCGGGGGTACCCGCGGGCGTCGTCAACATCGTCCACGGCTTCGGCGAGGAAGCAGGCGACCAGCTCGTTCGGCACCCGGACGTCCCGGTGATCACGTTCACCGGCTCGCGCGAGACGGGCGTGCTCGTGACGAAGAACGCGGCCGACGAGCTCAAGCACGTCCACCTCGAGCTCGGCGGCAAGAACGGGATCGTCGTCATGGACGACGCCGACCTCGATCTCGCCGTCGAGGGCATCGTGTGGTCTGCGTTCGGGACGACCGGCCAGCGCTGCACTGCGGCGAGTCGTGTGATCGCGCACGAGCGGGTCTACGACGAGCTCGCCAAGCGGCTCGTCGCGCGGGCCGAGGGCATGCGGATCGGGCCCGGCTGGCTTCCCGACACCGACCTCGGCCCGGTGATCAACCGCGAGGCGCTCGACAGGATCGACTCGTACACGCGGGTCGGCGCGGACGAGGGCGCGTCGCTCCTGACCGGCGGCGAGCCCGCCACCGACGGCGACCTCGGGCGCGGCGCCTACTACCGCCCGACGATCTTCGGCGACGTCGACCCCGCGATGCGGATCGCGCAGGAGGAGATCTTCGGACCGACCACCGCCCTGATCCGGGTGCGCGACCTCGACGAGGCGATCCGCGTCGCGAACGGGATCCGCTACGGCCTGTCGTCGTCGATCTTCACGCGCGACGTCAACGCGGCATTTCGCGCGATGCGCGACCTCGAGGCCGGGATCACCTACGTCAACGCCGGGACGACGGGCGCCGAGGTGCACTTGCCGTTCGGCGGCGTCAAGGGAACGGGCAACGGCCACCGCGAGGCAGGCCAGGCCGCGCTCGACGTCTTCACCGAGTGGAAGTCGATCTACGTCGACTACTCCGGCACGCTCCAGCGCGCGCAGATCGACAACCAGTGATCGACAAGGTCAACCTCGCCGAGAAGCTCGCGAGTTTCGACGAGCTCTTCAGCCCCAGGATCGTGGCCCGCTACAACGACGAGAAGATCCAGGTGGCGAAGACGAAAGGCGAGTTCGTCTGGCACTCGCACCCGGACACGGACGACCTCTTTCTCGTCGTCTCCGGGACGCTTCACGTCGACCTCCGCGACGGCACGGTCGAGGTCGGCCCGGGGGAGCTGCTCGTCGTGCCGCGCGGCGTCGAGCACCGGCCGCGTGCCGACCAGGAGGTTCAACTCGTCCTGATCGAGCGGCAGGGCACGCCCAACACCGGCGACGCCGATGCCGAGGCGGCGCCGGAGGTCGAGATCTGAACCGCAAGCTCGTCGTCTTCGTGCCTCGCGACGCGCTCGACGGCGTTCGGGAGGCGCTCTTCGCTGCGGGTGCGGGGAGGATCGGCGGCTACGAGCACTGCTCGTGGTACACGGCCGGCACCGGGACGTTCGTGGCCGGCGAGGGCACGTCACCTTCGGTGGGCAGGCGCGGGGCGGAACAGCGCGTCTCCGAGCTCCGGCTCGAGACCGTCTACCCGGAGGAGCGTCACGAGGCCGTCATCGCCGCGCTGCGCGCGGCGCATCCGTACGAGGAGCCTGCGTTCGACGTGTACGCGCTCCTCGAGGCGTGAAGGCGAGGCTCTATACCGACGGGGGCGCCCGCGGCAACCCCGGCCCGGCCGCGTTCGGCTACGTGCTCGAGGCCGAGGACGGCACCGTCCTCGAGGCGCACGGCGAGACGATCGGCGTCGCGACGAACAACGTCGCCGAGTACCGCGCGCTCACCGCCGGCCTCGCGCGGGCCGCAGAGCTCGGGGTCGACGAGCTCGAGGTCGTCTCCGACTCGGAGCTGCTCGTGAAGCAGATGCGGGGCGAGTACAAGGTCAAGAACGCCGCGCTCCGGGAGCTCTCGCTCGAGGCCGCGCGCCTCGCTCGATCGATCGGAACGGTGCGCTACGGGGCCGTCCGCCGGGAGCAGAACGAGCATGCCGACCGCCTCGTCAACGAGGCTCTGGACGCGGCCGTCTAGCACGAGCCGGGGCTATACTGGCCCCCACGCGGATGTAGCTCAGTTGGCTAGAGCGTCTGCTTGCCATGCAGAAGGTCGTGGGTTCGAGTCCCATCATCCGCTCTAAGAGAGCCCCGCTCGGACGGGGCTTTCGTATGCTCTCAGGAGCGGACGCTGACCTTCTCGACGCTCGTCTCAGGCTCACTTATGCCCACTTGTGCCCAATGGAGCGCTCGGTCGAATGTCTCTCGGTGCGGGGCTGAGAACCTGTCCCGGCGCTTCGTCGCCTGTGCGTACACCTCGAGGGTTAAGCGCAGGTCTTGATGGCGGTGTGGCGCTCCGTCGCTTCGCCGTGGGCTACATCGAGCGCGGCGACACGGGGGCGGCCTAGGAGGACGCCAAGGCGATGGTCGCCGACTGGGATCGCGACGAGCCCGTACAGTTGGGAGTGCTCAGGGTCGTGGAGGTCGAGGTCGGGCGTCGCCGAACCTACCGGGTGGTCGCTGGGTGCGGCCCGCGCGGCCTTCCCCCTGTCTCGCGGAGCGACCACCAGCGGTGCTCGTCAGCCGATTTCTTCGATGATCTCGACCAGTTCGTCGAGGCGGTAGCCGTGGCGGCGGGCGAAGTCGACGAGTTCCTTCGCTCGTTGGATGACGGCGCCGCGTTCGGGTGTTCCTGCGACGGAGATTCCGCGTCCGCGCCGGAACTCTAGTAGTCCCTCGTCGCGAAGCAGTCGCAAAGAACGCAGGACGGTGTTGGTGTTGACGCCGAGGACGGCGGCAAGATCCTTCGCGGGTGGGAGGCGCTCTCCCGCCTTTGCTTCTCCGTCGGCGATCGCCCGTCGTATCTCGGCGGCGACTTGTTCGTAGAGATCGGTGGGGTCGTGCCGGTCGATCTTGACATCCAACATTAGTGCTAGTAACACTAGCGTAACAATGCCGGGGGTGCTGCCGTGAGTGTCACTGCTCCGCCTCGTCCGCCTCGTCCGGGCGACCCCGTCAAGCATGGGGAGTTCGAGGCCTTGGTCGAGGCGCTGATCGAGGAGGCGCGGCAGCGCGCGCGGCGCAGGCGGCGCATCTACTGGGCTGTCGCGGCGTTGGTGGCGCTCGTCGGACTGATGGTCTTTGTGGTCTTCGAGCGCAGCGCGCAGTCGCAGATTGCCTCCCCTTCGCTCAGCCCGCGGCCCAGCCTTTCTGGCGGATCGGCGGGCGGGAGGATCGCCTTCATCAGTTATAGCGGCGGCGGTCAGGCAAACCACGGCACGGTCTACGTCGTGAACGCCGACGGGAGCGGGCAGCGGAGGCTCGCGCGAGGCGTGTGGGGAGACACACCTGCCTGGTCGCCCGACGGGCGAAAGCTCGCCTTCGTCAGGGGCCTCGGCGACCCCAACGTCGCCGCCTCCGAGGTCTTCGTGGTGAACACCGACGGGAGCGGCGAGCGGAGGCTGACGCGCAGCCCAGATAGCAAGATGGCCCTTGCCTGGTCGCCCGACGGGCGAAAGATCGCCTTCACACGTTTCAGCAGCGGGCAGCCGAGCTCCGATCTCTACGTCATGAACGCCGACGGGAGCGGCGAGCGGAGGCTGACGCGCAACGCCGGCTGGGCGGCCTGGTCGCCCGACGGGCGGAAGCTCGCCTTTGTCGGTGGTGGCATTTGGGTGGTCAACGCCGATGGGAGCGGGATGCGGAGGCTGACCAGCAACGCGGGAGACACCTTCCCTGCCTGGTCTCCGGACGAGCGCAAACTCGCGTTCGTCAGGACCGGTCGCTGTCTGCGTTGCCGCGCGAACGCCAAGCTGTACGTCATGAACGCCGACGGTCACGGCCAGCACAAGCTGGCGTCCGGCGCGGGGATCAGCTCGCCTCCTGCCTGGTCGCCCGAGGGACGGACGATCGCGTTCGAACGCTCCTACCGCCCAAGCCCCAATACACCGAGCTTGAGATACATGCACATAACCGAGATCTTCGTCATCAACGCCGACGGAAGCGGGCAGCGGAAGTTGACCTTCGGCGCACGACCTCTCTGGTCGCCGGACGGGCGGGGAATCGCCTTCAACAGGAGCGGTCGGCTCGTCGGCGGGCTGTACGTGATGAACGCCGACGGGAGCGGGCAGCCCCTGAGGCTGGCGCGCAACGCGCGCGGCGGTGCGGCCTGGGCGCCCGAGCGGACCAATTAGGGCGCGACCGGACCGCGACGAGCCCGCCGACGCCGGGGTGCTCGAAGTGGTCGAGGTCGAGGTCGAGCCGAGCGCGAACTAGGGCTTCCGCTTGGCCCCCCGAGGAGTGCGAGGCTCTCCCGGAGGTGAGAGCGTTGATCGTCGTTGCGGTCATTGTCGGCGGATCTCAGTTGGCTTGAGGCGCCGCGCCGTGGTAAGCAGTGCCCCGGTGCAGGACGAGATCGTCTTCCGCTTTCTCGATGAGGGGGTCGCCGCGTCGGCGCCGCTACTTCGCGAGGAAGCACCCGAGACGTGCCGCGCGGTGTTGGCCGCGCTGCCCGCTTCCGGCCTCGCGCGCCACGGCATCTATTCGGGAAGCGAGGTCTACCTCGTCCTTCCCATCCTGCTCGCGCCACCGCGCGAGCACTCGACGACGCTCGTCGGGCCGGGCGATGTCGGCTTTCTAACGGTCCAGAAAGGCTCGGGATACGGCATCGCGGAGGATTATTCGGAGGTCTGCTGGTTCTACGATCTCGACGCGACGCCTTCGATGCCAGAGGGGCCGATTGCCGTCAACATCTTCGCCCGGCTCCACGATGCCGATGCCTTCTTCGCCGTTTGCCGGAACATGCGGCTGGAGGGCGCGAAGAGGCTCGAAATCGCTCGCGGGTAGGACCCCATCGGGGTTCCGCTCGGGAGCTCGTCGATTTCGCCCGCCAGGCGGGCGTCATGTCGCCTGGTACGTGAACGCGGCACAGCCCGAGCCTTCGCCCGATTCGCGATAGGGTTGCGAACGTGTCGTACGAGGACACGATCTCGGACGCCGTCCGCGTCGTGGAGGCGGCAGGTGCGGCGATCATGGTGGTGGGCGGCTTCGGTGCCTTCGTCGTCTTCGTCGCACGGGCCATGAGCCCGCAAGGCCGATCAGGCTCCTACGAGGCGTTGCGCCGCAATCTCGGCCGGGCGATCCTCCTCGGCCTCGAGGTGCTCATCGTGGCCGACATCGTGCGGACGATCGTCGTGGATCCAACGTTCGAGAGCGTTACGGTCCTGGGCGCGATCGTCGTGATCAGGATCCTGTTGAGCTTCTCGCTCGAGGTCGAGATCGACGGCATGTGGCCGTGGAACCACTGGCGCCTGGGCGGCGAGGGTGGGCGCCCGGGTGTGGCAGAGCCGGCAGCAGCCCGGCCGATCCCGCCGGAGCAATGATCTAGGTCGCTCACGTCGCAGGGTGCACGGTACGAGCGCGACCTCATCCGAGATCGTCGACTCGTTCGTGTGAGAGCCTCCGTAAACCCAGTGAGCGTGCCCAAGGTGTGGCCACGGGGGCGGTTGTCGTGTCCCCGGGGCTATCACTGAACTTCTCGACCTTCTACTGGCGTGCCAGGGCGACGCGGATCTCCGCCTGGTGGTCGGCGACGTGCTCGCCGAAGACGTCGTAGACGACCCGCTCGATCGTGGCGGCGTGGCGTCGAACTCCCGCGCGAGTCCCGGGTCGCGCGGCCACGCCATCCGAGGCTCGAGGGGGTTACTGCTGCGGCACGAGCTGTACTTGGATGTGCAGCCTTCCGGGCTCGCCCTGCGAGCCGGGGAAGATCAGCTGGACGACGAACCGCTTGCCGGCGATGGTCTTGGTGCTTTGGATCAGTACGGAGCCCGTGTCTCCGCCGGAGAGGGTCGCGAAGCCCTGCAGCACCGTCTTGCCGGCGGGCGCAGCCACGGTGACGGTCTGAAAGCCGTCGAACCCCTTCGTGCTCGTCGGGGTCGGATTGATGGTCTTGTTGACGACCGTCAGCCCGGCCGCCTTCGCGTCGACGGGCGGATTCGTGGGCAGCGATCCTGCGGCGGAGGCGGCGCCGTCGGCGGGGCCGGCGACGACGAGAGTGACGACCGCGTACACGCCGGCAGCCAACAGGGCGGCGAGCACAACGACCAGACGTGGGCGGACAATGCTGAGCAAGGGAGACCTCCTGTCGTCCTGGGTGCGGTGACCCGGCGGAACATAACCGGCCGATGACCGGCGGCTCGCGGCCTGCGGTCGCGCTGAGCTCACGGCCAAGCCCATGGGCACAAGTCCTGTTCTTCTGCCCAACCCCGCCGAATCCCCACTGGAAACGTGCCTAGACCGACGACCGAGCGAATGACGTCCCCGTGGGCCACCAACCGGCATGGTTGACACGAGAACGGGGCCTCCGAAGAGGCCCCATCGTTACTTTGCCATTGCAACGACGCCTGCGTAAGCGCGTCCTCCCGGCTGTGGCGTTTTACGGGAGCACCCTCAGCCCGGGAGGGCGTTCGAGCACCTACTCGGACTCGTCGTCCACCTCGGCGACGATGGCGGCAGCGGCCTCTGCGGAGACGGCGTGTGTGGCGATCTTCTCGTAGCCGTCGAGCGCACGCTCCAGCTGCTCGACCATCCGGTCCTCGGCGACCGCGATGATCGCCGACGAGCCGGGCGGCAGGCTGTTGCCGATCTCCTTCAGATCCTCATCCTTGAAACCCTTGTCACGGATCTTCCCCCAGACGCCGCCCGCGCCCCCGCCCACGGCGGCAGAAACGATGATGCTGGGAGGAAAGATCAGGCCGACCACGCCGCCCGCGATCGCGCCCCGCTTCGCCCACTTCTTGCCGCTCGGGTCAGCGGTCTCCTCGATCTTGACCTTGCCGCCTGCGGTATGGACGATCACAGCCACGTCGATCAGGTCGATCGCGCCTTCCCGCTGCGCCGCCTGAAAATCCTTGGCCGCTGCAGCAGCCCCGTCCTCCGTGCCATACGTCGCGACGAACACTTCCACCGTGCTGGTACTCACTCGCCACTCCTCTGTCTCGTCTGCCAGAGCACGCCGGTACCCATTAACTCCCGGCTAGAGTTGGCCGCTGATGCCACGAGCGCCGCTCCCGCCCGAGCTCGGTCGGTTTCTGGCGGCGCCGCGACCCGCAGTGGTGGCAACGATCGGACAGGACGGCGGACCGGTCACCGCCGCGACCTGGTACGAGTGGGCCGAGGGCCGTTTCCTTCTCTCGATGGAGGCACGAGGGCGCCGGATCCAGAACATCCGGCGCGATCCCCGCGTTTCCCTGACCGTTCTCGCGGACAGCTGGTACTCGCATGTCTCGTTGCTCGGTCGAGCGGTCGAGATCCGCGACGACGCTGATTTCAGCGATGTCGATCGCCTCTCGGGCCGTTACCTCGGCGAGCCGTACGGGGAGTACGACGCGGCGCTTTTCAGCGTGATCGTCGAGGTCGAGCGGTGGCATACGTACGGCGATCCGCTTGCGCCCGTCGGCGATCCCGCGCGCTGACGAACGTTCCTTCCGTCGATCCGGGGCGACGGCTCCAGAATCATGGAGCCGTGCCTATCACCCTGACGCATGAAGGCCCAGGCAAGGGCGGTGCGGCGGGAGCTCCGATCAATCCGATGCCGGCGGCCGCGGCGTGAAGGGGCGCGGGTCGTCGTGCCCGCCGTAGATCACGCTCCAGCTCGACTCGGGAACCTCGTTCCAGGCACCGGCGAGATCGCCGAGCGGCTCCGAGACCACGATTCTCGTCTCGTCCGAGAGCCCATGGAGCACGGGGTTGTCGGGGTGCTGGTGACGTAGGGCGCTGACATCGGTCGAGTGGAAGAGCGAGCGCGACTGCCCTTCGCTCGAGTAGCGGATCGCCCATAGCCGCTCTCCGTCGGTCGTCGCAACCGTCATCTGGATCGGATGCTCGACGCCGTGGCGCCGACCGGTCGCCTCGATCAGTCCGACGGCGCGCTCGGCCGCAGCCGGTGGATCGTCCTCGAGCCCGAGCGTGAGCGCGAGGAAGAAGAAGAGCTCGGAGTCGGTCGATCCCTCGATCGCCGGGTAGAGCGACGGGTCGACCGCGAGCGCGAGGTCGCGCTTGACGGCGTGGAACTCCCGGATCAACCCGTTGTGCATCCAGAGCCAGCGCCCGTGGCGGAAGGGGTGGCAGTTCGTCTGCTGCACGGGCGATCCCGAGGACGCGCGAATGTGCGCGAGAAGGAGCGGCGTCTCGATGTGTGCTGCGAGCTCGCGTAGATTCCGGTCGTTCCACGCGGGCTCGATGCTGTGGAATACGCCCGGCGTCGCGCCGATTCCGTACCAGCCGATCCCGAACCCATCGCCGTTCGTCGTCTCCGCGCCGAGCCTGGAGTGGAGGCTCTGGTCGATGAGCGAATGCTTCGGCTTGGTGATCAGCTCCTCGATCAGCACCGGTGAGCCCGAGTAGGCAAGCCACCTGCACACTGTTCGACTCCTTCGCTAGTGGTGGAACCCCGAGGTGGTGCTGCGGTCGTGAACCGGCGCCGGCTGGCTCTGCAGGCGCGGTAGCTGACGCTGCACATCGCTCACGAGCAGATCGGCGAGGTCGTGGGTGAAGCCGGTCCGGACGACCACGCGCAGTGCTGCGAGGTCTTCCCGGTTTGCGGGAAAGGTGTAGGCGGGCACCTGCCAGCCTCGCTCGCGCAGCGCGTTCGAGACGTCGAACACCGTGAAGTTCTCGATGTCGTCCCGCAGCTTGAACGCGAACACCGGCAGCTCGTCGCCTGTCGTGATCAGCTCGAACGGGCCCAGTTCGCCGATCCGCGAAGAGAGGCGCGTCGCGACGTCGCGCGCGTAGGCGTGCACCCGGCGGTAGCCGTCGAAGCCCAGACGTAGGAAGTTGTAGTACTGGGCCACGACCTGGGCTCCGGGCCGCGAGAAGTTCAGGGCGAACGTCGGCATGTTGTCGCCGAGGTAGTTGACCCAGAAGATCAAATCCTCGGGCAGCGACTCGGCGTCACGCCACACGACCCACCCGACCCCCGGGTACACGAGCCCGTACTTGTGCCCCGAGGCGTTGATCGACGAGACGCGCGGGAGCCGGAAGTCCCACGGGAGGTCAGGATCGACGAACGGGGCGACGAAAGCACCCGACGCGCCGTCGACGTGCACGGGAACGTCGATGCCCGTCTTGAGCTGGAACGCATCGAGCGCGTCGCAGATCTCTTTCACCGGCTCGTAGGAGCCGTCGAAGGTCGAACCGAGGATGGCGACGACGCCGATCGTGTTCTCGTCGCAGAGCTTCACGGCCTCCTCGGCCGAGAGGTGGAAGCGGTCGCCCTCCATCGGCACGAGCCGCATCTCGACGTCCCAGTAGTTCGCGAACTTCTCCCAGCACACCTGGACGTTGATGCCCATGACGAGGTTCGGCCTGTCCGTCGGCTTGCCCTCGGCGGCACGCCGATGCTGCCACCGGCGCTTGAGAGCGAGCCCGCCGAGCATCGCCGCCTCGCTCGACCCGGTCGTCGAGCAGCCCGTGGCCTCCTCGGCATCGGGCGCGTGCCAGAGCCGGCTGAGGATGTTCACGCACCGCATCTCGATCTCGGCGGTCTGCGGGTACTCGTCCTTGTCGATCATGTTCTTGTCGAGGCACTCGGCCATCAGCTTCTCGGCCTGTGGCTCCATCCAGGTGGTCACGAACGTCGCCACGTTCAGACGGGCGTTTCCGTCGAGCATCAGCTCGTCGTGGATCATCTGGTAGGCGACGTCGGGCGGCAGCTGCCCCTCGGGCAGACTGTGGCGCGGCACGTCCATGCTCTCGAGCGTGAAGAGCGGCGGCACGGAGAGACTCCCTACGCGGGCCGCCGCCGGGGCCTTCGGGTGCTTCAGGGTCACGCGCTAGTCCTTTCCTCGGGTCGGAGCCGCGAGTATCTCACCCGGCCCGACGCCGGTTCAGGCTGCGTGCTCGAGGCGGCAGTAGCACGACGCCTCGATCGGGACGTCCGCCCGGGCGAGCGCGAGGTCGAGGCGGGGCTTGACGAGGTCGGCCTCGGTGGTCTTGCCGAGCCGTCGCAGGCACTCGTGGAAGCCGTGGAGGCTCCAGACGTTGTCGGGATGCTGGCACGCGCGAGCCAGAGTTCCGTCCAGCCCGAGGTCGGCGCGGTAGACGGCCTCGGCCTCCTCGACCCGGCCCTGCTCCAGGAGGAGCGCGCCGAGCGCGTGGCGGGCCGGCTGCATCCAGCCCCAGGGCTCGTCGTAGGGCAGGCCGTCGTCGAGCTCGACCGAGCGGCGCAGATGCGCGAACGCGGCGTCGAAGTTGCCCTTGCGGTACTCGATCTCGCCGTCCAGCATCTCGGCGGCAATCGCCAGGATGTCGATGCACGTGTTGTTGAACAGGTACCGGGTCTCCGGCACCTTTGCGGTTGCCTCCGCGAGGAGCGTGCGCTCCTGCTCGGCCGTCGCGACCGCACCGAGCGCCGCGTGGGCAACGCCCTTCGCGTAGTGCAGCATCGCGGCCGTGACGCAGAAGAGCTCGGTGTTCTCCGGGAACGGCTCGTCGACGATCTCCTGCCACCGTCCGAACCGGATCAGGACGTGAAGCTTGGTCGGGACGAACCCCTCGAGCCAGTCGGCCATCGGAGGACTCTCGATCCTCAGGAGGTCCTCGGGCAGGGTCTCGGCCATCCCGTTCGCGGCCTCCAACGCCGGCCCGAGCTGACCGAGGAACATCGCCCCGTAGAGCTTGAAGTGGTAGTCGTGGCAGCGGTAGAGCGAGTAGAAGTTCAGGGGCCCTTCGCGGTCGACGTACTTGCTGTCCGCTTCGATCGCCCGCTCGTTGCAGACGACGACGTCCCGGTAGTGGCCGCACAGGACGTCGATGTGCGTCGGCATGTGCCGGAGGTGGCCGGCGTCGGGGACGAGGTCGCGAAGCTGATCGGCCGCGCGCAGCGCGCGCTCGGGGTGAGGCGACATCTCGATCGCGTGGACGTACAGGTGCAGGAGGCCGGGGTGTGGAGATGAGCCCTCCGCCGTGACCCGGGCCATCCCTCGCTCGAGCACCTCGATCGCCTCGATCGTGTCGGCGCCCTCGGCCGGCTCGCCCGTCGCGAGATCCCACAGCTGCCACGGGGTGCGGTTCATCAGCGCCTCGGCGAAGAGCGTCGCGACGTCGGGGTCGTCGGGAAAGGCGGCGTAGACGTCGCGCATCGCGGCCGCGTAGCCGTCGTTCCACACCGAGCAATCCTCGACCGGCTCGGCGGCCGGATATCGATGCTGTAACGCCTCGATCAGCGCGCGCTCGACGGGTGAAGCCGAGCCCACCGAGGACATGGCGTTCACGGCCGCCGCGTGGGCCTTGGCGAGCGACTCGCTCAGGTCGACCTCGTCGAACGCCTCCCAGGCCTTGTTGTAGTTCGGGCCCGCAGCGTAGGCGATCCCCCAGTACGCCATCGCGCACCCCGGATCATGCTCGGCTGCCTGCTCGAAGCAGCGGACGGACTCCTCGTGGTTGAACCCGTAGCACCAGTTGAGGCCGCGGTCGAACCAGAGCTGAGCCTCGGACGAGGAGGTCGACACCTCGCGGCCGTAGGTACCGAGGTCGTAGTAGTCGGACATCGCGTCTCGTCTCCCGGGTCAAGGCCTGAGCCAGGCCTGGGGAAGCGATATCACACCGCGCAACGCCAGGCGCCAAGGGCGGGCCGACCCGGGCGTCGCAGTACGCAAGCGACGACGGGGCCGCCGCTTGCCCCGTCGTCCTTGCCGCAGTTTGTTCCCGGGCCAGCCTCCGCCGCATCGGGGCCCTCCCGGTATGTCCTTGCTGGCTCGCAGTCTGCTCCATGTGCCCATCCGCGTCCCCCCTCGGAGGGAGTTGACCGTCTCACCCATCCGCGGTTGACCGCGCTCCTTCACTGCGGCGGCCGTGCAACCACCGGGTCATAATCAGCCCGCCGTGTCGGATGCCGAGGTCGCTGAGAAGCCCGAGCCCAGCTCCGCGCTTGTCCCCGTCGAGGCATCCGCGCAGCCGGAGCGCCTCAAGCCATCGGCGATCCAGGGCTATCTCCGAGGTCCGGGAGCGCGCAGCTGGAAGCCCGCGATCGCCCGGATCCTCGTCAACGCGGCGGCGCTGGCCGTCGTGCTCCTGCTCCCCGGCTACGAGCTCCAGGGGAACAAGATCGTCTCGTTCGTGATCGTCGCCCTGATCTTCGGGCTGCTGAGCGCGATCGTGAAGCCGCTGCTCCAGTTCTTCGCGGTGCCGTTCATTCTCGAGACGTTCGGGCTCGCGATCATCCTGGTCGACATGCTTCTCCTCTGGCTCCTCGATCGCTTCGCCGGGAGCCTGATCGAGGTCGACGGGCTCCGCGCGTATGTCGTCGGGGCGGTGGTGATCGGCGTGATCACGTTTCTGCTCGAGGGGATCTTCGGCGTCACCCCGCCGATCGTTCCGGACGAGCCCGCGCCCGAGCGTCGGGCCCTGTGAGCGGCGGAGCGATGTTTCCCGGCATCAGCAGGCGAATGCGGACGCTGCAGACGTACGACGTCTTCATGCGCTACGGCGTCGACTCGGCATTCGAGCGGGGCGGCATCGGCGACTTCCGGCGTCGCATGCAGCAGTTCCTCTACGACCCGCCGATGCCGCTGCGCGAGCTCGACCCGCCGACCAAGACGCGGCTGATGCTGCAGGAGCTCGGCCCGACCTACGTGAAGCTCGGGCAGATCGTCTCCAGCCAGAGCCAGGCGCTTCCGGCCGAATGGGATCGCGAGCTGGCGAAGCTGCAGAGCGACGTGCAGCCGTTCTCCGGCCAGGAGGCCCGGCAAGTGATCGAGGCCGAGCTGGGTGCGCCGCCCGAGCGGCTGTACGCGAGCTTCGACCCGAAGCCGTTCTCGGCTGCCTCGCTCGCGCAGGTGCACCGCGCAACGCTCGAGGACGGTCGTGACGTCGTCGTGAAGGTACAGCGGCCTCATATCGAGTCCGAGGTCAAGTCGGACATCGCGATCTTCGGGCGCGCGAGCCGCGTGTTCGAGCGCCGGACGCAGTGGGCCAGGGATCTCGGGCTCTCCGGGATGATCGACGAGTTCGGCCGCAACCTCCTGCTCGAGCTCGACTACACGGGGGAGGCGTACAACGCACGGCGACTCGCCCGCGTGCTCGAGCCGATCGAGGGGGTCGGCGTCCCCGAGGTCTTCAAGGAGCTCTCGAGCACCCGCGTGATCACGCTCGAGTACATCGAAGGGGTGAAGATCTCGGACGTCGAGGCGCTCGACGCGGCAGGCCTCGATCGAACCGACATCTCGGATCGAGCGCTGAAGGCGGCGGTGAAGATGCTGCTGATCGACGGCTTCTTTCACGGCGACCCCCACCCGGGGAACATCTTCGTCAACCTCGAGAGCGGCCGGGTCACCTTCCTCGATACGGGGATGGTCGGCGAGCTTACGCTCATGCAGCGCATCAACCTGATCAACCTGATGCTGGTCTCTCGGAAGAAGGACGTGCTCGGCCTGGCGCAGGCGCTCCGCTCGCTCTCGACGCCGTTCGGCCGCCGGTTCTCCGAGCAGACGTACTACCGCTCGTTCGAGCGGCGTGTCGGTCGCTACATGGACCCGGACGAGCGCGTCGACTTCCCGAAGGTGATCTCGGCTGCGATGGATGCGTTGCGCGACAGTGGCCTGCGCCTCGATCCGCAACTGACGCTCGCGATGAAGGCGCTCGTCCAGGCGGCGGCGTTCACCACAACGCTCCGGCCCGAGGGCTATCCGTTCGTCGAGAACGGCTACAGGATCGTCGAGGAGCTCGTCGAGGAGAACGTCACGGCAGAGGTGCTCGCGAACGCGGTCAAGCGCCAGGCCACGTTCGTCGCTCGCGAGGCGCTCGGCAACGCGCCCTCGATCCAGGACGCTGCCATGAGCTGGGCGAAGCAGCTCGGACGAGGCCAGTTCACGGTCAAGGTCGACACGAGCGACCTCGAGAACCAGGTCGAGGGCGCCCGCGACATCGCCCGTCTGGTCACTCTGGGAATCGTGCTGACCGGGGTGATCATCGGCTCCGCGATCACTGCCAGCGTCTCCGCGGTGAACACGGGGGCTCTCGGAAGCCTGACGGACGTCGCCATCGTCGCGTACGCGCTGGGCCTCGCCGTCGCGATCGTGATGGTCGTCAAGCTGCTGCTCGGTCTCCGCAGCCGCGACGACGGCCGCTGAGCCCGACTTACGCGGTTGCGACCAGGGGTCGGAGACGATCGAGCGCCTGCTGGTAGCGGCGCTCGAGCCGCTCCGCCTCGTCGGGGTCGAGTCGGTCCAGCCGCGACAGGTTCTCGGCGAGGTCGGCGAGCTTCACCTCGCGCGCGACGGTACCCGCCCGGCCGCGGGCGGCCGCGATGCGTTCGACGAACGCCTCGTAGCTCTCGCCGGCTCGATGCGTGAGCAGGCCGACCGCGTCCACGACGGTCTCGGACGCACCGTGGCGACGGAGGTCCGCCGCGGTCCAGTCCGTGTCCTCGACGACGTCGTGCAGGAGGGCGGTCAGCTTTGCCTCGTGGGTGGTCACCCGTTCGGCGACGGCGACGCTGTGCTCGAACAGCGGGACGTCGAAGCGGTTTCGCGCTCCTCCGAACGCCTCGCGGGCGATCGCCTCTGCCTCGGGAAGCTTCATTCGCCCGAGAGCGTACTCCTCTGGCTAGCGCCTGTGTAGGAGCCGTCGACCCGCGACGATCGCGCCCGCGACGGTGACGACGAGCATCACCGCCTTCTTACCGCGGAGCTTGGACTCGCCGCCGGCCCGCTCGCGCATGTTGACGGGCACCTCGAGCACCCGCAGACCAGCCTCCTCGAGCCGGATCAGCGCCTCGACCTCGGGGGCTCCGCTCGCGTAGCTTCCGGACAGAAGCGGAAGCGCCTTCTCGCCGGCGGCCACCATGCCGCTCGTCGGGTCGTTGAACCGTCGCCCGAGGACGACGCCCAGCGCCCGGCGCAGAACCGCCATCCCGAATCGGCGCGTGCCCGTGGGCTTGTAGCGGTAGGGCTCGTAGCCGTCCCCGGATGCGTAGCGGGAGCCGACGGCAACGTCGCAGCGATCGTCCCGGACGAGCTCGATCAGCCTCGCGAGCTCGTGCGCGGGGTGCTGGCCGTCCGCATCGACTCGACCGCAAAGCGTGTACCCGTGCTCGACCGCGTATCCGTAGCCTGCCGCGATCCCGGCCGGAAGGCCTCTGTTCTCGCCGAAGGAGAGCACCTCCGCCCCTGCAGCTTGCGCGACCTCGACGGTGCGGTCGGTCGAGCCGTCGTCGACCACGAGGATCGTTGCGCCGGGGAGATCGCGCTCGACCTCCGCGATCACCGCCTGCAGATTCTCCTCCTCGTTCCAGGCCGGGATGAAGACGACGAGCCCCGGGCTCTCGCCCGTCACGCGGATCGCGGCTCCAGCTCGGCGAGCGCGGCCCGTCGCTGGAGCGGCATCACGGGTACCGCGAGCGCCTCCCAGGCGACCGCGCCCGGCGACCGCCCGGCCGCCCGCGGCGACCGGTAGGCGCAGGCGATGCCGTAGCGCGGATACACGCCGCCGAAGAAGTAACGGATCCGCAGGAGATGCGTGCTCGCGCAGACCACGGTGACGCTCGACACGTCGCGGGCGAGCAGAAGCGGAAGCGTTCGGGCCATGTTCTCGGCCGTCGTGCGCGCAGTCTTCTCCACGACCAGCTCGACGTCCGTGCGACCCGGCCAGGCGGCGAGCATCTGCTCGGCCTCGCTCGCGCCTCCGGTCGGCGACCAGCCCGTCAACGCGACGACGCTCGGCGAGAGCTCGTCCACGAGCTCGGCGGCGAAGTCGAGCAGGCGTAGGCACCGGTCGCTGAGCCTGTACTCGCCTGCGGCGCCGATGCGGCCGTGGCCGGGCACGACGAGGGCGGTTGTCCTCGTGCTCACGGCGCTGCACTCCAGGCGAGCACCTTGACCCCCTCGTGCCACTGGGGGCTCCCCGCGGTCTTTCCCGGGACGTCGAAGAGGAGCCGGGCGCGCGGCTCGGCCGCGAGGTAGTCGCGGGTCGCGTCCGCGACGCTGTCCCAGTCGGAGTCGTCGACGACCACGAGCGCCTCGTCCGCCAGGTACGGCTCGGCCAGCCGAAGCGCGTCGAGCTGCGGCTCGTAGCCGTGCGCCGCGTCGTAGTAGTAGACGCCGACGCGACGTTCGCCGAGAGCGCCCGAGCGCAGGAGCTCGAGCGCGTCGCCCTCGATAATCGTCGCCCCGCGCGCGCCGAAGCGCTCGAGGTTCGCCTCGAGGGCGGCCCGGCTGGCTGCAGGAAGCGAGCGCCCGCCGATCTCCGCCGGCCCGAACGCGAAGTGGTCGAGCGCGGCGAACTCCGCGCCGTCGTTGCCGCGCATCGCGCCGATCAGGCTCGCTCCCATGTAGGTGCCCGCCTCGACGTAGCACTCGCCCGGGCCGAGCATGCTCGCGGCGAGGTTGAGCAGGGCGAGCACGTTCTCTGTCGCGAGGTTCGGCACGCCGTCGAGCACGTCGTCGAAGCGTCGCCCACGCGGGAACGGCGACCGCGGGAAGTCGTCGAAGAGGCCAGGCAGCTCGGCGGCGAAGCGCTCGACATCCATCGCCGGTCAGCCTACCGGGCGGCGATACCATGTCCCCGCTCCGGCGCGGTGGCCGAGTGGCTAGGCAGAGGCCTGCAAAGCCTCGTACACCGGTTCGACTCCGGTCCGCGCCTTAAAGTGCCGCAAATAGCGGGCGATTTCTGAAGTCACTGCTTGGACTTCCAGGCCTCCCCGGCCAGCTCCATGCCGCGGGCGAGGACCGCGACAAGGCCGATGAAACCCGCGAGGATCCCTCGCCGGAGCCGGAGATTCCGAACTCTCCGTGGCCCGGCGCACCGGACGTAGGGGAACCATGGCCAGCCGCTACGTCTATCGCCGTCCCAGACCCGCCGCCAGAGGAGGGAGAGGAACCCTCTAACCGCGAGGGTCGGCGGCGAGGCCGCTGAGACGTGCGGGATGCCCCTGGTCGGAGGCACCCCGCAGCGAAAGCTCTGTCACGCCGTGACAGAAGGTTCTAAGGTCTCTGGTTCCGAACCGTTCAGCCGACACGAAAGCGAGGTTCTCATGGCGGTCGCGATTGAGATGAACTTTGCCGGCGCGACGCTCGATCAGTACGACCAGGTGATGAAGAAGATGGGTTTGTCGCCCGAAGCCCCGCCGCCCGACGGAGCGATCTTCCACTGGGTAGCGGCGACTGACGACGGGATCCATGTCGTCGATGTCTGGGAAACGAGGGAGCAGTTTGACCGCTTCGCGCAGGAGCAGATCGGGCCGTACACCCGGGAGGTCGGCATCGAGAGCGAGCCGGAGATGCGTTTCTACGATGTCCACAATCGCCTCGGAGCTTGAGTAGCTCGGGGATCGGGCAATAGGAGGACGGCGAGTCTCGGTGGACCCTGAAATCACTCCGGCCCCGGTTCGACTCCGGTCCGCGCCTTAAAGTGCCGCAAATAGCGACGATTCCTGAAGTCACTTGTTGGCTCGCCAGCGCTCGCCGGCAAGCTGCATGCCGCGGCCGAGTTCGTCGCTGCGTCAGACCGAACGATTGTTTTCTGACACCCGCGAAATAGGGCGGGGGGTGTCCGTGGTGCCACGGAGCTCAGCTGCAGCGCGACGCTGCGACGCCCGCGACTGTCGTGCGTGGCGTCGCCGTCTTCTCCGCAACGAGAGCGATCTTGCGGACCCGTCCTTCCCGCAGCCAGTCGCTCCAGAGCCGGTGGGCGGCCAGCAGCTCCTCCAGTGCCCTGGGCCCGATCTGCCCGGCAATGTCCGTAGCGTCGGCGGCGAACGCGTTGATCAATGAATCCGCCACGGCACAGTGGGACCGACTGCAGTCATCCTGCCAGCGGACAAGCAGCCCGACCCGCTCCAAGCACGTGAGCATCTCCTGCAGCGGGGTGAGCCAGACCGTGTCGGCGTCAGGCATGCTCTCTCGCTCTGCCTCCGTGAGGGGCAGGCCCTCTTCCATGGTGAAGGCGAACCGCCCGCCGGTCTTGAGCTCCCGAGATATCTCCTGAAACAGTGTCTCCTTTGCGGGAAAGGCGAGCATGGTCTCGAACAGGAGCACCACGTCGAACGGGCCGGGAGGGATCGGAGGGATTCGTGAGACTTCGAAGCGGCATGGAAGGTCGCCGGCGCTCTCACGTGCGATGTCGATGGCGCTGGAGCTGGAGTCCACCCCCAGATAGGTGCAACCCAGCTCCTGAGTGATGAACCGTCCGGGCCCGGCAACTCCGCAGCATAGGTCCAGCACGGAGACCCCGGGTGCGATGCCGGCCTGACCCGCCAGGGCCCGAATCTCGGCGGCGCGCATGAAGCTCTCCTGCTCGACGAACTCGCCGGGGGCGTACGCCGACACGCGGGCTCGCTGCAGGGCCCGAACGAACGGAGCGCGCTCGTCCTGGTTCATGGCTGTTCCACGCGCACACAGTTGACGATCTTCGGCCTCACCTTCCCACCGGCCCGGGGATGAACCGGAGCACCGTGTTTCCCGTAACTACCCCACGTACCCACGAACACGGAGGCACGGTGCGAGCGGTTCAGGCCTTGCCGGTGACCGGGCTGATCGCCCAGGTACTGTTGGTCGCCGCCCTCGCGGGAACCGTCGGCCTCAGCGGCGCCGGCTGGGTCGTCGGAGTCACCTGCGGCGTGATCACGAATGCGGCACTGGCGCGCGGCCTCTCCCGCTACCGCGTCGACCGGCTGGGCCCGGCCGACTGGGTGACCCTTGTTCGGGCGACGCTCGCCGTCGGTGTCGCGGCGCTGGTCGCGGACTCGTTCGATCAACCCGCGCCGGTCACGCTCCTGGTGACACTCACGGTCGTCGCACTCGCGCTGGACGCGGTCGACGGATGGGTCGCGCGACGCAACAGGACGGCGTCGACGTTCGGCGCGCACTTCGACGGTGAGGTCGACGCGTTCCTGATCCTCGTCCTCAGCGTGTATGTCGCCCGCTCGACCGGCGCGTGGGTGCTCGCGATCGGCGCGGCACGCTACGCGTTCCTCGCAGCCGGGTGGTTGCTGCCGTGGCTGCGTGAGCCGCTGCCGCCGCGCTACTGGCGCAGGGTCGTCGCTGCGACTCAAGGGGTTGTTCTGACGATCGCGGCTGCCGACGTCCTGCCGCATGTTCTGACCCAAGCTGCCCTCGCCGTCGCGCTGGCCCTGCTCTGCGAGTCGTTCGGCCGCGACACGTGGTGGCTTTGGGCCCACCGGCACGCCTCGGTTGCAGATCAAAACGCCGCCGTGAGCCACACACGCGGACGCGTGCGAACGAGTCTTGCCGCGGCGCTCACGATCGCCGCCATCTTGTTCGTCTGGGTCGCTCTGGTCGCTCCCGACCATCCGAGTCGTCTCACGCCGACTGCGTTCTTGAGGCTCCCGCTCGAGGGCCTCGTCGTCATTGCCCTGGCCCTCGCCCTGCCGGCCACGCCTCGACGCGTCCTGGCTTGGGTCGTCGGACCGCTTCTGGGTCTGCTGCTGATCGTGAAGATCCTCGACCTGGGCCTCTACACGGCCTTCGACCGACCGTTCGATCCCATTGCCGACTGGAGCTACACCGGGATCGGCATCGAGACGCTGCGCGACTCGGTCGGTTCGAGGGACGCGAACGTGGTCGTCGCCGCGGCGGCGGCGCTCATCGTCGGCGTACTCCTCTTCACGAGCCTCGCCGTGCGTCGCCTGACCCGCGTCGCTGTCAGTCACAGCCGATGGTCATTCCGTGCCATCGCGGCCCTCGGAGCCGTCTGGGTGCTCTGTTGGGCGTTCGGGGCGCAGCTCGTTTCCCAGGTTCCGATCGCCTCGACGAGCGCCGCCGGCCTGGCCGTCGACGAGGTGCGCGCCGTGCGCGCCGGCATCCGGGATCGCGCGATCTTCGCGGACGAGATCCGTCGCGACCCTTACCGTGGCGTCCCGGGCGACCAACTGCTGACCGGCCTGCGCGGCAAGGACGTCATCCTCACGTTCGTCGAGAGCTATGGAAAGGTCGCGGTCCAGGATTCGTCTTTCTCGCCACGCGTCGATGCGTTTCTCGACGTGGGGACGGAGCGACTGGCGGCAGCCGGCTTCCACGCGCGGAGCGCCTTCCTCACCTCGTCCACGTTCGGCGGCGCCAGCTGGCTGGCGCATTCCACGATGCATTCGGGAGTCTGGGTCAACAGGCAATGGCGCTACGACCAGCTCGTCGCGAGCCACCGAGTCACACTCAGCCAGGCGTTCAAGCGGGCCGGATGGCGCACCGTCGATTACGTGCCGGCGAACGACCGGGACTGGCCGCAGTCGTCGTTCTACGGCTGGGACAAGGTCTACGACCAGCGCAACCTCGGTTATCTCGGTCCCAGATTCGCCTTCGCTCCCATGCCCGACCAGTACGTCTTCTTGGCTTTGCAGCGCCTCGAGCTTGCGAAACGCGACCGCCGTCCCCTCTTCGCGGAGGTCGACACGGTGTCGAGCCACGCGCCGTGGACCCGCATTCCCGAGCTGATCGACTGGGGCGACGTCGACGACGGCTCGGTCTTCAACAGCATTCCGGTGGGCCAGGTGACTACGGCCGCGCTCTGGAGCGACCCGGACCGGGTACGTGCGGCCTACGCCCGGTCGATCGAGTACTCCTTGAACACCCTGATCTCCTTCGTGCAGCACTATGGCGACGACAATCTCGTGCTCGTCGTCCTGGGAGATCATCAGCCCTCGACGATCGTTACCGGGCTGCACCCGGACCTGAGTCACGACGTGCCGGTCTCGGTTATCGCCCACGACCCGGCGGTGCTGGACCAGATCGCCGAGTGGGGCTGGGAGGACGGCATGCGGCCCGGCCCGCAAGCGCCGGTCTGGCCGATGGACGCCTTCCGCGACCGCTTCCTCAGCGCATTCGGCTCGCAACCGGCGGCCGGGTAGCTCGTCGACGTCCGTCGTCAGTGGCCTCGGGCAGGTCTGTGGACGAGCAGTCCACGGCCAGGAGCGTTGCCGGTTCCGAAGGCGAGGTTTCTCGTGGCCGTCGACGAGCCCGTCGAAGCTGAACACTCGGGCGGCCGTGGTGTATCCGTGGGCGAACCGCAGGGGCACCGAGACCTGGGTGCGGATCGTCGCGGCGGGCAGCGGCATCGGTTTCCTCGGTCAGTCGGTCCGGAACCGCGGCGAGAGCCCGTAGCGCAGCAGCACCACATCGCCGATCTGGCAGACCTCGGCGAGCGTCGCGCGCCGGTCGGGGTTCCAGGGGAAGAGGCCGTCGCTCACGAACCGCGGGGCCCGGGAGTCGCCGACGAAGAAGGGAGCGACGACCAGCTGCAGCTCGTCGGCGAGGTTGTCGGTCAGGAACTGGGTGTGCACCTTACCGCCGCCCTCGACCATCAGCCGCTTCACACCGCGGGCGCCGAGGTCCTCGCTGATCCTGCGCATCTTCACCGGCTGGCCACCGTCGACCACGGTCGCCACGGGTCCGAGTCGCGAGCGGGCGTCGGCCACCCGCGGGCTCGGGCAGTAGACGAGCTTCTCGGTGTCGCCGGTGGTGAAGAAGTCGGCGCACGCGTCCAGCTCCACCCGATCGGTCACGGTGACCTTGATCGGCGACGGCGCGAGCCCACGAGCCCTTCGCTCCTCGCGGCGGGTCTTCGAGCGCACCAGCAGCCGCGGGTTGTCGTTCCGCACGGTAGCCGCGCCCACCAGGATCGCGTCGCAGGAGGCGCGCACGGCGTCGACGCGGTCGAAGTCGGCGTCGTTGGACAGCGCGAGGCGCGGCGCCGTCGCGCTGCCGAGATAACCGTCGATCGACATGCCGCAGCTCAACAGGGTGTACGGGCGGTCAGGCATGTGCGTCTCCGTCCGGCCGCACGGCGACCGGGACCCGCCACTGGAGCGACGGTTCGGGTCGCCCCGGAGGCCGGGTACGACGGCACCATGCCACCACGAGGAAGGCGGCACCCGGCAGGCTGGCGACGAGCACCATGACGCCGTAGACGACGGCGGTGGCGACCCCTCGTTCCGCACCCAGGCCGGCCGCGCCGAACACCCATGCCGTCATGCCCTCGCGCGGCCCCCAGCCGCCGACGCTGGGCAGCACCATGGCCAGCATCACGAGCAACGCCAGCGGCAGCATCCGGGACAGTGGCGCGGTGGTGCCCGCGGTCCGCGCGGCGATCAGGAAGGTGACCACGTGGCCGCCGACGACCAGCGCAGATGCGAGCGCGATGCCCAGCCAAGCCCCCCGGGCGAGCAGCCCATCGCGGATGTCGCCGGCCGCTGCGCTCCGGACCCGCGCCCACGGGGACCGACCGCCGCCGGGTCGCGCTCGAGCAACGAGCACGGCGCCGAACACCGCCACGAGGACCGCGATCGCGATCAGCGGCATGAACGAGTGCACGGGCGACGGCAGCGCGAGGAGAACGACGACGGTCAGGACGACCTGCACGACCTGCCCGGCGGAGCGTTCCCACGCCACGGCCCGCAACCCACGGCCGACGTCGCTGACGTCGCGACCGTGGCTGACCCCGCGGTGGATGTCGCCCACGACCCCGCCGGGCAGCGTGACGTTGAGAAACAGCGACCGGTAGTACGCCGCCACCGCAGCGGGCAGCGGCAGGTCGACGCCGAGACCACGGGCTACGATCTTCCACCGCCAGGCACAGCACACGGTGGTCAGCACTGTGAGGCCTGCCGCTGCCGCCAGGGCCCGGCCGTCGACCGTGCGGACGCCGTCGAGGAACGGGCCTTCGCCCAGGCGCCAGACCAGAACGGTGAACGTCACGGCGGTGCCCACGAGGCGGGCCCAGGCCCATACGGTCAGCCTCATGCTGACGCCCGATCTGCTCGAGGATGCTGCCGGCGGGTTGCCCCGGCCGGCCCCGCGCCGAACGGTTCCCGACCCGGGCTAACGCTCGCGAGGGGCAGCCGCGTTATCGGCCTGGACGGCCGTCGCCGGGGCAGGGCCAGCAGGTCGGCGTGGTCCACGGTGACGGCGAGCTGCCCGGCTGCTGCCTCCGCCAGACGTCGGCGTGCGTAGGCGTCGATCTCGGCGGCCAGCTCGATCTGCTGCTCGCACGCGGCACCCACCCACCCGGTGAACCACTGCGCCGCCAGGTCGGCCTCGAAGGCGCCGAGTCGCCACGGGCTGGGCCGGACGAGGACATCGGCCCCCAATCGGCCGAACCCCTCGACGGCGACCGCGACCGCGTCCGGGCCGAGCAGACGGCCCCTCTCCGTCGTGCGGCGTTGGTGGGCGTCGAATGCGGCGGCCACGCCGGCGTCTAGCGGATCCGCCGGGTTCAGGTCGACGCGACCGACGACGGACAACGTCAGCAGCACGGGACACCCGGCGCCGGCACAGACGGTGACTAGCCCGGCCAGCTCCTCGCCGGTCAGCAGATCCAGCATCGCCGAGGCGGTAATGAGGGTTGCGTCGGCGAGATCGCCCGGGTCCAGCCGGGTGATGTCGGAATGCCTGGTCTCGACGGTGACCGCGGCCCCGTCGGCGGCCTCGCCGGGGTGGTCCGCGGCGGCGACGGCCAGCAGGTCGGCGTCCCGGTCGTGCACGACCCAGTGCTGCGGTCCGGGCAGCCGTGGCGCGAGCCAGCGCCCCATCGCCCCGGTGCCGCAGCCGAGGTCGTGGATCACCCGGCGACCGGCCGTCGGAAGACGTCGCCGCAGCTGTTCGGCGAGGTCGGGCGCACGGGCCGCAGCGTCAGCAGGCTCGCGGAGGGCGAGCCATCCCCGGCTGACCCGGATGCCCTCGACAGTCATCGCGCGGCCCCGGCCAGGACACCCGCGACGGCGGACGTGGTGGTCGACCACCCGGAGAGCGACGCGCGGCGCTCGCGGGCGGCGCGGCGGAACCGCTCCCGCAGCTCGGCGTCGGTGAGCCACGCCCGGAGCGCGGCGCCGAGCGCCGCAGGATCGTCGGGCGGGACCAGCACCCCGGGCCGGATCCCGTCGGCGCCGTGACCGAGGGCCTCGGTCAACCCGCCGACCTCGGCTGCGACGACCGGCAGGCCGCGGGCCAGCGCCTCGGTGACGACCATGCCGTAGGTCTCGGCGCGCGACGCCAGCACCAGCACGTCCGCGGCGGCGTAGCTGCGCTCGAGGTCGACTCCGGTCCGCGGTCCCGGGAACCACACCCGGTCGCCGATCCCGCCGGCCAGTGCGCGGCGATGGAGACCCTCGACGAACGCCGGGTCGCGGTCCAGGCTGCCCACGCACACGCAGCGCCACGACAGGTCCGCGGTCGTCGCCAGCGCATCGAGCAGCACGTCGTGCCCCTTGTCGGGCGTCACCGCTGCAACGCAGAGCAGCTCCCGGCCGGCCGCGGTCCCCGTCGCGAGGTCGGCGGCATCGACGCCGGGCCGGGCGACGTGCACCCGGTCGGCCGGCAACGGGTAGAGCTCCAGCAGCCGGCGCCGGGTCCACGCGCTGGTCGTGACGACGGACGCGGCGACCGAGAGGACCGCGCGCTCCCGCGTCCGGGCGTCGTCGACCCCGTCCTCTGCGGGGCGGTGGCCCAGCGGCATGTGCACGAGGACGACCAGGCGCAGCCGGCTCGCCTGCGGCACCAGGACCTCCGTGGCCGTCGAGGCGACCAGTCCGTCGATCAGCACGACGGAGTCGTCGGGGATCCGCTCGACAACGCCGGCGAGGGCGGCGCACGCCGCCGCTTCCGGTCGCGGCCAGGGGCCGGGCACGGCATGCTCGTGAACCGACCAGCCGATCACGGTGAGCCCACGGCAGACCTGGCGGTCGTAGGCGTTGCCTCCGCTCGGCCGTGCCGGGTCGTCGATGCCGTCGGGTACGACGACGTGCACCGCCATCACAGCGGCCGCTCGTAGCTCGCCCAGGCGACGTGCGACTCGTGCAGCGTGACGACCAGCCCGTTGAGCTCCCGGGCGGTGTCGCCGAAGGCGCCGGCGTGCACCCGGTCGGCCAGCCGGTCGGCGACCACCTGAGCGAGCGCCTCGGTGGAGGTGTTCATTCCGGCGAAGGCGGCCTCGTCGTCGAGGTTGCGATAGCTGAGCTCCGCGACGACGGCGTGCAGCTCCTCGGTCGCGCGGCCGATATCGACGACGATGTTGTCTGCGTCGAGCGCCGTGCGCCGGAACGTGGCGTCGACGACGTACGTCGCTCCGTGTAGCCGCTGCGCGGGCCCGAACACCTCGCCGCGGAAGCTGTGGGCGACCATCATGTGATCGCGGACGGTGACGCTGAACACGATCTACTGCTCCCCGTAGGTGATGGTGTGGCAGAGCGCCGGCAGGCTCCCCGCGGCCAACCGGGCCATCACGTCGGGAAGCTCGTCGAAATGGGACTGCCCGGTGACGAGCACGTCGAAGGCTGGATCGCGCAACAGGTCGAGCGCGAGTGCCAGCCGGTCGGCCGTCGTGCGGCGCCCGCTGCGGGCGGGGGAGATCGTGCCGACCTGGCTGGCGCGGATGCCGAGGCGCCCCGAGTGGAACGCTCCCCCGAGCGACAGCCGAACCTCGGTGTCGCCGTACCAGCTGAGGTCGATGACGGTGCCTTCGGGGGCGAGCAGGTCGAGCGACCGCTGGAGCCCGGCGGACGTCGCGCTGGTGTGCACGACCAGGTCGCGACCGTCCGCGGCGTCGGTCGGCAACGCGAAGTCGACGCCGAGCGCGGCCGCGACATCGGCCCGGCCGGCATCGACGTCTACGAGCGTGACCTGCACCGCCGGGAACCTGCTCAGCAGGCGTGCGACGCTGCAGCCGACCATCCCGGCGCCGACGACGGCGACCCGGTCGCCGAGCAGGGGTGCGGCGTCCCACAGCGCGTTGACGGCGGTCTCGACGGTGCCGGCGAGCACGGCACGTGCGGGTGGCACGCCCTCCGGCACGACGGTCACGGCACCGGCCGGAACCACGTAGGCGGTCTGGTGCGGGTACAGGCAGAAGACCGTCCGGCCGTGCAGCTCCGGCGGGCCCTGCTCGACGACGCCGACGTTGAGGTAGCCGTACTTGACCGGCCCCGGGAAGTCCCCCTCCTGGAAGGGTGCCCGCATCGCGGCGTACTGGCCCGGCGGAACACCGCCCCGGAACACCAACGTCTCGGTTCCGCGGCTTACGCCGGACCGCATGGTGCGCACCACCACGTCGCCCCTCCCCGGCTCGGGCAGTGTGACCGGCCGGATCTCCCCGCAGCCGGGCGCGCGGAGCCAGAACGCGTGCGCGTCGTCATGCAGGGGCCTCACCTCGCGAGACCTCGGAGTGAACGGATCTGTCGAAGCGAAGCCTGCTCAGCAGCGCACGCTGGGCACATGAGCGATCGCCGCCGTTAGGCGCGGGACGGCGAGGTCAAGGGGGAGAACGTTGTCCACCAGAAGCACCTACGCAAAACGGAGGCGCCCGGATTTGAAGCAGAGGCCCGAGCTCCGAGCCTCGTGCTCCCGCAGCCGCGAAGCGTGCGGCTCAGGTGTTCGGGGTCGAACTGCACCTGGCCGCCGAGGCGATCGCCGCCCCAGCGTCCGCGAAGATCCGTTGGGGCCACCCGAGCCGACCGCTAGCCTCGCGTCTGCGTGGGCGGAGCGAAGCCGGCGCAGACGAAGAGGCGATGGCCGGTCGCCCGCGGCGAGTCCGTCGTCGCCCTGCAGCTGAGCTGAGCGGAGCAGCCCTAGCCGGTGGGACGCGCAAGCATCTGCTCGAGAGACATGATCTGCTCCAGGCTCGGCTTGAACGTACTGAGTGCCAGACGGCGTACGTTCCGGTGCGAGAGCTTCAGTGCAACGCCAACGCGTTCCGCTTGGAGACTGATCTCCTTCCGCCTGCACTTGTATGCAGCGGAATCCTTGGTGACGACGCTTCGCCGTCGCGGAACGTACAACACGGTGAGGATGCTCGGTGTCGTCGAACATATGGGGCGTGATCGTAAGCCCCTGAAATCACTCCGGCACTGGTTCGACTCCGGTCCGCGCCCTAAAGTGCCGCAAATAGCGGACGATTTCACGCGCGGTTGCAGCGGTCCCTAGAGCGTCTGTTTTGGGGTCTCTTCCTTCCCGGTACCCAGCAACGTCTCGCCTACTCTGCTGACGAGGCCAAGGAAGGCTGCTTCGGAGAATCCGACGACGAAGCCGAAGGCGGCAAGCCCGTTTGCTCCGCCTCCGAGCTGAATGATCCCAGCATTAACCACCACGAACACGAGCAGGCCGGCTGCGGCGCCCACGACCACTTCCCCGAGGAAGAAGGGCACGAACTCGCGGATCTGTGCGCCGAAGTTGACCTCGTCGCGAAGCCTCAATAGGCCTCCAAGCGCCGCGCCAGCTGCGCCCGCGGCAGCGGCCAAGAGGAACTCGTTCTCCCCTTCGTCAATCAATCCGATCGCAACGCCAAAAAGGATTGTGGTGGCGATGATCACCGGAAGGACGGCGAGAAGCGCCTGCTGCTTGAGTTCGCGCCGCGCTCGTAAGGGAAGATCCTGCGCTTCTTTGGCCGCGATCAGCCACGCCAGCATGCGTCGAGTTCTCTCGACGCTGTCAAGTTGGGACCGCTCATTGCCGGCATCCTCGGTGCCTCGATCGTGGCCCTCCTTCGGGGTCGCTTCGCTTCCGCTAGCAGGCTTGGCGGGGCGAGGCATCAGGTCGGACAGGAGTGGCGGTGGGCCCGCGAAGAGGCCCTTCCGAACCAGCCCCTCCCAAGTCACCATCGTGCTCTCGCCCTCGCTATAGAGGTCGGCGGCGCGGCTTCTCAGATAGTGCTCGTCGCCGACCTCGATCAGGATCCGTTCGAGCTCGAACCGCTGTCCGAGCAGGAGCTTCAGCGTTAGCGGAACGTTGCTCGGAAGCGCCACGAGATCCGTGAGTGCACCGACACGCTCCTCAAGCGCCTTGTGCCCATCGGCCGAGCTCTGGTGAGAGTCACGCCGGAGCCCCCTCTCGCGGATACCAACGGCGCCTGAGATCAGCCGGTGGAAGATCCGGAGGTTCTTCTTGAACTCCGGGTCAGTGATGTCGCCGGTCCAGCCAACCCCGGCTTGGCTGGCGCACGTCCTATCGGGCAGCACACCCAAACGTCGGCGACACGCCAAGATGCGATCGACGCGCAGCTGCTGCTCGCGAGCATACGTGCGAAAAGCCTCGAGATCCTCAGAGCCGCCCAACTTCGCCCCTGCTGGGTTCTCCACACTGGGAAGTATTCGCCATCGTCCGCGACAAGGTCGCCGCGACACACGAATCGTCGCTCTGAGACCTGATCGCCACACGCACGGCAACTCGCGCGGCAGACGAACCACCGACTCAGCCGGTAGCCGTCAATCGCGACCAGGCGACGAGTTCCCTCGCGCCTGCTCAGAACAGGTCATTCGCGACTGAGGCGGAACCAACGCGGCGGGCCGTCCTTCGTCGCCAACCGGGGCAGTTCCGCGTCGAGGGTGTCCCCCTCGGTCACCTTCCAACCTGGGTAGGCCGACTCGATGTCTGCGCGGCTCATGCCACGCGGGAGCGGGCCTCTGCGCCCAGGCGGAAACGCCATCATCAGCAGGGTGGCGTCGGCGACGGTGACCGCAGTCACCTCCCGACCCACCGCCTCGCGCTGCGCCTGCGTCAGGCCATGGACGGCTCCGAAGTCGAGCACCAACCGAAACCCGGAGCCAACCCCTGCGCCCCGGAGCGCGGTGGCATCGCCCTCGACGAACCGAACCTCGACACCTGCCTCCCGAGCTCGCTCGCGCGCGGTGCGTATCGCCTTCGGGACGATGTCGATACCCGTGACCTGCCAGCCCCGCCGTGCCAGCTCAATCGACCACAAGCCGCCGCCGCAGCCGAGATCGAGCGCGAGCCCGTAAGGCGGCTGGCGTCCGTTCTCCTCGCGGTCGAACATCGCCAAGATCTGCTCGCGCGTCCGTGTTTGCTGTGCGCTGCCCTCCCAGGGCGTAAAGCCGACCCGGTAGAGGATCCTGTAGACCAAGCTCATGGCATCCTCCCGACGTCCCGGCGTCATCGTCGTTCGCGGCCGGAGCCCGCAAAGTTTGCGACGGTCGCGACGACGCCCAGGTGCCAACCGGCTCCGGCCGCCTCGGCAGTCTGACTCTGACAAGCGCACTCGTCCAGACCAGCGTTCGGGACACCTCGGCTCGTCCGCGGGCGACCCGAGCGCTCGCGCGTACTGATGCCCCCACACTCCTCTACGGTGTCGGCCGCGCCCGGGTTCGATATTACGTAACGTTCCTGTTACGTTATTGAGATGGCTAGGTCACTCGACCCCGCGGTCGACGACGCAATCGAGACTGCGACGCTTGCGCTCCTGGTCGAGCGCGGTTTCGCGCGCATGAGCATGGAGGCCGTGGCAGCCGCCGCGGGCGTCGGCAAGCCCGCGATCTACCGCCGTTATCCGGACAAGGTCGCGCTCGTGGCAGCGGTCATCGCTCGCCAGCTCCCCGAGCTCGATCCGCCCGACCTCGGGGACACGCGGGCCGAGCTGTGGCGGGCAGTGGAGCAGGGCTTCCCGGAGGATGGTGCTGCCTATGTGGGTCTGATCGGCGGCCTGATCGCCGACCAGGAGCGCCACCCCGAGCTGATCGACTCGTTCCGCGGCAGCGTGCTGCATCCTCGTCGCGCCGTCGCGAAGGCGCTGATCGAACGCGGCCAAGAGCGCG
The DNA here is from genome assembly GCA_963712465.1 of uncultured Actinomycetes bacterium. Classification (GTDB taxonomy): domain Bacteria; phylum Actinomycetota; class Thermoleophilia; order Gaiellales; family Gaiellaceae; genus CAVQHY01. Next base: position 216,150 of record CAVQHY010000005.1, read on the forward strand.
GCGACCTGCGAAGCGACATCGAACCTGAGGCCGCGCTCGACGTCTTCGCGGGACCGTTCCTCGCCCGGGTATTCGCAGGCCTGGACACAGGGCCGCGCTGGCGCAGGGCGGCGTTCGCCACCTGGTGGGAGCTCTTCAAGGAAAGGAAGGACCGATGATCCAGTTCACGATCGAAACGGAGATCGAGCGGCCCGTCGCCGATGTCTTCGCCTATGTCACTGATCCAGACAAGCTCGCCAATTGGCAGACCAACACCGTGTTGGCGGTGCAGGAGGGAGACGGTCCGCTGGGGCTTGGCACTCGCCTGCGCGAGGTTCACCGCGCGGGCGGCAAGGAGCTCGAGTCGCTGGTCGAGGTGTCCGAGTACGAGCCCGACCGGGCGTTCGCACTGCATGTCGTCGAGGGCGCCTTGCCGGTCGATGCCCGGATCATTCTGGAGCCGACCGTAAGCGGCACGCTCATGCACTTCGGCGCTCACGGCCAGCCGACCGGAGCCCTGCGCCTCGCCGAGCCCCTCCTGCGTCGCACCCTGAAACGCCAGTTCGCCGGCCACTGCGCGAGGCTCAAGCACGTGCTCGAGGACAGACGATGATCACGACCGATCTGGCGCGCCCAGGTGGGCAGCCATAGGGGCTCTTTCCTGAAGTCACGTGTTGCCGGCGGACCGCCACCGTTGCGCCGGAGCAGGTCGGAGCACCCGGCTCGGAGTGACCCTGGAAGGCGTGGTGTTGACGCCTACCAGACCCCCGGAAGGAGGCGGCGTGTATGTCTCGCGTACTCGGCGTACGGTTGGCCGAGCTCTTCCCGCAGCAGCGCCTCCTCGCGAGGAATGCGTTGGGCGTAACCGATGGCGGGAAGTAGGAGGCAGGCCGCCAGGCTGAGCAGGTTTGCAAGCCCGACGCCGACACCCGCGAGCATGAGGATCGCGCCCGTGTACGAGGGGTGACGAAGATGCCTGTACGGCCCGTCAACGACGAGCTCGTGCCCGGCACCGATTGGGAGGTTCCGGGTGAAGTGCTGCCCGAGGGTGCGGATGGCCCACCAACGCAGCGCGACTCCCGTGAGGCCAATCGCACATCCGAGCACCGCCCACAGCCACTCGTCGCCGGGCAGCGCCGCGACGGGAACCTCTCTGGCGAACAGCACGCCGAGCACCAAACCCGCGATCTGCCACGCCTGCAGCTGCCAATAGGTCCGGTCGGCCATACGAGACCGGACGTCGCCGCGAAATCGGCGACTCTCGACCACGATCGACCCGACGAGCGGCCCGAACACGATTACGGTGGCGATGGGGTTATCGAGTGCAAGCGAAGTGGACATTGGAAGCCGAGGACGACGCGAACATCGCGCCAGACGATACGCACGATGGCCGGAAGGATTCACCCTGAAATCAATCCGACACCGGGCGTGTACGACAACTCCGACGGCGGTTTGCGGTTTGTGGGAACGGCGTGATCGAAGGCCGGAGAGCAATGCGATGGAGCCAACCTCGGCGGCGCGATCTGTCTTTCGTTCGGCTTCGCGGGTGGCACGCTGACGTGCACCGCCGGCTGCACCTACGACACGTCGCAGTGCCTCTCGGCCCAGTGCTCGGCTCCGTCGGACTGTCCCGGCATGGACACGGAGTGCCAGACGCGGACCTGCGTCAGCGGCGTCTGCGGCTTCCAGTTCGCGCCGCTCGGTACGCCGGTCGCAGGGCAGGCGGCCCAGGACTGTCGCAGGAACGTCCGTAACGGCGCGGGCGGCGTCACGATGATCAAACGACGACGCCGACGTGCCGATCTCGGCTGACCCCTGCAACACCGGCGTCTGCATCAACGGGGCGCCGTCCTTCGTGCCCGTGGCGGATGGGACGGCTTGCCCCGGAGGCACGTGTCAGGGCGGCGTCTGCGTCTGACCCGGATCCATGGGGTACCGTCCGCCGCATGACACAAGCCACGCTCCACACCAGCCAGGGGCCGATCGCGATCGAGCTCCACGACGAGGACGCACCGAAGACGGTCGAGAACTTCCTCACGCTCTCGCGTGACGGCTACTACGACGGGATCACGTTCCACCGGGTCATACCCGACTTCATGATCCAGGGCGGCTGCCCACGCGGGGACGGAACCGGGGGGCCCGGGTACGAGTTCGAGGACGAGCCGAACGCCCACAAGATCGTGCGCGGCGCCCTCGCGATGGCGAACCGCGGCCCGAACACGAACGGGAGCCAGTTCTTCATCGTCACCGCGGAGCAGTGCTCCTGGCTCGACGGGAAGCACACGGTGTTCGGACGCGTGTCCGGCGGGATGGACGTCGTGGACGCGATCGAGGCCGTGCCGAGAGACAGAAGCGATCGGCCGCTCGAGGCCGTCACGATCGCGCGCGTCGAGGTGGCCCCGGCCGAGTAGCAGGAACCCGGAGGCGAAGCGCGAATCCGTGGCCCAAATGCCCGGAGGGTTGCTCGCACGCTTCCGCCATCCCGATCCCGAGCCCGAGCCCGAAATTCGGAGCCCGGAGCCTGTCTCCGCGCCCGAGTCGGATCCGCCCGCCCCGGAGCCGACGCCTCAGCCGACCGCCACGGCGTCGCTCGTCCTGTCGTGCGACGAGGCGGTCGAGCTCGTCCGCTCTCGCCGGGGAGACGTCTTCGAGATCCAGTTTCTCGTCCGCGAGCGCGACCGGCTCCGTGCCGCAGGCGATCCGTCTGCGTCGGCCAAGGCGGACGAGACCGAGGAGCACCTGCGGACAGTGATCGAGCGCAAGCTCCGCGCGAAGGGCGTGCTTGCCCCCGAGGGCGAGCTCGAGCTCGTCTGAGAGCGCGACCGGGGGATGTGCCCCGGCGGCCGGTCTACACCCATTCGGGGGAGACCGCGACGCGGCGCGACGCCGATGACGGGACCGACGTGACCCGTCAGACCATCCTCGTCGTCGACGACAACGAGCTCGTACGAAGGGCGCTCGCCGTCCAGCTCAGAGCGGCGGGATACCGGACGGTCTTCGCCGCGGACGGGATCCAGGCGCTCACCGTGGCGCGCCGCGAGTGTCCCGACCTCGTCATCCTCGACCTCGGCCTTCCCGGCGGCGACGGATACGTCGTGCTGGATCGGCTCGGCGCTCTTCCGGCTCTCGCCTGCACGCCGGTCGTCGTCCTCACCGGTTGGGGCGAGGAGCGCGATCGCTGCCTGGAGTCCGGCGCGGCTGCGTTCTTCACCAAGCCGGTCGCGTGGCGACAGCTCCACGCCGCGATCGAGGCCGCGCTTCCCGCCACGACCGCCGGCCTCACGCTCGCGGCAGCGCGCTAGGCCTGTAGACCCCTTCGCGCTCCGCGGATCGAGTAGGCTCCCCGGCCGTGCCAGCGACGCTGATGGACGGGAAGGCTCTCGGCGAGCGTGTCCGCGCCGAGGTCAAGCGAGACGTCGCGGCGCTCGACCGGCCGATCGGGCTCGCCACCGTCCTCGTCGGGGACGACCCCGCCTCCGCCGTCTACGTCGCGAGCAAGCGCAAGGCGTGCGCGGAGGCCGGGATCGAGTCGTTCCACCACGAGCTCCCGGCCGACACGCCCGAGGCCGACCTACTCGCCCTCGTCCAGGAGCTGAACCGCGACGATCGCGTCACCGGGATCCTCACGCAGCTTCCGCTGCCCGATCACATGGACGAGGACACGGTGATCCAGACGATCGATCCGCTCAAGGACGTCGACGGCTTCCACCCGGTCAACGCCGGTCTGCTGATGCTCGGCCGCCCGACGCTCGCTCCGGCGACCCCGTCGGGGGTGATGGAGATCCTCCGTGCCTACGACGTCGACCTCGTCGGCGCCCACGCCGTCGTCGTCGGCCGCTCGAACATCGTCGGCAAGCCGCAGGCGCTCCTGCTCCTCGCCGAGCACGCGACGGTGACGGTCTGCCACAGTCGCACACGCGACCTGCCTGCGGTCGTCCGGGAGGCCGACGTCGTCGTTGCCGCCGTCGGGCGCGCCCGGATGGTCTCCGCCGACTGGGTCAAGCCCGGCGCGACCGTCGTCGACGTCGGCATCAATCGCGTCGAAGGAAAGCTCGCGGGCGACGTTGCGGAGGACGTACGCGAGGTCGCCGGCCTCCTGACGCCGGTGCCGGGCGGGGTCGGCCCGATGACGATTGCGATGCTGCTTCGTAACACCGTGAAGGCCGCGCGCTACCAGGCCGGCGAGCTTGCCTTCCCGGGACGCTCGGGGTACGCTGCGGGCGCCGCCTGACGCGGTGTAACGACCGGAACGACGGCTCGCAGCCGGGCCGTCGTTTGTTTGTGAAGGAGGAAGGTTTTGGCAGAGCAGGGCACCGTCAAGTGGTTCTCGAACGAGAAGGGCTACGGCTTCATCGAGCGGCCCGAGGGCGAGGACGTCTTCGTTCACCACTCGGCCATCCAGATGGACGGGTATCGCTCGCTGGTCGAGGGCCAGCGCGTCGAGTTCGAGGTCGTGCAGGGCGACAAGGGCCTGCAGGCCTCGAACGTCCAGGCCGTATAGCCGGGAACCGTTTGCGAAACCGCTTCGACGGGCCCCGGCAAGGGGCCCGTCCTCGTTGGGGACGCCCATAGACTGCGAGGCCCGCATGAGCATCACGAGAGAGCAGGTTCTGCACGTGGCGCGCCTGGCCCGACTCGAGATCCCCGAGAATGAGATCGAGACGGTCAGGGCGGAGCTGGGCGCCATCCTCGAGGCCGTCTCCAGGGTGTCCGAGCTCGACCTCACAGACGTGCCGCCTACGTCGCATCCGCTCGATCTCGTCAACGTCTGGGACGAGGACGAGCCGCGCCCGTCGCTTCCGCGCGAGGATGCGCTGGCGAATGCGCCAGACCCCGCGGACGGCGCCTTCCGCGTCCCGTCGGCCGGATGATCGACACGCTCCGCCTCACCGCCGAGGACGCCTCGGGGCTCCTGGAGCGCAACGAGACCTCCCCGGAGGAGCTGTCTGCCGCCTACGCGGCCGCGATCGGCGAGCGCGACCCCGAGCTCCACGCGTACCTGCACGTCGAGAACGAGGTGGGGAGGGGCGTGCCGATCGCGCTCAAGGACTGCATTACGACCAGGGGTGTGCCGACGACGGCCGGCTCGCGGATCCTCGAGGGGTACGTCCCGGTGTTCGACTCGACCGTCGCCGCCCGGCTCAAGGCGGGCGGGCTGCCGCTGATCGGCAAGACGAACATGGACGAGTTCGCGATGGGCTCGTCCACGGAGAACTCCGGCTACGGCCCGTCGCGGAACCCCTGGGACCCCGAGCGGGTGCCCGGCGGCTCATCCGGTGGCTCGGCCGCCGCGGTCGCCGGCGGGCTGGCGCCGTGGGCCCTGGGGTCCGACACGGGCGGCTCGATCAAGCAGCCCGCCGCGCTCTGCGGGCTCGTCGGGCTGCGGCCCACGTACGGCACGGTCTCCCGCTACGGGATTGTCGCCTTTGCCTCGAGTCTCGACCAGGTCGGCCCGATCACGAAGACCGTCCGCGACAACGCGCTTCTCTACTCGATCATCGCCGGACGCGACCCGCTCGACTCGACCACCGTCGAGCTTCCCGCGCCCGTCGAGCTCCCGACCGGCGAGGACCTGCGCGGGGTGCGCATCGGGATTCCGACCGAGCTGAACGAGGCCGAGGGGATCGAGCCGGGCGTGACCGATCGCGTGCGCGAGGCGATCGCGCTGGCGGAGGAGCTCGGGGCGGAGATCGGCGAGGTCAGCCTGCCGCGCTCGGTCGAGTACGGCCTCGCCTGCTACTACCTGATCGCGCCGGCGGAGGCGAGCTCCAACCTCGCCCGCTACGACGGCGTGCGCTACGGGTATCGGGCCGCCGGGGCAGGCGACCTCCTCGACCTGTACATGCGCTCGCGCTGGGAGGGGTTCGGCGCGGAGCCGAGGCGCCGGATCATGCTCGGCACCTACGCGCTGTCGGCCGGCTACTACGACGCCTTCTACGGCCAGGCCCAGCGGGTGCGGACGCTGATCTCCCGCGAGTTCGCCGCGGCCTTCGAGCGCTTCGACCTGCTGCTCTCGCCGACCTCGCCGACGGTGGCGTTCCGCCTCGGAGAGAAGAGCGCCAACCCGCTCGCGCTCTACCTCTGCGACGTGCTGACGATCCCGCCGAACATGGCCGGACTGCCGGGTCTGTCGATCCCGTGCGGGCTCTCGGAGGGGCTTCCCGTCGGCCTGCAGATCGTCGGGCCCCAGTTCTCCGAGAACCTCCTGTTCCGGGCCGGCCACGCGCTCGAGCGCGCGATCGGGTTCGACTTCGTTCCGGAGCGGCTGCGGTGACGGAGAGGTCGCCCGGGAGGGGCGCTTCGTGACGTGGGAGCCCGTCATCGGCCTCGAGATCCACGTCCAGCTGAAGACGCGGACGAAGATGTTCTGCCGCTGCGAGAACGAGAACGTCCTGGGCGCGGAGCCGAACACGCGCACCTGCCCCGTGTGCCTCGCGTTCCCCGGCGCGCTTCCGGTGCCCAACCGGCAGGCGATCGACTGGACGGTCAAGCTCGGCCTCGCGCTCGGCTGCTCGATCGCCGACCGCGCCGTCTTCGCGCGCAAGAACTACTTCTACCCGGACCTGCCGAAGGGCTACCAGATCTCGCAGTACGAGGAGCCGCTGTGCCTAGACGGGCGCTTCGTCGTCCCGGGCCCTGACGGCGACCGGGAGGTCGGCATCGTCCGGGCGCACCTCGAGGAGGATGCCGCCAAGACGATCCACGTCGGTGGGGCAGCGGGCCGGATCCACGGGGCGGAGACGTCGCTCGTCGACTTCAACCGCGGGGGCACCCCGCTCGTCGAGATCGTCTCCCAGCCCGACGTTCGCTCGGCCGAGGAGGCCAAGCGCTTCCTCCAGCTCCTCCGCCAGACCGTCGTCGAGCTCGGAATCTCCAACGCGGAGATGGAGAAGGGATCGCTGCGCTGCGACGCCAACGTCTCCGTGCGGGAGCCGGGCGAGGGGTATCGCACGAAGACGGAACTGAAGAACATGAACTCCTTCACGTTCGTCGCGAAGGGCATCGACGCCGAGCTCGAGCGCCAGGCCGGGATCTACGAGTCGGGCGGCGAGGTCGTCCAGGAGACGCTCCATTTCGATCCCCAGACCGGCCGGCTCACGCCCCTTCGCTCGAAGGAGGAGGCGGACGACTACCGGTACTTCCCCGAGCCCGACCTCGTCCCGGTCGAGCCGTCCGCAGCGCTGATCGAGACGCTGAGGGCGGAGCTACCCGAACTGCCGTCGGCGCGCATCCGCCGGCTGGAGGCAGAGGTCGGGTTCGACCTCGCCGAGGGGCTCGTCACGAGCGGGCGCGACGGGCTCTACGAACGGGTGGCGGGCGAGCGGCGGGCCGTTGCGAACGTGATCATGAACCAGCTCGCCGGAGCAGGGGTTGATCCCGGCGCGGTCGATCCGGGAGAGCTCGCAAAGCTCGTCGAGGCTCGCGACCGCATCCCGCGGGGCGCGTTCGACGAGGCGCTCGCGAGAGTCGGCGAGCCGGGGTTCACGGCCGATCCATACGTCGCGCAGGAGGCGGTCGCCGACGCGGGGGCCCTCGACCCGATCATCGACGCGGTCCTCGCGGCCAACCCCGGTCAGGTCGAGGCCTACCGGGGCGGCAAGGAAGGACTGCTCGGCTTCTTCGTGGGCCAGGTGATGAAGGAGACGAGCGGCCAGGCCGACGCGCGGGCGGTCAACGAGCGTCTGCGCGAGAAGCTCGGAGCGCCCTGAGCGAGCCGACGGGAACGCCGCTTGCTCCGAGCACGCCGCCGTAGAGAAGCAGCGCCGCGACGGCGATGAATCCGGCGCTCTCGGCCTCGCCGAGCCCGGCCACGGCGCTGCCGGCGGCCGCGACCGCTACGCCTGCGAGGATCAGCGCGTTCCCGAGCGGACGCCGGCGAAGCGTCGTTACCGCGACGGTCACGATCGCGATCGTGCCGAGCACGTTGCCGAGGACGGCCACCAGCCGAGCGGGAACGAGGTCGAGGTGGGCCTGCGCCTCGGGAATCGAGGAGCCCGTGACGGGGTCGGTCAGCGGGACGGAGAGGGCGATCCCGACGGCCAGCCCCGTATAGAGAAGCGCGAGCGGAAGCGCCCAGCGGCGACCGGCGAGCAGGAGCGAGCCGCAGCCGAGGAGCGGGGCGGTCAGGAGTCCGCCGAACAGGTAGTAGACGCGAAACGCCCGGTCGTCCCAGCCCGCCGCCGCACCCCACGCGAGCGCGGCCGAGGCGAGCGCGTACGCGAGCAGCCCGGCGGCCCAGAGCGCGAGCGCCGGCTCGCGTCCCGCCCGCCACCGCGCGAACAGGTCGCCGGCGAGTCGAAGCGTCAGCAGGGCGGCTCCGAATGCGAGCAGCGCTTCCATGGGGAGAGCTTAGGGCCTTCGACTAACCTCCCTCTCGATGGACAGGCGCTACCTCGTCACGCCCGGGCCCACGCAGATTCCACCCGAGGTGTGGCGCGCGATGTCGGGCCCGATGCTCCACCACCGCGGCCCGGACTTCCAGACTGTGCTCGACCGCGTCCTCGCCCGGCTGCCGGAGGTGTTCCGCACCGGAAACGACGTTCTTCTCTTCGCCTCCTCCGGGACGGGCGCGATGGAGGCCGCGGTTGCGAACCTCTGCTCGCCCGGCGACCGCGTCGTCGTCGCGTCCGCGGGCTACTTCGGCGAGCGCTGGGCCGCGATCGCCGCCGCGTACGGGCTCGACCTCGTGCATCTTCGCGGAGCCTGGGGCGATGCGCTGAGCGCCGGCGAGATCGCCGATCGCGCCGAGGGAGCGCGGGCCGTCTACGTGACGCACTCCGAGACCTCCACGGGGGTCGTTCACGATGTCGAGACGATCGCCGGCGCCGTGGCCGGCTCGGGCGCGATGCTCGTCGTCGACGCGGTCTCGAGCCTGGGCGCCGTTCCGCTCGAGTCCGACGCCTGGGGCGTCGACGTCGTCGTCGCCGGCTCGCAGAAGGCGCTGATGGTGCCCCCCGGGCTTGCGCTGTCGTCGATCTCACCGCGTGCGTGGGAGGCGTACGAGGCGGCCCGGCTGCCGCGCTACTCGCTCGACTGGAAGCGCGCGAAGAGCCTCGGTCAGACGCCCGCCGTTACGCTCGTGCAGGGTCTCGATGCCGCGCTCGAGCTGATCCTGCCCCCGGGGCTCGAGGCGCAGTTCGAGCAGCACCTCAGGCTCGGACGGGCCGCCCGGGCGGGAGCGAAGGCGATGGGGCTCGAGCTCTTCTCTCCGGACGAGGATCGCTCGGCCGTGGTGACGGCGATCCGCGTCCCCGACGGCGTCGACGGCGCCGAGGTCGTCCGCGCAATGCGCGAGCGCTCGGGGGTCACGGTCGTCGGCGGTCAGGGCGAGCTGCGCGGCAGGATCGTCCGCATCGGTCATATCGGCTACGTGGACGTCCTCGACATCGTCGCCGCGCTGCAGGCGCTCGAGCTCGCGCTCGCCGAGGCCGGCGCGGAGGTGGAGCGCGGTGCGGCTGCTCGCGCGGCTCTCGAGGCGCACGAGCTGCCCGTCCTCGCGTGAGCCGTCCCCGCGTTCTCATCCGTGAGCGCATTGCCGAGGCGGGCGTCGAGCTCCTTCGCAGCCGCTTCGACGTCGACGTCGATCTCGAGAGCGACCTCGCCCAGGTGATCGGCGGCTACGACGCGATCATCGTCCGTTCGGCAACGAGCATCGACGCCGACCTGATCGACCGGGCCACCCGGCTGAAGGTGATCGGCCGCGCCGGGGTCGGCGTCGACAACGTCGACGTGGCGGCGGCGTCGCGGCGCGGCATCGTCGTCGCCAACGCGCCGGAGTCGACGGTGGTCTCCGCTGCCGAGCACGCGATCGGCTTGCTCTTTGCCCTGTCCCGCTCGATCCCGCAGGCGCATGCGGCGCTGAAGGAGGGGCGGTGGGAGAGATCGCGCTTTGCCGGCATCGAGCTGGCCGACAAGACGCTCGGGCTCGTCGGCTTCGGCCGCATCGGCCAGCAGGTGGCGCGGCGTGCGCTCGGCCTCGAGATGCGCGTCCTCGGCTACGACCCGTACGTCGCCCCGGAGCGATTCCGCGACCTCGCCGTCGAGCGCATCGAGACGCTCGGCGAGTTGCTCGCGGCGTCCGACTTCGTCTCCCTCCATCTGACCCTCAGCCCGGAGACGCACGGCCTCCTCGGCCGGGCCGAGCTCGCGGGCGCGCGGGACGGCATCCGGATCGTCAACTGCGCGCGCGGAGAGATCATCGACGAGGAGGCGCTGGTCGAGGCGCTCGCGTCCGGGAAGGTCGCCGCCGCAGCGCTCGACGTCTTCTCCCACGAGCCGTACTCCGGCCCGCTGCTCGGGCTCGACAACGTCATCGTCACCCCGCATCTCGCCGCCTCGACCAGGGAGGCGCAAGACCGCGCCGGCGTGATCGTCGCCGAGCAGGTCGCGGCTGCGCTCGAGGGCGGTCTCGTCGCGAACGCCGTCAACGTCCCCGCCCTCTCGCCCGAGGAGCTCGAGGCCGTCGGGCCGTTCCTGCCGCTCGCGTCCAGTCTCGGCGCGCTTGCCGTCGAGCTCTCCGGCGCGCCCGTGACACGGCTCGACCTCGCGTATCTCGGCGAGCTGGCCGAGCGCGACACGCGCCTGCTCACGGTTGCCGCGCTGAACGGCGCGTTCCAGGGCCGTGTCGAGCAGCCGGTCAACTACGTCAACGCGCCGCTCGTCGCGCGCGAGCGCGGGATCGAGGTGAGCGAGGAGCGCCGCGCCGGCTCCCGCGACTTCACGAGCCTGATCGAGGTGCGGGCCCACACGGACGCCGAGGAGATCATCGTCGCTGGCACGGTCACCGGGCGAGACCACCGTCGGAGGCTCACGCACGCACTGGGCTTCGAGATCGAGATCGAGCTCGCCCCGCTGATGCTCTTCGTCATCAACGAGGACCGCCCGGGACGGATCGGTCGCGTCGGCACGCTTCTCGGCGAGTCCGGAATCAACATCGCGAACATGGCGGTGTCGCGGAGCTCCGGGAGCGGCCGCGCGCTGATGACGCTTTCCCTGGACAGCCCCGTCACGGCCGAGGTGCTGGACGCCCTTCGCGCCGAGCCCGGGTTCGTGGAGGCGCGGTCGATCGTGCTCGACGGCCGATGAAGGAGTGGCCCGAGCCGGTCGAGCGCGTCGTCCGCGTCCTGCGCGAGGAAGCGGTCGAGTCGCGCGTCGAGGAGTTCGCCGACGGGACGCAGACTGCGGAGGACGCGGCGGCGGCGATCGGCTGCGGGATCGGCCAGATCGTCAAGTCGCTGCTCTTTCTCTGCGACGGCCGGCCGGTGCTGGCGATGGTCGCCGGCGACCGTCGCGCCGACCGAGCGAGGATCCAGCACCAGACGGGCTCGATCCGGGCGAAGGTTGCGAGCCCCGACGAGGTTCTCCGGCTGACCGGTTTCGAGGCGGGGGGCGTCGCACCGTTTCCGCTCCCGGGAATCGAGACCGTCCTGATCGACCAGGGGCTGCTCGTCGAGAAGGTGCTGTGGTTCGGCGCGGGCTCCCCGCGGCACGTAGCCTCGCTTGCGCCGCCCGACCTCCTTCGCCTCGCGCGGGCCCGGGCCGTCGACATCGCCGCGGACACGCCGTAGGGTGCGTTCCCACGGTTTCGTACTCGACCTCGAGGAGGGGCCCGATGGCAGCAAGACGCACGGCAGAGGTCGTCTGGCAGGGAAGCCTGCTCGACGGTTCGGGGAGCGCCCGCCTCGTCTCGAGCGGCGCATTCGGCGAGTTTCCCGTCACCTGGTCGTCCCGCGCGGAGGAGCCCGGCGGGAACACCAGTCCCGAGGAGCTGATCGCCGCAGCGCACGCCGCCTGTTACGCGATGGCGTTCTCGCACCACCTCGCCGGCGAGGGCACGCCGCCCGAGCGGCTGACCGTCACCGCCACGTACACGTTCGTGCCCGGCACCGGGATCACGACCGCCGAGCTCGCGGTCACGGGCTCCGTGCCCGGCCTGGCCGCGGAGCAGTTCGAGGCGGAGGCGAAGGCCGGCAACGAGAAGTGCCCCGTGTCGAACGCGGTGCGCGGCAACGTCGAGATCACGCTCACCGCCTCCCTCGGTTAGTGCTCCGTCCCGGAGGTCACTCGCGCTCTGGGCGGCTGCAAAGCGGCGCCGTGCCGCGTCCTCAGTCGCAAACGACCTCCGGGACGGAGCACTAGTCAGTACATTTCGCGCATGGAAGAGACCGAGAAGATCTGGTTCAACGGCGAGCTCGTCGACTGGGCTGATGCGAAGATTCACGTCGGTTGCCACGGGCTCCACTACGGCGCGGGAGTATTCGAGGGCATCCGCGCGTACGAGACCGAGCGCGGCCCCGCGGTCTTCCGCCTGACCGACCACATGAAGCGGCTCGAGATGTCCGCGAAGCTCATCTACATGAGGCTTCCGCACTCGGTCGAGGAGCTGGTCCAGGCAACGCACGACGTCGTCGCCGCAAACGGCCTCCCCGCGTGCTACATCCGGCCGATCGCGTTCTACGGCTACGGCACCCTGGGCGTGCCGCCGCGCGACAACCCGGTGTATGTCGCGATCATGAGCTGGCCGTGGGGGACGTACCTCGGCGCCGACGCGCTCGACAAGGGCATCCGGCTGAAGGTGTCGACCTACCGACGCGTCGGCCCGAACACGATCCCGCACGCCGCCAAGGCGACGGGCGTGTACCTGAACTCGATGCTCGCCGTGATGGAGGCGAACCGGGCCGGCTACGACGAGGCCCTGCTGCTCACCGAGGACGGATACGTTGCCGACGGCTCGGGCGAGAATCTCTTCGTCGTGAGGGACGGCGTCATCTACACGCCCGACCTCTCCGCGTCGATCCTGCCTGGGATCACGCGCGACTCGGTCGTCCAGATCGCGCAGGACCTCGGGCACCAGGTCGTCCAGAAGCCGCTGATCCGAACCGATCTTTACGTCGCCGACGAGGTCTTCATGACCGGAACGGCCGCGGAGGTGACGCCGATCCGGGAGATCGACGACGTCGAGATCGGCGACCCCGGGCCCGTGACGAAGGAGATCCAGCGTGCGTACCTCGAGACGGCGTCCGGACGCGACGCGCGCTGGGGGCACTGGCTCGAGTACACGAGGGACTCCGTCCCCGCCTAGGGTGAACACCGGCACGCGACCGGTGGCGACCCCGATTGCGGGTGGGTGGTGGGGAGAGAGGCACGGCGGAGCCGTGCCGACGTGATTCCGCTGTCGCAGCCGTACGTCGACGAGCGTGAGGAGGAGCTCCTCCTCGAGGTGCTGCGCTCCGGGCGGCTCTCGCTCGGGCCGATGATCGCGCGCTTCGAGGAGGCCTTCGCCGAGCGGGTCGGCGCTCGCCACGCGGCCGCGGTCTCGAGCGGCACGGCCGGTCTCCATCTCTGCGCCCGGCTTGCGGGGCTCGGCCCGGGCGACGAGGCGATCACATCGCCGTTCTCGTTCGTCGCGTCGGCCAACTGCGTCATGTACGAGGGCGCGACCCCGGTATTCGCCGACGTCGACGCTCGGACGCTGACGCTCGACCCGGCCGCCGTCGAGGCAGCGGTGACGCCTCGCACGAAGGCGATCGTGGCCGTCGACATCTTCGGCTATCCATGTGAGCTCGACTCGCTGCGAAAAGTCGCCGAACGCCACGGGCTCGCACTTTTCGACGACGCCTGCGAGGCGCTCGGGGCCGAGTACCGGGGCCGGCCGGTGGGCGCCCAGGGCGTTCCAGCGGTCTTCGCGTTCTACCCGAACAAGCAGATGACCACGGGCGAGGGCGGGATGGTGACGACCGACTCCGAGGAGGAGTGGCGGCTCCTGAAGAGCCTCTCCAACCAGGGCCGGGCCGACTCGGGCGGCTGGCTCGAGCACGCTCGATTCGGCTTCAACTACCGCCTCGACGACCTCGCCGCGGCGATCGGCGTCGCCCAGCTCGAGAAGCTCGACACGATCCTCGCGCTACGCGACGCGGTCGCCGGGCGCTACGCCGAGCTCCTTGCGGGGATCGACAGGGTAGAGCTCCCGTCTCCGGGCGACGCCGATCGCCGTCGCTCGTGGTTCGTCTACGTCGTCAAGCTCGCCCCGGAGCTCGATCGCGAGGGGGTCATCGCCGACCTCGCCGCCGAGGGAATCGCGACCAGCCGATACCTGCCGTCGATCCATCTCCAGCCGTACATGCGCGAGCGCTTCGGCTACCGCGAGGGCATGTTCTCGGTCTCCGAGGATGCGAGCCGCCGTACGCTCGCCCTCCCGTTCTTCGCGGCCCTCGGCGCCGAAGACCAGGAGCGCGTCGTCGACGCGCTCCGGCGCGCGACCGCCCGAGCGCTCTGAACCCCGATCGCCCCCTCGCGAGCCGACGCCGGGGGCATGTCCCGGGGGACAGAATCGAGACATGTCCCTTCGCCGCGCAACGAGGCCAACGGCCAGATCTCTTCGGCGCGAGGCAGACAACGAGTTGGCTTCGAGGACATGTCCAGGGGAAAGGTCCCTGGACACCTGGACACTCGGATATGTCCGGCCAGGTAAAGCAAGGGGCTCGCAACCATGCGCAAACCCGCAATCCCCCATGGTCGTCCCTGCCGTACCCGTCCCCAAATGCCGTGCTGGTGTGGTCCCCGGTGTGGTCCCGCGAGCATTGCCTGGCTAGAGTCGCGTCCGGGCTGATCCCCCCGGCGGGCCGGGAGGACGCCGGGGCGATGGTCTAGGCGTGGGTCGGGACGAGCCTGACACGGCCGGAGTGCTCGAGGTGGTCGATGCCGACCGTCGGCTATTCAGCAAACTAGGCGCAGACGGTCAAGTCGTTAGGTGTTTGTATGGGTTTGCGCCGTCTGCTTTCCCCACGGCACATCGCGCGCGAGACTGCCCTTGTCGGCCGGGCGGCAAGCCGATCATCGGGATTCGGCGCTGTCGGACGGCAACCGGTCGGTGCCCGGACTCCGAGTGGTAGGGGACGGCGAGCAGCCATCTGGTGGCCCAGAAGCCGCTCGCCGTCGCCTCAGCCTCCAGACCTGTGCATGCGGCGAAACCGCGCAGGGGCCGGAAGAGCCGGCCTTCGACGCCGGTTCGCCTTCTCCCACCGGCACCATGACGTTCGAACCCGAACGATCGCACAGACTGACCTCCTGTTGCGCGCCTGCGCAACCGTTTCAGTTTGTCCCATCTGAGCCAAGCCCAGGGTTTGGCCGGTTCGTCGTCAGGTTCGCGCTGTGGACACGCTGGGCAACCCGAGAGGGCGGCGGCCTAACGCCGCTGGCGTTCCTTGAGCGTCCCGTGGAAAGATTCGACCGGGAGGCCATTGCGGAACCGACGGCGGCCGGGCGGGCCGTACCCCTTCGGCTCCGGAGGCCTCCCGGCACTCCTCATTCTCGGGTTGGCGACGAGGCCCGACTATGGACGAACGAACTGACTCGCCTACCGGTTCGTCCAGACCCAGCGCTGCATGGCGGCTGATACGTCGCGCCCGAGCTTCCGTCGTACGCGGCGCGCCGACGCGGGTCCGCACTCCCAGTCGCGACGATTCCGCGCGTCGACCCACCGCTTCCGCGTCCTTCCGGCGGACGAACAGTCGATCACGTCGCCGACGAGCGAGCCGACCTCGATCGGTCGAGAGCCCGCAGGGCCGAGATGCCCGGCTGACCGCGGTTGCGATCCTCGGCGGCGTCAGGATCCTCGTGGCGTCGGGAACGCGCGTCTCGCTCAGCGGCTTCGGACTGCTCGGCGGCCGCGACGTGAAGGTGTTGCCGAGCGGGGACGCCCCTGAAATCAGCATCGGCCCGGTCGCACGAGGGCCGCGCATGACGCGGCCCTCGGCGCGCGGGTCAGAGCAGCGCTCTGCCTAGGCTTCCCACTGACCGGTGTCCTGGTTGATCTTGCCGACACTGAACGGCTTGACCATGCCCTGAGCGATGTGGAAGCCGTTGAAGACTGTGCATACGGCGATTAGGAGCCGGGCTTGAGGTTCGCCGTGAGGTCTTGCGTCTGGCCCTTGTTCAAGGTCTTCGTCTTGAACTTCGATCCGCCCTTCGTGACGTAGAGGATCGTGAAGTTGTGGGGGAACTGTCCGCGATTGTTGAAGGAGAACGTCGTGCTTCCCGCCGGGATATTCTTGGGCACGCCGACGAACTTGAACTCCCTCAAGCCGACGTTGACCGTCCCTCAGCCGCCGGGTTCAGCGCCGCCACTGGGTCCGGCCGCCGCGGCCCCGACGATCACGAGAGCCACGGCGACAGTGGCTGCAGCCAGGAGCACCAACACTTTCCTCATAGCACCTCCCGTGCTGGACTACCTGCGAGTACGGACGGGGAGCGCATAACGGATTGGGGCCCTTCGTCCCGGTGTGGTCTCAACGGCCGAACCGGGGCCACAAACCCGCATGAGAGCGTAAACGGCCGTATCCGGGCAGTACTCGGCTGTCGGCGGCGGGCCGCGCGGGTGCCTACAATCGCGCCGTGGCCGACGGCCCTCCGAAGATGGTCTTCCTCGGCTTCGGCAAGTATGCGCGCGCCGACCGGATCTACGCGCTCGAGCCGATCACGGACGACTCCCGCGGCGGCGGGCGACGCACGCGGGTCTGGGTCGAGGGTGTCCCCGATCCGATCGTCGCCTCGCGCACCGAGCGGACGATTCTCGCGGACATGGGTCAGGACGCCTCCGGGGTGCGGCTCCTCGACGACGCCCTGGCGCTCGCCGAGCGGATCGTCCAGGACGCTGAGAAGGGCCGGGTCGACCTCGGCGAGCTCGACCGGCGCGCCCGCAAGCTGCTCGAGGCGAGCACGGGCGCGACCGACCCCGACCAGCTCTTTTGACGGCGCTCGGACGCGGCTTCTTCGCGCGCTCGGTGCACGAGGTCGCGCGCGAGCTCGTCGGCTGCACGCTGCTCGTCGACGGCGTCGGCGGGACGATCGTCGAAGTCGAGGCCTACGAGTCGACCGACCCGGCGAGCCACGCCTATCGCGGCCAGACTGCCAGGAACGCGGCGATGTTCGGACCGGCCGGACATGCGTACGTCTATCGCTCCTACGGTGTGCACTGGTGTCTGAACCTCGTCTGCGCAGATGTCGGGATCGCAGATGCCCTGCTCGTGCGAGCGCTCGAGCCTCGCCACGGCCTCGAACGAATGCGCGCGCGGCGCGAGGTCGACGACGACCGGCTGCTCTGCTCGGGCCCGGGCCGCCTGGGCCAGGCTCTCGGCGTCACGCGCGACCACGACGGCCTCGCGCTCGACGAGCCGCCGTTCGCCCTGCTCGCCCGCGAAGAACCGGTCGAGGTGGTCACCGGCCCGCGCATCGGCATCTCCCGCGCAGTCGAGCTCGCCTGGCGCTACGGCGCCGCCGGCTCGCGCTACGTGAGCCGGCGGTTCGCCGCCTAGATCAACCCATCAAGCCCGGCCTAGCCTCGCCCCACGACGAGCCGTACCGTCATGCCCGGCGCGGCCGCGACGTCCGCCTTCGGCCTCTGACTGACGACGAGGCCGCGCTTTCCGGTCACGGCGACGACTCCGGCCGTCGTGCCCGCGAGCCCAACCTTCGCGAGCGCCTGCCGGGCTTCTGCGAGCGTCATCCCGACCACGTTCGGGACGGCGCCGTGGAGCGCCTTCGGCACCACGACGCGCACGGTGTCCCAGGCGGACAGCGTCCCGTCGGTGGGAAACTGTCCGGTCACCACGCCGAGCTTCTGACCGGGCGTGGCAGGCTTCGTGATCACCTCCATCGACAGCGGTACGCTCGCCAGGCGGATCTCGGCGTCGCCGACCGGCGCACCGATCAGCTTCGGAACGTTCACCTCGTTCGGCTTGCACGACGCCTCGCCGCGGGGCGCCCGATCGACGAAGAACACGAGCTCGCGAACGTCACGGCAGCTGCCGTTGTCGAGCAGCCACTTGCCGCCGCGCCAGGCGACCCGATAGGTGGTTGCGTCGGGAACGCTCGTGGACGGGAAGCTCTCGGGCGGCTCGTCCAGCGCCGTTAGCGCGCTCTGCACGAACGACTTCCAGATCAGAGCGGGAAACGTGCCGCCCGCGACCGGCTTGCCGTTGAACTCCGTCTCCATCGGCTGGAATCGCGTCGGGTACCCAACCCACACGGCGGTGACGAGCTGGGGTGTGTAGCCGACGAACCACGCATCGCCGTAGCTCTCGGTCGTGCCGGTCTTGCCGGCGGCCGTGCGATCCCCGAGTGCCGCCCGCTTGCCCGTTCCGTACCGGATCACGTTCTCGAGCGTCGACGTGATGATTCCCGCTTCCTCCGCCCGCAGGACCGTCTTCTGGACGGGATCGTTGTGCTCGACCATTCGGCTGTCCTCCACTCGTAGCACCGCCCGCGGGAGATCGCCGAACACCGACCCGTCGATCCGCCGGCCCTGATTTGCGATCGTTGCGTAGGCCCGGGCCATCTCCAGCGGGTTGACCGCCTCGACGCCGAGCCCGATCGCGAAGTAATCCTGGAGCGGGCTCTGGATTCCGAGAGCGCTCGCCGTCCGGCGTACCGACCCCGGCCGGACGAGCGACGTCAGCTGGGCGTAGACGGAGTTGTCGGAGTAGACCGTGGCGGTGGACAGGTCGATCCGGCCGAGGTAGTTGCCCTCGTAGTTGCGCACGGCCCAGAGGCGGTCGCCGATGTCGATCACGGTCGGCTTCGACACGAACGTGTTCTGTGGGGCGAGCCCCTCGCGGAGGGCAGTCGCCAGCACGAACGGCTTGAAGGACGAGCCCGGCTGGCGCTCGCCCTGGACCGCGAGATTGAACTGGCTCTTCGAGAAGCTCGAGCCGCCCACCATCGCGAGCACCCGTCCATCACGCGGGTCGATTGCAACGAGGGCCGCCGCCGGCCCGTCCTTCCGGGTCAGCCACTTGTCGATCGCGTCCTTGGCGAACTGCTGCAGGCGTAGGTCGATCGACGTCGTCACGCGCATCCCGCCCCCGAAGACGTCACCCGACCCGTAGTACGGGATCAGCTGCTGCTTCACGTACTCGACGAAGTACTGGGCGGGACCGCGGGTGCCGGGGAGCTTGACCTCGTCTCGGTCGGGCATCGGCTTGCGGGCGGCCTTGACCAGATCCGACCTGGGGATCAGCTGCTGTCTGTACATGAGGTTGAGAACGACCAGGCGTCGGGAGCGCGCCGCCCGCGGGTTCGCGACGGGGTCGTAGGCCGCCGGGTTGGCCGGGATTCCCGCGAGCAGGGCGGCCTCGGCGAGCGTCAGGTCGGCGGCGGGCTTGTCGAAGTAGACCTTCGCCGCCTGCTGGATCCCGTAGGCGCCGTTGCCGAAGTAGATCGTGTTCAGATACGCGGTCAGGATCCGATCCTTCGACCAGCGCCGCTCGAGCTGCCAGGCGAGCGCCGCCTCCTTGAGCTTGCGGCTGATCGTGCGCGAGTCGTCGACAACCGTGTTCTTGATGAACTGCTGCGTGATCGTCGAGCCGCCCTGCACGACCTCCTTGTTTTGCACATCCGCCCAGATCGCCCGGAAGACGCCGCGGATGTCGATCCCCCGGTGCTCCCAGAAGCGCCGGTCTTCGACGGCCACGATCGCCTGCTTCATCACGGGCGCGATCTGGCTCGACGCCACCGGAACCCGGCTCTCGTCGCCGCGCAGGACGGCGAGGATCGTCTTGCCGTCGGACGCATAGATGTAGCCGTTTCGCGGCACCCGCTCCTGCGCCGATCCGGGTTCGAGATCGGGCAGCTCCCCGGCGATCGCGACGACGAGACCGTACGTGAACGACACCGCCGCGGCGAGGCCGACGACGAGGAGAAGGGCGAGGAAACGCAGCTTCCGGATCCTGCGCCGCGGCCGCGCGGGCGCAGACTTCCGACGTCGGAACCACACGAGGAGAAGATTCTAGAGACGCCCGCGCGCCGACCGGCTCAGGCACCGTCCGGCACGTCGCCTGCGAGCGCGTCGAGCCCGGCCGGGCGCTCCCACCTGGGAGGCTGCGTTGCTAGACGGGATCGGTCGCGAAGATCGGCTGCCCCGTCGGCTGCGGGGCGCCGCCGTCGTCCTCGATCGTGACGGCGACCACCGCTCCCGCGGGGACGGGCTCGGCCAGCGCGACCGTCGTCTGCGCGCCGGCTGACTCGAACGTCCCGGCCGAGACCGGCGTCTCCCCCTGGATCACCCACGCCTGGTACGTCTTGTCCGCCGGAGCCGAGGCCAGGTCGTCGACGACGAGCACCGCGTCACCGCCCGGCACGACCACGACCGAGCCGTCCGCTCCGGCAAGCGGCACGCGCTCCGCGTCGCCCGCCGACAGGACCGAGACGATCTCGGCCTGGGAGTCCGCCGCCGCACGCTCGTCCCCGAGATCCCGGTTGAGCGTGGCCGCCCAGATTCCGAGCCCGATCGCTGCGCAGGCGGCGACCGCCGCGAGCGCAGCTGCGGGTACCGCCCAGCGGGGGCGCAGCGGCGTTACGTTGGGCTGCTCGGCGCGGGCCTGCTCGACGATCCGCTCACGCAGCCCGGGCGGCTGGGGTGGCGCGTCGGCCTCGAAGGCGAGCGCCGCCGCGACGTCGCGAAACGATGCGACCTCCTCCTGGAGCTCGGGGCTGCGGGCGAGCAGGTCCTCGAACCGGCGCTCCTCTTCCGGATCGAGCGCGTGCAGCGCGTACGCGGCGGCTAGCTCTCTGACGGTCTGGTCGTCCATCGTTCCTCTTCCGCGAGGAGCTCGCGGAGCCTGGCCAGGCCCGCGAACATCCTGCTCTTGATTGTGCCGAGCGGCTGGCCGAGACGGTCGGCCAGCTCGGACTGGGTGAACCCGCCGAAGTACGCGAGCTCGATCGCCTCGCGCTGCTGGTCGGGCAGTTGCTTGAGTGCCTCCTGGACGCGCTCACGCTGGAGCCGAAGCCAGACGACGTCGTCTGTCGCATCGCCCGTCACCGGCGGAGCCGCCTCGAGCGGCTCCGCCCGCCGGGGCTCCTCGCGCCTGACGAGGTCGACCGCGCGCCGGTGGACGAGCGTCAGGATCCATGTGCTTGCCTTCGCCCGCTCGGCCACGAATCGCCCCGCGGACCGCCACACCGAGAGGAACGCCTCCTGGACAGCGTCCTCGGCGAGTGACGGGTCGCGCACGATCCTGAGCGCGAGCCCGTAGGCGACGCGGCCGTAGCGATCGTAGAGCTCAGCGAGAGCGCTGTCGTCGGACCGCGCGACAAGGGCCACCAGGGCCTCGTCGGACAGATGTGCGAGATCTCTCGCCACGAGGGGCCCTCCCTGCCTGGGAGAGCGCGACCGTACCACGCCGAGGGGTCCCTTCACGCCTGATCTTCGACACGGACGCGCGTTCGGTTCACCCGCAACGGCACACCGAACCGGAACCGTCTCCAAGGCGAACAAGCCGAGTCGGTAGGAGAGAACGGAAAGGAGAGTCATGAAGAGGAAGGCAACGATCGTCGCGCTCGGCCTGGCCGTGACGGCGATCGCGCTTGCCGCCGCATTCGTCTCGGGCTCGGCCCCGGACGAGGGAAAGGCGGCGAGCCACAGGGAAGCCCCGCTGATCTCGGAGGACCCAGGCGCGGACGTGACGGACTTCTATCTCTTCAGGAGTCCCGAGCGGCCCGACACGGTCACCGCGATCATGAACGTCAACCCGTTCGAGGAGCCGTCGGCGGGCCCGAACTGGTACTTCTTCTCGCCGTCGGCCAAGTACGTCATCCACTTCGACAACACGGGTGACGGCAAGCCGGACGTGAGCTACGAGTTCAAGTTCAATACGCTCAAGGCGTCGCTCTCGGACACGCTTCCGCTCGGTTGCGTCGCCGGCAAGTGCCAGAGCTACAACCTGTGGCGCGTCAAGGGCGGCAAGGGCTCGGCGATCGCGAAGAACCTGCCCGTGGCCCCCAACAACATCGGCCCGCGCACGCGGGGCGCCTTCGAGGACGGGGCGGACTACGGCACGATCCGCGACCGCACGATCAAGGGCGTCAAGGGCGGCGGGCTTGTCTACGCCGGCCCCGCCGACGACCCGTTCTTCGGCGACATCGGCGCCGCCTTCGACCTCGTCACCATCCGCAACGGAACGGGGAACAAGGGCGGCGGCATCGACTCGTTCGGCGGCTTCAACGTCCACACGATCGCCCTCCAGATCCCGATCTCCGAGATCAAGGGCTCGGGGGACGTCGTCGGCGCGTGGGGGTCGGTCTACCGCCAGACGGCGAAGACCGGCGGCAAGGGCAAGGGCGACTGGGTGCAGGTCTCACGCCTCGGCAACCCGCTCCTGAACGAGCTGCTGATCCCGACGGCGAAGAAGGATCTCTGGAACGCGACCTCGCCGAACGGTGATGCGCAGTTCAACACGTACATCCTCAACCCGTCCCTCGCGGCGGCGACGAACGCGATCTACAAGCCGCTCGGGCTCGATCTCAAGATCCCCGAGAAGGATCGCGTCGATCTGCTCGCCGCCTTCCACTCGGGTCTCGGCCTGCTCGGGAACGAGCTCGGCAAGGACGCCGACATGATCCGGCTGAACCTGACGACCCCCGTCGCAGGCACGCCGAACCGTCTCGGCCCGCTTGCCGGAGACGTCGCAGGCTGGCCCAACGGTCGCCGGCTCACGGACGACGTCGTCGACGTCGCCCTGATCGCGCTCGGCGGCGCGCTGTTCGACCCGCCGAACGTGCTCCCGCTGGGCGACGGCGTCAACGCCAACGACCGGCCGTTCGGCTCGTCGTTCCCGTACGTCGCGCTCCCGTGGGAGGGCCTGGCGAACACGCACGGCACCCCCTACCCGATCACGCCGTAGCCAGAGACCTCGGAGGGGCCCGTCCACGAGTCGGGCGGGCCGCTCCGAACCCGATCAGCCACACCGACGAACAGGGGAGAGGAGAGAGGGGAATGAGGCGCAAGCGGATCGTGATCGGAGGAGCGGCGGCGGGAGTCGCGGCGCTCGCCGTCCTTCTGGGCGGCGTCCTCTCCGGCCCCACCGCCACGGCGCCCCCCACGCCGCAGGCGGTGCGCCCGGCTGCCGACGCCGCCGGGCAGATTCTCACCGGAGTCGCGCCCGGCGACACCGCCTCCTACGTTCGCGAGCTCGAGACAAAAGTCGCGGCTAACCCGAAGGACGAGGAATCGCTCACACTGCTCGGCCTGGGCTACCAGCAACGCGTCCGCGAGACGGGCGACCCGACCTTCTATCCGCTCTCGGAGCGCACGCTGCGCAAGGCGCTCGCGCTGGCGGGCGACGACTACCTCGCGACGACCGGGCTGGCGAGCCTCGCCGCGTCGCGCCACCGGTTCGAGAACGCCCGCGAGCTCGCCCAGCGGGCGATCGGCATCAGCGCGACCAGCGCCGCGCCCTACGGCGTCCTCGGCGACGCGCTCGTCGAGCTTGGCCGCTACGGGGAGGCGTTCGAGGCCTTCGACCGTATGGTCTCGATCAAGCCCAACATCGCCTCGTACGCCCGTGTCTCGTACGCGCGAGAGCTGCTCGGACGCCCCCGGGACGCCATCGCCGCGATGAAGCTCGCGGTCGACGCAGGCTCTGCCAACGCCGAGAACCACGCCTGGACGCTCGTACAGCTCGGCAACCTGTACTTCGACACCGGTCGCCTCGACGAAGCGGCCGGCGTGTACCGGGCGGCGCTCGCCCGGCTTCCGCGCTACGTGTACGCGGAGGCGGGGCTCGCCCGCGTGCAGGCGTCGAGCGGTTATTACACCGAGGCTGTGCGCCTGTACCGCCGCGCGCTCGACACGATCCCGCTCCCGCAGTTCGCGGTCGGCCTCGGCGACACGCTCACGCTCGCCGGCCGCGACGACGAGGCGGCGCGGGCCTACGGCCTCGTCGACGTGATCCAGAGGCTATTCGAGGCAAACGGCGTCCGCACCGAGCTCGAGACCGCACGGTTCGACCTCGATCATGACCGCAACGTCGCCCATGCCCTCGCCCGAGCCGAGGAGGCCTACACGGCACGCCGATCGATCGAGGCCGAGGACACCCTGGCGTGGGCGTACTACAAGAACGGGCGCTGCGATCGGGCGCTCGTCCACTCGAAGCGAGCGCTGCGTCTCGGCACGCTCGACGGCCTGAAGCTCTTCGACCGCGGCATGATCGAGCGTTGCCTCGGCCGCGAGCAGGCCGGCAAGCGCTTCATCGCGCGTGCGCTCGAGGTCAATCCGCACTTCTCCCTCCTCTACGTTCCCGTCGCGAAGGAGGTTCTGCGAGGTCGTGCTCGGGTGGGCCTGGGCGGGATGTTTGGCGGCGAGGGTGGGCTGGTCGGACCATCATGAGAAAGCTTCTCCTCGTCCTCGCCACGCTCGCAGCTCTGGCGCTCCCGGCGCTCGCGTCGGCCCATCCGCTCGGCAACTTCACGACGAACCGCTACTCGCGGGTCGAGCTCTCAGGCGATCGAATCTACGTGCTCTACGTCCTCGATCTCGCCGAGATCCCCACGTACCAGGCCCAAGAGGACGTCGACCGAATCGGTCGCGATGCCTACGGGGCGCGGCTCGCCGCGCAGCTTCGCGACGGGCTCCAGCTCACGATCGACGGGAGGGCGCGGCCGCTGACCGAGCTGCGCCATGCGCTCGCGTTCCCCGACGGCGTCGGCGGCCTGAAGACCACACGGCTCGACGTCGTTCTCGACGCGGGCCCGGCGACACAGCGCGACGCGCCCGTTCGCCTCACCTACGAGGACGGGAACTTCCCGAATCGCATCGGCTGGAGAGAGATCGTCGTCCGGGGCGAGGGCGGCTCGTCCGTCCTGAGCTCGTCCGCGCCTGCGACGAGCGTCTCCGACGAGCTGCGGGCATACCCGAAGGACCTGCTCGGATCGCCGCTCGACGTCACCGGCGCGCAGGTCTCCTACGAGCCCGGTACGACCGCGGGGACGCCTCCTCCGCTGCTCGGCGCGCAGGACCTCGAAGCGCCGGCCCGCGTCACGTCGAAGAGCGAGGGTGGCTTCGCCGGCCTGATCGAGCGGGAGAATCTCAGCGCCGGCGTCATCCTCGTCGCCGTGCTCGCGGCGATGTTCTGGGGCGCGGCGCACGCGCTCACCCCAGGACACGGCAAGGCGATCGTCGCCGCGTACATGGTCGGCAGCCGCGGCACCGCGAAGCACGCCGTGCTGCTCGGCGGCATCGTGACCGTCACCCACACGATCGGTGTCTTCGCGCTGGGGCTCGTGACGCTCGCGCTGTCCGAGTTCATCGTCCCCGAGAAGCTCTACCCGTGGCTGAACCTCGTGTCGGCGATCCTGGTCGTCGCCGTCGGCGTCACGGTCCTTCGGCTTCGCGTCTTCGACTGGCTGCGCCCGTCGCGCCGTCGCGCCGATTCCCACAACGATCACGCCCACGCCCACTCCCACCACGGCCATAGCCATGGTCAAGGCCATCACCACCACGACCACGGCTGCCACGACCACGACCACAGCCACGTCCCCGAGCCGGGAAGCGGCATGAAGGGGCTCGTCGCCGTGGGCATCTCGGGCGGCCTGCTCCCGTGCCCGACGGCGCTCGTCGTCCTCCTCGCCGCGATCTCTCTCCACCGCGTCGGCTACGGCCTCCTGCTGATCGTCGCGTTCAGCGTCGGCCTCGCTGCCTCGATCACCGCGATCGGACTGCTCGCCGTCGGCGCGAAGAGCGTCTTTGGCCGCATGAGCTTCGAGGGGCGCCTCATCCGCGCGCTTCCGGCGGTCAGCGCGCTCGTGATAATCGCTGTTGGGATCGCGATGACCGTCCGCACGCTGCCGGCGATCACCTAGCAGAAAGGAGCGCACATGTTCGGACTCGACGACGCCATCGCCTCCTTCTCCGACGGGACGACTGTTCTCGTCGTGCTACTCGTTGCCGTTCTCCTAGGCTTGCGCCACGCGATCGATCCCGACCACCTGGTGGCCGTAACCACGCTGACCGCCTCAGGCACGGGTCCTGGGGCCCGCCGTGCCGGGTCGCTTGGGCTTGCCTGGGGCCTCGGGCACGCGACAACCCTCTTCTTGCTCGGCGTGCCGATCATCCTCTACCGCGCCTACCTTCCTGAGGCCGCGCAACGGCTGGCGGAGACGGCGATCGGGCTTCTGATCGTCGGCCTCGCGATCTGGCTTCTGGTGCGCTGGCGTCGAGGGGTCTTTCATGCGCACCTCCACGAACACGACGGCGCGCCGCACCTTCATGTGCACACTCACCGGCAGCTCGATGAGCACGCGCACGGTCACAGACCGACCATCCGGACACCGCTCCAGGCCTACGGGATCGGGTTGGTGCACGGCATCGGCGGCTCCGCCGGCGTCGGCATCCTCCTTCTATCGACCATCGGGAGTCACGCGCTGGGCCTTGTGGCGCTCGCCCTCTTCGCCGCGTTTACCGCCGTCTCGATGGCGCTCGTCTCGACCGGCTTCGGGTTGACGCTCGCGAGCTCTCCCGTGCGCAGCTCGTTCGCCGTCCTGGCGCCTCCGCTCGGTGTCGTGAGCATGGCCTTTGGGATCTGGTACGTGCTCGGCGCACTCGCTCTCGCGCCCTATTACTTCTAGACCGTCACCCCGTCGCGCTGCTACGCTCGGGCTATTGACCCACAGGCAAGCGGTCAAGGGAACCCGGTGCGAGTCCGGGACGGTCCCGCCGCTGTAAGGGGAGATGCTCTTCCGCCGAACTGCCACTGGCCGAAGGCTGGGAAGGCGACGGGAGGGGGAGCCCCGAGTCAGAAGACCTGCCGCGCGCCTCCAACCCCGTTCCCCTCGCGGAAGGAGGAAACGTGTTTCGACGACTGCCCGTCCTCGCCGTCTCGGCCGTCCTCGGACTGGCGCTCGCAGCATCGTCCTCGGCGGCCACGATCCAGCTCCGGGTCGAAGGGCTGACCCAAACCCTCTTCGACGGTAGCGTGACGACGTCGGCTCACGACGTCGGCGGTCACGTGTGCGACGGCACCAACGGAGGGGCCAACTCCGCGCCGGGCCCGACGATGACAGGGGCGCTCGACGAGACAAGCCTCTCGTGGTCGGGTACCTGGTTCGACAGCTTCGACGACTTCTCAATCGACACGATCGGGCCCGACTCCTCCGACCTCGCGAACAACCGCTTCTGGGGCCTTGTGCTCAACGGCGCGCAGACCCAGGTGGGAGGGTGCCAGCAGCAGATCGAAGACGGGGACGAGGTGCTCTTCGCCTACGACGTGTTTTCGAAGGCGCACGTGCTCAAGCTCAGAAGCGAGCAGAACGTCGCCGCGATCAACACAGGCGTCGTCTACACGGTCTCGGACGCGCAGACCGGGCAGCCCGTCGAGGGTGCGAGCGTCGGCGGCAAGACGACGGACGCGTCCGGTCACGCGACGGTCTTCTACGCGACGACGGGGACGCAGACCGTCAAGGCCGAGAAGTCCGAAAGCATTCGCTCCAACAGGTTCACGACCTGCGTCTACGACCCGGCCGCAGGTGGGTGCGGGTTCGCCGCGGCCGCGAAGCCGCCACCGACGACTGCTTCTGGGGGGGGAACGTTCACCCCGCCGACGGTTCCCTCGTGCTCGTCGATCTCCGTATCGGGCGGTCCGCTGCACGTCGGTCGGCGGAGCCGGGTTCAGATCGTGGTGAGCCTGGCCGGAGCTCCCGTTTCCGGCGTCCAGGTGCGCCTGCGCGGCGACGGTGTGGACGTCAGGCGGATCACCGACGGCGCCGGGATGGCCACCGCGGAGCTCAAAGCGAGGCGGCCCGGCACGATCCGCGTGGGGGTCTACGGCGAGATCCGCCGCTGCGGCGTCGAGGGAGTCCCGGCCAGACGGGGCTAACGCACACTGCTCGGATCGGGGCGGTCGGCGGAGAAAGGTCGCCGCCCTGATCCTGGACGCAAGTCGCAACTGATTCGCAAGAGAGAGAGGATCGGTTCGGCCCCGATGCGGAAAGATCGACACGCGAAAAGGCCTCCGCTACGATCGCCCTCGTGACGGGCTTTCTCAGGCGACTCTTCGGAGGATCCGACATGACCGACGAGCATCCGCACGACCATCCGCACAGCCACACGCACAGCCACGACGGCGTCGAGCATGCGCACGCTCACGACGAGCACGACCACGAGCACGTCGACCACGAGCACGAGCACAGTCACGGCGACGAGACTCACTCCCACGTGCACTCGCACGAAGCGGGTCTCGAGCACGATCACACGCACCAGCACTAGCGCACGACGCCCGTAGAATCGGCCGGCCATGTCGCCGCCGGCCGAGTTGACGCGTAACGCCGTCCACGTTCTTCCCGAAGGGGAGCTCGAGCGCAAGCTCGCACTCGGGCGGCCACTCCGGGTCAAGCTCGGGATCGACCCGACGGCCCGGGACATCCACGTGGGTCACGGGCTTCCGCTCCAGCGGATGGCCGCGTTCCAGCGGGCCGGCCACGTCGGCGTGCTCATCGTCGGCGACTACACCGCACGGATCGGCGATCCGTCGGGGCGTTCGTCGGAACGTCCCGTCCTCACCGGTGACGAGATCGAGGCCAATGCGCGGAGCTACTTCGAGCAGGCGTCGCAGATCATCGATCCCGATCGCACCGAGCTTCGCTTCAACGGTGAATGGCTCGGCAGGCTGGACTTCGCCGAGGTCGTCCGCCTAACGCGCACCATCACCGTCGCACGCTTGCTGGAGCGAGACGACTTCGCCAGGCGGTTCGCCGAGCAGGCGCCCATCTCCGTCTCTGAGCTTCTCTATCCGCTGATGCAGGCCTACGACTCGGTGGCGATCGAGGCCGACGTCGAGCTGGGCGGAACCGACCAGCTGTACAACCTCCTCGCCGGCCGCGAGGTGATGCAGGCCTACGGTCTCGAGCCACAGATGGCCGTGACGACTCCCCTGCTGCTCGGGTCGGACGGACGCAAGATGAGCGCGTCGCTCGGAAACTACATCGGGCTCTCCGATCCTCCCGAGGAACAGTTCGGAAAGACGATGCGCATCTCCGACGCGCTGCTTCCCGACTACTACCGGCTCGTCATGGAGTCGGAGGACGACCGTACCGCGCTCGAAC
>CAVQHY010000005.1:250000-458865 GCA_963712465.1 uncultured Actinomycetes bacterium
GAGTGGAATTGCCGTCGCTCAACGGATAAAAGGTACTCCGGGGATAACAGGCTCATCCTCCCCAAGAGTCCACATCGACGGGAGGGTTTGGCACCTCGATGTCGGCTCGTCGCATCCTGGGGCCGGAGTAGGTCCCAAGGGTTGGGCTGTTCGCCCATTAAAGCGGTACGCGAGCTGGGTTCAGAACGTCGTGAGACAGTTCGGTCCCTATCCACCATGGGCGCTGGAAGCTTGAGAGGAGTCGTCCCTAGTACGAGAGGACCGGGACGAACGGACCTCTGGTGTATCAGTCGTCGTGCCAACGGCGCTGCTGACTAGCCACGTCCGGATGGGATAACCGCTGAAAGCATCTAAGCGGGAAGCCCACCTCGAGATGAGGCTTCCCATCCCCTCGAGGGAGTAAGGATCGTGGGAGACCACCACGTCGATAGGCGGGACGTGCAAGCACGGCAACGTGTTCAGCGGACCCGTACTAATCATCCGAGGTCTTGATTCAGAACACCGTGAAGGCTGCTATGGAGTTTTGAGGGTGTGTGGAGATGACACGCCGACCCTCACAATTTCCGGTGGTAATAGCGGCGGGGAAACACCTCTTCCCATTCCGAACAGAGAAGTTAAGCCCGCCAGCGCCGATGGTACTCGGAGGGTAACCTCCCGGGAGAGCAGGACGCCGCCGGATTGATTTCGAAGGGTCGCGCGAGCGGCCCTTCGTCGTTCGCTGCCTCCGTTGGGGTTCAGTCCGTTCGTCCGTGCACAGTCCAAGCCCGGGCGGTGAGGTGAATCGATCCGTCGGGGCGGGCCGGGACGGATTCACGTATGTGCTCGCGCAGGGCGGACCGGTGCTCGACGTCGAGGGCGGCGACGTACTCGCCGGCCGGGCCCTGGCCGCCCAGAAACGGAGACCAGAGATCTTCGAAGTCGACGAAGGCGGTCGGTATCTCGATCGGACGCACGACGACGGAGGCGAGCCCCGCATCTGCGAACAGCCGCTCCAACGGATCCGCTCGCGCGAGCGGGAACCGTTTCCCCTCGTCCAGCTCCAGTGCTGAAGGGTCGAGCTCGACGGCGGCATCCCAGAAGTGGCGGATAGCGCGCATGCCGTCGGCGTAGTCCCAGACGTAGGCGCCGATCACTCCGTTCGCGCGGGCGACGCGCGTCATCTCGCGGAGAGCGCGAGGCGGATCGTCGACGAAGTTGAGCACCAGCCCCGAGACCACGACGTCGAACGCGCCCGTGGCGAACGGAAGGTCGGTCGCCTCTCCGACGTGGAACTGCGCCCGCTCGTCGGCG
The DNA here is from genome assembly GCA_963712465.1 of uncultured Actinomycetes bacterium. Classification (GTDB taxonomy): domain Bacteria; phylum Actinomycetota; class Thermoleophilia; order Gaiellales; family Gaiellaceae; genus CAVQHY01. The sequence continues at coordinate 251,291 of CAVQHY010000005.1, forward strand.
ACGCGTTCACGCGCGTAGCTCAGGAAGACCTCCGACGGGTCGACACCGTCGACGCCGATCGGCTGCCGGGCGGCGAGGATCGCTTCCGTGAGGGCGCCGGTACCGCAGCCGACGTCGAGCCACCGGCAAGCCGGGCCGACGGGGAGAGTCGCGAGGAACTCGGTCGCCGCCTTGGCGCTCCAGCGACCGATGTAGCGCTCGTAGGGCTGAGCGCCTCCCCACATGCCGCTCGGCTCATCGTTCATCGCGGTGCGCCGCCGCCCGTGGTCGGCGAGCAACCCCGCGTCGCCGACCGACTACGCGGCCCGGAGCTTGTCACGCCAATCGGGGTCTAGAGCTCGGAGCCGTCGGATGCGCTCCGTGACGGGCGGGTGCGTGTCGAACATCTGCGCGAGCCGGTCGGGGCCGAACGGGTTGACGGTGTAGAGCGGCTCGGTCGTGGGACTGGCGCTGAAGTCGACGAGCTCCTGGACCTGCTCGAGGCGGAGAAGCGCATCGGCGATCCCGTGCGGTGTCTCGCACAGAGCCGCCGCGAAGGCGTCGGCCGCGAACTCGCGCTTGCGCGATAGAAAGAGGTGTGTTGTGGCGGACGCCATGGGCGCGAGCACGAAGAGAAGCGCGCGCTCGAGCCAGCCGCCGATCCGGCTCGCCTCGATGAGCCAGCCGGCGATGACCACCACGGGCGTCTGAATTGTCACGTCGCGGTGTCGCGCGTGCGCGAGCTCATGGCCGAGGATTCCCTCGAGCTCGGCCGGCGACGCCGCAGCGAGCAGGCCGCGACTCACCGCGATCCCCGAGGACCGGGCGCCGCGCCCCACCGAGAACGCCCGAGGGTGACCGTCGGCGAGGAGATACAGCTTGGGTCGCTCCACCTTCGCCGCGAGTGCCAGCCGTTCCACCGTCGAGTGGAGGAGCGGTCCTTCTGCGAGGAGAAGCTCTCTCGCACCGAGCGAGGCGAGAACGATCCGAGGCCCATACCAGTGGATCATTCCCGCGATCAACAGCGTGACCACGAAGAAGACGCTCGCGAGCCCGAAGCCGCGAAGCCACCAGCCGAGCGCGGTGAAGGCGGCCACGAACGCGCCGAGCAGGATCAGGGCCTTGAGGAGGTTCCGCGCCGCGTGCGTCCACGCGGGCACGGGCTACGACCCGTCGTCGGCGTCGCCGTCCACGTCGCCCTCGGCGAGGCCCTTCGGCGGCCAGTCGGGATCGGGCGCGTCACACCGACTCGTGCAGTGGAGCGATGCCACGTTCTGGAGCGGGACGAGAATATGGCCGTTCAGCTCGATGTGGACGATGTCGTCGATCATGCAGTAGGCGGTGAGAACGCCCTCCTGGTACTCGCCGCCGAAGAGCGCCACCTCGACCGGCTCGCCCTTGTACTTGTTCGTGTAGTCGTCCACCGGCCGCAGCGTAGCGGTTTGAACCAACCCGTTCGCGTGTGCGGTCGCTGACGCAAGATGTCGTGCTGGCCCGGTCGCGGCCTGGTCTCGCGAGAGCGAGACGACCATGGCCGCCCTCTCAAACGAAGCGGCTGCTGCGTCGCCCGAGCCCTGGCGGATTCCGGCCGCCATATACGCCGACGCGCCGTCACCCAGTCGGCGGCAGCCCATCTCGACGCTTACGACCTGGACCTCGACGCTCGCGAGTGCCCGAGCATCCTTCGACTCGCTGTTAGGCAGGCTCGCTGGATTTGGCTGTTGCGGCGTGCGTTTCGACGTCGCCATGTGCCCGCGCGATGCCGATGATCGCGAGGAGCAGGTAACCGAGCGCAACCACGCGTGGAGCTACAAGCGCCAGCGGGATGAGGATGACGTAGAAGGCGGCGGTCGGTGTTGTCGCCTGCAGGATTGCGTTGACCTCCCGGTCGGTGACCTCCGCCTCGAGGAGTTCGCGGTGACGGGCGATGTAGCGCCACATCGCGTTGATGAGCGCCGTGATCACGAGCAGGAAGAGACCGTAGAAGATGACCGCGGCGCGTTCGGCGTCCTGATCGTGGAACGCCTCGGCCACGAGCTTGGTCGGAAATGGGAGGAAGGCGACCACCATCAACAGCAGCAGGTTGAGTCGCATGACGACGTTGTCGGCGAAGGCGAGGCGGCGAAAGACGCCGTGGTGGACAAGCCAGAGCCCGCCGATCGTCAGGAAGCTCGTGGCGTAGCTCAGGTACGAGGGCCACTCTTGGACGATGCCGTGCCACAGATCGCTCAGCTCGGACGCGGGCACGGCGATCTCGAGCACGAGCAGCGTCATCGCGATCGAGAAGACGCCGTCGCTGAGCGCCTCCAGGCGGCCGCTGCCCCACCGGTTCGCCACAACGACACCTTCGACACCGCGGACGGCTACTCCTCTCGAGTTCCGCCTGCTTGCGCGTGACGATCGACGATCAACGGCGGCGGGCAGGCTCGGTTTGGCCCCGGTGTGTCCATTTCACATCAAGCCTCTAGCAACGTGATCCGGCCGTTCTGAACGGTTACCGCGGAGAGGATCGCGTTCGGCTCGACGGGGTGGGAACGGCGGTACTCGTGAAAGCCCTGGCCGAGCGCGTTCGCCTTCACAGCGCGGATCGAACCCCCGTGCGAGACCACGAGAACCCGACCGCCCTGATGGTCGGCCGCGATTGCCCGTACGGCGGCGGCGACACGCTCCCCCATGTCCTCGTAGCTCTCGCCGTCGTCCCAGCCGACGCCGCCGGATTGCCAGCGGCGCATCCCGTCCGGATACCGTGCCACCACCTCGGCTCGCGTCAGGCCCGACCACGAGCCGACGTCGACCTCGCGCAGCTCTCGCAGGCGAACGACATCGAGTCCCAGGCACGAGACGGCGATGTCGGCGGTTTCCCACGCGCGTCGCAGGTCGCTCGCGAAGGCCGCGTCGAGGCGTTCGCCCGCGAGCTCGGCGCCCAGCCGCCTGGCCTGCTGACGGCCCACTGCGGTCAGGGGCCGGTCAGCATGTCCCTGCCAACGCCCGGCAGCATTCCAGTCGCTCTCGCCGTGACGGGCGAGCAGGATCGTCGTCACGCCGACTATCGTAGGCCGCCATGGAGCTCGGACTCGCCGACCGCGTCTGCCTTGTTACCGGCTCCACGGCCGGGATCGGCCTCGAGACCGCTCGGATGCTCGCCGCCGAGGGCGCGGTCGTCGTCCTGCACGGCCGCAGTCAGGAGTCGGTGGAACGTGCCCGGGGCGACACCGGGGCGGCACTCGGCGTCGCGGCCGACTTCGCCGATCCGGCCGCCCCTGCCGCTGTCGTCGAGGCGGCGCTTGCCGCCTTCGGGCACGTGGACTGTCTCGTCAACAACGTGGGAATCGCATACCAGGCTTCGTTCGACGAGCTCACGGACGATCAGTGGCTGGAGATGTGGCACCTGAACGTGATGAGCTACCTACGGGCGATCCGAGCCGTCTTGCCTGACATGCGCGCGCGGGGCTTCGGTCGCATCGTCAATGTGGCCTCGACGGCCGGCAAGCGGCCGTCGACGGGGATGCCGAACTACACGGTGACGAAGGCGGCGGTGCTGTCGCTCTCGCGTCTCGTCGCCGATCTGACCGCGAAGGACGGGATCCTCTGCAACGCGGTGGCGCCGGGGCCCACGCTCTCGCCTGCCTGGCTCGCCGAGAACGGGCTCGCCGACCAGGTAGCCGCGAAGTCGGGCAAGACCCGCGAGCAGGTGCTCGACGACGTCGGCAAGGGAAGGCCGCTCGGGCGCATGGCCGAGCCGGCGGAGATAGCGGCCGCGATCGTCTTTCTGTGCTCGGACCGTGCCAGCTACGTGACAGGGGCCGCGTGGAGCGTCGACGGCGGCACCGTCCCTGTGATCATCTAGCCTGGGACGGTGTCTCCCGAGATCGCAGGGACGGTGGCCGACGCCTTCGAGCAGCGCGTGCGCGCACGGGAGGAGCGCTCGCTGTCGCCGCTCGCGGTGCGCTCGTACGAGACCCGCGGGCGGCTGCACGCGGAGGAGGACGAGTGTCGCCTCCGCACTCCCTTCCAGCGGGATCGCGATCGAATCGTCCATTCGAAGGCATTTCGACGGCTCAAGCAGAAGACGCAGGTCTTCATCTCGCCCCGCGGCGATCACTACCGAACCCGGCTCACGCACACGCTCGAGACGGCCGGGATCTCGCGCACGGTCGCCCGCGCCCTCGACCTGAACGAGGACCTGACCGAGGTGATCGCGCTCGGCCACGACCTCGGCCACCCGCCGTTCGGCCACACCGGCGAGCAGGCACTCGACGAGATCCTGCTCGAGCGCTTCGGGCGGCGCTTCCGGCACAACGAGCACTCGCTGCGCGTGGTCGAGGTGCTCGAGCGCGACGGACGCGGGCTGAACCTCACCCTCGAGGCGCGCGACGGGATCCTCCATCACACCGGCGAGGGCGAGCCGGCGACGCTCGAGGGTCGGATCGTCCGTCTCGTCGACCGCGTCGCCTACGTGAATCACGACATCGACGATGCGGTCCGCGCCGGGATCCTCTCGGCGGGCGATCTGCCCGCCGGTGAGATCGAGCTACTCGGCCAGCGCGGCTCCAAGCGGATCGACACGCTCGTACACGACATTGTCGAGGCCTCGGCGGCGGCCGGCGACATCGTCCAGTCGGACGAGGTCGGGCGGGCAATGCTCGACCTTCGGGCCTTCATGTTCGAGCGGGTCTACCTCGGGCCTGCGGCGGACGAGCAGCGCGCCACCGCCGTGGCGACGATCCGGCGGCTCTTCGAGTGGCTGCTCGAGCATCCGGAGGAGATCCCTCCCGGCGAGGGGGACACGGCGCAGCGCGTCACCGACTACATCGCCGGAATGACCGACCGCTTCGCGCTCGGCTTCCTCCCTCCGACCGACCCCCGGGCTCCCGGTCTGGAATGGCCCGCATAAGGGATACGTCCAAGGAGGCGGTGGTCGCCGCGGCAGACATGGTCGAGGTCGTCTCCTCGCGAACGCCGCTCCGACGGCAGGGCGCGCGCTGGACCGGACGCTGCCCCTTCCACGACGAGCGGACGCCGAGCTTCAGCGTCAACGCAGTCGACAAGCTGTACTACTGCTTCGGCTGCGGGGCGAAGGGCGATCTGATCGGCTTCGTACGCGAGACCGAGGGGCTCGACTTCGTCGGCGCAGTCGAATGGCTCGCCGATCGATTCGGCGTTGCGCTCGAGTACGAGGAGACATCCCCGCAGGCCGAGGCCGCCCGCAAGCGGCGCGAGCGCCTGCTCGCGCTGCTCGAGCAGGCGGCGGCGTTCTACGGCCGCTACCTGTGGGAGGCTCCGGCGGGGGAGCCCGTGCGCCGCTATCTGATCGAGGAGCGCGCGCTCTCCGAGGACACGTGCCGGGAGTTTCGACTCGGGCTCTCCCCCGGCGGTGACGTCCTCGGCCGCAAAGCACGGAAGAAGGGCTTCTCCCAGCAGGAGCTGGTCGCAGCAGGCCTGGTCAACCGGCGCGGCAACGACTACTTCGGGGGCCGCTTGGTCTTCCCGCTCGCCGATGCCAGGGGGCGCGTGCTGGGGTTCGGCGCGCGGCGGCTGTCCGATAGCGACCCGATCGCCGCGAAGTACGTCAACTCCCCGGAAAGCGAGCTGTTTCACAAGGCGTCGCTCGTCTACGGTCTCGACCGGGCTCGCGCGACGATCGCGAAGGAAGATCGGGCGATCGTCGTCGAGGGCTACACGGACGTGCTCGCCCTTCACCAGCGCGGCGTTCATGCAGCGGTCGCGTCGATGGGAACCGCGCTCACGGAGGCGCAGTTGCGTGAGCTACGCCGGCTCGCCCGCCGCCTGTACCTGTGCTTCGACGCGGATCTCGCCGGTCAGGAGGCGACGCTGCGCGGCATGGATCTCGCCTACCGGGAGTTCGACGAGGTGCGGGTGGTCGCGCTGCCGAAGGGGGAGGACCCGGGCTCGTCGCCGGAGGCTTTCCTCGACCGCCTGGGGCAGGCCGACTCGTATCTGCGCCACCGGGTCGAGCTCGAGATCGGACGGGCGCGCTCGAAGGAGGAGGCCTTTCGCCGGGTGCAGGAGATCGTCGGGCGCTTCGAGCCGAACACCGAGTGGGTCGACGCAGTGCAGTACGCCGCCGACAAGCTCGGCCTCGGCGAGGACCTCCAGCGGCGGCTGCCCGCGCTGATTGCCCGCCAGCGCGGCACCGAGATCTCCCGGAAGGTGCTCGAGGCCGGCGCTCGGCTCGAGCGGGACGCGCTCGCCGGCATCGTCGCTCACCCGGAGCTGTCGGGACGCCTGGCGGCGCTCTCCCCCGAGCACTTCGACGATCCGCTGCTCCAACGCGTGCGGGCTCATCTCGTCGAGCCCGGGGGCGAGCCGGACGACGAGCTCGTGGGCGTCCTCGCCGAGCTCGACGCCCGCGTCGAGGCGGAGGGCATCGACGAGGATACGGCGAAGGAGCTTCTCTTCCGCCTCCATGAGCGCCAGCTCCGTCGTGAGCTCACGACCGCCGACCCCGAGCGGACGAAGGAGCTCCAGGAGGCGCTGACGAAGATCCGGGACGCGGTCGGCGCCCTGGGGTAGCGGCTACAATCGACCGGCCGTTCCCCGGTAGCTCAATTGGCAGAGCATCCGGCTGTTAACCGGAGGGTTGCTGGTTCGAGTCCAGCCCGGGGAGTGCAGGAAGGCCCTGGATCCAGGGCCTTTCCAGCTCAGACGGAGGGCGCCGGGCTCGGCCCGGACCGGCGCGTCGTCGGCCGCGAGGGCGCGTGCTCGACGGGTGATCCGTGCGTGTCGATCCGCTCTCGGCGAACCGCGACGGCGATGCCTGCGATCGCCAGGGCGACGACGCCTCCCGCCAGCGCGATTCCCGGCCAGGAGGGGTCGCTCGAGACCTGGGCGGGCTCGGCGCGGTCCTGCCACGACGGGCCGGGCTTCACGGGCTTTGCGCTCGCGGTCGTCGCGGCGAACGCAGCCACGACGATTGCGATCAGGGCGATGAGGCTTGTCTTCTTCACGGTCTGCTCCTCGGTCGTATCTCTCGACTGAAGCCTCGCAGCGGCGGCCTCTTCACGCACTGGCGCTACCCGGTGTCCCTGGGTGCGGTAAACCGCACGGCCGACTCCGTGTCGAGAAAGAACGGCAGCCTCGTGTCGAAACACAGCCGAGCGCCGGCGAGCCTCGAGCGCTCTCCGACACCGCGTCTAGGGTACGAACGTGAAGGACGACGCGATCTTCGACGGGCTGAACGCCGAGCAGCGGCGGGCCGTCGAGACGGTCCGCGGACCCGTGTGCATCCTCGCGGGAGCCGGCTCGGGCAAGACGACGACGGTCACGCGGCGGATCGCGAACCAGGTCGCGTCGGGCGCGTTTCGCGCCTCCGAGATCCTCGCCGTCACGTTTACCGACAAGGCCGCGGGGGAGATGCGGTCGCGCCTCTCGGCGCTCGGCGTGCGCGGCGTCGCAGCGCGTACGTTCCACTCCGCGGCGCTCGCGCAGCTCTCCTACTTCCGGCCGGGCGAGCGGAAGATCCTTCCGTCCAAGGTGCTGCTCCTGCGCGAGCTCGCGAACGGCCTGCCCGGCGCGTACCGCTTCCGGCCCGCGGCCGATCTCGCCACGGAGATCGAGTGGGCGCGAAACCGGCGCCTCACCGCGGCAACGTATCGAGCAGCGCTCGCAGGTCGCCGGCCCCCGCTGCCGCCGGATCTGATGGAGCGGGTCTTCCGTCGCTACGAGGAGCGGAAGGCGACGCTGGGGCTCGTCGACTTCGAGGATCTGCTCGAGGGTGCGATCCGACTCTTCGCCGAGGACGAGACCGCCGCCGTCGAGTTCCGCGACCGCTACCGCGCCTTCACGGTCGACGAGTACCAGGACGTGAACCTGCTGCAGCAGACGCTGCTCGAGCTCTGGCTCGGCGATCGCGAGGAGCTCTGCGTCGTCGGCGACGACCACCAGGCGATCTACGCGTTCACCGGGGCGACGCCGCGCTACCTCCTCGACCTGCCCGCGCAGCTCCCGAGCACGGCCGTGTTCCGCCTCGAGGAGAACTACCGCTCGAGCCCGGAGATCCTCGCGCTGGCGAATCGGCTCGCGCCTCGGCTCGGCGGGTCCGACACGGTGCTCTCGCCGACCCGACCGGCCGGGACGGCGCCGTCGCTGCACGCCTTCGGCTCCCGCGAGGAGGAGGTCGGATTCGTCGTAGAGCGGACCCGTGCTCTGATCGCGGAGGGCGTCCCGCCCGCCGAGATCGCGGTGCTCTACCGGACGAACGCGCGCTCCGAGGACTTCGAGGAAGCGCTGAGCGACGCGGGGATTCCGTATCAGGTGCGCGGCGGCTCGTTCCTCGAGCGGCAGGGGCCGAGGCGGCTGGCTGCCGAGCTTGCCGGCTCGGAGTCGGTCACAGTGACCGTTGACGTCCGCCGCGCGGCCGAGCGGCTCGGCTGGCTCGAGCAGCCGCCCGACGGCCTGGGTGATGCCGAGCAAACGCGACAGGACGACCTGGCCCGGTTCGTCCGCCTCGCCACCGAGGCAGACGACGGGTCGACGAGCATGACCGGATTCCTCTCCGGCCTGCGGGAGCGTTTCGGGGCCGGCCGTGAGGATCGCGGCGTGCACCTGCTCACGTACCACCGGGCCAAGGGCCTCGAGTTCGAGGTCGTGTTCCTCCCGTTTCTCGAAGAACGGGAGCTGCCCGGCCGGCAGGCTACGGAGGACGAGGCGCTCGCGGAGGAGCGGCGGCTTCTCTACGTCGGGATTACCCGCGCGAAGCGGCAACTCGTCCTCAGCCGGAGCCGAAGCGGCAAGCCGAGCCGGTTCCTGGCCGAGCTCGATCTGCGCTCCCCCCGGGTCGAGAACCTCGCGGATGAGGGTCGCGACGATCCGGCGTTCGCCCTGCTTCGCACCTGGCGACTCGAGCGGGCCCGAACGGACGGCGTGCCGCCGTACGTCGTCTTCCACGACCGGACGCTCGCCGAGATCGCTCGCCGCCGTCCGGAGAGCCCGGCCGAGCTCGCGTCGGTCTCGGGCGTCGGCCCGGCGAAGCTCGAACGCTACGCGGACGACGTGCTCGCGACGCTCGCGAGGGCTTCGTGACTCGAAGTGCTCGACGGGATCGAGTGAAGGAGCGCGGTCAACCGCGGACGGGGGAGACGGTCAACTCCCTCCGAGGGGGGACGGCGAGGGTCGCCTCGTGCAGACTGAGGGCAGCAAGCGACATACCGGGCGGGCCCCGATGCGGCGGAGGCAGACCCGGGAACCATGCGGCAAGTGGCGACGGGGCAAGCGGCGGCCCCGTCGTCGCTTAACGCCTCGGCCGAGCCTCAGTCTCCGACGACCTGAACGATCCAGCGGCGGTCGCGCGAGCGGTCCAGCTCGATGAACAGGACCCGCTGCCAGGTGCCGAGGCAGAGCTCACCGTCCGAGACCGGGATCGACTCGCCCGCCGGTCCCATCAGCATCGACATGCAGTGCGAGTGACCGTTGCCGAAGTCCATGTCCTCGGGGCAGATGTTCTCGGTGCGGCGGTCCCAGTCGTCGTGCGCGTAGTACTTCTCGCTCGGCACGAGTCGCCGCACCAGCCTGACGAAGTCCTCGAGGAAGCCCTGCTCGAACTCGTTGACGCGGACGCTGCAGGTGGTGTGCGGTGAATACACGCAGGCAATGCCGTTGGTGACTCCGCTGGCCTCGACCGCTTCCTTGACCTCGTCCGTGATGTCACGAATCTCGAGGCCGGCTCTCGTCCGCACGCGTTGCTCAGCCTGGAAGACCTTCACGTCGAGCTCCACCTCCACGGTTGCCGGTCTGACACGCTCTCGCCCCTCGCGCACCGCGCCTATTCTTACGGCTCGAGCGGGGCTTGTCGATCCGCTGCGGGTACCGTACCCGCCCTAGCGGTCGGAGTCGTCCGACAGATTCACGGAAAGAGCGGGAAGTGTTGACGGTCCATCCCCCGTTCGGGTGAGGCGGCTCGAGCGGGCGGCGGCAAGGCTGCTCGCGCCGGGTCCCGATGCGGCCGTCGGGACTCGTCTTCGGGATGGGGGACCCGGGCCGCTGCCGGACGGCTAACGCGGCGGCCCGCCCATCCGCGGCCCGCCCACGGGGTCCGCGACCGCCCCCGGGTCGTCTGGGTTGCAAGGCAGGCCCCGTAGCTCAGCGGTCAGAGCAGCGGACTGATAATCGAGGAAGCGACCCTCGTGTCCATCCCGAAGCCGGCGTTTGCCCTACAAGCGGCAGGGTTCGTTGGTTTCACCTAATTACATCGACTTGCGGTCTGCGGAGACAAGCCCGTACACGCGGCGTACACGCGGAACCCCGTCAGGGCTCGTTGTCCCCGGCCGTCTCTGTGGGCGGCGGGGCGTCGTCAGGAGCTGTGGCCCGGAGGAGCCGGACTAGTGATCTGTCGGGAGCTTCCGCTTCGGACTCTGCGGGGCCTTCGGTCTCGTCGGTCTTGAAGCGGATGATGTCGTCCGCGCGAACGAATGACCCGTCTACAGTTTCAAGCCACCGGGTCTGTTCCTGCCACGGTGGCTTTGTGGCTCCCTCGATGGCTGAGCTCGCAAGCTCGTACGTCTCGCCGTCGCGTGTGGTCACGACTACGTGTAGCGCCATCGCGCCAGCAAGTTACAGGTCTCACTTCTTCACGGCAAGACTTGCTCGTCCCGCGAGCACCCAACGTCTACCAATGAGACGCTCTTGTGCCGGGTCTGGTCGAGAGCCCCCTACCGCGCAAAGGCTAGTTGGCCGAGTACGCGAACGAACAGGTCGATCACGTCGCCGACGAGGGAGGGCTGGCCGTCGTCTCGGGTGTCGCGGACGGTGTAGAGGAAGCGGCCCCGCCGGAGGGGTCGGGGAGATGCCGGCGCACCCCCGGTCGGGCCACAGGGGGCCGCTCCGCGCGTGATTCGCAGATCGGGCGGCTTCGGTTCACCATGGCACGAACTGGCCGAATGGCTAGGTCACACGGCGGGTTTCGAGGCGTAGGGTTGGCGCGCGGCGGCGACCCTGCGCACAGCGCCTCCGCTGAGAGTGGTACGTGCCAGCGCGGGGCCAGGGACGCCGGCTCGGATACGCGGCCATACCGAGCCTTCCAAACGGGAGCGCCCCGACCCCGCGTTGCCGATTCTCGTCCGATTCGTTACGGACAGCAAACTGGCTGCACTCGACGGCCGACCCGAACGCGACGGGCTACGCCTGGTTCACCGAGTAGCCGACCTCGACCTCGACCACCTCGAGCACCCAGCGTCCTCGGGCTCGTCCCGATCCCAGTTGGCGACCATCGCCTCGGCATCCGCCCGGCGCACGAACAGGTCGATCACGTCGCCGACGAGGGACGGCGCCCCGCCACGCGCAGGTAAATCTCGCTACCGCCCGCGAGTCGGCCGGTCACCTCTCACCGGCCCTCGTTGAGGCGGCCGCCATCCTGCGAGTCGATCCGCGTGACCAGAGCGCCCGTCACGCTCTCGACGAGACTGTCCTCACGACTCTCGTTCACCTGCTCTGGATCGCTGCAACCGTCCTCTTCTTGATCGGGATCTTTCTCGAGGCCGAGTAAATGCCGCTGCTGATCATCCTCGCCATCCGCGTTTTTCGCGCCCTCGTCGCGACACTTCGCCTGCTCGGTGATATGACCCTTCTCCGAACCCTCCCCTGACCGTATATCCGCCGCCTACCCGTTCGAAACGCCTGGATTGCCGTCGTCACTCTCAGCCTCCTCGGCACGCTTGTCGCTTGCATCGCACTACCGGTCGCCGTCGACCATGACGCTCGTCACGCCGTCTTCATGAGCGGGCTCGGCATCGCCGGCGTTGGGCTCGCGAGCTCCGGAGTCCGCCTGTTCCTCGAGCGGCAGCGCGTTCGCCGCTAGTGGAAACCCTTCCGGTGAGCCCGCCGCGAACCCGGTCAGCCTCACCAGCTAGCCATTCGTCCCGAGCTCATCGTAGGCTTACGAGCGACGAGTATCGCGGTCCTGTACGCGCCCGGTACGCGCAAGGAAGTTGGAAACGAGAAGCAAGGTACGAACATTCGCATTTGCAGGCAGTTTGACAGCATGGGCCCGTAGCTCAGCGGTCAGAGCAGCGGACTCATAATCCGTCGGTCCCTGGTTCGAATCCAGGCGGGCCCAATGAGAAAGGCGTTGAACAACCTCGGCTTCTGTCGAAGAGGGTGAGTCTCGCGAAGGGGTGGCGGCAACGCGACCACCGAGAATGACCATGCGAAAGGCCGGCGGGCACTGCACCGGGGGACGATCCGGAGGATCAGCCGGCGCTACTGCTCGAACGACGGCGAGGATGTCATCGCTCCACCTAGAGAGCGCTTACATCCAACCCAGCTGCTTCAGGCTGATCCCATCGTTCCAGATCTTGGTCATGTGACGGATTCGGTCGCCGTCGAAGTCCATGACGTAGACGTAGTCGGCCTCCACCTTCTGACCCGTCGGCGGCACCGGTCCGCCCTCGCCGGTGTGCGTCCCCCGGAATACGCCATAGGCGGCCACGTTGTGTCGCGCATCGTCGACCGCGAACGAGCGGACCTCGTAGCGGCCGTCTGGCACCGGCGTCAAGAGACCCTTCATCCACTCCGTGTAGCCCTCGACTGTGTTGACGCCCTCCAGCGCTTGGGTCTGAGACGAGAAGGTCGCGCCCGCGTGGCAGTACCGTTGGCACGCGTCCCAACCCTTGCCTGTTTCGCAGGCATCGAAGAACTGCTCGGCCGTGTCTCTGATCGAGCCCATCTCTGCTCCTCTCGCCGGTTCAAGCTCCCGTTCTCGTCGGGACGTCAGTCTATAAAGGTTCTGAGCCAATACTCCGATCGGCCGAAGCGTTCGTGCGCGGAAACGGGGATTCGGTCGTTTCGGGTAGCCCCGTCACAACGACGATTCGTCTAGGAGTAGAACCAGATCTCCTTGAACTCCGGCGATGGGTGCCACGTCGTCACGGCCCCGTTCGGCATCGAGGCCATGTCGCCCACCTTCAGGTCGAGCGTCGGTCCGCCCTCGATCTCGATCCGCACAGATCCCGTAAGCACGATGATTGTTTCGCGCGCAGGCAGCTCATGCCTCTTGCCGTCAATGGTCGTGTCAGATCCGCGCTTCCACAGGCCTGCCATCGCCGTGCCATCCTCAAACAGCATGTGCGTGAAACCACCGACCTCGTCGTCCGGCTCGAACTCGTCGCTATCCACCCGCGATACGTAAATGCCACCGCCAAGATCCGCCATCAGGCCTCACTTTCCTCTGGTGTCTCACCTCCCGAAGCAACCACTGATGATAAGGAGCCGCGCGCGCCCATCTCTCGGCGGCGAACGGCCCCTCCATCGGCCCCTACTTGTGCTTCGCCACCCGGAGCGCGAGAATTCCCACCATGCCCAAACACCGTGGCGGCGGCGGCGCGTTCGCCAAGGGCGCGTTGATCGCGGCACCGGCGGCGGTCTTCACCTGGTGGCGCTTGCGCACGCGCCGCAGGCGCGCCGCCTAGCGAATCCAGACCGGGGTCCCGTACCCGGCGAACGCGTACAGGATCGGCGCCTCGACGCCGGGGACGCGCACGCAGCCGTGCGAGGCGGGGTACGCGGGGACGCTCGAGTATTCGTGCATCGCGAAGCCGCCGGAGAAGTAGCTGGCGTAGGGCATCCACGTCGAGAACGGGATCGACCAGGAGAGCGTCTCCTTGCGGTAGATGCGAAACTGACCGCGTGGGGTGCGCCCGTAGGCGCCGGTGGAGACGTGAACCGCGCGCACGACCCGGCCTCCGCGCACCATCAGCAACACCTGTCGCGAAAGGTCGATCTCGACGCCGTCGCGCATCCCGCCCCAGGGTCGGGGCAGCTGCGCGCGGTCGAGCTCCCGCCACACGCGCGGGCCCGCAGCTCCGTCGCGCGGCACTCCCTGCCAGCCCTGGAACGCGACGACCGCGTGCCAGGTGCGGTCGTCATAGCGTCCGGTCGCTGACCCGGGCGGGAGGTAGCGCAGACGCACGAGCGACTCCTGGAGCGCTCGCACGACCGGGCCGCGGGCGCCGAGCCTGAGCGTGGGCGCCGCCGGAACGACCAGCTTGAACGGTGCACTCTCCAGGGCGACCGACCCGCGCGTCGCGCTCACACAACCGCCGGGGGCGATCGGCGAGGCGCAGCCGGTGTCCGTGACGTCCTCCTCCGGAAGCGTCGCCGACGCGCGAAAGAACGTCGTCGTGGCAAGCGGGCGAACGAGCCGGAAGCGCCCGCGCGAGTCTGTCTGCGCGATCCCGGTTCGGGAGAGCCCCCAGCGCTTCTTGCCCGACCAGAGGGTGAGCGCGACGTCGCGGACAGGGCTCCCGGCGAGCGTCGCCTTGCCCTTCACCACCCCGGAGCGCGCCAGGAACTCGTACCTGCCCTCGAGGACGATCTGCGCCGGGAGCCCGACGGGCGAGCGGCTCTCGGCGGTGGCGTCGGCGCTCGGGAAAGCGGGGTCTCCGGTCGCAGGTGTCAGGAGCGCCCGCCAGAGGTACGTGCCCCGCTGGGCCGGGTTTCGGAACACCCGGTCGAGCTCGAGGCTCAGGCCGAGCAGGCGCGGCTGCGCGGGCGGGCAGGCGACGATGCGAACCGCGCCCAGCGCCCTTTCGGACTCATCCACGACAGGATCGACGAAGAGCGGGATCGTCTGGTCGAGGCCGTCTCCCGTGAGCTGTACGAGCCACACGGCGAGATGGGTTCCCGGCGCGCACGCGTCCGCGGTGAAGGCGGCCGGGTCTCCGGCGACGACGGAGCCGTTGGCCCGGCCAACCGTGCCCGCCGCGTCGAGGGACGCGTCGAGGACGCTTCCGATCACGGTTCCCGGGGCTCGGCCCACCCGCGTTCCGTAGCCGGCCGGCACGTAGACGGCGACCCTCGCCGTCGCCGGATCCGGCTGTGGCGCAAGGCGAAGTTCGAATCTGCGTGCTGCCCTGCGCGCGGAGCTGCCCGCTCGATCCGCTGACCACGAGCCTGGACACGTCGCCCGCGGCCGCCGGCGACGCTGCCAGCGCAGCCACGGCGGCCAGAGCCGTTGCTGCTGCGAGGCGCGTGTTGCCGATCCTGCCACCCATACCCGCAACATAGTTGACCGCGAAACCGGGAGATCCTGCTCGAGCGGAAGGCCGAGTCGGGTACGCGCGACGCGGCCGACGGGGCCGATCGGGACGCCGTCACGCTACGCTTGAGCTGAGGAGGTAGCAGCATGTCCGAGGCGGGGCCGGCGCTCGAAGCGCTTCTCGAACGGGGAGAGGGCGAGGGACACCTCGAGCTCTCCGAGCTCGAGGAGCTCGTCGATGGTTTCGGGCTGCCCGAGGACGAGGTCTCGGCGTTGCTGGAGGAGATCGAGGCGCGCGGGATCGAGCTGCGCGACGACCTCGGGCGGAAGTCGCCTGGACCGACGTACGTCAACGGCGACCTCGTGGCGACGACGACGGACGCGCTCCAGCTCTTCCTCAACGAGATCGCCCGCTACCCGCTGCTCACGGCCGCCCAGGAGGTCGAGCTCGCGAAACGCATCGAGAAGGGAGACGCGGAGGCGAAGCAGCAGATGGTGAACTCGAACCTGCGCCTCGTCGTCTCGATCGCGAAGCGCTATCAGGGCCACGGGCTCTCGCTGCTCGACCTCGTCCAGGAAGGAGTGCTCGGCCTCATTCGCGCCGTCGAGAAGTTCGACTGGCGCAGAGGGTTCAAGTTCTCGACGTACGCGACGTGGTGGATCCGCCAGGCCGTCCAGCGGGGGATCGCGAACCAGGCGCGGACGATCCGTATCCCGCTGCACGTGACCGAGCGCGAGCGCAAGGTCGGGCGGATCCAGGCCGAGCTGACCGCGCGACTCGGGCGTGTCCCCACAGACGGGGAGATCGCGGACGCGCTGGAGCTCCCGCTCGAGCGAGTTCTCGACGTGCGGCACACCGCGCGGGCGGTGACGAGCCTCGACCAGCCGCTCGGCGAAGACTCGGAGGGCGGGCTGATCGACCTGATCGCGGCGGAGGGCGTCGAGCCTTCGGAGGAGGTTCATCTGAACCTCCGCGAGGAGGCGCTTCGCAAGGCGGTCGGCAACCTCCCCGAGCACGAGCAGCAGGTGATTCGCCTGCGCTACGCGATCGAGCACAACGATCGCCCGATGACGGTCGACGAGATCGGCCGGCAGCTCGGCCTCACGCGCGAGCGCGTCCGGCAGATCGAGGCCGATGCGCTCGGCCGGCTGGCGGTGGAGCGGGAGATCGCGGCGCTCGAGGAGTCCGCCTGACGACGACCGACGACGACGACGCAGTCGTAGAATGTCGGTGCGACACGAGGGGGGAGCGGGTGGCCGGGGAGTTCGACATCGAGATCACTGCGCGCGGCGAGGTCGGCGCGGGGGATCGTCGATACGCAGAGGACAAGCTCACCCGCGTCGGCAGGTTCGCGCCGCGACCGATCATCCGCGCGCGGGCGACGCTCGCGGAGGAGACGAACCCCGCGATCGAGCGTCGCGCGGTCGCCGAGGCGAGCCTCGATGTCAGCGGTCGGATCGTGCGCGCGCACGTCGCCGCCCGGCAGATGCGCGAGGCCGTCGACCTGCTGGAGGAGCGACTGCGGCGGCGGCTCGACGAGCTCGCGAGCCACTACGAGTCCCGGCGGCACGAGACCGGTGTCGCCGAGCCCGGTGAGTGGCGCCACGGCGATCAGCGGTCGGCCCGGCCCGACTACCTCGAGCGCGCCGTCGAGGAGCGAGAGCTCGTCCGGCACAAGACCTTCGCCGAGGGGCCCGAGACGCCCGAGGAGGCCGTGCTCGACATGCGCCTGCTCGATCACGACTTCTTCCTCTTCACGAACGCGGCGAGCGGGGAGGAGAACGTCGTCTGGCGTCTCGAGGGCGGGGGAATCGGTTGGCTCCAGCCGACTCCCGGTCTGGACGCCCCGGAGCCGTACGCGGTCGACCTGCGGCTCGACGGGGCGCCGACCGCCACGATTCCGGTCGAGGAGGCGGTTCGGCGTCTAGACGTCACGGGCGAGCGGTTCGTCTTCTTCGTCAACGCCGAGAGCGGCCGGGGCAACGTCGTCTACCGTCGCTTCGACGGCAACTACGGCCTGATCATGCCGGCCGACGCCGGCTAGGCGGGGGTACGCCATGCCGCCGCCACCCATTCCCGCACGAGATCAAAAGCTGCTCGAGAAAGCCGAGTCGTTTGCCGCGAGCGCCAAGGTTCGGGACGTGCTGGTCGACGGCGTCGGCGACGCGAGACTCCACAAGCGGGCTCTGGAGTCGCCGGAGAAGGTGCTGGCGGCCCGCGGCATCGACGTGCCACCGGGGCTCAAGGTCAGCTTCTTCGAGCCGCCACGCAGACTGCCGGCACGGCCTCCGGAGGACGGTCTCTTCACGATCCGGTTGACGAACTGTCGAACCTACTGGGTGCGAAAGAAGGACGGCTCCGGGTTCGAGCAGGTGACGATCTGCCTGGGCATCGAAGTGATCCCCTGGCGCGGCAACCCGATCGGCTGAGCGCGAAACGCAGGCGTTAAAGCGAAAAGAGGCGGCTGCGGCTCCCGCCTCTTTCGCATGCTGGTGAGACATAAGGCTGCGGCCCCCTCTGTCTCACTGGCCACCGGCTGGATCCCCTCCGTTGACCGGCTGAGTCGGAGCATAGGGAAGGAACGTCGCGAGGCATCCCCACGATGGGGGAAGTGAACTGCGGGGGTGAACCACCGCGCGGGGGATGGGTCAACCGGCCCGGTTCCGCGGATACTCAGTAGGCGGCAGATTGGAAGGGCTCCGATGCGGCGGGAGCTCTAGCCAATCGACACCTGGAGCGGGGCCCGATGCGGCGGGCCCCGCTTCTCCTTTCCCCCACCATTCGCCATTTCCTCCGCTGCGCCGGCGGCGCGCCGAGCTGCCCGGTTCGGGGCGGTAGAAT
This sequence comes from uncultured Actinomycetes bacterium, assembly GCA_963712465.1. Classification (GTDB taxonomy): domain Bacteria; phylum Actinomycetota; class Thermoleophilia; order Gaiellales; family Gaiellaceae; genus CAVQHY01. Next base: position 269,101 of record CAVQHY010000005.1, read on the forward strand.
TCGTGCGATGGCCGAGCTGGGAACCATGCGCGTCAAGAGCGGTCTCGCAGAGATGCTGAAGGGCGGCGTGATCATGGACGTCACCACCGCCGAGCAGGCGCGCATCGCCGAGGACGCCGGCGCCTGCGCGGTCATGGCGCTCGAGCGCGTGCCTGCGGACATTCGCCGCGACGGGGGTGTCGCACGGATGGCCGACCCGACGAAGATCCAGGAGATCCAGGAGGCCGTGACCGTCCCGGTGATGGCCAAGGCGCGGATCGGTCACTTCGTCGAGGCGCAGATCCTCGAGGCGCTCGAGGTCGACTACATCGACGAGTCCGAGGTGCTGACCCCGGCCGACGAGGAGAACCACATCGACAAGTGGAAGTTCCGCATCCCGTTCGTCTGCGGCTGCCGGAACCTGGGCGAGGCCCTGCGGCGGGTGAACGAAGGGGCCGCGATGATCCGGACCAAGGGCGAGGCGGGAACGGGCGACATCGTCAACGCCGTTCGCCACATGCGCGCGGTCACCGGCGACATCCGGCGCATCGGGTCGCTGCCCGAGGAGGAGCTCTTCACCGAGTCGAAGAACCTCGGCGCTCCGTTCGACCTGGTCAAGTGGGTGTCCGAGCACGGGCGTCTCCCGGTCGTGATGTTCACCGCCGGCGGGATCGCGACCCCGGCCGACGCCGCCCTCTGCATGCAGCTCGGCGCCGACGGTGTCTTCGTCGGGTCGGGGATCTTCAAGAGCGACGAGCCCTCGGTTCGCGCCAAGGCGATCGTCGAGGCGACGACGCATTTCAGGGACCCGGAAATCCTCGCCCGGGTCTCGGGCGGTCTCGGCGAGCCGATGCGCGGCATCGACGCGAGCTCGCTCGCACCGGAAGAGCTGCTCGAGTCGCGCGGCTGGTAAGGCCGGACGGCCCGTCAGGTCGCGAGGCCGAGCGCAGCCAGCACGATCGCCTCGGTCTCGTCGGGCGCCTCGAGGTGCGGCCAGTGCCCGACCGCGGGTAGGAGATGCCGCTTGAGGCCCGCCGTGAATCTCGCTTCGAGGCCCTCGTAGAGCGCCGGGCCGATGCAGGCGTCCTGCGCGCCGTGCACCACGGTGGTGGGGGCGCGAACGTCGCCCGTCGGCTGTCCGACGCCGTCGAAGTCGCACCGGTACCAGCCGCAGACGGCTTCGGCGACCTCGGGTCGCGTCAGGACGTCGAGCACCTCGTCCCAGTCGTCGCGGCGCAGACCGGGCGACCACAGCTGCGCGATCTGGGTCAGCCACGAAGCGTCGGCGGCGATCTCGACGCGGTCCGCCGCGTAGGCGAGGATCCAGGCGTAGGCGGCGCTCTGCTGCTCGCGAACGATCCTCCGCCGCAGGCCGAAGCCGCTGGGGTGGGGAACGGAGAGCGCGACGAGCGCGTCGCAACGCTCCGGGTGGGCTGTCCCGAGGTGGTACGCGACGAGCCCGCCCCAGTCGTGTCCGACGACCGAGGCGGTCGCGACGCCGAGCGTGTCGAGGAGCGCGGCCATGTCCGCGGCGACTGCGCCGACGCTGTAGTCGCCGTCGGGCGCAGGATCCGACGGCTCGTACCCGGGCAGCGCCGGCACCACCACTCGGGCTCCCGCAGCCGCGATGCGCTCGGCGAACGGGAGCATGCCGACCGCGTGATCCGGAAAGCCGTGGAGTAGGAGCACGGTCTTGCCTTGCCCGACCTCCCAGCACGCGATCCGGCCGCGCGCGCGCACGGTCAGCGAGGGCTCCCGCATGCGCGGAATCGTAGTCGGCGGGGCGCAGCGGCATCCGGGAGGGCGCTGCTGGCCGTGTCAGGACGCCACGTAGAATCGACGGCATGACCACCGTCGGAGTGCTCGCCCTCCAGGGAAACTTCCGTGAGCACCGCGCCGTGCTCTCGCGGCTCGGCGCCGACGTGGTGGACGTGCGTCTCCCCGAGCACCTCGCGGGCCTCGACGGGCTCGTCGTACCGGGTGGCGAGTCGACCGCGATCGGTCGGCTCGTGCGCCTCTACGGCCTCGATGACGCCATCCGCGCGTTCCCCGGGCCGATCTTCGGGACCTGCGCGGGGATGATCCTCCTCTCGCGCGACGCGGTCGACGGCGCGGCCGGACAGCCGTTTCTCGGTGAGATCGACCTCGTCGTACGGCGTAACGGCTACGGCCGCCAGGTGCGGAGCTTCGAGGCGGACGTCGACCTGGCCGGGGACGCGCGCCCGTTCCACGGTGTCTTCATCCGCGCGCCGCGGGTCGTGCAGGCCGGCCCGGCCGTCGAGGTGCTCGCGGACCTCGACGGCGAGCCCGTCTGGCTGAGCGAGGGGCGGATCATGGTCGCGTCGTTTCATCCCGAGCTGACCGACGACCCGCGGCTGCACGAGCGGTTCCTGGAGCTGGTGCGAGCGGAGGATCATGTCCGGGCATAGCAAGTGGTCGTCGATCAAGCACAAGAAGGGCGCCGCGGACGCCAAGCGCGGCCAGCTGTTCTCGAAGCTCTCCCGGGCGATCATCGTCGCCGCGAAGCAGGGTGGCCCTGACCCGGATGCCAACGCGACGCTGGCCGCGGCGGTGCAGAAGGCGCGCGACAACTCGATGCCGAAGGAGAACATCGAGCGTGCGATCGCCCGCGGTGCCGGCACGGGTGCCGACGGGGAGAGTTACGAGACGGTTGCCTACGAGGGGTACGGGCCCGGCGGCGTCGCCGTCTATGTCGAGGCGCTGACGGACAACAGAAACCGCACCGCCGCCGAGGTGCGGCACATCTTCGCGAAGAACGACGGCAACCTCGGCGAGTCCGGGGTCGTCTCGTGGCTGTTCGAGCGCAAGGGCGTCATTCTCGTGCCGGGTGACTCGGTCGACGAGGAGGAGCTGACCATGGCCGCCGCGGACGCCGGTGCGGAGGACGTCGTCCCCGACGGCTCGAGCTACGAGGTGACGGCCTCCCCCGAGGATCTCGCGACCGTACGCGCGGCGCTCGACGCCGCCGGGATCGCCTACGAGTCTGCCGAGCTGACCATGGTGCCGAAGACCACGGTCGCGATCGAGAACGAATCCGATGCAAAGAAGCTCGTCCGCCTGATCGACGCGCTAGAGGACTCCGACGACGTCCAGGACGTCTACGCAAACTTCGACATCCCCGAGCAGGTGCTCGAGGCGGTCGCTTCCTAGTAGGGGCGCACGGGCTCGGGGCTCGCTGGCTCAGGCAATCGGCTCGGGTGTTGCGTCGCTGCCTCGCCTAAACGAAGTAGCCGACGGTCACCTGCGTGATACGCCCGTTGGGGACGTTTCGATCGATCGAGAACTGTGTGAAGACGGGGCGGCCGCGGTACGCGCCCGAGAGGCGGAATGCCCGTTCGCTTCCCTCCACCGACACTGGCTTGAGAGCGGTCCCGTACCGTGCTTTCAGGCGTCCGACGCCACCCTTCTCGAGGAGACACAGCGTTTTGCCTATGCAGAACCCTCGGCCAACGACCACGACGAGCCGAACGCGCTTCGAGCGGGGGTCGAGGTAAATGTCGAACAGCCGATTTCGCGAATAGCTCATGGTGCTTCTTGCGCGGCTCTCGCTGACGGGTCTTCCCAGCCGCTCGATGACCGTGGCACGGGCTGCCCCGAGGGTTACCCCGGCGACGCCGCGGTTGGCGATGATCGTGCCGGAGTCGACGCTCGCGCTCGCGCCGGGGGCGAGCAATGCTGTCGCTGCGAGCGCCAGAACGGCCAAGGCCGCATGCGTTCTGGCCACACTAGAGGTGTAGCCGAGGAAACCTCCTGGCGCAAGTACGACTCGCTCAGCGGTAGCCGATGAAGACCTGGACGACCCGGCCGCTCGGTCTCGGCCGGTCGGGGAAGAACGTCGTGAAGACGGGCTTGCCGCCGAAGCGCCCGCGCAGCTCGTACCCGACCTCCCCGGTCTCGTCGGTGAACCGGCGGAGCGCCGCCCCGTACTGGGCCCTGAGTCGGGCGATGCCGTTTCTCGTCAGCATGCAGACGCCTCGGACGGTGCAGAACCTCGGGCCCGACACGCCGATCAGCCGGACCCGCTTCGAGGTCCTGTCGACGTAGACGTCGAACAGGTTCTGCTTCGCGTACTGCATGAAGCCGTTCGCGTTCTCGTAGAGAGGCTTGCCGAGCTTCGCGACGACCTGAGCGCGGGTCATCCCGAGCACGACGCCCGCTGCACCGCGGTTGGTCACGATCGTGCCGCGCTCGACCGCGGCGCCCGTACTCGAGGCGAGTGTCAACGCGGCCGCCAGCCCGGCCGCGGCGAGAGCAGGCGAGCGGAAGCGCACCGGGCGACTCTAGATGCTTGATCGGAATTCACGCGCCGTCCGGGGATGTGCCTACCCTCCGCTCGTGAAGGTCCTCGGCATCGATCCGGGAACGGCAGCGTGCGGGTACGGCATCGTCCATGCAGAAGGTGGCCGCCTCAGAGCGGTCGACTTCGGCTGGTGGCGGGGCCCGTCCAGCGAGCCCCTGGGGGTGCGTTTGCTCCGAATCCACGCCGGGGTGGCGGGGCTGATCACGATGCACGGAGCCGACGCTGTCGCGCTCGAGGAGTCGTACGTCGGCGCCGACGCCCGCATCGCACTCTCCGTCGGGCAGGCGCGCGGCGCGGTGCTCGTCGCCTGCGCAGCCGCCGAGCTGCCATGTACCGAGTATTCGCCTGCGACCGTCAAGCAGAGCGTCTGCGGCTACGGGCGGGCGGAGAAGGAGCAGGTGCAGCGCATGGTCAAGGCGATCCTCGGGCTCGAGGTCGAGCCGACGCCCGACCACGCGGCCGACGCGCTCGCGGTGGCGATCTGCCACGCGCTCGCGCCGCCGCTGCAGCGGCTGGCGTCGGGAGCGCGGAGCTAACTACACCTTGGGGAGCGAGAAGTTCTTCGAGATCTTCTTCGTCGTCCCGGCTTTGTTCTTGAGCGTGATCTGAGCCTGAGCCGAGCCGGCCGCGACCTCGTTTCCGATGTTGATCCGGACCTTGGGTGTCCCGGGCCCCATGCCTGAGACTTGCTTGGTCTGCAACACCTTGCCGTTGCGCACGATCCGGATCGTCGCGCTGACCTTCTCCTGCGCCGAGAAGGTGAGGTTGAGCACGCGCTTGGCCTTCTTCGGCCCGTCCTTCGTCACCTTGGTGCTCTTCAGCGATGCCTGGACCGCCGCCGTCTTGAAGGACGCGGTCACGCTCTGTGCCTGGCTCATCGTCACGACGCACTGTCCGGTGCCCGAGCAGCCTGCGCCGCTCCAGCCGGAGAGCACGTAGCCGGTCGACGCGTAGGCCGTGAGCTCGACCTGGCTCCCCTGCTTGAACGACGCCTGGCAGGTGACCGGGCACGAGATCCCGGGCTGCTGCGTGCTGGTCACGCCACCCGAGCCCTTGACGGTCACGGTCAGCGGTTGCGTCGCCACGTCGAACGTGGCGGTTACCGCTGCCACGCTCGTGAGCGTGAGCGTGCACGTCGCGGCGGCACCCGCGCTCTGGCACGCGCCGCCCCACCCGCCGAACGTCGCTCCAGGGCCGGCAGCAGCGGTGAGCGTCACGACGGTGCCCGCTGGGAAGCTCGCCGTGCAGTCCGCCGTGGTGGGAGTACACGTGATGCCTGCGGGACCGCTCGTTACCGAGCCTGCTGCCTCGTCCGCTCCCTGTCGAACGACCGTAAGCGGGATATTCGGCGTGGGGACGAAGCGCGCGGTCACCGTCACGTTCGCGGTCATCCCCACGTAGCAGACGGGCTCGGAGCCGCAGCGATCGGTCGGGGTGCCGCTCGGCGAGACAGTCCATCCCTCGAACTCGGATCCGTTGGGAGGCTGCGCAGACAGACCGACGTACGGTGCCGGGGGCCCGGACGAAAGCGTGGCGGTGCAGACTCCCTGGCTCGAGCTCGAGCCCGCCTGAACCGCACACGTGATCCCGCTCGACGTGCCCGTGCCGGGCCCTGCGATCTGCACGACGGTTCCCGCACCGCTGCCCGAGAACTGCACGCCGAGGGTGCTCGAGCCGGAGCCGGCCTGGGCGGCGCCGGACAGAGCGGCGGCGGCGGCTGCGACGAGTGCCGCGAGCGCGAGCGATCGGATGCCTCGGTGACGGTGGCGCATGAGATCCCCCTCGGACGGTTGGGCGGAGCGCGCAGATGTTAGACCATCCGGCCGAAGCCGCCATCCGAGCGTGGCCGTAGTGTGAGTCGCAGTGATCGCTCGGCTGCGCGGAACACCGATCCTGCTCGACGCGGACGGTCTCGTCCTCGACGTCAACGGCGTCGGCTACCGCCTGCTCGCGACGCCGAGCGCGATCCGTCAGGCAGACGGGGCCGACGAGGTCGTGCTGGAGACCCACCTCAACGTCCGGGAAGACGCGCTCCAGCTCTTCGGCTTTGCGAGCGCGGACGAGCGGCAGCTGTTCGAGCAGCTTCTCGCCGTGTCGGGCGTCGGCCCGAAGGTCGCGCTTGCAATCGTCTCGGGGTACTCGCCCGGAGAGCTTCGGCGGGCGCTCGTCCGTGAGGACACGGCACTGTTCGAGTCGATCCCGGGCATTGGCAAGAAGACCGCGCAGCGGGTCGTGCTCGAGCTGAAGGAGAAGGTCGGCGTGCTCGAGGCGGTCGAGGCCCCGCACCTGGGCGCCGGCGACGGGCACACGGTCGCAAGAGACGCGCTCGTCGAGCTCGGCTACTCGGTTGGGGAGGCGGAGCAGCGGCTCGCCGAGACCGACCCGGAGCTGCCGCCCGGGGAGCGCGTCCGGCTGGCGCTGCGGGCGGCCTAGAGTCCGAGGACGCGATCGAGGCTCTGGTCGACCGTCGCCCGGTCGCGGCCCGGTCCTCCGTTGATCTGATCCCGCTCGCCGTCCTTCGCCCGGAGGCGGTCGCGACCCGCGTTCCCGAAGAGGAGGTCTCGCCCTGGACCACCGACGATCGTGTCGTTTCCCGGCCCGCCCGAGAGAGCGTCGTTGCCGCCGTTGCCGCGTAGCGTGTCGTTGCCGCCGAGGCCACAGATCGAGTCGTTGCCGATCGTTCCTTCGAGCACGTCACTGCCCGCGGTGCCGGTGATCGTGCAGGCCCCGACGCGCGCCGGCGGGACACTCGGCGGGGGCGGCAGCGGGCCCGGCGGCGGCACCGGCGGAGGCGGCGGGGGATGGCCGCCGGGCTCGTCGGCGCCCGGCGGCGTGATCGTCAGCGTCCAGTAGTCGTCCTCGAACCGGCGGAATCCGGTCTCCTCGTTCTGCGTAACCGTGCGCTTGGTCAGCACCGGGACGACGGGATGTCGGAGGTCGAACGAGATGCGGTCGTTCATGACCCTGCCAAGGGAGTCCGCCAGGTACTCGGTCTCGCCCGCGAAGGCGACGTAATCCGCGTCCGGGCACGGAGTCTCCTCGTTGACCTCCTTTGCGTCGAAGAGGAAGACGCCGAAGTCGGTCACGACGCGCGGCACCCCGACAGCGTTTCCGCTCCACCCCACGCTGAACCGCTCGGTGACGAGCGGGACGTCGCAGAGGATCGGGCCCATCTCCCCGTTCACGCCCTCGAGATGCCAGCGTGCAGAGAGATACTCGCCAGTCGTCTGCCCGGAGAAACTCCCGTCGTCCTCGGGCACGGTGAACGTGAACTCGATGCGGGTCCGGTAGCTGTCGCTCGACTCGACGATGACCCCGTCGCCGTTGTCCCTGCGTCCCCACCGGTCGACGCCACCCTCGAGCACGGCGTGCCAGACCTGCTCTTCCCCGGTTGCTCCCGTTGTCGCCCGCTCGACGGGGGCCGCAAGCGCGCCGCCCGCGACGAACGCCGACAAGCTCATCGCAATACCGAGCTGCCGCAGCACGGAGGATCTGCACTCTAGCGCCGTTCGTCACGAAATGGAACCGTCCGGGTCCGCCCCTAAGCTCAAGGTGTGAACGAGCGCGTCACGTCATCAACCCTGGTCCCGGATGAGGACGAGCTCGAAGGCTCGCTCCGCCCGGGTCGGCTCGACGAGTTCGTCGGTCAGGAGCGGGTCAAGGAGCAGCTCGCGATCGGGTTGGAGGCGGCGAAGGCGCGGGGCGAGGCGCTCGACCACGTCCTCCTGGTCGGCCCGCCGGGGCTCGGGAAGACGAGCCTCGCCTACATCGTGCGCGAGGAGATGGGCGTCGGGATCCGTACCGTGGCGGGCCCGGCGCTCGAACGGAAGGGCGACATGGCGGCGATCCTCACGTCGCTCGAGGAGCGAGACGTGCTGTTCGTCGACGAGATCCACCGGCTCAACCGTGCCGTCGAGGAGATCCTCTATCCGGCGCTCGAGGACTTCCGCCTCGACATCATCGTCGGTCAGGGACCAGCGGCCAGGACGCTGACGATCGACCTGCCGTCCTTCACGCTCGTCGGCGCGACGACTCGCACCGGCCTGCTCACGACCCCGCTCCGGGATCGGTTCGGCATGACCTACCGGCTCGACTACTACCTGCCGGACGAGCTCGCCACGATCGTCCGCCGGTCGGCACGCATCCTCGGCGTCGACATCGACGACGAGGCGGCCGAGGAGATCGCAACGCGCTCGCGCGGGACGCCGCGCGTCGCGAACCGGATCCTCCGCCGCGTCCGCGACGTCGCGGAGGTGCGCCACGACGGCGCAGTTACCGTCGAGGTCTCCCGCGAAGCCCTTGACCTGCTCGAGGTGGACGGCGACGGGCTCGAGCGCATCGACCGCGAGCTGCTCGCGGCGATCGTGCACAAGTTCGACGGCGGCCCGGTCGGCCTCTCGACGCTCGCGGTCTCCCTGGGCGAGGAGCCCGACACGATCGAGGACGTGTACGAGCCGTATCTGCTCCAGCTCGGGCTGATCCAGCGGACGCCACGCGGGCGGATCGTCACGAAGCTCGGGCGGGCGAGGGTCGGTGCGGCTGCCGCCGACTCGAGCCTCTTCTAGCCCTTCGCCTCGGGCGCGGAGAACCCGACGCGCGGATCCTCGTCGCGCATCGTGTGCAGCTCGATCCGCACGATCGCGCCGACGGGAACGATCACCTCCTCGGGCTCGTCCTCGTGGCCGCCCGAGCAGCGGAGTGAGAGAAAGCCGCTGCCCGGCTCGGGCTCGATCGCGCAGACATTGAAGCGTGAGCCGCCGACGAGCTCGATCTCGACGACGGCCTCGTCGACCTTGTGCTCCTGCGCGAAGCTCTCGATGCGGCGGCGGAGGCGCTCGACGAACTCGTCGAGTGGGCCGGCCGCGACGCCGGGAAGCCAGAGCGAGGACGACATGCCGGGCAGCCTACCCGCGGACTCCGATTCAGCCCGCGATCCGTCTCTAACGGCGAAACTGCAGCTCGTGCCAGGACGGTGTCGGCGCGAGCTCGAGCAGCGCGCGCCCCCCGCGGGGATCGTGGTAGCTGAACTCCGCGGCATCGTCGTCCCAGGCGATCTCGAGCAGCCGCTCCTTCACCCGGTGGTCGAGCCAGGCGCCGCGAAAGACGAGCTTTCGCAGCCAGTAGACGAGCGACTGGTTGTCGACCAGCGCCAGCCGCTCCCAGTGGCGAACGACGTAGTCGCCGAGAGAGCTTCTCGGCTCGGCGATCCGCTCCTCCGAGACGAGCTCGACGAGGTCGGCCGCCTCCTCCTCGTCGAGGTCGCTCGACGCGACCAGGCCCAACTTGACCGCGGCGGCGACGACCCGCTGCTCGAAATCGACCGCGTTGAAGCCGAACCGGTACGAAAGAAACTCGATCACGTAGTCGTCCCCTGAGAGGTAGTTGGCCTCCGCCACGACGGCGAGGATACCCGCCGCTCCCGGCGGAAGCGTGTCGACTTCGTGCCGATCCGCCCCGATCTCCCCACCCTGTGCCGTCGTCGTCCGACCGTGCCCGTAGGTTGGAACACATGTACGAGGGCAGCTGGACACTCGGTCCGTGCCCCCGCGACGAGGTCGGCGCGCTCGAGCGGGCGCTCGGCCTCTCGGAGACGACCGCAAGCGTGCTCGTCCGGCGGGGCTACGGCGACCCGGAGGCAGCGCGGGCCTTTCTCGACGCCGAGGCGGTGAGCCACGACCCGCTGCTGCTCGGCGACATGGAAGCCGCGTGCGCCGCCATCCGTCGCGCGGTGGCCGACGGAACCCGGATCTGCGTTCACGGCGACTACGACGCCGACGGCGTCTGTGCGACGGCGCTGGCGATCCTCGTTCTCCGCGAGGCGGGCGCCGACGTCGAATGGCATCTTCCGAGCCGCTTCGAGGAGGGCTACGGCGTCTCCGGCGAGACGCTGGCGCGGCTCGCCGAGGACGGGTCCGGGCTCGTGCTAACCGTCGACTGTGGCATCACGGCGGTGGAGGAGGTCGCCCGGGCGCGCTCGCTCGGGCTCGAGGTCGTCGTCACCGACCATCACCGGCCCGGCGAGGCCCTCCCCGACTGTCCGATCGTCGCCACGAGGCCGTCCCAATACCCGTTCCCGGAGCTGTGCGGCACCGGTGTCGTGTACAAGCTCGGTCAGGCGCTGATCGGAGACGAGAGCGTGAGGAGACACCTCGACCTGGTTGCACTCGCGACGGTCGGGGACGTCGTCCCGCTGCTCGACGAGAACCGTGCGCTCGTCGTGGCCGGGCTGCGGCGCCTCGCTCGGACGACGCGGCCGGGGCTTCGGGCGCTGATGCGGGCGGCCCGCCTCGATCCGGCCGCCATCGACGCGGGCGGGGTCGGGTACCGCCTCGTGCCCCGGCTCAACGCAGCCGGCCGGCTCGGCCATCCGCGCGTCGCGCTCGAGCTCTTGCTCACCGAGGACGAGGCGGAGGCCGACACGCTCGCGGCGGAGCTGGAGTCTCTCAACCGCGACCGCCAGGTCGTGGAGGACCGGATCCTCCGCGACGCGCTGCAGCAGGTCGCATCGTGGCCGGAGGCGCGACAGCGGCAGCGCGGGTACGTGCTCGCGGGCGAGGAATGGCATCGCGGCGTGATCGGGATCGTCGCATCGCGGCTCGTCGAGCGGTTCAGCCGGCCGGTCGTCCTCGTCGCGGGCGGTGACGACGTCTGGACGGGGTCGGGCCGCTCCGTGCCGTCCTTCGACCTGCACGCCGCGCTCGGCGCGTGCGCACCCCACCTCGAGCGCTGGGGTGGCCACCGTGCGGCAGCGGGCCTCGCGATCGACCCCGAGCGGATCGACGACTTCGCGGCGGCGTTCGCCGCCCACGCAGGGCAGGCGCTTGCCGACGACGACTTGCGGCCCTTCGTCCGCGTCGACGCCGTCGTCCACGGGGCCGAGCTCACCCTCGACCTCGTCCAGGAGCTGGAGCGCCTGGCGCCGTTCGGGCTCGGCAACCCCGGCGTGACGCTGCTTGCAGTCGGATGCGAGCTGTCCGAGCTCGCGGCTGTCGGCGACGGCAAGCATCTGCGTCTGGCCGTGACCGCGGGAGGGACGAGGTCGGGTGGAATCGCGTTCAACGAGGGTTCGCGGCTCGACCGCTACCGGCGCGACGGGACGTATGACGTCGCGTTTCGGCTCGGGGCCAACCGCTGGAACGGGACGGTCTCGCCGCAGCTCGTGGTCAAGCGCGCCTTCGAGACGCCCGACGAGTACGAAGCGCTGCGCCGCCGACTCGGCGAGGAGTGGAAGGCCGGCGAGACATCGTGGAGCGACGACGCGCGCGCCGTCTTCGCCGAGCTCGGGCTCGTCGGGGGCTCGGAGGGGCGGCGCCACCTCGTCGAATCGGAGACGTTTCGCGAGCTGCTCGCGGGGCGTCGCCAGCCGCTGCAGAAGGCCGCCTAGGAGGCTCGTTCGGGGCGGGCCGCTCAAGGTTCGGCCGGACATGCCGACGCTAGACTTACCCCATGGGATCGGTCGTTCAGGAGACCGCCGCCCAGCGGCACCACAGGATCCTCGAGCGGCTCCTTGGGAAGACGGCGGCCTACAACCCGGACGTCGACCGGGACCTGATCGAGCGCGCGTTCGCGTTCGCTTCGGAAGCCCATGCCGGCCAGCAACGACGAAGCGGCGAGGATTTCATCACCCATCCGCTCGGCGTCGCCGAGATCCTCGCCGAGCTGCGCCTCGACGACGCGTCGCTCGCCGCGGCGCTGCTGCACGACGTCGTCGAGGACACACCGACCTCGATCGACCAGGTTCGTGCCGAGTTCGGCGAGGAGATCGCCGAGCTCGTCGAGGGCGTCACCAAGCTGACGCGGATCCAGTTCCAGAGCCGGGAGCAGGCGCAGGCCGAGAACTACCGCAAGATGGTGATCGCGATGGCCCAGGACATCCGGGTCATCCTGATCAAGCTCGCCGACCGCCTTCACAACATGCGGACGATCGAGTACCTCGGCAAGCAGAAACAGCTCCAGAAGGCGCGCGAGACGCTCGAGGTGTACGCACCGCTCGCACACCGCCTCGGCATCCACACGATCAAGTGGGAGCTCGAGGATCTCGCCTTCCAAACGCTCCATCCGCGCCGCTACCGGGAGATCCAGGCGATGGTGAACCAGCGTCGCGCTGACCGGGAGGCGTTCGTCGGCGAGGCGGGCGAGGTGCTCGAGCGCGAGCTCGACAAGGTCGGCATCGAGGCACAGATCCTCGGACGGGCCAAGCACTTCTACTCGATCTACGAGAAGATGGCCAAGCGCGGGAAGGAGTTCAACGAGATCTACGACCTGACCGCGATGCGCGTGATCGTCCAGCGTGACGGCAAGGAGGGCGAGCGCGACTGCTACGGCGCCCTGGGCGTCATCCACTCGCTCTGGAAGCCGATGCCCGGCCGCTTCAAGGACTACATCGCGATGCCGAAGATCAACATGTACCGCTCGCTCCATACGACTGTGATCGGGGCGGAGGGCCGGCCCCTCGAGATCCAGGTGCGGACGCAGGAGATGCACGAAACAGCCGAGTTCGGGATCGCGGCGCACTGGCTCTACAAGGATGCCAAGGGGAAGAAGGACGATCCCGAGCGGATGGCCTGGCTCAGGCAGCTGCTCGACTGGCAGCAGGACGAGACCGACCCCGGCGAGTTCATGCGGAGCTTCCGCACCGACCTGTTCCAGGACGAGGTCTACGTGTTCACGCCGAAGGGCGAGGTCAAGAGCCTTCCATCCGGCTCGACGCCGATCGACTTCGCGTACGCCGTCCACACCGACGTCGGCCACCGCACGGTCGGCGCGAAGGTGAACGGCCGGATCGTTCCGCTGCACTACCGGCTGCGCAGCGGCGACTTCGTCGAGATCCTGACGTCGAAGCAGCAGGGACGAGGGCCGTCGCGCGACTGGATGGGCCTCGTCGCGTCGACGCGTGCCCGCAACAAGATCCGCCAGTGGTACAGCCGCGAGACGCGCGAGGACACCGAGCAGCGGGGTCGTGAGAGCCTCGAGACCGCGCTCAAGCAGCAGAACCTGCCGATCCGGAAGATCGCCGGCTCGCCGATGCTCGCCCAGATCATCCGCGAGATGGGCTTCAAGAAGGCCGAGGACTTCTATCTCGCGCTCGGCTCGGGGAAGCTCCAGGTCTCGCAGGTGGTGGGCAAGGTGCTGCACCGTCTCAAGACGACTGAGGTGGCGACCGAGGAGACCGTCCCGGTCAAGCCAAAGGCGCGCGAGGCGGTCGCGTCGCAGAACTTCGGCATCAACGTCGTCGGCGTCGAGGACGTGCTCGTGCGGCTAGCGAAGTGCTGTCACCCGGTGCCCGGGGATGGGATCGTCGGCTACATCTCGCTCGGCAAGGGGATCACGATCCACCGCGCCGACTGCCCGAACGTCCGCGCGCTGATGCGCAACCCGGAGCGGTTCACGCCCGTGGAGTGGGACGGGGGAGACGCGTCGTCGAGCTTCCGTGTCCAGATCGCGGTCGACTCGTGGGATCGCCCACGGCTGCTCGAGGACGTCGCAAGGACGTTCGCCGAGCACGGCGCGAACATCGTCGAGTACGGCGGCCACACGGCCGACCAGATGGCGAAGAACTGGTACGTGGCGGAGATCGGTGACATCAAGGCGCTGCGCGCGATCCTGAACGCGCTACGCCAGATCGACTCGGTCTTCGACGCGTATCGCGTCACGCCGTCTTGACCGGGTGGTCCGGCCCCCGACCCCGACCGCCTACCTCCACGAGCTGAAGCGGATCGACGACGGGCTCGCCGGGTCGCTCGCCGAGCTCGACGCGCTCGGCGGCCAGGTGGACGCGCTCGCACGCCGCGCCGAGGAGATCGAGGTGTTCCTCGCGCGGTTGCTCGACGAGCGCGAACGGCGCCATGAGGCCGTCGAGACGGCCGAGCTCGAGCAGACGGCCGCAGCCGAGCAGCTCGCCCGGGCCGAGCTCGCGCTCGCAGCGGCCACGACGAAGCGTGACGGCGAGAAGCTTTCCGCCGCCCGCCGTGACGAAGTCCACGCGCGCGACCTCCACGCCGTCGCATGCCGGCGGCTCGAAGAGGCGCTCGCCGAGCGGACCGCGCTCGACCGCGAGGCGCAGGCTCTCGAAACCGAGGTGCCCGAGCTCGAGGCGTCGGCGGCGCGCCTCGCCGACGCGCTCCGTGGGCGCGAGCGCGTCGCGGAGGAAGCGGGCCTCGAGCCGCCGCCGGGGCTGGCTGGGATCCGGGAGTGGGGACAGGCGGCGCGGGCGGCGCTCTTCGTCGCGCGGGGCAGCATCGCCCCTGAGCGGGAAGCCCTCGTCCGTCAGGCGAATGAGCTCGTCTCGGCGATGCTCGGCGAATCGGTCGTCGCCCCGAGCGTCGAGGCGGCCCTAGGCCGGCTGGCGCGTGAGCGCGGCGAGGGCTAGCACCGAGCCGGTCGTCCGGCCCCGTGCTAGCCGTCCCGATCAGCCGACCTGGAAGCCGACGTACTGCCCTGCCTTGTAGTGCCCGGGCAGGTTGCAGATGAAGACGTACTTGCCCGGCTTCAGGTTGAGTGTCACCTTCCCGGACTTGCCGGGTGCCACATCGGGGACCTCGCCGACCGCGCCCTTCTCACTCGCCTCGTCTCCCTCCATCGGGAGCTTGCCCGGGGCGCGGTTCGTTCTGATCACGACGAATTCATGCTCGATCTTCCCGACGTTCTTCACCGCAAAGGTCACCTTCCCCGGCTTGGCCGTCGGCGCCGAGAGGAGGATCTTGAACTCCTTCAACCTGACGTTGACTGTCGACTTGGCCGGGGCGGCCGTCGCAACCGCAGCGACCGCGAGGAGCAGACCGGCGAAGAGTGTGATTCCGCTGAACAGTGACGTACGCCGCATCTGCTCTCCCTCCTCGATGGATGTGTGCTCCATCGAATCGCGTGGCGCCGGCATTCGCATCCGGAGGACGCCTGAGCGCTCCTGCGGCTTTTCCACAGAGAGGACGCTGCTTCGACACGAATCTCGGTGGCTCGCCGCTCCCACAGGCTCGTAGGCTGGTGAGGTGAGACCGCTCGCTGCCTGGCTCGCCACGCTCGCCCTCCTCGGAGCGAGCGCGTGCGGCGGCGACTCTGCTGGGGGTCGGGCCTCGGCGGAGGCCGAGGTCGAGTGGGTGGTCGACGGTGACACGCTGCGGCTGGCGAGCGGCGACAAGGTCAGGCTCCTGCAGGTGGATGCCCCGGAGCTCTCCGAAGGAGAGTGCTACGCGAAGCAGGCGCTACGGGAACTGATCGGCCTGGCCCCGAAGGGAACCGTCGTCCGGCTCGAGGCCGATCGCTCGCTCGACGACACCGACCGGTTCGGTCGGCTCCTGCGCTACGCGTACGTCGGCGACCTCGATGTGAACGTCGAGCTCGCCCGCCGCGGTGCCGCAGCGCCCTACTTCTACGAGGGCAGCCAGGGAACACAAGCCGACGAGCTGCTGGCGGCCGCGCACGAAGCACGATCCGCCGGCCGGGGACTGTGGCGCGCGTGCCCCGGAACCCCGTTCCGGCCTGACCGGCAGGTCGACGCGCGGCGATAGAGGCTCAGGAGACGTCGGCCCAGTCCACCCCGCCGGTGTCCCAGCCGACGAGGCAGTGAGCCGAGATCAGGCGGGCGACCCGGTCGAGGAACGCACGCTCCCCGGGTCCGGACGGCTCGGGTGTGACGCCCAGAACGCCGACCGGCCGCCCCTCGTAGAGAACGGGGACGTACGGCCCGCCGGCAGCAGCGAGTGTGGGGGCCCCGGGCGGGTCGGCACCCGTCGACGGTCCGAGGACGAGGCCGTCCTCCTCGACGAGCCAGAGCCCGGTCCACCGGTACCCGCCTCGCTCGTGGAGGACGGCGACGATCTGGCGGAGCACCTCGTCGGCCTCGGGCTCACGCTCCAGGATGCGGTCGACGGCCGCGAGGGCCCCGCGGATCTCGGCCGGTTCCAGCGGGTTAGGCGAGATCGGATCCCTCGAAGCGCTCGACCGGGAGCCTGAACGCGTCCGGGATCGGCGTGGGCCGCCGGGCGACCCGGTCGACGAGGACGAGCGTCTGCTCGGCCGTGCACATGAGCAGGTCGTCGTCGACGCGTCGGGCGCGCAGGTCGTAGGTGACGCTCGTCTTCCCGATCCGTGTGACGCGCACGAACACCTCGAGCAGCTCGTCGAACCGGGCCGGAGCCTCGTAGAGGATGTGCGAGGCGCGCATGACGAACTCCGGAAAGCCGTGCCCCTCGCCGACCATCTCGAGATGGCGGTGGTACTCCACCCGGGCATGGTCGAAGTAGGGCAGGTAGCGGCCGTAGTAGACGACTCCCTGCGCATCCGTGTCTGAGAACCACACGCGCGCGAGGGCCGAGTACTTGTACGGGGGCAGCCGGTCGGTCGGCGCTCCGAGGGTGACGGTCATCGCGCGGGATCCTACCCGGCTGCCCGCAGCCTGTAGCCGGCCCGGCTCAGCCCCCTTCGCGAAGGGGGCTGACGAGGGTCGCGGCATGGTCGGGCACGAGCTTCATCAGCTCTGGATCCGGCCGGACGTAGCCCTCGTCCGGCTGGCGCTTCGGCAGGTCGACCCGCGCTGCCGTGTGCACCTCGTAGGGGATCCTGCTCAGGAGGTGCGCAATGCAGTTGAGCCGCGCGTTGCGCTTCACGTCCGCGTCGACGACGTACCACGGCGCGTAGTCCGTGTCCGTGTGGACGAACATCTCGTCCTTGGCGCGGGAGTAGTCGACGTACCGCCGCCGCGACTCCATGTCCATGTCCGAGAGCTTCCACCGCCTCGTTGGATCGTTGATCCGCGCGACGAAGCGGCGCTCCTGCTCCGCGTCGCTCACCGAGAACCAGTACTTGACGAGGATGATCCCGTCCTCGGTGAGCATCCGCTCGAACACGGGGCATTGCCGCAGGAACCGCTGATGCTCCGCGGGGGTGCAGAAGCCCATGACCTTCTCGACGCCAGCGCGGTTGTACCAGCTCCGGTCGAAGAGGATCATCTCGCCGGCCGCGGGGAGGTGAGCGACGTAGCGTTGGAAGTACCACTGGGTTCGGTCCCGCTCGGTCGGGGCGGGGAGGGCGACGATGCGGCAGTAGCGCGGGTTAAGCCGGTCCTGGATCCGCTTGATCGTGCCGCCTTTCCCGGAGGCGTCGCGGCCCTCGAACAGGACGGCGATCCGGGTGCCGGTGTCCCGGACCCACTCGAGCATGAGCGCGAGCTCGATCTGGAGCCGCCTGAGCTCCTGCTCGTAGATGCTCCTCGTGATCCGCGCTGGGACGGGACGTCCGGCGTGCGTGCCCGTCGCGTCTTCGCGCGCCATCGTGGCGGGGAGGATAGCCCGGCGCTAGCCCTCGATGACGGCGATCGCCTCGTCGCGCTTCCGTGCCATCAGCTCCGGATCGAGTGCCTCGAGGTTGAGGCGGAGGAGCGGCTCCGTGTTCGACGGCCGGACGTTCATGTGCCACTCCCGTGCCGTGACCGAAAGGCCGTCGAGGTGGGAGATCTCACCCTGGCCCTTGAAGTGCTCCTTCAGCTCCTGGAGCTTGAGCGCAACGTCCCTGACCGTCGTGTTCAGCTCGCCGGTGAGGTAGTAGCGCTCGCGGTAGGGACGCAGGATCTCAGACAGCGGCGCGCCTCTCGTCGAGAGGAGCTCGAGCATGAGCAGGGCCGGGATCGTCCCCGAATCGGCGCGCGAGAAGTCGCGGAAGTAGTAGTGGCCGGACACCTCGCCGGCGAAGACGGCGTCCTCCTCGCGCATCCGGTGCTTGATGAACGCGTGGCCGACGCGGTTGACGAGCGCCGTGCCGCCGAGTCGCTCGACGGTGTCGGGGACGGCCCAGCTGGCCCGAACGTCGTAGATGATCGTCCCGCCGGGCGACTTCTCGAGCATCGACCCGGCGAGCAGCGCCGTCACGAAGTCCCCGGGGACGAACTCGCCCGTCTCGTCGACGAAGAAGCAACGATCGGCATCCCCGTCGAACGCGATTCCGAGATCGGCGCGCTCCTCTCTCACCTTCCCGACGATGAACTCGCGGTTCTCCGGGAGGAGCGGGTTTGGCTCGTGGTTCGGGAAGCTCCCGTCGGGCTCGAAGTAGCATCGGACGGCCTCGACGGGCAGCCGCTCGAGGATGGGGGGGAGCATCAGCCCGGCCATCCCGTTCGCCGCGTCCACCACGACCCGCAGCGGCTTCATCGCGGACGGATCGACAAACGACAGGACGCGCTCGACGAAGGCGGGGTAGACGTCCTCCGAGCGGACGTGTCCCGGGGACTGTCCCCGAGACACGTCCGCGGGAGCCACAGCCCGATCGCGCACGTCCAGGAGGCCCGAGTCGCCGCCCACCGGCAACGCGCCGCGCCGGACGATCTTCATGCCCGTGTACTCCTTCGGGTTGTGCGAGGCGGTGATCATCACCCCGCCGTCCAGGCCGAGCTCGCCGACGGCGAAGTAGACCATCTCCGTTCCGACGAGCCCGATCTCCACGACATCGGCGCCCGCGTCCGCGATCCCACGGACGACGGCCTCGGCCATCGCGGGCGAGGAGAGGCGCATGTCGCGACCGACCGCCACCGCCTTCGGCTCGAAGTGCTCGGCATACGCGCGGCCCACGCGGTAGGCGCCGTCCTCGTCGAGGTCGGACGGATAGATCCCGCGCACGTCGTACGCCTTGAAGACCTTCGGGTCGAGCATCTCAGCGCTCGCCGAGCGCCCGCCGGATCGCGGCCTTCGGATCCTCGGTCACCGCTGCTCCGTGGCTCAGGCAGAGAACGTCGAACTCGAGCTCGAGCAGGCGCTCCACGCTCTTGCGCGCCTGGGCGGGATCGTGCGCGTACTCGTCGGGAACGAGCATGACCTCGCCGTCCGCGGGCCGGATCAACAGATCCGGCACGATCGCCACGACGGGGGCACCCGCCGTGAGCAGCGTGTGCTGGGTCGTCCCGGCGCCGGGGGTGTAGATCGCGGTCAGCCCGCCGGGAAGCCGGTCGCCGTCGCCGTAGCGCTCGTCGGGCTCCTCCTCGATCTCCTTCGAGAGCGCGGGCGCCCAGACCGAGACGCCGTACTCGCGTCGGAGCCGCCACGCCGAGCGCTGGTGCGACCCGGCGGTGAGCACGATCGCGGTGGCGTTGCCGATTTCGTCGCGGGCACCGGCCGCGAGCGGGAGCGGGTCGACGAGAACGACCTCTCCGTCATGGCTCACGGCGTGGGCGACGCTCGTGAAGCCGCCGATGCGCTCGTCCTCGATCGACCACAGACGGACGTCCGGAACGACCTGCTCCGTCCGCTCGGCAACGGCCTTCGGCTCGCTCACGCAGCCATCATCCCACGGCCGGCCAGGCGTCGGCGAGCTTGCGCCGCGTCGCCTCCAGCGCCTCGGGCATCACCTTCACGTCGGCGAGCACCGGCATGAAGTTCGTATCGCCCGCCCAGCGGGGGACGACGTGCTGGTGGACGTGGTCGACGACGCCCGCGCCCGCGACGCGCCCGAGGTTCCAGCCGAGGTTGTAGCCCTGCGGGCTCATCACCTGCGCGAGGACGCCGATCGCCGTCGAGACGAGCCGGTGAAGCTCGAGCGCCTCCTCGTCGGTCAGCTCGCCGAGCTCGCCGACGT
This sequence comes from uncultured Actinomycetes bacterium, assembly GCA_963712465.1. Lineage (GTDB taxonomy): Bacteria > Actinomycetota > Thermoleophilia > Gaiellales > Gaiellaceae > CAVQHY01. The sequence goes on from CAVQHY010000005.1 coordinate 288,956, forward strand.
GCCGGTACGGGGCGACCATGAGGTGGCCGCCGGCGTACGGGTACTTGTTCACGAGGACGAACGCGGTCTCCCCTCGATGCACGACGAGCCCGTCCTCGTCACTCGCCGAGGCGGCGCGGCAGAAGACGCAGCCGGTCTCCTCGTCGGCGCTTTGGATGTACTCGAGGCGCCACGGCGCCCACAGGCGTTCCATCTCCGGGTTCCTACCAGATCGCGCCCGGGAAAGAGTCGAGCAGGCAGCCGAATATCGCGGGGCGACTCACAGCCGCGCGGAGTGCAGTCGTATGCGGCGGCATTCGCGAGTCCAGGGAGGTACCAGATGCCGGTCGTAGCGGTCTTCCAACCCCCGGGTTTCACGAAGGAGCAACACGAGGAGACTGTCCGTAGCGTCACCGGGGGCAAGAGCCGCGTCGAGTCGCCCGCCGATTGGCCGGTCGAGGGTCTGTTGGCTCACGTTGCCGGAGAAGGCGAGCAGGGGTCATCTAGACACGCTGCAGGTGGGTCTCTTTGGTTCCCATCGGATACTTGAGGCCGTACCCGATGGCCCGATCGACTCCGATATGGGCCAGCCAGATCAGGCCGACCTGAACCGCCGCGTCGGTATCGGTGACGACACCCACCGCAGCGAGCGCCACGGGCAGAACGTAGGTGTGAGCCATGTCGTAGGCTGCGGCACCAACGCGCGGCCCAGCGGCGAAGCCGATCAGCGAAAGATCCGGCGCGAGGATCAGCGCCAAAAAGAGCCACCACGGGTACTCGGCGTGAAAGTACAAGACTGTCGCGGACGCGGCGACGACGACGCCTTCGGTGCGAAGCAAAAACCGAGGAAGCCGCTCAACCACAGCGCGGCGAACCTTAGCCGGCACCGGCCGTTTCGCCAGTCCTCCTCTTGCCAACATCTCTGTGTCGTACCCAGATGGCGTCGCCTAGATGCCCGCTGGGGCCGAGCACTCCTGTCGCGAGGCGCGTCATGGTGTGGCGCGCACGTGGATCGCCGGGGGTTCGGCTCCGCGTTTGTCTCGTGGTCGACTTACGCGCGAGCCAGCCGCGATGGCAGACGCACGTCTTGTTAGGGGGAGGAAGAACTCGTCGGAAGACCAGTTTCGCCTGGGTTGTTTCGGGCGTAGCTTGCGGGTGGGAGACTTTGTGACGTTGTTTGCGTTCCGGGTGTCCCGCCAGAATGCTTGGTCTGGCGGCGTAGGGTGGAGGTCGGTGTGAGCGCTCGAGGCTTGCTGGTCGCGGTTGCGCTGGGCGCGATGCTGTCTGGGGTGTTTGGCGTGACCGACGGTGAGAGTCGTCTCGCGGTCGGGCTCGCTCCGGTTGTGGTTGGTCCTCCCCCTGAGGTTGATCTGCCGACCTTGTTCGATGCGAATCCGACGAGCGGCCCGGTCGGCAGCCAGATCCAAGTGGGCTCGTTCACGCCCTGCCCGAAGCCCGCGACGGGAGGCGCCTGGAGCAACATCGTCAACTTCGCGCAGGGGAGCAACAGCCAGGTCAGCTACCGCAATTTCCCGATTAGCGCCGAGGGTTTCTGGCAAGGCACGTTCTCGATTCCGGTCGGGGCGGTCCCGGGTGCGGCGCAGCTGACGGCTGCGTGCTTCAACGCGTCCAGCTCACCGGACCCTGATGCGGTTACGTACACGCCGGTTTCGTTCACGGTGACGCCGAGCGCGTTCACGGTCAGCCCAGCCAGCGGCAACCCCGGCACCGTGCTCGCGGTCAAGTCGGCTGATCGATGTCCACCACCGACAGCCACGGGTTGGTCGGCGATCGTGAAGTTCGGCCAGGGCGCAAACCCCGAACTCGGATCGAAGACGTTCCCGGTCGGGACGGACGGCTCCTGGGGCGGCAGCCTCGTCGTCCCGGTCGTCCCGGTCGTCGCGGTCGCGGGCAAGGCGCAGCTCACCGCAGTCTGCCTCGACACCAACGGCGCCTTCAAAGCGACCGTCGGCTACACGCCGAACGATTTCGACACCACGAGCCCCTACGAGGTACGCGTCACGCGATCTGGAGCGGGAGCGGGCAAGGTGACAAGCTCCCCGGCGGGGATCGACTGCGGCGCCACCTGCAAGGGCTCGTTTGGCGGCGAGCTAACGCTGACCGTGCTCGCCGCGGCCGGTTCGACGTTCGCCGCTGGAGCGGTGATTGCTCAGGCACCGCGACAACCTGCAAGCTGAAGATGACGAAAGCCCGCTCCGTCACGGCGCGGTTCGAGCCAGGTTCGGGCGGCTCCTCCCCTCCCGCCCCGCCTCCGCCAACGATCCCGACCGGCCCGTGCACGCTTACCGGCACTCCCGGTGACGACATCCTCACCGGCACCGCGGCAAACGACGTCCTCTGTGGTCGCGGCGGCGATGACACCCTGGTCGGCGCGGGCGGCAACGATCTCCTCAAAGGCGGCGCCGGAGACGACACCCTGCTTGGCGGGAAGGGGGCCGACCGACTCGTCGGCGGCCGCGGCCGCGACGACCTACTCGGCGGTCGCGGCCCCGATGTAATCGAAGCCAAAGACGGCAAACGAGACACCGGGACAGGCGGCCCCGGACGCGACCGCGCCCGACTCGACCGCAAACTCGACCACATCAGCGGCATCGAAGTGATCGGCTAATCAACACCAACCCACGTACCCCGCCCTGCCTTGCAACCCCGGGGCCGAGCCGGCCTAGTTCGCGCTCGTCTCGACGTCGACCTCGACAACCTCAAGCGCCCCAGCGTCGTCACGGATGCGGATGCGCGCTTTCGGCCCGGGGCCCCAGGCGGATTGACGCGAGGTCTCCCTCGCGGACGAGCGCGCGCACCTTCTCGGCGCTCACTCCAAGTTCGAGGCCGACCTCCTTGGCTGTGGCAAGCCTGGACGTATTGTCTGCTGCATGAGACCGGCGTGGTGGGCGTAGGCTTGTGTCGTGGCCAGGCGTCGCCGTCGTTGACGGCACCGCGGCGGAACAGCTTTCGAGGGCCAGGGGTCGGCACGCCGAAGCTACCCTGTCCGTTGAAGCCGAATCCTGTTACGGGTCTTGCAGTGTGGCGTGCCGAAGCCCAGCCAGGCTCGCACACCTTTGGAGAGGAGAGAAACTGTGGCAGCTCAGAACGCGCAAATAGGCGGTATCGGCCTAGGCGGCGTCCTCGTCATCGTCGGTGTCGTATTGGCAATCGTCTGGAGCGTCTGGCTCGGTCTGATCGTCGCGCTGATCGGGCTAATCGCGTTCGGCGGCTTTGCGAAAGGCCGCTGGTACTAGCCCGCAGACGCACAGCCCCCAGACAGCCGAAAGGAGAGGAAGCGATGCCGACCTACGAAGAACTCCGCACGCAACTGAACGCCAGAGGAGCAGACCAGAGCTGCCCTATCTGTAGACACCATCGCTGGCTCGAGCTTGGAGGAAACTCCGATCCAGAGCCGATTGTCTTGGCCACAGTGCAGGCCAAGGGGTCAGTGAAGGCCGGCCGCGGCTATGGCGTCGTGGGATGGTCATGCGGCAACTGCGGCTTTGTGCGCCTGCACACAATGGACATCCTCGGCGCCTAGCGAAACGGCGCGGACGCTCACCTGAGAGGCTCCTCCGCCGTCTGCTGGGTCGCGGACGCCATCGGCCGGACGCTCTAGGCGAGGGTTCTCGCCCAAGCGACGAGCGCCTCGCCAGCCCGCCGATGCGCGCGCCGATAGACGAGGTCGGCGAGCGCCTGCGCCGCCCCCGCCCGCCGCTCCCCCTGAGCAGGGCGAGCAGGGCACGCCGTACCCGACGCCGGCCACCTCACGGCAGTAACGGCTGTGCCACCGAAGCGACAACTGGCCACTCGGATGGGCCAGCGTCGCTCCTTAGTCAATAGCGCTCGCGATGTCACCCGAGGTCGGTAGTTGACCCCCCAACCGCTGCAGACCTCCGGCGCCGGCCTCTGATCCGCGTCCCCAACGACCTCGGCTCGACGACCCTCGTCACGACCCAGCGGTGCTTGCCGATTTTGCGGTCCCGGATGAAGCCGAGCTTCTCGTAGGTTGACAGAGCACCGTTGTATAGGAAGCCGGCGGGCACCGAGCCGGCGTCCTCCGGGTATCCCTCGACGGTTCCCCCGCCCATGCCCGCGATGAGATCGACTGCACCGGCGAGCGCCGCGGTGGCCACGCCCTGACGTCGGTGGCCCTTACCGACGTAGCAACACGCGATCCGCCAGTCTGGCGAGGTCGTCCGCCCCTTTTCGTACGCCGCGCGGCTCTTGATCCGGGGCACCTCGTCGGGTCGTCCGAACTGGCACCAGCCCGCGCAGTCGTCCCCGTCGAAGATAAGCGCCGCATGTGCCGTTCCTGCCCGAACGCGATCAAGCTTCCGTTCGCGGTTGAGGGCCGGCGTGGTTCCCTTGCCGACCCCCTCGGGGTGGAACCCCATGCACCAGCAGCCGCCAAAGACGCCGTTGTTGCGCTCCACCAACGCGGCAAACGCGGCCCACGTCGACTCATCGAGAGCCTTGACGGTGTACGTCGGTAGTTCGACGATGAAGCCCAGCCTAACCGGGTCGGGGTTGCCCACTTCGCAGAACCCGCTCATCGCAGACGGTATCTAAGTAGCGTCTCTATGAAGCAGAGTCCAGGCAGCGACGAATGGAACGCGTGCCATCATCGTCGCGCTTGAACGCCTGAGGTTCCGCGAACTCTCAGACTCCGGCCGTGGGCGTCCGAGCCAGGAGCATCCGAAGGTCCCTTGCAATGTTCTCGAGCGAGCGGCGGACGTTCTCCTGCTTCCGAGCCGCGTCGCTTGACCCGAGCAGCGCAGCGTGAACGACGCATGGCGCGAGGAGTCGATCTCTCGAACCCGCGAGCTTGGTGTCCGGCACGTTCAGCATTGGGTTCCCCCTTCTCTTGAGTCGCGGAGCAGATCCCGCCACTTGAAACAGCGGGACGGCGGTGAAGGATCTCGATGCCATCTCTGCCCTCCAGACGTGACGGCAGGCACGGTTCTTCCCCTGCCTTGCCGAACCACGGCGCCAACGCTCTCAGACACGCACTCGCGAGCCACCTAGCCGATTACTAGGACGCAGGTCTACGGGCGTCCGCCGACGCAAACCACCTGACCCCGACAGCCCTGTAGGCGACGTGATCGACCTGTTCGTCCGCCGGGAGGACGCGGAGGCGATGGTCGCCGAGTGGGACGTGACGAGCCGGAGGACGCTGGGGTGCTCGAGGTCGTCGAGGTCGACGTCGATGTAAGCGCGAACCAGGACGCGGCCCCCAAAGAAACCGAATCGCCGCGCGCAGCGAACAGCGAGATGAAGGGATAGGGGGACGGCGAGCGCCTATCTGGCGGCCCAGAAACGCTCGCCGTCGCCTTGTCCTGAACCTGTGCATGCGGCGAAACCGCGCAGGCGGGGGAGGGAACCTTCGACGCCACTTTCATCCGCCGGACGCCAGGCCGCGACCCGCTGCCGTTCCTTCGCCTCCGCTTCGAGACGCGGAGGACGCCAGCTCACAGCCGCGGCTTGGCGCTAGGTCCGGACGAACCGCGAGGCGAGTCAGTTCGTTCGTCCAGTACTCCGGCTTGTCGCAAAGCGGAGAATCAACGATGCGCCGGGAGGCTCTCCCCCTGGGGACGTGTGACACGCCGCCCGGCCGCGGGCGGTTCCGACCCAGCCTCCCGGCCTCACCCTTCGCGAGTCGCTCACGCGCCACAAATGAGCACGGCAAACCACACCCGGCCTAATCGGCGGACTCGCCTGGGCCCTTAGGCGAACGCGGAGCGTGCCGGTTGAAAGTCCCGGTAGAAAGAACGGCCCAACCCGTATGGTTGAGCCGTTCTCGCTAGATCCAGCGCTTCCAGCGGAAGAAGCCGAGCATTCCGACGAGGGCGGCGGCCATGATTCCGAGGATGACCCAGAACGCCTCGTGCCCGCCCTCGCCGGGGAACGCGACGTTCATTCCGAAGACGCCGACGATCAGCGTCAGCGGCAGGATCGTGACGCTGATCACGGTCAGGAGCCGCAGCACGTCGTTCTGCTTGTGCGTGATCACCGACTCGTTCGTCGACTCGAGCCCCTCGACGACCTCCTTGTAGTTGTCGAGGAGGTCCCAGATCCGCTCGGCGGAGTCGACGATGTCGTCGTAGTAGAGGTCGAGCTCCTCCGGCTGGTACCGCTGCGCGAACCGCTCCAGGGTGCGCAGGGTCGACCGTTCGGGCTTGATGATCTTGCGGTAGGAGATGATCTCCTGCTTCGCGTTCGAGAGGTCGCGGACGATCTCCTCCGACCGGCCCTCGAACATCTCGTCCTCGATCGCGTCGAGCTTGTGCGCGATCTTGTCGAGGATCGGGAAGCAGTAGTCGAACAGGTCGTCGAGGATGTGGTAGAGCAGGTAGCCCGAGCCCTTCGAGAACAGCTCGTCGCGGCGCTCCTCGTCCGACTCGCAGCGACGGAAGAGGTACGTCACCGGCAGCAGCTCGACGTTCGGGAGCGTGATCAGGAAGTCCGGGCCGATGAAGAGGTCGAGCTCGGCCGCGTTCAGCCGCTTCGCCTGCTTGTCGTAGACGGGGAAGTGGAGGACGGTGAAGAGGTAGTCGGGGTACTCGTCGACCTTCGGCCGCTGCCGCTTCGAGAGGACGTCCTCGACGTCGAGCTCGTGGAATCCGAAGCGGGCGGCCAGCTCGGCCGCTTCGCGCGGCGAGGGGGAGTCGAGGTGGACCCAGGTGAGGCCGTTCGCGGAGAGCTCAGCGAAGCGCGGCTCGTCGCGCGCGACGTCCTCGCCGGAGAGCCCGCGGGGCCTGCCACGCCTGATCCTGGGAAGCGTCGGCCTGGCCATGGGTACTGAGGGGGTCCTCCACGAGATTCGTCACGGTTCACACAGTCTAGTCCCGGAAGTGGCGTCAGGCGCCGATCGTAGAATTCGGCGCCGATGGCGGTGACTCCTCGTCGGCTCGTTCTCGGCCTCGCCGTATTCGCGCTGCTGGCTCCCACCGCGGCGGTCGCGTCCACGTACACCGTCACGACGGTCCTCGACGGCGTCGACGCGACCCCCGGCAACGACGCGTGTGCGACGTCCGGCGGCGCCTGCACGCTGCGCGCAGCCGTCCAGGAGGCGAACGCGCACGCCGGCCCGGACGCGATCACCCTGCCGGCGAGCGTGCCGCCGTACACGCTCACGCTCTCAGGAACGGGCGAGGACGCCGCCGCGACGGGCGATCTCGACGTCACCGGGGCGCTTGTCGTCAACGGCGGCGGAGCCGCGTCGACGATCGTCGACGGCAACCTCGCCGACCGCGTCTTCGACGTTCGCACGGGCGGGAGCTCGTCGCTGACGCTGAACGGGATCACGGTTCAGCGCGGCCGCTCCGGCGAGGGCTACGGCGGTGGAATCGCCGCGCGACTGAACGCGATTCTCGTGCTCACCGACGTCAGGGTGGTCGGCAACGAGCTCACGCTCTCGGGCTCGAGCGGGGGCGGCGTCAGCGTCGACATCGGCGCCACGGCGACCCTCGGTCGCGTCACCGTGCGTGGCAACCGCGCCGAGCGTGGCGGTGGGGGCATCTGGAGTGGCGGGAAGCTGAGCCTGAACGACGTGACGCTCAGCGGGAACCTCCTCACCAACCCGACGCTGGGCGCCGGCGGCGCGCTTCGCACCTCGGGCGGAGCCACGCTGACGAACGTCACCGTGAGCGGCAACTCATCGGGTCATTTCGGCGGCGGGGTCGCGGTCGACAGCGGCTCGGTCACTCTCCAGAACGTGACCATCGCCCAGAACAGCGCCCCGCAGGGCGCCAACCTCTTCGTCGCGGGGGGCAGCGCGGGCCTGCGCAACACGATCGTGGCGAATCCGACCTCCGGAACCAACTGCCTCGGTGCGTTCTCTTCCGCGGGGAACAACCTCACCTCGACGCCCAGCTGCGACCTGACGCCCGAGCCGACCGACCTCCAGGGGGTCGACCCGATCCTCGGGGCGTTCGGCTACCACGGCGGCTTCAACGAGGCCTACCTGCTCACGACGGGAAGCCCGGCGATCGACACCGGCACGAACGACGGCTGTCCGGCAGCCGATCAGAACGCGGTCGCTCGTCCTCAGGGGCCGACCTGCGACATCGGCGCGACCGAGTTTCCCGGGGGTGCGGCGTCTGGTCCCGGCGGCACGGGGAGCCCGGGCGACGCGGGCGGCGGGCCCGGCGGCGACACGAGCGGCGGGGGAGGAACCGCCCCGTCCGGCAAGACGATCGTCGGCACGCCAGGGGACGACATCCTCAAGGGCACGGCCGGGCCCGACGTGATCAGAGGGCTCGGCGGCAACGACAGGATCCTCGGCCTCGGCGGCGCGGACAAGCTGATCGGGGGGCCCGGGGACGACCGCGTGTTCGGGGGCAACCTCGGTGACCGTCTCGTGGGCGGGCTCGGCAACGATCGGCTCTACGGCGAGAAGGGCGACGATTCTCTCCTGGGCGGGCCGGGCCGGGATCTCCTCTTCGGGGGCACGGGTGCCGACACGGGCGTCGGCGGCCCCGGCCGTGACGTCGCCAAGGGTGTCGAGCGCGCCCGCGGCATCTGAATCGCGCCCGGTCTCTAGGATCGCCGGATGCTCCGCCTCGTGCCCGACGCGGTCGCCCGCGCTCGAGCGCGGGCCGGGCTCTTCCCGCGCGGCTTCTGGGTCCTCCTGGCCGGCGATGTGTTCCAGTCGCTCGGCTTCGGGCTCGTCACGCCGTACCTGACGCTCTACCTCACCGACACGATCGGCGCCTCGCCGGCGCTCGCGGGCGTCCTGCTCGCGACCTTCACGCTCGGAGCGATTCCGGCCACCCCGCTCGGAGGGCTACTCTCCGATCGGCTCGGCCGGCGGCCGGTGATGCTGGTCGGCCTCGCCGGGCAAGGCGTGGTCGGCGTCGCGTTCGCGCTGGCGTCGGACGTCCCCGTAGTCGCGGTGCTGATCGTCGGCTGGGCGATCTTCTCGAGCCTGTTCGACCCGGCGGCGCAGGGATATATCGCAGACGTCGTCACACCCGCGCTGCGCACCGAGGCCTACGCCCTGAAGCGCCTCGTCAACAACGCCGCCTTCGCCGTCGGTGTGCCGCTCGGCGCTCTCCTCACCTGGCTGTGGTCGCTGCGCGCACCGTTTTTCGCGGCCGGGATCGCACCGCTTCTCTACCTCGCGATCATCTGGAGAGCACTTCCGGAAAGCCGGTCGCGGGATCAGATCGAGAAGGAGCCGCCGGCCCGCTTCGGCGAAGCACTCCGCGACCGTGCGCTCATGATCCTCGCCGCCGGGGCGTTCGTCACCTACGGCATGTTCGCGATCTTCGACGGCTCGCTGCCGGTATTCCTGAACCGGGAGCGAGGCCTCGAGATCGCCACCTGGGGCGCCGTGTTCGCGCTCAACCCGATCATCGTCACGGTCTTCCAGTACCCCGTCGCGCGCTGGACGGCCCGTCGCGACCCCCGCCGCATCCTCGCCGCCGGCGCCCTGCTCTACGGAGGCGCTCTCGCGCTGATGATCCCGGACGCCGGCCTGGGGCTGATCGTGCTCGGCGTCGTCGTGTTCAGCATCGGGGAGATCCTCTTCGAGCCCGTGATCTCCTCGGTCGCCGCCGACCTCGCGCCCGCACACCTGCGCGGCACGTACCAGAGCATCGTCAACCTCTCGCTCGAGCTCGCCTGGGGACCCGCCAGCATCGTCGGCCTGTGGCTGATCGGCCGCGGGCAAGGGGAGCTCGTGCTGGCCGCGGCGCCGCTAGCGGGCGCGGTGGCCGCACTCGTGTTCCTCGGCATGCGCCGGGTACAGCGCTCGGAGCCGGTCGCCGCGTCGTGATCAGCTCAGTTGAGATCCCGTCGCCGAGGCGGGCCTCGTACGGCGCGGATCCACAGCGGCGTCATGGGAGGAGTGCGCCTGGCAGGAATCGAACCTGCGACCTTGCGCTCCGGAGGCGCACGCTCTATCCCCTGAGCTACAGGCGCGGGACGCCCTAGTCTACCGCTCGTGCAGCTGACCTACCGTCCGCTCACGCTGCGGCTGGCCGCGCCGTTTCGCATCTCGCGCTCGGTCGACGAGGTCGCAGAGTCGCTGATCGTCGAGATCCGCCACGGAGAGTCGAGCGGCTTCGGCGAGGCGAATCCGCAGGAGCACTACGGCGAGTCGATCGCGTCGGCGAGCGCGTTTCTCGATGCGGCGGAGCCGCTCCTCGGCGACGACCCGTTCGCGCTCGAGGAGATCGGCGCGAGGCTCGGCGAGCTCCCGGGCGAGGCGGCCGCGAAGGCGGCCCTCGACGCGGCGCTGCACGACCTCGTCGGCAAGCTCGTCGGTCAACCCGCCTGGCGGCTGCTCGGCGTGCCGCGGGCGGGCCCGCCCACGTCCTGGACGATCTGGCTCGGCGATCCCGACGACATGGCCCGCCGCGCCGCCGCGGTCTCGGGCTTCCACAGGCTCAAGCTGAAGCTCGGCGGCGGCGACGGGCTCGACGTCGAGCGGGTCCGGGCGGTTCGGAGCGTGACGAAGCTCCCGCTGATGGTCGACGTGAACGAGTGGTGGACGCTCGACGAGGCGCTCGACGCGATCGCGGCACTCGCGGAGCTCGGTGTCGAGTACGTCGAGCAGCCGCTCCGGGCGGGCGACGAGGACGGCCCCAGACTCAAGGAGCGCTCGCCGCTCCCGGTTTACGTCGACGAGGACTGCCACACGCTCGGCGATGTGTCCGCCTGCGCCCAGCGCGCCCACGGCGTCAACCTCAAGCTCGCGAAGTCGGGCGGGATCCGCGAGGCGATCCGCATGGCGCACGCGGCCCGGGCGCTCGGCCTCGGCGTCATGCTGGGCTGCATGATCGAGTCGGGGCTCGCGATCGCCGCGGCCTGCTGCGTCGCGCCGCTCTGCGATCACGTCGACCTGGACGGGAACCTCCTGCTTGCCGACGACCCCTGGCCGGGCGTGGCGTTCGTGGACGGGATCCAGGTTCCGTCGGAGGCCCCCGGGCTCGGTGTCAGCGACGGTGGCTAAGCGGTACCTGATCCTCGCCGAGGGCTACTCCAGCGACCCGCATCACGGAAAGACCGCCCGCGGGGTGATCCGCTACTCGACCGAGGAGACGGTCTGCGTCGTCGACTCCCAGCGCCCTGGCGAGACGCTCGACGGCGTGCCGATCGTCGCCGACGTCGCCAGTGGCCTCCGGTACGGGCCCGACACCGCGCTCGTGGGCGTGGCGACGACGGGCGGGGTGCTGCCGCCCGTGTGGCGGGGGATCATCGCCGACGCGATCGCCGCCCGTCTCGACGTCGAGTCGGGCATGCACGCGTTCCTCGCCGACGATCCCGAGTTCGCCGCGCTCGCGCGCGAGCACGGGATCGAGCTGCGCGATCTGCGCCGCCCGCCCGCGGACCTCTCCGTGCCGACCGGCGCCAACCTCCGCCACGACGCCCTCGTCGTCCACACCGTCGGCTCAGACTGCGCGATCGGCAAGAAGACGATGGCGATCGAGCTCGATCTCGAGGCCCGCCGCCGCGGGCTTCCGAGCGTGTTCGTCCCGACGGGTCAGACCGGGATTCTCATCGCCGGCTGGGGGATCGCCGTCGACGCCGTCGTCGCGGACTTCATCGCCGGCGCGGCCGAGCGGCTCGTCGTCGAGGGTGCTGCCAGGGGGCGCCTGCTCTGGGTCGAGGGGCAGGGGGCGCTCGTCCATCCCCTCTACTCGGGCGTGACGCTCGGCCTCTATCACGGTGCGATGCCGCACCTGCTCGTGCTCTGCCACATGGCCGGGGAGACGCACGTCGAGGGGATGCCCGAGCATCCGATTCCGCCGCTCGCCGAGCTCGTCGAGCGCTACGAGCGGGTCGCCCTGCCCGCCAGGCCGGCCAAGGTCGGGGCGATTGCGCTGAACACCCACCGGCTCGACGAGGACGGGGCCCACGAAGCGATCTCCACGGCCGAGGCCGAGACGGGCCTCGTCGCCGACGATCCGGTTCGCTTCGGGGCCGGCCGGCTGCTCGAGGCCGTCCTCGCACGCCTTCCCGCCGAACGGGTGAGCGAACTCACGTAGCGGGCCCGCGGGGCCGATCTTCCAGCCAGTGGTACGCCGCGCCGCCGTCCTCGCCGCGCTCGCCTGCGCGCTCGTCCTCCCCGGAGGCGCCGCGGCCAGCTCGAATCTCTTCTTCGGCTTCTCCGACGACTCGCCCAAGTACGAGCCGGCGTTCGCCGTGCCGATCGCCCGCGACCTCGGCGCGCAGGCGTTCCGCGTCACGCTGCTGTGGTCGAAGGGCCAGTGGGACCTCGACGCGGGGCAGATCGGCGAGTTCGACCGGATGATGGGCGGGTCCGGAGGAATGCGGATCGTCGTCGCCCTCTACGGCAGATCGAACACCGACGCGCCGACCGACGAAGCGTCGCGCGAGCAGTACTGCACGTTCGCGCGGAACCTGCTTGCCCGCTACCCGCAGCTGAACGACCTGGTGATCTGGAACGAGACGAACAAGCAGTTCTTCTGGAAGCCGCAGTACAACGCACGCGGCTCGAGCGTCGCCCCGGCGGCCTATGTCGCGCTCCTCGCCCGCTGCTGGGAGACGCTGCACGCCTATCGCCCCGCAGTGAACCTGATCGCCGCCGCGACGTCCCCGAGGGGGAACGACCGCCCGCGGGCGCGCTCGAATGTCTCGCACTCGCCGGGGGCCTTCATCCGCAAGATGGGGCAGGCGTACCGGGCGCTCGGCGTGTCGCACCCGATCTTCGACACGGTCGGCCATCACGGCTACGGGCCGTTCTCGTCCGAGCGGCCGTGGAAGCGGCACGGGCCGGCGACGGGAGTCATCTCGCAGGGGGACTACGATGCCCTGCTGGCCGCGCTTTCGGACGCCTACCGCGACACGGCGCAGCCGCTGCCCGGACAGTGCGTAGACGGGCGGTGCGTCGGCGTCTGGTTCACGGAGATGGGGATCCAGTCCCGCATCGACCGGGCCAAGCGCCCCCTCTACGGCGGCCGGGAGAGCGACCCGCGCGCCGTGCCCGACGACGCCGGCGTCCGTGGCTGGGATCCCGAGCGGAGGCGCGTTCCGGCGGACTCGGCCGCGCCCGATCAGGCCACGCAGATCACCGATGCGCTTCGACTCGCCTACTGCCTGCCGTACGTGGACGCGTTCTTCAATCTCCAGCTGTGGGACGAGCAGGACCTCGGCCGCTGGCAGTCCGCCCCCCTGTGGGTCGACCGCACGCCCAAGGACTCGTATCCCGCGTTTCGACAGGTGATCGCCGAGGTCAACGAGGATCGGATCGACTGCGGCGCGCTCAAGGGCAGCCGCCGGTAGCGCGGGCGGGCTGCCGGGGGGCGGGCGGGCTGCCGGGCGGGCCGGGCGGGTTGTCGGGTGGGGTCGGATATAACGTCGGCCGTGGCTGACGTACGCGCCGAGGCCCTCGCCCGTCTGATCGTCGACTACTCGCTGGCCCTCGGTGAGGGCGACGTCGTCCGTTTCGACGCCCACGAGTCGGCCGAGCCCCTCGTCGCGGCGCTCTTCCGGGCTGCGCTCGCGGCCGGCGCTCATCCGTTCACCAACGTCGACATCGACGGCCTTCGCGAGCAGCTCGTCTCGATCGGATCGGACGACCAGCTCACGTACCTCTCGCCGGCCGAGCGTCACGAGACCGAGACGATCGACGCGGCGGTGACGATCTGGGCGGAGGCGAATACCCGGGCGTTCAGCCGCGCCGACCCCGAGCGGCTGGCACGCTCGATCGCGACGCGTCGTGAGCTCTCGAACCGCAGGTGGGAGCGGATCGCGGCCGGAGAGATGCGCTGGTGCGGGACGGGCTTTCCGACGAACGCGGGGGCGCAGGACGCGGATATGTCCCTGGGCGAGTACGAGCGATTCGTCTTCGGTGCCTGCCGCGTCGACGAGGACGATCCGGTCGAGGCGTGGCGCGGCGAGGCGATCGCTCTCGAAGCGCGCGCCCGCGAGCTGGCCCCGGTCCGGGAGCTGCGCGTGCTCGGCCCCGACACGGACCTGCGCGTCGTCGTCGAAGGTCGCACCTGGATCGCCGCGGACGGCCGCCTGAACATGCCCGACGGGGAGGTCTTCACGAGCCCGCTCGAGTCCGAGACCGAGGGCGAGATCCGCTTCGCGTTCCCCGCGGTGTACGAAGGGCGCGCGGTCGACGACGTGCGCCTTCGCTTCGAGGGCGGTCGCGTCGTCCGGGCGGAGGCTGCGCGCGGCGAGGACTTCCTGCGCTCCCTGCTCGCGATGGATACGGGCGCGGCCGTCCTCGGAGAGGTCGCCTTCGGCCTCAACTACGCGATCGACCGCTTCACCCGCAACATCCTCTTTGACGAGAAGATCGGCGGGACGATGCATTTCGCGCTCGGCTCCGGGTTTCCGCAGGCGGGCGGCTCGAACGTATCCGGACTGCACTGGGACCTGATCTGCGATCTCCGTGAGGAGGGCGAGGTCCTCGCCGACGGCGAGGTCGTCTGGAAGGCCGGACGCTTTCTCTCGGACCAGAGGCTCGAGCGCTCCCCGTGATGGACGTGCGCGTCGAGAAGCTCGCCCGCGTGCTCGTCGAGTACTCGACCGCCGTGCAGCCGGGGGACCTCGTGGTCGTCGAGGTCCCGGCGCGCGCGGCGCCGCTCGTACGCGCCTTGCACCGCAGGATTCTCGAGGCCGGAGGCCATCCTCAGGTGCGGACGATCGTCGACGGGCTCGCGGAGGCATTGCTCCTCGAGGGCACGGACGTCCAGCTCGACTGGGTCAACCCGGCCCGCTACGTCGAGTTCGAGACGGCCGACGTGCGCATCTACATCGAGGCGGAGTCGAACACGCGCGCTCTGTCAGGCGTCGACCCCGCCAGGCAGGCCCGCGCCGGCAAGGCGCGGCAGAGGCTCCGCGACCTCTACATGGCCCGCGCCGCCGCCGGCGAGCTTCGCTGGTCGGTCACCGCCTTCCCGACCCAGGCTTCGGCACAGGACGCCGAGATGTCCCTTGCCGAGTACGAGGATTTCGTCTACCGGGCGGGAAAGCTCGACCTGGACGATCCGGTCGGGGCCTGGCGCGCCTTCGGAGAGGAGATCCGCGAGCTCGGCGCCTGGCTCGGCACCAAGAGCGAGCTGCGGATCGTCGCCGAGGGAACCGACCTGACGGTCGGGGTGCAGGGGCGACGGTGGATCGCGAGCGAGGGCCGCGAGAACTTCCCGGACGGCGAGTGCTTCACGGGCCCCCTCGAGACCAGCCTCGAGGGCGAGATCCGCTTCACCTTCCCCGCCGCCTACGGCGGGCGCTCCGTCGAGGACGTCCGGCTCGTGTTTCGCGACGGCGAGGTCGTCGAGTCGTCCGCGTCGAAGGGCGGGGACTTCCTCCGTCAGATGATCGCGATGGACGACGGTGCCAGGCGGGCGGGCGAGTTCTCGTTCGGCCTCAACCGGGACATCCTCGAGTACACGCGCAACACGCTCTTCGACGAGAAGATCGGCGGCACGATCCACCTCGCGCTCGGCAAGTCGTATGTGGAGACCGGCGGCGAGAACGAGTCGGCGCTCCACTGGGACCTCGTCTGCGACCTGAGGACGCAAAGCGAGGTGTACGCCGACGGCGAGCTCGTGTACCGGGACGGCCGCTTCTTGGATGGCATTCCGGCCGCGTAGCCCGACGTTAGAGTCTCGGCGTGCGCTTCCGGAAAGACGCGCGGCTCGACAGCTCCCAGGTACGCGACGTTCGCGGCCGCGGCTACGTCCCTTCCGGCCGCGGCGGCCGGGTCGCCGTCGGCGGCGGCGGGCTCGGCCTCATCGGCATCATCGTCACGCTTGTTCTCGTCCTCGCCGGCGGGGGCGGCGGCCTCTCCAGCGCGCTCACCCCCCTCGACCAGCAGCAGGTCGGCGCCGGCGGCGCGGCGCCGAACGGCGACCTCGCCGCCGAGTGCCAGACCGGCGCCGATGCGAACGAGCGCGAGGATTGCCGCATCCTCGGCGTGATCAACTCGGTCCAGGCGTACTGGGCCGACGCGTTCCGACGCTCGAACCTGCAGTACGAGCCGTCGCAAACGGTGTTCTTCGACGGTCAGGTCTCGACGGCGTGCGGAACGGCGTCGGCGGACGTCGGCCCCTTCTATTGTCCCGGCGATCGGCTCGTCTACATCGACCTCGGCTTCTTCGACGAGCTGCGGTCGCGGTTCGGTGCGCAGGGCGGTCCGTTCGGGGAGGCGTACGTGATCGCGCACGAGTACGGCCACCACGTCCAGGATCTCCTCGGCGTGCTGAAAGGAAGCGGCGGCCAGGGCGCCCAGAGCCAGTCGGTGCGAACTGAGCTGCAGGCCGACTGCTACGCGGGCGTGTGGGCGCACAACGCCGTCCAGACCGGATTCATCGAGGAGCTGACGCAGGCCGACGTCGCCGACGGCCTCGACGCGGCTGCCGCGGTCGGAGACGACCGGATCCAGGAGCAGTTCCAGGGCCGCGTCACCCCGGAGACCTGGACGCACGGGGCGGCCGCGCAGCGTCAGCAGTGGTTCAGGACCGGCTACGAGACCGGCGACCCGAACGCCTGCGACACGTTCAGCGGCGAGATCTGATTCCTCCCGCCCCGAGTGTGTCGGCGCACGTATGACCAGACGGCCCGCGTCTCGCGAAGCGGAGCGGACTCGCTACCCGAGTCGTCACCGAGGGGGGTGAGACCGACCTCGACCGGTTGAGTGTGGATCCCGCTTGACACGAACATGTGTTCGTAGTAGGTTACGAACGCATGTTCGGTACGCGTCTCATACTGACCGGGGTCGTCCTGCTTGCTCTTCTCCTGGCCGCGCTGGGGGCGGCGCGGCCTTCGAGCGGGGCGGCCCCCGAGGCGCGCTACGTCGTGCGGCCCGGCGACACGCTGTGGTCGATCGCGGCAGGGCGCTACGGCGGCGATCCGCGCAAGGGCGTCTGGCGCATCGCGGAGCGAAACCGCATCTCCGGGGGGCTGCTCACGCCCGGCCAGGTTCTCGTCCTGCCCTGAGTAGCGCTCGACCGAGAAACTGCCGGTTCTGGCGGAGCAGCGCCCGAGCACTGAGCGGTTCGAGCGCGGTGACCTTTGACAGACTCCTGGTCGTGGCGCGCATCGCCGCCTTCGACACGGTCGAGCAGGAGCTGACGGTCGGGGCGCGCCGCCTGCGGCTGCTAATGCCTCGGTCGGCAGAGGCGCTCTACGAGACGGGCGCTGGGTCGCTGCCGTACTGGGCGGAGCTCTGGCCGTCGGCGCTCGTGCTCGCCACCGAGCTCGCCCGGCGCGACCTTGCCGGTGTCCGGGCCGTCGAGCTCGGCTGCGGCCTTGGCCTCGGCGCGATCGTCGCCGCGCTATCCGGGGCGGAGGCGATCGCGACGGACATCGACCCTGATGCGGTCGCCTTCGCCCGCGCGAACGGCCGGCGCGTGCTCGGGCGCCGGCTCGCGACGATGCAGGCCGACCTCGCCGCTCCGCCCGGGGCGCTTCGCGCGCTGGCGCCGTTCGACCTCGTGATCGCTGGGGACGTGCTGTACGCGGACGGCCTCGCTGCCGCTCTCGCCGCCGCGCTCGTGGTGCTCCTGCGACCCGGGGGCGAGGCCCTGGTGGCGTACCCCTGGCGCGGGCAGGCCGACGAGCTCGTAGCGGAGCTCGGCTGGCGTGCGCGCCACCGCGAGGAGGATGGCGCGCGGCTGCTCCTGCTCGAGCGTCCCGTCTAAACGCTCCGAGCTCGTCACGCCCCGATCAGGGGCTCGCAGGCCGCCGCGACGGCGGGTCGTAGACTGGCGGAGTGGATCTCGACCTCGTCCTGCTCGGTACCTCGGGCTCCGTTCCGACCGCGCGACGGTCGGTACCGTCGCTGCTCGTCCGTCGTGGCGGTGAGCGGATGCTCGTCGACTGCGGCGAGGGCACGCAGCGCCAGCTGCTTCGCTCGGGGATCGGCCTCATCGACCTCCCCGAGGTCTTCCTGACTCACTACCACGCCGACCACTACCTCGGCCTGCCGGGCATGCTGAAGACGTTCTCGCTCCGCGGCCGCGAGCTGCCGCTCACCGTGTACGGGCCGCCGGGGCTCGGTGACCTGTTCGGCGCGTTGCGGCGAATCTTCGGCCGCCTCAGCTACGAGCTCGAGCTGACGGAGCTCCGCCCGGGCGACGTCCTGCCGCGCGGCGACTACGGCATCCACTCGTTCTCCGTCGACCACGGTGTCGCAGCGGTCGGATACGCGCTCGTCGAGGAGCCGCGGCCCGGCCGCTTCGACGTCGCCTCGGCACGGTCGCTCGGCGTCCCGGAGGGGCCGGCCTTCGGGCGTCTCCAGCAGGGTGAGGCGGTCGAGCTCGCGGACGGGCGAAAGGTCGTGCCGGAGCAGGTGCTCGGGCCGTCCCGGCCGGGACGGCTGGTCGTGATCACGGGAGACACGAGGCCGGCCCGATCGGTGCTGGAGGCCGCCAACGAGGCCGACGTGCTCGTGCACGAGGCAACCTTCGCGCAGGAGGAGAGCGCGCGGGCCGAGGAGACCCGCCACTCGACCGCGGCGGAGGCGGCCGAGATCGCGCGCCTTGCCGCGGCCCGGATGCTCGTTCTCGTCCACCTGTCGAATCGCTACGCGGGGCCCGAGATCGCGCGCGAGGCACGCGCGGTGTTCCCCGAGACGGTCGTCCCGAGGGACTTCGATATCATCGACGTCCGCTTTCCGGAGCGGGGTGGGCCGCGGCTGGTGAAGGGCGGTGCGCTCGCGGAGGCCGACGAGACGAGGTCGCATGTCGGGGATGGTGCAGGTGGCGATGGCGAACGACCTGGCCGAGGCCGAGGAGATCCAGACGATCCTCAGCGAGGCGGGAATCCCGTCGCAGGCCGTGCCCGCGGTTGAGCACCACCCGTCCGGGCTCGAGGACGCGCCGCAGAAAATCCTCGTCCCGGAGGAGTCCCTCGAAGCTGCGCAGTACGCGATCGAGGGCATGACCGAGCCCGACGAGCTAGAGGCTTGATGTGAGCTTGGCGTGCGCCCAGCTCACATCAAGCCTCTAACCGGCGACGCCTGACCCGTTCGGCTCCCTCGCCGGCGACTACGACCGGCTGCGCCCCCAGGACGCGAACTGGCGGGAGCTGCTCGACGTGCTCGTCGAGGAGGGAGAGCTGCTCGGCCGGCGCGTCCTCGACGTCGGCTGCGGCACCGGCAGGCTCTCGCTCGCGCTGGCCGAGCAACACGGCTGCCGCGTCTGGGGCGTCGACTCCTCGGCCCAGATGCTCGACGAGGCGCAGCAGCGGGCCGGTCGCCGCGTCTCGTTCAAGCAGGCCGCTGCCGAGGCTCTCCCGTTTCGCGGGGGGTGGTTCGAGCGCGCGGTCCTGCGCCTCGTCGTCCATCATCTCGACCGTCCCGTGGCGCTTCCCGAGGTCGCCCGCGTCATCGGAAGCGGCGGGCGTGTGGTCATCGCGACGTTTCGCCCCGAGCACTTCGCCGGCTTCTGGCTGAACCCGTACTTCCCGTCGATCCGCTCGATCGACGAGACACGGTTTCCCGCCCCTCAGACGCTCGCCGCAGAGCTCGTTTCCGCCGGCTTTGCGCCGCCGCGCATCCGCGCACTCACGCAGACGGTCGAAACGACAAGGGTCGAGGCGCTCGAGCGCCTTCGAGGCCGCTTCATCTCGACGCTGCAGCTTCTGTCCCAAGACGAGTACAGCGCCGGGCTCGCGCGCGCGGAACGCGAGCTCCCGGAACGAGTGTCCTACCTGCTCGAATGGGCGGTTGTGACCGCAGAGCTCGGCGGCAGGCCCGCCGCGTAACAGAGCCCCAAGGAAGCGCGCGCCACGACGTCCGTCGGAATCGCTAGCATCGCTGCGGCCTTTAACTCGGTCCCGCGAGACCGGAAAGGAGACGAACGTGGCTGCCGCCGAACAGACGGCGAAGGTCCTGCTCGACGCCGAGGCGCTGAACCGGACGCTTTCCCGGATCGCCCACGAGATCGTCGAGCGAAACCCCGATCTCGACACCCTCGCCCTCGTCGGGATCCACACGCGGGGCGTACCGCTCGCCCAGCGGCTCAGACGCCGGATCGAGAACTTCACCGGCCGGGAGGTCGCGCTCGGCACGCTCGATATCACCTTCCACCGCGACGACCTGCACGTACGCGGCTCCGGACGGCCGCTCAACCCCCAGCCGGTCGTGAAGGCAACGCGGCTGGACTTTCCTCTCGAGGGGATGACGTGCGTTCTCGTCGACGACGTCCTCTACACGGGCCGCACGATCCGGGCGGCGATCGAGGCCCTCTTCGGGTACGGGCGCCCGGATCGGGTCCAGCTGGCGGTCCTTGCCGATCGCGGCCACCGCGAGTTGCCGATCCGGCCCGACTACGTCGGCAAGAACCTGCCGACCGCGCGAAGCGAGCGCATCCAGGTGCAGCTCGTCGAGGTCGACGAGCTCGACCGAGTCCTACTCGTCCCAGGGGAGTGACGCATGGCTGACGTGAGATCGCTGACGAAGAAGTCGAAACGCCCCGTCCCTGTCGGGGTCGCCCTGCGCGACGAGCTGCTCGCTCCGAGAACGTCGTTGCGCCGGCACCTGATCTCGATCGAGGACCTGTCCAAGGACGACGTCGAGCGGCTGCTCGCCCTCGCGCGCAGGTTCGCGCAGACGCTCGACCGGGACGTGAAGAAGCTTCCGCCCCTCAAGGGCCGCACGATCGTCAACCTCTTCTACGAGTCCTCGACCCGAACGTCCTCGAGCTTCGAGCTGGCGGCGAAGCGCCTCTCGGCCGACGTCATGTCGATCAAGGCGGCCGGCTCGTCGGTCGACAAGGGCGAGTCGCTGAAGGACACCGCGCTGACGATCGCAGCCTACGACCCTGACGTGATCGTCATTCGCCACCCGGAGATCGGCGCGCCGCAGCTTGTCGCGCGCCACACCGAGGCGCACATCGTCAACGCAGGTGACGGCAAGCATCAGCATCCGACCCAGGCGCTGCTCGACCTGTACACGATCGACGAGGAGCTGGGCGGGGTCGCGGGGCTCCACGTCGCGATCGTCGGGGACGTGCTCCACTCGCGCGTGGCGCGCTCGAATGTGCAGGCGCTCCTGCTGATGGGGGCACGGGTGACGCTCGTCGGACCCCCTGCCCTGATCCCGCGCGGGATCGAGGCGATGGGCTGCGAGGTCTCGTACTCGATCGATGCGATCCGGGACGCCGACGTCGTCTACGTCCTGCGCATGCAGCACGAGCGCATGCTCGAGGGCGCGAACCACGTGCCGAGCCTGCGCGAGTACGCCGCGTACTGGGGTGTGACGGCCGCCCGGCTGCGACCCGGTCAGAAGGTGATGCACCCGGGCCCGATGAACCGGGGTGTCGAGATCGACTCGGTGGTGGCGGACATGGCAGACGCGCTGATCGAGCGTCAGGTGCGAAGCGGGCTCGTCACCCGGATGGCAGTCCTCTACGACCTCCTCACCCACGACCCGGCGGAGGTCAGGGTCGCCGAGATCGAGGAGGTGGCGTGATGCTGTTTCGCAAGGACGCCCCGCCGGAGAACCTGGTCGTCCGCGGCGCCCGCGTGCTCGACCCGGTCCAGGGAGTCGACGCGGTCGTCGACGTACGGATCGACGGCGGCGTGATCGCTCAGATCGGCGACCGGCTCGACACGAACGAGCATCGGGTGCTCGAGGCCGAAGGCCTGGTCCTCGCGCCAGGCTTTGTCGACGCGCACGTGCACCTCCGGACTCCCGGCCGCGAGGACGAGGAGGACATCGCGTCGGGGACGGCCGCCGCAGCGGCGGGCGGCTTCTGCGCCGTTCTCGCGATGCCCAACACCGAGCCGGTCGTCGACTCGGCCGCCGTCCTGGGCGCGCTCGTCGAGCAGGCTCGGGCCCATGCGGAGGTTCCCGTCGGCTTCCTAGCCGCGATCACGAAGGGCCAGGCGGGCGCCGAGCTGACGGAGATGGTCGAGCTGGCCGACGCCGGCGCGGCGGGGTTCACAGACGACGGCCGGCCCGTGGTCGCGGCCGGGCTGATGCGACGCGCGCTCCAGTACAACGCGGTCGCAGGGCGCCGGGTTGCGCTCCACTGCGAGGAGCCGACCCTCACGCGCGGCGGCCACATGCACGAGGGGGCGGTGTCGGCAGAGCTCGGCTTCGGCGGCTACCCGTCGATCGCCGAGAGTCTGATGGTCGCCCGCGACCTGGCGATCGCGCAGTACGAGGGCCAGTCGGTGCACCTCCTCCATCTGTCCGCGCGCGAGTCGGTCGAGGCGCTTCGCAACGCGCAGGCCGCGGGCGTCCGGGCCACGGGCGAGGTGACGCCGCACCACCTCTGCCTCACCGACGACGCCGTCCGGACGCTCGACTCCAACCTGAAGATGAATCCTCCGCTTCGCGCCGAGGAGGATCGAACCGCGCTGCTCGACGCCGTTCGCGACGGCACGATCGCCGCCGTCGCGACTGACCACGCACCGCACGCGCGCCACGAGAAGGAGGTGCCCTTCGAGGCCGCTCCGTTCGGCGTCACGGGGCTCGAGACGGCCTTCGCGGCACTCCACACCCGGCTCGTTGGCCCTGGGTTGCTCTCGCTCGAGACCCTGCTCGAGCGGATGAGCGCCGGGCCGGCGCGCGTGTACGGGCTGGAGGCGCCACGTATCGCCCCGGGAGCCCCTGCGAACCTCGTTCTGCTCGACCTCGAGGCCGCCTGGAGGGTCGAGGAGTCGTGTTTCCGCTCGAAGTCGGTGAACTCTTGGCTCCTCGGCGACACCCTGCGCGGCCGGGTGTGCACGACGATCGCCGACGGTCGCCTCGCCTACGATGGGGTCAGGTCTTGCATAGCGGCATAGGGGAGGCCTTATGCGCTTATGCAAGACCTGACCCCGAGGGGTTTCTCGTCCTCGAGGACGGCTCGGTCTTCCGCGGCCGGTCGGTCGGCGCGCCGGGCGTCGCATTCGGCGAGGCGGTCTTCACGACGGCGATGTCGGGCTACCAGGAGGTGGTGACGGACCCGAGCTTCGCCGAGCAGCTCGTCTGCTTCACGGCACCCATGATCGGAAACTACGGCGTCGCGTGCCGCCGGTCGGAGTCGGCCACCGCACACGCTCGCGCGATCCTGATGCGCCGGGCCACGGGCACGGACTGGCCGCGCTGGCTCGCCGAGCGGGGCGTGGTCGCGCTGGACGAGATCGACACTCGCGCCCTCGTGCTTTCGCTGCGCGAGGCCGGCGCGATGCGCGCGGCCGCCGTAGCCGACGGGGGGCTCGAGCCCGGAGCTGTCCTGGAGCGCGTGCTTTCGGAGCCGGCGATGGAGGGCCGTGCGCTCGTGGCGGATGTCTCGACGAACGAGCCGTACGTCTTCGGCGCCGGGCGCGCCCGCGCGCTGCGGGCGCGCATCGCCGTCATCGACTACGGGTGCAAGCGCTCGATCCTCTATCGCCTCGAGGCGGCGGGCACTCACGTGACCGTGTACCCGCACACCACCGACGCGGCGACGATCCTGGGCAGCCGCCACGACGGGGTGCTGCTCTCAAACGGCCCGGGCGACCCGGCCGTGCTCGGCGATCAGATCGCAGTCGTGCGAGAGCTTCTCGGCCGCACGCCGATCCTCGGCATCTGCCTCGGCCACCAGCTGCTCGCGCTCGCAGCCGGGCTCGAGACGTACAAGCTGACGTTCGGCCACCGCGGTGCGAATCACCCCGTCGTCGAGTGCGCGACGGGCCGCGTTCTCGTCACGAGCCAAAACCACGGCTTCGCCGTGCGGGGCGGCGACGGCGACCCCGTGACCCACGTCTCGCTCTACGACGGGACCGTCGAGGGTCTTGCGCTGACGCGTGAGCGCGCCCGGTCGGTTCAGTTCCACCCGGAGGCCGGACCAGGCCCCCACGATGCCTGGCCGATCCTCGAGCGCTGGGTCGAGGAGGTGCGGACCGGAAGGCCGGCCACCCGACCCTCGACCCCCGGGGCCGATGCCGAAGCGGCATGACCTGAGCTCGATCTGCGTGCTCGGCGCGGGCCCGATCGTGATCGGACAGGCGTGCGAGTTCGACTACTCGGGCAGTCAGGCGCTGAAGGTGCTCCGCTCCGAGGGCTACCGCACGGTGGTCGTCAACTCGAACCCGGCGACGATCATGACGGATCCGGGCTTCGCCGACCGCACGTACCTCGAGCCGCTCGACCCCGAGAGCGTCGCTTCGGTGCTCGAGCGCGAGCGGCCGGACGCCCTGTTGCCGACACTCGGGGGGCAGACGGCGCTCAACCTCGCCACCACCCTCGCCGGCTCGGGCACGCTCGCCGAGCTCGGCGTCGAGCTGATCGGCGCGAGCTTCGATGCGATCCGTCGAGCCGAGGATCGCGAGCTCTTCAGGGAGACGATGGAGTCGATCGGCCTGCGGGTCCCGGCCAGCCGGATCGTCACGTCGCTCGACGAGATCGGGCGAGTCGCGCTCCCGGCGGTGATCAGGCCCGCCTTCACCCTCGGCGGCCACGGCGGGGGGTTCGTCGAGACCCCCGCGGAGCTTCGCCGCCAGGTCGAGATCGGGCTCCGCGAGAGCCCGATCGGGCAGGTGCTCGTCGAGGAGAGCGTGCGCGGCTGGGACGAGTTCGAGCTCGAGGTGATGCGCGACCGCGCGGACAACGTCGTCATCGTCTGCTCGATCGAGAACCTCGACCCGATGGGCGTCCATACCGGCGACTCGGTCACGGTCGCTCCGCAGATGACCCTTCCCGACGAGGCCTACCAGGAGCTTCGCGACGCCGCGGCCGCGGTGATCCGGGCCGTCGGTGTCGAGACCGGCGGCTCCAACATCCAGTTCGCCCGCAGCCGCGAGACCGGCGAGATCCGCGTGATCGAGATGAATCCGCGCGTCTCGCGCTCGTCGGCGCTTGCCTCCAAGGCGACCGGCTATCCGATCGCGAAGGTGGCCGCGAAGCTGGCGGTCGGCTACACGCTCGACGAGATCCCGAACGACCTCACGAAGACGACGCCCGCGAGCTTCGAGCCGACGCTCGACTACGTCGTCGTCAAGGTCCCGCGCTTCTCCTTCGAGAAGTTCCCCGGCGCCGACGACACGCTCGGCACGCAGATGAAATCGGTCGGCGAGGCGATGGGCATCGGGCGAACCTTCACCGAGGCGTTCCTGAAGGCGATGCGCTCGCGCGAGCTCGACACGGGCGCGCGGACGCCGTGGTCGACTCTCGACGACATCCCCCCGGGCGTCCACCCGTGGTTCCTCGACGAGCTCGAGCGCGCAAGGTCGGCCTTGTGTTGCATCACCCGCCTCGGAGACCTGGACGCGGGCTCGTTCACGCGGCTCAAACGAGACGGGTGGAGCGACCGCGAGATCGCCGCGCGATGCAACACAAGCGAGGAGATCGTGCGGGCGAGGCGGCACGCGCTCGGGGTGAGGCCCGCGTACCGCCGGGTCGACTCCTGCGCGGCCGAGGTCGAGGCGGGCTCGAACTATCTCTACTCGACCTGGGGCGAGCTTGATGAATCCGTTGAGCCCGACCGTGGCTCCCACGACTCCGCCGCCCCCGCCCTGACGGGCGCGTCCCGAGTTGAATCCCACCACCCCGCCCCCGCCCTGACGGGCGTGTCCCCGCGCTCCCCTCGGGTGGTGATCCTCGGCTCCGGGCCGAACCGGATCGGCCAGGGGATCGAGTTCGACTACTGCTGCGTGCACGCGGCGCAGACGTTTCGGGGGCTGGGCTTCGAGACGGTGATGGTCAACTGCAACCCGGAGACGGTCTCGACCGACTACGACACATCCGACCGCCTCTACTTCGAACCGCTCGGCGCCGAGGAGGTGCTCGAGATCTGCGCGCGGGAGCGGCCCGCGGGCGTGGTGATCCAGTTCGGGGGCCAGACGCCCCTGAAGCTCGCCCGTGAGCTCGAGGACGGTGGGTTCAGCATCCTCGGGACGCCGTTCGAGGCAGTCGACCTCGCCGAGAACCGGGAGCGCTTCGCGGCGCTCTGCGGCGAGCTCGGAATCGCGGTTCCCGAGTGGGGTGTGGCCGAGGACGCCGAGAGCGCGGTCGCGATCGCCGACCGCGTGGGCTATCCCGTCCTCGTGCGGCCGTCGTACGTGCTCGGGGGGAGAAACATGCGCGTCTGCTACTCCGCGAACGAGGTGCGCGCGGGGATTCCGCGCGAGGGCCGGATCCTCGTCGACCGCTTTCTCGAGGGCGCGCTCGAGATCGACGTCGACGCGCTGTGCGACGGGATCGGCGTGCACGTTGCGGCGGTCATGCAGCACGTCGAGGAGGCCGGCGTCCACTCGGGCGACTCCTCCTGCGTCCTGCCGGCGGTGGGCCTCGCGGCGCCCGCCCGCTCGGAGGTCGAGAGCATCGTTCGCAGGCTCGCGCCGGCGCTCGGCGTGGTCGGCCTGATCAACGTTCAGCTCGCGCTGCACGACGACCGGCTCCACGTCCTCGAGGCGAACCCGCGGGCCTCCCGCACCGTGCCGTTCGCGTCGAAGGCGATCGGCGCGAACCTCGTCGAGGGAGCCTGTCGCCTCGCCGCGGGGGAGCGTCTCCACGACCTCGAGCTCCCTGTCGACGGCGAGGTGCCGCACGTGAGCGTCAAAGCCGCCGTCTTCCCGTTCAGCCGCTTCCCCGGCGCCGACACCGTGCTCGGGCCCGAGATGCGCTCGACCGGCGAGGTGATGGCCACCGCGGGCGACTTTCCGACCGCATTCGCCAAGGCCGAGCGTGCCGCAGGGCGGCCGCTGCCGACGTCGGGAACCGTGTTTCTGTCGGTCCGCGACGCCGACAAGCCGGCGGCGGTCGCGCTCGGTGTGCGGCTGGCCGGGCTCGGCTTCGATCTGGCGGCGACCGCCGGAACCGCTCGGGCTCTCGCCGCAGCGGGCCTCCCGGTCGAGGGCGTGCGCAAGGTGACCGAACCGGGAGCCGGGCCGACCGTCGTCGACCTGATCCGCCGGGGCCGCTGCACGCTCGTGATCAACACGCCGCACGGAGGTGGGGCGCGCACCGACGGCTATTCGATCCGCGAGGCGAGCCTCGCCGCCCGCGTCCCGTGCACCACGACGCTCGGCGGCGCGTTCGCCGCGGTCGATGCCATCGCCCGGGCGGGCCACGAGGACGCCCTGTCGCTTCAGGAGCGCGTTGCGAAGAGACCTGCTTAGCGTCGCCGGCGCCGAGGACGTCGGGCCCTACCGGCTCCTACGCGTCGCGCGGGGCACGATCGACCCCGGCGCTCCGGGCCAGTTCTTCATGCTCGAGGCCCCGGGGCGGATCCTGCCCCGGCCGATGTCGCTCTGCTTCGCGCCTCCGGGCGAGCTCGCCTTCCTCTTCGAGCCGATCGGACCCGGGACGCAGGCGCTGGCAGCCCTCGAGCCGGGCGACTCGATTCACGTGCTCGGCCCGCTCGGACGCGGATTTCTGCTCGACGTCGCGCGGCCGCTCCTCGTGGGCGGAGGCATCGGCGTGGCCCCATTCCCGTTCCTCGTGGAGCGGCTCGGCGCGCCGCCCGCGGTTCTCGGCTTTCGCAGCGAGTGGCATGCCGCTGCCGCGGCGCTCGTTCCGAACGCCGAGGTCGTGGTCGAGCCGACCCTGGTCACCGAGGTGATGCCGCTCGACCGGGACGTGCTCGCGTGCGGTCCAGAGCCGATGCTTCGTGCCGTCGCAGAGCTCGTCCCGGGCGCTCAGCTCGCGTGGGAGGCCCCGATGGCATGCGGGTTCGGCGCCTGCTACGGCTGTGTCGTCGACCTTGGCGGCCGCCTCAGACGGCTGTGCGTCGACGGGCCCGTTCTTCGCGAGAACCCGGTAATGGTAGGAACAACGTGATTCTCAACGCCTCAGGCTGTCTCGATGCGCTCGAGGCCCCGGACGTCGCCCGGTCGCTTGATGCGTTCGTGACCAAGACCGTGACGCCGTTGCCGCGCGAGGGCAACCGCCCGGTGCGCATCGCCGAGGTCGATCACGCGATGCTGAACTCGATCGGCCTTGCCAACCCGGGAATCGAGGCGTTCGTCGCCGATCAGCTTCCGCGACTCGCCGAGCTCGGAGTACCGCTCTGGGTGTCCGTCGGAGGGTTCGCAGCCGGGGAGTACGCGAGGCTCTGCGGGCTGCTCGACGCGAGGCCGGAGGTCGACGTGCTCGAGCTCAACGTCAGCTGTCCGAACGTCGCGGAGCCCGCCGAGAGCGCCGCCGAGATCGTCGCCGCCGCGCGCGCGGCCACCGCAAAGCGGCTCTACGCCAAGCTGTCGCCGGCTGTTCCCGATCTCGAGGCGGTCGCGACCGCGGCTGCCGAGGCGGGCGCGGACGGGCTCACGCTGATCAACACGATTCGGGGCCTGGCGCTCGACGAGCGCACGCTCGCTCCTACGCTCTCGACCGCGACCGGTGGGACGTCCGGACCGGCGCTGAGGCCGATCGCGCTGGCTGCCGTGTACGCGGCGTACCGGGCGACCGCGCTGCCTATCGTCGGCGTCGGCGGCGTCGAGACCGGACGTCACGCGCTCGAGCTCATCGCCGTCGGCGCATCGGCCGTCGCCGTCGGCACCGTGCTCTTCTCGGATCCGGACGCGCCCGCGCGGGTTCGTGACGAGCTCGTGGCCGAGGCGGGCGCGCTCGGGCTACGGAATCCCCTGGAGGTATGCGGAATCGCGCACCGCGGCGGTCTGCATTCGTTGTCAGAATTGACGAATTACGTGAATTAGCAAGGAAAAAGCACCACTTGAACACCTTGCTGACGCTGCTAGAATCCCGCGCCGATGCAAGGAACGAAGGTGCAGGTCCAGGCGCCGCTCCGTTCGCTCGACCAGCGGATGGAGGCGCTTCGCCGGGCCAACGAGATCCGGGTCAGGCGAGCGCAGCTGAAGAAGGACCTGAAGACCGGCACCGCGCAGATCGAGACGGTCCTGAGCGATCCGCCCGAGTACGTCGAGACCGCCAAGGTGTTCGACATGCTGATGGCGGTGCCCAAGTTCGGCCGCGTCAAGGCCGCCCGGTTCCTCAATCAGTGCCGCATCAGCCAGTCGAAGACGGTCGGGGGCCTCTCCGAGCGCCAGCGCGCCGAGCTGGTCGGCCTCCTCCGTCGATAGAGCGCGGGTGACCCGATCCCGGTCGCGGCGGGCACTGGGGAGGCCGCGGCTGTTCGTGGTCACGGGTCCGTCGGGGGCGGGCAAGGGGACGCTGATTCGGGGGCTGATCGCGCGCAGGCCCGATCTCGAGGTTGCGGTCTCGGCGACGACGAGGCCGCGGCGGCCGGGTGAGCAGGACGGCCGCGAGTACACCTTCCTGTCGGACGAGGGGTTCGTCCGCCGGCTCGAGAACGGCGAGTTTCTCGAGAGCGTCCGCTACACCGGCCGCCGCTACGGCACTCTCCACGCCGAGGTCGACAGGATTCTCGCCGCCGGGCGAAGCTGCGTCCTCGAGCTGGAGACCGAGGGAGCCAAGCGGGTGAAGGAGCTCCGGCCCGACGCCGTCACCGTGTTCGTCGCGGCGCCGAGCTTCGACGAGCTGAGACGCCGGCTCGTCGAGCGGGCGACCGAGAGCGAGGGCGAGATCGGCGAGCGGCTCGCGCTGGCCCGCCGCCAGATCGACGAGGCGCCGGACTTCGACTACATCGTGACGAACGACGACGTCGATCGGGCGGTGGCGGCGCTCGACGACATCGTCTCGAGCGAGACGGAAGGCGTAGGTACACTGGAGCGGTCATGATCGAATCTCGCATCGACGATCTGCTCGAGCACGTCGACTCCCGCTACGCGCTTGTGATCGTCGCGGCGAAGCGGGCAAGGCAGATCAACAACTACCACCACCAGCTCGGCGAGGGCACGTTCGAGGACGTCCCGCCGCCGCTCGTGCAGTCCCGCTCGAAGAACTATCTGACGATGGCCCTCGAAGAGATCTCCGAGGGCAAGATCACCTACAGCTACCGCTGACGTCAGGTCGTCCGCTCGCGGCGGCGTTCGCGTGGAATCGTCCGGGGCTCGTCGACGGAACGGACGATCGAGCCGTCTCCGTATCCTTGCGTTGACCATGACCGGACGGCACGTGATCGTCGGCGTCACCGGCGGTATTGCCGCCTACAAGGCATGCGAGCTCATACGTATCGCCGTTCGCGGCGGCGCCCATGTCACCCCCGTTCTGACCGCGGGCGCCGAGGGGTTCGTCACCGCCCGTACGTTCGAGGCGCTCGCGCGGACTCCGCAGCCGGACGACCTCTATCCACATCTGGTCGAGGCCGACCTTCTCGTCGTCGCGCCGCTCTCTGCGAACACGCTGGCGAAGCTGGCCTGCGGGCTCGCCGACGACCTGCTCACACAGATCGCGCTCGCGTTCGACGGCCCTCGTCTCGCCGCGCCGGCGATGAACGGCCGCATGTGGGAGCACCCGGCGACGCAGCGAAACGTCGGCTCGATCAGGGCCGACGGCTGGGCGCTGATCGGGCCCGAGGTCGGCGAGCTCGCCGAGGGCGAGGTCGCAACGGGCCGGATGAGCGAGCCGGAGGCGATCTACGCCCGCGCAGAGGAGCTTCTGCGTCGGCCCGACGACGGGCTCGCGGGTCGGCGCATCCTCGTGTCCGCGGGTGGGACGCGCGAGCCGCTCGACTCTGTTCGCTTTGTCGGAAATCACTCGAGCGGGCGCATGGGAACCGCGCTCGCTGCCGAGGCCGCGCGGCGCGGCGCCGAAGTGACGTTGCTGGCGTCGAACCTGACCGTGCCGGCGCCGGCGGGCGTGGAGGTGGTCGAGGTTCCCACCGCGGACGACCTTGCCCGGGAGGCGCTTGCGCGCGCCGACGCCGACGTGATCGTCATGGCGGCGGCAGTCGGCGACTACCGCCCCACCAATCCGATCGAAGGCAAACGCTCGAAGGACCGCGAGGTATGGACGGTCACGCTCGAGCCGACCCAGGACGTTCTCGGGGCGCTCGGCGGGAGCCGACGGCCGGGGCAGGTGCTCGTCGGATTTGCGGCGGACACGGGCGAGGGCGGTCTCGAGCGGGCACGGGCCAAGCGGGTGGCCAAGTCGGTTGACCTGGTCGTCTTCAACGACGTATCGCGGACGGACATCGGCTTCGAGTCCGAGGACAACGAGATCACTCTCGTCGGCGCACGTGGCGAGCGGACGATCGGCAAGCGGCGCAAGCAGGAGATCGCGGCGGCTATCCTCGACGAAGTCTCGACCCTCCTGAAGGAGGCCTGATGGCGGCAGAGGACGTGGCGGCGCAGCGCCCCGAGACGGCCCGCTCTGCGGAGCTCGGCCGGCGCGTGATCGAGAACCTGCGGACCGTGATCCACGCGCCCGACGAGACGCTCCAGCATGCCGTCATGTGCCTGCTCTCGGGCGGCCATCTGATCATCGAGGACTTTCCCGGGGTGGGAAAGACGACGCTGGCGAAGGCACTCGCCCGCTCGGTCGACCTGTCGTTCTCCCGGCTCCAGTTCACGCCCGACCTGCTTCCCTCCGACGTCACCGGCGTCAACGTCTTCAACCAGCGCTCGAACGAGTTCGAGTTCCGGCCCGGGCCGGTGTTCGCCAACATCCTCCTCGTCGACGAGATCAACCGAGCGTCCCCGAAGACGCAGGCCGCGCTCCTCGAATGCATGCAGGAGCACCAGGTGACGATCGACGGGATCTCGTACCAGCTTCCGCCGCCGTTCACCGTGATGGCGACGCAGAACCCGATCGAGTACGAGGGCACGTACCCGCTCCCGGAGGCGGAGCTCGACCGCTTCCAGATGCGCATCTCGATCGGCTATCCGGAGCTTCTCGAGGAAGCGAAGATGCTGACCGAGCAGACGAGCTCCCAGCCGCTCGACGCCCTCCAGCCGGTGGCATCGGCGCAGGAGGTGATCGAGGCGATCGGCGACGCGGGCGCCGTGTACGTCGAGGACAGCGTCAACCGCTACGTCGTGGGCATCCTGCGCACCACCCGCTCCGACCCTCGTCTGTATCTCGGCGCGAGCCCCCGAGCCGGTATCGCCCTCCTGCGCGTGGCGAAGGCGCGCGCGCTCCTCGCCGGTCGCGACTACGTCGTGCCGGACGACGTGAAAGCGGTCGCTCCCGCCGTGCTTGCGCATCGGCTGATCCTCGGGCCCGAGGCCCGCTCGGCGGGGCTCGACGGCCAGGATCTCGTCCGCGACGTCGTCGAGCGCACCGCGGTTCCCGTCTAGGCGTGCTCACCGACCGCGGTCGCTGGGTGCTCGCCCTCGGAGGCCTCGTCTACGTCGCGGCGTGGTTCTTCGGCTCCGTGCCGCTGTACCCGGTGGCGATCGGGCTCGTCCTGGCGGTCGTCCTCGCCGTGGTCTGGGTGCGGCTTTTCCGGAAGCCGATGCGCCTCCGCAGGCGATTCGGGCGCCGGCAACACGTGGCAGGAGACGACGTGCCCGTGTCCCTGCAGCTCGACGTCGAGGGCCGCATCCCGCCGGGAGGTGTCGCGGTCACCCAGGAGATCGCGCGCGTGGGCACCGTCGAGACGCCGCTTCTGCGCAGCGGAAGCGGAATCCTTCGCGGCGCCTACGTCCTGAAGGCGCTGCCGCGCGGCCGGTACCCGATCGAGCGTCCGGAGGTCGTGGTCGAGGATCCCTTCGGGCTCGCGCGACTGGAGGTCGGGCTCGCGGCGGGCGACGCGATCCTCGTCTACCCGCGTCTCGTCGAGCTCGGGCGCCTCTTCTCGGAGACCGGATCGCACCAGCTCGAGGGCCGGCGCCTGCTCATGCGCCGGCCGAGCGGATTCGACCTTCATTCCGTCCGCGAGTACGAGCGGGGTGAGTCGCTCCGTCGCGTTCACTGGCCCTCGACGGCGAAGCGCGGCCAGCTGATGGTCAAGGAGCTCGAGGACGCTCCGCGTGACGAGACCGCCGTGCTCCTCGACGCAGACGCCTCGACGGTCGTCGGCACCTCGCCTCAGTCGACCTTCGAGGTGCAGGTCGCGGCGGCCGGATCGATCCTGCGCACTCACGCGCAGCGCGGCAGGCGCGCTGCGCTGGTGGTCAACTCCGCGCCCCGCATCTACCAGCCTGTTCATTCCTACGACGGCGACTGGACCCGCGCTCTCGAGATCCTCGCGGCGGTCGAGCCGACGGGGCACATCCCGCTTGCGACGATGCTCGCCGACGAGGCCGGCGCGGCCGCGCGGTCGCTCGAGCTCACCGTCGTCACGGCGACGCTCGAGCCCCGGCTCGTCGACCGGCTCCTGCAGCGGGCGCTGTCACGGCACTCGGCCACGCTCGTCTACGTCGACGCGCCGAGCTTCGCCGCCACGGATATGGCCGCCCTCGGCCCGGACGTTGCCGCGCAGATCCTCAGGCTCCAGCGGGGCGGGATCCCGGTCGCGGTCGTGCGGCGAGGCGATCGCCTCGAGGACAGGCTTGGCGGCATTGTGCCGGTCGCCGTGGGGGAAGCCTCACGGTGATCCGGACGCTGCTGACGATCGCTCTGGCCACCGCGGTGCTCACGGTCGCCTGGCTTCGGATCGAGACTGGCCGCCCGCCCCTGGGGGAGCTCGCGGCGGTGCTCATGCTCGCCCTCGCCCCGACAGCCGTGCTCCTGCTGGTGCGCGGCCACCGCCGCTGGCCGCTGGCCGCGTGCACGGCGCTGCTGGCGCTTCTGATCGCAGGCGGGGTCGCATTCGACGTCCCCGTGACCGACGCGCGGCCTCGAAGCGAGCGCGACTTCTTCGGGCCGCTTGTGGATCGGCTCGGGGACAGCATGCGCGACGCCTACGACGCTCTTGCGCCCTTCGACCCGCTCGACTACCCGCTCATCCACGGGCTCGTGCTGCTGGCGATCTTCGGGTTCGTGCTGGCGGCCGGGGTGCTGATTGCGGCGCAACGCCCGGTCGCCGCCGGGCTCGTGCTGGTTGTGGGCGCCGGCTGGCCGACGACGCTGTATCCGGGGCCGCGACCGCTCGCAGCAGGGGCGATCGCCCTCGTGGCGATCCTCGCAATCTTTTACCTGATGCGACGCGGAAGCGCGGTGGGTATGCGCTCACTCGGGCCGGCGGTCGCCTTCGGGGTCGTGCTCGTCGCCGTCGCCGTCGGCGTCTCGACGCAGGATGCCGTGGCCAAACGGGCGATCGCGGACTGGCAGAGCTGGGACCTGTACGACGCGCCGGAGGACTCCGTCGGCGTCCGCTACGTCTGGAACTCGCACTATCAGGGCATCCGCTTTCCCGACAAGGAGACGGTCGTGCTGCGGGTGGGAGTCGAAGGGGGCGAGAAGCGCAAGCTGTACTGGCGTGCGACCACGCTCGACGTCTACACGGGAATCGGGTGGCGTGAGGCGCTCGACCTCGCGCCGGCCGAGCGTTCCACGCAGATCGACGAGACCGCGATCGACCCGCTCCTACCCGAGAAGGCCGGAAACGAGGGTGCCTGGGTGGAGCAGCAGGTCGAGGTCGGAGCGCTCGCCGACAGCCATTTGATCGCGTCGGCGCAGCCGGTTCGCTGGCGTCCTGGCACCGGGGCGCCCGTACGGGTCGCAGGGGGCGGTGTCGTCGTCCTGCCAGGGGAGCTTCGACCGGGCCAGCGCTACACGGCCTGGAGCTACGTGCCCGACGCGAAGCCGGGTCAGCTAGCGAAGGCCAAGGGCCTCTATCCCGACGAGGCCATGCGGTTTCTCGAGTTGCTTCCGGGCGTGCGCTTTCCGGCGTTCGGCGCGCCGAACCGTGAGGAGCGCGTTGCCCGGATCTTCCGGGAAGGTCACGAGAACTTCCTGCTCGCCTCGCACGAGACGATCTACCGGCTTGCCCGGGAGGCCGTCGGCGGCGCCCGGTCGCCGTACGCGGCGGCGCTCGCGCTCGAGTCGTGGTTTCGCGAGCAGGGCGGCTTCACCTACAACGAGCAGCCGCCCCTAACGAACAGCGCGGAGCCGCCCCTCGTGGCGTTCCTGCTGCGCTCGAGAGAGGGGTACTGCCAGCACTACGCGGGGGCGATGGCGGTCATGCTGCGGCTCCTCGGCGTTCCGGCACGGGTGGCTGCGGGCTTCACGACCGGGAAGTACGACAAGGGAAGCCGCGAGTGGGTCGTCACCGACCACAACGCGCACACCTGGGTCGAGGCCTACTTCCCGGGCTTCGGCTGGCTTCCGTTCGACCCGACGCCCGGGCGGGGTGACCTAACGGCCGCGTACTCGGCCGTCTCGGAGGCGTTCGCCGCGCCCAACCTCGCGGCCGCACGCGACTCGCTCGGCCGCGGCGCAGTCCTCGACGCCATCACGGCGGAGGCGCTTCGACTGCGCCGCGTTGGGGTCGGTGGGTTCGGTCCCGGAGGCACGGGGGATCCGGGCGCGGGCCCGGTATCCGAGGAGGGCGGCACCAGCCCGTTCGCGCTCGGGGCGCTCGTCGTCCTGGCGGCCGTCGCGGCTCTCCAGCTTGCCAAGGCGCTTCGCCGGCGGCTTCGATTCGTGACGCGCGACCCGCGCGAGCTCGCGACCGCCTGCCGACGCGACCTCGTCGGCTTCCTGGCCGATCAGCGCATCGAGGCGCCTGCGGGGGCAACGCTCGAGGAGCTCGGAAGGGTCGTCGAGCGGGAGTTCATCGTCGACGCGGACTCCTTCGTCGAGTCCGCCGAGCGGGCACGGTACGGGCCGCCCGAAGGCGCCCACCGTGCCGCCGACGAGACGCGCCGCGAGCTCGCCACGCTCGTCTCGCAGATCCGCGGTCAGCTTGGGTTCGCACGGCGGACACGTGGCAGCTTCCGCTTCCGCTCGCTCACGGCGTAGCCACCCGACGCTACCCTCAGGGAAAGAGCGATGAGCGAGACCTACGACCTCTATCGACGTGGCCGCGAGCATCTCGCGAAGGGCATGAACGCCCAGGCCACGGTCTCGCTCGAGAAGGCGAAGCGACGCGAGCCGCGAAAGGCATCGATCCGCGAGGCGCTCGGCATCGCGTACTTCCGGATCCGCCGCTTCTCCGAGGCCGAGGCCGAGTTCAGAGCCATCCTCGAGCTTCAGCCCGTGGACGACTACGCGCACTTCGCCCTCGGCCGGTGCCTCGAGAAGCAGGGCCGCCCGGACGAGGCGGCCGGCCACTACCGGCTCGCGAGCTGCCTGCGGCCGGGAAGCAGCGACTACCGGCGCGCGCTCGACGCACTTGTTCGGGACGAGCCCTGATCGGGTGTCCGGCCGCACTTCACACTGGTAGGACACGGCCGTGCGAGCGGTCGTTCAGCGCGTCGCGGAGGCACGAGTGATCGTTCAGGGCCGCGCGATCGGGGAGATCGGCGCGGGTCTGTGCATCCTTCTCGGAGTGGCGGCGGACGACACGGAGGCGGACGCCGACCGGCTCGCAGGCCGGGTCGCGCGCCTGCGGATCTTCGCCGACGTCGAGGGCAGGTTCGACGAGAGCTTGCTGGACACCGTCGGCGCCGCCCTCGTCGTCAGCCAGTTCACGCTCATCGCCGACACGACGAAAGGCAACCGCCCGGGCTTCTCGAGAGCTGCGCGACCCGAAGTCGCCGAACCTCTGTACGAGCGCTTCTGCGCCGCGCTCGACGCGGCCGGCGTCGCGGTTCAGCGCGGCTCATTCGGCTCGTCGATGCGCGTCGAGCTGGTCAACGACGGCCCCGTCACGATCGTGCTCGACACGTAGCGACCGAATACCCACCCGGGGTGGGGAAGCGGATCGGCTGGGAACAGGTGGGAGCCGGTGCTATCCTGATCGCAACCACATTTCCCCAGCAGGAGAAATGGGCGCACGAGCGCCCTTTTTTTTCGAACCGAGACCGAAATGACACAGGTATTCGAACAGGAGCGGGAGCTCCATCGCGCGGTCGCCCTCGAGGTCGAGAGCGCCTTGCCCGAGGTCGAGGTGCTCGCCGTCGAGCTTGCCGGCCGCGAGCGCATGTGCGTGTACCTCGATCATCCCGACGGCGTCGACCATTCCCTCTGCGCGCGGGTGACGAGCGTCCTTCGCAGCTATCTGCAGGACTACTCGCTCGAGGTCTCCTCGCCGGGGCTCGCCCGGCCGCTGCGCACGCGTTCGCACTTTGCAGGCGCTGTCGGCCGCCGGGTGTCAGTGAGGACGCGCGACGAGATCGGCGGAAGGACGCGATTCAGGGGCGAGGTCGTCGCAGCCGGACCGGAGACGTTCACGCTCGTCGCCGGCGGCGGCGAGCGCGTCGAGGTTCCGTACGAGGCGGTCGTCCGCGGCAATCTCAGCGATGAGGGGCGGTAAGCCGTGACGAGAGAGATCATCGAGGCCGTCAGGGAGATCGAGCGAGAGAAGGGAATCGAGTCGGACACGCTCGTCCGTGCGCTCGAGGACGCCCTCCTGGCCGCCTACAAGAAGACCCCCGGCGCGGCCAGGCACGCACAGGTCCGGCTCGACCGCGCGACCGGCGATTTCCGCGTCTGGGCGATCGAGCTGCCCGCCGACATCGAGGAGCGCCTGATCGACGAGGCGCGCGAGCGCGCGATCGAGGAGCTCGAGGCGCTGGAGGCGGAGACCGGCGAGAAGTCTCACACCCTGGTCACGGACGACGACCTCGTCATCGACTGGTCGGACGTGCCGGAAGACCAGATCGTCGAGACCGACGTCACCCCCGAGAACTTCGGCCGCATTGCGGCCCAGACGGCCAAGCAGGTGATCCTGCAGCGGATCCGGGAAGCCGAGCGCGAGATGATGTACGAGGAGTACGTCGACCGTGTCGGCGAGGTCGTCACCGGGATCGTCCAGCAGGCGGGCGACCGCAACAACGTCCTCGTCGACCTCGGCAAGGTCGAGGCGCTGCTGCCTCGCTCGGAGCAGGTCGACGGCGAGCGCTACGAGCAGGGGAGCCGCATCAAGGCGGTGATCACGGAGGTGCGCTCGGGAACCAAGGGCCCGCAGGTGATCCTCTCGCGCCGCGATCCGGAGCTGATCAAGACGCTGTTCGAGCTCGAGGTGCCGGAGATCGCGGACGGTCTGGTCGAGATCCGAGGCGTCGCACGCGAGCCCGGGTATCGCTCGAAGATCGCCGTCGAGTCGCATGCGCAGGGAGTCGACCCGGTCGGCGCCTGCGTCGGCCCGCGGGGCTCGCGCGTGCGGATGGTCGTCTCGGAGCTGCGCGGCGAGAAGATCGACATCATCCCGTGGAACCCGGAGCCTGCCCGCTTCGTCGCGAAGGCGCTGTCGCCCGCGCGGGTGCGCGAGGTCCTCGTCGACGACGACACGTCGGAGGCAACCGTCGTCGTGCCCGACGACCAGCTGTCGCTCGCCATCGGCAAGGAGGGCCTGAACGCGCGGCTCGCGGCGCGGCTGACCGGCTGGAAGGTCGACATCGTCTCCGAGACCGACTTCGCGCGGACGGAGGCCGAGGCCGCCTTCGGTGGGGACGACGACGCGGAGTTCTCCGGCCGTTGCGCGGCGATCCTCTCCAACGGCAAGCGTTGCCCGAACACGTCGCTCCCGGGCTCGAAATACTGCGGCGTTCCGGCGCATCGCGAGCTTGCCGCCCAGGAGGGTGAGACGCCTGTCGAGGTGTGAACCGACCGTCGCACCTCGGCTCGGTCGGGCGCACGCCGGGCATGCCGACGCGAACCTGCATCGCCTGTGGGCGCAAGGCGAGCCAGGCGGAGCTCTGGCGATTCACGGCTCCCGGTGGGGTACTTCGGCGCGACGGCGTCGGGAGGGGCGCGTACACGTGCATGAACGGCGAATGCTTCGACCTGGCGGTGGAGCGGCGTGCGTTCGCGCGCGCGCTTCGGCGAACGGTGACGGTGCAGTCGGAAACGGGGTAATCTCGAACGATGGCTGACGGCAAGAGACCACTTCGGCCGCGCCAGGGAGCCGCGGCGGGGCGGCGCAAGCGCCGCGTCGTCATCGACTCGCAGGCCGCCAGGCCGCGCCCCGACGGGCGCGGCCCTCGCGACCAGGGGCCCGCGAAGCCCGAACGGTCGCAGCCGCCGGCGGCGCCTCCGACCGGTCCGGTCACGGTCAGCTCGGGAGCGACGGTCAAGGACGTCTCCGCGGCCATCGGCGTCCCTGTCGCGCAGATCATGAAGTTCCTGATGGGTGCAGGCGAGATGGTGCAGATCACCCAGTCGCTCTCGGACGAGGCAATCGAGCTGATCGCCGCCGAGTTCGAGCGCGAGGTCTCGATCAAGCACGCGGACGAGGAAGAGCTCGAGCCGCAGTCGTACGAGGACGAGCCCGAGGATCTGGTCGATCGACCGCCGGTCGTCACGATCATGGGCCACGTCGACCACGGCAAGACGACGCTGCTCGACTCGATCCGCTCTGCGGCTGTCGTCGAGACCGAGGCGGGGGGGATCACCCAGCACATCGGTGCCTACCAGGTCGACCACGACGGGCGGCGCGTGACGTTCCTCGACACGCCGGGTCACGAGGCGTTCACGGCGCTGCGGGCCCGCGGCGCGAAGATCACCGATATCGCCGTCCTCGTCGTCGCCGCCGACGACGGCGTCATGCCGCAGACCGTGGAGTCGATCAATCACGCCCGGGCCGCCGAGGTGCCGATCGTCGTTGCCGTCAACAAGATCGACCGGCCGGAGTCGAACCCGACCCGCGTGCGCCAGGAGCTGGTCCAGGAGAGCCTCCAGCCGGAGGAGTGGGGAGGCAGCACGCAGTTTGCCGACGTGTCCGCGAAGACCGGGGAGGGGATCGACACCCTGATCGAGAAGATCCTCCTCGTCGCAGACGCCGAGCTCGAGCTGCGGGCGAACCCGAAGGCGGAGGCCAGCGGGCCGATCATCGAGAGCAGGCTCGACGTCGGCCGCGGTCCTGCGGCGACCATGCTCGTGACGCGCGGGACGCTCACCGTCGGCGACGCGATCGTCGCCGGCGACGCCTGGGGGAAGGTGCGGGCCCTGTACGACTATCGCGGCGAGAAGGTCAAGGAGGTGAGGCCGGGCACTCCGGTCGAGATCCTCGGCTTCGACAAGCCGCCGTCGGCAGGCGAGCAGGCACGGGTGGTCGAGAACGAGCGCGAGGCGCGCCGCCTTGCGGGGATCCGCGGCCAGCGCCTGCGCGCCGAGCAGTTCGCGCGGCGAACGAAGAAGGGCGTCTCGCTCGACGAGCTCTTCACGCGGCTCGGCGAGGGCACGGTCCAGGAGCTCAACATCATCGTCAAGGCGGACGTCCAGGGCTCGGTGGAGGCGGTTGTCGGCGAGCTCGCGAAGATCCGCCACCCGGAGGTGTCGGTGAACGTGATCCACACCGGCATCGGCGGCATCACCGAATCGGACGTGATGCTGGCTGCCGCGTCGGCGGCGATCATCGCCGGGTTCAACGTCCGTCCGAACGCCGAGGCGCGCGCGCTCGCCGAGCGAGAGGGCGTCGACGTCCGGACGTACCGCGTCATCTACCAGCTGACCGAAGACATCCAGCAGGCGC
Organism: uncultured Actinomycetes bacterium; assembly: GCA_963712465.1. Taxonomy (GTDB): domain Bacteria; phylum Actinomycetota; class Thermoleophilia; order Gaiellales; family Gaiellaceae; genus CAVQHY01. The sequence continues at coordinate 329,119 of CAVQHY010000005.1, forward strand.
TCGTCGGCCTGCTCTCGCCCGAGCAGGTCGAGGAGACGCTCGGCGAGGCCGAGGTGCGGGCGCTCTTCCGCGCGTCACGCATCGGCGTGATCGCCGGCTGCTACGTCACGACCGGCGTGATCCGCCGGAACGCGCAGATCCGTGTCATCCGCGACGGGACCGTCGTGTACGAGACGACGATCGCGAGCCTCAAGCGCTTCAAGGAGGACGTCCGCGAGGTCCAGGCCGGTTTCGAGTGCGGCATCCTGCTCGAGAGCTTCAACGACGTCAAGGAGGGCGACGTCCTCGAGGCCTACGAGACGAGGGAAGTCGAGCGCACCGATCTCGAGGTCCCGACCGGCGCGTCGCCGGCCGGCGACGGCCAGCCCGAGTAACCGGTCAGTCCGGCCCTTCGTCGGGGGCGAACGCCGCGAGTCCTCCCGGGCGCTTGAATACGACCATGTCTGCGGGCTATGTCGGCATCCTCGCGGTCGAGCTCCGCTTCCCGGACAACCACTCGCTGAAGGGGAAGCGGAAGGAGCTGCTCTCGGTGAAGGCCCAGCTCCAGCGGCGCTTCGGCGCCTCGGTCGCGGAGGTCGATCACCACGAGGTGTGGCAGCGGTCGCGTCTGACGCTTGCCTGCGTGGCGCGCCGGTACCACGAGGTCGGCGAGCTCCTCGATGGGGCCGAGCGGTACCTATCCGGGCAGGCTTTCGAGCTCGCGTCGGTCGAGCGTCGGGTGGTGACTCTCGATGAGGCGTCGAGCGCCGGCGGGTGGGACTCGTTCGGGCTGGGGTGGGGTGGTGGGAGTTGAGGGGTCGCGCCCGACAGGGCTGGGGTGGGGTGGTGGGAGCCTGTGACTGAGCGGATGCGGCGGGTCAACGAGGCGATCAGGGAGGTGGTGTCGGAGGCTCTCGGGGAGCTGGCCGATCCTCGCATCGGGTTCGTGACGGTCACCGCGGTGCGGGCGAGCCCCGACCTGGCGCAGGCAACCGTGTTCGTCTCCGTCCTGGGCTCGGACCGCAAACGGGCGCGCACGCTCGCGGGCCTCTCGTCGTCGCGCGGCGTGCTCCAGGCGCGCATCGCGCGAGAGCTGACCATCAAGAGGACTCCTGTCCTGACCTTCGAGTACGATCAGACGGTGGAGAGAGGTGCGCGCCTCTCGAAGCTCATCGATGAGCTCGCCCCGGGAGACGACAGCGACACCTGAGCTTCGCCGGATCGCTGACGCGATCCGCGAGCACGACCGCTTTCTCGTGGTCACGCACGAGAACCCCGACGGCGACGCGCTCGGCTCGATTCTCGCGGCGACGCTCGCGCTCGAGCAGCTCGGGAAGGACGTCGCCATCTACCAGTGCGGCACGACCCCGCTCCCGCAGGAGTACGGCTTCATGGGTCTCGGGCGGATCAGGCGGGAGCTGCCGCCGGATGTCGCCGAGCGGGTCGTGCTCGCGGTCGACTGCGCCAACGAACGCAGGCTCGGGCCGAGCACGGGGTGGCTCGAACAGGCCCCTCTCGTCATCGACATCGACCACCACCACGACAACACGCGCTTCGGCGCGCTCAACGCCATCGTCCCCGAGGCCTCCTCGACCGGTGAGATTCTCGCCGACCTCTTCGTCGAGCTCGGCATCCGGCTGACGCCCGGCATCGCCGAGGCGCTCTACATCGCCGTCGTCACCGACACCGGCCGCTTCCAGTACGCCAACACGACGCCGAAGGCGCTCCGGCTCGCCGCCGATCTGATCGAGGCGGGCGCGGACTTCCACCGGGTCTTCCAGGACGTGTACGAGAACGTCGCCTTCGCGAAGCTCAAGCTCGTCGCCAGGGCGCTCGAGCGCGCCAAGGTGTACGAGGGTGGGCGGCTCGTCGTGTCCTACCTCGAGAAGAGCGACTTTACGGACGCGGGCGCGGAGGAGCCGTTCTCCGAGGGCGTCATCGACTATCTGCGCGGCGTCGAGGGCGCCGAGCTCGCGGCGCTGATCCGGGAGCCGCCGACGCAGAACGGCCCGACGCGTCGCGTGAGCCTGCGAACGACGCACGAGGACCTCGACGTCTCGGCGATCGCCCGCAAGAGCGGGGGTGGAGGCCATCGGATGGCGGCCGGCTTCTCGAGCGACGCGTCGGTCGACGAGATCACCGACTTCATCAAACGGGAGTTTCTCGCGCAGTCGCCGACCTCCGGCTAACCGAAGCCGCGTCTGCGAGGGTCGCTCGTGCACGCGAGTAGGGTCGCGTGCGGGCGTGCCCGTTTCGGGGAGTGGCGGTGTACGCTCGTCGCCGTGAGCGGTCTCGTGCTCGTGGACAAGCCGGCCGGCCCATCCTCGTTTGCGCTGGTCGCGCAGCTGCGCCGCCGCTACGGCGTCAAGGCGGGGCACGCGGGCACCCTCGATCCGTTCGCGACGGGGCTTCTGCTCGTGCTGCTCGGGCCGGCGACGCGGCTCGCCCGCTACCTGGTCGGTCTCGACAAGCGCTACGTGAGCGAGTTTCGCCTCGGCCTCCGCACGACGACCGGGGACGGGGAGGGGGACGTGTCCGAACAGACCGAGGTCGCCGACCTCGGCGACATCGAGGCGATGCGCGGCGACGTCGACCTTCGCGTCCCGGCCGCCTCTGCGGTGAAGATCGGCGGGGAGCGGGCCTACCGGCTCCACCGCAAGGGCATCGCCGTCGAGATGCCGATCCGCCGCTCGACGATCCACGACCTTCGTGTCCTCCGCTACGAGCCGCCGCTCGTGTCGCTCGATCTCAGCGTCTCGAGCGGAACGTACGTCCGGGCGATCGCCGACGCGCTCGGCGGCCACTGCCGCACGCTTCGCCGTCTGGGTGTCGGGCCGTTCCGGGTCGAGGACGCCGACGACGAGCGCGTGCTCGCCCCGCTCGCGGCGCTGCCACATCTTCCGGAACGCGAGCTGGAGGGCGACGAGCTGCGGCTCGTCACCAGCGGCCGGCCGATCCCGGGCGCCGGAGAGGGCCCGGTGGCGCTCTGGCAGGGCGACAGGCTCGTCGCGGTCGGACGGGCCGGCGGAGGCTTGATTCGGCCCGAGACGGTGATGCCGGTGGCTGCGCCGTGATCGCGCGGTCGCCCGGCGAGCTCGAGGCAGCGGAGCGAGCCGTCGCGATCGGTACGTTCGACGGCGTTCATCGGGGCCATCGTGCCGTGATCGAGGCGGCGAGATCGACGGGCCTTCGCACCTGCGTCGTCACGTTCGATCCGCACCCGCGCAAGGTGCTCGGCTACGGCGTGGAGCTGCTCGCCACCTTCGAGCGGCGGCTCGAGCTGATCGAGGCTGCAGGCCCGGACGACGTCCTCGTGGTCGCGTTCACTCAGGAGACCGCGCAGCTCGAGCCCGAGGAGTTCGTCGAGGCGACTCTGACCCCGATCGGCACCCGCGTCGTGGTCGCGGGCGAGGACTTCCGCTTCGGTCGGCGACGCCGGGGCGACGCCGACCTTCTCCGCTCGCTCGGCATCGACGTCAGGCCCGTACCGCTCGTCGAAGGCGTGTCGTCGAGCCGGATTCGCGAGCTCCTGCGCGACGGCGACGTCGCCGGCGCCGCGCTTCTGCTCGGCCGCCCGCCCGAGCTCGAGGGGATCGTCGTCTCCGGCGATCAGCGGGGCGGTACGCTCGGCTTCCCCACCGCGAACCTGGCCGTCGCCGCCGACCTGCTCGTACCGCGGTACGGGATCTACGCCGGCGCCGGTGGGGTCGCGCTCGACAGGGCGCGGGGTGGGGTGGTGGGAGAAATCGGCGGGGTCGCGCTCGACGGGCCGCGGGGTGGGGTGGGAGAGATGTTCAGGGCAGGCGTCTCCGTCGGGGTCAACCCGCACTACGGCGGCACGGAGCGGCGGATCGAGGCGTTCCTGCTCGACTTCTCGGGCGATCTCTACGGAGAGCGGCTCAGGCTCGAGCTCTGGCAGAGGCTGCGAGACGAGCGTGCGTTCGCGAGCGAGAGGGCGCTCGTCGAGCAGATTGCGCACGATGTCGAGGCCGCCCGCGAGGCGCAGCGGCCCGTGTGATACTGGCCCCGGTGAAGGTGCTCCTCGCGTACGACGGCTACGAACGGAGCCGCGCTGCGCTCGACGAGGCCGCGAAGGCGGCTGCAGATGGCGGATCGGTGACGGTGCTGACGGTGACGCAGCCCGAGGAAGATCCTTTCGTCGCGGACGAGATCTGGCACACCCCGGGATCGCACGAGCTCGACGTCGCGTCGACGCCGGTGGACCGAAACCCGGACACGTCGAATCGAGCTCCACACACGCACGCCGACGAGATCGCCGAGGGTGCGCGCGCCTACCTGGCGGGCCTCGGCGTGCCGGCCGACGCGAAGGTCGAGGGCGGCGAGGCGGCCGAGGCGATCCTCGCCGAGGCGAGATCCGGCGGCTACGACCTGCTCGTGGTCGGCTCGCGCAAGCACGGACGGCTCGCTCGGCTCCTGCTTGGCAGCGTCAGCCACGCGATCGCCGATGCGGCGCCGTGCCCGGTGCTGATCGTGACCGAGGACACGATCGTCCGCGTTGAGGCGCGCTAGGCGCGCCTAGAGCGAGAGGGCGAGGCCGCTGCGGCGAGGATCGGCTCCGATGCCTGCCCGGCCGACGGCGTTGACACCGCCGAAGTAGTGATGCCTCGCCGGCCATTCGCGCACCGCCCGGCCCGCGGCCTCGAGGGCCTCGACCGACGCCGCGCTCCAGCCCGGCTCGAGCTGGACGAGCTCGGGCGTCGGGTGCAGGCGCTGCCGGTCGATCGCCTCCTGCGCCGATAGGCCCTCGTCGAGGACGCCGGACAGCACCTGCGCCATCGCGGAGCGAAGACGCGTCCCGCCGGCCGCTCCAGCCGCCAGCACGAGGCCGGCCGCGTCGACGGCGACCGACGGGGCCATCATGCTGGCCATGCGCTTGCCGGGGACGAGCGGGCCGACGACGAGGTCGGTCTCGCCGAGCATGCTGTTCAGGTGGATGTCGAGGCCCGGAAGCCAGTCGCCGGAGCCGAGGCCGAGGCTCGACGTGAGGACGCAGGCGTTTCCGGCGGCGTCGACGACCGTCAAGCTCGTGGTCTCCCCGTCCATATCGGTCGCCGTGAGAGTCCCGGCGAGCGCGAGGGCGCGCTCCGGCTCGGATGCCGCTCGAAGCGTGGGGAGCGCGGCGAGTACGGGAGCGAGCGGCGCGAGGCCTGGGCGCGTGAGCACGCGTGTCCCGGCGAAGCGCACCGCGACCGGCTCCCGCCAGCACGGCTTGTAGGCGGCGAGGTCGTCAGCCGTGACGAGTCCGCCGCGCTCGGCCATGAGGTCGAGAATCGAGCGCGCGATCGTGCCGCTGTAGAAGGTTTGCGCGCCCTCGTCGGCCACGAGCTCGAACGCCTCCGCGAGACCGGGCTGCCGTAACACGTCGCCGGCCGCGAGCAGCCGTCCCCCAGGAGCGTAGATGTCCGCCCCCTCGCGCATCGTCATCACGGCCTCGAGCATCGCGAGGCACGCCGCGTGTGCCGGCGGGAGCGCGACGCCCTCTCGGGCGAGCGCGAGTGCCGGGGCGCAGAGCCGCGGCCAGGGCAGACGGCCGTGTCGTCGCCAGAGCTCGTCGAGCCCGGCAGGGACGCCGGGGACGGCGCACGAGTCGATCCCGACCGCGTAGTGAACCAGCTGCTCACCGAAGGGGACGTGCAATTCCCGCAGCCGCCGGGTTCGCCGTGCGGTGCCCAGTCCGGGCACGGCGACGAAGAAGTCGAGGAGTGTCGCCCGCCCCGAGCGCCCATCCCACCAGATCGCGTGGCCGCCGCCCATGACACCCGTCATCACCGTCTCTGCGACGCACGTCACGAGCGCTGCTGCAACGGCCGCATCGGCCGCGGTACCCCCCTCGGAGAGGATTTCGAGACCGGCCTGCGCGGTCGCCGGATGCCCGGCTGCGACGGCTGGGGAGACGCCCATTCCTGCTAGCCTACGGCGAGTTCCATGGGCCTCACGAAGGAAGCGAAGAGAGAGATCGTGGGCGAGCACGGGCGCTCCGACGCCGACACGGGCTCGCCGCAGGTTCAGATCGCCATGCTCACGAAGCGGATCGACCAGCTGACCGAGCACCTGCGCACGCACAAGAAGGACCACCACTCGCGGCGCGGACTCCTCATGCTCGTCGGCCGCCGTCGGCGACTCCTCAACTACCTCCAGAGGCGAGATCTCGAGGGCTATCGCACGCTGATCAAGGACCTCGGCCTGCGCAGATAGCCGCGATCGGGCCGGCCGGCGGGGCGCCGGTGGAAGTTTGAGGGAGCGCCCGCCGTTCGGGGCCCTGCTTCAAACCTCCGCCTCCGCTCCATAACGAAGGAGGCACATAGATGAGCACCACCCTCTCGTCCAGGACTGCGGTCTCTGCAGTCGTCGGACGCCAGGAGATCACGTTCGAGACCGGGCATCTGGCCAAGCAGGCCGACGGGGCCGTCGTCGTCCGCAGCGGCGACTCGATGGTCCTCGCGACCGCGCAAGGTCGCCTCGAGGCCCGCGAGGGCGCCGACTTCTTCCCGCTCACCGTGGACGTCGAGGAGCGGATGTACGCAGCCGGGAAGATCCCCGGCGGATTCTTCAAGCGCGAGGGGCGTCCGACCGAGCGCGCGATCCTCACTGCCCGCATGATCGACCGCCCGATCCGACCGCTGTGGCCGAAGGGGTTCAAGAACGAGGTACAGGTGATCGCGACCGTGCTGTCGGCGGATCTGATCACCGCGCACGACATCCTGGCCATGAACGGCGCCTCTGCCGCCCTGATGATCTCGCCGCTTCCCTTCCTCGGTCCGGTCGGCGCCGTGCGGATCGGGCTGATCGAGGGCGAGCTCGTCGTCAACCCGACCTTGCCGGAGCTCGAGGAGCACTCGGGCCTCGACCTGCTGGTCGTCGGCACGAAAGAGGCGCTGACGATGGTCGAGTGCGGCGCCGACGAGGTGCCCGAGGATACGCTCCTGGCCGCGTTCGAGCTGGCCCAGGTGGAGATCCGGAAGCTCTGTGAGGTGCAGGAGGGGCTTCGCGACCTGGTCGGCAAGCCGAAGTGGCTGGATCCCGCGCTCACCGAGGAGCTCGCGGCCGACCACGGGCAGCGGCTGATCGAGCGGATCCGGGCGGAGGGCCTTCGAGTGGCCGACGACGAGGTCTCGGCGATCGAGGCCGAGCTGTGCCCGGAGCTCACGATGGCGTCGACCGAGGAGGACATCACCCGGCGCTTCCAGGTTCGGTCGAGCCTCGCGACGATCGTCGACGGCACCCGCCTCGAGGCTGTAGCGGCGCCCGTGCGCGACCAGTTCGAGGTCGACCTGCGCGCGCTCACGGATGCGGAGCAGGACTCGAAGGAGCTTAGGTCGGCCAAGCGTCAGGTGCTGTTCGACCGCATCGTCGAGGACGTACAGCTCCCGTGGGAGTCTGCGGTCGGCTCGGAGGCCGAGGAGCTTTCCGCTCGAGACTCGATCACGCGCCAGTATGTGAAGCGCGCGGCAGAGACGATCTACAAGGATCTCGTCCGCAAGAAGATCGCCGTCGAGAAGCGGCGGCCGGACGGGCGGGGGACCGAGGAGATCCGGCCGATCGAATGCGAGGTCGGCGTCTCCCCGCGCACGCACGGGTCGGCGCTGTTCACGCGTGGCCAGACGCAGATCATGACCCTGCTCACGCTCGGCACCGCGAAGGAGGGCCAGCGGATCGACGACCTCTCGCTCGAGAGCGACCGCCGGTACATGCACCACTACAACTTCCCGCCCTACTCGGTCGGCGAGACCGGGTTCATGCGGGGCCCGAAGCGGCGCGACATCGGTCACGGCGCGCTCGCCCAGCGTGCGCTCGAGGCTGTGATTCCGTCGGCCGAGGACTTCCCCTACGCGATCCGGCTCGTGTCGGAGACCCTCGAGTCCAACGGCTCGTCGTCGATGGGCTCCGTCTGCGGCTCGACTCTCTCGCTGATGGATGCCGGGGTCCCGATCCGCCGGCCTGTCAGCGGCATCGCCATGGGCCTGGTCAAGGAGGGCGACGATCACGCGATCCTGACCGACATCCAGGGCGCCGAGGATCACCTCGGGGACATGGACTTCAAGGTCGCCGGGACGACCGAGGGCATCACTGCCCTGCAGATGGACATCAAGATCACCGGCGTCACGCAGGAGATCATGCGCGCGGCCCTCGAGCAGGCGAAGCGTGCCCGCGGTTTCATTCTCGAGCGGATGGCCGAGGCGATCGCCGAGCCGCGGGCGGAGCTGAACGAGAACGCGCCGCGGATCTCGAGCGTCAAGATCGACCCGGAGCAGATCGGACTCGTCATCGGCAAGGGCGGCGAGACGATCCGCTCCCTCGAGGCCGACTTCGACGTCCAGATCGACATCGAGGAGGACGGCACCGTCCTCATCTACGCGGTCGACGGGATCAAGGCCGAGGCAGCGATCTCGGCCGTGAAGGCGCTGACGAAGGAGCCCGAGGTCGGTGACGAGTACACGGGTAAGGTCGTCAAGACGACCGACTTCGGCGCGTTCGTCGAGCTCAAGAAGGGGACGGACGGCCTCCTCCACGTCTCGAACGTCGGGCCGGGCCGCGTCGCGCACATCGAGGACGTGATCTCGCGGGGCGACGTGCTCGACGTGGTCGTTCAGGAGGTGGACAAGGCGCGCGGCCGGATTGGCCTGAAGCTCGTGGCGAAGCACGAGGACGGCGGCCTCGTCCAGCCGGAGGAGCTGGTAGAACGAGCGAAGGACGCGCCGCCACGCGAGCGCACCGAGCGCCCGCCTCGCGACGGCGACCGGCGCGGCGGTCGGGATCGCGGCCGGAGCCGGGGCCCGCGCCGCGACGACTGAAGGGTTCCGGTTCCGGCAGAATCGGCCTGCAGGGTTTCGTCCGGCGAGCTTGGGGTACGGTGGTGACGGAGCGGGGTCGCGCCCGACAGGGCGGGGGTGGGGTGGTGGGAGCATCGTGATCTACGACGCGATCGTCGTCGGTGCCGGGCCGGCCGGCTCGACGGCCGCGTATCGGCTCGCCTCGGCGGGCGCGTCCGTGCTCCTGCTCGACCGGGCGGAGTTCCCGCGCGACAAGCCGTGCGGCGGCGGGGTGACCGGGCGAGCGGCGCGCCAGCTGCCGTTCCCGATCGACCCGGTCGTGGAGGACGTCGTCAACGTGGCCGAGCTCCGCCTTCGCTACGGCCGAACCTTCGAGCGTGGCGGCGGGGAGGCGCTGGTGTACATGACGCAGCGGCGCCGCCTTGACGCGTTCCTCGCGCAGAAGGCCGTGGAGGCGGGCGCCGAGTTTCGACCGGGGGTCAAGGCAACCGGCGTCGCGCCCGAAGGCGACGGCGTCGCCGTCACCGCCGGCCGGGAGACGTACCGTGGGCTGACGCTTCTCGGCGCCGACGGCGTCAACGGATCGAGCGCCAAGGCGCTCGGGCTCGGCGGCAACCGCACGATCGGGGTCGCAGTCGAGGCAAACGCGCCCCACGGAGTCGTCGACCCGAAGCGCTATCGGGGACGGCTCGTGATCGAGCTCGGCACCGTTCCCGGCGGCTACGGCTGGGTGTTTCCCAAGGGCGATCACGTCAACGTCGGAATCGGCGGCTGGGGCGGCCAGGCCGTCAACCTCCGCGAGAAGCTCGCGGAGCTCTGCGCCGCCCATGGGATCGCCCCCGAAGCGCTCGAGGACTTCCGCGGCTACCGGCTCCCGCTTCGTGCGGCCGGCTCGGTGCTCGCCCGTGGGCGCTCGGCCGTGGTGGGCGACGCCGCGGGTCTGATCGACCCGGTGTCCGGGGACGGCATGTTCGAGGGCTTCCTGTCGTCGCGCTACGCCGCGGAGGCCGTCCTCGACCTCCTCGCGGGGCGCGCCGAGGGCCTCGAGCCGTACGGGGAGCGCCTGACTGAGCGTCTGGCCACCCACCTCTGGGCCTCCTGGGGCGTCAAGGCGGCACTCGACCGCTACCCGAGGACTGCGTTTACGATCGCCCGCTCGCGGGTCGTCTGGCGCGCGGTCGAGCGGCTCGTGCGCGGCGACGTCCAGGACGTCGGCGCCGTCCGCGGCCTCGCCCGGCCGCCGCTGAAGGCTCTTGCAGTGCTCGCCCGGCGCGCCGGCGACCCGGGCGCAGCGTATCGCAGCGTCTAGGGGCTCGACAGCCTGAAGGGTTTTGGGCAATGCCCTCCATGAACCTGTCCCGGCGAGCCACGTCCCGGGCCTGTCGCCAGAGGTTCCCGGCCTCCTCGAGGGAAGGAAACGCCACGGGTGGGCAGTACCATGGGCCGGTGCAGAACTACCTGCTGACGACGCTCGACAGCGGTGCGCGCGTCATCACCGAGCCCCTCCCGACCGTCAGGTCGGTCTCGATCGGCTTCTGGATCGGCGCCGGGTCACGCGACGAGGACAAGACCCGTGCGGGCCTCTCCCACTTTCTCGAGCATCTGCTCTTCAAGGGATCCCGCTCGTACTCAGCCGTCGACATCGCTGAGGTGTTCGACGGGTTCGGCGGCGAGCTGAACGCCGCGACCGGCCGCGACTACACGGTTGTGTACGCGCGTGTCCTCGACGAGCATCTCGAGACCGCGCTCGACGTCATGACGGACATGGTGTTCGCGCCCACGCTCGCCGACCTCGACGCGGAGCGCGCGGTGGTGCTGGAGGAGATCGCGATGGTCGAGGACACGCCCGGTGACCTCATTCACGATCTTGCCACGGAGGCGGTCTTCGGGGACCATTCGCTCGGACGGCCCGTGATCGGCTCTGCGGACGTGATCTCGACCGTCTCCAGGCGCACGGTTGCCGCATTCCACCGCGCCCGGTACCGGGCTGACAACGTCGTCGTGGCGGCTGCGGGGAGCATCGACCACGCGCACCTCGTCGAGCTCGTCGAGGGCATGTCGTCGAAGCTTGCCGACCCGCCGGCGCGCAAGCCGGCCGCGCGACCGCCGCTCGTCGCGCCTCCGCCGCCGTCGCTTCGCTTCCAGCAGAAGGACACCGAGCAGTACCACCTCTGTGTCGGAGCACCCGGGATTGCGCGCTCCGACCGCCGCCGCTTCACCGCGACGATCCTCGACAGCGTCCTCGGCGGCTCCGCCTCGTCCCGGCTCTTCCAGGAGATCCGCGAGAAGCGTGGCCTCGCGTACGCCGTGTACACGTTCGCGTCGCAGTACTCGGACACGGGGCAGATCGGTGTCTACGTCGGCACGCGGGAGGAGAACCTCTCGGTCTGCGCGGAGATCGTCGCCGAGCAGGTTGCGGCGATCGCCGCGGGCGGCCTGCGAGAGGAGGAGCTCTCGCGCGCGAAGGAGAACCTGAAGGGACGCATCATGCTCTCGATGGAGTCGACGTCGAACCGAATGAGCAGGCTTGGCAAGGCGGTGATCACCGACTCGGAGCTGCTCTCGCTCGACCGCATCCTGGCCGAGATCGAGGCCGTCGACCACGAGTCCGTCCGCGCGCTCGCCGATGTGCTGCTCGCGCCCGACAGGCTCTCGATTGCAGCGATCGGCCCGAGCGAGGAGCGCGTCCTCGACGCGGCCGAGCTCCTGGCTCCGGGGCTTGCCTCCCGGGCAGCCGCCTAGCGAGACGCCTGCCGTGCAGATCCTCCTCTTCGGCGCCCGCGGCAAGGTGGGCTCGGTGCTCGCGGCCGGTCTCGGCGCGGCGGGCCATGCGGTTACGGAGGTCGAGCTGGGCGACACTCCCGTGTACGCGGGCCATGACGCCGCCGTCGATTTCACGCAGCCCGACGCCGTTCGGGGAAACGTCGAGGGGTGCCTGAGGGCGCGGCTGCCCGCGGTCGTCGGCACCACGGGGTTGGACGCCGACTCCCTCGCGTCGTTCGACGAGCTGGCACGCGCCGGTGGGGTTTCATGCTTCGTAGCGCCGAACTTCGCGGTCGGCGCGGTGCTGATGATGCGCTTCGCGGCAGCGGCGTCACGCTACTTCCCGGCCGCCGAGATCGTCGAGCTGCACCACGAGACGAAGCTCGACGCCCCCTCGGGAACGGCGAGGGCGACGGCCGAGGGCATGGGCGGGGACCCGCCGATCCACTCGGTGCGCCTTCCTGGGCTCGTCGCTCACCAGGAGGTGATCCTGGGCGGGCCCGGCCAGACCCTGACGATCCGCCACGACACCACCTCCCGAGAGGCGTTCGTCCCTGGCGTGCTGCTCGCGCTCGATGGGCTGCAAGCGCTTCCGCCGGGTCTGACCGTGGGCCTCGACGCCCTCCTGTCGTAAGATCCCTCCATGCTCGGCGAGGTGCTGACCGCCGTCGTCACGCCCTTCACCCGCGACGGAGCGGTGGACTTCGAGGCGTTCCGCCGGCTGGCAGCGCACCTGGTCGATCACGGATCGGACGGGCTCGTCGTCGCCGGCACCACGGGCGAGTCGCCGACGCTGACCGACGACGAGCGGCTCGAGCTCTTCGCCGCGGCTGTCGACGCGGTCGGCGACCGCGCGACGATCATCGCGGGCACCGGGACGTATTCGACGGCGCATTCCGTCCATCTGACACGGGAGGCGCACGAGCTCGGCGTCGACGGCTTCCTCGTCGTGACGCCGTACTACTCGAAGCCTCCGGCGCGTGGCATCGTCGCCCACTTCGCCGCGATCGCGGAGGTCAGCGACCGCCCGATCGTCGTCTACAACATCCCGCAGCGCGTGGTCGTCAACATCGAGCCGGAGACGATGGCCGAGCTCGCGGCGATCCCGAGCGTCCGCGCCGTGAAGCAGGCGACCACCGATCTCGACCAGGCCCGCCGGATTCTCGCCGAGACCGACCTCGCCCTCTATGCGGGGAACGACGACCTGCTCGTCCCGTTCCTGGAACTGGGCGGCACGGGCGGGATCTTCGTCTTCACGCACCTCGTCGGGAGGCAGGTGAAGGATGTGATCACCCGCTGGAACGACGGCGACCACGACGGCGCGCGCGAGCTCGCGGCCGAGCTCGACCCGCTGATCGAGGCCCTCGCGGTGACGACGAACCCGATCCCGGTCAAGGCCGCGCTCGCTCTCGCCGGTCACGACGTCGGTGGTCTGCGCCTCCCGCTGGTCGAGGCAAACGACGACGAGAAGGCCAGGATCCGGGCGGGGCTCGAGCGCGTGGGTGTCGTGGCCGCGGCGCACGCGTAACGCCGCTCTCGGCGGCTGAGCACAGAGAGCAACGGGGCACCAAGGCACGAACGTATGTTCTATACTGAACCATCGCCCGGGCTCTGTACCTGGAAGAGACGTGCAAGTCGGCGCTCAATCGCGTTCCGCAGGAGAGCCGGATGCCGTTTCGCTGGACGGTCAACCCGTACCGCGGCTGTACTCACTCGTGCCACTACTGCTTCGCCCGCGCCTACCACGCCTACCTCGACCTCGGGATCGGCGACGACTTCTCGTCGAAGATCGTCGTCAAGACGAACGTCGCCGAGGTGCTGCGGCGTGAGCTTGCCTCGCCTGGCTGGACGGGTGATACGGTCGCGATGGGTACGGCGACCGACCCGTATCAGCACTGCGAGGGTCGCTACCGCCTGACGCGAGGCATCGTCGGAGCGCTCGCCGACTTCGGGAACCGCCTCTCGATCCTCACGAAGTCGACGCTGATCGTGCGCGACCTCGACGAGTACCGACGGCTCGACGAGGCGGCCGGCGTCACCGTCTCGATGTCCGTCGGAACGCTGGACGAGGGGATCCGCCGAGTCGTCGAGCCGGGAACGCCGCCGGCCGGGCGGCGGCTCGAGATCCTCGGCCGCTTCGCGAACGACGGCATCCGCACGGGCGTTCTCGTCGCGCCGATCCTGCCCGGGCTCACCGACGACGAGGAGCACCTGGACGAGGTGCTGGCCGCCTGCGCCGAGGCGGGCGTGCAGTGGGCCACGGGCATCGTCCTCCACGTACGGCCCGGCATCCGCGAGCACTTCTTGCCGTGGATGCAACGGACGTATCCGTGGCTCTACCCGCGCTACGTCGAGCTCTACGGGAGCCGCTCCAACGCGCCGAGGCGCTACCTGGGCGAGGTGAACGAGCGCTTCGCACGACTTCGCCTGCGCCACGGGCTCTCCGGAGGGGAGGGACGCTCCGCGTCGGTCGGACCGCGGGGACAGCTTGCGCTCGACGTCTGAGCCCGCGCGCTCAGGCTACGACCTCGCCGCAGACGACGAGCTTCCCGTCCCGCGCCTCGGCCCACTCCGCGAGCACGTGTCGCTCGCTCTCGCCCGGGCGCAGGAGGTGGACGACCTCCTGCCCGCGGACAACGAGGAGATCGGCGATCCAGCGACGGTGGCACGCGTCGGGCCGGCTCTCCGCGCACATCAAGCACGGCGAGGGCTCGGCGAGGGCGTCGACGAGCGCCTCCTGCCATTCGGCCAGCGCCATGCGGACGAGGTACGAGCGAAACGCCGGCTCCTTGATGCACCAGAATCGCTCCTCGCCGGGCTCGTCTTCGCGGTAGCCGCCGAGCTCGACCGCATGGCGGTACGCGATCCCGGCTCGCTCGAGCGACTCCTCGAGCGCGCCGCGGTCGAACTGCGGATTTCGGCGGGAGGTGGGGAAGCGCCGCACGTCGACCAGTGTCCGCACCCCGGCCTCGAGCAGGCACGCGATCAGCTCCTCGGCCGGACGTGTCCCGTGCCCGATCGTGAAGGCCGTCATCAGCTCACCTCGACAACGCTCGGCCGTCACGGTACCCGCGCTTGGTATCGTCGGCGACGTGAGCGACCGCCTCGAGCTCCTTCTCCAGGACGCCTTTCCCGGAGGCAAAGTGACCGTGCTCGACCGAACCGGCGGCGGCGATCATTTCCACGTCACCGTCGTGAGCGCGCGCTTCGACGGGCTCTCGCTCGTCGAGCAGCACCGCCTCGTCTATGCGGCGCTGGACGAGCCCCTTGCCGACGGCACCATCCACGAGCTACGGATCACGACCAGGGAGGCTGCATGAGCGACGTTCGCGAGCAGATCAGACAGACAATCGAGACCGACGACGTCGTCGTCTTCATCAAGGGCACGCCCCAGCTGGCGATGTGCGGCAACTCCGCCCGCGCGATGGACGCGCTCCGTGCGGTCGGCACGGGATTCACCGCCGTCGACGTCCTGCCCGACCCGCAGATTCGCCAGGAGCTGACCGCGGTCTCGGAATGGCCCACCATCCCCCAGGTGTTCGTCAAGGGAGAGCTCGTCGGCGGCGCCGACATCACCGAGGAGCTTGCGGCGTCCGGCGAGCTCGAAGCGAAGCTGAACGAGAGGCTCGGCGACTCCTGGCGCGCGACCGCCGGCCGTGAGCAGGTCGTCGAGGTCGGCTCGGGCTCCGGCCCGCTCCGGGTCGTTCCCCGCTAACGAGCTCCTCTAGCGCGCGAACGCCTCGCGCAGCGCGGCGGCCGCCTCGGCGAGAGCGGCGTCGGCACGGCTCAGCACCGCGGGCATCCGGAAGAAGCCGTGGATGAGGCCGTCGTAGCGGCTCGTGGTCACGGGCACACCGGCGTCGCCGAGGCGCGAGGCGTACTCCTCGCCCTCGTCGCGGAGAGGGTCGCATCCGGCCGTGATCACCAGGGCGGGCGCGACGCCCGCCGGATCCGCCGCGCGCAGCGGCGACGCAGCGGAATCGGCTCCGTCGCCGTCGGGCCCCAGATACTGGAGCCAGTACCAGCGCATCGCCTCGCGGGTAAGGCCGAAACCCGCGGCGAACTCGACGTACGAAGGCCGGTCGAGATCGGCGTCGGTCACGGGGTAGACGAGCAGCTGGAGGTCGAGCGGCGGGGCGCCCTCGTCCCGGGCCCGGAGCGCGACGACCGCCGCGAGATTCCCGCCGGCGCTGTCTCCCCCGACGGCGAGCTGCCCGCCGAGTCTCGACGCCCAGACGGTCGCAAACCACGCGTCCTCGACCGCGGCGGGAAAGCGATGCTCGGGCGCGAGGCGGTAGTCGACGGCGACGACGCGACAGCCCGCGCGCGCGGCGAGCGCGCGGCAAACGCCGTCGTGGGTCTCGAGGCTGCCGAGCACCCAGCCGCCGCCGTGGAAATAGACGAGCGTCGGGAGGTCGTCCTGCTCGCGCGGCCGGTAGACGCGCAGCGCGAGCTCCCCGCCCGGACCTGCGACGGCGAGATCCTCGACCGAGGCGATGGGATCGGTCGGGCCGAAGAGCGCCGCCGCGGTCTCGTCGTTGGCGCGTCGCCCCTCGGCGATGTCGACCTCGTAGACAGGCGGGAGCCCGGCGGTGCGCTCGAGGTACGCCTGTGCTTCGGGATCGACCTGCATCGGCGCGATTATCCGCCACTAGCGAGGATGGCGCGGATCGCCTGGTGGCTCGCCTCGTCCGGCGACTCGCTGATCACGGTGGCGGGACGGTCGAAACGCACGAGCGCGGCCGCGAGCGGCTCGGCCCGGAGGGTGCCCTCGCCGTAGGGCAGGTGCTTCGTCTCGTTGCGGTTGGCGTACGCGATGTCCGAGAAGTGGACGTGGAACGGCGCGTCGGGTGCAAGGACGGCGTCGGCGTCCGCGAGAACGCTCGGCGAAGGCGTCCTCGTCCAGGAAGCCGCCGTCTGTGACCGCGTGCAGGTGCGCGAAGTCGACGACCGGGCGCAGCCACGCCGTGCGCCCGGCCAGCTGGAAGACGTCGTCGGCGCTGCCGAGCTCACGCACGCGGCCCATCATCTCGACGCCGAACGCAACGTCGCGGCCCTTTCCCTCGAGCCGCTCCCGCAGCACCGCCGCCTGCTCCGCGACCGCGTCGAGCGCCGCCTCGCGCTCCCGGCCCAGGAGAAAGCCGGGATGGAAGACGACGAGCTCGGCGCCGCACGCCTTCGCGATTCCCGCCGTATGGTCGAGCATGCCCATCGCCCGCTTCGCCTTGGCCGCGTCCCAGTGGCCGAGGAAGGCGGCGATCGGGGCGTGAACCGAGAGCGTGACGCCTGCGCCCCGGGCGCTCTCGCCGAGCTCCGCCGCCCACTCCCTGTCCATCCAGAAGCCGCCCTCGAAGTCGACCTCGCACGCCGTGAAGCCCCGATCGACGAGCGAGCGCACGGCGGTGCGCGGGCTTTCACGGCTCGGTACGCGGGCGGGCCCCACGCGGACTGAGGACACTAGGTCGAGCCTACTCCGTCCGACCTTCGCGGTACCTTCGCAAACGCATGGGCAAGGGGCCATCCCGCATCGAGCTGCTCGAGCTGGACATCGATCTTCGGCTGACCGACCTCTGGGTCGAGGTGGCCGACGTGACCGAGTGGAACCTCGAGGTTGTCGCTGCGTTCATGCGTGCCGCCTACGGCAAGGGCTACTGCGACGCGCTGACCGAGGATGCGCCCGGAAGCCTCTGTCGCGACCACGGATACAGGATCCCCGCCCGCGACCAGTCGGCGGCGACCGAGCTGTAACCGACCGCCGCGGACCTCCACGTGCGCTCCGCCTCCGTTCGGCGGCGGTACGATTCGAGCCGTGACCAGGGGACGTAGCCCGGCGCGTCTCGTCATCGCGCTCTCGGTGGCGGCAGTGCTCGCCGTGTTTCTCCTCTATACGAGCTTCGCCGGGGGTGCGACGCCCTCGCTCCGACCCAGCCAGCTGGCCGATCACCCGGGGACGGTGCAGCTCGCGGGCCGGGTCGTCGGCCCGGTCACCGGCAACGCACGCGAGGGTGGCCTTCACTTCACGCTTCGGGACATCGACGGACGGGCGACCGTCCCCGTCGTCTACACGGGCTCCGTGCCGGACCTCTTCCGCGTGGGCCGGCACGTCTTCATGCGCGGCGAGCTGACAGGCGGCGTCTTCGTCGCGAAGCCAGACTCGCTCGTGACGAAATGCCCGTCGAAGTACGCCCCGAAGGATCCGCAAGCGTAGGCGTCCTCGTGGAATCAACCATCTAGCCTCGTGCCGGAGCTCGGCCGCGCTGCTCTGGTCGTTGCCCTCGGGCTCGTCGTCTACGCGGCGGTCGCAGGTGGCTACGCGGCGTTCGCGGGTAGGCGACGGCTTCACGACTCCGCGCGGAACGCGGTCTACGCGGCCTTCGCCTCAGTGGGCGTCGCCGTCGTCGTGCTCCTCGTCGCACTCGGGACGAGGGATTTCTCGGTCGCCTACGTCGCCGGCCACACGAGCCGCGAGCTGCCGCTCGGGTACTCGCTCTCCGCGCTCTGGTCGGGACAGGAGGGGTCACTCCTCCTGTGGCTGCTCGTTCTCGTCGGGGCGTCGTCGGCGGCCCTGGCGCTCAACCCTCGCCTCACCCGTGACGTGGTGCCGTGGACGGTGCCCGTTCTCGCCGCGGTGGCGAGCTTCTTCGCGTTCCTGCTCGTCTTCGTCGCCTCGCCGTTCGACACGCGGCTGCCTCCTGCCGACGGCGCCGGGCTGAATCCGAGCCTCCAGAACCCGTACATGCTCGCGCACCCGCCGCTGCTCTACCTCGGCTACGTCGGTCTGACGATCCCGTATGCGTTCGCGATGGCGGCCCTGCTCTCCCGCCGGGTGGACGAGCGCTGGATCGTCGCCACCCGCCGCTGGACGCTCGCGTCGTGGACGTTTCTGGGCTTCGCGATCATCCTCGGCGCGAAGTGGGCCTACGAGGAGGTCGGCTGGGGTGGGTGGTACGCGTGGGACCCGGTCGAGAACGCTGCACTGATGCCGTGGCTCGTCGCGACCGCGTTTCTCCACTCCGTGATGATCCAGGAGAAGAAGGACATGCTCCGGGTCTGGAACGTCGTGCTCGTCTCCGGCGCGTTCTGCCTCGCGCTCTTCGGTACGTTCCTGACGCGCAGCGGCGTGATCAACTCGATCCACAGCTTCACGCAGTCCTCGATCGGAGCGTGGTTTCTCGGCTTCATCGCGATTGTCGCCGCCGTGTCGATCGTGCTCATCCTCACCCGGCTGCCGGTTCTGCGTTCTCGGACGAAGCTCGAGTCGCTTGTCTCACGCGAGGCCGCGTTTCTCTACAACAACCTCTTCCTCGTCGCGTTCGCGCTCACCGTCCTGTGGGGTGTTCTCTACCCGATCGTCTCCGAGGCGGTGCGCGGAGTCGCGGTCACCGTGGGCGCTCCGTACTACAACTTCTTCGGGATCGTCTTCGGGCTGCCGCTGATCCTGCTGATGGGGGTCGGCCCGCTCGTCGCCTGGCGGAAGGCGTCGCTGCGGTCGGTCGGAGCCAGCCTCGTCGGCCCGGCCACTGCGGCCCTCGCGGTCGGGGTCCTCCTGCTGCTGCTGGGCGCCGGATCGAGCCCGCTCGGCCTCGTCGGATACACGTTCGCCGCCTTCGTTGGCGCGGCGATCGTGCTCGAGTTCGTGCGCGGGACCCGTGCGCGTCGCGCACTCGGCGACGGCAGCTGGCCGGTCGCCTTGGGGAACCTCGTCTCGCGCAACCGCCGGCGCTACGGCGGGTACGTCGTCCACGCCGCGATCGTGCTGCTGCTCGTCGGCGCGATCGGCGTCGGCGCGTTCGGCACCACGCATATCGCCAAGCTCGCCCCGGGCGACTCGATGAGGGCCGGCGATTACACCCTCGTCTTCACGGGCGCCGAGAGCGTGCGCGGGCCGAACGCGCAGGAGGTTCGCGCGAAGGTCGACGTCTACCGCGGCGACGACCGAGTGGGCGGCGTGTCGGCGGGGAAGAACCGCTACTTCGCCGAGCAGCAGACGTCGAACGAGGTCGGCATCCGGACGGACTGGCTCCGGGCCGAGGACCTCTTTGTCATCGCCGATCAGTTCGGCGACGACGGCACGGTGTTCCTGAAGGTGCTCGTCAACCCGCTCGTGAATCTGATCTGGCTCGCCGCGCTCGTGTTCCTGGCCGGCTCCCTGATCACGATGTGGCCCGACGCGCGCGAGCAGCGCCGCCTCGAGCGCAGGCTCGCCGAGCAGAGGCCCGTCGGCGCCCGGGCGTGATTGCAGCCGCCGGCGTCGTGCTCGCGGCGATTCTCGCCGTGGGAGTCGTCCTCTTCGCCGCCCGGCCGTTCCTGCGCGAGCCGGCGCCCGTGGACGACCGGATCGACGATCCGACGCCTGCCGAGGGCGAGCGCCTGCGGCTGGCGGAGGAGCGCGACCGTGCCCTCGTTGCGCTGAGGGAGCTCGAGTTCGACCATCGGACCGGGAAGATCTCCGACGCCGATTACCGCGAGCAGGTCGGCGAGCTCCGGCGCCAGGCCGCCGCCGCGCTGAGGGCGCTCGGGCCGCAGGAGCCCGTCTCGCCCGACGTGCCGGTCCGGGCTCGTGACTAGCTCCGGCCCCGAGAGGCATGCCCGCCGCGACCCGCTTCTCCTGGCCGCGGGCCTCGTGGCGATCCTGGGCGTGATCGTGGTTGTCGCCTGGTCGGCGGCCTGGGGGATCGCGCTGCTGTTCGCCGCGGCGGGTCTCTACCTGCTCAGGGGCGAGATCGAGCGGCGGACGGGCCGGTCGGGCGTCGAGGGTCTTCACGCGCACGCCGAGACGATCCGACGGACGGTTGCCGTTCGCTCGAAGGGACAGATGGGCCTCTTCCGGGCCCGCCGCGAGCTTGCCGATCTTGAGGCGGAACGAGGCTCGCTGCTGCGGGAGCTCGGCGAGGCGACGTACGCGCGAGACGAGGAGAGCGCCGAGGGCGTCAGGGCCCGGATCGACGAGCTCGTCGACCGCATCCGGGTTAAGCAGGACGAGATCGACGGGCTCGCCCGCGACACGGAGGAGCACGTCACGCGGATCCGCTCGGAGGGACGCTCCGATCCGGGCGATCCGCCGGGCAGCGAGTAGGAAACCCGCCCCGACCTCGGCCGATCCGCTCTGAGCGTCGCCCGGCTACGCGGACGAACCGAGCGCGACGATCCGCTCGTACTCGGCGACATGGTGGGGCTCCGAGAACCGCTCGGCCACGGCCGCGCGGCCGCGGCTGCCGAGCTCGGCGCGCAGCGCGCCGTCGTCGGCAAACTGTCGCATCGCGTGCTCGAGCTCCTCGGGAGAGTCGAACAGAAGCCCTCCGCCCGTGTCGCCCACGACCTCGGGAAGCGCGCCCCGCCGCCGCGCCACGACGGGCGTTCCGGAGGCCAGCGCCTCGACGATCACGTAGCCGAACGTCTCGGGAAAGCGGGACGGCACGAGCACCGCCAGGGCGCCGCCGTAGAGCGTCGCCAGGCGCTCCGGACCTGCGATGCCAACGAAGCGGACGTTCGGGAGGCCGGCCGCCAGCGCCCGAAGGTCCGGCTCGTATGCTCCGGCGCCCGCGATCAGCAGGTCGACGCCGGGCAGGCGCCGCATGGGCGGGAGCAGATCCTGGAAGCCCTTCTCCTTCACCAATCTTCCGACGGCGAGGAAGTAGGGGCGTTCGCCCCCCAGCCTCGAAGCGGTACGGGAAGGCCAGTCGGAGGGGACGAAGTAGGGCAGCACGTGCGATCGCCCATGGATGCCGCGCTCGGCGTGCGCCGCCTCGGCGAACCGGCTCGGGAACACGACGGCATCCAGGGAATCGACGGCGCGCTCCAGCCGGTTCCCGTGTCGCCAGAGCTGGGGCGGCCGCCTGGCTGCGAGGACGCACCGCACGCACTGCGGGCGCTCGCACGGGCGCCGATCGAGCTTCCAGAGCACGTGCATCGGGCAGACGAGCCAGTAGTCGTGGGCGCTCATGAGCACGGCCGCCGCGGGTCGACTGCGGCGTGCGAGCTGGAAGACGCTCGGGGCGCCGGCGAGCGAGACGTTGTGGAAATGCACCACGTCCGCCGCCGATTCGGCAAGGACCCGGCCGAGCTGGTGCGTAGGATCAGGGAGGCCGGTCTGATGGCTCCAGAGCAGCGCGAGCCTTCCGAGCGGAGTGCGCAGCGTATGCACGCGAACACCGGGGTAGGGCCTCCACGGCCGCAGCGGGACGGCGCCCTGAACGGTGGCGAACGCGTCCGCGAGGTGCACGACGTCGACGCCGTGACCGCGTCGGGCGAGCGCACCCGCGAGCCGCTCGACGTACGACGCGTCGCCGCCGAAGCTGTGCGCGCCGTAGAACGTGGTGACGTGGAGAAAGCGCAACGCCGTTCTCGTGCATCCTGACTGCTCGTGAGCGACATCCGTGTGGGGTTGGTCGGCTGCGGGCGGGTCGCGGAGCACGGGTACGTTCCCGCCCTCGCCCGCACGCATGGGCTCGTGCTGGCCGCGACTGCCGACCCCGAGCGCCCCCGTCGCGAGCTGCTCGCACCGGGCGTCCCGGGGTTCGACGGCCCGGCGGAGCTGCTGGAGGCGGGAGGCGTCGACGTCGTCGTCATCGCGACCCCGTCGCGCCTCCACCTCGTCCACGCGGAGATCGCGGCAGAAGCAGGCGTCACGGCGCTCGTCGAGAAGCCCCCAGGGACGAGTCTCGACGAAGCACGGTTGCTCGTGCGGCTCCGGCCGCAGCCGAGGCTCGCTCTGAATCGGCGCTTCGAGCCGCAGGTCGCTCGTCTGCGACGGGCGCTGGCCGGCACCGGCACGGTCGAGCTACGCCTCGCGTTCCACTACCGAAGACAGACCTGGCGGGCCGGTGACACGAGCGATGACGCCCTGCTTGATCTCGGTCCGCACGCCGTCGATCTCGCCTGCTGGCTCGTGGCGACCGAGCCGGTGCGGGTTCGCTGCTCGCGGCTCGAGCGTGATCGTGCCGAGCTCGACCTCGAGCTCGAACGCGGCCGGGCCGCGATCTCGCTCGCCTGCGACCGGCCTCACCGGGAGCTTGTCGACGCGCGGCTCGCGGGCCGGCCCGTCGGCCGCTATCTCCGCGGCGGCGCCGCGCGCTCCGGGCTCGCGCGCCTCCGGCCGGGTCACGTGAACCCGCTGGTGGACTCCCTGAGCTCGCAGCTCGAGGCGCTCGCCTCCTTCGCCGCGGGCCTCGATCCAGTAGTGCTCGCGAGCACGTCGGACGGCGTCCGCGTCATGGCCGTCCTCGAGGCGGCCCGCGCTTCCTTCCGCGCGGGTCGTTGGCTGGACGTCTAGAGGCTTGACGCCCGGGCGGGTGGGGGCAGTCCCCGAATTCTGAGAGGATCGTCGCCGTGCTGGCAATCCTCCAGCTCGACGCCGTGTCGACCACCCGGCTCGATCGTCTCGTGGCCGAGGGCCGAATGCCCACTGTCGCCGAGCTCCGCAAGCGCGCGGCCCACGTCTCGTTGGGGACGGACTCGACCGGACGGCTCTCCCCGGCCGCGCACTACTGGACGCTCTACACGGGGGTTCCGGTGGGCGAGCATGGTCTGACCTACCCGTTCATGTGGTCGCCGGAGGCCCAGCGGATACGCCCGGCCGGCTGGTTCCCCCAGCCGCAGACCGTCTGGGGACGAGCGGTCGGCAGCGGTGGACGCTGCCTCGTCGTCGACGCGTACGAGCTGGAGGCGCCGGTTGCCGTCGACGGCGTCTATCTCGGTGGGTGGCAGTACCGAAACCGCGTGACGAGCCGTCCGGCGTCGTTGCCGGCCGGTCTCCACAACCGGCTCGCCGCGCGCATCGGCGCGCCGGCCTTGGTCGAAGAGGTGTTCGGGGCTCCGTCGCCGAGACGGCTCGCATTGCTCGCCCGCCGGCTCCAGGCGGCGCCGCGTCGGGCGGCAGCAGCGGTCCGGGCCCTGGTCGGCCGCGACGGCTTCGACGTCGTCTGGGTCACCTTGAGCGCGCTCCACCTCGGCGGTCATCAGCTCTGGGACCCGCCGGCAGTGGTGCCGGCACGACGCCTGGCGCCGCTGCGGCTGGAGCTGGACGAAGCGCTGAACCGCATCTACGAGGCTGTCGACGCGACCCTCGGAGAGCTGCTCGCGCTCTTGCCGGCCGGGGCCGACGTCGTCGTGCCCACTCCCCTCGGGATGGAGGACGAGACGACTCGCGCCGACCTCTTGCCCGGCATGCTCGCCGCCGTGCTCGGGGCCCCGACTCGAGCGCGGTCGCGACCCGGGATCTGGCGTCTGCGCGCCGCTGTGCCGGTGGGAGCGCGCGCGGCGATCGCGCGCTCCTTGCCCGACCGTTTCGCGCTCGAGTTGACCGGGCGGCTCGAGGGTCGCGGCGACTGGAGCTCGACGCGCGCGTTCGCTCTTCCCTCCGACCACGACGGCTTCGTGCGCCTCAACCTGCGCGGGCGAGAACGTGACGGCGTCGTCGAGCCCACGGATGCCGACGCCCTGACCGAGGAGATCGCTGCTGGACTGCTCACGTACTGCGATCCTGACGGCGCGTCGTGCATCGAGCGAATCGAGCGATACGGCGGCGCGGAGCCTCCACGGGCCGCCATGCCCGACCTGATCGTGCACTGGCGTCGAACGCCGAGCGCACGGATCCGTCGTGTCGTCTCGCCGATGTTCGGCGCGGTGGATCGGATCGGCGCAGGGATCGGAAGGTCGGGAGGTCACGAGCTCGACGCATGGGCACTCGTGCTCCCGGGACGCTCCCGTCTGCGCAACGGCCCGGCCGACCTTGCCGACCTCCCCGCGACCGCCTACGCGGCGCTCGGCGGGTCGCCGGGAGAGCTCGTGGGACGCTCGCTGCTCGGGCCGGTCTGATCGCGCCTCACGACACGAAGGTCGCGAAGCCCGCGGTAGCGCTCCGCAAGGTCGAAGCCGTAGCCGGCGAAGAACTCGTCGGGCACGGTGAAGCCCACGTAGAGGATCGGCAGATCGTCGACGAGGCGGCGGTACGGGCGGTCGAGAAGCGTGCAGGCGGCGATGCTCGCCGGGTCGCGAAGCCCCAGCACCTTCACCAGGTAGTGCATCGTCAGGCCGGTGTCGACGACGTTCTGGACGAGCAGGAGGTGACGGCCGCGGACCTGCGTGTCGATGTCCTTCAGGATCCGGATTCCCGGCCGTCCCCCGACAGGGCCGCCGTAGCCGGCGATCGCCATGAAGTCCATCGCGAAGGGGATCGGGATCGCCCGAGCCAGGTCGGCGGCGAAGATGAAGGCGCCCTTGAGCACCGTGACCAGGAGCGGGTCGCGCCCCGCGTAGTCGGTCGCGATCGCCTGGCCGAGCTCCCGGACGCGCGCCGCGATCTCCGCCTCGGCGAGGTAGACCTCGCCAACGGACGATCCACCGTCCGGACCGGCTGCGGCCGGCGGGAAGGAGCCCCCGGGCTCAGAGGTGCTCAGTGGGCGGGCTTCAGACCGTATTTGTGGGCGAGGCGCTCGAAGTCGCGCTTGTAGAAGAGTTTGATCTTGACGTCCGGGTGGAGCTCGCGGAGCTTGCGGATCTTGCGGTTCTTCCGGGTCACGAGCGACTGCTTCATCATCGTGACCTCGAGGTACAGATCCTGCTCGGGGAGGTAGAAGTCGGGTGTGAGAGCCTCGACGACGCGGCCGTCCTCATCCCGTTCCAGCACGAACGACCGCGGCTCGTAGGCCCACGGGATGCCGTGGTAATCGAGGATCCGCGCGCACTCCAACTCGGCCTCATTGGCGAACCGAGGGCTCGTCTCGCCACAATACGCCTGGAAACCAGGCGTTTCTACCGTCATCCTTCCCCCAAGGTAGCAACCAACCCGGACGGCCCAGGTGCGGGGTCGGTGGGAGGGCGGGATGTCGCAGGGCGGGAGTGGGGTGGTGGGAGCACGATGAGCAGCGACGGCGACGCGACGCCGTTCCGGATCGCACACATCTCGGATCTCCACTGTGGCGACCCGAACTTCGTCCCCGATCTGATCGAGCGGGCGATCGAAGAGATCAACGACCTGGGGGTCAGGATTGTCGTGTGCTCGGGCGACCTGACGAGCTTCGGCTTCAAGCAGGAGTACGCACAGGCGCGCGCGTATCTCGACCGCCTCGAGTGCGAGCGGCTTCTCGTCATCCCCGGAAACCACGACTCACGTAACGTCGGCTACGTCCATTTCGAGCAGCACTTCGGCGAGCGAAACCCGGTCGTCCACCTCGACGGCGTGTCGATCGTCGGCATCGACTCGTCCGAGCCCGACCTCGACCACGGCCATATCGGCCGGAGCCGCTACCGCTGGATCAAGGAGCATTTCGCCGAGCCGGCGCGCTTCAGAATCTTCGTGCTCCATCACCACCTGCTGCCGGTACCGGGGACGGGGCGCGAGCGCAACGTCGTCTACGACGCGGGCGACGCGCTCGAGGCGCTCCAGCGCGCCCACGTCAACCTCGTGCTCTCCGGCCACAAGCACGTGCCGTACGCCTGGCGGCTGGAGAGCCTCTTCGTCGTCAACGCGGGCACGGTGTCGTCGCTGCGCCTCCGGGGAAACACGCGCCCCTGCTACAACCTGATCGAGATCAGGGGCGACCTCGTCGACGTATGGCGCATGATCCCGTTCCACGAGCGGGAGCGGTTGATCCGCTTCTCGGCCGAGACGCTGGAGTTCGAGAAGTCGACGACGGGCATCGAGGACGAGGTGACGGCCCAGTGACACGTGTGCTCGCGCTCATCGACGGCGAGCACTATCCCGAGGCCGTTCGAGCGGCGTTCGCCGAGCTCGCCTACGACGTCGTCGGAGCGGTGCTGCTCGGCGGCTCCGAGAAGCTCCGCAGCCGCCCGGACTACGGCGTCGCCCTCTACGACAGCCTCGACGCCGGCCTCGCGACGTCGGGGGCCGAGCTCGTGCTCGACCTCTCGGACGAGCCGGTGGTCGACACCCGGCGCCGTCTCGGCCTCGCGGCGAGGGCGCTGGCGGCGGGGCTCCCCTACGCGGGCACCGATTTCCGGTTCGAGCCGGTTCCGCTCGCGCCGTTCGAGCTCCCGTCCATCGCAGTGATCGGAACCGGCAAGCGCGTCGGAAAGACCGCCGTCTCGGGACACCTGGCACGTCTGCTCGCACGCGACCTGCACGTCGTCGTCGTCGCCATGGGGCGAGGAGGCCCGGCAGAGCCGGTGGTCGTCGAGTCGCCCCCGTCGGTCGAGGATCTGCTCGCCCTGTCGCGCGCGGGCGCGCACGCGGCCTCGGATTACCTCGAGGGCGCGGCGCTGGCCGGCGTCACCACCGTCGGGTGCTGGCGCTGCGGCGGCGGGCTCGCGGGCACGCCGGGGCCGTCGAACGTCGCGGCGGGCGCCCGGCTCGCAGCGTCCCTGAGGCCGGATATCGTCGTGTTCGAAGGGAGCGGTGCGGCGATCCCGCCCATCGCAACGGACAGCCGCATCCTGGTGGCGGGGGCGCATCAGGATCCGCAGGACGTCGCTGGCCTGCTCGGCGCCTACCGGCTCCTGCTTTCCGATCTCGTCGTCCTGACGATGTGCGAGGAGCCGCTGGCCACGCCGGCCGCGGTCGCTCGCCTCCGGAGCGACATCGCCGAGGTCGCGCCGGGTCTGCCCGTCGTCGCCACGGTGTTGCGGCCCCGTCCGGCGACCGCCGTCGCGGGCCGTCGCGCCGCCTTCTTCACTACCGCGTCCGAGCTCATGGCCGCGAGTCTCAGGGATCACCTCGAACGCGAGCACGGGGTGGAGGTGACGCTCGTCGCAGCGAGCCTCGCCCGCCGCAGCGCGTTGCAGCGAGACCTCCAGACGGGTGCCGCGACGACAGCCGACGTCTACCTCGTCGAGCTGAAGGCCGCGGCGGTCGACATCGTCTTCGAGGCCGCAGCGGCCCGTGGAATCGAGGTCGTGCTCGTTGGCAACGAGGTCGTTCCGCTTCCCGGGGAGCCGCAACTCGACGAGGCTCTCGAGTCGCTCGTTGTCACGCGGGAGGCCGCATGAGCGTCGCTCGCCTTCGGCTCGCTCCCTACGCTCACAGGCCGAAGGTCGGCCCATGAGCGACCGGCGCCCGCCGGGCCTGTTGCTCGACGCACCCCTTCCGGAGATCCAGCGCGAGGTCCTCGACGCGCTCGAGCTGCCGCTCGTGCTGCTTGTCGGCGGTGCTACGGGCACGGGGAAGTCCACCGTCACCGTGGAGGTGGCGCATCGCCTCGGCATCACCAGGGTGACCTCGACCGATACGGTCCGTCAGACGATGCGCGCGTTCTTCTCGAGGGAGTTCATGCCGTCGATACACCACTCCAGCTTCGAGGCCGGCCCGGCCGTAACCGTTCCCGACGACGAGGCAACCGATCGCGACGTGCTCGGCTTTCTCGATCAGACCCGGAACGTGCTCGTCGGCGTGCGCGCCGTGCTCGAGCGCGCCGTCGAGGAGGGCTACTCGATCGCCGTCGAGGGCGTCCACCTCGTCCCGGGGCTCGTCGAGGCGCCGCGACAGGGCGCGGTCGTGTGCGAATGCTTGCTAGCGATCACGGACGAGGAGGCTCATGCGAGCCACTTTCGCGTTCGCGACGCGGCGTCCGAGGGTCTCCGTCCGCTCGAGAAGTACCTCGACGCGCTGCCCCAGATCCGCCTGATCCAGCGCCATCTCGTCGAGCGCGCCGAGAAGGCGGGCGTTCCGGTGATCGAGAACACGAGTTTCGAGCAGTCGGTGGCGGCGGTCTTCGGCCTCGTCCTCGACGCGGCGGGGGCGGCGCGCTCGTGAACGACGTGGATCGCAGCTGCAACTGCGCGACGTTCGCGGCCGTCACCGAGCGGGCTGCGCTGGCGAGTGGGCGCTGGCTCGGACGGGGTGACGTCCAGGGCGCGCAGGAGGCGGCGACGAGCGGTATGGTCGCGGCCCTCGAGGCGCTCGAGATCTCGGGCACGATCGTCGTCGGCTCGGAGGATCCCGCCGACGCGCTCGCCATGGGAAACACGATCGGCCGCGGCGGCCCACCCTCCGAGCTCGCCGTCGACCCGGTCGAGGGGGCGAGTGTCGTCGCGCGCGGGGACTACGGCGCGATGTCGATGATCGCGATCGGGGATCCCGGCACGTTCCCGCGGCTGCCGAACATGTACATGCGGCGGATCGCGGTCGGGCCTGTGCCTCGCGGACGCATCGACCTCGCGAAGCCCGTGGCCGAGAACGTGCGTGCGATCGCCGACGCGTTCGGTCGCAACACGAACGACATCACCACGATCGTGCTCGACCGGCCGCGCCACCACGACCTGATCGAGGAGATCCGCGCCTCGGGCGCCCGGATCAAGCTGATCCAGGACGGGGACGTGATCGCGTCGATCACCGCGGCGATCCGCGGCACGAACGACCACCTCTCGATCGGCATCGGCGGCTCCCGGCAGGCGGTGATGTCGGCCGCGGCGCTGCGCTGTCTGGGCGGCGAGCTTCAGGCGCAGCTGTGGCCGACCACCCGCGGTGAGATCCAGCAGGCGGAGGAGTACGGGATCGAGGACCTCCACCGGGTGTTCACCACCGACGACCTCGCGATGGGAGACGTGATCGTGGCGGCAACCGGGGTGTCCAGCGGCGATCTCCTGCGCGGCGTCCGCTACCTCGCCGACTCCGCGCGCACGCATTCGATCGTGATGTGCACCCGCCACAACTGGGTGCGGTTTCTCGACACGATCCACTTCTTCGCGCGCGACCGGCGCGAGGAAGTGCGGCTGCTCGGCTAAGCTCAGGCCATGCTCACGCGGGACCAGGTGTTCGATGCGCTGCGGGTCGTCGAGGATCCGGAGCTGGGCATGGACATCGTCGAGCTCGGATTGCTCTACGACGCCGAGGTCGAGGGCTCGCGCGTGAAGGTCACGTACAGCCTGACGTCGATGGGCTGCCCGGTCGGCCCGATGATCGAGCAGCAGATCGTCGAGACGGTCGCGGCTCTGCCCGGGGTCGAGAGCGTCGAGTCCGACCTCACGTGGGACCCGCCCTGGACGCCGGAGCGGATGTCCGACGACGCGAAGTTCATCCTCGGCTTCGGCTGAGAACTCGTTTCAGAACGGGCGAGTATCCCAGAGGAGAAGCGTGGCCGCGTCACGGTCTCACTACAAGTAAGGGGTGCCTACGGGATCGAGAGGACGACCTTGCCGAGCTGGCGGCCGGTCTCGAGCCGCTCGTGCGCCGCGGCCGCCTCTGAGAGCGGGAATACCGAGTCGACGATCGGCATCGCGCGACCGCTCTTGACCAGCTCGTAGACGCCGAGGAAGTCCTCCCGCGTCCCCATCGTCGACCCGAGGACGGTCAGCTGCTTCCACCAGATCCGGTGGAGCTGCGCGGGCGGGTTCGGGCCGCTCGTCGCGCCGCACACCGTGATGCGAGCGTCGCGGCCGGCTACGGCGAGCGACGTTTTCCACGTGGCTTCGCCGACGTGCTCGACGACTACGTCGGCGCCCTTGCCTGCGGTCGCGTCCTTCACCGCGGCCGCAACGTCGCCGCTCGCATGGTTGACGGCGGCGTCGGCGCCGAGCTCGCGGGCCTTTGCGAGCTTCTCGTCGCTCGAGGAGGTGACGATCGTCTTCGCACCGAGCGCCTTTGCGATCTGGAAGGACGCGGTCGCGACGCCGCTTCCGATCCCCCACACGAGCACCCACTCCTGGGCCTGGAGG
This sequence comes from uncultured Actinomycetes bacterium, assembly GCA_963712465.1. Lineage (GTDB taxonomy): Bacteria > Actinomycetota > Thermoleophilia > Gaiellales > Gaiellaceae > CAVQHY01. Next base: position 359,262 of record CAVQHY010000005.1, read on the forward strand.
CGGGCGCGGGTGACGAGCATGCGGTACGCGGTCTCGAACACGAGCGGGAACGCCGCAGCGTCCTCGAACGAGAGCGAGTCCGGAAGCCGATGGACGTAGTCGGCGGGGACGGCGACGAGCTCAGCGTGCGTTCCGTCCATGTGCTCGCCGACGATGTGCGCGCCGTCGTCGAGGCCGGGGTTGATCACGACCCGGTCGCCGACGCCGAGGTGCGAGACGGCCTCTCCGAGCGCCTCGACGATGCCGGCACCGTCGGCGCCGAGAATGCGCGGCTTGGGCACCGAGGGCAGCCCCTGGCGGATCCAGAGATCGAGGTGATTGAGCGATGCGGCGCGGACGCGGATGAGCACGTCACCCGGCCCGGTCACGGGATCGGGCGCGTCCTCGTAGCGGAGAACCTCGGGCCCGCCGTCCTCGTGGATCCTCACCGCTTTCACGCCGCGATCCTAGCCGACCGTCACGAGCCGGCCCTTGTGTTGCATCACGTGCATGCGTAATACGGTGGATCCGCAGCTCGGGGCGGGAGTGATGCAACACAAGGGCGAGCTTGTGCAGCAGCCGGTGGGTGGGTACGGTGGCGGTGTGGCACTCTCGCAGGCCCGGCTCGCGCGGCTCGCGGCAGAGCTTGGGATCGACGTCGTCGGCGCTGCGCCGGCGGAGCCCTATACAGAGACCGAGCGCCACATCGCCGAGAGGCGCGCGCGCGGGCTCTTCGCCGACATGCGCTTCACCATGGCGCAGCCGGAGGTGTCCTGCCATCCCGAGCGGATGCTCGACGGCGCACGTACGGTCGTCTCCGCGGCCCTCTGCTACTACGGCTCGGGGTCCGAGCCGGGCCCGGACGAGGGGAGTCTGCCTCGCTACACGTGGTGGGACGCGTACACGGCGCTGCGCGCGAAGCTCGACGAGCTCGGCGTGCGACTCGGAGGCGCCTACCGCGTGCTCGTCGACGCTAACCAGCACGTCGACCGCGAGGGCGCCGCCCGTGCGGGCGTCGGCTTCTACGGCAAGAACACGATGCTGATCACTCGTCGCTTCGGCTCCTGGGTCGTTCTCGGGACGCTCGTCACCGACGTCGAGGTCGAGCTGACGGGGCCGCTCGAGCTCGACTGCGGCGAGTGTCGCCTGTGCATCGACGCCTGCCCGACCTCCGCGCTCGACGAGCCGGGAGTTCTCGACTCGACCAGATGCCTCTCCTACTGGACACAGGCGCCCGCGCCGATCCCCGAGCCCTACCGGGAGGAGCTCGGCGCGCAGGTCTACGGGTGCGACGTCTGCCAGGACGTCTGCCCGTGGAACCGCGGCGTCGAGAAGCGGCGGGCCGGCCTGCCTCTCCCCGACGATGCCGAGCCGGTCGTGTCGCTCGTCGACTGGCTCTCCGCGCCCGACGACGAGCTCGCCCGTCGCTACGACCGCCTCTACGTGCCCGGCAACGACCCACGCTGGTTGCGGCGAAACGCCCTCGTCGCGGCCGGGAATTCCGGCGAGGCTGGGCTCCTTGCGACGATCCGGCGCTACGTCGACGCAGACGACGAGCTGCTCAGCGACCACGCCGCATGGGCTGCGGAGCGGCTCAGCTCGTGACATGAGCGCACAAGGGGTCTGACCCCTTGTGCGCGTGTGTCACGATCTCGAGGTCTTCGCGCGGCGGCGCTTCGGCTTGAGAAGCGCGGCGGCGCGGGCTGCAACCTCACTTCGCAGCACCTCCGGCTCGAGGACGACGGCTTCGCCGCCGTAGGAGAGGATCTCTCCGGCGAGCCAGTCGATGCTGCCGAAGCGCATGTCCTCGACGGCACTCCCGTCGACGCGGCGGCCCGCGCCGCGCTCGATACGCCAGCGCGCGATCTTCTTGGAGAAGAGAACGCGCGCCTCGCGTGAGTCGGACAGCCTCGCAGGAACGATTCCCGGGCGGGGCTCGAACGTGTCGTCGAGCACGCGGGCGCTGCGCATGCGGTCGAGGCGGAACGTCCGCTCACCCTCACGGGTGCGATCCCACGTGTGCACGTACCAGTTCGGCAGCTCTCGCTCGATCCGGTACGGCTCGACGGCACGGACGCTCGCGGTCGTCTCGCCGACCGGGAGGTACTCGATCTCGACGAGGCGACGACCGGCGATCGCATCGGTCAGTGTCTGCACGAGCTCCGCTTCCTCCGTCGCGGTGGCCGACTCTGCATCGCTGCGCCCCTCGAACTGGCCGAACGTCTCCTCGAGCTTCTTGCGGACGCGATCGAGTGGCGAATGGGCCTCGGCGGCGATCATCGGACCGACGAACTCGAGCGCGAGCCGGATCGCCCTCGCCTCGAGCGGCGTGAGTCGGGGAGCCCGGCGGAACGCGTCGCCGAAGAGCTCCTTGTCGACGCGGACCTCGTCGCCCTCGAGCATCGCGTAGACGGCGTAACAGCCGCCGCCGAAGTTGACGAGGTTGAGGAGCTGGAGGTGATCGTCGAGCTGGTCGAGGGGGATACCGAATCGGTCCGCCACCTCGCTCGCCGGGATCGACGCCGTCGTCTCGTCGCCGCAGGCGGCGAGCAGGTACGCGAGCAGCGCCTGGAGGACGGCAAACCGCTCGGGAACGACCGGCCCGGCGAGCCGGTCGAGCGCGACGGGCGGTGCTTCCTCGGCGATCGCCGCCCGTTTTGGTTTCGGCGGCGGCCCCTGGTGACGCTCCAGCACGAGCCGCAGTCCCTCGCTCACGGCGACCACGAGCTCCCGCGGGGCGATCGGGCGGGCCTGTCCCTGCTGGCGGAGCACCCAGGACGCGAGGCGACCAAGGTCCGCGTACGCCGTGGTGAGCACGCCGTCCTCGACCTCGACGCGCTCGCCGTAGACGCGGTCGACCCACCACGCGGTGTCGTCGGACAGGGCGATACGAGCCTCGCCGACGATCTCTCCCACCTGCCAGGGTGGCCTGCCGCGGTGGCCTGCGAGCTCGACCTCGGGTGCGCGAAAGTCCCGCTCGCGGCGCGTCGCGAACCGGATCTCGCCCCGGATGCGTGAGACGCGGAACGTGCGCTCGGCGTCTCGCTCGTGATCCTTGCCGACGACGTACCAGGCGCCGGCATCGTGGTAGAGGGCGTACGGGTTGAGCGTGCGCTCCCGCTCCTCGTCCCGCTCGATCGCCCAGTAGCGAAACCTGACCGTCCGGCCCTTGGAGATCGCGCCCTCGAGCTTCGTGAGCCGCGCGGCGACCTCGGGGGAATAATCGGGGTCGGTCACCTCGACACGCGAGGCAGTCACGGTCGGCGCTTCGCTGAAGCCCGGACGCCCGAGCGCCAGGTTCTGGAGGGCGAGCCGGAGCGGCTCGGCGTATGCGAACTGGCTGTCGAGGAGCATCAGGCTCGTCTGCAGCGCCGCGAGCTCCTCGTCCCGAAGCTCGAGGGGAGGGAGGAAGTACTGCTCCGACCGCAGCGTGTAGAGCTCCTCGCCGGTGAACTCGTCGCGCTGAGACTGCAGTGGCACGCCGAGCCCGACGAGCTCGGTGCGATCGGAGTAGAAGCGCCGTGCGAAGGCTTCGTCCGACATTTCCGAATAGCCCTCGACGTTCGACTTGACATCCCTCGCGGTGAGGGCTCGGCGCTCCGCCATCAGGAAGGCGACGAGCGAGAGCTGGCGGATCAGCTTGTCCGTGTCGTGTGACAAGACCCTTATTCTTCCTCAGATGCACAGGCCGACGGGCGCGCGCCGACGGGTGACTGTCCGATGGACCCGCGCCCGGACGGACGCGAGATCCGCCGAGACGTGATCGTCGCACATCTCGACCTCGATGCGTTCTTCGCGGCGGTCGAGGAGCTCGAGCGGCCCGAGCTTCGAGGCAAGCCGCTCGTCGTCGGCGGCGATCCTCGCGGCCGTGGGGTGGTGGCGACCGCGAGCTACGAGGCGCGACGGTTCGGGATCCACTCGGCGATGAGCTGTGCGGAGGCGCTGCGGCGCTGCCCGCATGCCGTGTTCGTCGAGCCGAGCCGCCGGCTCTACTCGCAGTATTCGACCGCCGTGTGGACGGTCGTGCGCCAGGTCACGCCGACGGTCGAGCGGCTCGGCCTCGACGAGGGCTATCTGGACATCGGTGAGGTCGCGGTTGGCTTCCGCGAGGCGCGTCTCGTGGCCGAGGCGGTGCAGGCGGCCGTTCGCGGCGCGACGAGCCTCTCGTGCTCGCTCGGCGTCGCTCCGTGCAAGGTCGTCGCCAAGGTGGCGAGCGACCGCCGCAAGCCCGGCGGAATCACCGTGGTTCGCTCCGGCCGCGAGGCTCAGTTCCTCGCGCCCTTCCCCGTGCGCCGGCTGCCTGGAGTCGGTCCACGGGCCGAGGAGCGGCTGCGCGTCATCGGCGTCGATCGGATCGGCGGTCTCGCCGCCCTCGACGATGCGACCCTCGCTCGTGCGCTCCCCGGAAAGGTCGGCGGGCTCCTGCGCGATCGGGCTCGGGGGGTCGACCCTCGTCCGCTGGAGGTCGCGCAGGAGACGGTCTCGATCAGTCAGGAGGAGACGTTCGCCCGGGACGTGTCCGACCGCCGCGAGCTGCACGGCGAACTGCGCCGGATGGCCGGACGGCTCACCGAGCTCCTCGAGCAGTCAGGTCAGTCGGCGCGGACGGTGACGACGAAGCTCCGCTATCCCGACTTCTCGATCCGGAGCCGCTCCCAGACGCTGCCGATCGGGATCCGCGACGCCGAGCGCGTGGGCGAGCTCGCCTGCACGCTTCTCGATCGTGCGCTCGCGGATCGACCCGGGGCGCTGCGCCTCGTCGGCGTGGGCGTATCGAAGCTCGAGGACGTGGTTCAGCCGGAACTGGCGTAGCGGCGACGCTCGCGTCGCCCTCAGACCTACCCGGCGGCTATCCGCGTCAGGCGGCGACGCGGCGCGACTCGAGGTGCTGGTGCGACGGGCAGTACTCGCGGTCCGGCAGCGGTGCGCGCTGGCACGGCTTGCCCTTGCGCGTCGTGGCCCGGCAGCGCGAGGAGCCGCCGTCGAAGGCGCCCGACTCGATCTGCTCCTCGATGTACGTCACGGCGGCGCCGATGCCCTGGCTGACGGCCCAGGAGACCTGCGCCTGCGCCGTGATCGGGAAGTAGCGGCGGATGTCGGCGAAGAGCGACCGCTCGGGATGGGGAAAGTAGCGGGGATCCTTGGCGAGCCGCTCGACGGTCTCCTCACAGGCACGGAGTACGGAGCGCCGATACTCGACCTGGGTCTCGGCGTCTGCGTAGGGATCGATCAGGTCCTTGATCGAGCGGTAGATCGCTCTCGAACACTGATACATGCAAGCGAGGATCCTCTCCTGCGAGGACGTCATCGGCTTCTCCTCAGTGGTTCGGTAAACCCCTGGAAAACGACCAATCTCACAAACGCGGCGGGCAGACGGGCCGCTGTTCGAGACGAATTCTACCGGGTCTCGAGACCTGTTACAAAGTCGCGCGTTACGGGATCGTTAAGCGGTGGCTGCCGGGCGAGCTAGCTCGACACCTCGCGGGCGTACGCGAGCGGGAATCCGCTCGAGCGAGCCTGGCCCAGGCCGGCCTCGGCCTGCGCACGGGTCTTGTAGACGCCGGAGAAGACGACGTAGTAGCCGGGATTGAGGCTCGCGAAGTCCGCCGAGCGCAGGATTCCGACCTCGGGCACGCCGGCGTTCATCGCCTTGCGAGCGACCGGAGTCGCGCCGCCCCGGCCGGCCGAGGCGGGCGTCGACGCCAGCACGATCGTGTAGCCGTTCGTGTCTGCCGGCCAGCTGATCGGCACGGTCTGCTGCGGCGCGGGCGGCGGAGGTGCCGGCTGCGGAGTCGCTCCCGGCTCGACCACCTCGCCGCCGCCGGTGGCCGCCGGTGGGACCACCACGCCCGTGTCCGCGGGGAGCGCCCCGGTGCCGGTGCCGGCCGTTCCGGATCCCGCACCCCCTTCGTCTCCGCCTCCGGTCGCGGCGATCGCCACGATCGCTCCGGCGACCAGCGCGACGAGCAAGAGCCCGACCAGCGCCGCCCACAGCCAGTTCGGATTCGAGCCGCCCCCCGGAACCTCGCGACCGTACGCGTACGTCCCGGGAAGCCGCGCGCCGCACTCGAGGCAGTACTCCTGGAAGGGCTCGGTACGTCCGCCGCAGCGCGGACACGGCGGCGTGACGTCCTCGGGGGACTGGGAGCTCACTGCCCGGAGCTCGGGGAGCGAACGAGCGTCTCGCCGGATGGATCACCCGCCGCGACAGCCGTCGGCAGGCCGCAGCGTGGGCAGAACTCGGCGTCGGCCGGCAGCGCCTGCTGGCAGCGACGGCAGGGTGCAAGCGGCATGGCGTATTCGTTCGGCCGACCGCAGCGCCAACAGAATCGCGCGCCCGTCTCGAGGAGCGTGCCGCACCGGCACGTAGCTCCGCCTCCTCCGAGGCGTGCACCCGGCGGTGGGTTGAGCAGCATGTCCAGTTCGCGGATCCGGTCCTCGCCCGCGAGCACGTCCTCCGAGCGCTCGACGAGGAGATCCTCCCGAAAGCGGTCGCGCCTCACCATCTCGAGCACGAGCCCGCCGAGGTCGCGCAGATCGACCTCGCGCTTCTCGGTCAGCGCCCGCAGCTCCTTCTTGAGCTGCGAGGCGGACGGCACGTGGGCCGGGGCCTGGCTCACGACGATCGTGTCCTCGGGCGACGCCGGCTCGGTGGGGCCCTCCGCCTTTCGTCCGAACAGTCCAGCCATCTGAGCGCAGGAGTCTAGTCGATTGATTCGACCGTATTCTCCACGCCGTGGAGATCGGGACGATCGGCGTGGTCGGGCTGGGCACCATGGGTGCGGGCATCGCCCAGGTTTGCGCGCAGGCGGGCTTCGAGGTCGTCGGTAGAGACGTCACGCCGGAGCTTTGCGACGCGGCCCGTGCCCGGATCGACGGCTACCTGGCCCGTGGGATCGAGAGGGGCCGGCTGACGGAGGACGAGCGGACGGCGGCTCTCGGGCGGCTCCGGACGACGACCGACCTCAGCGACCTCGCGAGTTGCGACCTCGTGGTCGAGGCGATCGTCGAGGAGCTCGAGCCGAAGCGGGAGCTGCTCCGCGGGCTCGGCCGAGTCGTCCGCCCGGCCGCGATCCTGGCGACGAACACGTCGGCCCTCTCCGTCACCGCGATCGCGGCCGCGACGGCGCGCCCCGACCGCGTGGTCGGCCTGCACTTTTTCAACCCCGCACCTGTGCTCGCGCTGGTCGAGGTCGTGCGCACCGTCCTCGTCGCGGACGAGGTCGTCGAAGCGGCGGTCGAGCTCGTTCGGCGCCTTGGCAAGGAGCCGATCGTGTGCACCGACACCCCGGGGTTCGTCGTCAACCGCGTGCTGATCCCGCTCCTGAACGACTGTGTTCGCGTCCTGGACGAGGCGGGAGTGTCGCCCGCGGACCTCGACACGGCGATGCGGGCCGGGGCGAGCTGGCCGCTCGGCCCCTGCGCGCTCGTCGACCTGATCGGCGTCGACGTGCACGTTCACGCGGCCGAGGCGCTGTGGCGGGCCTTCCGCGACCCGCGGATGGCCCCGCCGCCCAGGCTGCGACGGATGCTCGAAGCCGGGCAGCTCGGCCGAAAGAGCGGCCGCGGCTTCTTCGACTACGTCTGATCGCGCTCGTACGATCGAGGTCGGTGACCATGTGCGCGCTCTGCCGCCGGAACCTCCTCGAGGGTGAGCGCTACCGACTCTGGGTGGGCGCCGACCCGACCCGCCGAGCGGCGCGGGCGGTCTGCGCGCTCTGCGAGCCGGCTGCCCGCGGCGAGCGGTGGGTGCGGACGGCCGGACGTCCGCTGTACGAGCCGACCGCCAGCACCTCGGGCTCGGTTCGCCGCGTCGCCTGAGAGCTCGAGGTTTCCGGGCCGGGCTCGAGGCCGTTCGCGGAGTGTGGCTAGCCGTATTTCGCTTGCTGCGGTCGCCTGCGACGATCTGGTGGTGACGACCGTACTCATCGTCGACGATCATCCGAGCTTCAGGGCGACTGCGAGAGCACTGCTCGAGCTCGAGGGGTACGAGGTCGTCGGCGAGGCGAGCGACGGGTCGAGCGCGCTCCAGTCGGCCCGCGACCTCGCGCCCGATGTCGTCCTGCTCGACGTGCAGCTTCCCGACACGGATGGATTCGCCGTTGCTGCGGCGCTCACCGCGAACGGCGCAGCGCCCGTTGTGATCCTGACCTCCAGCCGCGATGCCGACGACTTCGGCGAGCTCGTGGCCGCGAGCGGGGCCCACGGCTTCGTTCCGAAGGCCGAGCTCTGCGGCGCCGCGCTCGCCGAGCTGCTCTGATGCGCCTCCAGCCGCGAGGTCGACTCCTCGTCGCCGTCGCCGTCGTCGCCGCGTCCGCTGCGGCCTCGGTCGCGATCCTCGTCTGGGGAGCGGGCGGGCCCGTCCCTGCCGACGCCTGGCTCTCGTTCGCCGTCGGCGTCTCGTTCGCGCTCTGCGGCCTGCTTGCGTGGCTGCGCCGTCCGTACAACCGCACCGGGCCGCTGCTCGTCGCTTTCGGCGTTACGTGGTTCGCCCGGACGTTCGTACTGTCGGACAACTCGACGCTGTTCACGCTCGGCCTGGTCGTCGAATGGCTGCCACTGGCGATCCTGGCTCACCTGGTGCTCGCCTTCCCGTCGGGCAGGCTCCGGGAGCGGTCGAGCCGGTGGGTGGTCGCGGCCGCCTACGTCGATGTGACGCTCGTCCATCTCGCCGCGTCGTTCTTCAACGAGCCGGCGCAGCGCGACTGCACCAGCTGCCCCCCGAATGCGCTCGCGCTGGCCGCCACCCCTCAGCGCTTCGACGTCGCCGCGGCGGCCGAGCGGGCGTTCTCGGCCGCGGTCGTCATTGCCGCCGTCGCGGTGATCGTCTCCCGCTGGCGCGGCGCGAGCCCCGCTTATCGCCGGGTCCTCGCACCCGTGCTGCTGACGGGAGCCCTGGTCGGGTCTGCCCTGATCGCGAACATCCTCGCCGAGGAGCTCTGGCCCGCCGCCGCGAAGGAGACCTGGTGGCTCGTGCTCGCGACCCTGGCGTCGGTTCCGATCGCGTTTCTGGTCGGCATGGTCCGCGCGCGCCTGGCGCAGGCGGCGGTCACGCGCCTCGTCGTCGAGCTCGGGACGACCCCGCCGCCGGGCGAGCTCCGCGAGGCGCTCGCCAGGGCGCTCGGTGACCCGTCGCTGCGGCTCGCCTACTGGCTGCCCGAGACGGCGTCCTACGTCGATCTCGACGGCCGGCCGATCGTCCTGCCCGCCGACGGCGCCGATCAGGTAACCACCGTGGTCGAGCTGGACGGCCGGCGCGTGGGCGCCCTCGTCCACGACGCGGCGCTCGCCGATCATCCCGAGCTCGTGCGTGCGGTCTGCGTGGCGGCCGGCCTCGCTCTCGAGAACGAGCGCCTCCAGGCTGAGCTGAGGTCCCGTCTCGACGAGCTCGCGACCGAGCGGGACTTCGTCAGCGCGGTGATCGACAACGCCGACGCGCTCGTGCTCGTCCTCGACGCCGAGGGTCGCATCGTCCGCTTCAACCGAGCGTGCGAGCGGGTCAGCGGTTACTCGGCCGCGGAGATGTTCGGCCGGCCCCTGGGCGACCTGATCCCCCCCGAGCAGCGCGAGCGGGTCGAGCGCGCGCTCTCCGATGTCCGGTCGGGCGGGCCTCCACGTGAGAACGAGAACCACTGGCTGACCAAGGACGGCGGGCGTCGCCTGATCGCATGGACGAACGCCGTGCTCAGCGACGCGGAGGGGCGCGTCGAGCACGTCGTCAGCTCGGGCCTCGACGTGACCGAGATGCGACTGGCCGAGGCGGAGCTCCGCGCGTCTCGCGCCCGGATCGTCGAGGTGGGCGACCGCGAGCGGCGGCGGCTCGAGCGGAACCTGCACGACGGGGCCCAGCAGCACCTCGTCTCGCTTCTGCTGACGCTCCGCATGGCGCGGGCGAAGGCGCGAACCGACCCGGATGAAGCCGATCGCATCCTCGAGCTCGCGACCGCCGAGCTCGAGCAGGGCCTCGGCGAGCTTCGCGAGCTCGCCCGCGGAATCCATCCGGCCGTGCTGACCGAGCGTGGGCTCGCCGGCGCCCTCGAGACGATCGCCGAGCGGACGCCGCTCCCGGTCACCGTCGACGTCGCGCTGGCCGACGACCGACTCCCGGCCTCCGTCGAGGTCGCTGCGTACTACGTCGTCGCCGAATCGGTTGCGAACGTGGCCAAGCACGCAGGGGCCGAGAACGTTCGCATCCGGCTCGCCCGCCACAACGGAACCCTTGTGGTCGAGGTTGCCGACGACGGTGCCGGCGGTGCCTCGCCGCGGGAGGGATCGGGCCTCGCCGGTCTCGCCGAGCGCGTGCGCGCGCTGGACGGCGAGCTCGAGGTCGAGAGTGGCGAAGGCCGCGGGACGACGGTGCGAGCGAAGCTCCCGCTCGGCTAGTACGCTCCGCGTCGATGCCGGACGAGACGAAGCTCCGCGTCGTCCTCGCCGACGACTCCGTTCTCCTCCGCGAGGGAATGGCGCGGCTGCTCGAGGACGCCGGCCTGGACGTCGTGGGCCAGGCGGGGAACGCAGACCAGCTCATGCTCAAGGTGCGGAGCTACTCGCCGGACGTGGCGATCGTCGACATCCGCATGCCGCCCGATCACTCGGACGAGGGCCTCGTCGCGGCGAAGGAGATCCGCGCACGCTATCCGGACGTCGGCGTGCTGCTCCTGTCGCAGTACGTCGAGCCCGCATACGCGATGGAGCTCCTTGCCGAAAGCGCTGAGGGCGTCGGCTATCTGCTCAAGGACCGGGTCTCGGACGTCGACGAGTTCGTCTCGTCCGTGCGCCGTGTCGCCGAGGGTGGCTCCGCGCTCGACCCGGCCGTCGTCTCCCAGCTCGTCGGCCGCCGTCGTGGCGACGACCCGATCGGCGACCTCACGCCCCGTGAGCGGGAGGTGCTCGAGCTGATGGCCGAGGGCCGCTCGAACGAGGGCATCGCACGCCGCATGGTCGTCACCGAGCGGGCGGTCGAGAAGCATGTGACGAGCATCTTCACGAAGCTGCGCCTGCCGCCCGCCTCGGACGACCACCGCCGCGTGCTCGCCGTGCTCGCCTTCCTGCGCTCGTAACGCTGCCCGCCCTGGCCGGCTGACGCCGCCCGCAGAGGCAAAACGACCCCGCCCGCCCGGCCAGTTGACCCCACCCTCCCGGGCAAACATCCCCACCCGCCCACCGAGATGAACCCCACCCGCCCACCGAGATGAACCCCACCCGCCCACCGAGATGAACCCCACCCGCCCACCGAGATAAACCCCACCCGCCCGCCCGGGGGGTTAGCCGAACCCCGGGTGGGGTGGCCGCCCCCTGCCCGTCGGCCCGGCCCCGTGCGAGGCTTCGAGCACGAGAGAACGCAGACCGGTGAGAGGAGGAGAGATGTCCAGGCAGACCGCATTCGCAACCGAGAGGAGCACGATCACGATCCTGCTCTTCGCCAGCGTCCTCCTGACCCTGGTGCTCACCGCCCTGCCCTTCCTCGCCGGCGCGGCCTAGCTGGTCTGGCTGCCGCTCCGGGCTCGCTCAGCGGTAGCCGATGTGGATATGGTCGCCGTGGTCGCCCATGGCGAGGGTGCGGCCCGACAGCTCGACCAGGGAGATGACCTGAACGGGCGTCTCCTCAGGAGGCAGCAGCAGTAGAGCCGCGAGGGCATGCTCGGTCACGGTGTCGGGACCCTGGTGGCCGGCGATCGGAATCCCGCCGACCGCCGACACGTCGACGGCCCTCCCGTAGACGTGCGCCGACACGACACCCGGCCGGGCGAAGTGCCGGTGACCCGTCTTGAGACACGAGACCGAGATCTGTCCGAAGCTCTCCGCCAGGTAGCGGATCGAGACGAGCACACGAGGGTCGATCCCGCCCGACGCGACGTCCTGCCGTCCGGCCGCAGTGAGCGAGATGCGGGCGTCGTGGAGCACGAGGTCGGCAAGCGCACCACCGGAGCCCTCGACTCCCTCGACCAGCCCCTCGATGCCGATCGACCGAAACAGCCGCCACAGCGCGCGGGCCCGCTCCGCCGCCACGCCTCGCCCCGCGAGGGCCACGGTTGCATGCCAGGAGTCGCTCCGCGCGCCGAGGTCCGCGAGCCGCCAGGCGAGGCCGCGTAGCTGAAGGGCCGCGAGAGGGCTCGATGTCGCCGCCGCGGCCGGCGGGAGCCGTGTCAGCGCGCTCGTGCGGGACACCGCCAGCAGCACGGCCCAGTCGATTCCCGCCCCGTGCGCGACGGACAGGAGCTCCGCAGCGAACTCGGGCGAGAGCGCTCCGATCGCAGCGTTCGGCTCCGGCAGCGACCGATCGACGTGATAGGTGGGGAGGAGCTTTTCCCGCTTCTTGTGCCGGTGGCGAGCCTTCGTCCGGGTGTGCCCCGGCCGGGCCCGAGCCTTTGCCCGTGCCGTCCCGGGGTTGCTCGGCAAAGCGGTAGCGGGCGGCGCGCCGTCGGCCGCCGCCCGCTCGATCGGGTCGCTCGTCACGTCGGCCGGCACCTCGGTAGCGGGTGTCGAGGCTGCGGGGACGGCGGGGTCGGGAGCGTTGGAGGCGGTCTCACCGACCACGACCGGCGGCTCCGAGGCCGCCGGGGCCGCGGGGTCGGCCGGAGCGAGAAAACCGTCCTCCGCCATGACCCCGGACGCCGTTCCCGCGAGCAGGCAGACGGACATGAAGCATGCGACCCGAAATCGCCTCATCCAGGGCTCCTAGAAGAGCTCGGTGAGATGGAGGAACGCGGGCCCGAGGATGACGATGAACATCGCCGGGAAGATGAAGACCGCGGTCGGCAGGATCATCTTCACCGGCGCCTTCATCGCCCTCTCCTCGGCGGCCGCCTGCCGGCGCTGCCGGGCCTCCTGCGCCTGCACCCGGAGGACGCGGGCGAGCGGGCTGCCGAGCTGGTCGGCCTGCGCGATCGCGTGGACGATCGACGTGAGCTCGACGACGTCGACGCGTTCCGCGAGCTTGCGCAGCGCCTCCTGTCGCGTTTCGCCGATCCGCATCTCCGAGAGGGTCAGCGCGAGCTCCTCGACGAGCGGCCCGTCCATGTACTCGGCCACCCTGGCGAGGGCGGCGTCGAAGCCGAGCCCGGCCTCGACGCTGACCGCGAGGATGTCGAGCGCGTCGGGAAGATCAGACCGGATCTCGTCGCGTCGCGACTTCGTCCGCGTGGTCACGACGGCGTCCGGGAGAAAGAACGCCGCCACCCCGAGCAGCACCGCCAGGGCGATCGCCTTCACCGGGCTGCCGAACAGGGTGCCGACGAACCCGCCGAAGATCGCCCCGGCCGCCCCGAAGACGACCTTGCTCGTCAGGAAGCCGGCGGGTGTAACGCGGTGGGCCATGCCTGCGGCGAGCAGCCTGAGGGTCACCGATTCTGCCGTGCTCTTCGGCGACAGACGCGTCGCCAGTCGTGCGAGCCGGCCCTCGAGCCCCGCGGTCAGACGCGTGCGGAGCGGAGGCTCGTCGAGGGTGACCGCGGTTGTCCCGTAGGCCTTCGCGCGGCGAAGCGCGGCCTCGCGTTGGCGGCCGGAGAGCGTGACCACCTCGCCTACGAGCACGAGCGCGCCGACGAGGCAGAAGAGGGCGACGACCAGAAGCATTGCTGTCACCTCTTGAAGGAGACGATTTTCCGTAGGCACAGCGCGCCGACGGCCATCATCACGAGGGCGACGACGATCATCGTCTGCCCCGTGGAGGTCTGAAACAGCGGGCGGATGTAGTTCGGGTTCACGACGAAGATCGCGCCGGCCGTCGCGAAGGGCAGGGCGATCAGGACGTAGGCCGAGGCCTTGCCCATCGCGATCAGCGCCTTCACCTTCCGCTCGAACTGCTGCCGCTCGCGGATCGTCTCCGAGATCGTGTCGAACAGGCCCGCGAGGCTGCCGCCGATCTGACGTTGGATCGCGACCGACATCAGCACGAACCGGAGGTTCTCGGAGCCCACGCGCGTGCCCATGTCGTCGAGCGACTGTTCGAGCGGCCGTCCGAGGCGGCTCTCTGCGAGCACGCGATCGAACTCCTCGCTCGCCGGCGCCTGTCCCTTGTCGACGACGGTCTGCATTCCCTGGCTGAAGCTGTGGCCCACCTGGAGCGAGCCGGACATCGCGGCCAGGACGTCCGGAAGCTGCTCCTCGAACGCGTTCGTCCGCTTGTTTGCCCGGTGGACGACGTACGCGTAGGGAGCGAGGCCGCCGGCGACGAGCGCGAGGAGCGTCACGAAGCCGGAGCGGCTCAGGGCGCCCGCGACGATCGCGGCGGCGAGCGCGCAACCGACGATCAGGTAGACGAGCTCGACCGCCCGGATCCGCAGGCTTCCCCGCTCGAGCAGCCGCTCGAGCGCGCGCCACGGCCGCGCATCGCCGAGCGCCCGCTCGGTCGCGCCGAACAGAAACGCCAGCCGGGCGCGGAGGCCGGTCGGCCCCTCGTCCGGCGCGGCGTCCGGCTCGTCGACCGGCAGGCCGAGCCGGTTGCGGATCCAGAGCTTCCGTGGGGTCGCCGTTGCGATCACGACCGCTACCAGCACGAGGCACCCGACGACGAGCCCGAGCGCGATCGGGCCCCAGGCGCTGTCGTAGAGCAGGTCCCTCATTGCCGCCTCCCGCCGCCGGGCAGCGCCCGCAGCACGGCCTCGGTGCCGTCGGGCTCGTAGAAATCGGGCGGGATGACCACGCCCCGGCCGGCGAGCTTCTCCTGGAAGCGAGGCTGGAGGCCGGTGCACGAGAGCGGCCGCAGGAACGCCGCCGACCCGGCGGCAGCTGCACGCTCGTCGACCGGGCGGGCGGCGAAGACGTCCTGGAGGGTGATGATCTCCGACTCCATCCCCACCACCTCGGTGATGTGCGTCAGCCGCCGCGACCCGTCGACCAGCCGCGTGAGGTGGACGATGATGTCCAGCGCGCTCGCGGTCTGCTCGCGGATCGCATGGAGCGGCAGGTCGAGCCCGCCCATCAGGACGAGCGTCTCGAGCCGGCTGAGGGCGTCACGGGGCGAGTTCGCGTGGATCGTCGTCAGCGAGCCCTCGTGGCCCGTGTTCATCGCCTGCATCATGTCGAGCGTCTCCGCGCCCCTGACCTCGCCGACGACGATGCGGTCGGGGCGCATGCGCAGCGCGTTTCGCACGAGCTCGCGGATGCGCACCTCGCCCTCTCCCTCGATGTTCGGCGGGCGCGACTCGAGCGAGATCACGTGGCGCTGCTGGAGCTGGAGCTCGGCCGCGTCCTCGATCGTGACGATCCGCTCCTCCTCCGGGATGAAAGCAGAGAGCGCGTTCAGGGTCGTCGTCTTACCGGTGCCAGTACCCCCCGAGATGAGGACGTTGAGCTTGCCGCGGACGCAGGCGTCGAGGAAGCTCGCAGCCTTCTCCGTCAGCGTCCCGAACGCGATCAGGTCGGCGATCGTGTACGGGTCGCGGGAGAACTTCCGGATCGTCAGCACCGGGCCGGTAAGCGACAGCGGCGGGACGATCGCGTTGACGCGGCTCCCGTCGGGGAGGCGCGCGTCGACCATGGGCGAGGCCTCGTCGACGCGGCGGCCGACCTGCGAGACGATCTTGTCGATGATGCGCATCAGGTGCGCCTCGTCGGCGAACGCCGAGCCGGTCGCCTCGATCTTCCCGTCGCGCTCCACGTAGATGTGCTCGGGCCCGTTGACCATCACCTCGGTGACGGTGTCGTCCCAGAGGAACGGCTCGAGCGGGCCGTAGCCGAGGATGTCGTTCGCGATCTCGCGGATCAGCCGCTGCCGCTCCTCGCGGGCGAGCGGTGTCCGGTCGATCGCGAGCTGCTCGGTGACGGCCTGGAGCACGCGGTCGCGTAGGTCGCTGGTCTGCCGGCGGCTGAAGAGCTGCGGGCCGAGCTTCGCGATGCACGCGTGGTGGACGCGCGTCTTCAGCTCCGCGTACGGGTCGACGGCGCCGCGACCTGCCATCGACCGTGCCGGCGCCGGCGGCGCCTCTCCGATCGGCGCCCCGTTGCCGTTCGCCTCGGTCTCTGCCTTCAGCCGCTCCTGCAGGTTGGGGCTATCGCTGCCCCGGAGCCGTTCTTCGAGGTTCATGCCCTCCCCCTTCCGATCCGGAAGCGACGTCTGGGCTCCGGCTTCACGGCCGGGGCGAGCGTCGCCATGATCTCGCGGATCGCCTCGGAGAACGCCGACTTGCGGTCGCCGAGCGCAGCCGGGACGCCCCTGTTGACGGCCAGGCCGACGGCCGGGTCGTTCGGCACCTCGAAGCGGACGTCGCAGCCGAGCGCGGCCTCGACCTCCGCCTTCGTCATCCCGACCTTGCCCGAGACGCGGTTCAGCAGCACCGAGATCCGCCCGCGCGGGAAGCCGAGCAGGTCGAGGGTCTGCACCGACAGCCGCACGTTCTTCAGCGTCGGCACGTCGAGGCCGCAGAGCAGGAGCAGGAGGTCGGTCGGCTCCAGCACGGCGAGCATCGGGCCGTAGAAGAACGGCGACGTGTCTACAACGACGATGTCGTACGACTCGCGGGCGACGTGGAGGAGCGCGAGCACCTTGTCCTCGGTGACGAGCTCGGCGTCCTCGGGCCGCAGGGGCGCCGCGAGGATGTCGAGCCCGAGCTCGTGCCGCGTTACGTAGCCGGCCAGCTTCTCCTCGTCGAGCTCGCCGGGGGCGACCACGAGGTCGCGCAGCGTCTTCTCCGGGTGGACGCCGAGCATGATCGCCGCGTCGCCGAACTGCAGGTCGAGGTCGACGAGGAGGACGCGCTTGCCCGCGTCCGCGGCGAGCGCGGCGCCGAGGTTCGTCGCCATGACCGTCTTGCCCGTGCCCCCCTTGGGCGAGAACACCGTGACGACGAACCCCTTGCCCCCGTTGTCCTCCTGCGGCGCAGTCGCCCGGCCGGCCTGGCCCGCCTTGCGCAGCGCGAACACGAGCGTCTCTGCCGTCTGCGGGAGGACGAGGACGTCCGCGACTCCCGCTTCGAGCGCCTCCTCGATCAGCGCGGAGGAGGGCTCGGCGGAGAGGAGGACAACCGGCGCTCGTGTGTGCTCGCGGATCGCGGCGACCTCGGCCCGGAGGACGCGCATGCCGAACGCGTCGCCGTTCTCGGGGTACGCGTCGCCGTCCGTAAGGTGGAGCACCAGTCCGGGACCCGAGCCGAGCGCGTTCACCGCCCCGCGGACGTCCGTGCTCCTTGCCACGAGCTCGACGTCGTCGCGCCCGTCGAGCGCGTCGAGCAGGTCGCTCGCCCCGGGGAAGCTGCCCGTCGCGACGACGCGCACCGTCTCCCGGCGGGAGGGCGGGGTCTCGAGTTGGGAGGGCGGGGTCTCGAGTTGGGAGGGCGGGGTCTCGAGTTGGGAGGGCGGCGTCTCGGGTTGGGAGGGCGGCGACTCGAGACTGGTGAGCGGGGTCTCGAGGCCGCTCATCGGCTGCCTTCGGTGAAGCCCGTCGTCAGCTGAGCGAGACCGGCCGGCTTGAGGCCGTCGCCGAGAACCGACTCGACGGTCTCGACGCTCTCCGGGCTGTCCTTGGCGCCGTCGGCCGGACGCAGCTGGAGCGACCAGTCGCCGTTCTTCGTCACCCAGAAGAGCTTCTGGGACTCGGCGTCGGTGACGGCGAGGATGACCGCGAGGTTCCCGTTCTCGTTGCGCAGAGCCGACTCGTCGGTCGAGAGCTCGGCGGCCTGGAGCACGAGCAGGTCGCGGAGGACGACGCGGCTCGCGACGCGGTCGACCCTCTCCGCTGTCTGCGTCTGCTGGCCGCGAGCGACCTCCTTCTCCGTGTAGCGGATCGACGCGACGACGTCGACGCGGTCGCCCGCCTCGAGCGTGCCGGCGAGAATCTGATGCTGGTCGCCCGGCAGTTGGAACGCCCGGGTGACACCGCTGATCTCCGAGCGGAGGCCCTGCTCCTCGACGGTCCTGAACCGGTTGGTGGTCAGCTGCTCGCCCTCGTAGATCGCCTGGGTGGCGACGAGCTGCTCGATCTGGTCGGGGTTCGTCACGGCGCCCGGCACTGCCGTGCGCTTGGCGACCTCCTGGGCCTCGATCAGGCTCTTGTCGACGATCTTCGACCCCGGCGTGCCCGCCGCGATGTCCTTCGACGCCACGTACACGATGACGCCCGCTTCCTGCTGACGCACGTCCTGCTTGTAGTTCGTGACGTAGAGAACCGTGAGGACGATCGCGATCGTCGCGAGCACGAGGGCGATCGCGATATTGCGAATCCTGTAGGTCATTCAACACGCTCCGTTGTCGAACTCGTGAGCTCGCCCGACTTGACGACGAGCCCGAGGATGTTCACCTCGAAGGGATAGGTGCATGAGACAGTCACGTCTTCTCCCTGCACCCACGAGGAGGTGGCGTTGCACGTGAGCTTCGACTCGTCGATGCTCGCCGCCGCCGACTTCAGCCGCGCGTCGATGCGCGCGTCCCGGTCGGGTAGCTCGCGCGCGACCGCCGCCTGGCGGGCGCCCGCACGGACCGCGTCGGTGAGCGTCAGGTAGTCGTGGAAGAGGACGCCGAACTGGACGATGCCGACGACGATCAGCATGAGCACGGGCAGGACGAGCGCGAACTCGACCATCGCCTGTCCTTCCTGCTTTCGTACGAGCTTTCGTGAAGCGATCGTTCTCATGCCGTCCCTTGTCGTATGTCCAGATTGGTGGGGCGGGCTTCCCGCCGCAGCAGGAGCCCGCCCCGCGCGACACGCCCTAGAGCGCGTCGATGACGTCGCCGAGCGTTCCGACGATCGCGTCCTTGAAGAGGATCAGCGTGGCGACCACGCCGACGGCGACGATCGCGAGGATCACCGCGTACTCGGCCATCGCCTGCCCCTCCTCACGGCGCACGTCACCCGTGAGGATGCGCGCGTACAGCGAGTTGAGAAGATTCAGCATTTATTCACCCCCTTTTCTCCCCGAGAAAGGCCGCAGAAGGATGAAACTCAGTGCAATGACCATGACACGAAGACACTCTCTTTCAAGATCTCTCCGTCACTCGAACGAGGGAAATTCTGTGACGGTTCACTCGTTCGAGTGATGTGACAAATGACGTCATCGTCGATACTTCGTAGTTTTTTTGCGAGCCGCAGCCGGCCGACGAACGGGGCGTGTCGAGCCGGAAACGCGTTGGGCTAGTCGATGTCGTTGTCGATCAGCCGCGCGGCGGGGCGGGAGATGTCGGCGGCGATCTTCGTGAAGATCGACTGCAGCTGGCCGGGCGCAGGCTTGTTGAAGAACGCATTCGGGCTGGCCATCTGCTGGAGGGCGGAGTACGCGGTGATCGACGGCTGCTCGTCCTTGCCCTGCCAGTCCGTGCAGCGGTTGGCGTCGCCGCCCTCGGCGTTGAGGTCGTAGCCGATCGTGTAGACGAGCGTCTCGCGACCCTTGATCGCCGCCGCCGAGCTCACGCCCTGGTGGCAGGGCTGCATCCGGTACGGGGAGGACGCGGGGTAGTACGTCGGCCCGATGTTCGCCGCGCCGTCGGAGAGAACGACCATCACGTCCTGCACCTCAGGCCGGCCGCTCGCGTCGAACTCGGCCTGGGCCTTCTCGATCGCGTTCGCATAGGACGTGCGCCCGCCACCCTGCTGGCAGTCGATCGTGGAGACGAGCGGCGAGTCCGGGTCGAGGTCCCCGTTCGACCAGTAGTCGTCCGAAAGCGGCACGATCACGTAGGGGCTCCCGGCGGAGTTGTAGGCGGACGTCGACGGCGTGCCGCAGGTCGTCCCGGGCGGGAAGACCGCGAGCCCGACCCAGTCAATCGACGGGTCCATGAAGCCGAGGAACGTCTTCATTCCCTCGCGTGCGTTGTTGAGGTCGGTGCACGACGGGTCGGACGCGCCGCTCGAGGTCTGGCACATCGATCCGGTGCGGTCGAGGACGAGCATGATGTCGAGCGGCTTCGCGGCGCACGGCGAGCACGCCGTCGCCTTGACGTCGACGTCGAACGAGTCGATTCCGAGCACCCTGGCGAACAGCGTCTCGACCTGCGCCGACTGCTCGACGACGACTGCGTTCACCGGCTCGCAGCCGGGAGCCGACTTGAGACAGCGCGTGGTGACGTTGGTCGAGACGCCGTCGACGCCCTTCGTCTCGTTTCTCCCGCCGGTCGCACCCGAGTAGGTGTGAGCCACCGACATGCTCGAGCCCGGATCCGGGAGCTCCTGTGCGCCCGCGAGGGCCGCCGCGTCCGCCGACGCCTGCAGGGCGCGCTGGGTGAAGTACGCGCGCCCGACGTCGATCGCTAGGCCGAACATGCCGAGGAGGACGACCATGGCGAGCACCACGAACACGAGCACCTGCCCGGACTCGGTGCGCAGGGATGCCCGCGCCGATCCCAGGATCGGGCAGGACGAGATTCGCCGTCGGTCGCCGCAGTTCACCGCCGTCTCCTCACCGCAGAGGGATATCCCCGTCCCTCGATCGGGGACGGATGTCTCACATCAAGGCGCAGCGGGCCCGATCGCGAATCCCTGAGTTCAGGGATCTTCGCCCCTCGAACGAGGGATCGTTCCCACGCCCGGCGAAGAAGGCGCGGTGCCCGGCACCGCGAGCATTCTGCGCGACGGAGGCGACGTCGTCTGCGAGACGTGCGCCGTCGCCGACCGCGCCTGGCCGCGCCTGAAAGGCCTGCTCGGCCGCTCGTCGCTCCCGCCCGGCGAGGGGATCCTGCTCTCGCCGGCCTCGTCGATCCACACGTTCTTCATGCGCTTCCCGATCGATGTCGTGTTTCTCGACCGCGACCTCCGGGTCGTCGCCGTGCGGGAGGCGGTGCCCCCCTGGAGGACTGCGGGCAAGCGCGGCGCCCGCTCGACGCTCGAGCTCGCCGCCGGCGAGGTGCGCAGGCGCAGCCTCGCCGAGGGCGATCACCTCGCGATCGCGTCGAAGTAGGCTGCCCCTCGACGGGCACGGAAGGGAGTGAGATGCAGGAGGAACAGCTGATCGCCGCGACGCAGGACGCGCTCGCGCGCACGGGCACCGACGACGAGGTCGTCGCGGCCGGGGTCTTCCACCCGCGCGGATTCCACGCCGCGGGCCTGGCGGGAGGGATCGGCGGCAGCATCGTCGGGAGCGCGGTCGGCGGCGAGCTCGGCGATGCAGTCGGCATCGCGGTGGGCGTCCCGGCGGCGATGGCCGTCGCCGGCGAAGCGACGGGCCAGCCCCGGTTCACGGTGATCGGCGTCTCGCCGTCGCGCATCTACGGCTTCGAGGGTCGGCGCGAGCACGAGTTCACGGTCGACGAGCTGCTCTGGTCGGTCGACCGGGATCACGCGGCGGTCTCCGTTCACTCGCGCATCTCGATGCGCGTTCTCGAGATCGAGGATCTCCGCACGGGTCGGCACATCGCGTTCGAGGCGGAGCGATCGCCGAACTTCCGCACGAAGTTCGTCATTCACGCCCTGCACGACGACGGCGAATCGTGAACGAGGCCGCGCTCGGACCTCTTCCGCTTGCCGAATGGGAGGCGAGCCGGCTGTACCTCCAACTCGTCTGCCAGATCGTAGGCAAGACCCGGATGACGCTTCACCCGCGGCTGAACCACTGGTGGCACGTGACGCTCTACGTTTCTCCTCGCGGACTCACGACTGGCCCCATCCCGGCGGCAACAGGACACGTGCAGATCGAG
Source organism: uncultured Actinomycetes bacterium (assembly GCA_963712465.1). Classification (GTDB taxonomy): domain Bacteria; phylum Actinomycetota; class Thermoleophilia; order Gaiellales; family Gaiellaceae; genus CAVQHY01. The sequence goes on from CAVQHY010000005.1 coordinate 380,802, forward strand.
GTCGATCTGCACGCCGGCGCTGTGGTGATCACGAACGATCGTGGACGCCGCAGCGAGGTGGAGCTCTCCGCCCGTCCCCTCGCGGACTTCTATGCCGACTACACCCTGGGCTTGGATGACGTCGGGGCGGCGTGCTCGATCTCGACCGAACCGTACGACTGCAAGAGCACGGTCCCTTATCCCGAGGACAGGGAGCACGCGACGTTCGACGCCGAGGCGGTGACGAGGGCCTGGAGGGCGCTGGCCGAGATCGACGCCGTTCTCTGGGGGTTCCGCGGTCGGTTCCTCGGCAAGTGCAGCCCCGTGCACGTCTTCTGGCACAGCTTCGACCTCGCCTGCACGCGCTTCTCCGGCCGTGCGGCGCCCGCTCCGCCCCAAGAGGCGGTCGCCCGCGAGGCGTACTCGCACGAGCTGATCTCGGCGGGCTTCTGGTTCGGCGATGACAATCTTCCGGAGCCGGCTTTCTACTGCTACGCGTGGCCCTCGCCCGAGGGGCTCGACCGCCGATCGCTGCCCGAGCCGGCATTCTGGGTCGAGGCGGGTGGTGTTCCGCAGGCACGCATGCTCTACGAGACGTGGCGCGTTCTCGACGATCCCGAAGCGGCGCTCCGCGACTTCCTCGAGAGCTCATACGCCGCCGCCGCCGAGCTGGCCGGCTGGGATCGCGCAGGGCTCGAGCGGCCCCGGGGCTCCCGGACCGTCGCAATCCCACGGCGTCCTTAGTCCGCAGCGTTTCCTCGTGCGGGCTCGTTACCGGCCGGATCGAGCACGCCGCTACCCTGGACGGCGTGAGCGCGACGCTTCGGCCGCCCGGGCCTCCTCCGCGGCTCGGCGCCGTCCTCCTCCGTCTTCGTCGCGACCCACTCGTGTTCTTCACCCGGCTGGCGCGGGAGCACGGCGATGTCGCGCTGGTCGGGATGGGACCGGAGAAGATCGTCCTCGTCTCCCACCCCGACCTCGTCCGGGAGGTGCTCGTCGCCCAGTCCCGGCGCTTCATGAAGGGCCGTGCGCTCCAGGAGGCGAAGCGGATCCTCGGCGAGGGTCTGCTGACGAGCGAGGGCGAGCTGCACCTCCGCCAGCGGCGCCTGGTGCAGCCGCTCTTCCACGCCGAGCGGCTCGGAGGCTACGGCGACGTGATGGTCGACCTGGCAGGGAGAACCGCCGAGCGCTGGCGGCCCGGAGAAGCGGTCGACGTCGCCGCCGAGATGCAGCGCCTGACGCTCGCCGTCGTCGGCCGAACGCTCTTTGACGCCGACGTCGAGGGTGCGGCACGGGACGTCGGGGAGGCGCTGACGACGAGCCTCGAGATGATGGACCTCTTCATGCTCCCGTTCGCCGGGCTCCGCGAGCGGCTCCCGCTGCCGTCGACGCGTCGCTTCCGCGCGGCGCGCGAACGGCTCGACACGATCATCTACGGGATGATCGAAGAGCGTCGTGGCCGCGCGGGCGGCGAGGACCTCCTCTCGCTGCTGCTGGAGGCTCGCGACGAGGAGGGCGCGCCGATGAGCGAGCGCCAGGTGCGCGACGAGTCGATGACGCTCTTCCTGGCCGGCCACGAGACGACCGCCCAGGCGCTCGCGTGGACGTGGTACCTGCTCTCCGAGAACCCGGAGGCGGAACGGCGGCTGCACGCGGAGCTCGACGAGGTCCTGGGTGGACGGCCGCCGACGGCCGCCGACGTCCCGGCGCTCGAGCTCACGCGCCGCGTCCTCGCCGAGTCGATGCGGCTCTACCCGCCGGCGTGGGTGGTCGGGCGTCGCGCGCTCGAGGACGTCGAGCTCGGCGGCTATCGCGTGCCCGCCGGGACGCTGACCGTCGTCAGCCAGTGGGTCACCCACCGCGATCCGCGCTGGTGGCCCGACCCGCTTCGCTTCGAGCCCGACCGCTTCACTCCGGAGGGTGAGGCGGCGCGGCCGCGCCACGCCTACTTCCCCTTCGGCGCCGGAACGCGGATGTGCATCGGCGAGCGTTTCGCCTGGATGGAGGGGATCCTGGTGCTCGCCGCGATCGCGCAGCGCCGGCGCCTTCGGCTCGTCTCGGGCCATCCGGTTGCGACCCTTCCGCTCGTCACGCTGCGCCCTCGCCACGGAATGCGGATGACGGTCGAGCACCGCGGCTGACCAGGTCCTGCCGGTCGGCCTCGGGCGCGACTCGCGCCGGCCCGGGGGCCAGCCGATCTGAGCGTCACGATTGCGCTTTAGACTCCCATTCCATGCGTTTACAAATTCTTTACAGGCCCATGACGCGCGGCACACCGCCCGGGGCGAGAATCTGATCGTGACGGCGATGCAGCGTCTCACCGGTTTTCTCTTCGTGCTGGTCGCGCTCGCCGGCCTGCTCGCGTCGGCGGCCGCGGCCCGCCCGGCCGAGAGCGGTGACGCTCGCTCGCTCGAGCTGATCGACGGCGACGGCTCGGTATCGATCCAGCTTGGCCGCGGCGTCGTCCTCGGTCAGGTCGACCGCGGCCGGCTCACGGTCGCCGCTGGCCGTCGCGGACAGTTGCCTGCCGTTCAGGTGAGCGGCGCCCAGAGTACGTTCCAGCCCAACGCTCGCACGACCGTGTACGTCGGTCGTGACCTGCGCTTCAGCGTCCAGGGAGGCGGGCGCGTCGAGCTTCGCGGCGTCGGCATCGACGCGAGCATCGTTTGCCGTTGCACGGTCACGCTGCGGGGGAGCGGCAGCATGAAGCTCGACAGCGAGGAGCCGCCCGAGGAGTGGTCGGACGACCGCAGCGAGATCGTCCTCGGCGGCTGACAGCTGCCTCTGTCACGATAGGAGCCGAGCCCGTGGTCGAGACCAAGGCCCAGTCGATCCTCGTCGTCGAGGACGAGTCGAGCATCGCCTCCTTCGTCGCGATGTACCTGAAGAACGCGGGCTTCGTCGTGAACGTCGCCGGCACCGGTCAGGACGCGCTGACGCGGGCGGCGGCCGACCCGCCGGCGCTGATCATCCTCGACCTGATGCTGCCGGACCTCGACGGGATCGACGTGTGCCGCCGCATCCGGCAGCGCTCCGACGTCCCGATCCTCATGCTCACGGCGCGCGACGAGGACATCGACAAGATCATCGGTCTCGAGGTCGGCGCTGACGACTACCTGACGAAGCCGTTCAACCCGCGGGAGCTCGTCGCCAGGGTCAAGTCGATCCTGCGCCGGGCCGCTCCCGCCCGCCGGGAGTTCGAGAGCGCGGTGATCGAGCACGGCGACCTCCGGATCGACTCCGGCCGGCGCGAGGTCAGCGTCGGCGACGACGAGGTGCAGCTCGCGCCGAAGGAGTTCGACCTCCTGTGGGAGCTTCTCGACCATCGCGGGATCGTGCTCACGCGCGACCAGCTCCTCGAGCGCGTGTGGGGCTACACGTTCGCCGGCGACACGCGCACGGTGGACGTCCATGTCCGTCAGCTCCGCCGCAAGCTCGGCGACGCGTCCCCGATCGTGACGGTGTGGGGGGTCGGCTACAAGGTCGTGACCGAGCCCAAGAAGGCCGCCCGGGCCTCCAGCTAGAGGTTTCCCGTGCGTTCCCTGCGCTTCCGTCTGCCGGCGATCTTCCTCGCGGGCGTGCTCGTTGCCGGGATCGTCACCGCAGTCCTGGCGATTCGCCTCTTCCAGGACTACACGCGCGACGACACGCTCACTGACCTGCGCCGCCAGGCGAGCGGGCTCGCGCTCCTCTATTCGGATCAGGCAGGTCAGAGCGTCGGGCGCGGGACGAATGCGCCTGCCTTCGCCGCGCCGATCCTCGAACGGGCAACCGACGCCCGCCTCTACTACGCAGGCGTCGATATCTTCCCCGGGCAGATCTCCGGCCTGCGGCGCCTGCCACTCGACGTGCTCGATCGCTCGGCGCTCGAGCAGGGCCGGGTGCAGGAGTTCGAGTTCAGGCCTGCCGACTCGGACACGACCTACCTCGCGGTCGCACAGCCGCTCGAGTTCGGCGGCGAGACCTTCGGCGCCCTCGTCGTCGCACGCCCCAAGGCCGATCTGACGGCGAGCTGGCTCGTGCTCTTCCAGCGCGTCGCGCTCGCGTTCGCAGCAGGGATCGTCGTTGCCACGGGGCTCGTGTGGTACCTGTCGCGGCGCTTGACGAAGCCGGTGCTGGCGCTTTCGCGCGCGGCCGACGAGGTCGCCGAGGGTCGCTACGACATCGAGTTGCCGCAGCCGCGCTCGGGCGACGAGATCGGCCATCTCACGGAACGGTTCGGGCAGATGACCGTCCGTCTCGCCGAGTCGGAGGAGCTCACGCGCAACTTCCTGATGAGCGTCTCGCACGAGCTCCGGACGCCGCTGACCGCGATCCGCGGGCACGCCGATGCGCTCGTCGAGGGGCTCGCCGAGGATCCCGAGGCGCGGGACGCTTCGCTCGAGGTGATCCGCACCGAGACGGACCGCCTGGCGCGGCTCGTCGGCGACGTGCTCGACCTCGCGAAGCTCGACGCGAACCGGTTCGCGGTCGCCGAGCAGGAGGTCGATCTCGAGTCGCTCCTCGATCAGGCCTACCAGACGCACGCGGAGACCGCGCGGCAGCACGCGATCGAGTACGAGCGCGAGTTCGCGTCGGCCCCGGTGATCGTCACGGACGGTGACCGCGTCCTCCAGATCGTCTCCAACCTGCTCGAGAACGCGTTTCACTGGACGCCCGACGGCGGCCGGGTCGCCCTCGGGCTCGCAAAGCAGAACGGGAGCGTGTCAGTGACCGTGTCGGACTCCGGCCCCGGGATCCCGATCAGCGAGCGCGAGCGGATCTTCCGGCCGTTCTACTCGCGCAACGGTCAGGGAACCGGGCTCGGGCTCGCGATCGCGAGCGAGCTCGCCGAGGCGCTCGGCGGGCGGCTGAGCGTCACCTCCGGTCTGGGCGAGGGCGCGCGCTTCGAGCTGCGCCTGCCCGTGTAGCCAGGAGTGGCTAGGCCGGCAGGCGGTGCAGCGAGGCGGACGGTTGCTCGTCGAGCGCGCGCTCGAGACGATCGAGGGACCGCTCGAGGCGGTCGAGGCGGAGCTCCACCGCGCGCCAGCCGGAGCTGACCAGGTCGACGAGGAGCGACAGATCCTCGATGCGCGCCCGGCGCTCGGCGTCCAGGTCGGTCTGGAGCCGGTCGAGCCGCCGGATCGTCTGGCCCGAGAGGCCGCGAACCTCGGCGAGGCTCCGCGCGACGGGGATCACCTCGCCGTGCATGCTCTCGCGCAGAGCTGCGCTCAGCCGCTCCGGCACCGAGGACTCGAGCTCGGCGCTGGTCTCCGCGAGCGTCTCCAGCGCCTCCCGGGCCTTGGCGACCGCCGCCTCGAGGCCCGGATCGCGATAGCGGGACGTGCGGGCCTCGGCGATCCTCAGGCGTGCCTGCTCGAAGGCGTCCGTGCTCACGCGGCGCACTATAGCGTTGCCCCCGGATGCTGACGAGCGAGCTCGACTACGAGCTCCCGGAGGAGCTGATCGCGCAGCGCCCGCACGACCCGCGTGATGGATCGCGGCTCCTCGTGTACCGCCGATCGACGGGCGAGGTGCGCCACCGGACGTTCCGCGATCTCCCAGCCGAGCTCGCGCCGGGAACACTCGTGGTCGTGAACGACACGCGCGTCCTGCCCGCCCGCCTTCGCCTGCGCCGGGCGGGCGGTGGGGAGGCCGAGGTGCTCCTGCTCGAGCCTCTCGGCGACGACGTGTGGGAAGCGCTCGCCCGCCCTGGCCGCCGCCTCCGGCCGGGGGACGTGCTCGTTGCGGACCCGTCCATCGACCTGTCCCCGGGACACGGCCCGGGCGGGAGGGTGGGTCCGGGCGGGAGGGTTGGGGCCAGGAGGACGGGTAGGGTCGGGCGGGAGGGTGGAACCGGCCCAGAAGGCCGACCGGTCTGGACACGTCCCGGAACCTGTCCCCGGGACGTGTCCCGGGAGCCCAGGGCGCGTGGAACTGCTCGAGCGCCTCGGGGACGGGCGGTGGCGCGTGCGCCTCGAAGGGGAGCCGGCTGGTGAGGCCCCGCTCCCGCCGTACATCCGCCGGGCGCTCGACGACCCCGAGCGCTACCAGACCGTGTACGCGCAGGAGTGTGGCTCCGCCGCCGCCCCCACAGCCGGCCTCCATTTCACGCCTGAGCTCCTGACGGGGGTGGAGAGTGCCGCGCTCACGCTCCATGTCGGGCTCGATACGTTCCGGCCGATCGCCGGCGAGACGCTCGAGGAGCACCGTCTCCACAGCGAGCGCTACCGCGTCGCGCCCGAGGCGTGGCAGCGGATTTGCTCCGCCGGGCACATCACGGCGATCGGCACGACGACGACGCGGGCGCTGGAGACGCTTGCCCGCGGCGCGCCGCTCGCCGGGCGGACCGACCTCCTGATCGCTCCCGGCCACGAGTTTCGCCGCGTCGACGCGCTCGTGACGAACTTCCACCTACCGCGCTCGACGCTGCTCGCGCTCGTGATGGCGTTTGCGGGCGTCGAGGAGACGCGTCGCCTCTATCGCATCGCGATCGAGGAGCGTTACCGCTTCTACTCGTTCGGCGACGCGATGCTCGTGCTCTGACCCGGCCTCTGGTCACGAACCGGGCCTTGTGTTGCATCACCGAAGGGCAGCCCGCCGCGACGTGAGCCGTCGTTCCATCCGGGTGACGCAACACAAGGTCGTCTTCGTGCGGCCGGGAGGGGTTCCGACTACGCTGGGCGACCGTGGCCGGCTCGTTCACTCTCGTCGCCTCCGACGGAGCCGCGCGGGTCGGGATTCTCCACACCTCCCACGGGGACGTGCTGACGCCCGCGTTCATGCCGGTCGGCACGAAGGCCACGGTCAAGGGAATCCGCCCGGCGACGCTGCGCGATCTCGGCGCGACGATCGTTCTGGGCAACGCGTACCACCTCCACTTCCGGCCGGGCGCGGCGCTTGTCGAGGAGCTCGGCGGCCTCCATCGCTTCATGGGCTGGGACGGCCCGATTCTCACCGACTCCGGCGGATTCCAGGTGTTCTCGCTGCGAGACACGCTCCTGTCGGTCGACGACGAGGGGGTCACGTTTCGCTCGGTCTACGACGGGGACGCGACGCGTTTCACGCCCGAGCTCGTGGCGGACGTGCAGCGCCGGCTCGGCTCCGACATCGCGATGTGCCTCGACGTCTGCCCGCCGGCGGGCGCCGACCGACGTGCGCTGGAGCAGGCGGTCGACCGCACACGGATCTGGGCGGAGCGTCAGCTTTCCGCCCCCCGGGCCGTCGATCAGCTCCTGTTCGGGATCGCCCAGGGGGGGATCGACCCCGAGCTTCGCCGCCGCTCGGTCGAGGAGATTTGCTCGCTCGGCTTCGACGGCCACGCGCTCGGCGGGCTCAGCGTGGGCGAGGAGCGCGGCGCGATGCTCGAGACGGTCGCCGACGCAGCTCCGCTGCTGCCCGCCGACCGGCCGCGGTACTTCATGGGCATCGGCGACCCCGTGGGGATCCTCGAGGTCGTCGAGCGCGGGATCGACATGTTCGACTGCGTCCTGCCGACACGGCTGGGCCGGACGGGCACCGCGCTCTCGTGGGAGGGACGGCTCAACCTCCGCAACGCCCGGTTCGCACGCGACGACCGGCCGCTCGACGACGGCTGTCCGTGCCCTGCGTGTGTCGGGTTCTCGCGCGCGTACCTACGCCACCTGGTCAACCAGCAGGAGCTCCTGGGCTTGATACTTTTGTCCGAGCACAACGTCCGCTTTCTCCTCGACTTGACCGCCGGCGCACGGAAGAGCATCGAGCGGGGCGAGTTCGGCGCCCACAAGGACGCCGTCCTCGACCGGCTCGGAGACGCCGAGAGCGCCCGCTAGGGAGGTCCTGTGGCTTTCATCGTGATCTTGCTCGTGATGCTGGGGTTCATGTACCTCCTGCTGATCCGCCCGCAGCGTTCGCAGCAGCGCCGGCACAGGGATCTCCTCGAAAACCTCAAGCCCGGCGACGAGGTGATCACCGCCGGGGGCATCTACGGTGACGTCGCCGCCATCGAGGAGGAGAAGGTTCACCTCCTGATCGCCGAGGACGTGGAGATCGAGGTCGCGCGCAAGTCGATCGCGTCCGTGATCCCGCAGCAGCCCGACATCGTCGAGGGCGAGGCCGAAGAGGCCGTCGAGCAGCCCGAGCTCGAGGCCGAGACCGCCGACGAGGAGACCCCGACAGACGACGGGCTCGAGGAAGCCGGTCGGGCCCGGGGCGCGCAGGCGCGACGACAGGATTGACCCCGCGCGGGTCGAAGCAAGGCCGACTCGCTTCGTAGCGGGCCTCGCTACCCTCTCTCCGTGCGCAGATACCTCCTGATCCTCGGTCTGATTCTCGTTGCGGCCGCCGGGGTCGTCGTGCTCGCGGTCTTTCGCACGCCGACCCTGGGACTCGACCTCCAGGGCGGGCTCGAGGTCGTTCTCGAGGCGCAGGCGCCGAAGGGGCAGCAGCTGACGAAGGAGGGGCTCGACCGTTCGGTCGAGATCATTCGCGACCGCGTCGACAAGCTCGGCGTCTCCGAGCCGGAGATTCGCAAGCAGGGCGAGAACCAGATCGCGATCGCGCTGGCGGGCGTCACCGATCCCGGCCGCGCCGCCGAGATCGTCGGCAAGACCGCGTCGCTCGAATTCTACGATCTCGAGGGCGATCTCACCGGCCCCTCGATCGACGCGAACGGCAACCCGATCGCAAGCCCGAAGCTCCTGCCTCTCCTCTCGAGCCAGCAGGCCCGGGCAAAGGAGGGCGAGCCGAGCGCGTGGTACCTCTACGGGCCCGCGAAGGAGCTGCTGGGAGGACCGGGGGAGACGAAGGAGGCGGTGCTCCGCAGCCTCGGTCTCGACAAGGCGCCCGAGGGCTCGACGTGGTACGCGGTGCCCGGCGACCGGAAGATCCTGACCTGCGGCCCACCGACGACCGTGTGTCCGGGCGTCAACCAGTTCCCCGTCACGGACACGTACTACTACCTCGTCAAGTACCAGCCGACCGACGCCGCCAACCCGATTCCGGAGATCACCGGAAAGGATCTCAAGGCGTCGGGAACGCGTCAGGACTTCAACCCGCAGACCAACCAGCCGATCGTCACCCTCGAGTTCACCGACAAGGGCGGCGACAGGTTCCACGAGATCACCCGTGACCTCGCGCAGCGCGGGGAGTTCAAGACGAACCAGCTCGGTTCGGCCGAGCCGATCTTCCAGCATTTCGCGATCGTGCTCGACGACCAGATCCGCTCCTGGCCCCAGATCAACTTCAAGGAGCTTCCGGACGGGATCTCGGGCGGCCGGGCGCAGATCGAGGGGCTCGACTCGGTCGGCGAGGCCAAGGATCTCGCGCTCGTCCTCCAGACCGGCGCGCTGCCGTACACGTTCGTCCAGGTCGACCGCTCCGACGTGTCCGCCACCCTCGGCGCCGACTCGCTGCGTCAGGCCTGGATCGCCGCGCTCGTCGGCCTCGCGCTGGTGGCGATCTTCCTGCTGCTCTTCTACCGCTTCCTCGGCCTGATCGCGATCATCGGCCTCGCGTTCACCGGGATCTTCCTCTACGGCGCGATCCTGCTCTTCCACGTCACGCTGACGCTGCCCGGGTTCGCAGGCCTGATCCTCACGATCGGCGTCGCGGCCGACGCGAACGTCGTCATCTTCGAGCGGATCAAGGAGGAGGTGAAGGCGGGGAAGTCCGTGCGCGCGGCGATCGCCACCGGCTATCGCAAGGGCTTCAACACGATCATCGACGCGAACGTCGTCACGGCGATCACCGCCTTCGTCCTGTTCGCCGTGGCGACGGGCGGCGTGCGCGGGTTCGCGCTGATGCTCCTGATCGGGACGATCCTCTCGATGCTGACGGCCGTTCTCGCGACGCGCGCCCTCCTCGGCGTCCTCGCCGGCTTCCGGTGGTTCGACAACCCGAGCTTCATGGGCGCGAAGGGGCAGAGGATCCCGCGCTGGCAGCGGATCGACTTCATCGGCAAGACGCGCCTGTGGTTCGCGATCTCGGGCACGATCCTCGCGATCTGCATCGTGTCGCTCGGCGTCCGGGGGCTCAACCTCGGCATCGACTTCCAGGGCGGGAGCCAGGTCGACTTCAAGACGTCGCAGCCGGTGCAGCTCGACAGCATGCGGGGCGCGGTCGGAGGCATCGTCGGCGCGAACGCCGTCATCCAGGGCCGCGGCAACCAGGTGGACGGCGGCTACGAGTCGTTCCAGATCAAGACCGAGTCGCTCGACGGTCAGACGCAGACGGAGCTGCAACGTGCCATCGAAACGCAGTTCGGCGCCGAGTCGATCGGCGTCCGCAACGTCTCCGCGAGCTTCTCGAGCCAGATCCTGCGCGGGGCGATCCTCGCGATCATCGCGTCGCTCGCGCTGATCGTCGTCTACATCACCCTGCGCTTCGAGTGGAAGTTCGCCGTCCCGGTGCTCATCGCGCTTTTCCACGACCTGCTGCTCGCGATCGGCGTCTACTCGCTGTCGGGACGGGAGATGACCGCCGCGACGGTCGCCGCGCTGCTGACGATTCTGGGCTACTCGATCTACGACACGATCATCATCTTCGACCGTATCCGCGAGAACCTGACGCTGATGCGCAAGTCGAGCATGGCCGCGATCGCCAACCAGTCGTTGTGGGAGACGATCCGCCGCTCGATGGCGACGACCTTCATCACGCTCCTGCCCGTCGCGTCGCTGCTCGTGCTGGGCGGCGATACGCTGAAGGACTTCGCGTTCGCGCTGCTCGTCGGCATCACGTCGGGCGCGTTCTCGACCGTCTTCATCGCCACGCCGCTGCTCGTCGTGCTGAAGGAGCGCGAGCCCGAGTTCGCCAAGAAGAAGGGAGCAGGCCTGCAGGAGAAGCTCGAGCTGACCGCCGAGGAGGCCGAGGAGGAGGCGGGGCTCGTCGAGGAGCTGGAGGAGGTCGGTGTCGAGACGGACATCGTCGAGCCCGAGCCGGAGCCCGAGCAGGAGCCCGAGCCGGTGACGGCGGGAGGCGACGGCGCGACGTCGGCCGCCGCGAGACGCGAAGAGCGACGCAAGCGAAGGAGGTCGAGACCGCATGGCCGAGCCAGATAGGAAGACCAAGAGCCAGGACGGGGCCGTGAAGGACGCCGCGGCCGACGAGGCCGGGGCGACGGACGCTGCAGGCGACGAGGCGACGGCAAGGGAGGTCGCGGGCGGCGCCCGCGACTTGGCCGGGAAGCTCATCTACGCGGGCGTCGGCGCGGTCGCGCTGACGAAGGAGCGAACCGAGGAGCTCGCAGAGGAGCTCGCCCGTCGCGGGAAGATGTCAGTCGACGAGGCACGGCAGACGATCGACGACATGGTCGGCCGCTGGCGCGGCGAGGCCGCGAAGGTCACCGAGCGGGCGGGCTCGTCGATGAGCTCGATCTTCCGCGAGCTGGGCCTCGTCACGCGGCACGAGCACGAGGAGCTCGAGCTCCGCCTCGCCCAGCTCGAGCACCGCCTGCGACTGGTCGAGAAGAAGGGCGGGTCCAAGCCCGCGTCGACCTAAGAGAGGGGCCTGACGGCCGACGCCGCTTCGGTCGCGCTGGAGTCGACCCGATGTCGACAGGCGCCTCCTTCGTCGCCTCCGGAGGGGCGCAGAAGCTCGACGTCTTCGCTCAGCCGACCTCGCACGTGACGACGCGGCTGTCCACGAGGGCGTGACGTGGAGCGGCTTACGACGCGCGCCCGTGCCGGCAGGTACCGCAATAGACTGGCCCGATGAGCCCGGCTGTCCGGAAGCTCGGCCGCCTGTCCGAGATCGCTCAGGTCGCGGCCAAGCACGGTTTCGGCTACGTCTTCGAGACGCGCGGGCCGCGGTTTCGACGCTCCCGCACGGAGGACGAGATGGAGGCCGGGGCGGGGTCGCCGCGCGGCGTCCGCCTGCGCGAGATGCTCGACGAGCTCGGGCCGACGTTCGTCAAGTTCGGCCAGCTGCTCTCGCTGCGCCCGGACGTCGTGCCGCCGGACGTCGTCTTCGAGCTGAAGGCGCTGCAGGATCACGTGACGCCCTTTCCGTACGAGCAGGTGCGCGAGGTCATCGAGGCGGACTTCGAGCTGACGATCGAGCAGCTGTACCTCGACTTCGACGAGCAACCGATCGCGGCGGCGTCGATCGGCCAGGTGCACCGAGCCACGCTCCCGAACGGGGATCGAGTCGCCGTCAAGGTGCAGCGGCCGGACGCGCCGCGGCAAATCGAGGCCGACCTCGAATTGATGTACCAGGCGGCGCGCTTCGTGCGCGACCGGGTCAAGCAGGTGGACTTCATCGACTCGGTCGCGCTGGTCGACGAGTTCGCGCGCGCGATCCGCCAGGAGCTCGACTACCGGGCGGAGGCCCGGAGCGCCGACCGCTTTCACCGCAACTTCGTCAACGACGTGCGCGTTCGCGTGCCGCGCGTGTACTGGACGTACTCGGGCGCCCGGGTCCTCACGCTCGAGCTTCTCGAGGGGACGCAGCTTCGCGACGTCGATCTCGCCGGCTACTCGCTCGAGGAGCGCCGAACGCTCGCAGAGCGCGTCGCCGACACGTGGCTGACGATGATCTTCCGCCACGGCTTCTTCCACGGCGATCCGCATCCCGCCAACATCCTGGTGCTCGACAGGGCCGGAACGCTCGGACTGGTCGACTTCGGTCTCACCGGGAAGCTCTCGACGGACGATCTCGCGAACCTGACGAATCTCTTCATCGACGCGGCGCAGGAGAACATCGACGCCCTGCCGAGGCGTCTCGCCGCTCTCGGCGTTCGCTACCCGAAGGAGCTCGAGGAGGAGTTCGTCGACGAGCTCCAGAGCCTCTATAGCAAGTACTACGGGGCCCGGCTCGCCGAGCTCGACCCCGTCCAGCTCGTTCGCGAGTCCTTCGGCCTCATCTACCGGATGCACCTCGAGCTGCCCACGAGGTTCGTCCTACTCGATCGTACTGTCGCCACCCTGGGCTCGGTCGGCATCGAGCTCTATCCGGAGTTCAACGTCTTCGAGGTGGCGCAACCGTACGCGCGCGACCTGATGTTCGAGCGCTTCTCGCCGCAGCGGATCCTCCGACGCTCGCAGCAAGAGCTGCGCACCTACGCGGGCATGGCGTTCCAGCTCCCATACCAGCTGCACGACACGCTCGAAGCAGTGCGCGAGGGGGAGCTCGAGGTCGGCGTTCGCCCGGCCGGCCTCGACGATCTGTTTCGCCACGTCGACCACCTGGTCAACCGCCTGTCCGTCGCGCTGCTCGCGGTCGGCGGCATCGTCGGCTCGGCGCTGCTTGCCGTCTCGACCGGCGGGCCGGAGATCTTCGGCTTCAATCTGCTCGCCTTCGTCGGCTTCATCGTCTCGTTCTTCGTCGCGGGCTGGCTCGTGTGGGGAATCTTCCGCTCCGGGCGGCTGTAGACTCGCGTCCTCCCTTCGATCTCCAGGAGGCCACCCGACGATGAGCGTCACCGAGAAGCGCTTCGTCAGAAGCGACGGGCTCGACAAGGTCACCGGACAGGGCCGGTACACCGCCGATCTCGTCCTGCCCGGAATGCTGCACGCCTCGTTCCTCTATGCGGGACGGCCGCACGCCCGCATCCGCTCGCTCGACACGAGCGCTGCCAGGGCCCTTCCCGGCGTGCTCGCCGTGCTCACGCACGAGGACGTCCCCGACGTGCTCTACGGCGCTCTCGTGCAGGATCGACGGCTGTTCGCGAGGGATGTCGTCCGCTTCGAGGCGGATATCGTCGCCGCGGTCGCCGCCCTGACTCCGGAGCTCGCCGACGAGGCGTGTGCGCTGATTCAGGTCGAGTACGAGGAGCTCGAGCCCGTGCTGGAGCTCGAGCCCGCGCTGGCCGACGGCTCGCCGCTCGTCCACGCCGACTGGGAAAGCTACGGCTTCGAGCCGGGCACCGTGCGCCGCGGCAACGACTGCGGCTACGCCGACATCGTCAAGGGCGACGTCGAGCAGGGCTTCGCCGAGGCCGACCTGGTCGTCGAGAGCCGCTACGTCGCCGACATGTCTCACCCGGCGCCGATCGAGCCCCACGCCGTCGTCGCCCAGTGGCAGGGAGACCGCGTCACGATCTGGTCGACGTCGCAGGTGCCGTACGCGGCACGCTCGGGTGTCGCCGAGACGCTCGAGGTGCCCGAGTCGAACGTCCGCGTGATCGTTCCCCACCTCGGCGGCGGCTTCGGCGGGAAGTGCGAGTTCCACTTCGAGGCGCACGTCGCGGCGCTGGCTCGTGCCGCGCGCCGGCCGGTCAGGCTCGTCCTCGACCGGCGGGAGGAGTTCCTCGCCCCGGACATGATCCGGCACGCGATCGTCACGGAGGTCAAGACCGGCGTCCGCCAGGACGGCACGATCGTCGCTCGCGAGGCCCGGCTGCTACTCGACACCGGCGCCTACGCCGCTCACGGCCCCGCGTGCTCGGACATCGCGACGATGATGGCGGCCGGGCCCTACCGCATTCCGCACATCAGGATCGGGGCGCACGCGATCTACACGAACCGGACGCCCGCCGGGTCGGTGCGCGCGCCGACCGGCCCGCAGGTCTGCTGGGCCGTCGAGCAGCACGCCGACGAGATCGCCGCTGCGCTCGGCATCGACCCGCTCGAGTTTCGGCTCCGCAACGTCGCCGTCGCCGGCGACGAGGGCCCGACCGGCCAGATCTTCGACGCGATCGGCATGAAGGAGTGCGTCGAGAAGGCAGCCGAGCTGATTCGCTGGAACGAGCGACCGGACGGAGAGAGCGTCGGGCTCGCCTGCGGCTGGTGGTTCAGCCTTCCGATCGCCTCGGACGCCTCGGTCAAGCTCAACGGGGACGGCACGGCAACCGTGGTGACGGGCGCGCAGGAGAACGGCTCCGGCGCGGTCATGGGCCTCGCTCTGCTGGCCGCCGACGAGCTCGGCCTGGAGCCCGACAAGATCTCGATCCTCTACCAGGACACCGACGCGGCCGTCTGGGACATGGGCTCGAGTGGCAGCCAGACCACGTTCAACACCGGCCGCGCGGTCATCGCCGCGGCCCGCGAGGTTCGCGATCGTCTGCTCGAGCTCGGCGCCGAGGCGCTCGAGGCGTCGCCCGCGGACCTCGAGCTCGTGGGCGGTGCCGTACGTGCCAAGGACGCGCCGGACCGCTCGGCTACGATCGCCGAGCTCGTCTCCGCCGCGAAGGACGACGGCGAGCTGATCATGGTGCACGCCTCCCCGCCGCTTCCGCCCGAGCCCGAGAGCTTCGGCAGCACCTGCCAGGGGCGCATCGCCTTCGAGGCGTTCGCCGCTCCCGCGTTCTTCTGCCACGCCGCCCGGGTGGTCGTCGATCGCGAGACCGGCGTCGCGCGCGTCCTCGACGTCGCCGCGGCGCACGACTTCGGCCGGGTGCTGAACCCCGTCGGCGCGGAGGGGCAGGTCGAGGGCGGCGTCGTGCACGGGATCGGGATGGCGTTCACCGAGGGAACCGTCGACGACGGCGGCAGGCAGGCGAACCCGCACCTCCTCGACTACAAGCTGATGACGGCGGCCGACGCTCCGTCGATCCAGATTGCGTTTATCGACGCGCCCGATCCGAACGGCGGGCCGTTCGGCAGCAAGGGCGTGGGGGAGCCTCCCGTGGTTCCCACCGCGGGCGCGATCGGCAACGCGATCGCCGCCGCGACGGGAGCCCGCGTCCATCGGCTGCCAATGACGCCCGTCCGCGTCTGGGAGAGTCTCAGTGCCTGAGCTGTACGCCGAGCCGACGACCGTCGACGAGGCGCTCGAGGCGCTGGGGCAGCTCGGCCCCGACGTGGGCATCGTGGCGGGGGGCACCGACCTCGTGGTCGGTGCGAGGGGCGGCAAGAAGCCGCTTCCCGACGCGCTCGTCGCGATCCACCGGCTCGCCGGGCTCCACGCGATCGAGGGCGGGTCGGGCTCCCCGCTTCACCTCGGCGCGCTGGTCACCCATGCCGACCTCGAGAGCTCGAGCCTCGTGCGGGAGCGGTGGACCGCGCTCGCCGATGCCGCCGCGCTCGTCGGCTCGCCGGCCACTCGCCACGTCGGCACGATCGGCGGGAACCTCGGCAACGCGTCGCCGGCGATGGAGTCCGGAAGCCCGCTGATCGTCTTCGGCGCGTCGGTCGAGGTGGCCGGCCCGAGCGGCACCCGAACCGTGCCGGTCGACGAGCTGCTCGTCGGGCCGGGGAAGACGTCTCTTGCCGCGGGGGAGCTGATCACGGGGGTCGTCGTGCCCGAGCCTCCTTCGAGGTCGGGCAGCGCATACGTCCGGCTCGAATACCGGCTGACGATGGAGATCGCCGTCGTGGGCGCCGCCGCGCTCGTCGCGCTCGACGCCGGCGGGGCGGTCGAGGACGCGCGGGTCGCGCTCACGGCCGTCGCGCCGACGTGCCTGCACGCCCCGGCGGTCGAGGAGGCGCTGCGCGGGAAGGAGCCGACGGGGAAGGCGCTCGCGGACGCCGCCGCGACGGCCGCCGGCGCCTGCGTGCCGATCGACGACGTCCGCGCCACTGCCGACTACCGGCGCGCGATGGTCCCGGTGATCGTCAGGCGTGCGCTCGAGCGCGCGGTCGAGAGGGCGAGGGCGTCGTCGTGAGGGGTCGCGCTCGGGCGGGCCAGGGCGGGACCGCTGAGGGCGGGGGCGGGGTGCTGGGGCCGCCATGAGGTATCCAGCCACCCTGCTCGTCAACGGCGTCCCGTACCCGGTCGACCTCGACCCCGGGCGGACGCTCCTCACGGCGCTTCGCGACGATCTTGGGCTCACCGGGACGAAGGAGGGCTGCGACGACTCCGAGTGCGGCGCCTGCATGGTGATGCTCGACGGGCGTCCCGTGAACTCGTGCTCGTACCTCGCGGTCCAGGCGGCCGGTCGCGAGATCACGACGGTCGAGGGGCTCGCCGACGGCGGCGAGCTCGCCCCGCTCCAGCGGGCGTTCCTCGAAGAGGGCGGCGTGCAGTGCGGCTTCTGCACGCCCGGGATGCTGATCTCGGCGACGGCACTCCTGCGCGCCACCTCGAGCCCGAGCGAGGACGAGATCCGCCTCGCGCTCGGCGGCAACCTCTGCCGGTGCACCGGCTACCAGAAGATCGTCCGCGCCGTGCAGCGCGCGGCCGCCGAAGCGTAGTCTCAGTCGGCGGCCCGGTCGGCCGGAAGCGCCGATCTGTGCGGCGCGGCCGGTCGCAGGAGCACCACGACCAGCAGCAAGGCGAGCGCGAGGAAGATCGAGACGTCGGCGAGGTTGAACGCCTTCTCGCCGTCGCGGCTGACGAAGTCGGTCACGTAGCCGAGCCTGATCCGGTCGACGAGGTTCCCGAGCCCGCCCCCGACGATCAGTCCGAAGCCAACGGCGATCGCCGGCCGCGCGTCGCGCCGGCGCGCGAAGAAGAGGAGAAAGCCTGCGACCGCAACGGTCGTCAGGACGGCCATGAGCACGGCGCTCCCCTGGAAATGGCCGCCGAAGGTGCCGCTGTTGCGAACGTGGTGGATCGAGAACGGCCCGGCTCCGGCTGCGGTGTCGCCCAGCTCGACGGTTGACCGGATGACCGCCTTGGTCGCCTGATCGGCCGCGAGCACGACGCCGGCCACGGCCACGAGGATCGTCCAGCGGACAGGCATCACCCCAACAATAGGTGGCGTCGCGCCCAGGCGGGTGGGTCTTCCATGGGGGGTGAATGGTGGGGGTGCAACTTCAGCTCGAGAGCAGGTAGGCGGTCAGGAAGCCGGCGACTGTCGCGAGGGCGACCCAGCGGCCCCCTTCGCGGTACGCCTCGGGCATGATCGTCGACGCCAGCACGGCGGTAACCGCCCCACCGGCGAACGCGAGGACGAAGCCGCGGATCGCCCCCGAGACGTCGTCGAGGGCGAGATAGCCGAGCGGCACCATCACGCCCGTCGCCACGGCCGCAAGCGTCCAGACCCCGAGCACGCGACGGGGCGACTCGGTCTCGAGCATCTCGGAGGCTCCGCCGAGCGCCTCCGGAAGGTTGCCGGCGACGATCGCCGCCGCGAGGGCGAGGCCGCCGGTCTCTCCGCCGATCGCGAGCGTCCCGCCGAGTGCGATGTTCTCGGGGATCCCGTCGAGCAGGACTCCGAGCAGCAGACCGATCCCTGCGGCGCCGAGCCGTCGCTCGAGCAGCGTGTCGAGCGAGAGGTACACGAGCGCTCCCCCGAAGAGCCCGACGCCGACGACCGCCGTGGTTGCCGTGCTGTCGGCCTCCTCGACGAGCTCGAAGGCGAGCGCGGACATCATCGCGCCACTCGCGAACCCGAGCACGACCGCGAGGAGGTGCTCGCTCGGCTCGTGCGCGAGCGCGACGAGCGCGCCCGCGACCAGCGGCACGGCAACGATGATGCCGTAGAGGATCGCCTCGCCCACGACAGCTCGACCATAACGGCACGGTCCGATGTCGACGACTGTGCGATCCGCGGTGGAATGTTCGTCACGCTCTTGCCCGAAAGGACAGCTTGGAGCGGGCGGCAGGCGCTGCTAGCGTCGTCGTCATGCCAGGCGAGGCGGTGCTCGTCGTCGACGAAGAGGAGGCCGAACGGCGCTTCCTCGCGCAGCAGCTCGCCGACGACGGCTTCGAGGTGCTGGCAGCGGGCCGGGGCCTCGAGGCGCTCGACCTCGTCGAGAACGCGCGGCCCGACATCGTCCTCCTCGACGCTGTGCTGCCCGACGGCTCGGGCTTCGAGCTGTGCCGGCGCCTGCGGGAGGGCGAGCCGGGCCGCGCCTGGAACCGGGACGTGCCCGTGATCATGGTCAGCGGGCGCGCCGATCCGGCGGATCGGGTGCGAGGCTTCGCCCGCGGGGCCGACGACTACGTCACGAGGCCGTACATGTACGCGGAGCTGCTCGCCCGCGTGCGCGCCGTGCTGCGGCGCGCGACCGGCCCGCGCCGGACTCGCGTCTGCGTGGCCGACCTCGAGATCGACCCGGCCGCGCGCACGGTCACGGTCGCGGGGGAGGCCGTCCACCTGTCCGCGAAGGAGTACGACCTCCTGGTCGCGCTCGCCGAGGAGCCGGAGCGCGTCTACCGCAAGGAGGAGCTGCTCCGGGACGTATGGGGCTTCCGCTCGCTGGGCCGGACGCGGACGCTCGACTCGCACGCGAGCCGCCTTCGCCGCAAGCTCAACCGCGACGAGGAGGCGACGTACGTCCTGAACGTGTGGGGCGTCGGCTATAGGCTCGTCGCACCGCGCCTGTAGAGCTGTCTCGCCGGGAATCCGGGCTCGATTGCGCCACAGAGCCTGCACGCCGAGACCACGACGAAGCGTGCGGATCGCATTTCAAGACCGACCCTCGATGTCTATCGTGCGCCGCGTGACGTGGCTTCCCGAAGAGTTCAGCCATCCGGAGCGCCTTGATCTCCCGACCGGCCACCACCTGCGCCCGATCCGGGAGGACGACGTCGAGATCGACTACCCCGCCGTCATGGGCTCCCGTGAGCGGTTGTGGGCGAAGTACGGTGCGGCGTGGGGGTGGCCGCCCGCCACGATGACCTACGAGGCGGACCGGGAGGACCTCGCCCGGCACGAGGCGGAGATAGCGGCTCAGGAGACGTTCAACTACGCCGTGCTCGACGAGGGCGAGGCCGAACTTCTCGGCTGCGTCTATATCGATCCACCCGACGAGAGCTCCCCGCCGGGGTGCGACGCCGTCGCGTCCTGGTGGGTGGTCGACGAGGCCATCGGCACCGATCTGGAGCGGGCGCTCGACGACTTCGTGCCGCGCTGGCTGGCCGAGACCTGGGGGTTCGGATCGGTTTACTACTTCCCGTGATCCCTCACGACTCCAGGTCGTTCGACGAGACCGCTGCTACGCCAGCACTTCGACCGGGTCGCCCGGTCACACCGTTCCCTCGATGAGGACGGTCAGTGGCCGCTGCCGGCCAGATGGCCGGCGACGTACTCCGCGTCCTCGCCTACTCCGAGAAACAGTGCCGACTTGCGCTTGTGCAGCCAGTGGAGTCCGAGGAAGTAGAGGCCGGGAGCTGCGGTCACGCCGCGGGTCTGGCGGGGCCAGCCGTCGCGGTCGAAGATGGCCATCCGGATCCAGCGGAAGTCGGGTTCGTAGCCGTTGGCCCAAAGGACGCTCGTGATGTCCGCCGAGCGAAGGTCGAGCCTCGTCGTCGAGTGCACCGCCGCCGGATCGTCGCGTCCGGCATCGATGTCCCGGTCCGCGTCGAGCACGTCGAGCCGGGTGGCCGCGACGTGGTCGTCGACCTGCCGCTTGAACTGCACCGCGAACTCGTCCGCTTTGGCCAGGGCCTCCTCCAGGCCGGGTCGGACGACGATCTCGTGCCCGTCGATCGCGTCGACGCGGCCGATCAGGACGACGCCCAGCCGGGCGAGCGTGCGGGGGTGGCACTCGTGGCCTCCGTCGTTGCCGGACAGGCTCTGATTGCAGGCGAGTCTCGTCTCGCTCGCCGAGGCGAGCGAGTTGACGGTCTGATCCATCAGTCCAAGGTCGGTCGCCCAGCGAATGAAGTCGCGCCCCCGGTAGCGACGCGGCGACCATGGACAGCTCCCGACCGAGAGGTAGACCTGCCGGCCGCTACGGGCCAGCTCTTCCGCGATCTGACAGCCCGACGAGCCGCTCCCGACGACGAGGACGGCACCGGCCGGAAGCTGGGCGGGCCGCAGGTACTCGCTCGCGTGAAGCTGAAGGATCTCTGTGGCCATCTGGCGAGAGAGCGATGTCGTCCTCGGCCGCTGGAACGCCCCGGTTGCCACCACGACGTTCCTAGCGATGAGGGAGCCGGCCGACGTCTCGAGCCGATAGTCGCCGTCCGGACTCTGCTCGAGCGATTCGACTGATACGCCGCACCGAACCGGCGCCTGCGTCCCGCTCGCGTACCGCTCGATATGGGCCACCACGTCGTCGCGCGGCATGAACGCATCCGGATCGTCTCCGGCGTAGTCGTAACCGGGCAACCGAAGCGCCCAGTTGGGGGTGTTTAGATAGAAGCCGTCCCAACGCTGAGTTCGCCACGACTCCGCCAGCCGTCCCCGCTCGAGGACGAGATGGTCGCGGTGGTGCGCCGTCAGGTGGTAGCTCGCGCAGAGGCCGGCCTGTCCACCCCCGATCACCACCGTCTCCGCGCGCTCGCCCAATCCGTGCCTCCCCGAACGTTAACCGGCCTCTTGCGGAGGGAGAAGCCGGCTCTCGAGCTCGCGTCTGAGCTGCGCGGCCCGGGTCTCGGGGAGCGTCTCGACGTCGGCGCGGCGCAGGCGACCGCCCGCCGCGATGGGGCTTACGAGGCGGACGCCGCGGGCGAGGCCGATCGGGAGCAGGCCGGCTCCCGTCGAGTCGGGCGCGGGGACGAGCTCGCCGTAGACCGTCGTGCCGCCCTCGCCGTCGAGGGTCTCCCCGGGTTCGAGGTCGCGCTTCGCCGTCGCGACGACGTCGGCCTGGAAGCCGGTCGGAGAGCCGGTCGGCTCGCCGAGCAGGGCCGCGCTGAGGACGCTCACCGTCGTCTCGAGCCCGATCAGGTGGTACGGGCGGTAGAGGGCGCCGTAGCGACCGGACGGATCGGTCCGGACGCCGTAGTCGGCCAGGCGGCGCGACGCCGACTCGCTCCCCGGGTCGAACGTGACGAAGACGCCCCAGCGAAGGTCGCCCGTAACGGGCGTTCCGTCAGGCGCGAGGCTCGAGACGACCTCGACCGTCCCCGCCCGGGAGAGCGTCCCGCCCGCCTCGGCCGGGACGCACACGCGCGCGAGGTCACCGGCACCGCACGGCGGGAAGCGCAGACCTTCCGTCTGCGGCTCGAGCCCCGTCGCGTTGCAGACGGCCGCCATCTCGATCGCCGACTTCGTTCCATCCAGGAAGGAGGTGAACATGCGCGCGCTGAAGCCGCCCGCCGCGACCTGCTCGTCCGTGAGGCCGTAGTGCTCCCACACGTCGTCGGGCGTGACCGCGTGGTAGGTGGGGAGGTGCTTGGTCCCCTTGCCCGCGCAGACGACGTCGAAGCCGCATGTCCGCGCCCAGTCGACGAGCTCGCAGACGAGCGCCGGCTGGTCGCCGTAGGCGAGGCCGTAGACGACGCCGGCTGCTCGCGCGCGCTCGGCGAGGAGCGGCCCGACGAGCGCGTCGGCCTCGACCGTGACCATGACGACGTGGACGCCGCGCTCGAACGCGGCGAGAGCGTGGGCACAGCCGGCCTCGGGCGATCCGGTCGCCTCGACCAGCACGTCCACGCCGGCGTCCAGCAGCTCGTGGATCCCGTCGCAGGCACCCGCCTCCGGGAGCCCGGCGAGGCGAAGCGCCGCGCGGGAGCGATCGGCATCGAGATCCACGACGGCAACGACCTCGACCGCCTCCAGCCGCGCCGCCTGGGTGAGCACCATCGTTCCGAACACTCCCGCGCCCGCGAGCCCGAGGCGAAGCGGCCCCTCGCCGGCGGCCCGGGCCGCGAGGAGCTCGAGGAGACGGCCTCGCATGGCGCGCGATCCTATCCCGTCGCTCCCGACCGCCGGACTGCCGGGTAGTAGCGTTCGCCCGATGCGGCTCGCCGTCGTCGGGGGAGGCATGGCCGGGCTCGCCGCCGCCTGGGAGGCCGAGCGGATCGCCGAGCGCGACGGGCTCGGGCTCGACGTGACCCTGCTCGAGGCGTCTGACCGTCTCGGCGGCAAGGTCTCGACGGTGCGTGAGGACGGCGTCGTCATCGAGGCCGGTGCCGACGCGATCGTGCGCTACAAGCCGTGGGCGCTCGAGCTCGCGTGTGACCTCGAGCTCGCGCCGATTCCGACGCTGCCCGCGTCGCCCGCGGCGTGCATCGTCCGCGGGGGTCGAGCCCGGGCGCTCCCGGCGGGTCTCAACGTCGTCATTCCCTCGGATCTCCGCGAGCTCGTCCGCTCGCCGCTCCTCTCCGCGCGGGGCAAGGCGAGGGCGCTCGGAGACCTCGTGCTTCCGCGTGGGTCGGGCCTCGACGAGCCGTTCGGCGCGTTCGTCGAGCGGCGGCTCGGCCGCGAGGTCTGGGACGCTCTCGCGGCCCCGCTGACCGGTGGGATCTACGGCGGCGACGCGTACGACCTCTCGACGGAGTCCGCGTTTCCGCAGCTTCGCGAGCTTGAGCGGCGGCATCGCAGCCTGATCCTCGGCTCCCGCGCCGTCCTGCGCGGGCGCGCCTCGAGCCGTGACGGGGGGGCCGGCCTCTTCGCGTCGTTCGCCGGCGGCCTGGGCACGCTTCCCGAGGCCGTCGTCGCCGCCCTGTCGCGCACCGAGATCCGCCTCGAGACCGAGGTCGAACGCATCGAGGAGCTCGAAGCGGACGCCGCCGTGGTCGCTGTGCCCGCGCACCGCGCGGCCACAATCCTCGTGGAAGCCGTGCCGGAAGCGGCCGCTGTCCTCGCGACGATTCCGTACGCTGACGCGCCGACGGTCACCCTCGCCTTCGCGGCGGACGGGTTTCCCCGCCGCTCCGGCCACGGCGTGCTGTTCGCCGAGGGCGAGGGACACGGCGTGCGCGGCCTCACGTGGATCGACCGCAAATGGCCGGACCGCGCACCCGCGGACACGTGCCTGGTGCGGGCGTTCGTCGCGGGCAACGAGCCGGGCCGATCCGACGACGACCTCGTCGATCTCGCGCTCGCGGCGCTCCAACGGCTGCTCGGGCCGCTCCCCGCTCCTACGCGCACCTGGGTCTTCCCCTGGCCGCTCGGACTGCCGCGCTACACCGTCGGCCATCCCGACCGGATGCGGGCGCTCGACGCGGCGCTCACGAGGGCCCCGCAGGTGCAGCTCGCCGGCGCCGGATACCGGGGCGTGGGCGTCCCGGACGTCGTCCGCGACGGTCGCGACGCCGCCCGGCGGGCGGTTCGCTTCCTGGTCTCCTGATCCACGGGACCGGCGCAGACGCCGTCGAGCTTCTGGTACCGTCCCGCGCTTGTCCGCCGGCCAGAAAACGAAAAAGACACCTGAGCAGGTCTTTTACCCCTTTCGGGGGATGCTCGCGACCATCGCTGTCCTGGTCGTGCTCGCGGTCATCGTCACCCCGGCTGCCGCGTCCCGCCCGATGGTGCGCATGTACGGATTCGCGCTGCCGGACCCGCTCGGGCTCGCCGCGGCCGGGGTCGTGCTCCCCCGGTGCGACGGGACCAGGGTCGAGCGGATGCTCGCGGCGCTCGCGGAGGGCGAGGATCGCGGCCTCGGGCTGACCGAGAACCCCGCCGTCGACCCCGTCGACCACGCTCACTCCGGGGGGTCGCTCCATTACCAGGAGCTTCGCCCGGGCCTCGGGCGGGCTGTGGACGTCTACGGCACCCCGGGTCAGCTGGCGTCGTACACGCGGTGGGCGCTCGGCTGCTTCGGAGTCCCCGGCCTGACCGAGCTGTTCTACGATCCGCTCGGCGGCTGGGCCGACGGGCACGACCTCGGGCCGATCGGAGGGCACTCCGACCACGTCCATATCGGCTTCTAGCTAGGCAAGCTCCCCTGGGCTGTTCTCGACCCAGTCCCGGGTGAGGAAGAGCCAGAACGCTAGCCCTGCGAAGCGGCCGTAGCGGCGAAAGCGCCGGGCGATCGTCGTGTCCTTGACGATCTTGCGTCCGGTGAGCCGCGCGTACTTCGGGCGTGTCCACGAGTCGAGCACGAGCCGCGAGTAGCGTCCGAGCATCATCATCACGTGCGCCGCCGCGTACGGGCCCACGCCGGGAAGCTCGAGCAGGCGGCGCTCGACCTCGTCGTCGGCGATCGTGGCGTCGTTGAGCTGCTCGAGGTCGAGCTCTCCACCCGCGACGGCCTCGGAGAGATCCTGCAGGTAGCGGCCCCGGTAACCGGCGCGGACGACGTCGCGGTACAAGTCGTCGCCGGCGCCGGCCATCGCCTCGGGGGTGGGGAACGCCTGCCGGCCGCCCGGCGCCGTCGCGCCGAGGCTCGCGACCAGCGCTCCCACCATCCGCTCGGTCGCCGACCAGGCGCAGTTGGTCGTGCAGATCGTCTTGACCACGTCCTCGAACACGGTCGGGCTGCGGATCAGACGGCCCGCGCCTGCGGCCGCCCAGGCGAGGTCGGGGTCCTCCGCGACCAGGGCGTAGAGGTCGGACAGGTCGTCGCCGAGGCGCAGGACGTGCGCCGCGGCCTCGACGATCTCGCCCGTCGCGCGCTTGCCCGGCCGCACACCTGCCGTCTGCACGGCGGCATGGCCGGGGCGGCCGGATGTGATCGTCAGCGTCCGCGCGCCGCCGGACAGGGCGAGGGTGACGTCGAGGGAGCGCGCGTTCTGGTCGATCCGCATCGGCGGCAGGTCGACCAGGCCGTGCGAGTTGATCGTCCGCCAGAGGTCGACTGGCTCGCCGCCGGCGCCGCGAAGCGGGAGCTCGATCCCTGCCGCCTTCACTCGTACTCGCGCTCCCACTCCGACACGGAGTACGCGACCCCCGGCTCGGCGCCGAACACGAGAATCGTCGTCCCCGCCTCGCGGGCAACGGCCCCTCGTCTGGCCTCGGGATCGGAGACGAAGACGAGCGTCCCGGCGGGCGCGTCCACCTCGTCGCCCTCGACCGTGAACGTCGCATGGCCGCTCGCGACGAGGAAGAGCTCCTCGTGACCCGTGGCCGAGTCCTCGGCCTCCGTGTGGTCGACGATCACCGTTGCCCCGGCCTCGCGTGCCACGTAGGCGTTCGTGCCGAACGAGCCGATCGCGAAATGGCGTCGAATCGGCTTCCAGTCGGCGTCCGGGACGTAGTCCTGCGCTGCCGTCGGGATATCGGTCAGCGAGGCGGCGAGGTACTTCACGGCGGCTCCTTCGGTGGGGTCGGGGCCGTCGTACCCTACTGCGCGAGCCTGAGCCGATCGCCCTGGGTGACTCCCCAGCGGGCGAACGCCCCTCGGTTCACCTCGAGCGCGCTGCGATACGCGATGCCCGGGTCGTAGACGCGGCATGGATCGTGCCGGCAGGGCGTCATGACGAGAATGCGCCGGATCACGCCGCGTCGGTCGGCGAAGGCGATCGACAGCGGGATGAGCGTGTTCTTCATCCAGAAGCCGCCGCGCCTGTCGCTCGGAAACGCGAACAGCATGCCTGCGTCGCGCCCGAGCGCCTTTCGCCGCATCAGGCCGGTCGCCTGCTCGGCCGGCTCGTCCGCGATCTCGACGCGCACCGTGACGACGCGCGCGCCCGTGTCGATCAGCAGGCGTCCGCGGTCGAGCGCCGCCCCGGCCCCTGCCGGCAGAAGCAACGCGACGATCACGGCGAGAACGACGAGTCGGTGCATGAGAACATCTTGCCCGTGGAGATGCTCGGGATCGACGTGGGGGGAACCTTCACGGACGCCGTCCTGCTCACGGAGGACGGCGCTCTGCGCACGGCCAAGGTGCCGACGGAGCGACGCCAGGAGGCGTCCGTCGTGGCTGCCGCCCGCGCGGTCGGAGCGTCGGCGGTCGGTCGGTTCACGCACGGGACGACTGTCGCGACGAACGCGTTGCTCGAGCGGAAGGGGGCCCGGACCGCGTTCGTCGCGACCGAGGGCTTCGAGCATCTGCTCCAGCTCGGGCGGCAGACGCGCGCACACCTGTACCGGCTGTGCGAGCCGAACCCCGAACCGCTGGTGCCGCTCGAGCGCTGCCACGGCGTGCGCGGCCGGATCGGACCCGACGGGGTGCTCGAGCCGCTCGATCTCGACTCGCTGCCCGAGCTCGACGCCGAGGCGGTCGCCGTCTGTCTGCTCTTCTCGTTTCGGGATCCGTCGCACGAGCGTGCGGTTGCCGAGGAGCTGCGGCGACGGCTCCCGGGCGCGCACGTGGTCGCCTCGCACGAGGTCTCGCCCGAGTTTCGCGAGTACGAGCGCGCATCCACGACCGCGGTCGACGCCTACCTCGGGCCCGTGAGCGCCCGTTACCTCGGCGCCCTGGCCGGCGCCTCCGCCGCCGCCGGCCTCCCCGAGCCGCTGGTGATGCGCTCGTCCGGCGGGGTCGCGAGCGTCGCCGAAGCCGCGGCGCATCCGTCGTTGATCCTCGTCTCGGGGCCCGCGGGCGGCGTCGTCGGCGCCGGGCTCGTCGCCGCCCAGGCCGGCTTCGAGAACGCGATCGCATTCGACATGGGCGGGACGTCCACCGACGTCTGCCTGATCGCCGGCGGGCGCGCTGAGCGCTCGGCCGAGCGGAAGGTCGGAGGGCTCGCGGTCCGGCTGCCGACGGTCGACATTCACACCGTCGGCGCCGGTGGCGGCTCGATCGTCTGGGTCGACGCGGGCGGCGCGCTCCGCGTGGGCCCGGAGAGCGCGGGAGCTGAGCCTGGGCCCGCCTGCTACGGCAAGGGCGGAGCGCGGCCGACCGTCACGGACGCAAACCTGCTGCTCGGACGGCTGCCGCGCCAACTCCCGGGTGGGATCGAGCTCGACTGGGATGCGGCCGAACGGGCGCTCGCAGAAGTTGATCCCGCCGACGTCGTGGCCGTCGTCGATGCCGAGATGACTCGCGCGCTCCGTCTCGTGTCGGTCGAGCGCGGCCACGATCCGCGCGACTTCGCCCTCGTCGCGTTCGGCGGCGCGGGGCCGCTGCATGCGTGCGCGCTCGCCGACGAGCTGGGGATCGAGACGGTGCTCGTGCCTGACGCTGCGGGCGTGCTCTCTGCGCTCGGCCTGGTCGCGAGCGAGGAGCGGCGCGACCACGTGCGTTCGTACCTTCGTCCGGTCGCCGAGGTGGGCGACCTGCCGGCCGAGGGCGAGGCGGATCTCCGCTACGCCGGCCAGTCGTTCGAGCTGACGGTGAGGCTCGGCCCCGAACTGGAGGAGTCCTTCCACCGGGCCCACGAGGAGCGGTACGGCTACGCCGACCGCGACAGGCAGGTCGAGCTCGTCGCCGTCCGGACCGCCGAGATCCGGCCAGGCCCCGAGCTTACGTCGCTGCCCGCCCCCGCCCTTTCGCCCGCCGCCCGCCCTCCCGCCCGCCTCCACCCTCCCGCCCGGCGAGCCGCTGACGGCGGTCGGCCCGGCCGTCGTCGCGCTCGCAGGCGCGACGTGCTGGATTCCCCGTGGGTGGGTGGGGGATAGGGATGGTTCTAGCACCCTGATCCTCACGAGATCGTGAAAATCGAGCTCCAAGTCGTCGGCAGCGCGCTGCGGGCGGTCGCCGAGGAGATGGGCGTGGTGCTGATTCGGTCCGCCTTCTCCGCGAACATCAAGGAGCGGCGCGACTGCTCGACTGCGCTGTTCGACGCCGACGGGCGGATGATCGCGCAGGCCGAGCACATTCCCGTTCATCTCGGGGCGATGCCCGAGGCGGTGGAGGCGGCGCGGGCGCTCGATCCCGGGCCCGGCGAGATCGTCGTCGTCAACGACCCGTTCACGGGCGGCACCCACCTGCCCGACATCACGCTCGTCTCGCGTACCGAGGTCGGCTTCGCCGTGTCGCGCGCCCACCACGCGGATGTAGGCGGAATGGAGCCGGCCAGCCTCCCCGCCGAGTCGACCTCGATCTACCAGGAGGGCGTCGTCATCCCCCCGGTGCGGCTGACCGACGATCTCCTGCGGCTGCTCGTGGCGAACATGCGAAACGCCGACGAGCGGCGCGGCGATCTCCGGGCCCAGGTTGCGGCTCACGGCCTCGCCGAGCGTCGCCTCGTCGAGCTCTGCGAGCGGCGCGGCCATGCGCAGGTCATCGCCGCTATGGATCAGCTCCATGCGTACTCGGAGCGCTCCGTGCGCGCGGCAATCGCGGCCCTGCCTGACGGCCGCTACGAGGCTGAGGACGTTCTCGAGCCGATCGCGGGCGAGCTTGTCATCCACGCGGCTGTCACGATCCGCGACGACGAGATCGACGTCGACTTCGCCGGGACCTCACCCCAGCACGACGGGAATCTCAACTGCCCGCTCGCCGTCACGCGCTCCGCGACGTACTTCGTCGTCCGGGCGCTCACCGTCCCGGACCTCCCGGCCTCCGGCGGCGCTTACGCGCCCGTAACCGTCCGCGCCGAGCCAGGCTCGCTTCTGAACGCGCGGTCGCCGGCGGCCGTCGTCGCCGGGAACACGGAGACGTCGAGCCGCATCGTCGACACGCTCTTCCGTGCCTTCGGCGCCGCCGTTCCCGCTCCCGCGCAGGGGCAGGGGACGATGAACAACCTCACCTTCGGCAACCGCCGGTTCACCTACTACGAGACGATCGGCGGCGGCCAGGGCGGCTGTCCCGGCGGGCCCGGGCCGTCCGCAGTCCACGTCGCGATGTCGAACGCCCTCAACACCCCCGCCGAGGCGCTCGAGCTCGCCTACCCGCTCCGCGTCGAGCGGTACGCGCTGCGGAGCGGATCCGGAGGGGCCGGTCGATACCCGGGCGGAGACGGCGTCGTTCGCGAGCTGCGCGTGCTCGAGCCCTGCCGGATGTCGATCCTCTCCGAGCGACGCGCGCACGCGCCTCAGGGCGCGCAGGGCGGCGGCGCCGGGATCCCGCGGGCGCAGCCTCCTGAACGGCGAGGAGCTCCCCGCCAAGGTGACCCGGTCGCTTGCCGCCGGCGACGTCGTCACGATCGAGACGCCCGGTGGAGGCGGCTACGGAGCGCCGCCCCTATGATCCCGATCGCGCATGGCCGGCTACACGATCAAGCACCTGGACGAGCTAGAGCACCCCTGGCCGAAGTGGCGACTCGCCCGCAAGTCGCTCGGCGTATCGTCGTTCGGACTGAACGTCACCGATCTCGCACCCGGCGACCAGATCCCCGAGCACGACGAGGTCGAGCGCGACCAGGAGGAGGTCTTCCTCACCCTCGCGGGGTCGCCGACCCTCATCGTAGACGGCTCGCGGCAGCCGCTCCCGGTCGGGACGTTCGCACGGCTCGACCCCGAGCCTCGGCGCGCGGTTGTGAACGACGCCGAGTCGCCCGCGCAGGTACTGATCATCTCGGCGCCACGCACGAGCGGCTACGAGCCGATGGACTGGGCGTGAGGGGTCGCGCTCCACAGGGCGGGGGTGGGGTGGTGGGGCCCCAGTGAGGATCGCCGTCGTCGGCGGGGCCGGAGCGATGGGCCGCGTGACCGTCGCGGACGCGGCACGGAGCGACGGCGTCGAGGAGGTCTGGATCGTCGACCGGGAGCTCGACGCGGCCGAGCGGGCGCGCGTCTGGGCCGCCTCGCCGAACGTCACGATCCGCTCGGGGGAGCTCGCTGCCGCCCTCGACGGCGCCGACGCGGTCGTCAACGCCGCCTCGCACACGCTCAACGTCGCCGTCATGCGCGCCTGCCTCGAGGTCGGCGCCCACTACACCGACCTGGGCGGCCTCTACTGGTGGGCGCTCGAGCAGTACGAGCTCGACGACGCCTTCGTGCAGGCGGGGCTCTCTGCCGCGATCTCGATGGGCGCGGCGCCCGGGATCACGAACATGCTCGCGGCCGCGGCGGCCGCCGGGCTCGACACCGTCGAGGAGATCGAGTGCATCGACGCGACCATCCCCGGCCGCGACTGGAGCCCCGACGAGCCCTACGCACCGCCGTACGCCGCGTCGACGCTGATCGACGAGTTCTCCGAGCCCGCACCGGTCTTCCTCGACGGCGCGATCGAGCTGCTCCCTGCAGGCTCGGGCGCCAAGACGTACCGCTTTCCGGAGGGCGAGGTCGAGTGCGTGTACACGATCCATTCGGAGCCGGCCACGCTGCCGCGCTCGTACGCGGACCGCGGGATCCGCCGCGTCGAATGGCGGCTCGGCCTCCCGCCCTGGGACTCGGTGCGGCTGCGCTCGTTCGTCGCGGCCGGCC
This sequence comes from uncultured Actinomycetes bacterium, assembly GCA_963712465.1. Lineage (GTDB taxonomy): Bacteria > Actinomycetota > Thermoleophilia > Gaiellales > Gaiellaceae > CAVQHY01. The sequence continues at coordinate 411,367 of CAVQHY010000005.1, forward strand.
TCGCCTCGAAGGAGGCCGTGGCGGTCGGCGGGGTCGAGGTTGTCCCGCGCGACGTGCTCGTCGCGGCGCTCGCACGCCAGACCGAGATTCCGCCTGACCCCGACGCCGTCGAGCGAATCCGGGCGATCGTGGTCGGCACGAAGGCCGGCCTGAGGGTCGAGGTCATCGCCGAGGTCGCCGTCCGGCCGCCGGAAGCGATCGACGTCGACCAAGGCTCGTATGCGACCGGCGTGCCCCCCGCGATCGCCGCGCACATGCTCGCCCGGGGCGAAGCGCTCCGCCCGGGCGTCGGCGGCCCCGAGGCGATGCTGCCGCCGGATGTCTTCTTCGCCGAGCTCGGCTCCCGCGGCCTTCGCCTAGAGCTCTCCGAAGCGCGACCGCTCTAGGTCGAGCAGCCTGCGCTTGCGCTCGAGACCCCCCGCGTAGCCGACCAGGCTTCCGCTGGCGCCGACGATGCGGTGGCAGGGCACGACGATCGCGACGGGATTTCGGTTCAGCGCCCCGCCGACGGCCCGGGCTGCGCCCGGCTTGCCGATGCGTCCGGCGAGGGCGCCGTAGGTCGACACCTCGCCGTAGGGCACGCGGCGCAGCTCGTCGAGGACCGAGCGCTGGAAGCCCGGAACGGAGCTCACGTCTACCTCGAGGTCGAACTCGCGCCGGCGCCCGTCGAAGTACTCCGAGAGCTGACGCCTGGCCGCGTCGACCGGACGGTGCGAGCGCAGCACCCGGATCCCCGACACACGTCCGAGCTCGTCGAGCCCGGCCTCGCCGTCGAAGCCGACCCGGCACAGGCCCGCCTCGGAGACGCCGACCAGGAGCTCGCCGACCGGCGAGTCGACGAGGTCGTACGCGACGTCGACCTCGCCGGACGCCACGGCGGCGTCGCGGAAGCGCATGTCGAGGGAGCTGGGAACGGTCATCTCTTCCTCCTTCTCAGGCGGCGGACGCCGGACGACGTCGCCTGGCGCGCGGCCGTCTCGCTCGAGCCGAGCAGTGCGCCGATGTCCGCGTACGCCAGGTCGTAGCCGTAGCGCAGCACGACCGCCGCACGCTCGGTCGGCGGCAGGCCGTCGGTGAGGTCGGCAAGCTCGGCCCACGCAGGCTCGGCCTCGGCCGCGACGCTGTCGGGCGGGTCACCGCAAGGCTTGCGGCGGCGATGCTCGTCGAGCGCCACCCGGGCGGCGATCGTGAACACCCAGGCGCGCAGGTGCTCACCGTGTCGGAGAGACCCGTAAGCCCTCAGCGCCTTGAGGAACGTCTCCTGAAAGGCGTCCTCCGCCGCGTCGCGCCCGACCTGGTTGACCAGGAAGCCGTACACGGCCCCCGCGTGCTCGCGGTAGAAGCGCTCGAACGGTGGGGTCGAGTGTGGGTGGGCGGGACTCGTGTCGGCGGGGGTGGTGGGATGGTGGGAGCCCGGTGGGGTCGAGTGCGGGTGGGCGGGAGTCGTGTTGGCGGGGGTGGGGTGGTGGGAGCCCGGCGGCGTCAACGTTTGCATCATGAGGGTTAACGGGCCGAAGGCCCGGGATGTGAGAATCGACGGCGTGAGAGTCGCGGTCGTGGGGCATGTCGAGTGGATCGAATTCGCGCGCGTCGAGCACGTCCCACTCCCGGGCGAGATCGTCCAGGCGACCGAGTCGTGGGAGGAGCCGGGCGGCGGCGGGGCGGTGGCGGCGCTGCGCCTCACGGCTCTCGCCGGCTCCTGCACCTTCTTCACCGCTCTCGGAGACGACTGGCGCGGACACCGGTCCGTCGACGAGCTCACACGACTGGGCGTGCGCGTGGAGGCCGCCTTCCGTCCCGGCCCGCAGCGGCGCGGCTTCGTCTACCTCGACGCCGCGGGGGAGCGGACGATCACCGTGATCGAGGAGAAGATGCACCCCCGCGTGACAGAGCCGCTGCCCTGGGGCGAGCTCTCCGGCTACGACGCCGTCTACTACTGCGCCGGCGAGCCCGAGGCGATCCGGGCGGCTCGCGCCGCCCGTACGCTCGTCGCCACCGCTCGCGAGCTGCCGCTCCTGCGTGCGGCAGGGGTCGAGCTCGACGCGGTCGTCGCCAGCGCACACGACGCCGGCGAGGTCTACCGACCGGGCGACCTCCACCCCGAGCCTCGGCTCGTCGTCCGCACCGAGGGTGCCGACGGGGGAAGCGTGGAGCCCGGCGGGATCCGCTACCCGGCGGCCCGGTCTCCCGGCGCGCTCGCCGACGTCTACGGGGCCGGCGACAGCTTCGCCGCCGGTCTTGCCTACGGCCTCGGCGCAGGGCTCCCGGCGCAGGAGGCGCTTGCCGTCGCGGCGCGCGAGGGCGCCTTGGCGCTCACCAGAGCCGGGGTCGGCGCCGTCGCTAGCGCCGGTACGTGACGGGCACGATGACCGTCGAACCGGCCAGGCCCGCCGCGCCGACGAACGTCACGCGGAAGGCACGGGGCTTCCAGCCCTTCGGCCGGAATCGGTACGAGGCCTCGCCGGCCGCGTCGGTGGCGAGCTCGGTCAGCTGCCACCAGCCCTTCGCATCCTGGTAGTCGAGCACCACGGTGGCGCCGGCGAGCTGGCCGTCGGGGAGCGACAAGCGTACGCGCAGGACGCTCGACCGCTTCGGGGTCAGGCCCGCGAGCGGGGTCACGGCGGCGAGGGAGGTCGCAATCGGCGTCGTGCCCGCGTCCGGTGGCCGGAGTGCCCGCTCGGGTGGAGCCTCCGTTCGCGGCGGCACGAACTGCTCCGTGGTGACAGGGGTCGCGGACGCGTCGGCATCGCCGAGCGGGGGCAGACCCGCGCGCGCAAGCACGCCGTCGAGGATCTCGCGGACGAGTGGAAGCGGAGCCGCGCAGCCCTCGCCTCGATCCCAGCCCGTGCATGAGCCGTCGGCGCCGACGAACGGGTTCCCGCGCGACGCAGGCCAGGCGACTAGCGGCACGGCCGAAGCCCACTGCTCGGCCGGAATCAGGTCGTGGGGGAGCGAGCCGTCGTACCAGTCGACGTCGTCGAAGCCCTCGACCTGGTCGGCGGCACCGAAGCCGGCAGCCTCGTAGTAGCGGCCACGCTCCTCGTTTGTCAGCAGCCGGAAGTCGATCTGGTGCGACAGCTCGTGCAGGAGCGCGAAGGCCCGGATCTGCGCGTCCCCGAAGACGGCCGGATCCAGGTACACGGTCCCGTTCGAGCCGGCCAGGCCGAGCGCGCCGACCGGAAGGTCGCGCGGTCGCACGACGACGTCGAGCAGCGAACCGTAGGGGAAGAGACTCTTCGCGAGGTCGCTCCTGAGGCTCGTCTCGCGAGTCTTCGAAAAGCCCTTGAACGCGATCGCAGCCTGCGCGGCCGGAGTGGCCAGAAGCGAGACCAGGGCGCAGCAGACGAGGACTCGGCGGAAGCGGTGCCGCAGCACGGTGGCGTCATCGACCCGTCGCTCCCGTCGCTCGACCCCCGAACGGGGTCGTCGAACCTGGAGCGGCAGGGTTGCAAAGTGGGGGATAGTGGTCTAAAGTGGGACGTCGTGGCAGAAGACGACGCCCCCGAATCATGCTTCTCGGCGAGTTCGAGCACACCCTCGACGACAAGAACCGGCTGACCATGCCGGCGCGATTCCGCCAGGCGTTCGCCGACGGGATCGTGCTCACGCGAGGCATGGACGGCTGTCTCTTCGGCTACGCGCTCGACGACTGGGAGCGGTTCGTCGGCGACCGGCTCGGACGGCTCGATCCCCTCTCGAAGGAGGCGCGCCAGATGAGCCGGTTCATGTTCTCCGGCGCGGCCGAGGCCGAGCTCGACAAGCAGGGTCGGGTGATGGTGCCCGCAGCGCTGCTCTCGCACGCGAAGCTCGCGCGGGAAGTCGTCGTCGCGGGCGTCCGCGACCACGTCGAGATCTGGGACCGCGCCGCCTGGCGCACGCAACTCGAAGAGGTCGAAGGGAGTGTCGAGAGTGTTGCCGAACGCCTCGCCCAGCAGCGCGACTGATCACGTTCCGGTGCTCGCCGAGGAGGTGCGGGACCTCCTCGCGGTCGCTCCGGGCGAGACGGTCGTCGACGGAACGTTCGGGGCGGGCGGCCATGCGGCGCTGCTCGCAGAGGATCTCCGCGGCGAGGGCCGTGTGATCGCGATCGACCGCGACCCGACCGTGAGGCCCTATTACGAGCGCTTCGCGAGGCGCGCGGGTGTCCAGGCGCGCTTCCTGCGGGGCGACTTCGACGTCGTGCTGCGCCGGCTCGCCTCGAACGGCGTCGAGGCCGACGCCGTCCTGCTCGACCTGGGCGTGTCGAGCATGCAGATCGACCGACCCGAGCGCGGGTTCTCCTATGCGGCGGATGCCCCGCTCGACATGCGGATGGACCCCGGCGACTCGCGCTCCGCCAGCGATCTGGTCAACGAGCTGCCCGAGCGCGAGCTGACGGAGATCTTTCGCCGTTACGGGGAGGAGCGCTTCGCGCGCCAGATCGCCCGCGAGCTCGTCCGCCGCCGCGCGGCGGCGCCGTTCGAGCGCACGTCGGAGCTCGTCGACGCGATCAAGTCGGCGGTGCCCGCGCCGAGGCGGTTCGGTGACGGTCACCCGGCCAAGCGCGTCTTCCAGGCGCTCAGGATCGCCGTCAACGACGAGCTCGGCGCGCTCGAGCGTGTTCTGCCGGCGGCCGTGGAGATGCTGCGTCCAGGCGGCAGGCTTGCCGTGATCAGCTTCCACTCGCTCGAGGACCGGATCGTGAAGCGGTTCCTCACGGGCGCGGCGCGCGGGTGCGACTGCCCGCCCGACCTTCCGGTCTGCGTCTGCGGGAAAGAGCCGTCGATGCGCCTGCTGACGCGCAAGGCCGTCCGGCCGTCTCCGCAGGAGGCCGCCGATAACCCGCGGTCGGCCTCGGCCCGCCTGCGCGCGGCGGTCAAGACGGCGGCCGACTAGAGGCGGGCGCTCTGGCCGGCGCCACAGCACGTGTCGAACGCAGGCGCCGCGCCGCGGGCACAGCGCCCAGGACGCGCGCAAGTGCCGATTCAGGGCGGGCGGCTCCGGCCGAGCCGACCACTCGCGGCCGGTTACGGGCCGCCGGCCGTCCGCGCGTGCGGGGCGGCGTCCTCTGGATCGTGGTCGTCGGCGTCCTCCTCGCGGGAATCGTCGCGCTCAACGTGGCGGTGCTCAGGCTGAACGTGCAGGGCGATCGGCTCGACGCCGAGATCAAGAAGCTCGAGACCTCCAGGTCGGAGCTCGTCTCCGACCTCTCGTCCGCGTCCGCATCGGGGCGTATCCAGGCGGGCGCGTCCCAGCTCGGGCTCGTCGCTCCGACCGAGACCGAGTACCTCCGCCTCCGGCCGGAGAAGCGGTGAACGCCCGGCTCGCCAATCGAAGGATCAGGCTGCTCGTCGCCGTCTTTGCGATCGTCTTCGCGGGCGCTCTCGTTCGCGCCGGTTGGCTCCAGGCGGTCCAGGCGCCGACGCTCGACCGGCTTGCCGCTGACCAGTACCGGGAGACGATCGCAATCCCGGCGCACAGGGGGACGATCTACGATCGAACGGGGGTCGAGCTGGCCGTCGGCGCGCGGGCGACGACCGTGTACGCGAATCCCCGTCAAGTCGTCGATCCGCGCGCGGCCGCCGTCGTGGCGGGGAAAGCTCTCGACCTCGACGCGGACGAGCTTGCCGGGTTGCTCGCAGATCGGTCGAAGGGATTCGTCTACGTCGCGCGGAAGGCCGATCCCGAGCGGGCGGCCGAGCTCGAGCGCGAGAAGCTTCCCGGCCTCGGCTTCTACGACGAGGAGCGCCGGACGTACCCGCAGGCGACCGTGGGAGCGGAGATCGTCGGCTTCGCCGGTCTCGACAACAAGGGGCTGGACGGCCTCGAGCTCCAGCTCGACCGGGTCCTGGCGGGGCGCGAGGGCTCGAAGACGATCGTCCGCGACCCATCCGGACGAACGCTCGGCGTCGTCCGCTCGACGCCGGTCGTCGACGGCAGCGATGTCCACCTCTCGGTCGACCACGTGCTCCAGGCCGAGCTCGAGCGCGTGCTGCGTCGCACGCGGGAGCGCTGGGGCGCCCTCTCCGCGACGGGCGTCGTGCTCGACCCCGAGACGGGGGGCATCCTGGCGATGGCCGTCGAGCCGGGCTACGACGCGAACACCTTCCCTGACGTCGACGAGGAGCTACGGCGCAACCGCGCGATCACGGACACGTACGAGCCGGGGTCGACGATGAAGGTCGTGACGATCTCGGCGGAGCTGGAGCGAGGCGATGTGAAGCCCTCGACACGGTTCACCCTGCCTCCGACGATTCAGGTCTCGGATCGGGTGATCTCGGAGCACGATCCGCGCGGCACCGAGACGATGACCGTCTCCCAGATCCTCGCCGAGTCGTCGAACGTCGGCACGGTGACGCTCGCGCTTCGGCTCGGCAAGCGCCACCTGTCCGAGTGGGTCTCGCGGTTCGGGTTCGGCAAGGCGACCGGCATCGACTTCCCCGGGGAGTCGACGGGGATCGTGCCGCCGCTCGAGGGGTGGTCGGGCTCGACGATCGGTACCCTGCCGATCGGGCACGGCATCGCCGTGACACCCGTGCAGATGGCGGCGGCGTACGGTGCTCTCGCCAACGACGGAGTGTGGGTTCAGCCGCACTTTGTCGAACGGGTCGCGGGCGGCGGGGTCGCACGGCCCACGCGCCGGCGCGTGATCTCGAAGAAGACCGCGCGGGTCGTCAGGAGATTGCTCGCCGACGTCGTCCGCGAGGGAACCGGCACGGAGGCTCAGGTGCCGGGGTACACGATCGCCGGCAAGACAGGCACCGCGGCCAAGCCGGAGCCGGGCCGCGGCTATTCGAAGACCAACTACGTCGGCTCGTTCGTCGGCTTCTTCCCGGTCAGGGACCCGAAGGTGGTCGTGCTCGTCGCGGTCGACGAGCCCCGGGGGACGATCTGGGGCGGAACGGTCGCGGCCCCCGCGTTCGCCGCGATGGCGAAGTTCGCGGCCCAGTACCTCGAGATTCCGCCCGACCGTCCGGCGGAGCTCGACGCGCCGGCGACGGGATAGCGCCCGGACACGGCGATGAGACGCGCGCAGCTCCGCTCTGCGCCCAGCGCCCCGACCTTCCCTTCCGCGTGGGCCTAGCGTTGGGGGCCCACTCCGCCGCCGAGCGCCTGCCTGCCCCGAGCCCTGCGAGAGCCCCTTGAGCCCCTTGAGCCCCGCGAGTCCCGTAAGCCCCACCCTAGGGTGGGGAGAGACCCACCCACCACCCGCTTCGAGCGTAGCGCCGAAACCCGCACGGGACTGGCACGAAACTGTGTCAAACGTCGAGCAAATCGCAACAATTCTCGCCAACGGGCGGATCGGGCGTCGGCCACGGCCGCTGGTACAATCGCCGCCCATCGAGCTGGAGATCCTGAGCCAGGCCATCAGGCCCGCGCGCTCGGTCAACGCCGCCCCCGCCGACGTCACCGACCTCGCGTACGACGCGCGGCGGGTCGTGCCGGGCGCGCTGTTCGTCTGCGTCCCGGGGTTTCGCGCCGACGGACACGACTTCGCGTCCGAGGCGGTGGAGCGCGGCGCGGTCGCGCTCGTCGTCGAGCGCGAGCTCGACCTGCCGGTGCCACAGCTCGTCGTCGGCGACGCACGCGCCGCGATGGGGCTCGCCGCCGACGCCTTCTTCGGTCATCCGACCCGCGAGCTCGAGGTGGTTGGCGTCACGGGCACCAACGGCAAGACGACGACCGCGTTTCTGCTCTTCGCGATCCTGGCCGCCGCCGGCCGCCGCCCCGGACTGCTCGGGACCGTCGAGAGCCGGATCGGGGGGGAGCGCCGCGCGGTCACGCGCACCACCCCCGAAGCGATCGATCTCCAGCGCATGCTGCGGGAGATGGTCGACGCGGGCGATCGAAGCTGCGCCATGGAAGCGTCCTCGCACGCGTCGACGCTCGGAAGGCTCACCGGCACGCGGTTCGCGGCTCTCGTCTTCACGAACCTCTCGCAGGATCACCTCGACTTCCACGGGACGATGGGCGCGTACTACGAGGCGAAGCGGCGGCTCTTCACCGAGCCGGGCCCGGACGGTCTTCGACCCGCGGCAGCCGTCAACGTCCGCGATCCGGCCGGTCGAGCGCTCGCCGGCGAGCTGCGGGAGCTCGGCTCCGCGCTGCTCACGTTCGGCCTCGTCGACGATGCGGACGTTCGTGCCGATGTCCTCGCGGTCGGGCCCGTCGGATCCACGTTCACCGCGGCCGGGATCGAGTTGCAGACGAGGCTGGTCGGCCGGTTCAACGTCGAGAACGCGCTCGGGGCGGTGGCCGCCGCGCGCCTGCTGGGGATCGACGACGCCAACATCGCAACCGGAGTCGCGCACGTGCAGGGGGTCCCGGGCCGCCTCGAGGCGGTCGATGAGGGCCAGCCGTTCACCGTTCTCGTCGACTACGCGCACACCCCGGAGGCGCTGGTGACCGTGCTCACGGAGGCGCGCGGGCTCGCCGAGGGTCGCCTCATCTGCGTCTTCGGCTGCGGCGGCGATCGAGATCGCGACAAGCGCCCGCTGATGGGAGAGGCCGTCTCCCGCCTCGCCGACGTCGCGATCGTGACCTCGGACAACCCGCGTGGCGAAGATCCTCTGGCGATCATCGACGACGTGCTCGCCGGAGCAGACACGGAGCCGGCGGTCGAGCCCGACCGTGCGCTCGCGATTCGCCGCGCGATCGACACGGCCGAGCGCGGAGACGTCGTCGTGATCGCAGGCAAGGGACACGAGCTCGGACAGGAGATCGCCGGTCGAGTCGTTCCCTTCGACGACCGCGAGATCGCACGCCAGGCGCTGCGCAGCGTTGCGGGGGCTCCGTCGTGATCCCGCTCTCGGTCGCGGAGGTTCGCAAGCTGACGGCAGGCCGGCTGGAGCTCGCCCCCACCATCGACCGGTTCACGGGGCTCGAGATCGACTCGCGCCGTTGCGGCCCGGGCGATCTGTTCGTCGCCGTCGGCGGCGGTCGTGACTTCGTGGCGGACGCGCTTGCCCGGGGCGCCTCCGGCGCGCTCGTCCCCGAGGACGCGTTCGCCGCCATGGCCGCGCTCGGACGGGCCGTACGCGGACGGAGCGCCGCTCGCGTCGTCGCCGTGACGGGCTCCACGGGCAAGACCTCGACCAAGGACATCCTCGCCGCCCTCTGCCGCCCGCACGCCCGCACCGTCGCCGCCGAAGCGAGTCACAACAACGAGATCGGCCTTCCGCTCACCCTGACGCGCCTCGATTCCGAGACGGAGGTGGTCGTGGTCGAGATCGCGATGCGCGGCCTCGGGCAGGTCGCCGAGCTGGCCGCGATCGCCAGACCGGATGTCGGCGTAATCACCGGTATCGGTCCGGTTCACCTCGAGCTGGTCGGAACCGTCGAGTGGGTTGCGCAGGCCAAGGCCGAGCTGCTGACCGCCCTGCGCGCGGGCGCACCAGCAGTCATCCCGGCGGGCGAGACGCTGCTGGCTCCCTACCTCAGAGACGACCTCGAGACGATCACGTTCGGCGAGGGCGGCGACGTTCGCCTCGTCGCGTTTCGACCCGCCGGTCGCGAGGTCGAGCTCGACGTCGACGTCCGTGGCCGGCTCGTCTCCGCTCGCTTCAATTTCACCTCCCGCCACAACGCACGAAACGCGCTCGCGGCGATCGCCGCCTACGCCGCGCTGGGCCTCCCGCTCGACCGCGTGGGCGAGGGCGCACGGGATGTCGTTCTCTCCCGCTGGCGCGACGAGGAGCACGAGCTGGAAGGCGATGTCCTGCTCCTGAACGACTGCTACAACGCCAATCCGGTCTCGATGCAAGCGGCGATCGAGCACCTTCGGGAGCGAGGGGCCGGCCGCCGGCTCGTCGCGGTGCTCGGCGGCATGGCCGAGCTCGGCGCCGAGGCCTCCGCGTTCCACTGCGAGGTCGCCGAGGCGGCCGCACGCGCCGGCGTCGAGGTGCTCGTGGCGGTCGGGCCGCTCGCGCGAGGCTATCTCGCCTGCGCCGCCGACATCGGCGACGTCCGGGCAGTCGACGACGTCGACGCGGCTGTCGCCGAGCTCCGCGGGCTTCTTCGCCCCGGCGACTGCGTGCTCGTCAAGGGATCGCGCGCGGTCGGGCTCGAGGCCGTCGCCGACGCGCTCCGCGTCTCCCCGGTCGGCTCCTAGTGCTCCGTCCCGGGAGTCGCTTGATGATCCTGGCGCGCGAAAAGCAAGCCGTGCAAGGACACAGGGAGCTCCGATGTGCAGATATATCGGGGCGACTGAGGACCCGGCACGGGGCCGTCTTGCAGCCGCCCAGAGCGCGAGTGACTTCCGGGATGGCGCACTAGTGGTCGAGGTCCTCCTCTCCGGCCTGATCGCGCTCGTGATCGGCATCGTCGCCGGCCCTCAGTTCATCGAGTTCCTGCGCCGCAACGAGCTCGGCCAGTTCATCCGCGAGGAGGGCCCCCAGGGCCATCGCATCAAGCAGGGGACGCCGACGATGGGCGGCTTGCTGATCCTGATCGCCGCCGCCGTGCCCTGGCTCGTCTTCGGGGAGTACACGATCGAGGCGCTGACGGTGCTCTTCGTGGCGCTGGGATGCGCCGCCGTCGGTTTCGCCGACGACTGGATGAAGCTCCGTCATCGCCGTTCGCTCGGGCTGTCCGGTCGCTGGAAGCTGGGCCTGCTCGCCGCGATCACCGCTGTCGTCGCGGTCGTGACCGAACGGCAGGACTTCAAGACCAGCGTCTATGTCCCGCTCGCCGACATCGACATCCCGATGTCGTACGGCTGGTACGTCCTCCTCTTCGTGATGATCGCGGGCACTGCGAACGGAGTCAATCTCACCGACGGCCTCGACGGCCTCGCCTCGGGCTCGGCGGCGTTCTCGCTCCTGACCTACACCGCAATGGGCATCGTCGCCTGGCTCGTCTCCAAGCGCGCGGGAGGAGTCGAGGACTTGGCGCAGCTCGATCTGGCCATCCTCGGCGCCGCGCTGATCGGGGGCACGATCGGCTTCCTCTGGTACAACGCGTTTCCGGCCGAGGTCTTCATGGGCGACACGGGCTCGATGGGGCTCGGAGGGGCGATTGCGGCCTTCGCGATCATGACCAAGACCGAGATCCTGCTGATCCTGATCGGCGGGGTATTCCTGATCGAGGCGCTCTCGGTGATGCTCCAGGTCGTCTTCTTCAAGTGGAAGGGGAGGCGGATCTTCCTGATGGCGCCGATCCACCACCACTTCGAGATGAAGGCGTGGTCGGAGACGCGCATCATGGTGCGCTTCTGGATTCTCGCCGCGATCCTGTGCGCGGCCGCGTTCGTCCTCTACTACCGCTACTTCTCGGAGTTTGCTTCCTAGGTGAGCCCGCCACGTACGACGACCACCGCGGGCGCGATACCTCGCAGCGTCGTCGTGCTGGGGCTGGCGCGGTCCGGCGAGGCGGCGGCGCTCGCGCTCGCCCGCCACGGCGTGTCGGTGCGCGCCGTCGACCGCGACGTCGACCTGGACGTGGGAAGGCTTCGGGCCGCCGGCGTCGAAGTGACCCTCGGCGCGGACGATCCCGCGCTGGTGGATGGGATGGAGGTGCTGGTGAAGAGCCCCGGCGTGCCGAGCGACGCCCCGCTCGTCGAGGCCGCGCGCGAGCGCGGCATCGCGGTGTGGAGCGAGATCGAGCTCGGCTCGAGGATCGTGCCGAACCCGCTGGTGGGCGTCACCGGAACGAACGGAAAGACAACCACGACCGAGCTTTTGGGCGAGATCTTCCGGGCGGCCGACCGGCCCGTCGTGGTGGCGGGGAATGTCGGGCAGCCGCTCACCGCGCTCGACGGCGTCCTTGGCGAGGAGGCCTGGGTCGTCTGCGAGCTCTCGAGCTTCCAGCTCGAGGACAGCGTCACGCTGCGGCCGCGCGTGGCGGTGCTGCTCAACCTCACGCCCGACCACCTCGATCGCCACGGCACCTTCGAGGCCTACCGGGACGCGAAGCTGCGCATGTTTGCGAATCAGACCCCCGACGACGTCGCCGTCGTCCCGTCCGGCTTCGGCCCGGTGCCGGGAGAAGCCGCGCGCGTGGAGTTCTCCGCCGACGATCGGATTCCGGCCGAGCCGCGCATCCCCGGCGGGCACAACCGGGAGAACGCCGCCGCGGCGACGGCGGCCGCGCGGGCGGCCGGCATACCGGACGAGGCGATCGCCGAGGCACTCACGACGTTCGAGGGCGTCCCGCATCGGCTCGAGCTCGTGGGCGAGGTGAGCGGGGTTCGCTTCGTCAACGACTCGAAGGCGACCAACCCGGAGGCCGCGGAGCGGGCGCTCTCCGCCTATCCGCCCGGGCTGCGCATCATCCTCGGCGGCAGTCGCAAGGGAACGCGGTTCGACGGGCTGGCCGCAGCCGCCCGCACGTCGTGCGTCGCCCGGGCCTACGTGATCGGCGAGTCCGCCGACGAGATCGCAGAGGCGCTTGCGGCCCAGGGTGTCCTGTTCACGCACTCGGGCGATCTGGAGCACGCGGTCGCCGACGCGTTTGCCGATGCCGAGCGCGGGGACGTGATCCTCCTCTCGCCGGCGTGCGCCAGCTTCGACCAGTTCGCGAACTTCGAGGAGCGCGGTGCGCGCTTCGCCGAGCTCGTCGACGGGCTGCGCAGGGGGCCGGCGTGAGCTCCGCGGCGGCCACGGGCGCGAGGGCGGCCGCCGCCGGGCGGGAGCGGACGTCGTTCGAGTACCACCTGCTCGTGCTCGTCTCGCTGGCCCTCGTGGCGTTCGGCCTCGTGATGGTGTACAGCGCCAGCTCGGGCCGCGCGATCGTGGGAGACAGCGACCCGATGTACTACCTGAAGCGCCAGGCCCTCTTCGCCGTCGCGGGCGTGGTGGCGATGGTCGTCTGCTCGAGGCTCGATTTCCGTGCGTTCCGGTCGCTCGCGCCGCCGCTTCTCGTGTGCTCGGCGCTGCTGCTCGTCGTGGTGCTCGCCCTGGCTCTCCCCGTCAACGGTGCGCGGCGGTGGCTCACCGTCGGGCCCTTCGCGATCCAGCCCTCGGAGTTCGCCAAGCTCGCGCTCGTCATCTGGGTGGCGGGGGTGCTCTCCAGGCGGCCGGTTCCGCGAACCCTGGGCGCCCTGATGAAGCCGATCGGGATCGTGACAGGGCTCTTCGCCGTGCTGATCCTGCTCGAGCCCGATCTCGGGACGGTGATCGTGATTGCCGTGATGATCGGGGCGATGCTGCTCGTGTCGGGCGCCCCCTTCCGGCTGTTTCTCACCGCCGGCGGGCTCGCCTTCGCGCTCGCGGCGGTTGCGATCTGGCTCGAGCCGTACCGCCGCTCGCGCTTCTTCAGCTTCCTCGATCCCTGGAGCGACCCGCAGGGGGCCGGGTACCAGACCGTGCAGGCGATGATCTCGCTGGGCTCCGGCGGCCCGTTCGGCGTCGGCCTGGGGCAGAGCGTGGGCAAGGTCAACTACCTGCCCGAAGCCCACACGGACATGATCTTCGCGATCGTCGGCGAGGAGCTCGGGCTGGTCGGGGCAGCGGCACTGATCGGGGCGTTCGCGCTCCTCGGCTACGCGGGCTTCAACATCGCGCTGCAGTGCCGGAACCTGTTCGGGAAGCGGCTCGCCGCCGGCATCACGGCGATGATCCTCGGTCAGGCGGCAATCAATCTCGCAGCGGTGATGGGGATCGCTCCACTGACGGGAATCCCGCTCCCGTTCGTGTCGTACGGAGGCTCGAGCCTGCTCGTCATCCTCGCTTGCGTCGGGATCCTCCTTAACATCGCCACCAACGGTGCATCCCAGATCGCGACAGCGGAAGTGCCTGATCGCCGCCGGAGGAACCGCGGGCCACGTGCTTCCGGCTCTCGCGGTCGCCGAGGCGCTGACGGCGCGCGGCGTCGCCGTGACGTTCGCGGGGTCGCCTGACCGGATCGAGGCGCGGCTCGTTCCGGAGGCGGGGTACGAGCTCGACACGTTCCACGTGTCGGGCCTTCCGCGCACGCCGGGGGTCGAGCTGCTGCGCTCCCTCGCGCGCGACGTACGCGCTCCCGCCGCCTGCATGGCGATCCTCCGCAGGCGCCGGCCGGACGTCGTCCTCGGCGGCGGCGGCTACGTCGCCGGGCCGATGGTGCTGGCCGCGCGCACGCTCGGGATCCCTGCGGTGCTGACCGAGGCCGACGCCCATCTCGGCCTCGCCAATCGCCTCGCCGCTCCGCTCGCCGACAGGGTCATGCTCGCGTTCCCGATCGACGGACGAACCGGCCCGAGGTACCGGGTGGTCGGCCGCCCGATCCCGGCGCGCTCACGTCTGGTCGGACCGGACGACGCCCGAGAGCGGTTCGAGCTCCCGGCCGACGGCCCCGTCGTGGTCGTCTTTGGCGGAAGCCAGGGCGCCCGCCGGTTGAACGAGGCCGCTCTCGAGGCCTTCGGCCGGGACGGGCCGGCGATCCTCCACCTCTCGGGCGAGCGCGATTATCCGGCTCTCGCGCCGCGGATCACACGCCCGGGCTACAGGCTCGTCGCGTTCACGAAGGACTTCGGGGCCGCGCTCGCCGCCGCCGACCTGGTCGTCTCGCGAGCGGGTGGATCCGTCTGGGAGATCGCGGCCGCCGGGAAGGCGGCGATCCTCGTGCCGTACCCCCACGCCACGGCCGATCACCAGACGACGAACGCGCGCTGGTTCGAGCGCGGCGGCGGCGCCGTCGTCGTCCCGGAGGCCGAGCTCGACCTCCGTCCGCTCGTCCAGGAGCTGCTCGGCGATCCGGCGCGCCTCACAAGAATGGGGACCGCGATGCTCGCTCTCGCCTGTCCCGACGCAGCCGACGCCGTTGCCGACGAGGTGGTCGCCCTTGCAGCCGCTCGCCGGCCGTAGGCTCTGGTTCGTCGGCATCGGCGGCGCGGGCATGAGCGCGCTCGCCGTCGTCGCGAGGGCGTGGGGCGCCGAGGTGGCGGGCTCCGATCGAGCGCGCTCCGCCTACGTCGAGCTGCTGGAGCGCGAGGGCGTACGGGTCGTCATCGGTCATGACGCCGGCAGCGTCCCGGACGGATGGGAGGTGATCGCGTCCACGGCGATCGGCGCAGACAACCCGGAGGTCGCGCTGGGAGCGCGACCGCGCGGCGAGCTGCTGGCCGAGCTCGTCGCGCTGCGACCGTCGATCGTCGTCGCGGGCGCGCACGGCAAGACGACGACGACGGCGATGATCGCCTTCGTCCTCGACCGGCTCGGGCTCGATCCCGCCTACCTGATCGGCGGGGTCGTGCCGCAGCTTCGCGGCAACGCCAGGGGTGGTTCGGGCTGGCTCGTCGCCGAGGGAGACGAGAGCGACCGGTCGCTGGCGCTGCTTCGTCCCCGGATCGCGGTCGTGACCAACGTCGAGCTCGATCACCACACGACCTTCGCGTCGCTCGCCGAGGTCGAGAGCTTCTACGCACGGTGGCTCGGCGCGCTGTCCACCGACGTGATCGTGGTTCGCGGGAAGAGCCTCGAGCCCCTGGAGGGAGTCGACCTGGCCGTGCCGGGGGAGCACAACCGGCTCAACGCCGCCTGCGCGGTGGCCGCGCTCGAGGCGGCAGGGATGGAACGCGACGAAGCCGTGGCCGCGCTGGCCGAGTTTCGCGGCGTCGGTCGACGGTTCGAGCGGCGAGGCGCCGAGGGGGGCACGGTCGTCGTCGACGACTACGGGCACCACCCGAGCGAGCTCGCCGCGACGCTCGCGGCCGCACGCGCCGAGGCGGGCGGGGGCAGGGTGCTCGTGGTGTTCCAGCCGCATCTCTACTCGCGCACCCGCCACCTCGCACACGAGTTCGGCGAGGCGCTCACGGCGGCGGACGCCGTCTGCGTCACCGCCGTCTACGCGGCCCGGGAGGAGCCGGTCGCCGGGGTGACGGGGAAGCTCGTCGTGGACGCGCTCGCCGAGGCTCGCCCCGGGATGCCTCTGGGCTGGGCGCCGGCGCTCGAGGACGCGGCGGCGATTGTGGCCGGATGGGCTCGCCCCGGCGACCTCGTTCTCACCGTGGGGGCCGGCGACGTCGACCGCACGGGCCCGCTGATCCTCGCCGCGCTGGCGGGCGGAGGCGTGCGCCGTTGACGCCTCGTGGGCACGTCGCGCTCTCGCGGTTCACGACGCTCGGGACCGGAGGGCCCGCCCGCTGGCTCGCCGAGCCGGAGTCGGTGGACGAGCTCGCGGAGCTCCTGTCTTGGGCCGGCGAGCGCGATCTCCTCGTGGCAGCGATCGGACTCGGCTCGAACCTGCTCGCGGCCGACGCGGGCTTTCCCGGGCTCGTTCTCCGGCTGCGCGGAGAGCTTGCCGCTGCCGCGGCCTCCGGAGGCCTGGTTCGCGCGGGCGGAGGCGCGCCGCTTGCCGTATGCCTTCACCGGGCGCGGGCCGCCGGGCTCGGCGGCCTCGAGTTCACGTGCGCGATCCCCGGGACGGTCGGCGGCGCCGTCTGGATGAACGCCGGCGCGCACGGCGGAGACGTCGCTGCGGTGCTCGAGCGCGCGCTCGTCGTCGAGGCAGACGGCGGCACGTGGCGAACCCCGGACGAGCTCGGCCTTCGGTACCGCCGCTCCGATCTTCGCCACGGTCAGGTCGTCGCCACGGCGGAGTTCCGGCTCGAGGCGCGGGACCCCGACGAGATCCGTCGCCGGATCGGGGAGATGCAGGCGTGGCGCAAGGCAACGCAGCCGACCGACAGGCGCACCTTCGGCAGCGTGTTCAAGAATCCGTCGCACGAGCTGACCGCGGGCCGCATGCTCGAGGCCTGCGGGCTGAAGGGATTCGCCGCCGGCGGTGCGCGGATCTCGCCGAAGCACGCCAACTTCATCGAGAACACGGGCGGCGCGCGCACCGAGGACGCTCTCGCTCTCATCGAGGAGGCCCGGCGCCGCGCGCGAGAGCACTACGGCGTGACTCTCGAGACCGAGGTCGTTCTCCTCGGCGATATCTCCGTCCCCCCGCTCGCCGGCGGTCGGTAGGACCCGCCGGGCCCGCGGCGAAGAGTTCGGTATGGCCACCAGGCCCGCACTGGCTCTTGCCGCGCCGCGGTCGCTCGTCCCGGGCGGTCCCCGGATCCGGCGAGGCGCGGTCGTCGCCGCCGTCGTCGTGGCGGCCGTCCTCGTCGGAGCGTACGCGACCGCGCGCTGGACGGGCGCGTTTGCGGTGCAGTCGATCGACGTCGAGGGCGCGCCGCCCCAGGTGACGGCGGCCGTCGAGCAAGCTGCTCGTGAGGCTCGAGGTCAGAGCCTGGTCACGCTCGACCAGGACGCGCTCGAGCGTGAGCTGGTGGGACTCCCCTGGGTCGTGTCCGCGCAGGTCGACCGGGCGTTTCCGGACACCCTTCGTATCCGCGTCCAGGCAGAGCGGCCGGCGGCGGTCATGCGCTCCGGAGCGAACGCATGGCTGGTGTCCGAGCGAGGTCGCGTCGTCGGTCGCGCCGATCCCCGACGCCACGCGAAGCTTCCTCGGATCTGGCTGCCGAGCGCGACGCCCATCGCTCCCGGCACGACCCTCGACGCCGATCATCAGGGCGCCGCCGTCCGGGCGCTGGCGCTCCTCCCGCGGAGCTTCCCGCTACGAGTCGATACCGCTCGCTCCGAGGAGGACGGGATCACGCTCGTGCTGGGTAATCGAAGCGAGCTACGGCTCGGCCTGCCCGATGACCTCGAGCTCAAGATGGCCGCCGCGGCGCGGACGCTGCGGGAGCTGGGTGCGCCCGGCCGGGCCGCGCTCAGCTATGTGGATG
Organism: uncultured Actinomycetes bacterium; assembly: GCA_963712465.1. Lineage (GTDB taxonomy): Bacteria > Actinomycetota > Thermoleophilia > Gaiellales > Gaiellaceae > CAVQHY01. The sequence continues at coordinate 428,999 of CAVQHY010000005.1, forward strand.
TGAGCGTTCCCGAACGCGTTGTAGTGGCCGAGAACTCTCAAGTCGAAGGTTGAGATTGAGAGTTGGCTGAGGAAATGCCTGCAAATGGGCGTTTGACAGTCCGCGACGATGGGCGTACTCTCGTTCCAAACCTCAAGTCGAGCTTCAGGAGTTTCCCGTTCCCGCCGAAGAGAAGGTCATCGTGAGAGAACAGGCAGGCAGCTACCTCGCAGTCATCAAGGTCGTGGGTATCGGCGGCGGCGGCACCAACGCCGTGAGCCGGATGGTCGACGCGGGCCTGAGGGGCGTCGAGTTCGTCGCAGTGAACACGGACGCACAGGCGCTGCAGATGGTCGACGCCGACGTGAAGCTCCACGTGGGGGCGAAGGCGACGCGTGGACTCGGCGCAGGCGCGAATCCGGAGGTCGGGCACGAGGCGGCGATGGAGAGTCGCGACGAGCTCAAGGAGACGCTCAAGGGCGCGGACATGGTGTTCGTCACCGCCGGCGAGGGTGGCGGCACGGGCACCGGCGGCGCGCCGGTGATCGCCGAGCTCACCCGCGAGCTGGGGGCGCTGACCGTCGGGGTGGTGACGCGGCCGTTCAACTTCGAGGGTCGCAAGCGGGCCGAGCAGGCGCAGCGCGGCATCAGCGAGCTGCGCGACAAGGTCGACACGCTGATCGTGATCCCGAATGACCGCCTGCTCCAGGTGGTCGAGAAGCAGACGTCGGTGATGGACGCGTTTCGCATGGCCGACGACATCCTGCGCCAGGGCGTGCAGGGGATCACCGACCTGATTACGGTGCCGGGTCTCGTCAATCTCGACTTCGCCGACGTGCGCACGATCATGCGCGACGCCGGCTCGGCGCTCATGGGCATCGGCGAGGCCGAGGGTGAGAACCGGGCTGCGGAGGCGGCACGCGCGGCCGTCTCGTCGCCGCTGCTCGAGGCGTCGGTGGAGGGGGCGACCGGGATCCTGCTCAACATCACGGGCGGCTCGAACCTGGGTCTCTTCGAGGTGAACGAGGCCGCGGAGGTCGTCACGGGCGCGGCCGATCAGAACGCCAACGTCATCTTCGGCGCCGTGATCGACGACGCCATGGACGCGAGCGTGCGGGTGACCGTGATCGCGACCGGGTTCGACGGGAAGCTGCGGCCACAGCGCAAGGAGCTCGGCGAGGGCGAGCAGACGCAGCTCTCCGAGAGCCGCGAGGGCTTCGACGTCCCGGCGGACGTCCTCGAGGTTCCCTCCTTCCTGCGCGACTCCTAGCACCGCGTCTCGAGCCAGGTTCCGCGCGTGGCTCGGCTCAGTCTGGGGTTCCCGGGCGGTGGCGCCTGCGCCGGGCGGTAGAGTTCGCGCCCGGTGCAGACGCTCCGGCGCACGCCTCTGTTCGAGCGCCACGCCGCTCTCGGCGCGCGACTCGTCCCCTTCGCCGGCTGGGAGATGCCCGTCCAGTACACGTCGATTGCGGACGAGCATCGCGCCGTCCGGACGGGGGCGGGAGTGTTCGACGTCTCGCACATGGGTCAGCTCGAGATCGCGGGGGACGGTGCCCACGCATATCTCCAGGGGCGCCTCTCGAACGACCTCGACCGGATCGACCCGGGCCGCGCGCAGTACACGCTGCTCACGAACGATCGCGGGGGCATCGACGACGATCTGATCGCGTACCGGCGGGAGCCGGAGAGCTACCTCCTGGTGGTCAACGCAGCCAACACAGATGCAGACGCGCGAGCGCTCTGCGAGGCGATCGACGTGTCGGACGCTTGGGCCCTGCTCGCCGTTCAGGGCCCGGAAGCGCTGTCGCGGCTCGGCATCGACGTGCCGCCGTTCACCTTCCGTGACGAGGCGGTGCTCGGCGTGCCGTGCCTCGTCGCGGGCACGGGCTACACGGGGGAGCGAGGCTGCGAGCTCGCCTGCGCTCCCGAGCACGCCTCCCGTCTGTGGGACGCGATCCTCGCGCGGGGCATCGTGCCGTGCGGCCTCGGAGCGCGGGACACGCTGCGCCTGGAGGCGTGCTACCCGCTGCACGGAAACGACATCTCTCCCGAGCGGACGCCGATCGAGGCGGGCCTCGGCTGGGCCTGCGCGCTCGAGAAGAACTTCACCGGCGTCGAGGTCATCCGCCGGGCGCACCGCGACGGAACGACCGAGCGTTTGGTCGCGTTCGTGATGGATGCCGACGGGATTCCGCGGCAGGGCATGACCATCGTCGAGGGAGGCGAGGTCACGTCGGGGACGCACTCCCCGATGCTCGAGCGCGGGATCGGGCTCGGCTACGTGCCGAGCCGCCTGGCCGAGCCGGGTACAACCGTCACGATCGACGTGCGCGGCCGCCTGCGCGCGGCGCGTATCGTCAGCAAGCCGATCTACCACCGGGAGGTATAGCGTCGATGGCAGCCGAGGAGACGTACCCCGACGATCTCCGGTATCACCCTGAGCACGACTGGGCCCGCGTCGACGGCGACGAGGCGACGCTCGGGGTCACCTGGTACGCACAGGACTCGCTCGGCGAGCTCGTCCACTACGAGCCGCCCGGCGTCGGGAGCCCGGTCGCGCCGGGCGAGAGCTACGGCGAGGTCGAGTCGGTGAAGGCGGTGTCGGACCTGATCTCGCCGCTCTCGGGCGAGGTGGTCGAGGTGAACCAGGCCGTCGTCGACGCGCCGGAGGTCGTCAACGACGACCCGTACGGAGCGGGCTGGCTCGTGCGCATCCGGCTCGCCGATCCGTCAGAGCTGGAGACGCTGCTCGACGCGGGCGCGTACCGCAGCCTTCTCGAGACGCTGTGAGCGCTCGGGGCCGAGCGGTCGCCGGGGCGGTACGCGTACACACGGGCCCGGAGGCCTGTTCTTGATGACCTACCTCGCCCTCACCGAGGCCGATCGGGAGGAGATGCTGCGCACGATCGGTGTCGCCTCGGTGGAGGAGCTCTTCCGCGACGTGCCCGAGGCCGTCCGCTTCCGCGGCGAGCTCGCGCTCGAGCGTGCCCTCTCCGAACAGGAGCTCGTCGCGCACCTCGGCGAGCTCGCCGCCCGGAACGTGGACACCGGTCGCGAGCTGTCATTCCTCGGCGCCGGAATCTACGATCACTACGTCCCGGCGATCGTCGACGCGATGCTCCAGCGCGGCGAGCTCCTCACCGCCTACACGCCGTACCAGCCGGAGCTGAGCCAGGGCGTTCTGCAGGCGATCTTCGAGTACCAGACCGCGATCTGCGAGCTGACAGGCATGGACGTCTCGAACGCCTCTGGCTACGACGGCGCCACCGTCGCGGCCGACGCGTGCTACGTGGCGGCGCACGCCACCCAGCGGGCCCGCGTCGTGGTCGCCGAGTCGCTGAACCCGCAGGTCCGCCAGGTCGTGAAGACCTACGCGCCGGGATTCGGCCTCGAGGTGGTCGAGGTGCCGCACCGCGAGGGCGTTACCGATCCCGACGAGCTCGGCGCGGCCGCGCGCGACGCCGCCTGCGTGATCTTCCAGCAGCCGAACTTCCTCGGCTGCCTGGAGCCCGCCCCCGACCTCGCCGCCGCCGCCCGCGAGGCGGGCGCTCTGGCGGTCGCGCACGTCGATCCGATGTCGCTGGGTGTCCTCGAGGCCCCGGGGGCATACGGCTGCGACATGGCGATTGGCGAGGGCCAGGGCGCAGGCTGCTACCAGGCCTTCGGCGGCCCGCATTTCGGCTTCCTCGCGGCCCGCTCCGCGCTGATCAGGCGCATGCCCGGACGAATCGTGGGCGAGACGACCGACGCCGCCGGCGAGCGCGGGTATGTCCTGACCCTGCAGACGCGCGAGCAGCACATCCGGCGGGAGAAGGCGACCTCGAACATGACGACCAACCAGACGCTCCTCGCCCTAGCCGGGCTGATCACGCTGTCGTGGCTCGGTCCGCAGGGGTTGCTCGAGGTGGGGGAGACCTGCATGGGCCTCGCCGCGCTCGCGAAGGAGCGCCTCGGCCTCGAGCTCGTGTTTTCGGAACGGTCAACGTTCAAGGAGTTTGCCGTGCGCGTCGGACGACCGGCGACCGAGGTCGTGGCCGCCGCGCGCGAGCGCGGCGTGCACCCCGGTTATCCGCTCGGACGGGAGTACGCGGGGCTCGACGACGCCCTCCTCGTCTGCGTGACCGAGAAGCGGACGCCCGCGGACGTCGACCGGCTGGCAGAGGTGCTCTCAGAGGTGGCCGCTTGAAGCTGATCTACGAGAAGTCCCAGCCCGGCCGGCGCGCCGGGACGCTTCCGCGTCAGGAACTCCCCAAGGCGTCGGTGCCCGAGGAGCTCCGTCGCGCCCGGCCGCCACGGCTCCCCGAGCTCGCCGAGCCGGACGTCGTTAGGCACTTCACGAAGCTCTCGACCCGCACGTTCGGGATCGACACGGGCTTCTATCCGCTCGGCAGCTGCACGATGAAGCACAACCCGCGTGTGAACGAGCGCGTCGTCGCGCTTCCGGGGTTCAGGGATCTGCACCCGCTCCAGGAGGAGGACGGGATCCAGGGCGCACTCGAGCTGATGTGGCGGCTCGAGCGGATCCTCGAAGAGGTGTGCGGCCTCGACGCCGTCTCGCTCCAGCCGGCCGCCGGCGCGCAGGGCGAGCTGACCGGGCTGATGCTCGTCCGCGCCTACCTCGCCGATCGCGGCGAGGACGGCCGTGTCGAGGTGATCGTCCCGGACACGGCACACGGAACGAACCCCGCGAGCGTCGCCATGGCCGGGTTCACTCTCGTCGGCGTGCAGACGGACGCGCGCGGGAACATCGACCTGGAGGATCTCCGGACGAAGGCGGGCCCGCGGACGGCCGGGCTGATGCTGACCAATCCCTCGACGCTCGGGCTCTTCGACGAGGGCATCCAGGAGGTGACCCGGACGATCCACGACGCGGGTGGCCTCTGCTACTACGACGGCGCGAACCTGAACGCCGTCTGCGGGATCTCGCGACCGGGCGACATGGGGTTCGACCTCGTGCACATCAACCTGCACAAGACGTTCTCACAGCCGCACGGAGGCGGTGGCCCGGGTGGGGGGCCGGTCGTCGTGCGCGGCATGCTCGAGCCCTTCCTGCCCACCCCCACGATCGCGCGCGACGGGGAGCGGTTCCGGCTCGACCACGACCGGCCCCGGTCGATCGGCAAGGTGCGCGGCTTCACCGGCCCGTTCGGCGTGTTCGTGCGCGCGTACGCGTTCATCCGCGCGTACGGCCCGGCGCTCCGGGAGATGTCGGAGACGGCCGTGCTGAACGCCAACTACCTGCTCGCACGGTTGAGCGACGCCTACGAGCTCCCCTTCGATCGGCTCTGCATGCACGAGTTCGTCCTCTCGGCCCGCGAACTCAAACGCGAGCACGGCGTCACCGCGCTCGACGTCGCGAAGCGGCTGATGGACTACGATTACCATCCGCCGACGATCTACTTCCCCCTGATCGTCCCGGAGGCGCTGATGATCGAGCCGACGGAGACCGAGGCGAAGGAGACCCTCGACGCGTTCGCCGAGGCGATGCTGGCGATCGCGCGCGAGGCCGCGGCCGAGCCGCGGCTGCTCAAGGAGGCGCCGCACTCGCGGCCGGTCAAGCGGCTCGACGAGGTCAAGGCGGCGAAGCGAGCGGTCGTCCGCTACGGATTCGAGGAGCATCCGGATCTCGGCGGTTCCCCGGTGGGCGAGACAACGCCGTCGCAGGCGGCGACGGCCTCGTAGTCTCGCGGCTCAGCGTGCCGCGGCGAGCTGGCCGCACGCCGCCGCGATGTCGCGACCGCGCGTCAGCCGCACGGTGGTCGGCAGGCGAGCGCGATCGAGCACGTCCCTGAACGCGGCGATCGCGGCGCGCGACGACCCCTCGTACAGCCCCGTCGGATTGTACGGGATCAGGTTCACCTTGTAGACGCGCCGGTCGAGAAGCTCCGCGAGCGCCCCCGCCTGGTCGACGCCGTCGTTGACGCCCGCGAGCAGCACGTACTCGACGAACACCTTCCGCCGGGTTCGCTCGTGGTAGGCGGCGCAGACTGCGAGGACGTCCGCGAGCGGGTAGCGGTCGTTGACGGGCATGATCGCGCTTCGCAGCGCGTCGTCGGGTGCGTGCAGCGAGATCGCGAGCCGGAAGGGCTCGCTCACCTCGTCGGCGAATCGTCTTAGACCGGGCAGCCAGCCGACCGTCGAGATCGTCGTGCGCCGCGGCGTGATCCCGAGGTCCGCGAGTCGACGAGCCGCCGCGAGAACGTGGTCGAGGTTGAGCATCGGCTCGCCCATCCCCATGAACACCGCGTGGTCGACCGCGTCGCTCCGGCGAAAGTGGAGCGCCTGATCGAGGATCTCCGACGCCGTCAGGTTGCGGCCGAAGCGCATCGCCCCGGTGGCACAGAACGTGCACGTGAGCGGACAGCCGGACTGGGAGGAGAGACAGAGCGAGCGGCGGCCGTCGCGGTAGCGCATGAGCACCGCCTCGACGGGATGGCCGTCATTCGTGCGGAAAAGCGTCTTGACCGTGCCGTCGCGAGAGGTCGCTTCGCCCTCGACCGCGAGCGTCGAGAACGGCACGGCCGCAGCGAGCTCCGACCGGAGCCGCGCCGGCAAGTTCGTCATCGACGCGTAGCCATCGGCCCCGCGGGCGGTCCACTCCCACACCTGGCGGGCGCGGAACGCGGGCTCGCCACCGGAGGCGAGCGTGTCTTCGAGCCGCTCGAGATCCACGACGACACGGTAGCGCGCGAGTCGCGCCAGCCCGGCTGGTAAACTAGTTAGCGATGTTAACTAAAGCTGATCCCGTCGAGCTTGCCAACGAGCTGCGCCCGGTGGTCCTCCTGATCAACCGGCAGCTGAAGCGAGAGCTTGCGCCGCTCGGGATCACCGCCGGCCAGGCCACACTTCTCCATGCGATCAGAACGACGCCGGGGATCGGGATCCGCGAGCTCGCGGAGCGGGAGGGCATGTCGAAGCCGGCGATGACCACGGCGGTCGACCGGCTCGAAGCCGCAGGGCTCGTCCGTCGCCCCCGCTCGGAGCACGACGGCCGCCGTGTCGAGCTCCAGGTGACCGAGGAGGGTCAGCGCGTGCTTCGTTCGGCGCGCTCGCGCCGAACAGCGTGGCTCGCGGCACGGCTCCGGCGGCTCGACGAGGACGAGCTCGAGGCGATCACCGGCGCCATCGGGCCGCTGCGAAGGCTCCTCGAGGTCGGGGCGTGACCGCGGCCGTCCTACGGGCCAACCGGCGAACGTTCTCGAGTCTGCGCCGCCACCGCAACTACCGCCTGTTCTTCTCGGGTCAGGTCGTCTCGGTGAGCGGCACGTGGATGCAGAACGTCGCCACGGCCTGGCTGGTGCTGGAGATGACCGGCTCGGCACTGACCGTCGGCCTGCTCGTGCTGTGCCAGTTTCTTCCCTTCACGATCTTCTCGCTCCCGGCCGGCGTGATCGTCGACCGGCTCGACGCCCGGCGGCTCGTGATCGCGACGCAAGCGGTGTCGATGGTGATCGCTGCGACTCTGGCGGCGCTGACCCTGGCCGGCGTGATCGAGCTCTGGGAGGTCTTCGTGCTCGCGACGCTTCGCGGGGTTTCCCTCGTGTTCGACGCGCCCGCGCGGCAGGCGCTCACGTTCCAGATGGTCGGCCCGCGCGAGCTTCCGAACGCGATCGCGCTCAACTCGAGCCTGTTCAACGCCGCCCGTGTCGTCGGCCCGGCGGCCGGCGGGCTCGTGATCGCCGCGGCGGGGGTGGGTGCGTGCTTCGCGTTCAACGCCGTGAGCTTCCTGGCCGTCCTCGCCGGCCTGCTGGCGATGCGGGTCGACGAGCTCGTTCGGCTCGACCGCGGCGAGCCGCCGACGTTCGTGCGAGGGACGCTCGAGGCAATCGACTACGTCCGGCGTACGCGCCTGGCGGCGGTGGTGCTCGGCGGCGTGTTGATCGTGAGCATGGTCTCGTTCCAGTTCAACACGCTGCTGCCCGTGCTCGCGAAGCAGACGCTCGGCGGCGGGCCCGAGGTGCTCGGGATGATCTCGGCGTTCTTCGGGGCCGGGGCGCTGGTCGGCGCGCTCGCCGTCGCGACGCGAAGGCGTGCCAGCATCGGCGTGATGCTCGTCGGCGCGGCAGGCCTGGGGATCGTCGAGCTCGTGCTCGCTCCGCAGGGCTCGATCGCGGCCGCGGCGCTCCTGCTCTTCGGCACCGGCCTGTTCTACACGCTCTTCACCGCAACAGCGAACGCCACGCTGCAGCTCGGGGCGCCCGACGCGCTCCGCGGCCGCGTGATCGCCCTCTTCTTCCTCGCCTTCAACGGAAGCGCACCGTTCGGCGGCCTGCTCGCCGGGTGGCTCGCGGCGACCGGGGGCACGGACCTCGCATTCGCCGTCGGCGGGACTTCGGCGATCCTGGCCGCGACCGCCGCCGCATTCGCGCTCGGGCTCGGGCCACGCCCGCTGCTTGAGAGAATCCACGCATGATCGATCTGCGCTCCGACACGGTCACCCAGCCGTCCGCCGAGATGCGGCGCGCGATCGCCGAGGCGCCCGTCGGCGACGAGCAGAAGCGTGAGGATCCGACCGTGAACGCGCTCGAGGAGCGCGCGGCCGAGTTCCTCGGGCAGGAGGAGGCGGTCTTCCTGCCCACGGCGACGATGGCGAACCAGATCGCCCTGCGTGTCCTTGCGCGTCCCGGCGACGAGATGGTCGCCGAGGCGAACGCGCACGTGTTCCGGTACGAGCTCGGCGGGCCGGCTGTTCTCTCCGGGCTCGCGATGAAGCGCATCCATTCGCCGGACGGTCGCTTCACTGCGGCGGAGCTGCGCGAGTCGGTCAGCCCGGCGGGCGACATCCACATGGCCCCGACGACGGTCGTCTCGATCGAGAACACGCACAACGGCGGCGGCGGGCGCGTGTGGCCGCTCGCGCAGGTTCGGGAGCTCGCGTCGGAGGCGCGCCGGCTCGGTCTCTCCGTTCACCTCGACGGAGCGCGCCTCGTCAACGCCTCGATCGCTGCGGGCGTCAGCGCGGCCGAGTACGGAGCCGAGGCGGATGCGGTCACGCTCTGCCTCTCCAAGGGGTTGGGCTGCCCGCTCGGAGCGCTGGTTGCCGGGTCACGCGAGCGGATGTCCACGGCGCGCCGCTACAAGCATCTGTTCGGCGGCGCGATGCGCCAGGCCGGAATCGTCGCTGCGGCCGGTCTCTACGCGCTCGAGCGCAACGTGGAGCGGATCGCAGAGGACCACGCGAACGCGCGCCGACTCGCGGAAGGTCTCGCCGAAGCCGGGCTTTCCGTCGACCTCGAGCAGGTGGAGACCAACTTCGTCTTCGTCGACGTGGCGGGGCTCGGCCTGACGGCCGAGGAGGCGATCGACCGTCTGCGAGGGGAGGGTGTGCTGCTCTCGCCCGCCGCACCGAAGGGCGTCCTCCGCGCGGTCATGCACCTCGGTGTCGGCGCCGGCGATGTCGAGCGGGCGATCGAGGGTGCTACCCGTGCGCTCGGCGCCGACGCTCAGCGCTCGCCGGCGACGAAGAACGCCGCGGCTACCACGACGTAGGCCCCGATCAGCAGGCTGCCGCGCAGGCGACTCGAGCGCCCGCCCCAGAGGACGAGCGCGGCGAAGAGCGTCGATCCGCCCAGCGCTGCGATCTCGACCGGCCGGAACGACAGCGCGAGCGGGTCGATCGCCCAGGAGAGCAGGGCGACCGCGGGGATCAGGAACACGGCGACCTGGGCACTCGAGGCGAGTGCGATCTCGGCCGCGAGCTTGATGTTGCCCCGCGCCGCCACGACGATCGCGCCGCCGTGCTCGGCCGCGTTGCCGACGATCGCCACGATGACGGCGGCGACGAAGAAGTCCGAGAGGCCGGCCGCGTCGGCGAACGTCTCGATCGAGCCGACGAGGATCTCGGCAACGAACGCGGTCGCGACCGTGGCCGCGGTGAGCAGGGCGAGCGATCGCCGCAGCGACCAGCCCAGCATCGGCTCCGGGTCGTCCGAGACGTGAAGCACGCGATGGCGACGGAGCGCGACCCACGTGACCACGACGTAGACGAGAAGGAGGACGATCGCGACCGGGACCGAGAGCACCGCGAGGTTGCGCGAATCCGGGTTCCCGTCCCAGGCGGGAACCGACGGGATCAGCAGGAGCACGGTTGCGAGCGCGACGAGGGCGAACGACGTGAAGCTGGAGGCGCGGTCGAGCTGCCCCTTGCCGCCGAAGAAGAGCGAGAAGCCGAGCACGAGGAGGAGGTTGCCGACCACCGACCCGGTCAGGGAGCCGCGGACGACCTCGGTGAGGCCGTCGGCGACGGCGAACAGCGCGATGATCAGCTCGGGGGCGTTGCCGAAGGTCGCGTTGAGGAAGCCGCCGATCCCCGGCCCGGTGTGGTGTGCGGCATGCTCGGTCGCCTCGCCGATCAGCCAGGCGAGCGGGATCAGCGCGATCGAGGCGAGCACGAAGAGCGTGATGTCTCCGGCGCCCAGGAACCTCTCGGCGATCACGACCGGCGTAAGCAGCAGGCCGGCTGTGAGGATGCGCCGGGTCACGGCGACGGAGACTACCCTTCGCCGGTGTGCTCGACGCCGTCCTGTTCGACTGGGGTGACACGCTCTTCCATTTCGACTACGACGAGCGGCTGCTCGAGCAGGGCTGGCAGGCGGGGCTCGCGGCGATCGGTCGTGACGGGCTTCCGGGCAGCAGCGAGACGTCCGAGCGCTTTCGCGAGCGGTACTTCCCGCTCCTGTTCGCGCCGGGCACGATCGAGGAGGTCGAGTACCCGGAGCTCGTTCGCGAGCTTCTCGGCGGGTTCGGCGTCGCGTTGACGGACGTCGAGCTCGCCGCGTTTCTGTCAGCCGAACATGAGGCCTGGCGGCCGGCAAGGCGGCTCGGCCCGGAGACTCATGCGCTCCTCGACGCCATCCGCGCGCGCGGCGTGAAGGTCGGCCTCGTCTCGAACGCATTCGATCCCGGCTGGCTCCTACGGGCCGATCTCGTTGATCAGGGGCTTTCCGAGCGTCTCGACGTCGCCGTGTTCTCCTCAGAGGTCGGCGTGCGCAAGCCGCATCCGGAGATCTTCAGAGCAGCTCTGGAGTCGCTTGGTGCGGACCCTGCTCGCACGCTGTTCGTCGGCGATCGCCGCTACGAGGACATGCGCGGCGCGGCCGAGCTCGGCATGACGACCGTGCTCGCGGTCTGGTACCGGGACGACCCCGACGACGGGCGGGGCCTGCCGCCCGACCACGAGGCGAAGGCGCAGATGGACGTCCTCGACATCGTGCTCAGCGTCCTCGACGAGGTCTGAGGACGGCACACGGCGAGCAGAGCGACGCGGGGCCGCCGCTCGCCCGAAGCCCCTCCCTTGGGTGGGGAGGGGCGCCACCCACCACCCGGTTCCAAGGTTAGCCGGCGCTCGCGCGTGAGCCCGTCGCGGAAGCGCCAACGGCGCGCGAGGATCCGTGACGATTCGTCCACAGCCGCTACACCCGAGATCGCGGAAAGTCAAGTCTTGCGAGGCCCAACATCGTGGCCGACAATCGACCTGTGGAGCCCGTTCTTCCCGCCTCGACGACACTCCCGCTGCGGCCCCAGGACGAGGTCGAATGCCGACGCTGCGACGTGCACTGCGACAAGGTCGTCTATCCGGCGGCCTGCGTCGACCGCGCGTGTCCGTTCCTCTACGCCTACCGCGAGTGGGGCCACACCTACATCGGCTGCATGCAGAAGGTGTACGAGGTCGAGATCGACCTCGATCTCCTGCAGGAGGCGCAGGCGACCCGGGAGGGCTTCGGTGCCGTCAGGGCGGGGCGAAAGCCGCTGCCGATGTGCCTGGCGGAGGTCGAGAGCTGCTACGAGCACCGAGCCGACGAGCTGGGCTGCGTCAATCCCGAGTTCTTCGAGCTCCCGCGCGGGAAGCCGTCGTTTCGCATCTTCGCCCGCGTCGACGCGGCCTAGCGTCTCGCGCGCCGTTCGGATGTCCAGCGGGCATGCAGCTTGCGGAGTTTTGCGAGCTCGCCCGCATCCGGTCCGCGACCCTCCGGCCCGGGCGTCTCGAGCACGGCTGCGAGGCTCTGGAACTCGCGCGGTGCGAGAAACGCGCCGAGCCTCTCTCCCATCAGGCCCTCGAGAACGTTCGCGTGACGGTCCCGGTTCGAGCCGAGCGGAGCGGCGGCGTCGTTGACGTGCAGGAGGCGCACGCGCTCGAGCCCGACCCGCTCGTCCAGCTCGGTTACGAGTGCGGCCACGCGGGCCGGGTCGGTCACGTCGACGCCGGAGACGAACAGGTGGCACGAGTCGAGGCAGAGGCCGAGGCGCGGGTGGCGGCCGAGGCGATCCACCAGCGCGGCCAGCTCCTCGATCGACCGGCCGATCGTTCCCCCGGCCCCGGCGGAGTTCTCGAGCAGGAGCCACGTCGGCCCGGCACAGTGTTCGAGCGCCTGAGCAAGCGCCGGCGTCGCGCGGTCGAGCCCCGCGTCGAAGCCCGAGCCCAGGTGCGAGCCGACGTGCAGAACGACGCCGTCGGCTTCGATCGCGACGGCGACGCCGATCGTGCGGAGGAGTGACTCGAGCGAACGCTCGTAGAGAGCGTCGTCCGGCGAGGCGAGGTTGATCAGGTACAGCGCGTGACAGACGACGAACCCGATCCCGACCTCGGCACGACGCTCGCGGAAGCGGGCGAGGCTCTCGTCGGCGTGAGCCGTCGGCCGCCAGGCACGGGGGCTCTGCGTGAAGAGCTGGACGGCGTTGCAGTCGAGCGCCTCGGCGCGATCGATCGCCGTGAAGATGCCGCCCGCGGTGGAGAGGTGGGCGCCGAACAGCACGCGGGTACGCTACCCGCCGTGTCCGCCCGCGTTCGCTTCGCCCCGAGCCCCACCGGGTTTCTCCACATCGGCGGCGTTCGCACGGCGCTCTTCAACTGGCTGTTCGCGCGCCACGTCGGCGGTGCTTTTCTCCTGCGGATCGAGAACACGGACCGCGGCCGCGAGGTCGAGGAGTCCGTCGACCAGATCCAGAGCTCGCTGCGGTGGCTCGGGCTCGACTGGGACGGCCCGGTCGCCTTTCAGCTCGACCGGCTCGAGCGCCACCAGGAGGTCGCGCAGCGGCTGCTCGCAGAGGACCGGGCTTACGAGGACGACGGCGCGATCCGATACCGGATGCCCGACGAGGGGACCACGGGATGGCACGACGCGGTCAGGGGCGCGATCGAGTTTCCCAACGAGAAGCTGGAGGACGTCGTCCTGCTGCGCTCGGACGGGCGCCCGACCTACAACTTCGCCTCGCCGGTCGACGACTCCGATGACGGGATCACACATGTGATCCGCGGAGACGATCACGTCTCGAACACGCCGAAGCAGATCCAGATCCTGCGCGCGCTCGGCGCGGAGCCACCGGTGTACGCGCACGTCCCCAACGTGTTCGGCGAGGATGGCCGCAAGCTCTCGAAGCGCCACGGAGCCGTCTCGCTCGAGGAGTTCCGCGGCGCCGGGTACATCCCGCCCGCGCTCATGAACTACCTCGCCCTGCTCGGCTGGAGCCTCGATGCCGAGACGACGATCATGTCGCGCGACGACCTGGTCGCCGGTTTCACGCTCGAACGGATCGGGACCAGTCCAGCGACGTTCGACTACGCGAAGCTCGCCTGGATGAACGGCGTCTACTTGCGTGAGCTCCCGCCCCCGGAGTACGCCGACACGCTCGTCTCTTACCTGCAGGAGATCGGCTTCGACGGTGACGAGGCGACGATCCGCGCCGCCGCTCCGCTCGTGCAGGAGAAGATCCAGACGCTCGGAGAGTTCCCCGACTTTGCCGGGTTTCTCTTTCACGGCGTCGAGCCGCCGGTCGAGCTCCTGGACGGGGCGGAGCCGGTCCTCGCCGAGGCCCGCGTCCGGCTTGCCGTGAGCGAGCCCTTCGAGGGCGAGCGGATCGAGGCGGATCTCCGTGCGCTCTGCGACGACCTCGGTCTCAAGCCGCGGCAGGCACTTCAGCCGATCCGCGTCGCCGTGACGGGCTCCAGGGTATCGCCCGGGCTGTTCGAGTCGATCGCGCTGCTCGGGCGCGAGGAGACGATCGCGCGGCTCGACGCAGCGCACGCGCGCATCGGCACCTAGCCGTTCGGCTAGGAAGGCCCGGATGCCGGACTATCCGGAGGGCCGTGGTGGCGCGCACGGCCCGCCAGTACCGTCAGACGGTGGGTCACCAACCCTGCTCGCCTGCCCTGACGCGGTCCTAGCGCCTCGTGTACCAGGTCGAGAACGCAGTCGCGCTCGTGAAGGGCAACCGCGCGCTCCTCTCGCGCGGGCTCGTCAGCAGGACGGTGCTCCTGCTCGGCCTCACGAGCCTCTTCACGGACATGTCGTCGGAGATGGTCGCGACGATCCTGCCCGTCTACCTCGTCTACACCCTGGGGCTGAATCCGCTCCAGTTCGGCGTCATCGACGGGATCTACCAGGGCGCGTCGGCGCTCGTGCGCGTCGGGAGCGGGTTCGTCGCCGACCGCCGGCGCCGCTACAAGGACGTCGCCGTGGCCGGGTACGCGATCTCGGCCGTGTGCAAGCTCGCCTTCCTCGCCGCCGGCGCCTGGGCGGCGATCGGCGCAATCGTCTTTCTCGATCGCACCGGGAAGGGAATCCGGACCGCTCCGCGCGACGCGATGATCGCGCTCACGACACCGCGCCGATCGCTCGGAACGGCGTTCGGCGTGCACCGCGCGCTCGACACGACCGGGGCGATGCTCGGGCCCCTCGTCGCCTTCGGCCTGCTCGCCCTCGCGCCGGACTCGTTCGACGCGATCTTCGTCGTCAGCTTCTGCTTCGCTCTCGTCGGGCTCGGGATCATCACGCTGCTCGTCGACAACCCACGCCGGCAAGAGCCCCCAGAGCGGCCGCCCGCGGTGACCGGGAAGGAGGTGGCGGGGCTTCTCGCCGACCGCCGCGTGCGGGCGATCGTGATTGCGGGGACCGTGCTCGCGCTCGCCACGGTCAGCGACGCCTTCGTCTACCTCGGACTGCAGCGCAGCCTCGAGTTCGACACCAGCTTCTTCCCGCTGCTCTTCGTCGGCACAGCCGCCGTGTACATGGTCCTCGCGATCCCGGCGGGCAGGCTCGCCGATCGAATCGGCCGGGGGAAGGTCTTCGTCGGCGGCTACGCGCTCCTCGGCGTCGTCTACACGTCTCTGCTCGTTCCGGCCGGCGGCACGTGGCTGGTGCTCGTCTACCTCGTGCTGCTGGGCGCGTACTACGCGGCGACGGACGGAGTCCTGATGGCGCTCGCGAGCGCCGCGCTCCCGTCCTCGCTGCAGGCCAGCGGGCTCGCGGTGGTCGTCGCGGCGACGAGCATCGCCCGCTTGATCTCGTCGATCGTCTTCGGAGCCTTGTGGACCTTCGCCGGCCTCCAGACGGCGATCGCATGCTTCATGTGCGCTCTCGGGCTGGCGCTCTTGGTGGCGGCGTTCCTGCTTCGGCAGACCTCGGAAAGCGCCGCCCGTGCGTAGGCGTACGATCGCGTTCGGCCTGCTCGTCGTGGCGTGCGTCGCCTTGGCGGCAGCCTTCGTCACCTGGGCGGCCGTCCGCGATCGCGCGTCGGCGTCCGGAGTCCTGCGATCGGTGACGATCCCGCAGCAGGCGGTGGTGTTTCGGAGCCTCGACCGCGCCCGCCCGAAAACCTACGGCGAGGTGGCCTTCGTGCCGCTCGCCACGCCCGGCGCCGCCCGGACGCTGACCGGGCTCGTCTGCGCCCGCGTCCACTACACGGGGGGTCACGGCATCTGCCTCGAGGAACGGAGCGCAGTCGACCTGGTCGCGCTGCTGTTCGATCGCAACGCACGCACGGTTCACGAGCTCGGCCTGAGCGGCCTCCCCAGCCGCGCCCGCGTGTCGCCGGACGGTCGGTACGCGGCCGCGACGACGTTCGTGTACGGCCACTCGTACGCCACCCCGGGACAGTTCTCGACCAGAACCATCCTGATCGACGTCGGCAGTGGCGAGGAGCTCGGCGACCTCGAGGAGTTCACGATCGAGGGCGACGGCGAGAAGATCGACTCGCCCGACTTCAACTTCTGGGGGGTCACGTTCGCGGATGACTCGAACCGCTTCTACGCGACGCTGGCGACCGGCGGCAAGACGTACCTCGTCGAGGGCGACGTCGCCGCGCGCACCGCCCGGGTCCTGCACGAGAACGTCGAATGCCCGTCGCTCTCACCCGACGGGACACGGATCGCCTACAAGAAGCGCGTGGGCGAGCCGGCCGTCTGGCACCTCTACGTCCTCGACCTCGCCACGATGGCCGAGACGCCGCTCGCCGAGGAACGGGTGATCGACGACCAGATCGAATGGCTCGACGACGACCACGTCCTCTACCGCGTGGACGAGGAGGTCTGGACGGCGACAGCCGACGGAACCGGGTCGCCGAGACGATTCCTGGCGGGCGCCGACTCGCCGGCCGTCGCCTCGAGCTAGGCGTCAGGGCCGCACGAGGAGGAAGCCGCCCGTTGCGAGCATCAGGCCGGCCGCCCAGATCGGCCACGCCGCCAACACCGCGCCGGCGGTGAACAGGAGGCCCCCGCCGAGGACGAGCGCGGTCGCAAGCAGCGCCGCGAGCCCCGTGCGATTGAAGGGAACTCCCTCCTCGGGCTCGGATCGTTCCGGCGAGGTGTCGGACGCCAGTGTCAGCCCGGGCCGCTCGATCGCGCGCAGGCGTGCGAGCCTCACCCGAAAGAGCGCGCCTCGCCATTCCGGGAGCAGCGGCTCCACCAGCTCGGGGCCGGCAGCCTCGGCTGCGTAGGCGATCTCCGCGGTCGCGTCTCTGGCCTGGACGAGCGCTGCGACCAGCTCGGCATGGGCCTGCTCCAGCCCCGGCGGAGGCGCAATCCCGAGCGCGAGCTCGGCGCCTGCGTGCAGCGTGTACTGGAGCGACGGCAGCTCCTCGAGCGCGTCCTCCCGCGCCCAGTCGTCCGGTGACGCGGCGATGCGCTCGAGCCGGGTCAGCGTCACGCCGAGGCGTTTCCAGAGATCCGTCACCGCGGACGTATAGGCTTGCCGCTCGGCCGTGCCAACGTTGCCCCTCATCCCCTCCGGGATGATACCGCCGCCGTGACCGTCGACTCCGGCTCCGGCGACGTGGGGGCGATCGTGGTCGTAGACGACGAGCCGGCGCTTCGGCTCCTCTGCCGGATTAACCTCGAGTCGGAGGGCTACCGCGTGCGGGAGGCTGGTACCGCGGCCGAGCTCGACCGGATCCTCGCAGTCGAGGACGTGGCGGCCGTGCTGCTCGACCTCGGACTAGGCGCCGACGACGGCGCAGCGGTCGCGAAGGGGCTCCGGGAGCGGCGGCCGGAGGTGGCGATCGCCTTCTTCACCGGCTCGGAGGCCGCGCTCGGCGCCGAGGTGCGCCCGCTCGCCGACGCGGTGTTGACCAAGCCGTTCACCCTGGAGCGCCTGAGCGAGACGGTGCGACTGCTTCTGGCGTGATGGGACCGTCCGCGCCGCTCACGTGGCTGCGCCAGCGGAACGTCCCTAGCATCAGCCCGATCGCCGCGAAGCCGAGCGCCACGTTGACGGCGGTCGTGACCACGTGCATGCCGACGCTGAACGAGAGCACCGCGCTCGCCGGCGCCGTCCCGCGCAGCACGACGACGAGCACGGCCTGCTGCGGGCCGACGCCGCCGGGCGTGAACGGCAGCAGCGTCGTCAGGCTCTGGACGACGATGACCGCGAGCACCGTCTGCACGGTCGCATCGATGTGGAACGCGCGCAGGAAGCAGTAGACGGTCGCGAGCCGCGCCAGCCAGGACAGGAGCTGCCAGGACACGACGCGCGTCAGGAACGCACGCGGCTCGCGAAGGATGACGAAGCCCTCGCGTACCTCGATCCAGAAGCTGCGCACGTGCCGGCTCGCCCACGTGAGGCCGAGGATCGCCGCGGCCGCCAGGACGCTGGCGCCGATCAGCGCCGCGCGGGGGTGCCCGGCGACGAACGACCAGTCGAACGCGGGCAGGCCTGGGAGGTCGGGCAGGCCGGGAAGCACGCCGAGGGCCACCGCCGCGACGAACAGAAAGGACGCGACGGCGAGGTCGAAGAGCGTCTCGACGACGAGAGTCGAGGCAAGGGTGGGATAGGTCGAGCGCTCGACGCGCTGTTTCTCGAGGTAGAGCTTGAGCACGTCACCGGCGCGGGCGGGGGCGATCGCGTTGACGCCGACGCCGGCGACGTACGCGCCGAACGTGCTCCAGTAGGGGACGCGCTCGCCCGGATAGGAGGCCCGGATGATGTTCTGCCACGCGCGGCTGCGGGCGGCGAGCCGCAGGACGTGCAGGGCGACCGCGACCGCGACCGGGCCCCACGACACGGCCGCGATCTGGGAGAAGAACGCCTGGAACGCGTCGATGACCGCATGAACGTCGTCCACTCCTCTGAAGGTAGCTCAGCCGGCGGCGGCGCGAATCACCCGTCGGACGCGCCGTGAGCGCCGCGGACCTGCGATGCTCAGGAAGTGAGCTCGACGATCGTCCTCGGCTACGACGACAAGGAGCCCGCGAAGCGGGCGCTCGAGCGCGCGTTGGCGGAGGCCAAGGAGCGCCGCGGGCGTGTCCTCGTCGTTGCGGTCGAGGAGTTCACGGTCGCGCCCGACGGGCCGCGGAACTTCGGCACGTTCGACGACGGCCCGATCTCGATCGAGCCCGGCGAGCCGGATGATCTCGAGCCGATCTTCGCGCACGCACGTCAGCGGCTCGACGCGGAGGGGGTCGAGGCCGACTACGCCTGGGCGGTCGGCGACCCGGGCCGCCAGATCGTCGACATCGCGAAGGACCGAAACGCGAGCCTGATCGTGATCGGCACCCATCACGAAAGATTCCTCGGCCGGCTGTTCGGCGCGAGCGTCACCGACGAGGTCAAGCGCGAGGCCGGCTGCGAGGTCGTCGTCGTCGAGTAGCCGGCGTCGGGCCGGCTCGGCCGTCCTCAGGGCGCGGCAGGGAGGTGCTGGGGTGAAACGGAAGCGGGGCATCGCGGCTGCGGCGGCGATCGTGACTCTCGCAGTGGCTCCAGCGGCCGTCGCGCAGACGGTCGAGTTCGCTTTCGGCAGCGCCCGCCAGGGATCGCTGATCGTCTCGAGCGGGATCGGCGTGGCGCCGCGGGAGGTGTCGCTCCGCGGCGGGTGGGTGAACGAGGCCGTTCCCTGCACGAACGCGAGGCGCCTGCGCGTGCGGACGATCGTTTCGTTCTCGCCCCCGGCCGGCGTTCCGGGACGACCGCGCAACGTCTTTCGGACCCGCACGGGGGCAGTCACCAACTGCGCGGAGGGCGGCCCGAACTTCGGCGTCGCGCTGAGCGCGGCCGGCAACGGCCTCGCGTGCCCCGACGGGCGCTGGAAGCCAGGCTTCTACTCGTTCGCGGTCACCACGACACAGCTCGCATCCGGCCTCCGGGCGATCGCGAGCCTGGGAGCGCAGCAGACTGACCCCTGCTAGAGGCTTGATGTGAGCTGGGCGTGCCTGCGGGGAGGGCATGCACCAAGGAGGTTGGTCGACTCGAGCAGGGTCAAGGCTTGCCGGCCTTGGCGCTGCTCGAGGGGGCCGATGTCTGCCGTGTGCAGGCCCCCATCCGTGGGTATGTCCATCTCACATCAGGCCTCGAGGCGCCTTGCCGCCTCGGTGATAGCCGCGGCCACGCTTGCAGCGGGTTGCAGCGGATCGGGCGACGAGGATGCCGTGGCTCCCGTGCCGGAGCCTCCGACGACGGCCGTCGCACCCGCCCCGCCGCCTTCGTCGGTCAGCCGCCCGACGATGGAAGCGATCGTCCGCGCCTGGAGCAGGCAGCTGAACGCCGGTGACAACGCCGCCGCGGCGCGCCTGTTCGAGCTCCCCGCGCTGATCGTCCAGGGCGACCGGGTCGGCGAGTTTCGCACCTACGAGGAGCTCGCCGCGTGGCATGCCGGCCTGCCGTGCTCGGGCGCGATCGTGTCGCTGTCCTTCGAGGGCGAGTTCGTCATCGCCGTCTTCGAGCTCGGCGACCGTCCGACCTCGAAATGTGACGCACCGCCGGGGTCGCAGGCGGCCGCGCGCTTCCTGATCCGCCGCGGGAAGATCGTCCTCTGGGAGCAGATGGCTCCTCCCGGTGGGAACGAGAGCGATCCGTCGGAACAGCCGGCGATCTGACGAGCGTCGGGCGATTCACGCCGTCCGACGGCGGTCCTACGCTTGTTGCCAGGAAAGACCGTGCTGTCGGTCCTGCTTCTCCTCGGCTCCGTGGGCGCCGTTCTTGCGGCGATTGAGAGAGGACTCTTCAGAGGCCATCTGCTCGTCGCCCTGTCGCTGGTCGTCTCGGTCGCCGCAGCGCTGCTCGCCCGCGCGGCCGGCCTCGACGGGTTCGTCGTCGCCGCCGCCTTCGCGCTCCCGGCCCTGGCCGGGCTCGTCCTGCAGGAGATCAACGACACGGTGGCCATCCTCGCCGCGTCGCGGCGACGAAGCCGCAGGCGTAAGCGCCAACGCCGGCCACGCGTCCAGCCCGACTGGTGGATACCCAGCGAGGCGCGCGCCCTCGAGCGCACCCGCGACCGGCTCGCAGCGTAGCCCCGGTAGGCCCTATTCGGGTGCGCCGACCGGGTCGCGACCGGGATGGCGCTCGATTCCCGCCACGCGGTACGCGTCGGGCTCGTCGAGCGTCTCGCGCTCGAGCAGCGCCTGCGAGAGCGCGTCGAGCTTGTCGCGGTTCTCGCGCAGCAGGTCGAGGGCGGTCGCGTAGCACTCCTCGATGATGCGGCGAGCCTCCTCGTCGATCAGCTCGCGCGTGCGGTCGGACACGCCCCCGCCCGTTCCCGGGAAGAGGAGCGGCTCGTCGTTTGGCCCGGGGAGCACCGAGACCGGCCCGATCGCCTCCGACATGCCCCAGCGCCCGACCATCTGCCGCGCGATCCGGGTGACCTGCTCGAGGTCCGACTCGGCGCCCGTCGTGACGTTGCCGTAGACGAGCTCCTCCGCCGCTCTCCCGCCGAGCGCGCCGATCAGGCGGCCGCGCAGGTACGCAGCGTCGTAGCCGTAGCGGTCGGCCTCGGGGCTCTGGAACGTGACGCCGAGCGCGCGGCCGCGCGGCACGATCGACACCTTGCGCACGGGATCGGCACCGGGCTGGAGCATCCCGAGCAGCGCATGCCCGGACTCGTGGAACGCGGTCCGCTCTCGCTCCTCGGGCGAGAGCATGATCTTGCGCTCGGCGCCGAGGATGATCTTCTCGAACGCGTCGGTGAAATCGGCCAGCTCGACCTTCGAGTGGTCGCGTCTCGCGGCGGTGAGCGCCGCCTCGTTGACCAGGTTCTTAAGATCCGCCCCGACCATCCCCGGAGTGGCGGACGCGATCGACGCGAGGTCGACGTCCTCGGCGAGCGGGACGCCGCGCGTGTGCACCTCGAGGATTTGCTTGCGGCCCTGCTGGTCGGGGGGGTTGACGACGACGCGCCGGTCGAAGCGTCCGGGGCGCAGGAGCGCCTGGTCGAGGATCTCGGGCCGGTTCGTCGCCGCGATCACGATCACGCCCTCCGTGCCGGTGAAACCGTCCATCTCGGTAAGGATCTGGTTGAGCGTCTGCTCGCGCTCGTCGTGGCCTCCGAGCGCCGCCCCGCCACCGCGAGTGCGCCCGATCGCGTCCAGCTCGTCGATGAAGATGATCGCCGGCGCGACCGCCTTGGCCTGGTTGAAGAGGTCGCGGACGCGGCTCGCGCCGACGCCGACGATCATCTCGATGAACTCCGAGGCCGAGAGCGAGAAGTAGGGCACGTCCGCCTCGCCTGCCACCGCGCGGGCGAGCAGCGTCTTCCCTGTTCCGGGCAGGCCGCTGAGGAGGACGCCGCGGGGGATCTGGCCGCCGAGTCGCCGGTACTTGTCCGGGTTCTTGAGGAAGTCAACGATCTCGACAAGCTCGTCCTCGGCCTCGTCGATGCCGGCCACGTCGTCGAACGTCGTGCGCTGGCTCGTCGCCTCGTAGCGCTTCGCGCGCGACCGCCCGATGCTGGTCAGCGCCCCGCCCATGCCGCCCGCTCGGCGGGCGAGGAAGACGAACAGCCCGATCAGGAGGAGCGTCGGGCCGAAGAACAGGAGGATCTGGGCCAGGAGCGACCGTCCCTCCTCGATCGGGCGGGCGTTGACGACGACGTCCTGCTCGTCGAGGAGCTCGAAGATGCCGTCGTCGGCGAACGCGGGACGCGTCGTCTCGAACTCCGAGCTCGTGTCGCCCTTCGGAGCCTTCTCGCCCGCCTTCGGCGCGGGGTAGGTCACCGGCTCTTTGAAC
Source organism: uncultured Actinomycetes bacterium (assembly GCA_963712465.1). GTDB lineage: Bacteria > Actinomycetota > Thermoleophilia > Gaiellales > Gaiellaceae > CAVQHY01. The sequence continues at coordinate 451,183 of CAVQHY010000005.1, forward strand.
TCGCCCTGGATCGCGTCGCCGCGCGACGTCACCTCGGTGACGTTCCCCTGCTCGACCTGGGCACGGAAGGTCGTATACGGCACCTCCAGCCGGTTTGGGCGACCGGGCGCGAACTGGGAGACGATGAGCCAGTTGACGAGGAGAAGCCCGAGCAGGATCCACCAGAAGCGGGCGCCCGGAGGGCGAAACCGGCGCGTCGGGGACTTGTCGTTCGGATCGGGAGGCGCCCCCTCGACGCGCCAGCCCGGCGGGTGGTCGCCCTGGGGCGGGCGTCGAGCCGGTGGGGGCGCGGTCGCCGGAGTCGGGGTCTGGCTGTCGGCGCGCTCGGCCATCGCTCTCCGGTAACTGTAGGCAACCGTGCCCGGCGGCCCGAAGCCGGGGACTGTGAACACTCGATTACGGCGGCCCGGGCGTCAGGCTGCGGAGTCGAGAGCGCGGCGGATCGCGGCGACGTGAGCGGGCGTCGTGCCGCAGCAACCGCCGACGATGCGGGCGCCCTGGGCCACGTAGCGGCCCGCATGCGACGCGAACGTCTCGGGCTCGGCGTCGTAGACGACGTCGAGCCCGACGACGCGCGGGATGCCGGCGTTGGGCTTGACCCACACGGGCAGGTCTTTCGCCGCGGCGATCAGCTCCTCGACGACGAGGTCGGAGTCCTCGAGGGAGCTCCCGCAGTTGGAGCCGATCGCCGTCACTCCCAGGCCCCGCATCGCCTCGACTGCGGCGGTCGGCGACAACCCCATCATCGTGTGCCTGCCGGTGTCGAAGCTGAACGTGACGACCAGCGGAAGTGGACTGACGCTGCGGATGCCTTCGACCGCGGCGGTCGCCTCCTCGAGCGCGTAGGACGTCTCCACGAGCAGCAGATCCACCCCACCCTCGGTGAGCGCGGCGGCCTGCTCGGCGTAGTTCTCTGCGCATTCCTCGAGCCCGAGCTCTCCGAGGGGCTCGCACAGCTCTCCGGTCGGCCCGAGCGAGCCCGCGACAAGCGCCCGCCCGCCGGCCGCCTCGCAGGCGAGCGCGGCCGCCCGGACGTTGACCTCCCGCGCGTGCGAGGCGAGGCCGGACCGGCCCAGCCGCAGGCGGGTTCCACCGAAGCTGCACGTGAGAATCACGTCCGCGCCGGCGTCCACGTAGGCCCGGTGCAGCTCGAGCACCCGCTCCGGGGCCGAGAGGATCCACTCCTCGGGGGCCGCCCCGTTCTCGAGCCCCATCGCCTGGTAGTTCGTGGCGGTCGCGCCGTCGGCGACGAGAACTCCTCGGGCGGCGAGGCGTTCGAGGAACTGCGGTTCGGTGGCGGTGCTCATCGGATCCTCCCTGGTCGCTCGACATCACCCCGGGCTTGGCACCTTGCGCGGAGCAGGTTGCCGAGGCGTCACGGGGCCGGGGCCCTCGGCCTCTCTCGATGTGGAGCGGCTCGCACCGCGTCCCTTCGAAGGCGCATACGGGATTCGAACCCGTGTTACGGCCGTGAGACGGAGGTTACCAGAGCCCGATTAGCAGGCCTTTTCCGGGCAACATCCTCGCCGTGATCCATTCGTGGTCCCCGATCAGCCTCCGCCGGCCGTCTCGGAACGCGGCGATTCTGATCCCGCAGCGGGCGCCGGAGCCTCGCGTGGCAAGGCCCCAGACGGAGTACCTATCTATCCGCCAACCAAGTAGCGGTGAATCTCGATGAACTCAATCTCGGGCGCAGGCATGCCAGCCTGTTCAACGGCCGGAACGATTCGCTCCTGGGAGAACTGCTCGAACTGTTCGCGTGATTCCCAGACATCGACGACGCGGACACCGTCACTCGTTACCGCCGCCCAGTGAAAGAGTGCGCCCCCAACATGTGGGGTACCCGATGGCCCGTGACCAATCGCCTTGACGGCTGCGTCGTACTGGTCTGCCGTCGCTCCGGGAAAGTTGAGGTCGACTGCGATTGCCATGCGAGCGCTCCCTTTTAGATGGACACCACCCCATCCGGATGGCAGCGAAGTGATAACAGTTTGCGCGAGCGCGGGAATCACCACGCCATCCGCGACCGACTGTAGAAGGAAATCGTGGCCCCCGGGTGGCCCTTTAGGGCCAGAACTGGCCGCTCCTGTCCAATATCCGAAAGAGCCCCGAGACGCGGAAACCCCCTGATTAGCGGGGGTTTCTCGAGGAGGCGCATACGGGATTCGAACCCGTGTTACCGCCGTGAGAGGGCGGCGTCCTGGGCCCCTAGACGAATGCGCCGAGCCCTGCGGCCCGGAAGCCTAGCGAATCGCGTGCCCGTCACGGCGCGCGGGCGTCAGCCGCAGCAGCCTTCCTTGAACTTGCAGCCGGGGCACTGCCACGACGAGTGGATCCACACCATCGACGTCGCGCAGCGCAGGCAGGTCGGGGGTGTGTGATCGAAACGGGGGAGCCGGCACGCTTCGGCAACCACCTTCCTCTCATGACCCCCGGCCGCGGCGTCGATCACTCTAGGGAGTATGGAGAGCGACCCGGCCGTGGACAGCGTCGGGGGCGAGGCCTATCCTCGGCGGAACGTGGGGGGAAACCCGTGAACGGGGGCAACGCGTGCGCCTCGGGTTGAAGCGCGACCGCCGCTCGACCGGGCCGGAGGACCCGGTGCGCCCCCGCACTCCCACCGAGGAGGCGCTCTTCGAGATGCAGGAGGAGCTGCGCGCCCTGATCGCCGCCTCGCCGCTTCCGATCTTCGCGTACGACACGGACGGGATCGTGACGCTCTGGAACCAGGCGGCCGAGCGGGTGTTCGGCTGGAGCGAGGACGAGGCGCTCGGCGTCCTGCTGCCGATCGTTCAGGAGTCGATGCTCGACGAGTTCCACGACGTGAGGGCGCGCGTCCTCGCCGGCGGAGCGTTCTCGGGCTACGAGACGGTGCGGCGCCGCAAGGACGGCTCGCCGATCGAGGTCAGCTTCTGGAACGGCCCGGTGCGCGATCGCAGCGGGACAGTGCGGGGCGTGGTCGCGCTGGTGGACGACATCACGAGTCGCAGGCGCGCCGAGGACGAGCGGGAGCGGCTTCTCGCCGCGCTGACGGCGAGCGAGCGACGCTACCGCTCGCTCGTCGAGGCCACGGCCGAGATCGTCTGGGTGACGGATGCGAACGGGCTCCAGGGCGGCCTCTCGCCCGGTTGGATGGCATTCACGGGCCAGACCACGGAGGAGGCTGCGGGCGCAGGGTGGCTCGACGCCGTGCATCCGGCGGACCGCCGGCGGGTCGACGAGGCGTGGGCTTCGGCGGTGGACACGAAGAGCCCGTACGAGACGGAGTACCGGCTCCGTGCGGTCGACGGTGCCTACCGGTACATGGTTGCCCGCGGCGTGCCGGTCTCCGCCGCCGACGGCGGAGTCCGCGAATGGGTCGGCGTCTGCATCGACATCAGCGTCCGCAAGCGGCGAGAGGAGGCGCTTCGGTTCCTCGCCGAGGCGAGCGCCGTCCTCGCGAGCTCGCTCGACTACCGGACGACGCTGGGCAAGGTGGCTCGGCTCGCCGTGCCGGCCGTCGCCGACTGGTGCCTGCTCGACCTCGCCCAGGAGGACGGAAGCGCGGAACGGCTCGAGGTCGTTCACGCCGATCCGTCGAAGTCGGCGATCGCCGCCGGCCTGAAGCGGTTCGGCCCGCGCGCCGGGTGGGAGACGCCGCCGGCGAGGGTGCTGCGCTCCGGCGAGCCGATCATCGTCCCCGAGCTGACGCCCGAGCGGTTGCGCGCAGTGGCCCACGACGAAGACCACCTCGACGCCATGCGCGCGGTCGAGCCGCGGTCGGTCATGCACGTCCCGCTCGAGGCCCGCGGGCGCGTTCTCGGTGCGGTCACGTTCGTCTCGGCGGAGTCCGGCCGCGTGTACGACGAGGACGATCTGCTGCTCGCCACCGACATCGCGCGGCGGGCGGCGCTCGCGATCGACAACGCCCGCCTCTTTCATGACGCCGAGGAGCGCGGGCAGGCCGCGCGCGTGCTCGCGGCGATCGGCGACGGTGTCGTGCTGGTCGACGGCGACGGCGTCGTCCGTCTGTGGAACGCTGCCGCGGAGGCGATCACCGGTCTTTCGCCCGCAGAGGTGGTCGCGCGGCCGGTGTCCCGGGCGGTGCCCGGCTGGGCCGCCGTCGAGGGGCGGATCCCGGTCGCGGCGCCGGCCTCGGCGGCCCGCCGCTCGGAAACCGTCCCGCTCGACCTGGACGGACGCGAGGTGTGGGTGTCGATCTCCGGGGTCGGCTTCTCCGAGGGCACGGTGTACGCGTTTCGCGACCTGACCGAGGAGCGTCGCGTCGACGAGCTCAAGGCGGAGTTCGTCGCGACCGTCTCGCACGAGCTGAGGACGCCGCTCGCCGCCGTTCACGGGGCGGCGCTGACCCTGCGGCGGGACGATCTGAGGCTCGACGACGCCACGCGCGACAGCCTGCTGCAGGTCGTCGCCGACCAGTCCGACCGGCTGGCGGGAATCGTCAACGACATCCTGCTCGCGAGCAGGCTCGAGACGGACGGGCTGGTGATCGGCCGCGAGCGAGTCGACCCGGCCGAGCTCGCACGCCGCGTCGTCGACGCCGCTCGGGCGCACGCACCGGACTCGATCGCGATCGAGCTCTCGGCGCCCGCTGAGGCGCCTCCCGTGGCGGCTGACCCCGACCGCGTGCGGCAGGTGCTCGGGAACCTCCTCGACAACGCCGTCAAGTACTCGCCGGACGGCGGGCAGGTCGTCGTCGCGCTCGAGGAGACGGAGGGGGCCCTGCGCTTCTCCGTGCTCGACCGCGGCATCGGGATTCCCGCGACGGAGCACGAGCGGATCTTCGAGCGCTTCTACCGCCTTGACCCCAATCTCACCCGGGGGGTCGGCGGGACGGGTCTCGGCCTCTACATCTGCCGCGAGCTCGTCCGCCGAATGGGCGGACGGATCCGGGTCGAGCCCCGCGAGGGTGGAGGGTCGATCTTCAGCTTCGAGCTCCCGCTCGACTAGCCGCGCTAGCTCGATCCGAGCGCGCCGAGCTCCGAGAAGTCCAGCACCTTGCTCTCGGGCGGCGCCTCGACCTGGACGTCGACGCCGAAGTCGAAGAGCTCCATCGTCATCAGCATCGACGCGTCCCCCGCGCCGGCCGCTGCGAAGCTCATGTTCATGGTCATCCGCCGCAGGAGGCCCTCGTCGTCGATCCAGGCGTCGACCGGCACCTCGTCGAGGCCCGTCTGCTTCGTCAGCTGGGCGATCGCCTGCTCGTACCGGGCCCGCTGCTCGTCGGGGAGGTAGTCGGGCGCCTTCGTGAGATCGACCGCCGCGTGGTAGCGCGTCGTCTCGACGCCGCGCACCTGCTCGCGGCCGATCTCCTGGACGCGTGTGCTCGCGCCCTCGAGGTACTGGAGAAACTGCGACGGATCGTTCTGGCCGAACTGCGACCCGATCAGGCTCTGATCGACGCCCTGCTGCGCGGCGAGCGCGGCGACGTCGAGCTTCAGCCACGACTTGCCGGGCCGGACGGTCTCGAGGGCCGGCATGCGCATGTACATGACCTTCCCGTCCATGCGCATCTCGTCGGGCATGAACCCCTTCGCCTGCTCGGCCTGCGCGCCCAGCGCGGCGAGGAGGCCGGAGTAGTCGAGCCTCATCTGCCCGCGCTGCCCCGCGAAGTCGAACTCGCCCGCGGCGCCCAGCTCGACCGGGCCGTCGAGCCCGGGGACGCCTGCCATGGTCATCGTGATCGTCATCGCCATCCGCGCGCTGCCGGCGTCGCTTGTTCGTGCTGCCGCGAGGACGACCGCAGAGTCGGCGCCCTCCGACACGACCGCCTGCGGCGAGGCGGAGCCGGACGAGTCGGACTCGCTCGAGCCGGCACATCCGGAGAGCAGGGCGGCGGCGAGGAGAGCGAGCAGGGCAGCGGGCAGCGTGCGCGTCACGGGGATCCTTCCGTTCGGTCGGTGGCTCTGGTTCCCCCGTCGGCGGAAAGCGGAGCCCAGTCAATCCCCCATCTCGGGCACCCGTCAGGACGGACACGCCGCCCACGGTCGTCGCGCGCGCCAAGGACATGGAGCGGGCAGACTCTCGCCATGAGGTGCCGGAGCTGCGTTCTTGCGATTGCGGGGCTCGGCGTCCTGTACGTCCGATTTCTCCGCAGGCCGATCCTCACCTGGGGGGCGAGTGACGTGGATGCGTCCGCGCGACTACCGGGCGACGAGTTGCTCGACGACGCCGACGGGGTTGCGACGCGGGCCATTGCGATCGACGCGCCGCCGTCCGCCGTGTGGCCCTGGATCGCACAGATGGGCCCTTCTCCCCGCGGCGGGGCCTATACGTACGACTGGATCGAGAACCTCTTGGGCCTCGACATGCACAGCGTCGATCGCATCCTGCCCGAGTTCCAGCAACCGGAGGTTGGCGACATCATCGGCTACGGGCCGAATCGAATGCGGCTCGAGCGAGTCGAACCGGAGCAGGTGCTCGCCTGGCGCTCCGAGGACGGCAACTGGGTGTGGACCTTCGTGCTCGAGGCGCGCGACGGCTCTACGCGGCTGATTAGTCGCAACCGCTTCCGGCTACCGACTATCGCAGCCCGGCTGGGAATGATCCCGATGGAGCCGGCCTCGCTCGTCATGGAGCGAAAGATGTTGCGCGGAATCAAGCAGCGGGCGGAACGCAGCGCTGCTGCCACGACGCAGCGGCCGTACGAGTGAGCGAGCAGGCGAGTTCGCTCAGCGGACGACCAGTACGTCGCATGGGGCGTCGTGGACGACCTTGGAGCTCACCGACCCGAGCAACGTCCGCTGGAGGGCGTTCTTTCCTCGGGTTCCGACGATCACCAGGTCGGCGCCTTCGCTCGACGCGGCCTCGACGATCGCGTCGGCCGGATCGCCACGACCCTCGATCAGCTTCGGCTTCACGCCGCCCTCGACAAGCATCGCCTTCGCGTCGCTCAACTCGGCGCTTCGCTCTGCCGCCTCGTCAGGGTCGATCGGGGCCGCTCCATGCACTGCCCCCATGTGAACGGAGACGGCACTGACGACGGAGACCGAGCCGCCTCCCTGGGCAAGCTCGGCCGCCTTGGCCAGCGCGCGCTTTGCCGTGTCAGACCCGTCATAGCCGACAACGATCTTCATCGCCTCTGCCTCCTCCTCGGTTTGCGCGATTCTCGCGCATGCAGACCCGCGAAGCCAGCCCGAGCTGTCCGCCGCCTATCAACGACCCCTCGCGCGTGGGGCATGCGGCTTCCAGCATCACCGCGATTCCGGCGCGAGAGCTCCAGCACGTGCCCGGACCTCGGCCCGCGTCCGGTCACGGGGAAGGCCGCTGAGGTCGGGGTGCGTTCACGACTGGTCGCCGACGGCTCCCGGTCGACGAAGGCGCTGTCACGTCCACCCGACCATTCATGCCGACCGTCGCAGCGCGCAGCCTCGCCGCAGGCCACGAGCGAGCGTCGCTCTGTTCCATGCGAACATGTGTTCGTGACGTCGCAGGCCACGCCTGGGCACGCTTCCGCCGCGCCCTCGACTCGGGTAACGCGACGGTCGCCTTGGCTGCGGCAGCGGAGTTCCAGCGTCGGGCTGACTGAGGCGCTCCGTGGCGCTGATTGGGCACAAACGGGGCACAAACTCGAATTCTGCCGCCGCTTCTGACAACACCGACTCAAACAAAAATGCCGCTTTTGCGGGGCTTTCGTGAGGCTGCGGGACTAGGATTCGAACCTAGACTACCTGATCCAGAGTC